>CBDATZ010000054.1:0-1132070 GCA_965199845.1 Ilyomonas sp.
ATAAATAAATACGCAAAACCAATGTGCGATGCAAAAGATATACGCTTTACTTTAGATTACGACCAGCGGTTTACTAAAATTCATATCGGTTTAAAATCCAAAAAAAATCTTTTCCTTATACTTAAAGAATCTATTAATAATGCCATCAAACATTCGGGCTGCAACAACCTGCTTGTACGCATTAAGGTTCGCGACGATGTAGCCGGGCTGCTTGTAAGAGATGACGGCAAAGGATTTGAAACAATATTAACTGAAAACAATTCTTACAGATTTGTTGATGCAGGCAATGGGTTAAATAATATTCAAAGTCGTGCTGCTGAACTTGGTGCAACACTTGAAATTGATTCAGCAATAAACAAGGGCACAACAATTAAAATAAAATTTAAGGTAAATACTAATGTGTGATCAGAGCCTTATAACATCATACAATTCGTTGATTAATCGCTTTTGCCACCACTTCTGTAAGCGAAGCAACATGCAGTTTTTCATAAATTTTTTTTACATGGCTTCGTACTGTTTCGTAGCTGATGTTCATTTCCGCAATAATCATTTTATAACTTAAGCCATTTACAATATGTGTTAATATTTCTTTCTCTTTGGTTGTAAGATTATAATCAACTGTTAGCTGGCTGCTTACATCTTTCGAATGGTATATCATGTTCAGCACTTTTCTTGCCACCCATGGCGTCATTGGTGCGCCACCAGCATATGTTTCTCTTATTGCGTCAGCCAAATCTTTCAGTCGCGTTTTTAAAATATAACCTGATGCGCCTGCTTTAAGCGATGCAAATATTTTGTCTTCATCTTCAAAAACGGTTTGTATAATCACAGCAACATCAGGCACTTCTTTCTTCAATATTCTAACCGCTTCTATGCCATTAAGACCTGGCATTTCTATATCCATCAACACTACATCGCAATGGCAATTTATAACCTTCTCCACGCAGTTTTTTGCATCCGAAAAGGAACCCACAACTTCTAAATCAGGCTCTGTTTTCAATAACAACAAAATGCTGTTTCTTATATTTTTATTATCGTCGAAAATGGCAACTTTTATACTCATACAAACGATTATGTTTTTCAAAAGTTATTGAAGACAATGTACTGTAGTAAAGCTATAAAATTTTAATTATTATACTTATACCCAAATCTGCAAATTATGTCCCCGATATATGATATCGCTGTTGCATTAATCATCAAAAGGAGGTTTTATTAATTACTCATTTTTCAAATTACTCTATTATGCAAACGATAAAAAATCAACCATGTAAACGCGGTAAATAAATAGGTGAGTTTATTGCAGCCTTCGGTTATAGTTAAGCAGTTATATCTTAATATTTTTCCATCCGCAAAGAAAACAGCAAAACTTTTGCGTAGGATTATCTTTCTGTTTATGAAATAATTTTATGGGATATTAATCTAAGCAAAACGGAATTATCATTCTATAATTTGATAAATGATTTTTTTTGGCGAATCTCCTTCACATCATTAATTTAAATAATAAAATGAAGTCAGCCTTAATTACCGGAGCCAACAAAGGCATTGGTTTAGAAGTTTCAAAAATACTTGCACGGAAAGGATATTATATTTATTTAGGTAGCCGTGATTTAAAAAATGGTTTAGCGGCTGTTGAAAAATTGAAAGCCGAAGGGCTGGAAAATGCAGAAGCAATACAATCAGAAGTAACCAATCAGGATTCATTAAATGCTGCCCGTATACAAATAGGCGCAAACACAGAAATGCTGGATGTACTTATTAATAACGCAGGTTTAAACGGGATAGCATTTGTTGGAGATAAACCCATTATGCATACTGCAACGGGCACAAGTGTTGATGTTTTCAAATACGTATTTGACATAAACCTGTATGGTGTTATTCGGGTAACGCAAGCTTTTCTCGATTTATTAAAAAAATCGCCTGAACCACGCATTGTAAATGTAAGCTCCAGCCAGGGTTCGCTCACTTTACATAGCAATCCAGAGTTTAAAGATTACAAACATAAAGGAGCTGTATATCAATCCTCAAAAGCAGCCTTGAATATGTACACGATTTTTTTGGCATATGAACTGCGGGATACACCTTTTAAAGTAAATGCTGTAAGCCCGGGTTCTACAAAAACCGATTTCAATCATCAGCGTGGAGCAGGCAACCTTCAGGATGCGGGAAACCGTATCGCTAAATATGCTTTGATTGACAAAGATGGACCGACGGGAAAGTTTTTTAGTGAAGATATTAACCCCGACACAGGCGAAATTCCCTGGTAAAGAAGCATGTATTATTGAAGATGTCTGCACCGCGAACATTACCCTGTTTAGATTTCCCTCTATCCAACTGAGCCATCCAATTCTACTATCTGTAAATAGGTGAGTTCCTTACAGCTTTTGGTTATAGCTCAGGCAAGTGTGCCTGAATATTTTTGCACCCGCAAAAGCAAAATTACAAACGATTATAACAAGCGTAAACGGATTTATTCATTAAAATAAAAACAAATGATGAGCTTACCAGATTTGCAGAGCAACATACAAGAATTAAAATCAAACCTTAAAGGTGAAGTAATCACTACAAAAGATGAAGGCTTTACTAAAGCTGCCGCTCTTTTTAATAAAGCTGTAAAACAGCAACCGCGAATTGTTATACTGCCTGAAAATAATGAAGATATTATTGAAACATTAAAATTTGCACGTGAGCATAACATTTCACTATCTGTAAAAAATGGTGGTCACGATTTGGCAGGAAGAGCAACTGTTCCAGGCGGCATACAACTTAATATGCGCCGCATGAATCGTGTTACAATAAATCCGGTTGAAAAAACAGCGGTAGTTCAGGGTGGTGCGCTTGCTATGGAAGTGATACGTGCAGCCGAACAACACGATTTGCTGCCCGTTTCAGGCACGTGTGATGCTATTGGTTACACCGGGTTTACATTGGGCGGTGGTTACAGCCCGCTTTCATCATGTTTAGGGCTTGCGATTGATAATGTTATAGGCGCTGAAATAATTCTGGGTGATGGTACTGTGTGCAAGATTGATGATGAAAATTATCCTGACCTTTTTTGGGCGATACGCGGAGGCGGCGGCAATTTTGGAGTGATAACTTCTCTCAAAATACGATTGCATGATGCTAAGCCATTGCTGGCAGGAAGCATTCTGTTTAATGGTGCAGATGTCATGCAGGTTTTACAAGGGCTTAATAAAATTGTTGCCACTGCGCCATCTCAATTCGCTGTTGATACTTTATTAATAACCGGACCGACTGGTAAACCTGTTATAAACCTGATGCCATTCTGGTTTGATGAATCAATTTCAGAAGGTGAAAAATTTATTGAAAGTTTAAAACAATTAGCTACACCAATTGAAGTGCAGGTTAATCAAACAACTTATGGTGAGTTAATAAAATTGATGAGCGAAAATTTGCGCAAATCCGGCTCAAATTGTCATGTACAAACCCGGTCAATATCTTCTCTAAATAATACAACTATCAGTTCGATGATGAGTGCTATAGATAATTCATCCTCGCCACTTTCTATAATTTACCTGCATTTGTTGAAAGGTGAAGCTGCAAATATTCCCGCTAATCATACAGCATTTCCTTTGCGCAAGCCCCATTATATGATTGAAATAATTGCCTGCTGGGATGAGGCTGAAAAAAATATACAGCAACATGTGCAATGGGCTACAAAACTTTCAAAGGCATTGGAACCATCTGCTTTTCCCGGTGGATATGCAAACCTTATAGGTCCTGATGAATTCGAACAGATTGCCTACACTTTTGGCGACAACTTGAAACAGCTACAAAAAATAAAGAAGAAGTACGACCCTAATAATGTGTTTAACGGGATTGGTAATCTTAGCAAATAAATACATCATTCTAATTATCACAAACATTTAAATTGATTAACATGAATAAAAAAGAAAAATTGCGCCTGTTCGGCGGAAATATGGAAGTAATTGTTGACGGTTCAGAATCGGGCGAGCAGTTCGATTTGCTTACAAACATTCTCGATGCTGGCACTGAAGTTCCTTTGCACATGCATACTAAATACTCAGAAACGCTTTATATCATATCAGGAAAAATAACCGCTTTTTTGAAAAACAAGACTGTAATCTTAGAAGCAGGAAATTCTCTAACGATTCCTGCGAATATGCCACATGCTTTACTTAACTCCAATGAACCAACTGAAGGAATCGTGGTTGCTTCGCCAAGCGGCTTCGCTAAATTGGTTAAAACAGCTGGTGTTCCACCGGACTCTGGTCGGGAAGTAGATATGGAACTGTTTAAAAAAACCTGTAAAGAAATAGGTGACGTGTTACTCGGTCCACCAGGTACAAGGCCGTAAAGCCTGTTATGCATTATGACAATGACGATAAAAAAGGAACCATTAAACATGTTTCATAGTGTAATAAAGCTAAGCCTGAAAGTTATAGAACAGTAAGTAAGCTGCTGTTCTATAACCTTTTAATATGTAGTTATAAATGGGAATAATATGAAAAGGCTGGCTATTTACTTAACCGTTTTATTTCTTTTTTAAGACGAACGGCTGCTTTATGCAAAGTTGATTGCCAATCGCTACCGGCACTGCCATTGGCGCCATCTGAAATATATTTGAGACAGAGAAAAGGTACCTGTTCACGTTTGGCAATAAGCGCTATTGTGTAAGCTTCCATATCAACAACATTATAAGCGGCGCTTGTATGGTTTGATTCGAAATAATCTCCGCTGCCGCATATCCCTGTTTCAAGATGTTCAACAGTAAAACCACATTCTAAAACAACAGGGTCTTTTGAGAAAGGCGTTTGATACATATCGAAGCCAAGAGCCGTTGCATCCATGTCCCGCTGAATGAATTTTGTACAACAAACTACTTCCTTTTTTTTATACAATTGGCTACCTGCAGAACCAAGTTTACTATAATGCTCGGCGCTGCAGATATACTGATTTGCTTTGTAAGGGAATAAGCTGCATTGGCTTTCCCAACGCCAGTGATGAGTATGTTTTTATCATTGAATTCTTGTGAAGCTTCTTCCGGCATCGCAAAAACAAAAAGCGGGTTTTCGTTTAATACATCCTTTAAAAAACCTTTTATTTCAGACATATATAATTCATTAAAATTTTCGTTTGGCGAGATAGTATTATTGCTACAATTCAAGTGTAGTTAATTAAGCAATATTTTCCTTCACTGTTTATTCTTTATTAAATCAATTAAGCTTAATAAACAAAGATTATACTGGTATGGAAATTAAGATACATCGAATACTTTTAAATGCTTGCATGTACTAAGCATTTACACATTTCGGTTACGTAAATACAACTTTCGGGTATTAAACAATCACTGCTTACAAAATAGTTTTGCGCCTCATTTATTAATGTTCGTTTAAGGACATCAAAAATTTAATTAAATAAAATGAAAAAGTTTTTTCTTATCAGCTGTATGGCTGGAGCTTTAATTACAGCTTGCCACAAAGACCACAATAATGTAACCCGCGAATTAAAAGGTCCTGAAATGAATTTTGAAAACGGCAAAGCATGGACAACTGTACAAATAAATAAAGATGGTACACCATTAACGGCATCCATTATTATAAATGAAACAGCTCTGCAAAGCCTTCCAACCACACCAGGCGGCAGCATGCAAATGAACATGGCTTCCATGCCGTTTAATGATTCGGCAACAAAACTTCCTTTTACGCATGCTTATCTTATGTGGAACCCGCAAGGGCACGAACCGGCTCCTGTTTATACATTGCCGCATTTTGATTTTCATTTTTACTATCAATCGGAAGCAGAGCGAATGGCTATCCCGCCTTATGAAACAGATAGTTCAAAATTTCTTATATATCCTGCATCAGAATTTTTCCCTGCCAATTATATATCTACGCCGGGCGGTGTGCCGCAAATGGGCACACATTGGGCAGATACAACGGCGCCTGAATTCAATGGCAAAAAATTTACTAACACGTTTATTTATGGCAGCTACGATGGCAAACAAACTTTTTTAGAACCGATGATTACAAAAGCTTTTATTGACAGCATTAGCGGGTTTGAAGATGCCTTTCCGCAGCCCGCGAAATTTGCTTCGGCAGGTTATCATCCTACAAAATATAAATTAAGTAAAAGCAATGGCAATGTTATCGTAAGCCTTACGGATTTTGTGTACAGAGAAGGAAATTAAAATGATTTGATAATTAATGAAGTGTTACTGATGTTGTTCCGGTGACACTTCAACTTTAAAATTTTAAAATAAATATCATGCAAGAAAATTTTTATCAGTAGGCACTTTATGTAGTAAAAGAAGGAAATGAAAATTCGTTTATTACTGCCTGGGATGCATTTATAAAAGCGCTTTCGCAGGCTTCAGCTTCACAGCTTATTAAAGGCACATTAATTCAAAGCCAGTCAAACGCTAAAGTGTTTTATTCTTTTGGTGCATGGGAAAGTTTAGAACCTATTAAGCGCTTACAAAACAATCCAGCTATAAAGAAAGCATTAACAGACATGTCAAATCTTTGTGAAAAGGTAGAAGCTGATAGCTATGCAATAATAAGCCAGTTCGTATTTTAGATATTTTCAGTATTTATAAAAGTAGTTAACCGGAAAAGCATGTTTAAAAACTTTTTAAAAACGACTTTAAGAAATATATATCGCCATAAAGGTTTTTCATTCATCAACATTGCCGGCTTAACATTAGGATTAACAGCGTGCATATTAATCGGGATTTTTGTTTGGGATGAATATCAATACGATAAATTTTTACCAGATAGTAAACAGGTGTATCGCATTTATGATGTAAATACAAATCATGATGGTACAAGCATATTAGCTGCCGACTCGCCAATGTATGCGGTTACATTGCTGAATGATTTTCCGGGCGTTGAAAGCATGACGCGTGTAATGATGCTAGCGCACACAAGAAGGTTGCTTGAAGCAGGCAATAAAAAATTATATGAACAAAGCGGTTTGTATGTTGATTCAACTTTCTTCAATGTATTCCCGCTAACATTTAAATTTGGCAAAGCGGCTCATGCACTTGAAGGCACTTCTTCCATTGTAATTTCTACAGAAATGGCGCAACGGTTTTTTGGGAATGAAAATCCTGTTGGCAAGCAAGTAATAATAGATAAAATTTCTTTCCAAATAAATGCAGTAGTTTTTGTAAACCCGAAATTTCATTTGCAGTTTAATTACCTCGCATCGCTGGCTGCGCTTCATATTCCAAAAGAACAAATGGAAAATTGGGGCTGGAATTATTTTTACAATTATGTAAAATTAAATAAAGGTGTAAACATTGCTGCGCTGCAATCAGCTTTTCAAAAAGATGTGGCAGAAAAGTCAAGATTTTCTGAAAATGATGATGGCTCATCAGACAAACCTTTTCTGCAGCCATTACAAGATATTCATTTACACTCCGCCGATTTTAAGAATGACGTTCCTAACCGCGGAAACATCATTTATATAAATGCATTTATAATTATTGCTGCATTTATTTTAATTATTGCCTGTTTTAATTTTATAAATCTTGCCACCGCAAAATCATTGCAGCGGGCAAAAGAAGTAGGCGTAAGAAAAAGTATTGGTGCCGAAAGAAAACAATTAATATTTCAATTTTTAGGTGAAACGATTTTCTTGTGTTTAATAAGTGTAATTGTTGCTGTAATTCTTTCAATAATATTCTTGCCTTGGCTTAATAATTTTACCAACAAGCATATTTCATTCAGCATATTTTTAAATCCTGTTTTAGTTTTATTATTAGTTGCGCTAACTGTTTTGGTTGGCGTTGCTGCAGGCTTTTACCCCGCACTCATTTTATCAGCTTTTAAACCCGTAAATGTTTTGCGAGGAAGTATTTCAAACAAAGCAGAACCTGGTAAAGTTTCGTGGCTGCGGCATAGCCTGGTTATTATTCAATTTGCTTTATCTGTTATATTAATCATCAGTTCAATTATTGTTTATAAACAGTCAAATTACCTGCACAACAAAAACCTTGGTTTCAACAAAGACCAAATCATGTTTTTTCCAATGCACAGCGATAGCATGTTTGCGCATGTTGACGCATTTAAAAATGAATTGTTGCAAATTCCTAATGTTAGCCGTGTTTCTATTGGCTATGGATTTCCTGGTGATGCTGTTGCAAGTGATGAAATTATTGTACCGCGCAATGGTTTGAATATATCGCAATCGGCAACACAATTAGCCGTTGATTATGATTACCTGTTGGCGGAGTTAATTTGAATAGTCAGCAACAATAAATGCTGTGCAGTTGTCTACATGAGTGACTAAACTTACGAATGCAACATGCACAACATCAAAACAAATTTCGATAAAATTATTGTGGTGATAAAAGATATTTTAAGTGATGAAATAAATGAGAAGGGCAATTATTTACGGCGTGGCACCGTGCCAAAATTTTCTGATATTGAAGTGATCGCATTAAGCCTTACAGCAGAATGTTTAAGCATTGACAGTGAGAATTATTTGTTTTCCAAATTGAACAAAGAATATGCGAACGAGTTTGAAAATTTGATTAGCCGCAGACAATATAATGACCGGAGAAAACTGTTGTTTGAAAAAACGGAAGATGTGCGAAACCTGCTATCAGAGCGGCTTAACAGACTATCAGATGTATTTGCAATTGATTCCATGCCACTTGAAATTTGTAAATTATCAAGAGAACAAAGAAATAAAATGGGTAAAGAATCCCTGTGCCACCGCCCGGACAAGGGCTACTGTGCATCACAGAAAAAATATTTCTACGGCTATAAATTGCACAGCGTTTGTTCAGCGGCAGGTGTTATACAATCATTGGATTTAACTAAGGCAAGTGTGCATGATGTACATTACTTGCATGACGTAAAAGAGTTGTTCAGCAATTGCATCCTAACGGGTGATAAAGGATATATTGGAAGAGAGCATCAGATAAATTTATTTGAGGCGGCAGGCATTCAGTTGGAAGTGCCTTTAAGAGCCAATCAAGGGGGACAAAAACCTGTCATGTGGATCTTGAAAAAAGTAAGGAAGCGAATAGAAACAGTTTTTTCTCAATTGTGTGACCAGTTTATGATACAGCGCAATTACGCCAAGTCCTTTACAGGCTTCAGGTCCAGGATACTTGCTAAGGTGACGGCGCTCACCATTTTACAGTTCTTAAACAAATTTATTTACAATCAACCAGTAAGCAGAGTTAAACATGCGCTGGCTAATTAACTCCGCCAACGGGTTATGATTATATAAAAACATTGGGCTTGCATGTAGTTGCAGGAAGAGATTTTTCCGCAGCGATGAAAACGGATGCAAGCCATGCTTTCATCATTAACGAAACCGCCGTAAAGCAATTAGGTTTTGGAACACCGGACCAAGCAATTGGAAAAAATCTAGCCTGGCATCCATGGAATGCGTCAAATCCGGATTCTTTAAAGACAGGAAAGATAATTGGTGTGGTAAAAGATTTCAACTATAAAAGTTTGTATAATAAAGTTGAAACGACAGTGTTGCAAATTTATCCTGAAGCTGCCTGGCAGGTTGCCGTTAAAATAAACGCAGGAGATATGTCGGAAACTATCAATTCAGTTAAAAAAACGTGGGATGATTTTTCTCCGAATTACCCGATAGAATATAAGTTTCTCGACGACAATTTTACGCAGCTTTATAACGCAGAAGATAAGCTAAAATCATTGCTTTTTACATTTACTGTAATAGCCGTTTTTGTAAGTTGTCTTGGTTTGTTTGGTCTTTCGGCGTATGCAGCAAAACGCAGGCAAAAAGAAGTTGCCATAAGAAAAATATTGGGCGCAAACACAAAAGGATTAGTACTGCTTTTATCAAAAGATTTTACAAGCCTGGTTGTTGCATCGTTACTTATTGCATCACCGGTGGCATGGTATTTTACAAACAAATGGCTCGAAAATTTTGCTTATAGAATTAATATAAGCTGGTGGATATTTGTAATTACAGCTATCATCTCATTAAGTATTGCTTTTGTAACGTTAAGTTTCCAATCTATTAAAGCAGCCATGTCAAATCCGGTAAAGTATTTAAGAATCGAATAGATAATTGTAAAAAATATTTATAAGCTAAAACTTACAAATGATGTTTAAAAATTATTTTAAAATAGGCCTGAAAAATATTATCCGTAATAAAAAATATGCTTTCATTAATATCACTGGGCTTACTATTGGCATTGCGGCTTCTTTGTTGTTGTTATTGTAGTGAAGTATGAATTAAGCTATGATACTTTTCAACCAAACTATAACCGCATTTACCGTGTGGCATCTCAGCTTAAAAATGGTGAAGGAACAAGTTACAACGAAGGCTTGCCTTTTCCTGCTTATGACTGTTAGATTCCGTATCAGAGATCATCCAATTCCGATGCCGATTGACAAAAAAGCCTCTGCTAATCAATCATTTTGCTGCTCAGAGATTGACGGAATAAGGTGATCAAGCCTACCGAAATTTCCAATGAGGGAGCGCTACCAGTTTATTGAGACACAAGCGGGACAATACAAGGCACAGATGCTATGCCGGGTGCTTCAGGTAAGCCGCAGTGCTTACTACCACTGGAAGCAGCAGAAAAGAAGCAGCCTTGCTGACCAAAAGAAAAAAGAAATGGAGCAACCTATTGTTGATATTTTTCAGGAGCACCGCAGGCGCTATGGTACGCGCAGGATAGTGGCGGAACTGAAAGCAGCAGAGGTAAAGACAAGCCGGTACAAAGTTCGTAAAGTGCTGACAGAGAACGGGTTGAAAGCTATCCAGCTCCGCAGCTTTGTGCCCCGTACAACTGACAGCCGTCATCCTTACCCATTAGCCCCAACCTACTTTTGGAAAGAGAGGCGGCACAAAGACCGGATGAAGTATGGGCAGGCGACATCACTTATATCCCGCTGGCAGGTGGCAGCTTTCTTTACCTGGCAGTGTGGATGGATTTATATTCCCGGAAGATCATCGGCTGGCAGTTAGACAGTCACATGAAAGAAGCGCTGGTGGTAACAGCTTTCAAAAAAGCACTGTTGAGCCGCCGTAGCGATGCAAAAGGATTGATTGTTCATACTGACCGTGGCGGTCAGTATGCGGGCAACGGGCTCCGGGAACTGATTGCATCGGGGCAGATGTTGCAGAGTATGAGCCGGTCGGATAACCCGTATGACAATGCCTTTATGGAGTCCTGCTTCAGCCGCTTCAAAACAGAGCTGTTGCAGGATGGCGCTTTTGACAACAGGGCAGATGCCCAAACGGAAATCTTTGAGTATATAGAGATGTATTACAACACAAAACGAAGGCACTCATCTCTCGGTTATCAATGCCCCAATGACTTTGAAAAGAACTACTATTTTTACAAAACCTAAGCAATTTCTCTGTCCGGCAGAATCGACACACCTCAAAGGCAAAAGAAGACGAGCAGCGATATGTATAGCCGCAGGCAGAAAGAATGTTGTACTAGCTCCACATGATAGTTGTGCTTAAAGACAGAAAGCGAAGTACTTAACGGGTAAGGCATAACTTTAGTATCTTACAAAATCAGATCTTAGGTATAACCATTGATTTCGCTTTTTATAACCAGTGAAAATACCATTCTCTTTTGTACGTAAACAACAAACCGGGAACAACTATTTTTATAGCATTTGTATAATTCTCAGCACATGAACATTACAACCATAGCCATTATCAGTATTGTCGTTGCAATCGTTTGCTCCCTCATCATACTCACCGATATCGTCAGGCATCCCCAGTCCATGAAAATCATGAATATCGTGTGGCCGGTAACTGCCCTCTATTCGGGTCCCTTAGGGTTGCTGGCTTATTATACAATCGGTCGAAAAGGAAGCGCAGGTAAAATGATGCATCACAACAAGATGAATCATGGAGAAATGAAAGGCATGGATATGCCCATGAACAAAGACATAAACATGCACACCAAAAAGCCGTTCTGGCAAAGCGTGTTGATAGGCGCGCTCCACTGCGGCAGCGGGTGTACCATCGGCGATATAATTGCGGAAACCTTCCTCCTTGCCGTACCCGTTACGCTGTTTGGCAGCAAGCTATACGGTGGCTGGCTCATCGATTATATCATTGCGTTTGTCATCGGCATCGTGTTCCAGTATTTCGCTATCCAGCCAATGAAACATCTTGCCCCGAAAGAAGCCGTTATCGCGGCGCTAAAAGCTGATACACTTTCCTTAACGTTCTGGCAAATAGGTATGTATGGCTGGATGGCAATCAGCATCTTTCTCATCTTTCATCATTCGCTGGAGGCGTCCGATCCTGTCTTTTGGTTTATGATGCAGATCGCCATGATCTTAGGCTTCCTCACGGCTTACCCCATTAACTGGTGGCTGCTGAAGAAAGGAATTAAAGAGACAATGTGATGGGGGGAAAAAGCCGCAACATCACCCTAATGTCACGCCTTCCATCTTATACTTTTCTGCTCATTATCCACAAGCAGGTAAGGTAAACCCTAAAACGACCATTTTATTGTTAAGCCTAGCTGTACTGTTCTGATACACCAATAATTGGGTAAAGAGAATCATGATAAGCCTAGTACGATGCAACGTACGGGTTACCCAACCCTCTAAAAATGGTTGGTGTGAGGCACAGCTATTCCCATCGGGTGAGGAATATCCACCTGGTCTTCCGCCGTAATAAACACCACCTCAGGCTTAAAAGGCGACACAGTTTCCAGCGAAGCTTTTCTCGTATCCGAAAACCAGCCGGTAGAGCTTTTCAACTGTCCCAGGTTCTTTACCACATCGTGCTCTGTTTGCGCCCATACAACATAATATTCTTTGGAAGGCTGCAGTCTCTTTGGGTCTGCTAGGTGCTCTACATGCAATTCTATCTTGTAGTTGTCGTTGCCATCTTTTTTAATTTTCACTTGCCCTTCTGCCGCCGGTACTACAGTTGAAGTAGCAAACGCTGCCTTTGTCGCGCACGACGAAAAAGCAACCATTCCGCAAAGCAATGGGGCAACGAAATAAACAGTCACCATGTTCCGGTTGGTCATTCTCATATTCTCTTGAAATTTTCTCATGTTTTGTTTGTGTTCTCCATACAAATGAAGCTCTATACCTTTAAAAAATAAAAGTATTTTTATGACTATGTAGCTTGAAAATAATTACCGCTATCGATAAAATTCCGTTGTTAAATAAAGTGTGCTGCAAGGTATTGACAACGACTTTCTAAAACTTACAAAATTCTTTCCGAAACTTACATAACTCCCATCTCTCTGCTGTTATGGCTCCTTCCGGCAAAACACCAATACGACAAACCACAAATGAAGGAGTAAATAGCATCAGTTATAATAGAGACAACCATTCACTTGTTAGCTTACTTTATGTCAGCAATTACTTCCAGGTCAGCTAACGTAAACACAGCAGGAGTATTCGAAGATGGCAATTGTGTTTTGCACAAACCGATCACAATGTCTTCGATCTTAACATTGGCTTTCCGATTTTCCGTTTTGAAGAGGGAAAGATGATAGCGCATTGGGGTAATGTGCAGGAAACACCTGCAAAACGGAATCGCGGCGGATACATCGTAATTGATGATATTACCGAGGCAAAAGACGTTTGGCAATAACACCCTGACGATGCCAAAGCTTTCAGCGACCCTTACACACTACGTATCGGGAAAGTGCCTTGCCATCATCCTGCCGGAAGGAAAGGGAACCATTTGGGTAAAAGCAGAGGTGGAAGGGATGGAGAAAAGTGAGATTTTGCTTAAAGCGAAATAAAAAAACTGAGGTGTGTCGATTTATGTCAGGGAAACTTCCCTGTATGCGGATGCAATAGAATGGGTGCTGCTCACCGATTTGCCGGCAGACACACTTTAAGATGCTATGACAGCCTGCCGGTATTATTCACTCAGATGGAAGATAGAGCGCTTTCACTACGTACTCAAATGCGCACTGCTGATAGAGCAGTTACAGATCAGCGGTTTTGAGTGACTTGCTAATGTATTGCAACTGTATTCTCTCATCGCCTGGCATCTGCTGTAGCTGCAGTATTTAGCAAGAAAAGAAGGCGAAAAGGAAGCCACCCTGTACATTTACGGGTAAACTATAGAAGTGGTACAGAACGTAAGCAACCGAAGCGTAAAAACAGTCAAAGATTTTGTGGTGGCAGTAGCGGTGTTAGGCGGCTTTATGGCAAGCAAAAAGCAGCTTCTGCCCGTCGAAAAAACATTGTGGCAGGGGCTCAGACAACTTCATGCCATTACAACCGGCTTCCGCGCCGCCAAACAAAAATATGGGACAGGTTAAGGGGGCAAACTTCACCAAGTCCTCTATGTAACACTTCGCTGAATTGGGATATACGGTGCCGGAACCGGAATCAAATATCACGAAAGTATAACGCTTTTAATACTAATTATACTTAAATTGTACTTTATTGATATAGGTAAATTTATATTGTTTCTATTAATGAGTTTTGTGTCTTAACAAACTTAAAATTACTATGAAAACTCCTTCTGCAGAAACCCCTTTTTCGCGCAATTACTTCCCCGCTATGAAAATGTCTCTCCGCAAACTTACCGTTGCAGCTGGCTGTTTACTCAGTCTGCTTTTCGTTCTCGCAAGCTGTCAAAAATCTGAGATAGCCGAACATAACGCAGATTTGAACACAGCTCAAACGCTTAACCGGCTGGAAGCAAACAATAACGGGATAAAAGAATTGTTCATTAAAAGTGCAATCAATATCAACGTTAAAAAAGGAGATATTACAATGCCTCTCTTTAAAGGGCAGCATGACGGACAAACCGTTTGGTACATTGTGACTGAATCATCGGATAAAAAAATGGCCGAGAGTCTGGGAGTTAACTTTGCTCCTAAATTAGCCAACGCGTTAGGAACCGCAGCTGTTCAGCATGTACGGATACTACATGCACAAACCGGCAAACTGATGCCTGAGGAAGCAGACATCAAATCTCAAAATGCACTACTTGATTTTGAAGGTACCGTAGATTTTAGCCGGGAGCGTACTGTTGTGCCAGGTCCTGCCGGGTTTCCGCCTGCATCCTATCATGCCGGCGCAGCGGGCGATGCTAAATATAGCCCGCTGGTAACGACCGGAAACGGAATTGTGTATAACGCATCACAGGTAGCCAATGCCTCGGGACAGCATGATGCTATTATGAACATTAACTTCAATAAACGTCAGGTGACCCTGGATCAGTTCAATGGCTTTTACAACGGAAAAAAAATCCTGTATCTCCATCAGGAATCTTCGAGTGAAATGGTAGCTGCCATAGAAGGTTCTACCTGGGCGCCGAACCTGGATGCGGCTCCGGGATTAGCCTCTGACGATGAGGAAACTTCGGCACGTGAGGCTATTATTCCGGTTGTTAACGGAGAGCTTGGTGTAAACAATCCAGAGCGTCAGGGTCTTCAATCAGCGTTATTTGGAGAAGGTGATCCGCTTAATATCATTCAGGAAGAACCGGGCGATAAAAAGTATAGCCCGGTGTGGGACCTTCACCTAGTTGTATGGACTGATGCGGCGATAAACGCTGGTAAGCGTACGCTGCTTACTGATGCAGGCAAAATTGCAAATAATTTTCAGAAAGGCTTGTTAGTCAGCGGCACTCCCAATAGTGGTGTTGCTAATCCCAGCCTTAAAGGGTTGGTTGCGCTTGGCGCCATCTCAATGTGCCCTGTGTCATCGCTTCTGGGAAACGCCGACATAAAATAATATTGAGTATTTGCAATTGCTAACATATAATTTTAAAGAAGCCGTCTCATAATTCATGGGGCGGTTTGTTATTTGTGACAACGATTTCTTATCTGTCAGAGAAAATGCCTTAACTGTTGGGAAGAAAAGTTAAACTTATAAATGCATCATTGCGAGTTACGAAGCAGTCTGCGGACATCATACAATCAGCTTCATCGGTAGTAATCAGATTTCTTTATACAACACAGATTGCGGAGAAGAAGACCTGCTTTGTCGCTTCTTTCGCCGTTCGGAAAATTGTGAAGAACCGGAGCAGTGATAATCATCAATTGATACAGTTTATGCAATTGAAAACTGATGTAAAATCAATCGTTTGCTATTTAAGCAGAAAAAGATGCTTGTTAATTTTATGAAACACGTTAAGGTTGCGATCTACGCGGAATGATAAGCCTGCATTGAATTTGGTAAGCTCGTTATTGTTAAACGGAACTGCAACCCCGAATACACTGGTTTCTATTCTTTGTGTTAATAAAACGCTGTTATAGCTGTACAAATTCAGCTTGTCGTTGTTTATGGTAATGCCAAACCAGCTGGCTGCATTCAGGTACAAATGACCCGCTACGTTACAATCAATATTGGCTTGCAGAGTTGCCTGCCTGTCTATCCCGTGGAGAGAATCGAAAGGTGATAAGGATAAAGGCGGCTATCATTTGGTATGGCCAAGAGACCTCGTAAAGTGCAGGTGGCTTTTTTGCTTTAAAAACAAAAGACGATGCACTACGCATTGTAAACTATTTGATGACAACATAAAACGCCGATGGCAGCTGGCCGCAGAACATGTGGCTGGAAGGCACGCCGCACTGGAAGGGCAAACAGATGGATCAAACGGCTTTGCTCATGGTGCTGGTTGACCGTTGGAATAAAGACAAGGCAATGATAAAGACCGGATGGACCGGTATTGGCCCATCATTAAAAAAGCCATTGCTTACTTAATAAAAAACGGTCCTTGCACACAGCATGACCGCTGGGAAGAAGAGCCTGAATTCACGACCTTTACGCTGGCTGCTGAGGTAGAAGACTTGCTGGCAGCCGCAGATATTGCCGATGAAAACAAGCATGCTGAATTAGCACAATATTGCCGCGAAACGGCTGACTACTGGAGCGATAACATTGAGCGCTGGACATATGTAACTGGCACGGAGATGGAGAAACAGAATGACGTAGATGTGGATTATATCCGACTAAATTCGGACCATAATACTGTCGCTAATGATTTGGGAGATAAAACCCTTAACTTAAAAATCATACCGTTGGCAAAGGAAAAACAAAGCTGCGGGAACCGGCTTGTGTAGATGCGCCGGCATTGGTGCGGTTTGGCTTGTGCGCGGCAGAAGACCTGAAGATATCGAACACCATTAAACTGCCAGAGGTAGATGATTTCTCAACCCTTGATCACACCTTCCGCAAGGTGTTAATCATTATAAACCTTGACAATCAATTATTTTGCTGGTTACTTCTCCATGAAATCAGTGGTTTAATTTAGCGAAATCTACACTGGAAGATCATAACGTCACAGGCTACATCCCCAACTCCCTTCAGTACAAACCCTATCGGGAAGGCTTCAGGTATGATAAAGAGAAGGATTGCTATATCTGCTCAAGAGGCGTTCTGGAATTGCAACTCTCAATAAGAACATATGGGAGTTACATCGGTATGGTTACATCAGGTACATTTCTTCCTACAATCATTTCTTAGTAAACCGGATTTTTATAAAGTGACGAATCATAAAACTTATAAGGAGGTATGGAGTGGAAAAAAATAAAAGTGTGCAAGGGGGCAGCATCGGATAAGATGTTATACCTTCTGCAAAAAGAGATACTGACCTTTGAAGAAGCCTGTCTGTACTTAGGCAGAAGTGCTTCCTCCATGTATAAGCTGACAAGCGGAAGACTCATTCCTTATTATCAGCCAAACGGTAAATTGATTTATTTTAAAAGAACAGAAGTGGATGAGTGGGCACTGCAGCATTAAAAGAAACACCCTGGATGAAATAGATAAACAGAGTAAACAGGTAAGACTAAACCGAAATCATTCCTAGTAAAGGAAAGTGTATAAAAAAAGGCATGACATACCAATGAAAATGTATTTATCTGGTATGTATCAAAAATAAAAAAGAAGCTACGCGGTTAACATAACTTCTTGATTTTTATGTAGGCCACTTGGATGGAAATTTCGTGTACAGAGATCACCTGATCCTGCTAACCTTTTACATAAACCCCTCTTGCAATCAATCATTTTACTGCGCAACGATTAACGAAATAAGGTGATCAGGTATACCAAAATTTATAGTTCAGGAGCAGATTTCTCCAAATAGTAGCACATTCATGGTAATTCGTTTGGCTTTTAAACATAATTTATTTCCGTATCGTTCTACAGCCAAATAACCTGCCCGCTGTTTTACCGTTTGTTGCCTGTATGCGCACCACTACCTTTGTTTTGCCTGCAATCAGTTGTACGGGAATGTCGTAAACCTTATCAAAGAACTTGCCCGTAGTTCCACCGGTAAGTTCTTCGGAAGCAATCACATTATCGTCTATCAGGATGTCGAAGGTGCGGTTTTTATCGTCGCCGAGATAGGTGCACAGCAACGCATTGGCAACGTTTGACTGTACCTTCATATCAAATGAAAAGAATCCGTTATTGCGCACTTCCCTGCCGGTTCTGCCAAAGGCATCGCCAGTATACGACTGCTCGCTGGCTTTTAAATTATGGTCACGTTCCGGCTGCATTTCGCCAAGGCGCATGATGTCGATGGTCTTTCCCTCCACTTCTTTCCGGTGCTGCTTTTCGGCTTCATATTCTGCCTGCCGTGCTGTCCAGTCTTTTGTGGTAAAGAAGTCCCAGTACACGCTGTAATAATTATTAGTATTCTTGTAAAACGGCGAGAGGGCAACATCGAAGGGTTTGCCCACACCTGTCATGTGAAAGAGCAGCGGCTGAACTTTATCCTGCACCGCCCAGTCGCTTACATTGCGGTTGTCCGTGAGTAATACAGGTGTTCCGTAGACAGGGTCGGGCATCGTATCACCCAGGTTGCCTGCCAGTACCAGCGGACCGTACATCATTGCCACGCGGTTTTTATTGTCGGGCATGCTTTCGGTGTAGAGACTCATGGGAAAAAAGACTTCTATCTTATCATTATTGCTCCATTTCCTGTTGACAACCAGATAGCCTGTGGAATCTCTTTGAGTATTAACTGTCTTGCCATTAACTTTAATAACGCCAGTTTGTTTTGCCCACCACGGCTGGCGAATGCGCACCGAAAAAGAAGAAGGAGAAGTCGTGTTTATAGTAATAAAACTCACACCTTTTTCAGGGTAAGAGGTCTGCTGTGTGATAGTTGCCTGCCTGCTTTTCCAGTTCAGTTGGGAAGGAATAAAAAGATTGACATACAAACTGCCATCAGCACCTTCAAAATAAATATCTTCTGTGTATTTGGAATGATTCTCCATACCACTGCCAACGCAGCAGGTAAAGGTGTTGAACGAATCGCTGAACTGTTTTTTACCTCCCATGCGCAGCGGCTCGAAATAAAGCATCGTGGCATCATCCGGATTTTGCGAAGTAAGAATATCATTGTACAAAGCGCGCTCATAATAATCCATCAGGGACGATGCCGGCTGCCAGCTGAACAAATGCCCGGTTAGCTTTAGCATATTGTAGGCACAGCAACTTTCGGTAGTATTGTCGCTAAGTGCATTATTCAGCTTGCCCGGCGCGCCAAGGTATTCATAATTGCCGTTGCCGCCATTTACATACGTGTGATCATGCACAGTAATATTCCAGTATCTTGCAGCAATGGTTTCATCACTTTTGGATGATGTCAGTTCGTACTGCCGCGCACTGCCGATTGCCTTCGGGATGTTCGTGTTGGAATGCTTGCCCGAAATGGGGTCTTCCTTTCCTTCTGCAAGCGGCTTCATTACAAAATCATCATAGAACTTGTACGATAACGTCAGGTATTTTTTATTGCCTGTGATGGCATAAATATTTGCCAGCACATCGTTCATGCCGCCATACTCACACTTCAGCATTTTCTGACGCTGCTCATCGGTAAGTGGGTTTACAATGTCTCCCACCCAGTCAGACATTTTGGTTACAATAGTTAAGGCTTGTTTGTTATCGCAATAGAGATAGGCATCTACCAAACCTGCCATCACTTTGTGCACGGTGTACCAAGGGCTCCAGGCACCGTTCAGGTCGAAGCCGCCGCTTTTGATGATGCCGTGCTGTACTTTATACCAAAGCGAATCTTCCTTGGGAATCGCCCCTACATAACCAGTCTTTCTTGCGGTTTGACATTTGGTTAATTCGCCTACGATGTAATCAACTCTATCTTTAAAATCTTTGTTGCCCGAGGATGCATACATCATAGAACAGGCAGAAAGATAATGTCCCAATGTGTGACCGGACAAGCCATCGTTTTCCCAGCCACCATAAATCGAATCTTTTACCGGCAGGCCCGCATTTTTATAAAAGCGGTACAGCAACCGGTCAGGCTTTAGCGCAAGCATGTAGCCGGCATCAATGTCCATCGCATGTTTGAAGGGACTTCCTTCGGTAAGCTTCACATCTTTCAGGTTAAAAGCATAAGCTTTCAAACCAATGGCTGGTTGTATTTTGATCTTAGGATTGTTTTTTTCAGGTAAGTAAGACTGCGAAAAACTGGTTACCGATAAAAAACAACAAGCTGCTATTACAAATGAAGCTGATTTTTTATTGATGATCATCGTTACGTATTTTGTGAAATAAACGCTTAGGTAAGTAAAGAATGCGTTTGTAAAAAGATACAAAAAATATTGGTTTACCTAAACCAATATTAACCGGCTTTGTACACCGATTCTCCTTTACGCTTAAATAACTTACTTACCCAGCCAGCTTTGCAATATTTTTTTTTGTAAAGCGTCTGTCTGCTGCAATGGATGAATGGTAAAAGAGCCATTGGCAGCATCAATCGTCAGGCCGCCATAAGCCAGGTATTTGGTATAGTTCACTTCCTTTGTCGTGTACACATAATCGAATAACTCAGACAATGATTTACCGGCTGTTTCTTCACATGTTTTTCTCAATTCCGCTTCTGTAAATCCGCGATGCTTCTGCTTGTAGTAAGTATTGTAAAGAGTACGCATCACATCATCCAGCGATTTGCTGTTTTGTGTATCGTGCCGTATGGCAAAGTCGAGCAACAAAGCTATTGCGGGCCCCTTGTCGTAATATGAAATTGTTTTCTCAGGGTCATTGCCAAAAGGACCATCACTCCAGGTTTCAGCACTCGCTGCCGATAAGGATTGATGACTCTTTCCGGCATGGGTTTCATAGGCTACGATGTTGGAGCGGAAATCATTATTCAGATCAGTATCAGTAAGGATGCCGGCGCGTTTTAATACCATATATTCGTAATACACTGTCCAGCCTTCCGATACCCAAAGCTGTTTGGTTTTACTGCCATTATCATAATCAAACGGCCCCAGCTCAATAGGGCGAATTCGCTTTACATTGTAATTGTGGAAATATTCGTGAACCAGAAAACTAAGCATTCTTTTTCTGCCTTCTTCGGTATTCAACGTGCTGCCATCAAAGCTATTTGCTGATGAGGTAAGATGTTCAATACCGCCATTGCCCGGACCAATGCCGAGAAAAGTGTAATGCTGATAAGGAATATTGCCGATTGTATGGGTTGCCGTTTCAACAATACGCTTCATGTCGTTCATAAAAGCTGCTTTATCAAAGTTGCCTGGCTTATAGCCGATGAAGCGATGCAAAGCTCCTTTTATTGTAAAAGATGATAACTCTTCCAGGTTGCCTGCCAGTATCGGACAATCATATAAGACATCAAAATCGGGTGCCGTATAGGTTCCCTGCGCTACAGAATCCAATCCGGTAGCTATGCGGTTCCAGCCTTCGTAATTTTGTATCGTTACACTTACCGGTCTTTGTATCTGTTTTTCTACGTATAGAAATGTGGCAGCCGGTGTGAGGTAAGCGTGAGTCGTATCGATGAAGCTGGTTGCAACAAAAGGGCTGTCTGCCAGCACATCATAATCAATTATTATTTTGCCTGAGTTGCCTGTTTGGATTGACCATGTATTCAGATTGATTTTTTTATATGACATAGAGTGGTTCAAACCATCCGTCACGTTGACATGGCTGACTCTTTTTGCATAATTCATAATTTGATAATATCCCGGGGTCCATTGCGGCATCTTTATCCGTATAAGTTCTCTTTTTTTTACTAAACAAAACATCGTTACATGAGCACTGTGAGAAGCCGGATTGTTTAGTGATAAAGTAAAGTGGACTGTGTCCGTTTGCTGCGCTAATAAGGACTTTGATAGCAGGCAAACAGCCAGCGACAAACACCAAAAAAAATTTTTGTTTTTCATAATTTTCATAAGCTTCTTACCAGAATTATAATAATATGTAAGATCCTTTTTTAAGGCTATATGTTCATTCACAAAAATTGACTCATACTGTATAAATATTATCCTTTCTGTTAAGATATTAAATTTTGCAGACTTTATGTGCAGGTGTATTACAACTAT
This sequence comes from Ilyomonas sp., assembly GCA_965199845.1. Classification (GTDB taxonomy): domain Bacteria; phylum Bacteroidota; class Bacteroidia; order Chitinophagales; family Chitinophagaceae; genus Ilyomonas. Next base: position 22,256 of record CBDATZ010000054.1, read on the forward strand.
AATATTTTCCTAAATAAAGAGGTATTTGTAAACAACGTTCCTTTTATGTTGAACTGGATATTTTTTATATTGAAACCAATTCTTGTGTTATACTTTTTAAAAGTAAAAATGTAAGCTGAAAGAAGGGAAAAGTCGGATAATAAATTTAAATCGAATATTTTTTGAGCAGTAGATTATTTTTATTGACCAAATTGCCATTTGATCTTCCTGCTGTATATGTCAAAAATCTTTTGCAATGATTGATAGTTTACTTCATTTGAAAAGCCCAGACTGAATGCATAAATAAAAAAATAAATTTAGAATCTGTTATTTACGGCAAAACAATGATGATACAATTATTCAATTGTTACTTCCCAAATTAGACTTTGTAACTATTTAATTTGAGTAACAAGGATGATATTGTTCCTCCTAAAATAGCTTCAAACAGTAAGATTTCGGTATTTGGTTCATCTAAGTTCTTCGGTATGTTATTATAACCCAACTGTAAGAAGCACTAAAATTGTTTTCCGATAAAACCTTTTGCTACATATTCATTTTGGTTACAATCAATGCTATGTTTAAATTCAAAATATTCACAGTACATTATCTGGTTTTTAGTACAACAGTGATATATATCAATGCCAGTGAAGATGAGTTGTAAGAGGCTTATAAACAGGTTACTTATCAGGGGCCAATTTCTCTTCCAAATAGTCAACATCAGGCTGGCGAAGTGGTTTTTCATTAAACGTTTTATTTAACTCATCCTGAGTAGAGGGGCAGAAATAAGTTCCGGCAGATTATAAGTAATAAAGGAAGTGAAAAAGAAAATAATTAGAGTTGGACAAATGAAAATTACATTAGCAATTACCGTAGAATTATTCATAAAGGCAGCGTTTTTAAGTAATAAGTATTTATAAATTAATTATGGATTTTTTCTAACAGAAATATTTCAAGCCATGTGTTGGTTGTTAATACCTTATTTTGCTGATGAACGACTTATAATTTTATTATTAAATAGAGCCGCCTGAACAGGCAGATCTATTTAACGCACAAGAGGGATAAGAGCCATAACTATTTATTTTTACTGCCCAAATCGAACAGCACACCAAAGCGCAATGTGTTCGACAATGGGTTACGGCTTACACCGCTTCCTGTTTGAAACAGGTACGAAACATTGATGTTTACATCACTTAGCTTTAAACCTACACCGGCCGTTACAAACTTGCTATCACCCGCATATTCCGTTTCCCAATGATAACCGGCGCGAGCAAAGAACTGGTTATTATAACCATACTCGCCGCCAATAGCTGCTGTCCAGGCTTTGTTGGAAAAAGAAGACCCTACACCGCTGATCACGCTTTTATCAAAGTAATCACTTTCGTTCGCAGAGTCTAATACCGGTACAGATAAATGATTGCCGTCCGCAGATAAGGTAAGCTTGTTGTCTACATTCAATACCCATGTGTAGGTCGCGCCGATGCCTATGTTGGCGGGTAAAAAATATTTATTACCCGCACCATGGGTATAGTTCATTTTAGAACCAATGTTCGATAGCGTAAGACCTGCCGAAAAGCCTGCTCCGTTTGAATCTACTGCATTGTAATAAGCCGAAACATCTCCTGCAATAGCGTTACCGCTGCTGTAGGCTTTCCCGGCATACATACCCTCCATTAATTTGGAATTGATATAGCGCAGGGAAACGCCAACCCCAAAGCGGCGGCTTACTTTCAGCGAATAACCGCCTTCAATGGAAAACTGGCGCGGGCGTTCGGAGCCCAGCACAGTAGTTCCATCATTGGTAAGGTTGATATCACCCATATTAAAGTAGCGAACGCCACCCGTTATAGCAGACGTTTCATCCAGTTTGTAATAGCCGCCGATGGATGCTAGGAACACATTGTCTGTAAGGTCGGACAGCCAGGGAATATAGTTGGCTGCTATACCGGCTTTCGCAGTTGCAAATGCCGCTTTAGAGTTGTTCCAGAATGTTGTGTTAGCGTCTGGAGATAGCGCAATGCCGACATCGCCCATCGCGCCGCTACGCGCATCGGGAGGGATTTGTAAAAAGGGCGCGCTACTGGTAGCCACGTTTACCATAGATGTTTGCGCTTGTGTATTACCTGCCGTAATAACTAATAAAAACAAAGACAAAGCAGCCGCCGAAATATATTTCTTATTCATAAACAGAATGATAAAAGATAAACAGGAATTGAGGAAAGGCATCGCTTACCATGAGGAAAGCGATGCCTTGGATAAGATATTAATGGGCAACAATCAGTTTCAGTTTATACTTGTCGTGACTGTAAGTATCTATGCGGATAAAATACACGCCAGTCACTAAGTTTTTAACCGAAAACGAAATGGTGTTAGTATCCGCCGGAATTTGCTTTGTAAGCATTTTAGCACCTTTCGTATCGTATACCGAAAGCACACCGCCGATAGCAGCCGGGTAATTCACCGTAGCCATATCCGTTGCCGGGATAGGAAATACCATTGGTGTTGTAATGCGGCCCGAACTGATATTTGTTGCTGCTTTGTTTACTGTAACCATTACTGTATCGGAAGCCGCTGCGCTGTCGTTATCGGTTGCCGTTAAGGTGAATGTATAAATACCTTCTGCCAGATTATCCATCACGCAGGATAAACTGCCGGGACTCACGATGTAAGCTGTTGAAGGACCGGAGATCTGCCTCCACGCAATAGCTTTTATCACGCCGTCAGCATCGCTGGACGTGCCCACTACATTTGCATCATTATCGGGCAATGTAATTGTAATATCTGAACCCACGTTCACAACCGGCGGTTCATTGCTTTTACGAACAATTATGATAAGGGTATCACTTGCCTGGTTGTCGTTGTTATCGGTCGCAACCAGTTTAAACTGGTAAGTGCCAACGGTTAGCCCGCTGATGGCAGTGGATAGATTGGCACTGTCGGCTATCGTGTAAGCATCCGGTCCTGTTATCTTCACCCATTGTGTGCTCATGATAGAGCCGGCAGGAGAAGATGCGTTGCCAGCGAGAGCAGCAGTGCCGGCAGCCGACAAAATAGACTGGTCGGCACCAGCATTTACAACTGGTGGTGCGCCTGCAGTGCCGGTTACGGTTCCACATTGAACGGTGTTGCCAAAAGCCATTTTAGCTTCGCCAAAAGGAACGTAGACAGCATTGGTATCTACGTTAAGAATATTGTCATAGCTGCCGTCGCAGAACCCGCGGGGCACTGCACCCGGCCGGGAAAGCAAGCCATCTGCCTGCAGGTACCTGCCACCATTGGCGCAGGCACTGAATATTTCGGCATCGCCACCAAACTCGCCTTTATTACTTACTATTGCACCCCACGAAAATACATTGCCACCCATGATGGAGCCACCGATGATGGTACCATAGTTTACGACAGCGTTATCTGTGATCTTCGAGGTATCTGATACGGTTGTAAAAGGCACTTTTGCCCTGTCGGATACGGTTGCATTTTCTTTAACAACGGATGCACCGTACACATCGGCAAAGCCGGAAATAACAGCATTGTCTGAGACCACTGCATCCTGCCGCACAGTGGCTTTATCCAGCACTTTTGCATTGCCGGTTACGTGTGCGTTATCCAGCACTGCTGCATGCGGGGCCACATAAGCCGTTGCATCTACCTGTGCTGTAGCTGCTACAAAACCACCGCCATTCGGATGTGGTGCGCCGGCTATCCCTGCAATACTATGAAAATCGGTTTGATATCCTTTGGGAACCATACCGCTCATGTGTACTTCCCATGGATAGCGGAACTCCTTGGGGAAACCGATCTCAAATAAATCAGTATGCACATGAAACGTTGTGGGAGCGCCCAGCACTACCAGGTAATATTCTTTTGTGCCTTGTGGAAATTTATACGTTACCTCGCTGTCAGAGTATTGGTTACTGTATGTACTTCTGCCATTGGCATCAACACTTACAAAACCATACAACCAGCCGGAGCTTGCATTCGGGTCAACATGGCCTTTGAATGTAAGATGGACATAGGGTTGGGAGCACGAAGAATCTTTTACAAACAATTGCACGATGTTGTACGCATACTGTTGTGGTGCCAAAGCATTGGGTATGGTATAATAATCTTTACCTAATGAATCGAGGATATCAGTCGGGCGCCAGTTCAGATTCGGATCGGCTTTTATGCCATCCATTACCGGTTTGATATACGATTGGGTTCCATAATCCCATTCCACATTCCTCATGGCATGTTCCATAAAAAAGTTATTCATGCCGGCCTGGTCGGTACTCATCAGTCGCTGAATGGTTTGAAACGGATGCTCGTGTTGTGTGGCATCGGCTTCCCTCCAGATTCTGCCAATAAAATCGATCCCGTATTTGTCTTTCAGCAGCTCTAAATAATACAGGTTCGCGTAGTGCTTACGCGCGGAGGACATCGTGTAGGAAGTGAAATTGAGGGCACGCGCGGGGTCAGCATTCCCTAACCCATCAGGATGCCGTTGCCATGCCATAAACTGGGCGTGGGTTTCCCAAAAGAACCCGTTTTGAGCATCATTGAAACCATGACCGGGATACAAAGAATTTGTAATCATGTACTGGCAGGCGTGCGCAAACTCGTGCGACAAGCCCCATGAATCTGTTGACATAGCTGCTATCGGGTCAACGAACATAGCGCCGATGATATTGTCGAAACCACCTCCAAAAAGATAGCCGGTGTATAAGCCTTCCCGCCATGTATTATTAATGATAACCGGTATTTTATAGGTAGCCAAATTTCCTGAGTCAGGTAACAAATGCCATTTGTTGATATAATCGCCGTATATATTTTCCAAGGAATCCAGGATAACCTGTGGGTCAAATTTCAAAGCCGGATTAGTAGATTGGGTAGGGTCGTCACCAGCCAGCGGTCCCCAGAACACGGCGAAGTTGGACGATTGTTTACAGCGCATTGTAGAATCCCAGGGAATATTTGCATTCGGGTCTTGCCAATCTTTTGGGATGTATAATTCTTTACCAGTAGTGGCAGAAGGCGTTTTATAAACCTGCCATTCTATAATTCCGGTTGATTCCTGCGTGTTTTTCATCGAAACCCGCAGGCTGTCGGTAGTTATGTTTGCAACAACGGTATTGAATGCATCTTTTACTTTGGGAACATCTGCGATTTTTACCCAGGAACTGCCGTTCCAATACTCCACGTATGCTGTTGTAGGAATAAGAACCCCACCTTCATCACTAAACCAATAAACTGAAATACTGTCAATCGAATACTGCTTTGACCAGCCATACTGTACCCATTGAATAGAATCCGAATTTGGCCAGTTGCCGTAAACGCCATGGTCCCTGTCACCGGAACTGGCGGGTGTAAAACCATCGTTTACGGCTGTTAACATCTCCCAAGGTGAGACATAAGACGTGCTGACGGTAGCAGTTGTCGCTATGTTAGTTACTTGCGCATTCACATTTGCAATAGCAAAGCATAGAACTATGAGAAAAGTTGTTTTCATAATGATGAAGAATGCTTGAAAATTTCAAAAAATAAATAAGTTATTATCTACGCGTGTTGATTATTTGCGATTGAAAAAGGCCGTCTGTAGAAACAGAGCACCATGCGATCGCTTGTAAAAAATACACATTTGTAAAATGGCAGACCAACCATTTAATAATTTCTTTCAATATCAGGAAGTGTTACCGTAACCACGTAAGTACCTGCTGCTAGAAAATCCAGTGAAGTAAATGATTGTACCAACTGTCCTTGCTTGTTAGCAGAAGCGGAAATCTTGTAACGACACAATGCCGGGTTTATATTTTGATTTCCATCTGTTGACTCCGTACCATCAGGACTATACACCGTATGTACATAAGGAAATGAAATACCATAAGAGGGTATTTGATACTCAAGAGTGGAATCTGTAAGCACAGGCGTATAATACGGATCATATTCATCGAAGATAGCAGCTACATATCCGATATTCCAGCGCGAGACCTCACCTTTTTTCGGGTTAAATGGCTTCCCGTTTTTATCAACAAACTTGTAAATCACTTTAGATACGTCAGTACCGCCGGTAAAACTAACGCTCACCAAAGCGCTGTTCACAACTTCTTTGTCGGCACCTCCATCTCCCGTTCCATTATTCCAGTATCTTACGCGGTTATAATACAGGTCGTAATACTTTTCGAGAGGTCCTATAATAAAAGTGCAGACGTTTTGCAATACTTCGGTGCCTCTTGTATTGCTGACCGAAATATCCATATTATAGGAGCCCGTTGGAACAAACTTGGTGGCAGCCGTAAATTGGAGCCTGCCACCAGTCTCAGCAATATTGAAAGGTCTTACCAGGCTATCCTGTAATTTCAATTTCAGCAAGTCGAGCGTAGAATCAAGGTAGGTAATAGCACCTTTAAACGTAACAATAGAGCGCGGTGTGCTAAGCAAACTATCAGCATCATTTCCCGCCGAATCTCTCAACGCCAGCACTTCCACATGCAGCGGCGCCGTGGATCCATCGGCAACCAGCGAAGAAGAGACAGCTGTTATACCTTGCTGTATGTAAAACGGATTGACCTGGTAAAAAATGCGGTCGCTTAAAAAGCCTTCTACTTTTTTTTCGCAACTTACCAGCACAATGCAACCGATGATTGCAACGCCCGCCAGTATGGTTGATAGCGTTTTTATTTTACTCATGAATCTCTTTTATAAATGGTTTTATTTTATAGCTAAAGAAGAGGTATTGGATAAAACATGCAGTGTGGTATTGCCTGCCGATGTTCTGATACCGGTCGTTTGACAATCCAATATCGCATCTAACGGGTCTTGCGCCGGGGCGCCGGGTGTGCCATCCAGGTAGCCATTTATTTTTACGTACTGTAAGGTGTAGTAAGTAAATACAGAGGTAACAGCACCATACGTTTCAGCAATTTTCTTTACACCGGCAATGGTATCAGCCCAGTTGTCATAAGTTTTAACTGTTGGTGTGGCATTGTCTAATGTTATGCTGGTATCAGAAAACATATACTGCGTAATAAGTTTAGAAGAAGCCAGTGTGTAAAAAGAATCTAAGGTCCCGATTTGCCTGGCTTGCAGCAGCCTTTTTATATTATAGTTGGTGGGAGCGAAAAAAGTTCCGGCTTCATTTACAGAGTCTTTCAAACCGAAATGATCTATGATCATTAGAACCGTATCAAAATCATGATACTTCTGGGCTGCCAGGTAGTCGTAGTTTGATAACGGAGTTATCGCCGTATGAACGCCTCCATCATCTAAGTAATCATCTTTTTTACAACCGTGTACTGCCAAAGCCAGCGACAACAGGCTCAGGTATAATATGTGTTTTACGTTTCTGCTTTTCATAACAATCATACAAAGAATTAATGAGTTAATAATTGCGCCCAGAAAGGAGTTTGTGTAATTAAAGCATTCGTTGTGAAGATGCTCGGATCAATCGGCCAATAATACTTTCCGGCAATAAAGTCTTCTGTAGTGATGTCACCAAAACGGGCATTGCCAGTCAGTCTTTCATTACGTACCAGATCGTAAAAGCGATGTCCCTCCAGATAAAGCTCTCTGCCTCTTTCGGCTGTTATTAAGTCTATCATAGATGTTCGCCCGCTAGGCATAGATACCGATGCAGCATTCGCTCTTGCTCTTACCTGGTTTACCAGATTCAGCGATCCTTCATAATCAGGACTTGGCTGGGCAGCCAGCGCTTCTGCTTTGAGAAGCAGGATATCTGAGAGACGAAATATAACGATGTTGTTTTTCGAGAGGTAGTAATTGACAGCATTGGAAGCGGTAATCGTTTGCAGGTTGCTATACTTGATGCACGAATAAAAAACCTGGCTTCCTGAATTTACCTGTACGAATTCGCTTTTATATCTAACATCATTGGTATCACTATACAATTGTTTAAGCAACGAAGTATCCAGCCGCCAGGCAGGCACCGGGTTAGGTGGATAAATGGGTGCTGCCAGTGTAAAGAAAGCAATGCTGGAGACTCCATTTACAGAGCTGGATTCTGACTGTGTATTTTGTGCAATCTCGAAAATGCTTTCGGGCGATTGACCTAAATAAATGGAAGGATACAGTGCACCCGCAACCAGGCTGTAACCTCCGCCATTGATAACAGAATCGCAGGCCATGCGGCAACTATCGTACGAACCTTCCCACGCGTAAATATGCGCCATTAGTGCGAAGGCAGCGCCTTTATCGGCTCTCACGGCGCGGTCTGCAGATGAATTGTCTTTCCAGGTTAGGTATTGCTTTGCAATGCTTAGGTCGGCTAAGGCAGCAGCGAGAACTGCTTTCTGAGGCGTGCGAACTGCGCCTGTAAATGTGGAAATATCTGCCTGGTAAGAGGTATCAAGCGGCACATCGCCCCATACTCTTGCCATATAAAAATAATTAAATGCCCGCATGAATAAAGCCTCACCCACGTACTTGTTTCGCTGTGCATCCTGGCTTTCTTTGGTATCGCCGGTAAAGGAAGAAGGCTGCATTCCGCTTAGAAAATACAGCGTTCTGTTGCTCTGCTGAACGGCTGTATAAAAATCTGAGTAAATGCGCAGCCGCAACATCGGGTTGGAAGGATCGACTACGGAGGCTGCCGTTGCCCATCTTACATGCCGCACATCATCGAACCTGCCAAGACCAGCTTCAGGAGCCGCATCGAAAATATCAGACGGCAAATCTCCATAGGCATAATAAGCAACAGAAGTATTGAGGGCAGCACGGGTAAGAGAATAGCAGGCTGCCACACCGGCATTGGCATCGGCATCGGTCTTCCAACTGGTGGCATCTGCTGCAATGCTGATTGGATTCTGATCCAAAAATTTGTTGCAGGAAACCAATAACAAAATGACAACCGTAATAATTGGTAAGCGGTATAAAGAAAATCGTTTCATGATTACTGTTTGTTTTGATGTTCGGATTGATTATAAACCTACCTGCAAGCCAAACTGAAAAGTTCTTGCCGTTGGGTAAACATTGTTCACCGAGCCTGTTGTAGGATCATACAATTCCGGGTCGGGAATATCTTTCGCCTGTTTGATGATGAAGATGTTGAAGCCTGTTGCGTAAACGCCAAGATTTCTAAGACCTAAATGCTTAGTCAGCGAGTTTGGAAATGCGTAATTAAGCGTTACCTGTTTCAGCTTGATGTAGCCGCCGTCTTCGATAAAAAAGGACCGGTTTAAATTCCAGGCATCCTTGTCGTAAGGCTGTGTCGGGCTTTGATAAACAAGTTTCGGATACGTTGCCTGGTCGCCGGGTTTTTGCCAGAACTGATTTAAAATATCAGTAAACCCGGCAGGTCCTGCCACAGCGCCCCAGGAACTATAATTGCCACTTCCATTGAGAATATCTGACAATGCACCGTTGAGAACCTGGTTGCCATAAGAGTAGGTAAAGAACAAGGTGAGCGAAATTCTTTTATAGCTGAACGTATTGTTGAAGCCACCGAAAAACTTAGGTAGCGGACTTGACTTTAATGCAAGCTGGTCATCATCGTTAATGTTGTAATCACCATTCTGATCTACAATGCGCTCGTCACCTGCAGCAAAAGCCGTGTTACCATAATACGTTAGTCTATGTCCGGTAATCGGGTCTACCGGAACATCGGCATCGGTTGCATATACGCCGTTCACCTGGTACATCCCGTAAGAAAACAAACGCGATCCCAGTGTCAATATTTTTCTGAAATAAGTTTCGCCAAACAACATATCCCTGCCGCCGTTGGGAAGCTTGGTAATCCAGTTATTATTGAACGATATGTTGAAATTGGTATTCCACTGGAAGGCAGATTTGGGAGAGAGATTGTTTGTTGATAAAGAGATCTCCAGGCCCTGGTTTCTTATGTTGGCATAGTTGCCCGCATAGTATTGATAACCGGTGGTAGCATCGGCAGGGATTGACCATAAATATTTGTTGATCGCATCTTTCTGGTACCAGTCAATGGTAAGGTTTGCGCGGCTGTTGAAGAGGCTTATATCTGTCCCAAAATCAACTTGCGGGTAAGACTCCCACCGGACGGATGAACTTGATTTACTAGCTGTCGAAAAAAAGTTATTGTAATATCCAAATGGAGTAATGACGCTGGTTCCGTTATAAGTTGTTGGCGTCCCGGATAAATAGGAACCGTAAGTGTTCCCGATAATCGTTCCTGTTGTCGAACCGTTATAGCTGGCATCGGCATACAAAGGCTGGTATTTGCTATACCATGGCCCGGGGTCTTCGCCCGTCTTTCCATAGCTTGCCCTTACCTTGAAAAAGTTAACAACGTTTTTCACTGGCTGCATGAACTTTTCATCAGATAAAATCCAGCCGGCAGAGATGGCGCTGAACGTTCCCCAGCGGTAATCAGCACTGTAAATAGAACTGGCATCTCTGCGCAGAGAACCGCTTAGCAGATACCTGTCTTTAAAGCTATACTGAAAATTACCATAATAAGATTCTGTGTTCTTTACTTCCTTGGAAGTTTGTGTATAAAGATTAGCTCCCGGCGGAATCGTTTGCAATGTATAAATGCCGGATACATTGATGCCGTTGGCATTCGAATTAGAATAGTAACGCTGTGCGTTGTAAGCCGAATAACCTGCCAATACCGAAAATTGATGATCCCTGATTGTTTTTGCGTAGCGGAGGTTGCCTTCAAAATTCCAGTTGGGATTCTGGCTTTCATTATCGTAAGCCCTGTTCTCAATACCGTTTAATTCTTTGGGTGAAAAGTATGCATACTTATCAATATAGTTGGTACTGCCGTAACTTATGGTTGCTGCAAGATTGCGTGTAATCGTATCGATTACCTGTATATTGGCATTGTAAGTAAAGATGGTATTGTCATCATACTTGTTGGTTTTGTTATTGTATATCGCAAGCAGTGTCGGCGAAAGCTGCGTAAAGGAAGTAGGGAAGTTAGAATTAGTGTATAAACTCGGATTAAGTGATTCATCGGGATTTGCTACTAAATGCTTTCTTCGTTCTGAGGACAATATCAGGTTGGTGACTATAGATAGTTTCCGGATCGGGTTTAATGTAAGGTTCAGTGTTGGCGACACGCGTTCTAAATTATATCCTCTTATGCTGCCTTGCTCGCTGTAATGATTGACACCAATACGATAGCTATTGCCGCCCCCTAAAAAACCGGATGCATACACATCCTGGTTGTTTACGATAGCTACGTCCCGCACAATAAGCCCCTGCCAGTCCACATCGTTATTAAAAGCAGGATTGAGGCTATCAGTTAAAGCCTGCGGTACATAGCCCTGATAAATATCATTATACGGCAAGCCTGAACGTAATAAATTTAGTTTCAGCTCTCTTTCATAAGTGCCGGTTTCCACTTTGCGGAGATTCGGCTTGATGGTCGCACCTGCATATCCTGATATGTCTATATGTGGTCTTGCCGTTCTTTGTGCTCTCCTTGTTTTTACAATGATAACTCCATTACCACCACGGGCACCATAAATGGCCGCTGCCGAAGCGTCTTTTAAAATATCAATGGATTCTATATCGTTTGGATTAAGTAGAGTAAGAGGATTGCCGGTAGCAGATGAGCTTACCATATTGTTCACATCGAATATGACCCCATCAATTACATATAAAGGTTGTGTATTGCCACCATTAAAATTACCATAATCCGTATTAGTAGAACCCCGTATCACAATGTTTGCCCGTGCACCGGGTGCGCCTGTAGCTGTTTGTACTGCGACACCGGCGGCCCTGCCTTGCAAAAGTTGATCGAAACCTGCAGAAGGAAGATTGCTGATATCCTTACCGGAAACCGTAGCTACAGAGCCGGTTACATTGCGACGCTTTTGCGTCTGGTACCCAACAACGACCACTTCATTATTATTACCATGTGATAGCTTTAATACTATTAATAATGAACTGCCGGTTGCTTTTACTGTTTGCTCGTCATAACCAACGTAACTGATAAGTACCTGACCAGATTTTCCTTTCAACACCAATACAAACCGTCCTAAGCTATCGGTTGTGGTTCCATTGGAAGACCAATCTTTTTCAAATACGGTAGCGCCACCCAGTGGAGCGCCCTTCTCATCTTTTACGGTACCATGCAAATAAGCCTGGCTCTTCGCCTTAATAGTCTGCAAAAGGAGCATCAGGCAAAGCAGAAAAAGAATTTTTGTACATGTTTTCATAGCGACGCTTTACTTGGTATTATTTGCTTTTTGAATGTATTGCTGATTACAGATGTTAATACATTAGTTAATTGAATCAATGCGGATAAATAATTTTAATCATCTACTGCTGGCAATCGTGATTTATTTTTACCGGTTAAAAATAGAAGTAGTAGATGCCTTTGACTTTACCGATATTATCCATCCGTTTCCTAAAATTATCTTTCCTTTAAATGTTATGAATAATAAAGTGACAATGTATTTTTGTTTGTAGAGATAATGGAGTATAAGCAGATTCACAACAGAATATTTACAGCAAATCGGTTCAAACTTTTTCTCTTCAGTTCAACAAGCACTATTAATAAATATCCACTTTTTTCATGCAGGTGTCTGACAAATCAATGAAAATTCTGCTCTGTGTTTCCTTTATGCTTTGCATGTTATCATCACTGCAAGCGCAGAAGACTCTAATCAAAGGCATTACAAAAGATACGACAGAAAAAAGAGCCTGCATTACGCGATTGCTGCGTTTATCAACCTGGCAGACAGCACCTTGATCACTTTTGTCCGCACAAATAAAGACGGCATTTTTTATATAAAGGATGTAGAGCCGGCAATTACCGGCTGCTTATATCTTATCCACGTATGGCTGATTATCTGAAAGACATCATCATTACGGATACATCCAAAATTAACCTCGGCACGATTGCGATGGAATTGGAAGCGACCATGCTGCAGGAAGTCATTGTACAGCCGGGACTTCCCATTCAAATGAAGGGTGATTTGCTGGAACATAGAGCCCCTAGTTTTGCTGTGCGCCCCGGTGCCAATGTAGAAAGTTGTTGAAACAGGTTGCCCGGCATACGCATGGCAATAAATGGCAAAATATACGCAGGGTAAAGAGGTACAGAAAATATATGTTGACGGCGATGAGTTTTTTTCCGATGATCCCAGGCAGGACCGGAACTCTTTTTCGGTTTGCCGGGAATGATTTTGGGGCTTGCTGTTCCGAGGTATTACACAACCTGGTTCGCTTCCAAAAATGAAGTTGACAATGTGGATGAATCAGTTACCCCTCCGCCATTAATTAAGAAAAAGAAAACTTACTCAATAAGAGAATTAGCAGATATTTTTTAAAAAATTTGTAAGTGACGGTATCTGGAAAGATGCTACACTTGATGCGGTAATGATTGATTTAAGCGGCTTTCTTGTCAATTAAAAAATAGATTTATCGTGCAGGCTTTATGGATACGAAAGCAAACTTATCATCAGCCGCAACAGGCAACTCTATATCTGTTCCCTGCATCAACAGCGCGAAAGTACGAACCTGTTTATTATTCAAATCAACCCTATATTTTCCCTGTAAGCCTTTTATTGTGATGCTGGTTTGATGAGCGTCACTGGTCCGGTTTTCCAAATAAAATTGTATGGTATGTGTAGTCGTATCAATGCACACATTCTTCCCATCTGCAAAGCCATCGCGGTTCAATTCGATGTCTATCTTTTTATTATCCACGCGATAATAAAGTCTTTTTTGCAAGCCATCTTTGGGAACCACGTTTATGGTATTGTTTTCTCTCCGTAAAGTTCCGCCGTATGCCATCCAACCGAACAGAGAATCCTTCACAATTACGGTAGCTGCGGTGCGTGTCGCACCTCCATAGCCAAGGTCAATTTCGCCATCGTAATACCAGGGACCTCTGCCTTGTGGTTTCTGTATCCATGTTGTCTTGTTTTGCTGAGGTTCAAATGCCCAGCCGGTAGCGCCATCGTTATCTTTACCGCTATACCAAAAGCCATAACTACTCTGCGGTGTACCAGTGTTCATCAGGGCAAAAGAACTTAAGTAAGAAGCATATCCCAGCTGGATATAATCAGCCGCATGGCTTGCATAGTGCAAGCCGTAATCCAGCACCGCCCAGCCGCCCATCTGCGCCATATAACTTAATAAATACGAATCACTCTTTCCGCGAAAATCAGAACCCATATAATAATACGCCGGTTCCAGCCAGCCGCGACAGGCAATATTGGCCTGCATCTGTGCTTCCATAAATCGTTTTGCATCGTGTTTCGTTATGGTGGGATGTGAATACCATTTGTTTAAATTCTTGTCATACCAGAGAAGTGTATCCGGCTGCATATTGTGTTGCAATGCATAATCAGCAAAAGCTTCGGTAGATTCATAGGCAGTAGCATCTACCGCATATTCCGAACGGAACGGATACGGGTCATCATAAATAAAATACTTCACCTTTTTTTCCCACTCCTTTGTCAGCCAATTGGCATCTTCTCCATAGCCTTCTTTTTTCAGGTCGGCAATTAAATCCGGTATCAGCAATTCGTTATAGCAACCCCATTTATATGTCTCATACCAGGGCAGTATCTGGTACGGATAGGTGAAGTAAGCTTTGGCGGTTTCTTTTGCCCGTATTAAATAACCTCTCTTATTTAAATAATGCGTCATGCCCGGGTATAAAGAAGCGATCTGGTATAGATGATAATACATCATCATGATATGCGGATAATCATACGAACGCCAGATGTGCATCTTGTTCCGGTTGGGATCGTTCCTGTTGGCGGCACGCTTTACAGAATCCCGTCCCGCCAACCAATTTGGCGTGCCATAGACGCCATATGGATTGGTCTCTTTATCCGTACGCTGCAATCTGCCCCATACATAGTGTTTGATGTAATATTCCACCGCATCTATCTCTTTCTGGTCGGGATAAACAACATTTTTTGCAGCTACAAAAGGAGCTTTGCAAAGAGCCGGATCATCGCACGTGAGAAGATAAGTTAAGCGGCTTTTATTAAACCCATCATCGTTATCTGGACCCCGTAATATACTGTCCTTCATATCCCATACGGAGAACAAGCCGTCATACCATTTTGTACTGTCCTTGTGCTGCTGGTGACTGACTATAAAAGCAGCTCTTTTTTTATATAAAGTCTGTAAAGGTTCAGTTACAAAAAACTCGAGATAAGTCGTTTTATTTTCACCGTAATGAACGGTTAATTTATTCTCTCCCAAATGCGAGAAGGTTACCTGGTAAATATGCGTTCCCTTCTTTTTTTCACCTGCCGAGGTAAGAATGGTTTGCTGCGGAAATTCAGCATCGATATGAGTTATCTTTTCTTTGGTGCGAAGTGCAATCATAGCATTTAAATCCGTGGGAATTGTCATACCTGGTGCAATGTGCACATCAATCAAACCTTCTTCAACGAGGATGTTTCGAATGTCATCGTAACTGTTTGCCCACCTGAAATTAAAGCCATACTCCTTGCTTGTATGCGCAGCCAGAGCAAGACTGGTAAAGGGTTGCCGCCAGCTTCCTGTTGCCTGCCCGCGCGTATAAGCCGAATGGACAAATGCCTGGTACACTGGCTCACTGTTATGAAAAGCTTCTGTCTTAAAGTATTCCAGGGAAGTGCCGGGCGAAGGCACCATCACAAGATAAGGCGCTACACCGGACGGACGCTGCCAGAACAGGAACGAATTGCTACCTGAGATGAACTGGTGTTCAATAATTCTCTGCTCAAATATTTCTTTAGAATTCTCGACTTCTTCATTGTTATAAAAAAACGGCACGGCAAGATCTTCTACCGTTATATTATGGGAACTGCTGTTGGTTATTCGAATCGTCCAGCCAAGTTTACTACCATGTAAATCAAACAACTGATTTACCTCTATCTCTTTCTTTTTAGTGGCAGCACTATACTGGCTAACCTGCTTTCCATTTTGAAAAAAGGTGGTACTGCCATCCGCAGAAAAAGAGGAATCGAAATCATTTTCTGTTCTATAACGCGCCACCACTTCTCCCAACAGTTTTCCCTTACCGATATAGTTAGTAGGAAACGTATCATTCACCTTACTGATTCCTGACAGACCATACTTGTTACACCGAATTTGAAAAGCATCACTTTTCAACAATACCGAATCCTGCTGCGCTAATACAGTAAACGATACTAAGCAGAAAAATATAGTATAACGAATGCGATTTTTGTTCATAGCAAGATTGATGATTAAGCAAGTGATTTACTCAAAACATACCACTAATAAACTATTTCCTGCCAGTGGGAATACGTACCACATTAATAGAATAAGGCTTCACCACCAGAGAGAAATTATTTTTCTCTACAGGTAACGTTTTACTGACAGGTACAAACTGCGCGGGGTGTTCAAAAGAATTTTCGTCTGTTAATGATGGTGTTGATAAGGTTATTATTTCTGCCGTTGATACATTCGCAGATACATTCTGCAAGTCAATGTTGACAGGCATTTCATAGCCATAAGCATTTACGATTTTCACAATCATTTCACCAGTTGCCGTGTCTTTCCCGGCAATGCCAAACAGCTTGTTGGGTTCTGTATAAGTCATCAATAGTTTTCCGCCCAGGTAACACTTCACCGTATCATTACCCACCTGCAATTCAATGTCATACCAGCGGTTGGTGGCAATGGTATCCGTCAAATCAACAACAGCAGAAATATTGCTCACATCATAGCCATTATTCACTTTTTCAAACATGCTCACCCGGTTTACGTAGCCGCCAATATGAGCCCGATAAAATGTGTTGCTGTCCTTCACAGCGAAAGGAATGATAAAGGCATTATAACCTTCCAGCTTCTTTGCTTTGAGCTTTAAGGTGTAGGTATCAAAACGTTTGTTTTTGAGCGTTGCGAACTGCTGCGCACCGTCCGCTGTTTGCGCCAGCGAACTATCCTGTACATTCCATTTTCCTCTTACTAAAGACCAGTCGTTTATATCATTGATAAAATCACTTTTATACACCGTCTTCCCGTTTTGTATCACTTCAATATCTTTGTAAGCCGTTTTTGTGTCCCAGGTTGCCAGCCCGATGCCACCCTCAAACATTGGATTTTTAACAGCTGATTGTGTGAGGCTTACTGTGGTAGCTACATTCACATCCGGCTTGTTTTCATTAAACATCTTGATAACGTAATACGAGATGCGCGCAAATAAAGCTGAATCGTTGAAGTTAATCAGGTTCACCGGCCAGTCCACATCGTTGGTATTTACCAGCAAGGGTGCATAGCTATTCATTTTTACCAGGTCGCCGTTTTTTTCCATGCCCATGATGTACACGGCATCGCTGAGTGAGGCTTCCATATTGCCCGCGCCAACACCATTGTTAGTGGCATATTCGCCCACATACAGATCCCAGTTGCCGCGTTTGTATGTATCAAAATGACTCCAGTGTGTAAAGGCCCAGCCAGCAGCTTTATAGGCATGCTCATCGGCGTAATCCACTTTCTTCATGCCTTGGAGCGTGTACTCATTCACATCACCGATACCCATACTTGCCATCGTTTGTATCTGCGGATATTTTGCTTTGATGGCATCGTAGAAGATATTATACCGCTGCGCGTAATCGGGACCATGTTGTTCATTGCCAATCTCCACATACTTTAGCGGAAACGGCTTCGGATGACCATTTGCCGCGCGTATCTTTCCCCATTTACTCGTGACAGGACCAATCGCATATTCTATGGCATCCAGCGCACTTTGGATATAAGGTTGCATGCTGTCCTGCGGTACAAACGTTCCGCTCCGGTACTCACACGAAACCCCTATGTTGAATACATACAAAGCAGCCGCGCCAATGTCTTCGCAGAACTGCAAATATTCATGATAGCCAAAGCCATTGCTGCTGTAATATCCCCAGGGACTGTAAGCCTGCGCGCGCTTCTCCACAGGACCAATAGATTGCTTCCAGTCGGGCGCGCTTTGTATGTTGATGCCTTCCACATAGCAGCCACCGGGCCAGCGTATGAACGCCGGTTTCATATCAGCAATGGTTTGTGCCAAGTCAGCGCGCAATCCATTCGGTCGGTTCCTGAACGTATGGGCAGGAAAGAGCGAAACAAAATCCAGCCAAACCGTTCCGGGCTGATTGAACGCCAGAACAAACTTAGCCTTGCCATCACTCTTTGTTGCTTTTAAAACGGCATTGTATTTTTTCCATCCTGCATTGCTTACAGAAGGTAAGGTATAAGAAGATAAAATACTTCCGTCGTCACTTTGCAGCATGGCAGTTATGCTGCCTTTATAGGTGGCGATTCGCAAATAAAAGCTGAGGTTGTAGCTTTCGTTTGCTTTTACATTGATACCCCAGAATCCTTCGTTGATGACTTCTGCTTTGTGTTTGCTATCTGCCTTTGTAATGTCAACCTGCAAGGAATGCGGTGTTGCATTGTTCAACGGCATCTTATCGGTGCGCGACAACTGCAAAGCCGCATTGTCAGCCGCTTTACTGCTCCAGGCAGGAAAATTACTTTTGATCGTCCAGTCCATTGTCCAGTCGCTTACAGCATGCAGCGGTGTTGTAAAGCCGGGCGTTGCCGGTGGCACAAGCTTATCGTTTACCAGCTTCATGCCTTCGGGAATATTAGCTTCTTCAAAGCCGCGGTTTTGTATCAGTTCTGCATATAATCCTCCTTCTCCGGCGTGAGAAATTTCCTCAAAAAAAATCCCGTGAAAAGTTTTGGAAACCGGTGCTTCTTTCTTACCTGCATCAATGGTGATAGTGGCGCTTTGCTGCGCAAAAAGAGAAGCATTTAAAGTAACTAAGACACTTACAAAAAGGAGCCGTATAATTCGTTTCACGTAAAGTATTTGTTCATGATAAGAAATGACAGAATGAAAGAATTTTACAAAAGAGGGTGGTTAACTTCCTTGTTTTGTACAATTCATGTTTGGTTAGTCATATCAATAAGATCGTTTACTCAACTGTCCATTCATGAATGCCGGACGCATCATTCTTTGGCAGTCGCACGACCATGCGCAAAGCTGTTGTAGTTACCGGTTCAAACGTTACCTTATTGTACTTGTCTTTGGCAAGTTCATAATCACTTGTGTTTTTTACAGGAACCCATTGCCCATCTTTTTTGTACTCCAATTTCCATGAGGCAGGCAGGTCGCAGCCACCCCAGGGCTTATCATCATACCAATATACTTTGCTTGACGAAATGGTATAGGCTTTATCAAAATCATACTGTACCCATTCGGTGGTGTCTTTGGCTGGCCACCAATGCAGGTAGTTAGTACTTTGGTCTTTGCTGTCTGCCGGTTCATATTGGTCATTCAGGGCTTTTGCCATCAGCTTGCTGCGGGCAGAAGAAGATACTTTTGCTTTCGAAGCGATGGTTGGTTCTGCCTTTGGTTTGGCAACATCTGCCGTATAAGGTATCCATACTTCCATCTCGCCCGAGCCACGGTTGTTCCAGCTATAATAGGGAATGGCGGTAATCGTTTGTTTTGATGTTAAACTATTGTCGCTTTTGGGTTCTTTTACTGCCGTATAACCTTGCACCGTAAGCTCAGTAATACCATTCAATACATCCGGTTTGTAAACAGCATTGATAGCCGCTGTTGTGTCAATGACAAGGCTTTGCACACCGCTGTCTTTCTGGTCAACGCCTTCCAGGCAATACACCACCGGACCCCGCTGCAGGGCAAAGCGACCATTGTCTGCCTTCACTTGTTCGTTGGCTTTTACTTTCTGCACTTCCATCGGGAAGTCAACCGTTACTTTATCACCTTTCTTCCAGGTGCGGTTAATAACGGCATAACCTTTTTCCATTCCATAAGTTACCTGCTCTCCATTCACAGAAATGGGTATAGGAGGTTCTTTCATACTGATGAAAGAATACAAATCACTTGGCACCGGGGCATCGCTTGTCCAACCAGGAATACGAATGTGCAGAGCAAATGCGCTGCTCTTCGCCGGATCAATCGTCATTGTTACTTTGCCCTGCCAGGGATAATCGGTTTGCTGCGTCAGCTTTACATCGGTAGCCGCCAGCTTTATCGTGGCATTGTTGCTCACGAATAAATTCACGAACAAGTCATTCTTATCCTGCGCATAGATATAGCCGGGCATAGAAGGCAGAAAGCGCGTCATATTGGTGATGCAACACGCGCAGGCAAACCAGGCACTGCGCTGATGCTGACCTACAGAAGCGAGCGGATTGGGATAAAAAAAACGATTGCCGCTTAATGAAATACCACTCAGTAAACCATTGTATAGCGTGCGTTCCAACACATCCATATACTTGGCATCACCGTGCAGCAGGAACATACGCAGGTTCCAGTATACATTGGCAATGGCAGCGCAGGTTTCGGCATATGCGCTCATATTGGGCAGATCATAATCGGCACCAAATGCCTCACCGTTGCCGGTTGCGCCAATACCGCCTGTGATGTAAAGCTTTTTATCTGCCACGTTGTTCCAGATGGTATCTATAGCATTCAGGTAACCGGTATCGCCGGTTAAGGCAGCCACATCAGCCATGCCTGTGTACATATAAGTAGCCCGCACTGCATGACCCTCGGCTTCCGTTTGATCAACCACTTTTTTATCAGCCTGGTTGTACGCATCACCGCCAGGCCCCCGAGTATCCAAAAAGAATTTGGCTAAATCCAAATATTCTTTTTTTCCTGTAACGCGATACATTTTTACAAGCCCCAATTCTACAATCTGGTGACCCGGATATTTATGCAGTTTATCAGGTCCGAATGTCTTTACCAACAGGTCTGCGTTCTTGATTGCGATGTTTAAATAAGTCTTCTTTCCAGTCGCTTCATAATGCGCAACAGCCGATTCGAAAAGGTGACCACTGTTATATAATTCATGGCTCAGCACTTCTTCATTTACCCAGCGCTTGTCGCCAATCCATTCCTGCGGATGCTCAACATGCGCCGTACGAAAAGTATAGAGATAACCATCCGGTTCCTGCGCATCACCAATAATTTTAATGAGTGTGTCCATCTGCCTGTCAAGCTTTGCATCATACTTCTCCTGCAGGCTGTAAGATGCACCTTCAAGCAGCTTGTACAGGTCAGTATCATCAAAAGGAAAGTCAGTCAGCCTGGTGGCTTTCTTTTTACCGGCGGCAACTAAAAAATTATTGATTCTTCCTTCGGTACGGCATTTATCTAAGATGTAAGGAATGGTAACACTGGCATTTGTTTCCAGACGCGGGCGCCAGAAATTATCGGTCAAATGTACCTGTGTAAATGCCACAGGCTGTATCGGGTAATCGCCCGTTGGCTGCTGCGCGATGGCTGCGCTGAATACAAAACCTGCGGCTGCACCCGCCACTAATTTCCTTACATGTTTACTCTGCATATCATTATTTTAAATTCAACGATTGTATAGTTTTAATTTCTTTGCACAAATTATAGCTTCATACTTTTATTAAGTGTTAAAAGCACATTTCATCTATCAATTGCCCTCTGCAAGTTTTTCTTCGATTACATGTTTGTTTTTTCCGATTGCATAATAAATGGGAATGCCAATGAGTACAATGATTAAGCCCGGAAATGTGTAATTGGGTTTGTATTTTAAAAGCGAAACGCAAATAATGCTGGCGATAATAATATACAACATTGGCAGCACCGGGTAACCAAACGCTTTGTAGGGACGTGGAATATCAGGACGTTTGCGACGTAATATAAATACACCCGCAATAGTGAGAATATAGAAGATAAGAACGGTGAAAATAATATAATCTAACAAGTCGCCATACCTGCCGCTGAGGCAAAGCAAAGATGCCCATAAACACTGTATCCATAAGCCTTTGGAAGGAACGGCATTTTTATTTAAATCGCCGGCTTGCCGAAAAAACAAACCATCTTTTGCCATGGTATAATATACGCGCGCGCCGGAAAGAATCAATCCGTTATTACAACCAAACGTGGAAACCATAAGCATGATGGCAATGATGATAGTTCCGGTGTTGCCGAAAATTAATTTGGCAGCTTCGACACCCACGCGATCGTTCTCGGCATGAGCAATGCTTTGTAGTGGCATAACAGCCAGATACATCAAATTGGTTGCTGTATAAATCAATGTAACGATGAGCGTTCCTAAAAATAAACTCAACCCGATATTGCGTTTTGGGTTTTCAATTTCACCCGCAATAAAAGTTACATTGTTCCAGCTATCGCTGCTGAAAAGGCTTCCGACCATGGCTCCTGCAATGGCGCCCAAAGCCGCTGTGCCTGTATAGGGAATGAGAATATTGCCATCCATTTTTCCAAATGAAAAACCAGTGCTCCAGTTGACGCTCCAGGTTGTTTTGCCAGCCGTAATAAAGCCAAAAATGATCAATCCAAATAAAGCCACGAGCTTGGTGAGTGTAAAAAGAGTTTGTATAAATTTTCCTTCTTTTACGCCGCGCGTATTTACCCAGGTAAGAAAGATGATAAGTAAAATGGAAGTGATTTGCGCCGCCGTGATTTTGATAAAACCTAAATCGGCAAGTATATGGTTTTCGCTTAGGGCAGGAAAAATGTAAGCGGCAAATTTACTAAACGCAACGCCAACGGCAGCAATGGTTCCGGTTTGTATGACAGCAAAAAAACTCCAGCCGAAAAGAAAAGCGATTAATGGATTGTAAGCTTCTTTTAAATATACATATTGTCCGCCGGCTTTAGGAAACATGCCGCTCAATTCGCCATAGCTTAAAGCGGCTATCAACGTTAATACACCCGTTAATACCCATAACAAAATCAGCCAGCCGGCTGAGCCAACAGTGCGTGTCATATCAGCACTTACCAGAAAAATACCGGAGCCAATCATAGAGCCGGCAACAATCATGGTGGCATCTAACAAACTAAAAGCTGGCTTAAACTGTTTTTGTGTGGTTGCTTCCACGATTGTTATGATTTTATTTTTAGCAGCCTCACACCATGTGGTGCTATCCAACTGCTGAAACTGTTTTTAAAAGTCCCTATTTCTTTTTGGCGCCATAGATCTCTTACGGTTTGCTTTTCCTTCAGTCCTAAGACTTTCCAATCAACCTTTACTTGCCTATAAGAAGAACTCAGATTGAATAAAGCGACGGCTTTGCTGCCATCAGATAAGTCTTTGATCCAAACCTGGCTGCTATCGTTGCTGTCAATACGTTGCGCCTGTTTACCCCATACATCCTGGTCAATGGCAAGCACTTCGCTATTGGTTAATAAATTCATGGTGAACGCATCCAGTTTACTGAGGTCGCAGCCAATGAGCAGCGGAGCCGATAACATGCACCAAAGGCTAACGTGCGTATATTGTTCATCAGGCGTTAACCGTGACGGATGCAGGTTTTCACCCCAGCCAACTTGTCCTACAATCATCATATCGGGATCGTTCCAGTTTCCCGGTCGGGCATAAGGATATAAGGGTGCCTGCGCAAATCCAATGTTGGTCAGACTTTGCCAGGTATCTTCTATATCTTCCGTTGTGCGCCAGCTTTGTGCATGTACTTCATTGCCCCATTTCCAAACGTCTTTCATCCCGTATTGGCAAAGGTTATAAACGATGCTGCGACCTGTGTTGGCAAGGCAGGAATCCATCAGGTGAAAAGGCTTTGTATAAGCCGCAAATGATGTATCGTTTTTCACTACACCATCGTAGCTGCACCAGTCGTATTTCAAGTAATCCACGCCCCAGTTTGCATAAGTTTTTGCATCCTTTGCTTCATTCTGATATGAGCCAAGAAAACCGCCACATGTCAGAGGTCCCGGTGATGAATAAATACCAAATAGTAAACCTTTGCTATGAATCGAATCGCCTAAGGCTTTCATGTCGGGAAACTTTTCATTCGGCAAAATCGAACTATCACCCCCGCGTTGCGGTTGTTGCCAGCCATCATCGATATTGATGTAACTCCAGCCATAATCCGCAAGTCCTTCATCAAGCAGTGCCTGCGCGGAACGTCTTACTTTATCAGCGCTCACGTTGGTTCCCCAGCAGTTCCAGCTATTCCAGCCCATGGGTGGCGTTAAGGCTAGCTTACTGCCGCATTTAATAATTAATACCTGCTGCACTTTTCCATTTTTATTGCTGACGGTAACATTCACTTTGTAAGTGCCGCTGTCAGCAAGCGAACCTGTAATCATACCCGTTTTATCATTCCACTGCAAACCTGCCGGCAGTCCTGAAACACTATGCAGCAAAGGCTTCTCGCCGCTGGCTGCTATCCTGAACAGGAACGGTGTGCGGGGATGGATACCGACAACCGCAGCACTGTGAATACGCGGTTGAAACAAAGGAACCGGTGTAAGGAGATAAGGGATCGTTTGTCTGTGATTAAGGTTTAGAGTTGACTCCTTTTGTGTAAAAGAATAGGAAAATTCGATACCTGACCTGTTGGGAACAGGAAACGAAAACGATTTCTTTTGATACGGTTGAACAGAAAGGTTGTATTGTTTTGTTGTGATAATTTTCTGCACTGCAGCATCTGTAACAGTGATAGTCAGCGTTCCTTGAAAAGATGTATTAAACTTGTTTTGCAGTATTACCGGAACTGTTGATTGCATTGCTTTGTATTGAATGCTGTCTTGTGCAATACTAATGGCAAGCCCATCCGTTTTCTCCAGCATATCGATATATAGCGAACCCATAAAGATACCACCTGTGCCACCGCCATCATATACTTTAATAGCCATCACATTTTCTTCGTCCCAATGAATAGCCGGACTGCTTGTTGGAATACGATAATCGCGCAAGGCCGGCCACTTGCTTACGTAGCCATTTTTATCATCGGGGAAAGTACCCGTTTTGCCGATTTTGATTCCGTTGAGATAGGTTTCATCCACATCATTTATGTGCGCCAGGAACAGGCGCAGGCTGTCTTTCCACACTGCCTTTTGCTTAAGCGAAGAAGGAATTACAACGTGAATCCGGTACCAGGCATAACCATGATAATCGGGATAGCCCTGCTCCTGCCACACTTCTCCTGTTTTTATCGTCTTCCAGCCGGCATCATCAAAGCCAGCGGAAACCCAGGCGGTCTCATTTCCGGTAGAGAACTTCGCATCCCTCAAAGCAATAAAGCCTTCATGTTGTGCGAAGCACACAGTATAAAAGAATACTGCCATGATAATACTAACCGTTCGCATTTTATGGGAATGATTTTTATCAGTAAATCTTGTAAAGGCTAATGAACTATTTTATAAATAATCACTTAATCTTTTGTACTATTTATTTCTTTATAGCCAATAAATGAACTATTACAACACCTGGAAGCCGTATGCATACGGGTCATCTTCCGGGTCAATCGAAATCGTATTGTATCCATAAATCCTTGCCCAGCCTTCAATACCGGGGCGAATGGCAGGCTTGCCACCAACCGTCACCTCCTCTTCTATCGTACCAATAAATTTAGAACCAATAATACTTTCATGTATAAATTCATCGCCTTTTTTCAGCTTGCCTTTGGCATACCATTGCGCCATACGCGCTGATGTACCGGTGCCGCATGGGGAGCGGTCTATAGCTTTATCGCCATAAAAAACGGCATTACGCGCAGTTGATGTTTTATCTAATACATCGCCTGTCCATAGAATATGCGAGCATCCGTTGATGGTCGGATTGTCGGGATGAATAAATGTATTGGCTTCATTAATTCGCCGGCGCATTACGCGGCTCCACATAATGAGTTTATCCGCACTGTGATACTGTAAGCCCCCGAAGTTTGCCTGCACATCAACAATTGCATAAAAATTGCCGCCGTAGCTCACATCTACTGTCAACATGCCTAATTCCGGGCATTCTACTTCAATGTTTTCAGCAGCCAGAAACGAAGGCACATTGGTAAGCTTCACTGACTTTACTTTACCGGCTTCCTGTTTATAATTGATGAGCACCAACCCTGCCGGTGCTTCCATGCGAATAACACCCGGTGTTTTTGGTATAATCAATCCTTCTTCAACAGCGATGGTGATCGTACCAATGGTGCCATGACCGCACATTGGCAAACAACCACTGGTTTCAATAAATAAAACCGCTATATCATTATCCGGGTTATGTGGCGGATACAGAATGCTTCCGCTCATCATATCATGACCGCGCGGCTCGAACATTAACCCTTTTCGTATCCAGTCATATTCTTTTAAAAAATGCTGCCGCTTTTCACTCATATTATTGCCTTGCAAGTTGGGGCCACCACCTGCCACGAGGCGGACCGGATTGCCACATGTATGCGCATCTACACAAAAGAAGTTCTTCTTCATATTCCTGTTTATTGAAAGCACTGTAAAAATGTACGAAACTGAGCTACGCTTATGGGCTTTGAGCTTTTTATATTCTCCCTTTGGTATAACTATCGTTTACTAACCTCATAATCCCAAGCGGGTTTTCGTTTTTGAGTTCATCAGGCAACATCGGTTGGGTAAAATTCTGATAGCATAACGGCCGCACCCAACGCTTGATGGCACTTGTTCCTACTGAAGTAAAACGTGCGTCCGAGGTGGCGGGATAAGGACCGCCATGAACCATACTGGCACAGACTTCCACACCAGTGGGTGCTCCGTTCAATAAGATGCGACCAGCTAAAGTTTGTTGCAGTTCTATCACTGCATTATAATCTGCTACATCTTTTTCAGTCGCTATAACAGTTGTTGTTAACTGACCTTTCAGACTTTGCAGTGCCTGCATCAGTTGCCGGGTATTGTGGCAAACAACAGCGAGCGAGTAAGGGCCGAATACCTCTTCGGTGAGATGAGGATTTCGTAAAAAATCATCACCGCTTACAGAAGTAATTAAGGGAGTTGCTTCGCCCTCACTTGCTTCTTTTGATGATTGTGCCACCACCTCCAAGCCTGGCTGGTTAAGCATTTGCGCCAATACCTTGTGATAAGAATTATGGATACCGCTATGAAGCATTTTTTGTGGCTGTACCTTCGCTACTTCTTTACCCAGCAAGAATAAAAAGGTTGTAAAAGCCTCGCTTTCCAAGCCCAGCAATATTCCAGGATTTGTACAAAACTGACCCACTCCCAGCGTAATGGAAGCAGCATATTGCACAGCCAATGCCTCGGTGTTCTTCAATAACGAATCGGGATAGAAAACAACCGGATTGATGCTGCTCATTTCCGCAAAAACAGGGATCGGCATGTCACGCTGGTTAGAATATTCCATCAGTGCTTTGCCACCGGCGAAAGAACCCGTAAAGCCCACACCTTTAGAAAGTGGATGCATTACCAATGCTTTGCCGGCTGCATTTCCTGAATCTGTGATATGCTGAACGGTAAAAGCCGGGACCTCGGCCGTTTCGATAGCTTTTTTCATCACTTCAAATACCATTTCGGATGTCTTTGGATGAGCCGGATGACCTTTAATTACCACCGATGAACCGGAGGCTAAGGCACTTGCCGTATCGCCACCTGCCGTAGAAAACGCAAACGGAAAATTGGAAGCGCCAAATACGATAACCGGTCCTACCGGTACCAGCATCTTGCGAAGGTCAGGTCTGGCTGGAATAAGTTCCGAATTTGCCGTATCAACACACGCCTCTACCCAACTGCCTTCTTTTAATAAAGCGGCAAACATTTTCAACTGGTTAGTGGTGCGTGTCAATTCGCCGTTCAATCTTGCCGGAGGAAGATTGGTTTCTTTGTTCGCAATAGCCACTAAGGCTTCTCTCTCTTTCTCAATTTCGTCTGCTATTCCTTCAAGGAAAGAAGCACGCCTGGCAGCCGTTAATTTTTTATATTGATTGAATGCAGCCAATGAATTCTGCATAACATTATCAATATCAGCGGGTGCAGAGGCTGCTTCTTTTATGCTTATAGTTTCGTACATGATTTTTATTTTGAACGACTATCTGTTTGTTACAAACTTTTTTCACTGTAAGAGCCGTCACTACTGGTTACTACAAACGGATAGTTATTTTATACAGCGAATGCTTTTTCTTCCAGCGAAAGATACTCTGGCAATGTCGGACGATTTTCCAGCGCCTTGCTGATGGTGTTTAATATTGTTTCTCTTTCTTTCCCAATCAATGTCAGTCGTGGTGCACGTACATATTCTGTTCCAATACCAGCCTGTGTTTCAGCCAGTTTAATATACTGTACCAACTTGGCGTGAATGTCAAGTTCGAGCAACGGCATAAACCAGCGGTAGATAGCAACAGCTTCTTCAATTTTTGCCGCTTTTACAAGCTTGTAAATGGCAACGGTTTCAGCAGGAAAGGCACATACCAAACCAGCAACCCAGCCGTGAGCACCGAGCAGCAATTCTTCCATGGCTAATGTATCAACACCACACAGTAGTTTGAAGCGTTCCCCAAAAAGGTTAATCATTCGCGTTACATTCGTGACATCACGGGTAGATTCTTTCACTGCCTGAATGGTTGGCACATCTACTAACTCGCCAAACATAGCAAGCGTGATTTCTGTTTTATAATCAACCGGGTTGTTGTATAAAATGATCGGTAAATCAGTGGCGGCGGCAACGGCTTTGAAATATTCTACCGTTTCGCGATGATCGGTTCTATAGCGCATGGGCGGCAACAGCATCAAGCCTTCTGCACCCCATTCTTTGGCCAGCGTTGCCTGCTTCACTGCCTCACGGGTAGAGCCTTCTGCAATGTTCATTATTACAGGCACTTCACCAGCAACTTTTTCAACGCAAAACTTCACCAGTGTTTCTTTTTCCTCCATTGTAAGTACACTGCTTTCACCCAATGTACCGCCGAGTATAATACCGTTTACACCGGCATCCAGTTGCGCATTCAAATTTTTTTCGAACGCAGGAAGGTCAAGTTCGTCATTGTTGTCAAACTTAGTTGTCAGTGCGGGGAATACACCTTTCCATTCGATTGCCATATTATTAATTTTTTTCAAAAATATTTTTAGTTCAGTTGAAATGATGAATGAGAATTAATCAGTCATGACCCGATATTAACCAATCATGAAATATAGAGATAAAGAAGTGCACCAGTGTTTTATAATAATTCATTGTTTCATAATAGAAGTATAACAGTAAATAGATATTAGCCAACAATAACCGGATTTTAACCCGTCCGAATCTTTATTTGTTCATCTGAAGATAATATCTGTAAATTTAGATGCTGAAATAAAAGTAAAAAATACACTTAATAACCTAATTGCTATGAAAATTCTTCAATTCACATTGCCGGTTCCGGAGAACAAGACGATTATTACGAAAGAGGAAGATCTGCCGTATTTTTATCCGCATCTGCACCGCCACAACGAAGTGCAATTGACTTGGGTAATAGAAGGCAAAGGCACATTGGTAGCCGACAATTCTATGCACAGTTTTCAGAGCAATGAGATTTATTGGATTGGAGCTAACCAATCGCATTTGTTTAAAAATGACCCTTCTTATTTTGAATCACGAAGCAAGAAGCAGGTACGGCACCTGGATATTTATTTCAGCCTCGATTCGCAGCTTGCCTCCTTTTTTTCTATCCCTGAAGTCAAGCATCTGAAGGACTTTATCGCCCAACACAATACCGGCTTTTGCATTCCCAGGAAAGATGTGAAAGAAATATCGGAGAAGATGATGCTTGTGAGCCATTCAAGCGGTGTTGAGCAGTTCTTCCAGTTTATCAGCCTGCTGAAAAAGATAGCTTCGCTTGATAGTCTGACCGCTTTGTCTACGCAAACAGAAAATACTTCTTACAGTGAAAGTGAAGGTATCCGCATTGCTACCATTTACAGTTATGTCATGCAGAATTATCATCAGCCCATAACGTTGGAAGAAGTGTCTAAATTAGCCTACATGACGCCGCAGGCGTTCTGCCGGTATTTCAAAAAACATACGCAGCACACGCTGGTGTCTTTTATTAACCAGATACGTATTAATGAAGCTTGTAAAAAGCTGGTAGATAAAAGACATGACAGCATAGCTGCAGTGGCTTACAATACTGGTTTTAACAGCATCACCAATTTTAACCGTGTATTTAAAAGCGTGGTAAAAAAATCACCGAAAGAATATCTTGACAGTTATTATAGCAACGTGAGTCAATATGATATAGCCGGTGTCGCATAAGCAAGGTAAACTGCAATAATAACAATGCCCTTTCAAACCCGAGAGGGTATTGTTATTTGTATTTCATTACAAATTTATTGAGTATCCCACCACAGTCTGTCTGTCAATGTTGCTGTCTGCTGTGGCTGGGCATTGGTTAATATTTCACTTTGGGGGTATAATAATCTGCGTGGTATGGCTGATAAAGCACCCTCAACAGGCGATAACAAAGGATAGCCTGTGCGCCGCCAATCATTATATGTTTCAAAATTAAAAATATTGGCTACTGCCTTTTCTTCCATAATGTACTGAAGCGCATTACCGGCAGTTAATGTGCGGCTGGCTATATAAGCCAGTGCGGCAGCGGAAGCCGTATCAATCCCCATTGCAGACATATGTGATTTGATACCACTTACGTATATCGGCTGCGCAGCGGCAAATCCTGATGTGCGGTACAAAGCTTCTGCTTTTATAAACAAAGCTTCAGAATATGTGAAAATATAATTGGAAGAAGCTTCACCGCCATAAAAAGTATTCGGGTAAGAATAGCTTTCCAGTTCTGCAGTTTCGGTTCCAATTTTTCTGCCGGTATATAGACCTGTGTTGGCAGCTGGTTTTGCAATCAGCGGAAGTCTCGGATCATTTCTGGTCTTGAGAGTATCTATCAGTGTTGCATTCAAAACATTCGTCGTCACAGGTGAAAACGTAAGGTTCCAGATATTCTCAGAGCCGGTATTGCCTTCGTAAGTGAACTTCAGGTCATCAGCATTGGATAGCATTCCGTTTTGTAACGCTAATAATGCACTATCAGCTTGTATGGTTGCTGTATAGCCCGGTGCCTTGGTAAGATGAATAAAATACCTGGCTTTCAGCGACCAGGCAGCTTTACGCCAGGCAACCATATCTCCGTTATAAAAGTAATCATCGCTGCCGGGTGTTGTTGTGCTGTTTTTATCTATATCTGCAACGGCATCGGTTAGCAATGATTGCACGTTTGTATAAATGCTTTCCTGGCTATCGTATGGCACTAAATAATTGGTTTTATCAAAGCCTTTTGAATACGGAATATCATTCCAATAATCTGTGGCCGTACCCAGGGTGTAAGCGGTGAGTATTTTGGCAATAGCAGCATAATTCCAGCTTTCATTAGCTTCAGCTTTGTCATTTAAAATTTTTAAATTGTTCAGGCAAACGACATAGAAATTGTACCAGTCACCATCAAAATCCACATTGAAAGACTGGTAATTCCACAAGCCTGGATTGGGTTGATTCGGAGCAATGTTTTGCACGTAATTCTGCACGATAATACTCGCGTTTCCACCCTGAACATTGTCTGAAATATTCTGTTCGATGGGCGCCAACAACAACGATTCCTGTACATCAGTCGGGTTGTTGGGATTTTTATTTACGTTAAGAAATTTCTGGCAGCCGGAGGTAAAAAAACCGGTAGCTATCAGTATAATAAAAAGTGATTGTTTCATGGCTTCTGTTTGTTGTTGGAGAATCATTAAAAACTAACTTTCAGTGATACGTTAAACGAGCGTGAAGTAGGCGTAGAGAATGCATAAATTCCCTGGGCTGAATTGCCGCTGCCATATGAGCTAACTTCCGGATCGGCACCTGTAAAATGGGGACTGTATATCCACAAATTTCTGCCCGATAATGTGAAAGATGCTGCTTTAAACGGGGTCCCTTTTAAGGAAGCTGGCTTTATGTTATACGCGAGTGTTACATTCCGAAGTTTGATGTAAGTACCATCCTGAATGATAGATTCATACTGCCTGCTTTGCCAGTATGTTTGGGCATCTACGGCTATTGTGTTCGCCTTATTATCCACTTCGTTAATGCCCTTTATAACAAGCGGTTCACGGTTCTCAGTAGCTTTCGAGGTACCGTAGAAATAACCATAACTGTCTACACCATTCTCTACATCGCCGCCTTTCTTCATATCAAAAAAGAAGGACAACGAAAACTGCTTGTACCGAATTGTATTTTCTAAACCGGCAAGCCAGTCCGGTGTGGCATTACCTACAATTCCCTGGTCGCCAACAACAGGCAAACCGTTCGCATCAATCAGTAATTGACCATCATCGGTACGCTTGTATCTGGTGCCGTAGAACACATTATAAGGTTGTCCAACAATGATTCTTCCCAACTGCGTAATACCTGGATAAAGTGCTAAGATTTTGTTGTTGATTTTAGTAAAATTAAAAGTCAGATTCCAGCTAAAATCTTTTGCTTTTATTGGTGTTGCACTTAACAATAGTTCGATGCCTTTATTTTCGACACTGGCTGTGTTCACGGTTGTTCCGCTAAAACCGGTAGCGTTTGAGATGCTTACGCCCGGAATGATACCATTATGTGATTTGCGATAAAAATAAGAACCTTCAAAACTGATCCTATCTTGCAGAAAACGAAGTTCTAATCCACCCTCATATTCATCCAATCTTTCATTTTTTAAATTCGGATTACCCAGTGTCGAACTCAATAAAAATCCCGGCTGGTTCTGATACGGATAAAGGAAATAACCAGCATTTGTGTTTCTGCCAGCCTGTAAATACGGTGTGTTTAAAGAGTAAGGACCTACGCCATCATTACCTACCGTTGCTGCGGAGAATCTGATCTTCCCGAAGCTTAGTGTTTTCCGGATATCACCTTTCAGCAATTCAGAAAAAATGAAACTGGCAGCAGCAGAACCATAAGGATAAAAGTTATTGTCTGTTGACAACACAGAACTGCCATCATACCTGCCAGTAAGAGATAGATTCAGCAGCCTGTTGTATTCAACATTTGCCTGCGCATAGAAACCCACCTTTCGTTGCAAATAATGCGACTCTGAAGCGGTGATGGCACTCCCTGCCGATGTGTTGTAAAACTCATCTATTGTAAGACCATTTCCTGTAAGATTGGTATACTGAGAATAGGTAGATAAAATATTGTTTCCTAATAACACGTTCAGGTTAAACCGACCAAATGTTTGCTGTGCATTGATGATAATATCGTTGTTATACTGACGGAATGTTGTGTTGTTATCAACCACCTTTCCATTCAGCCCGATAGCAGGTTGCGGATTCTCGTAGTATTTGTTTTGTTCCGTATAAATATCAGCGCCTAACCGTTCAGTGATGGTAAGCCACTTTGTGGGTGTAATGTTCATGGTGTAAACAGGCAGGAGACGGTTCACTACGGCTTCATTTTTCATATTATCCAATGTCCACAACGGCGCATTTCTAGAAAACCGGTACAACCGCATCGTACCAGTAGAATCCAATACCGGGTAAGGGTTCCAGGATACCGGCTGCCCGAGCAGTACAAATAGAGGTCCGTTGCTGGCACCCTCCGGCAAACGATCCTGCTTTGAGTTGCTATAGCCAAGCTGGAAAGTTGTATTCACTATATTCCCCATCTTCGTATTATATTTGGCAAAGAAGGAGTGACGCTGAAATTCATTGCCAGGCATCACGCTCTTTTGGTCGTAGTAAGAATAGCTAATATAATAACTTGAATTTGCATTTCCGCCACTTGCTGATATAGCAGAATTGCTTGTTACACCGGTACGGAAAAAATCATACGGATTGTATTTCTTTGCCGGCTGACCATTGATTTGTAAAGTATCCATTCTGGGTCCCCAGGAAGCACTTGTTTTCTGGTTTTCACCGTTTGCAAAAACACCGCCATTACCTTGCGCATATGTCGTTTGCCTTTCTGGTAATAAAGGCTTCTCAAAAGACAAATCTGAAGATACTGTGAAGAGAGGTTTTTTATCAGCTGCGCCGCTTTTGGTAGTAATTAATACAACGCCCCGTGCGCCGGAAGAACCATATAAAGCTGTAGCTGCTGCACCTTTCAGGACGTTAATACTTTCAATTGTTGAAGGATCAATATCTATGACCCGGTTGCTGCCCGAGCCAGCAGCATTACCACCTGCGCTACCGGTTTCATCATTATTTATTGGCACACCATCCACCACAAATAAGGCCTGGTTATCACCGGTCACAGAGCTGTTGCCTCGTATTACAATACGTGATGAGGCGCCTGCTGTACCCGATGAACTCGTAATTTGTACACCAGCAACTTTACCTGCCACCGCGTTCACAAGATTTGGCTCACGTGTTTTAGTGAGTTCATCACCGGCTAACTGTTGCGTACTATAGGTAAGATTTCGCTTTTCTCTTCGCACACCCAACGCAGTTACTACGACTTCATTCAAAGAAGCTGTAGCAGAACTTAAGGTTATGATGATGTCTGTTTGATTGCCAACAACAATTTCTTTATCAGCATATCCAACGCTGGAAACAACGATAGTACTGTTGCTACGAACGTCCAGAGCAAAACTGCCATTTTCCTTCGTAACCGTTGTTTGCTTAGAATTTTTGTCGCGTATAGTAGCACCGGCAACCGGCTTTCCTAACGAGTCAATCACTTTTCCTGATAATTGTTGTTGTGCAAAAGCAGAGAATGGAAAACATAGGGATAAACAGAAAGCCAGCCAGTAACACAAGGCAGTTAATTTTGGCGAATGCATAGATTTCATTTTAAGTTAACATTAGACGCAGTCATTCAAAGTTAAAATTTAATACACCGGGTTATGAAATAATATTGATAAAAGCTTTACTGATATTGACCAGTTTTAACAGGAAGACATTCACTGATCTTTGTTCGGAGCCGGCAGAGTTGACATAAGCTGTATTAAAAAACGCAAACGTCGCAAGTTCCCGATAAGTTTGCCACATTTACCTTTATAAAAATTATAAAAGAACAGAAAACTTTTTTATCCGAATCTTTCAACCTCAAACGCTTTTAAATCCACGCTTGGCTTTTGCTCATTCACCAGTTCGCTTACCAGTTTGCCAGTACCGGCACCAAGACTTAAGCCCAGCATGGCATGACCAGTTGCAACAGTGACATTTGTGAACTTCTTAATGCGCCCGATATAAGGCACACCATCAGCTGATGTTGGGCGGAAGCCATGCCATATTTTTTCCTGTGCGGGCATCTCTATCTTAAAGTCAGGCAGGAAGTCTTTGATGGCTTTTACAATACCTTCTACGCGGTGATAGCGTGGTGGCGTCTTAGTGCTTACCACTTCCATTGTGCCACCATAGCGCATCTTGTTGCCATCCATCGGCGCAATAGCAACCCTGCCTTCCGTTAGGATAGCAGGACGGTTCAGTTTGTAGGGTGAATTTTCCAAGGTAAATGAATAACCACGTCCCGGCATCAACGGAATTTTCGTATTGAGCATCGCTGCAATTTCACGGCTCCAGGAGCCGGTGGCAATCACAATTTCATCTGCTTCATAAGAGTCATTATCTGCAATTACTTTGGCGATCTTATGATTGCTTTTTTCAAAGCCGGTAACTTCAGCGGTAATCAGGTTGACACCTTTTCCTATTAAAAAGGTTTTCAGGTTTGTCATTAACTTATCCGGGTACAAATGCGAATCACATTTAAAGTAAATGGCGCCCAGAGCATTCATTCTGGCTTGCGGCTCTAACTGCTGCAAACCTTTTTCATCAACCAGTTCGACATCCAGGCCTAATCTTTTGCCGGCTTCTACCGTATCTGCCGCATGATGTCCCACTTTGGGTGTCTGGAATACCTCAAGCATTCCTTTACGCTCGAAAGCAAAATCAAACTCAGGTAATTTGTCCCACTTGCTATATTCATCCTGGCTGAAAACAGCAATCTCTTTCAGAGGAATAGCAGCGGCTTCCACATTCTTTTTGGTAGCGCTTCGCATAAATTTTAAGCCCCAATCAACAAGTGACAAGTTTAACGAAGGCTGTATATAAAACGGGCTTTTGCTATTCATCATCCATTTAAAGCCCTGCCAGATTATGCCGGGTGCTGCCAGTGGAATAAAATGACTGGGACATACATAACCCAGGTTGCCGTAAGAACAGTTATCGCTAAAACCCGCTTTATCCAAAATGGTTACTTTATGTCCCTCTTGTTGCAGGTAATAAGCACTGCTTAACCCAATCACACCGCCTCCAATTACAATTACGTTTTTCATATTATTATAAGCCGTCCGCTAACAGTTGTCACCTATCAGTTTGTTGCTCTATTTTTATTTGAATATTTTGTTGATACCAATCTTGTTGACCGGAGGTGTATAACGAATTCTGCCCGTCATCATGCAATTCAATCAGGATACACAACACAATTTTTAGAACTTGTAAAACTTCCAGCTTGTTTTATAATCTTTTGTAAGCGGTTGGTTTTCCAGTATTGCACGTTCCATCTCTATCGGCATCATATTTTGATGAATAAAATCATCATGAAATTCCTGGTAGCTCATCTTTTTAGCATCTACCAGTTCTCTTTTCAAAGCCATAATCTGCAAGCCACCCAGCATATAGGCAATCTGGTACAACGGGTCGTAACCGCCCACAAAAGAACGTCTCACTTCACCTTCGGCATTGGCTCGTTCATGTCCTACCCTGTCAACCAGAAAATCTATACATTGCTGCGGCGTCCATTTGCCGGTGTGATAATTCAATGAGAAGATGATGCGCGCGCAACGGTGCATGCGCCAGAAAAGCATCCCGATGCGGTCTTCCGGCGTTTGGGCAAAGCCCTGATCCCACAACAGCATTTCCCAATATAAACTCCAGCCTTCTATCCAGAAAGGTGTTTCAAAATGACGATAGGTTTTAAAGCGGTCGGTAGTAAACTGTTGCAACGCATGGCCTGCCAGTAACTCATGATGAACCGTGGCCCGCGAAAAGTGAGGATTGTTGCCACGCATACTCATCAGTTTCTCGTCCTGGCTCATCGTGTTGGTCGGGTAAGAGATGCTGAACTCTTCGCCTCCCGTAAAAAACGGATTTATCAATTGCTGCTCGGGCGTCATCATGCGCATGCGCCAGGTTTCCTCAGCTAATGGCGGCAGCGTAATCAAATTGTGATCTTTAATAAAATTCACCGATTCATCATACAGTTTCAGCATCGCTGTTGGCTGTTCGCCGGGCAGCACATACATAGTCTTTACTTTCTCCAGAGCCGCTTTCCAGTTGTCGCCGAAACCCATATTACGGCTTGCTTTCAGCATTTCCTTATCGCAATACGCAAACTCTTTATTGGCAATGGCAACCAACTCTTCTGGTGTATAAGGAATCATCTCATATTGTAAGCGGCGCTGTATCTCAGCGGTGCCTATCGGATTACCAAAAATGCCGCTGCCATCATCTTTCTGTGGTGTGATACTTTTTTCTTTTGCCTTAATAGAATCAGCATAAACCACCAGCATACTGTCTAACTTATGATACGGCTGCGGCACCCACCAGGTAAACAAAGGGTCGTAGCCATTGTAGAATTCATAAATGCTTTTTAATGCATCACGCAAGCCGCCTATCGCACCTTCGGCACGGTTGCCAAACTCGAATGAAATGGATGTTTCTTTATTCCATTTTGCCTGCAGTTGTTTTACATTTTTACTAACTGCATTCAATTCATTGGCGATAAGCTGCGCATCCTGTATAGCACCACGGCGGCGCAGTTTCTCCATCGCGTAAATGGTATCAGCAAATGGTATCCATTGCCTGATACCATTGTATTCTTTTTCTTCTTTTTGAAGCTGGTATTGCTGCTCGTGCAAGTCGCGGTTGAAGAGGATATAATCTACCTTGGTTCCCGTGTTAAGTTTATCAAATTCAAGTGTAGTTAACGTATCTATGTAATGGTTGACTATTGCTGATAAACGCTGTCTCCGTTCGGGCGAATTGTCAATACCGTAAAAGCGTTGCAGGTTGCCATAATCTGCATGGTACTTTACCATGAAATTGTTCACTTCGCTAGTCTGTTCGTAAAGCGACGGCACTTTTTCAGGCTGCGCAAATAACTGCGTAGTTACCGAAAGACACAAACAAATGAAAACACTTTGCAGATAGGTGGCTACTGAGCGCATACGTATCTATGTATTAGAATGTGAAAGTAGAGTAGTAACAAGAGTAAACCTTTCCGCTTATTATCCCATTGTAGTTGTACATTGATAAAAAGGCGTGAATACTTCTGCCATTGTACAACGGACCTACAAACGAAAGATGGTTAAAGTGAACAATTTAAAACCTTGTTTTTATTTTATAACTTGCTGTAACAATTCTCCGTTATTGCGTTGCGGCGGGATTACACTTAATAAATGCTGTACAAAAAAGTCACGCCGCTTCATCTTGCCATACTCACCGCCGCTTGTGTGGTCCGAACCCGGAATTGGCAGAAACTCGAAAGTCTTATTGCATTTGATTAATGCATCCGCAACGCGGTAAGTCGATTCGGGGGGCACATTGTTATCAGCTTCACCCACGATCAAAAGCAAATCACCCTGTAATTTATAGGCATTCTCAACATTGCTCTGCTCTTTATACCAGGGTCCAACGGGATATCCCATCCATTGTTCATTCCACCATTGTTTGTCTATGCGGTTATCCTGACATCCGCATGATGCCACCGCAGCTTTATACCATTCCGGATGAAAAAGCAAGCCGCCCAATGCATTTTGTCCGCCTGCAGAGGTGCCGTACAGACCTACACGGGTCGTATCAGCGAAGGGATACTTTGTTGCCAGCGCTTTCATCCATAGAATACGGTCGGGAAAGCCTGCATCGGCAAGGTTGTGCCAGCATACATCATGAAAAGCTTTGCTGCGGCACGCGGTACCCATACCATCTATCTGCACCACAACAAAACCAAGATCGGCAAGGCTCTGTATCTCGCTGTAATATGACATAAAACTTTTCGGTACAAAGGCATCCTGTGGGCCGGCATAAATGTCTTCCACAATGGGATAACGCCTGGTACTATCAAACTCAGCAGGTAAGCAAACGATACCATAGATATCAGTCACGCCATCGCGCCCCTTAGCAACAAATGATTGCGGCAAGCGCTTCACGACGGATATATACTGGCTGATATCAGCGTGTTCAATGTCACTTATTTTTTTCCCGGTTACTGTGCTGTACAGCTCCGTCACTGGCGCTGTATTGATCTCCGAATAAGTATCTAAATAATAGCTTTTGTCGGGCGAATAAACGATATAATGATTAGCGGCTGCAGGTGTGAGGGCAACCAGATGATTGCCATCAAAACCGATACGATAATAATGTACGTAATACGGGTCTTCTCCCTTATTCATACCGTTGGCAGAAAACCAGATTTCGCGTTTCTTTGCATCAATGCTATCTATATCTTTCACTACATAATTACCTTTGGTGATTTCGTTTTTGATGGTGCCGGTTTGTGCATCAACCAGGTAAATATGACGCCATCCATCTTTCTCGGAGGTCCATAAAATTTCGTTCGTCTGAGGCAAATAATGAGTGTAAATAAGATTTGTGTAAATAAACGTTTTAGTTTGTTCATCTACAATAGTACGCGTATCACCGTTCTGAACATTTACGTCAATAATGCGAAAACGCTGATGTCCTCTATCCACCTTTTCATAGAAGAAGTGACTGTTATCTCTTGTCCAGTGTAGCAAGGGAGCGTCGAAGAAATCGATGATTGGCGTTGTTACTTTTACAGGCGTTGCCTGCGTTACCGGAAACACATACATTTCATACGTTGTAAACGGATCGCCGGGCTGCTTATATTCATACGAACGCAACTGCCCCCGCGTGGTGCCGGGAACCGATGACAGCACATAATAGATAGATGAATCCGTTACCGGTATAACATGATAACCAACGATACATTTACTATCCGGGCTCCATGCCAACGATCCATACGGATGGGCGTTGCTGCCATCATGTGTGTATTGAACGGTTTCCCCATCGCCCGTGTGCTTGATAAATACGTTGTTATCCCTGATATAGGCCACATACTGCCTGTCAGGTGATAGACTATCTGTCTGGAAATTGTCCCACCTGCTTGGCGGATTGTTGAACTGTGAATTGCCGTACCGGTTCTGCCTCGCCTCATTTTGTGGCAGAGAATCGATTAGCGATAATTTGTTGCTTTTTATATCATACCGGTAATACTTGTTCTGATAAGCAAAGGTCATTTGCGAATTATCATTCGTCAACGCAAGATTTTTGAGCCACAAATGCGTAGTCTCTATTCTCTGATTACAAGATTTGCTCATAGCGGTCGCAAGCTTTGACTCCACAAACAAGGAACGCTTTACACCGGTCGCTGCATTTACATAAAGATACTCAATCACACTGTCGGGTGCTACATGTGCGTACCAGAACGCCCTATTCCCCTGTAACCAGTGCGCGTTCACAGAGAGATTGTACAATTTATTTTTTGACGTGCTGTCTTTTATTGCGACATTTTTATAACGGTTCACCATCTCCTGATGGGTTGGCTGATACTGTGGTAATGCCCGTCTCTGAGCTATTATAACCTGACAGTAAAGCATACACAAAGCGAAAAAAAAGAAATGAAATTTATAAAATGTCGACATTGCTTTTATAATATAAAATAAGGAATGAAAGTAATAGCAAATAAATCAATGCAGTTACCTAATATTAACTAACTGTGTGCAATAATTGACAGTATTGATATAAGCCTGAAAAGCAAGTAAAAGCAATCAATATACGGTTAATAAGAATCAATAATCAGCAATATTAAAAACCAATTCCTTTTTTACTTTGTTCCTTATTGCTCACGTTTAAAGCTTGCAAATGAATAACGACAATGCTTATGTAATAAGGAGTTGACTATGGAAGCGATTCTGTTCGTTCTATTATTGTAAATGTAAAAGATGGTTTTGAAGTCGCTTCTTCTGTTTATTATTATCCGCGCTGGAAAGACGCAATTGTATTGCGATGCTTCGAAAGTAAAATCTATCGTTTTGTAATTCATCATCAAATCAACATCATTAAATCGCATTCATAATTTATCATTCATAACTCATAATTAGAAATGTCATATTCACACATACAACAGGAAGCGTACGAAGCCAATATGCAGTTGCCAAAACTTGGGCTGGTGCTGTTTACGTTTGGCAATGTAAGCGCTGCTGACAGAAGCTTGGGCGTCTTTGCCATCAAGCCTTCCGGCGTGCCGTATGAAGATTTATCGCCTGACAAAATAGTGATCGTAGATTTTGATGGTCATATTGTCGAAGGCAAGCTGCGTCCTTCATCAGATACAAAAACACATGCTGTTTTATACAAGCATTGGGATTCAATTGGCGGCATTGTTCATACACATTCCACTTATGCAACAGCCTGGGCGCAATCACTTCGCGACATACCTATTTACGGCACTACACACGCCGATCATAATACGGTTGATATACCCTGCGCGGCGCCTATGGAAGACAATATGATAATGGGCAATTATGAATACGAAACCGGTTTCCAGATTATGAATTGCTTGACTGAAAAAGGGTTGAGTTATAAAGAAGTCGAAATGATTTTAGTTGGTAATCATGCGCCGTTTACCTGGGGAAAAACATCAGGCAAAGCAGTCTATAACAGCGCTGTGTTGGAACAGGTTGCACAAATGGCATTCATCACTGAAACGATAAAAGCAGATGCTTTGCGATTAAAAGATGCGCTGATAAAAAAGCATTATGAACGCAAGCACGGCGAAGGTTCTTATTACGGACAGTAAGGTAAAAAGCGAGGTGTCAAAAGTCAGATGCCAGGTATTAAATCATTATTAAAAACAACATCTTACCATCATAATTCATCATTCAAAAATTGTATTACTTACTACTTAATACATACCACAAAATACAATGATCAATCTAAAAGAATTTGAAGTTTGGTTTGTTACAGGCAGCCAGCATTTATACGGAGAAGATACGTTACGCCAGGTAGCAGAACATTCGCAGCAAATAGCAAAGAGCATCAATGAAGCGGCGGGTATTCCGGTAACTATTGTTTGGAAGCCAACTGTAAAATCAACCGAAGAAATATATAACATCTGTTCAGAAGCCAATACCACAAAGAGTTGTATTGGCATCATTGCCTGGATGCATACGTTTTCGCCGGCGAAAATGTGGATTGGCGGATTAAAGATTTTGCGCAAGCCAATGCTTCATCTTCATACACAATTTAACCGCGATATTCCGTGGAGTGATATTGATATGGACTTCATGAATCTAAACCAAAGCGCGCATGGCGACCGTGAGTTTGGATTTATGACGAGTCGTATGCGGTTACGGAGAAAAGTTGTGGTGGGTCACTGGCAGGATGAAAACGTTGTAAAAAGTATTGCAACATGGTCGCGTGCGGCGGCTGGCTGGAACGATTGGCAGGGCGCCAAGTTTGCCCGATTTGGCGACAATATGCGTTTTGTTGCCGTAACAGAAGGCGACAAAGTAGAAGCTGAATTGCAGTTTGGATACAGCGTAAATACGTATGGCATCGGTGACCTTGTAAAAGTGATAAATGAAATAAGCGATGCTGAAGTTGACGATTTGTATAAGGAATACAACGAAAAATATTGGCTGGTTTATTCGTTAAAAGAAGACGGCGATAAATATCAATCTATTCGGGATGCTGCCCGCATTGAATTAGGAATGCGTTACTTTCTGAAAGACGGGAACTTTAAAGGATTTACCGATACGTTCGAAGACTTGCACGGCATGAAACAATTGCCGGGCATTGCTACGCAGCGCCTAATGGCAGACGGTTATGGTTTTGGCGGCGAAGGCGATTGGAAAACATCGGCTTTGGTTCGCGCTATGAAAGTGATGGGCAGCGGCTTGCCAGGCGGCAATTCGTTCATGGAAGATTATACCTATCATTTTGAGCCGGGCAACAATATGGTGCTGGGAAGTCACATGCTGGAGATTTGTCCAAGCATTGCCAACGGCAAACCTTCCTGCGAAATTCATCCGTTGGGAATTGGTGGTAAAGAAGATCCGGTTCGGCTGGTGTTTAATGTTGCCGGTGGTGCTGCACTAAATGCTTCTGTGGTTGATATGGGCAACCGGTTTCGTTTATTGGTAAACGAAGTGGAGGCGCAGGAACCGAAATACAATTTGCCAAAACTGCCTGTGGCGCGCGTGCTTTGGAAAACCTATCCTGATATGCAAATTGGTTGTGCTGCGTGGATTTTAGCGGGCGGTGCGCATCATACCTGTTACAGTCAGAATCTGACCTCGGAACATCTGGAAGACTTTGCAGACATGGCGAAGATTGAATACGTATTAATTGGTAAGAATACAAATCTTTATGATTTTAAAAATCAACTGCGCTGGAGTGACGTCTATTATAAGTTGGG
This sequence comes from Ilyomonas sp., assembly GCA_965199845.1. Classification (GTDB taxonomy): domain Bacteria; phylum Bacteroidota; class Bacteroidia; order Chitinophagales; family Chitinophagaceae; genus Ilyomonas. Next base: position 65,320 of record CBDATZ010000054.1, read on the forward strand.
TAATTAAATAAAATCAGAACTCTTAATTTAATCAATCAGCTTTTATGTGCATCGACTTCAACAAGAATACACAACCACATAATTGTCGAAATACACTTACGATTACTTCTATATGAATAAACTCCTTCTTCAGGATAAGCTCATTTTTATTGTTTATTTTATCATTGTTGCAGGCTGCGAGTATTATATTTATAAAAAGAAAAAAGCTGTCATGGACACGCATGACTTTTTTCCTGCTGAAGGTGCGTTGACATGGTGGGCTATCGGTGCCTCATTGATTGCCTCAAACATTTCGGCAGAACAGTTTGAGGCATGAGTGGCAATGGCTTCTCTATTGGTATTGCCGTAGCAGCATATGAATGGATTACAGCCATGGCTCTCACATCATTGCAGCAGTTTGGTTTATACCGGTTTACTTAAAAAACAGAATATTTACGATGCCGCAGTTTTTGGAAACGCGGTATAACAAATCGATGAGTCTCATCATGGCCATTTTCTGGCTGTTTTTATATGTGTTCGTGAATCTGACTGTATATTCTGTGTGTCTTAACCACGGATTGCGTTAATGTATAACCAATAAAGTATTGATCGTTAGATCATTTACTGCTCAACGATTCCTGAGATAAGGTGATCAGGCATGCCGAAATCTCTAATCAAGCTTTGACACTTTAATATAAGTAAGAAAAGCTCTATCCGTTGTGTGCCCGGTGATCTTCATGATGTCAATTGTCGGGAATCCGGATAAATACAAATTGGTTGCAAAGGACCGGCGCGCCGCATGCGAAGAGATACACTTAAATAATGGTTTACTCATATCATTGCTTAATCTTCTTTTTTCCGTTAATCCAGTTATTTTTGTGGCTTTTTTATGTAGTCGAAGGTTTTAATTCGATATGGATTTGGCAGCTTATTGGGATTGTCTTAATACTTTTCAAACATGTCTTTAATCACTTCATTAGTTGGAATAATAACCTCGGTACGCGTTTTCTTTGTGATAAGCCGGATAAATAAATCGTTTTCAATAGTAACCAGGTTCCCCGGTTTTACATCACTGTAATCAGAAAAACGAAGTCCGGTAAAACAACCCAAAGGAATCAATTTAATTTTTTTTGCAAGAAATTGATTACCAACCTCTTGTTTTTTTATGGCTTTTACTGGCTATATAGCTGGCGATTTTATTTTTTATATTTATGAATTAAGAAATTAAGTTGCCACATAAGAAGCAATAAGATTCGTTAATTGAATAATATCGACTAGTGGTTTTAGAAGAAAACCGCCTGCATCTTACAATGCTCATTTTGTTGTAAGGCATGTTCGGACCATAAAAAGATTGGACAGTGTATTTTCATCATCCTTTTTAACAACAGACATATTTCGGTGCCCAATTCTCTATTTAGGTTGGTGTCCAGCAATATAAATAGAGAATTGTTGTCTGCAAAGTGTTCAGCAGATCAATTGAATTTTTAAACGTATGCACGTCATGACTTTTCCTTATAAACCAAAAAGTGGAGATGATATATCTGTATCATCATCAACAATAAATAAAATACCTATTAAAGCAATGGTTTTGACTCTGGTACTATCTTCCGTACAGTCTATTTAATTGTCTTGTTATATAGTTAAGATAACACTGCAAAATATTGTTGTCTGGCTCACTATTGAAATCTCCGCCTGCATCTTTTACAAATGCAATGAGCTGTCATTAATAATTACACAAATCCTATCTATTTGTCCGTTTTTAACTTCTAAATTTATGACCAACTCTTCAGGTGCCAAAGGATAGCAGATTGGAATCTTTGATGTTTTTATCATAAAAAGGCGAAGCTAACCTACATAAAATGGAATGGGGTAAATACATCAACAAAACATGACTTCTCAAGCTTTATTTAATGGCTGACAACAAAAGAGTGCTCTGTTTTCAAACGCATTTTTGAGTCAAAAGATTTAGGGAACTATATACAAATTGCGACAAGGAAATTATAATAGTATTTAATTCTACTATGAAAGAGTTTAAATTCATATATCGTTAGCGGTTATTTTAACCGTTTAATTCTGGTCCGTCCTTCCTATACAGGAGGGACTTTTTTAATACTTAATCAATGTTGTAGTATTGCAATGCAATTAGTTTAATTACTAGTTATAAATTGGAAAAAATACGCCTGTCTTTTTGGATGGGGCTTTTTTGCGATTTGAAATAATACATGAACAAGTGCATAAAATTTATTCATAACAAATGTGCGGCGTGGAATTGGTTGTAAATACAATAAAGTCGCTCCATGTCTGCCATTGAAAACGTACCCCTGGAAAAAGAGTTCGAAGTGCTCAAAAAGCATTTCATAATGAAAACGCTCTATCTTCTGCAAAAACTGGAAGATTCGAGTTTGGAAGATTACAGAACAGTGGAAGCCAGGGCGGAACTGGCGCTCTATCAATTCGAGTGCTCGGAACCGTTTATGGAACTGTGTAAATTTATTCTTAATACTTATGTTCCAAAGCAAGAGAAAAACAGAAAAGACAGCTCAACTTTGACTTAGTATTACAAGGTGGAGAAAAATTATTTCTTCCTACCAGGCGTTCCAATCACATTCTGCTTTACTTCTTTCGCCTGCGCTTTTGTAACCGATGACATCACTTCCACCGTTCCATATCAATATATGGCCGCTCTTCCTATCTTTGAAACAGCACTGAATCATGTAAAAAATGGGTAGTGACTCAGTTTGAAATTTTAAAGAAAATCAACATCATAATTGATTCCATGTTGATAATTTTGGGTTTATAACCTTTATACTTTCAAAATGAGTCACTACTGACTTATGAGTAAGAATAATAAATCAGAATTATTATATTATTGCAGTCGGGATTATCTGCCACAACGCCTACAAATTCACCACTGGATAAGCTGGAGATAACAGATGCCGGAACAGCCTGTTCCAATTGTTTAGAGCGGCTTACCGAAGTATCAGTAGCGTTGATAGAAATGCTTTCTTTATCCTGTAAAATACGACCAAATTTTTCTGATAAAAACTTGGCGGTATCGCCGCTAACCTGACCAGAGATGACATTGCCGATAATGTTCGGAATGATTTCCGCTTGATCAAACCTTTGTTTCCTCACCCGTTGCGTTCTATTATCATTCACAAACCACCTCTTTATTGCATTGCTTTTTTATTGTCTATATTTATTATGAAATCAACTTCGTTTGAAAGTTATCGCCTTCATAATATACTTTGTTTTCATCAGCCGGATATTGTTGGCACAGAGTTCAACGGACTTTGCCAAATATCAGGATGCAATAAGAACTGCCAAAGATGATACCTCGCGCATCAATGCACTGCGGGAGATGACTAAATACTATTCATTAGATCATGCAGACAGCGCCATCCTTGTTGGCAGAGAAGCTTTGCAGTTATCGGAAAGAACCGGCTGGACAAAAGGCATTGCGCAGAATGCGCTGAACCTTGGATTTTATTTAATCAGCACCTCGCAGTTTGACAGCGGAATCTATTATGAAACTAAAGCTTTATCGGCTGCCACCGTAGTGGGCGATAAAAACCGGATTGCTTTGATTTTTGTCAATCGTGGAAGTGCTTATACAGAAACGGGACAATATCAAAAAGCAATACTTGATTTAAGAGAAGCTATGCGCCTGAGTGAAGAAACCGGCAACAAAGACAGGCAGGCAAGAGTGGCGCAATCCATGGCTGAATTGTATGGGTATCAAAACAATCATGAAGCGGCTTTGCCCTGGGTGGAAAAGGCATATCAATTAGAAAAGGAAACAGGCGATACAGCCATGCAGTCAGTTGCCGAAATGACGTTAGGCGGAATTCTTTCTCTCAGAGGCGACTTTAAAAAAGCTGAAGATTATTTACTGGACGCGTTTTACAAAGCAGAAAAATATGAACGTCCGGACGTTGTGGTCGAATGCTGTATGAGCTTAAGCGATGTGTATATAAAAACGCACCGGTACAATAAAGCCATTGTAGTAACACAAAGGGGAATTGTGGTTGCACAAACGTTGCAAACGGTTGACCGTATCGCTGCGCTGTATGAAAACTTAGGTAATGCTTTTTACAACAATGAGCAATATAGAGAAGCGCTTGATGCACACAGGAAAGGCTATGAAATAATAAAAAGTCACAAAGAATTTCAGCAGAATCAATATACCAACCTGGAGGGAATGGCTGAAGCATCCAATGCATTGAACGATTATAAGAACGCTTATGAATATGCTTTGCTGGCATCTGCCATTAAAGACAGCGCATTGCAACATGAACGTGATGAAAAGCTGATGAGATTGCAAACCGAACTTGAAACAGAGAATAAAGAAAAACAAATCCAGTTATTGAAAAAAGACCAGCAGCTGAACCTGGCAACATTGCAAAAACAAAAGACGTTTCAGTATGCGGCTTACATCATTGTGTCACTGCTGGTGTTGATTGCGTTTCTTATTATCAACCGTTACCGGACGGTACAGCGGGCGAAGCGGTTAGTAGAAATAGAAGGAGTCAGAAATAACATCGCCCGTAATCTTCATGATGATATCGGTTCCACATTAACGAGTATAAATATCCTGAGTAAAGTGGCAATGCAACAGGCAGAAACGAACGTGGTTGCGCAATCCAATATGCAAAAGATAAAAGACCGTTCGGCAGATATTATGGAACGCATGAACGACATTGTTTGGGCTATTAATCCGGCAAATGATGCCTTGGATAAAGTAATCCTGCGCATGAAAGAGTTTGGTGCTGAGCTATGCGAACAGTCAGGCATTGCATTCTGTTTTGAAGAAGAAGCTGAACTGAAGAATGTAAAACTTAGTCTGAATCAACGTAACAATATATATCTCATTTTTAAAGAGGCTTTGAACAATGCGGTTAAGTATAGTAACACATCTGTTATCAAAACGGTGTTGCGAAAGGAGCAAAGTAAATTGTGTTTGCTGATTGAGGATAACGGAACAGGTTTTATCGTAAATAAAACCTCTTCGGGCAATGGCTTGAAGAACATGCAGAGCCGCGCGAAAGAAATGAATGCCGATTTGAAGGTACGTTCTGTTTTGCAAAACGGAACGAGTATTCAACTCATCATTCCCATCCCATAATCTGGGGATACAAACAGAATCTTTTTCTCCTTATGTTGCAATGTTGAATACTAAAGATATGGCAATTTCTGTTTTACTTTATGAAGACAATAACAACCTCTGCGAAAGTTTGTGCAGCCTGCTTTCATTAACCGATGAGTTTACGGTTGTCGGTGCTTTTGCAAATTGTATGAAAGCAGAGGAACAGGTACCGGAATTACAACCTGACATCATCCTGATGGACATTGATATGCCGGGCATGACAGGCATCGAAGCCCTGAGAAAAATACGAACTTTTAATGCCGGTGTCCAGATTATCATGCTTACTATTTTTGATGATAACAACTATGTGTTTGATGCCTTGCGCGCCGGTGCGAACGGGTATTTGCTAAAGAAAAATTTGTCTGATAAACTGATTGTTTCTATGAAAGAAGTGTTGCAGGGCGGCGCACCGATGAGTCCCGCCATTGCAAGGATGATTATTACGCAAATGCAGCAGGCGCAAGCTATTCAGCCTGATGAATATGGACTTACCAACCGCGAAAAAGACATTCTTTCGTCACTTTCCAAAGGCAACAGCCATAAGATGATTGCGGCTGAATCGGGCATCAGTATTGAAACGGTAAGAAGCCATTTGAAAAAGATATACGACAAATTGCATGTGCATTCGCAAACCGAAGCAGTGAGCAAAGCGTTTAAGGAAAGGTTGGTGTGATGTACGATGTAATTGAGCGTTTATAAAGATAGTTTAATTATTAACTGAACGTACAAGAGTGCGACGCAACCGGGCTGAACCGGAGTTGCTAAAGCCCGTAACATAAAACTGTATTCTGTATTTTATTAGTAGCGTGCATTAACTGTGTATCCCCACTTCTTGGGATTGTGCACGAACAAGCTGTTTTCAACCTTTGTGGTTCAAAACATTTTTATGAAAACAGCTTACGCTTTCTTCTTCTTTCTGTTATCTCTGGGTGCGGTTCATGCACAGCCGGTATGGTCAACTGACCCAAATGTAGATAACAAGCTAAACGCACGTGTTTATAATCCGCTTACCTTTTGCACCGATGGTCATGGCGGTGCGTTCTTCACTTACCAGCAAACCTTTACCGGGCAAACAAGGTATATTGTTGTGAACCGTATTGATTCATCCGGTCATCTCCGGCTTGGAGATAGCGGTATTATTTTAAAGACAATTACCACATCAGGCGATTTCGGTGCACCGGAAATTTGCGAAGATGGAAAAGGCGGTTGCTATATTGCTTATGAAAATAATGTGGCAGGTCATCCGCTGTATATCCATCATCTGAATGCCAATGGCGTGAACCTGTGGGCAGATACCGGGAAACTGGTTACAGACAAATTTACCAACCAGTTTTACCAAAACTACTATACGCTTATTAATGATAACAACCAGGGTGTAATGGTTGCTTTTTTTTCCCGGAATGGCTATCCAGGTACCGGTGGCATTTACGCCCAGCGTTTCAATATCAGCGGACAAAGGCAATGGGGTAATTACGGAAAGCTGATAGAAGAATCCGAAGACTCACGTGATCTGCGGGTGATTTCAGACGGCAAAAGAGGAATGGCGATGATCTGGTCAAACTTCGGTGGCGGAAGCAGTAGCTATTTGTTACGCATGCAACGTGTTAATCACAACGGGCAATCTGTCTTCACAAATGGCATTAAGAAGCTCAACATGCGCGTTCCCATCGGCATCGCACCTTTGGCAAGACTGGTACTGACCAAGAACAAAAACTATATTATCGTGTGGAACCAGGTCAATTTAGCACACGATACGTTGTATATGCAAAAGGTAGATACGCTCGGTAATTCTTTGTGGGGTAATTTAGAAATTAAAGTAGCCGATAGCACGGGCGAAAAACTAAGTCCCGGCCTGATGAGTGATGGAGGAGAAGGCGCTTATTGTTTGTGGGTGGATGGCAGAAAAGTGGGTGTGGCTTATGGCGTATATGCACAGCATATAAACGGCAACGGCGCGAAACGATGGAAGAGCCAGGGAGTGCTGATAGACTCCAATACAGCAGGTAGCTATAGTTATCCTTATGTAGCACCCGATGTTAACGGCAATATAAAGGCATTTTATAAGTCGGGTGATTTCCGCACACACATGCAGGTGCTAAACAGCAGTGGTATTCGCCAGGTGGCGGGCACAGGTACAGTAGTAACAGCCACCACGCACGATTTGTTGGCTTATAAAGCTGTACTACCCGTTGCTAATAACCACGATATATTGTTTCTGAAAAATACTGGTAATGGTGATTGCTACGCAAAATACGTCCCGTTTGCAACTGTTCTGCCGCTTGCATTTACGGCTTTCTTGGTAGAGAATAAATTCTCACACAATGCACTGGACTGGCAAACCGCAGATGAAATCAATACCGATTATTTTTCTGTGGAAAGAAGTGAGAACGGCAGTGTGTTCTACGAGGTTGGTAAAGTTAAAGCGGCTCGTTCTGCGGTGAATCGTTATCATTATGAAGATGCGGTTTCATCCGGCAATGATGTGTTTTATCGGATTAAGGAAACGGATGAAAACGGCAACTCTTTTTATTCAAAAGTAGTAAGTCTTCGTCAAATAGTGGCAGCAAGTGTCCGTATTGTTCCCAACCCGGCAAGAAACTATTGTACGTTTTACGTTGCTGGCGCTACCGATGCTGCTGCTGTTACACTGTATGACATGAATGGAAAATTAATAAAGCAAACAGTTATGAATGCAAAACAATCGTCCTATACGATGGACGTATCTGCTCTGGCAGCCGGTACTTATGTATGCAATATCAATTTGGGAAATAAAACATTGACGCAAACGCTGATTGTAATAAAGTGACAGATTATTTTGTGTTCAAGACTGAGTAATTTATCAGGTAAGTGTTCAAAAACATATACTTGATATAGGTTGTAACTGCACTGCTATTATGCATTTAAGGACAGAGTGGATAAAGTGAGCTGGGGAATGCTTTTAAAGAAACTACGTAATAGTCAGAAGTGTCTTTCGAGCTTATAACCAGGTGTACACCACAAAATGATGGTGCTTATCATTCTTTTGTGCCTGTATCAGTCGTTTGCGTTTGTTTTATCAAATTATGATAGGACAAGAAAATAAGCGATATAATATTAATTACAAGAAAATTATTCTCTAAACAATCAAGATAAGAACTATCTTGATTGTTTAGAGAATTGCCGAATTTAAGAACGCACGAGCTTATGATGTCCTCCCGTAATTAGGGCATGTATAAAATAGAGAGTTCGGGCTAATATGACAGTTCAAATCTGCGCATTGAAATATGTTTTTCCGTTCCTCCGCAGATGCTTATTCTACGGCTTAAAAAAACGTATCCATGAGTAGAAGCCTCAGGTAGGTTATGTCTTCTTACTTCTTTTTAATGACTAATGTTTCTCAACCATTTCTGCCGGTGTTAAGCCGTTTAAAGAACTATTTGGTCTGAAGTTGTTATACTCTTCCACCCAAGTGTTGATTTCCTGGTAAGCATCTTCCAGAGACAAAACCAGTTGATGTTTAGGCACTCATGGAACGATCCATTGAATGATTCAATGAATGGGGTATCTGTTGGTTTACCAAGTCTTGAATAGTCCAAAGTTACACCGTTATCATATGCCCATTTGTCAAATTCTTTTGATATAAACTCACTTCCATTATCGACCTGGATTTTTGGGGGCACCTGCCCACAGGTTTTCTTTAACCTATTCATTAACCTTAACAAATCAACGCCTTTAACCTCGCTGCATCTGATAAAAAAAGTATCGTCAATAATTTGAGCTTATTAGGAATACCTTTTGTTATAAAATATACTCATCTCATTTAATTTATTTTTTAAACATTTACCGCTGGAAACGCCTCAGTAACAAACAGTCAGCTACAGTTAGTAAGGAGAACAGCCCTGTTATATCAGAAGATCAGCAGGCGTTGCTTAAATGCATCCGGGAGCTAGAGACGGAACGTGACATTTTAAAAAAGCGTTGGGTATTTTCAGCCCTCAGACATAAAAGAACTGTACCGTTTTATAGAAGCGCATGCAAGCCGGTATGCTATACAGGTATTATGTAGAACGCTCAAAGTAAGTCGCAGTGCTTACTATAGCCATCAGCAACACAAACAAAGAGTTACTGAGGAAAAGTAAAACAAGGTAGAGCAAAGTATTATCAGCATTTTTCAGGAGTATCGCAGGTGCTATGTTGTACGCAGAGTGGCGGCAGAACTGAAAGCCGCAGCAATGGTTAAAGCGGGTGCTTATAAGGTGCATAAAGTGCTCAGTAAGCACGAATTAAAATCCATTCAGCCCCATAGCTTTGTTCCAAAAACAACCAATAGAAGCCATCCTTATGCTATCTCAGCCAACCTGCTGCTGGAACGGGCACTGCCCACGAGACCTGATCAGGTGTGGGTGGGTGATATTACTTACATTCTACACTCAGGATGGAAATTCTGTATATGGAGATCACCCAATTCCACTGCCGCTTGACAAAACGGCCTCTGTTAATAAATCATTTTACTGTTTAACGATTACCTGAATACGGTGGTCAAGACTACAGAAATCTCCACTCAGTCAGCAGTAATAATTCTATGAAACAATATATCTTTATCTAGGCTGACGCAACACGGAAGTCCGCTCTTAGCAAGCAGTGAGCCATTAGCGGCAATGCAAACAATAACACTCTAAAAACCCCGTTCTATATACTTATAACCATATAATGAAACAAACTGCTCAACTCCTTTTTTTTGTTCTCTTGTATTTGGTAATTGTACCAAAGAGAATAAATCTATTACGCCAGATTGTATAGAATCAAAAATTCAAACGTTCAGCACTGTAGGAAACAGTTGTGATACGGGTGCTAGTGTAAAGGAATATACTTTTCAAGGTAACCCTGTTTATGTTTTTAGTATGGGCTTTTGCGGTGGTGACTTGGCTAATGAAGTTTTGGACGCTGATTGTAATAGTCTGGGTGTGCTTGGTGGTTATTTAGGAAATACTAAAATCAGTGGAGTTGAATTTTCAACAGCTGTTTACAAACGAACTGTTTGGGAGCGCTAAACAGTAAGCCGCTAACATGAGTCTTCTGCTATGCCGGCTGATACATCGCAACATCAACACTTATAATTCTTTTTATCTTTCACTTGTTATTCAACTGACGAATATAAATATCAAAACAACCGAAAGCCAGAGTTGTCAGACTGTTTAACAACTATTCACATCATCTTGATAAGTTGAGTGAGCTAAGAAGTGAGATTGTTGTAACTTACTGTATGCAATACATACAAGGCAAAGACAGAACATAATGTTGTTTGTTTTCCCAAAATTCAGATGAGATGATTGCTGCTGATAATGATATACACTTCATAGATATCTTTGTGGAAAGTATCAGCATAGAAGCGTTTTCTTTCACCCTAAAACACTCCGCCGAAGGCAGACCTGCTTCTCATCCCAAAGACCTTCTCAAACTGTTTTTTAGGGTTATCTCAACAGCATCTGTTCTTCTCGTGCGCTTGAAAAACAATGTCATATCAAAATAGAAGTAAAGTGGTTGCTCCGGGAAACCTAAGCGGTTAAGCGCCAGCTCATCTATGAATGTATCTATCAGCCAGCCTTACCGGATTGTCTACACTTACCCCTCATCGGGTATGGTAAAAAATGTTTGATTGCGGTTATAGCCTTCTATAAATTGCATGCCTCTGTAATTCAACAATCATACGCCTTTAACTCCATTCACATTGTGTGTATATTTGATTTATTAAACGTTCGGCTTTTTCACAAACTCTCCTCAGCAGAGATTTTAAGTTTTTAGACATGCGGAATTTTTTATACTGCACTAGCATACTACTATTTTTTCTGGTAACCGTTTCGTTTGGTCAGGATACTTCAAAAGTGATAAATCAAACCTGGTTACAGACAATAAAAAACAATGCCGTATCTAATGATTTGCCGCATGGCTGTTTTCATGAAGCCAATAAAGGGTATGCGCTTTATTTTTCTAAAGCAGATTCTTTACGTGTTCCTTACTTAGTATATGTTCCGGGCAACTACGACTCTTCAAAACCGCATTCATTACTTGTATTTTTACATGGCGGTGTGGTGGGAATTGACAGTTTTCAATATCAGAAGGCTTCATTTGTTTCGGGTGAGCCCATTTTTTCTATTGCAAATAAGTATAATGATGTTGTTCTGTATCCTTTTGGCAGAAAAGATTTTGGATGGGTAAAACAGCAAGCCGCCTTTGAAAATATTATAACCGAACTATCGGCAGTTGAGCAAATCTACAATATAGACAGAGACAATGTTTTTCTTGGCGGCATGTCAAACGGAGGCTCTGCAGCATTCTGGTTCATTACCTATCATCCCGAACTGTTCACGGGATTTTATGCATTCAGCGCTATGCCTAAGCTGTATCAGTCAAAAATCAATTTTAAAAATCTTACGGTGCAGAAGCCGCTCTATACTATTAATGCAAAGGATGATGAAGGCTATTCGTTTGCTAATGTGAAATCCATTTATGAGCAGCACAAAACAGAAGCACCGGGTTGGCACTTTGATTCTGTTGCAAGCGGGGATCATGGATTTATTTATGATGATTCAGGACTGAATAGAATGACATCTTTGTTTACTAAAGTAAACACATTTTCGCTTGCCCGGAAAGCTGTTTACGATTCGCTGATGCATGTTCTTTTTCAAGTGGATGAAGATGATCAGAAATACCGCAATGAAATGGATGAGGTAAGAGAAAAGTTCGGCGGAAAATCACCTGAAATGAAGAAGCTTTACTACAACATGAGCATTGCTGACTCGCTGAACCTGATCATTGCCGAAAAGATTATAAATAAGTATGGCTGGTTAGGTGCTGATGAGATAGGAAGCCAAGCAAATAAAGCTCTGTTTATGGTAATTCAGCATAGCGATTTAGCAGTACAGGAAAAATATTTGCCTCTTATGAGAGCAGCTGTAAAAAACGGTAAAGCTGATGCGTGTGAACTGGCAATGCTTGATGACAGGGTTGCTTTGCATGAAGGCAGAAGCCAGATATATGGCAGCCAGCTATCCTGGAACTTGCAAACAAATACTTATCTGTTCTTTCCTATTATGGACCCGGAAAATCTCGACAAAAGGCGTGCATCCGTGGGGCTTGAGTTATACGCAGACTATCTAAAGAGAGTTGGTTTGGTATGGAATCTTGACCAGTATAAAAAAGATCTTCCCAAAATCGAGAGACAGTTTAAAATGCAGAAATAAAACCTCTGCCAACATGAACTGTGAAAAAAACCAAATAAATCAGGCAATATTTTTTGAGTAATTGTTATCGAACAAAGTTTGCTTATAAACAACAGCAAATACTTGTTTAAGAAGTTTATTACAAACAGCGATCAGTGCCAGCTTTTTGTTCTTTCCTTTTGCTACTAACCGCTCGTATAACTGTTTGCAGGCAACATTACTTTTGATGGCGCTCATGGAGCACATGTACAGGATATTGCGCAGCGTTTTGCCACCCTGTTTGCAAATTTTACTCCTGCCCCTAATGCTTGTGCCACTGCTAAATTCTCTTGGACTTAAACCTGCATAACTGATAAGCTGGCGGTAGTTTGTCATGTCCTTGAAGCCTTGCGTAAATACAATTAGTTCTGCAGTTGCCCGCTTGCCGATTGCCATCACACTCTGCACTCTTTCCACAAGTTGAGGTTTCCATTCCAACAACTTTTTGTCAAGTTCCTTTTCCAACAGCATCTGTTCTTTTTTTAATTCTATAATGACTCTTTTGTAGGTTTTAATCACAGTCTTACTGCCTGTAGGCAGCTTTTCCAAACTGTGGATTTGGTTAGTAAAAGCTGTGATTTCAGTGGTTATCTTTTTGATAGCATTGTTGAGCGTCTTGCATTCAAAGTAAAGCCTATCAGGCATTTGAGAGGGAGATGGCTTTCGGGTACCGTATTCACAGATGCGCTTTGCATCCTTGCGGTCACTCTTGTTACGTTCTAAATGCATCTGGATATAACGCTTGATCTGTAAGGCATTGACAATACTGTAGATGCAGGCGTGACTATGCAGGAAGAACATGAGGCCGATGTGATAGACACCTGTGGCTTCCATTACAAAATGATAGTCCGGTCCGGTTAGCTTCAGCAACTGTACAAAGCCTTTTGGATTGTTTGACATTTTGCTGTATTGAAGCAGGCCTTCCGTTGTCTGATAACAGACATCGAGTAAGTCGCAGGAGATATCAATACCGCAATAAAAAGAAGTTTGTTCATTCATGGCAGAATGTTTTTAATTTTATGAGTAAGGAAAAATGGAAGAACAAATCTTACTGATTGCCCACTATCCTAACACGAGCTCTACAGGCTCAATGAACTGTCCGGCACAGAAGTAAGAAAGGGGCGGTGACGATCATGTTAGAGAGGCTCTTGCGCCAAAAATGCTTGACGGTCTTATTCCGCCCTTTGTTCTTTCTAATCTATTTTTAAAACTAATGATTTGTAAACGTAGGACATGCTTGCTGCCATAGCGGCTGACAGAACTTATTCAGCAGTAGTAATTCTAGGAAACGATTTTCTTTATTCGGACTGACGCTGCAATGAAGTCCGCTACGGACAGCAAGCAGGGAGCCGTTAGGCGTCATTATAAGAGACATTAAACATATAGTATAATCTAATGATAAATAATACAATTTCTCTTCGCACTGCTGCTCTTGTTGCAGGACTTACTATTCTTGTCATTGCATTTATTGCTCCTTATTCTGAACTTTTTGCTTATCCAAGACTTATTAATCCGGCAAGTACAGCAGAAACAGTAAAAAATATTACAGGCAATAAAATACTTTTCGTTTCTGCTATCTTCGGATACCTGCTTACTGCTTCCGGCGACATTGTAGTGTCCTGGGCATTATACATTTTGCTAAAACCAGTCAATGAATTTCTATCGCTGCTGACAGCATGGTTCCGGTTGGTGTTTTCTATAATATCTTTAATTACCATACTTAACCTTGTTGCTGTTTTTCGATTGCTGATCAATCGTGATTATGCAACCATGTTAGTACAAACACAGTTATACGCGCAGGTAATGGTTTATCTTTCAACATTCCGAAGTGGTTATCACTTTGCCATTATATTTTTTAGCATTCATCTTATGCTTCTTGGTTACCTGATTTTCAAATCCCGTTATATACCGAATTTAATGGGACTATTGCTTATCATCTCAGGCTTAGGCTATTTGACAGATGCTCTAAAACCTTTTTTGTTTCCCGGCTTTAATTCAGCATTTATAACCATTACTTTTTTTGGAGAGCTGATATTTATGTTATGGTTATTAATCAAAGGGTCGAGGATTAAGGAAGAACAGGACAAATAGATAACGAACGCTCAACGGTCAGGGTTCTGCTATGCTGGCTGACACCTCACCTCAACATTTGTAATTCTACTTATCTTTCATTCGATATTCGGCAGACGGACTGCCCGTAATGGTCTAGCAAAAAGTCGGAGCCGTTAACGGTAATGACAACTCGACCACCATATCAACTGACAACAAGCAGAAATTTGTAAGCAAGCAATTAAACGAAAGAAGTAAATGAAAATTGACATAAATAGGTTAGCAGTTCTATCAGCTACGGTCGTTGGAATAGTTTGTGCAGGATTTTAGTACACAATAACACTTTTCGGTCCGGCTTGGCGACAACTAACCGGATTAAGTGAAGCAGACTCTAAAAAATCCGGAATTACATCATTGGTAATAGTTTTGTTTGTCAACATTATTGCTGCAATTGTGTTAGTTGTCACAATCTGTATTTATCAAGCAATGTTTGAAAACAAGTCCATTTGGCTTTCCTTGCTTGTTGGTTACATTTTATGCTTAGCATTTTCGGCAACGACACTTATTACACATAATGGTTTTGAGCAAAAAACCACAAAACTTAATTGGATAAACATTGGTTACCGGTTAGTGCTGTTCCTAAGTATGGCTCCCGTTCTAGGATTATTTCGACAACATTAGTACTTTGTCTAATTCATAAAAAAGAAATTATATGGCATATGACAACATTATTGCTATCCGTGTCCGGGAACATCTAAGTAAAATGGAAGAGTTTCATGTAGAAGAAAAGAAAATGTTTGGCGGATTAGCATTTATGGTTAACCACAAAATGTGCATTAATGTGAGTGACAATCAACTGATGTGTCGCTTTGACCCTGAATTAACAGAACAGCTTTCAGAAAGAAAGGGCTTTTTGCCGATGATAATGAAAGGAAAAGAATATAAAGGTTACTGTTATGTTGACCCTATTGGTTACAAAAGCAAAAAGGATTTTGAATTTTGGATTAACCTCTGTCTTGATTATAATGACAAAGCAGTGTTATCGAAAAAGCAACCGAAAAAATGATTAGCATTGCCGTTACCAAGTGCTTGCCACAATAGCGGCTGATTCAAGCCATGGGTGGAAGAGTATAACAACATTCGACCACACAGTTCTTTAAGCGGCTTAACACCGGCACAGATTGTGGAGCAGCAATTAAGAGACAAAGAAAAGAAAACTTGAAACCCTGCCGGGGGCTTCTGCTCATTGAAGTATGTTTTTTGCAGCGACACAACAAGCATCATCTGAAGAACGAAAAACAATATTCCAATGAGCAGATTTGAACTGTCATATTAGTCCGAACTCTCTATTTTATCCCTGTCCGGAATATGGGAGGACGTCACGGAAGATTGATCCCTTATTATCAGCCAGGCGGTAAACTCATTTATTGTAAAAGAACAGAATTATATGAATGGATATTACGCATTAAAAGAAATAGCCTGAATGAGATAGAACAACAGAGTAATATTTTATACTAAATCGAAATCATCCGTAGCAAAAGGAAAGTGTATAAAGCCATTAATTCGATGGCTTTTTTATAAAAAAGTCATGATATTCCAATAGGAATGTATGTATCAAAAATAAAAAAGAAGCTACACGGTTAACGTAACTTCTTGATTTTTATGTAGGCAACCTGAATTCCATGTATCTTCAAAAGCCTTGCCCCGCTTACCTTTCAGTATGTCCTTTTATCAAAAATTACCGGATTCCGTACCTATCCTGGAAATTCGGAAGTCTTGATCACCTGGTTCACTAATTGTTAAGCAGTAAAAAATCGATTAATAGTGGGTTCTTTATCAAACGGCAGCGGAATTGGATGATCTCTGGATACGGAATTTCCATTTACTCTGTTATCAATTCTTTCGATACCTTTGAAAGTACACAAGGCTAACACACGTTTCTATTAACACCAATACAAATTGCACTATTCACGCAACAACAGGCTTATGAAATCACTGTGGATTCTATCGCTTCTGCTAATAAGCATCAGGGTGGCTGCTCAAACGCGGACGTTGGAAGGGAAAGTCGTTTCGGCAAGCAGCCAGTATGCCGTAAATAAAGCAGTCATCGAAATCAAAAACGGCAAATCATTTATTGCCAATGACAGCGGTATTTTTAAAATTGAAGTGCCAACAGGAACCATTGTGCTGAATATAAGTTCTATTGGTTTTGCCACGAAAGAAGTGTCTGTTTCGGCAGCGGATAACAACATCGTTATTGCGCTTGACGAAACAAACAAAGAATTAAGCGAAGTGGTAGTGGTGGGATATAATGCCAAGAAAAAAGGTGAAATAACCAGTGCCGTAACCGTAGTAGATGCGGCTAAGCTGAAAGACGTAACCACCAACGATGTGGGTAATATGCTACAGGGAAAGGTAGCCGGCTTGCAGGTAGTAAACAGCTCGGGTGTGCCGGGCGCAACGGCTGAAATTCGTTTACGCGGAGTATCTTCTATTAACGCATCGCAAACGCCGTTGTATGTCGTGGATGGTGTTATTGGCGGCAACTTTGACCCGAATGACGTGGAAAGCATTACCGTTTTGAAAGACGCTTCTGCTACGGCTATGTATGGCTCGCAGGCAAATGCGGGCGTAATTCTGGTTACTACGAAACGCGCAAAATCAGGAAAACCGGTCATTGAATTTAAAGCCACGGCAGGTTTCCGCACACCCGACTTTGGTAAGATGGACATGATGAACGCAAGCCAGTTGTACAATTACCAGAAAGAATTTTATCGCGATTATATTCCGACCGATACCGGCAACTCTTACAAGATAGACTTGCTGAAGTTTTATGCCGAACGCCCAACCAGTTTAGATAGCCAGAATCATAACTGGCTGACGACTATTTTCAAGCCTGCTTTTATGCAGAATTACTATGTATCTGTTTCGGGAAAAACGGATAAAAATGAATATTACCTTGGAGCTTCTTATTACAATGAGAACGGTACATTTATGAATACTAATTTTCAGCGTGCGAACCTGAGAGCCTCTTCCACCGTGCATTTTAGCCCAAGCGTATCCTTAACCAATACCATTAACGTGAGCGGCATTACGGGTAAAAGCTATGACTATAATGATATCTATTATGCCTTCCTGAATTTGCCCTGGGACAATCCATACGACAGTGCCGGTAAAGCAGTGTATGTAGATGGAAACTCATCGTTCAAATGGTGGAGCCGCGATAAAGTAAACCCGGTTCATACCATACAAAATTCGGGTCATCCCTACAAAGGTTTTGATGTAAATTATGATTTAAATTTCAACTACAATATCACCAATTGGCTTACATTTTCTACCACCAACCGCGTAGGCGCCAGCTTCAGCAAAAGCTCAACCAATTACACGGGCGATGTGGCAGGACAATATCATGGCACAGGCTTTCTAACTGAAAGCAATATATTTAGCTACAGTGGCATTTCCAATGATTTATTAAAGTTCAATTTTAAGTTGGGTAATCACCAGTTGAGTGGTCTTGCGGGGATGGCATTTGAAGGTGGTAAAACGGAAACGATGGGCGCTTCGGGCAGAGGCTTGCCATTTGGTTTGAAAGTGCTGAATGTGGTATCGAGTAACCTGAGTGTAAACGGCAATTACGACCAATCTGCGCTGCTGTCTTACATCTCGCAGGTAAACTATAGCTACAAAAGCAAATACTTTGTGTCGGGTTCTTATCGCATAGACGGCTCAACGGCATTCCAGAAAAATAACCGTTATGGTTCGTTCCCGGCTCTTTCCGGAGGCTGGCTTATCAGCAATGAAGATTTTTTCAGGGGCAACCATATTGTTACCAGTCTAAAGCTGCGGGGAGGCTATGGTGTTACCGGTACGCAGGACATCGGCGATTCCCGTTATCTGGGGCTGTATTCATTGTCGAGCCAATACAACAACCAGCCTGCTGCCACGCCTGCACAGCTACCAAGCCCTGGCTTAACCTGGGAAAGCAAACACCAGACAAATATTGGTGTTGATCTTGATTTGTTCAAGCGTATTTCTTTGTCGGTCGATGTATACAATAATCTTACAAAGAATCTCTTGTTGCAGGTATCACAGCCTTTATCTGTGGGCTTTGAAACACGCTGGGCTAACTCCGGCGAGATACAAAACCGCGGACTGGAAATTGCGCTTAGCACACAAAACATTCAGAACAAGACATTCTTGTGGACAACAGATTTCAACATTAGTTTCAACAATAATAAATTAAAAGCTCTGCCAGCTTCATTTGTAAAAACAGGTTCGTGGGCGATCTCGCAGATATACCGCAACAGTGGCAACCTCTATGAATTTTACATGCCGAAATGGCTTGGCGTTGACCCGCAAACCGGCGCACCGCTATGGGAGAAAATAACCAAGGATGCAGGTGGCAATACAACTGCTGTAGAAGTTACATCAGCGTACGCAGAAGCAACCTTGCAGGAAGTAGGCTCAGCCTTGCCAAAATACCAGGGCGGCTTCGGAAATACATTTTCTTACAAAGGCGTTTCGCTCACAGTGAATACGTATTTCCTGTATGGCAACAAAGTATATAGCAATAACCTTCGTTTTGTAATGAATGATGGCAATGAACCGTACTACAATCAGATAGTGTTGCCATCGGGTTATAATATCTGGACAAAGCCCGGTGATATTGCCACCAACCCAAGCCCGCAGAACGCAGCTAACTCAACCGAAGTATCTACAAGATACCTGAAAGAAGGCAGCTATTTTTCTATCCGCAACATCACACTTGGCTATAGTCTGTCACAGCGTTTCGCCCAACGGTTGGGTATGACCGGCATCACGGTGTCAGCTTCTGCTGATAACGTCTTCACGTTCACAAAATTTTTGGGACAAGATCCGCAAACTACCATTCAGTCCAGTATCTACACCACACCGGGCGTCAGTGATTTTAAATATCCGAACAATCACCAGTTCCTGTTTAACCTCAACTTCAAATTTTAATAGAGTTATGAAGCACTACATACATCATCCGAAGAAAATGTTCCTGCACTGTGCTGTTGCGTGTGTTTTCCTGCTCGGCAGTTGCATAAAAGATGTAACGCCAAGTGACTCCATTACCACAGGCGTGCTCACTTCCTCTACCGAAGGGCTAACCAATGCAGTAAACGGCGCGTATGCTCTGTTAAAAGACCATGTGGAATTCAACGGTACTGCCGATGACAACAATATGTACCTGCGGCAATATTTCCAGTTGTCCGACTTTGCCAGTGATGATATAGTATGTGGACAGGTAACGGAAGACCCATTGTTTTATAGTTTCAGCCTGGCACATGCGCCTACGCAGACCAACACGCGTTACTTCTGGTATATCTCTTATAAAATCATCAACGATGCAAATACCGTGATTGAAGCTGTAGAAGCCAAACCGACTGATGAAGCCGCCAGGAACCAGTTGTTGGGTGAATGCTATTTTCTGCGTGCTATGTGTCATTTCAATTTGGTAAGATTATTTGCACGACCTTATTCTCAGGATAAATCGGCACCGGGCGTAATATTGAGAACAGCTACAAGCGACCCATCAATAAAAGCCAGGTCAACCGTGGAAGAAGTGTATACACAAGTGGTTGCTGATGCTTTGAAAGCAGCTGATCTGATGAACCAGACGCGCGGTAATACGTACGCCAGCAAGGAAGCTGCGTGGGCATTATTATCGAGAGTGTATTTATACATGGAAGACAACCAAAATGCGGCTGATTATGCAACGAAAGTGATTGGTTCAGGAAAGTCCTCTTTAGCAACGGCGACTGATTTTCCATCCTTGTTTGCCAACGCTCAGCAAAGCAGCGAAACTATCTTCTGTGTTGCATTTACAGAGAAAGAAGATTATGGTAAATTCGGTTCCATTGCTTCTATGATCTATTCGGATGGAAACAGCGGCTGGGGCGAAGAATATGCCTCTTCCACACTACGCAGCCTGCTTGATATGCATGATGAAGATGTGCGCCGCAGCTATATTGTGCCGCTTGAGGATGGTAATGGCGGCGTACAAACCAAGAACGGCATCCCGATGTACTATATCTCGAAATTTTCCTTCCAACAAGAAAGCCCGACCCTAAGCTCTCCTGTTCTGTTTCGCCTTGCGGAAATGTATCTCAACCGTGCGGAAGCCAATGCGAAATCAGGCAACACACAAGATGCCTTGAATGATGTAGATGAGATACGCAAGAACCGTGGACTGGAAGGGAGTCTTTACAATGGCACAGTACCTGCCGGTTCTACCGCTTTAGGTGTTGTACTGAATGAGAGGCGTATGGAGCTTGCCTTTGAAGGACATCGCGCTTATGACGTGTACCGTAATAAAATGACATTAGACAGAACGTATTGGGGTTATCATTTACCAGGATTGAAGGAAACAGATATTGATTTATCAAAGCAGCCAATCGGGTATGCCCATATGCTGATTCAGCCGGATGACCGGCGTATTATTTACTACATCCCGATTGATGAAATTCAGAGCAACCCATTGTGCACACAAAATCCATAAACAGATTGAGTACAAGATAAAAGCATCAACATGAAACAAAATTATTTTTCCATTGCAATCATCACGCTCATGGCGCTTGCCTTTTCTTCTTCGTGTAAAAAAGATAGCAGCAACCCAATGCCGTTTGTGTATTATACATTGGATATAGAAGGCAACACAGTAACCTTTACCAACGAATCGAAGGGTGCGGCCAGTTATGAATGGAATTTTGGTGATGGCACTACGTCAACTGAAGAAAGCCCGACGCATACATACACCTCCAAAGGCAAATACGTGCCTACGTTGTTTGCCACTTCTTCTGCAGGCATGAAAGCAGAAGCATCCACCGTTTTGCACATTGCAAAATCTACCGCTGTAAAATTAGATGACAATACATTATTAGACTGGGATACAGTAACATATAATGTAGTATTAGCTGGCGCCAATTCAGGCAATTTCGTACAGGCAAAATATGACTATGACGCCAACTATGTATATGTCTATTTTGAGCAAAAAACAACTGAGGCAGCAGGCAATATTTACGACCTGTATCTGGATGCGGATAACAACATCACTACCGGCTTGCTAACGGGTGATATTAAAAATGGTGCTTACGAAGTATTGCTCGAAGGCTCTGTTCTCGGCGGTTGGCTTGATCCCTATTATTTTGCTGGTACCGACCAGGCTGCTTTTAGTTATACTCCGCAAAGCATCAATGAGTTTTATAAAGTGGGCACCATTCAGCAGGAAGGTAATGTGCAAAAGTTTGAGTTCGCCATCAGCCGCAGCAAAATACGAGGACTAACAGGAAGCGGATTAAAGATTGGTGTGCAGGTAGCGGCGAGCGACTGGAGTGCAACCGTTGGCTATTCGCCCGACCAGGGAAGCGATGCTTTTTATCTTGACATGAGCGAATAAAGACTGTTTGACTATGCAATACAAAATAGTGATGCCATTTGTGCTTTTCTTTTTCTCTGCATTATTTATTCAATGCAGTAAATACGATAATCCGGCCGTGTATACACCGCCGGCAATGGACACTGTATCGTATGTGGAAAGCGATTCGGATTTTGCCAATCCTGAACGTGGGTTTTACCGCGCAACAGAAACCAATGCCGATGGTTACGAGCCGCTTACTATTGACGTAATGAAGGGCTGGCGCACGCTGCAGCAGGCAGATGGCGGCAACTATAAAATATACAGCACGCTGGTGTTTCGGAATATTGTTTTGCGGGGCTATAACGATAAAGATTTATCACAGGATGTACTAACGCATATTGCTACTGATTTTGCTGCTGCAAGAGAAGCCGGAGTAAAACTGATCGTCAGGTTTTGTTATAGTGTAACGCCGCAAAGCGGTGCCTGTCCCGAAGGATTTATCTGTCCCAGATACGGCGATGCGCCGAAGATTATTGTATTGCGCCAGATTGCGCAGCTAAAACCGGTATTGCAGGCTAATGCTGATGTGATTGCCTGCCTGCAAATGGGCTTCATCGGTATGTGGGGCGAAAACTATTACAGCGATTATTTTGGAGATCCGTCTTCCAATGGTACAGGCAAATTGCTCGACAACAACTGGAACGATAAGAATGAAGTGCTGAAAGCCTTGCTGGATGCGCTTCCGCAAAGCCGCGCTATACAGGTGCGCACGCCGCAGATGAAGCAGCGATATGTATTTGGTGCTGATGCGCCTACATCTTCCGCTGCTCTTACCGATGCGGAAGCGTTTACCGAAACTGATGCCGCGCGTATTGGTTTTCACAATGATTGTTTTCTCTCTTCACCCAATGATTACGGAACATTTGATGATTATGGAAATTCCTCTTCTGACCGTTCTGATGCGTATGCCGTGTTGCATGCGTATGCTGCAGCGGATGGAAAATATACGCCTGTTGGCGGCGAAACATGCGATGATACTTACAGTCCGGAAAACGATTGCGAGAATAATGGTAAAGCGCAAACGGAAATGCGAGCCATGCACTATAGCTTTCTAAACTGTGCTTACAATAACGATGTGAACGACGATTGGCAAACCGGTGGCTGCATGGATGCAATTAAAAAGAATCTTGGCTATCGCTTTGTGTTGCGCAATACGCTATTTCCCAAAGAAGCCATTAAGGCCGGAATGCAACTGGCGTTTACAATGAATTTTGAAAATGAAGGGTATGCTTCGCCTTACAATGCCCACCCGGCGCAACTGGTAATGCGCAGTCAGAGTGATAGCAAAGAGTTTGTATTTGGTCTGAATACGGATATGCGCACTTGGTATTCAGGTAAAGTTGCTGTGAACGCAAAAGTGATTACGGATGCTTCGATGCCTTCCGGCAAGTACGATTTATTTCTTCATTTTTCGGATGCGGATTCTGCTTTGTCAGGCAGACCTGAATATGCCATTCGTTTGGCAAACAAAGATGTTTGGGAAGAAGGAACCGGATACAACAAGTTGCAAAAGACAGTTACAATACAACACTAATAATGAATTTGATGTATTGATGATAGCTAACTTAGAATAGAAATCAATCTTATGTTAGAAATTCCGTATTCGGAGATCACTCGCTTCTGCTGCCGATTGACAAAAAAACCTCAGCACAAAAGAAGAAATAAAAAAGGAAAGCCATGCCTCTCTTCTTTATTCTTATTTGAAACGAAAATGATCAGGTTCTTGAGTGAAGCCGTCATTAGACGGCTTTTTTATTCTGCTGATTGATCAGTCAATCATACGCTTTTATTGCATTTGTCTATTAATGCTATCCATTATTGTGGTGCATAATCTGGTGCAAATAAAAAAGCAGTTACGAGAATTACTTCATAACTGCTTGATTGTTAAGTGGGCCCACCTGGACTCCTTATATCTTCTAAAAGCCTTGCCTGGCTTGCATTTTAGCGTTTCCAATTATCAAAGGTTACCGAATTAGGTACCTATCCCTCGTTCGTTTATCAAATGTCTACAAAGTAATGCAAAAACAATCATCTTTTTTTCTTCTTTACAAATTTTTGACTCCTTTTGCATCCTTTTATAATTTACTAAATGGGATATGAAAAAATAAAATCGTACTTCAGGTTTGGAAATTTCGGTAGGCTTAATCACCATATTCCGTTAATCGTTGAGCAGTAAAATGATTGATTAACAGAGGCTATTTTGTCAGGCGGCAGCGGAATTGGGTGATCTCTGTTTACGGAATTATAAGTAAAACACCTGCACTCCATCTTCCGGTGGACCGGGTAAAGGATTACCTGCAGTACTGCCACGACCACTTACACCTCAGCGAAAACACGATCCACAGCCGCATCAATGCTCTTAAGTTTTATTACGAGCAGGTGTTGGAAAAAGAAAAGTTTTTCTGGACGATACCCCGGCCTAAAAAACCCTTTATTTTACCCAAAGTGTTGGGGGAAGAAGAGTTGAGACGGCTGTTTAAGGCACTCACCTTTGCCAAGCACAAAGCCATTCTCTTTACCGCATACAGTGCCGGACTGAGGGTGAGTGAAGTGGTACACCTTCAGCTTAAACACATTGACCGGGACCGCATGCAGTTATTTATTGAACGGAGCAAGGGAAAAAAAGACCGCTATGTAGGACTAAGCCCTGTTCTGCTGGATATACTGGATAATTATTACAGGAAGACGCAGCCCCGGCCTCTCAGATACTTATTTGAAGGAGAGCATCCCGGCACCATGTATCATGTTCGGACAGCGCAGAAAGTGTTTGGGATGGCCAAAGAGAAAGCAGGCATTGCCAAAGAAGTAGGCTTTCACAGTCTCCGTCACAGCTTTGCCACTCATTTACTGGAAAAAGGGGTAGACATCCGCTACATCAAAGACATTTTGGGGCACTTTGACATCCGGACGACGGAACGCTACCTGCATGTCAGAAAAGAAAAGCTGGTCAATATTGTTAGTCTGCTCGATGACCTGTAGAAAGGAGAAGAGACGAATGGGTAGTGTTTGTGGATTGGCGAACTGAAACAATGCAAAAAAGCGGCTCAGAGAAGATTGACAATCAATACCTTTTCATTCGCTTTTCCTTATTGTCGGTTCGTACAATATATTTGTTATGTGCAAGCTTAACAGACATCTATGCTAACCTATAAAGATCTGACGAAATATTTTGGTTCGTTTCTTATTGACAAGAATTTTCAAACATTCTTGTTCAATAATTTTACAGACCTAACAGAATATGACATTTTAGAAAGCAGTTATATAATTTCCGAATTGACAGGTATTGAGCTAGGCTTTATTAACAACGATGCAGTTTATGACGAGGACGACGCAGTCATATTTGAAAAGGGCAATCCAATATTTTCTTATTTCAACCTTTATCCAAAATCTAAAATTTTAATCAGCAGTTTCCCTTTTGACATTTCATTTTCCGACAAACGAGAAAGTGTATTTATTAAAGCTGGACATCCATTAAAAACAAATCAAGGTCATGCGGACTTTTTAAATAAGGACTTCTTGGTTGACAGTTACAAAGAAGCCGACACGGTTATAGCTTTTGACTATGATAACAACAACAAGACAATTAACCATATTGCAGTCCGTGACAATAACCTTGTAGAACATCTAAAACTGTGACAAAGCCAGCACATAACGAGGGTTTGACGCAAGTGAGGCTGGACTTTAAGTGCTGAGCAATTAGTTATATATTTGGCTTTAGGCTAAATGCTAGGCTGAAGGAACACGGAATGCCCCACCTGCAGCCAAGCCCAAAACCGTTAGCCGCAAGCCACAAAAAGCATTACCCATATGAAACTGATTTTTTTACATTTAGCTTTCTTCTTGTTTTCGATAAACATTTATTCAAATGCTCAGGATAACGGCAGGACACAGCAGCTTCTTGCCAAAATTAACAGTGCTGTAAACGCTGTGACGCAAGGTAGCTTCTCCTTATCCGAGACAATGACCCAAATTTCAGTTGGGGAAGACACGACCTCACGATTCACAAGTTCAAAAAGTTCATTCAGAAAATTGAACTCTGATTTGCTGGTTGGATATCAACTGTCTTCATTTAAAAGCGATGGACTTGATCAGATTTATACTGGTGATACCTTATATACGGTAATCCCTTGGAACCGTACACTGGAAGTAACGACCAAATCAAAGTATCCTGATAAAATAAAAGAGGTGAAGCAGGATTACTTTACGTTTCCCTACTTTAGTTATCTGAATGAGAGTTTGAAATATTTAAACAAAGACAGTTCTTTACATTACGTTAGTCTGTTGGGATTGGTAAAACATAATGGAAAAGAGTATTATAAAATACAAACTATCATTTCTACAGATACATTGATCAACAAAAATCATTCATACATTTTTGTTGATTTACAAACATTATTACCATCAGGTCTATACACCGAAAGTGAAACTACTGTTGGGAACGCGAAAGAGATACTGATTTTTGAAAGCTGGATTGAGGACTTTATTCAAAAAGGACTTTTACAACCGCAAATTGCTAAACAGGCATTGTCTGGATATGATAAAGAAGTTCAGTTTGATCCTTCGCTTGAAAATATTAAAAATCCATTA
Organism: Ilyomonas sp.; assembly: GCA_965199845.1. GTDB lineage: Bacteria > Bacteroidota > Bacteroidia > Chitinophagales > Chitinophagaceae > Ilyomonas. The sequence continues at coordinate 91,760 of CBDATZ010000054.1, forward strand.
CTGCCTGTTGGCAGTATAGCACCAGATTGGGAGCTACCGTTGGTAAACGGAGGAAGCGTAAAATTAAATGATTTGAAAGGGAAAATTGTTATTCTGGACTTTTGGTTCAAAGCATGTACTCCTTGTCAAAAGCAAATGATTGCCCTGCAAAAACTAAAGGATAAGTTCAATGAAGACAGTGTTGTATTCATTGGCATCAATACCATAGATGATCCTGTAAAAGATAAACTTGAATTGTTTTTAAGAAACAGGGAGATTACAATGCTCTCGGCATATAATGGTAGGTCAATAGAAAATTTGTATGGTATCTATGCTTCTCCGGTTTTATTTGTAATAAACAGAGAGGGTAAGGTTATATTGGTAAAGGATGGCTATTCTAACACTTTAGAGGAAGACATAATCAAAACTGTTAGACAATACTTTTAATTGACAAAAGCCAGCGGCTACCAACAAAGGGTGGCTGATGCACAACTCGATTAAGAACAATCTATTCAATTTTTCTTTGGTTATTAAAAACAGGTAAGCCGGTTAAAAACATGTAATGGTTTTACTCCAGTAATAAGCAAAGGATCTTGTAATCAACATTATGTGATGTATAAAGCCCGAAAAAGTGTTTTGCAGTCTTTGCTGCAGAGATTTTACATCAGCCAGTACTTTTCTACTTGTAAACTTCATCAGCTTTTTAAGATTGTAAGCCACTGCTGCCATCAGCATGCATTTGTTGCTTTGCTGTAGTCCCCTGGTGTTTACCCTTCGCATGCCCGGGAAATTAACCAGAGTACCCGGAACCGGTTCTACGGTACTGCTTCTTAGTTTCTTCATCCGCTTTGCCTTGGCTGTCTGTAATCTTTGGTGCATCCGGTCATAGTAAGGCTTGTCAACACTATCATCAATCTTTTTAAAATCACTCTTACCAATACATACACTCCGCAAAGGACAGCTACTGCAGTCTTTTGAAGAACTGCCATAGACTTTCATTTGGTAGCCAAGAGAAGTGGTAATTCCGCATCCCGAGCTCACCCGATTCCGCTGCTGCTTGACAAGAAAGCCTTTGTTAATCAATCGTTTTACGGCTCAACAGTTTGCGGAATAAGGTGATCAAGCCTGCCCAAAATCTCCGGTCTTACACCGCTATAACCTGCTGCAGTAAAAATTGCAGGGCGGTTTGCCTGGTGGCTGTGTTTTGTTTGTTAACAGCCATTGCCAATGCCTTCCTTGTCCCTACAAAGACAGCCAGCTTCCTGGCCCTGGTGATGCCGGTATAGACCAGGTTTCTGAACAACATGCTGAAGTGCTGGGTGACAACAGGAATGATGACAGCTTCAAACTCACTTCCCTGCGCCTTATGAATCGTGATGGCATAAGCCAGTTCCAGTTCTAAGAGTTGCTCCTTTTCATACCGTACCTCCTTTATCTCCCTGCCAGCTTTGAAACCCACTGTCATCTGCATCGTCTCATTATCTATTTGGCAGATCAGTCCAATGTCACCGTTACATACGTTGAGATCATAGTTGTTGCGCTTTTGAATCACCCTGTCACCTTCCCGGAATATGCGCCCTCCGACTGTCATTTCTCCTTTTCCTTCCCTTGCCGGGTTCACTCTTTGCTGGATGCCTTTATTCAGGCTGGTAGTACCCAGGCTGCCCCTGGTCATGGGCGAAAGAATCTGTACTTCCGCCTCTTTACCATAATACCTGGGAATAATCTCTTCATATAGCTTCTCAATGATTGCTCCTGCCGGATAGCCATAATGTAACGAGGACCAGGGATGTACCTGCCTGAGCACTTTTTTCAACTCCTCACTATGCGTGCGGGTCTGTGCCAGCGATTCGATATCCACATGACTGAACTTAGCCGGAATCGTGAAATGACTATCCTGGTTATATGCGGCTGCCTCTTCTGCCAGCGTCAGTGTATCCCCCCCTTCAGCAGGGTTGCCTACCTTTCTCTTTACCCTGGCAATAAAGCTGAGCTGTTCACCGGTAGCTTCCTCCGAATCGATAAACAAGCTATCCCGGCGCTCTTTCCACAGCTGCGGCTTGTGAAAAGGCGATTCAATCCTGGGTATCACTCCTTTGTTGATCTGGTGTGCATAGGAGATGATCAGTGACTCTTCCGCCTGCCGGAATACTTTGGTCAGTTTGTGGCAAGCCACCACGGCTGAGGCAATGAGGTCTTTTAACACGTTACCGGCTCCGACTGCCGGCAACTGGTCAGCATCGCCGATGAGCACCAACTGGCACTGCAGAGGTACGGCTCTCAGTATGGCAGCGGTTAAGTGCACATCCAGCATGGAGCATTCATCCAGAATGAGCACGTCGGCAGGCAGGGTATATTGCTCGTTGCGCTTAAAGCCACCTTTACTCGCATCCCATTCCAGCAGCCGGTGTACGGTTTTGGATTCCATACCAATGACCTCACTCATACGCTGGGCAGCCCTGCCGGTGGGAGCTGCCAGCATGACCTGCTTTCCAATCCTCTGCAATACCCCGGCTAAGACGCGCGTGGTGGTCGTCTTGCCACAGCCCGGACCGCCGGTAAGGATGGAGAGCGGCTCTGTCGTTATTTGCAGCACACCCTGCTGCTGTTCTTCGCTTAAGGTAATCTGGTGTTCCTTACAATAGGCTTGCAGGTGTTGCAGCAGTCCTTTTCCCTCTGTGCTAACCTGCTGGGTAACGAGCTGCTTTACCCTGACAGCGATATATTGCTCATCATAATAAAGAGAGTGGGCATAAAAGCATTTCTGCCTTCCTCCGTTTTCATCAGGGATGAACCTGGTTTTGAGTTCCCCCTTTTGCTCCAGGGATTGCAGGCAAGCCTCTGTCGCCACAGTCTCTTCCAAGGATAAGAGCTCCCTTACCCCTTCGATGATCTGCTCCAATGTAAGAAAACAGTGACCATCCTCCCTTGAATTTTGCAGTACGTGCTCAATGGCAGCTTTGATGCGTTCAGGGGAATCTTTTGCCAGTCCGAGGCTTAAGGCTATTTTATCTGCGGAGAAAAAGCCAATGCCGTGGATGTCCCGGGCTAAGCGGTAAGGATTGGTTCTCACTACTTCTATGGCAGCATTGCCATAGGTTTTATAAATCTTAACGGCAAACAAAGTAGATATCTGGTGGTCTTGTAAAAACAGCATCACACTTCGGATTTCCTGGTGTTCCAGCCAGGCTTTTTCAATCATCTCCAGCTTTCCTTCGGCAATACCGGGTACTTCGGTAAGTCTTTCTATAGAGGAGTCAAAGATATCAAGAGTTGTTTCCCCGAAATGCTTTACGATTTTCCTGGCTGTTACCGGACCTACGCCTTTGATCAGGCCGGAGCCCAGGTACTTTTCCAGTGCATGGGCAGTAGCCGGTTTTCTCTCTATAATTTTGGAAGCTTTAAACTGCAACCCATATTGGGGATGATGAGTCCACTGTCCGTAGAAGTCCAGGGTAGCTCCTGCAAATACTTTACATTGATGGACAACAACCGTGAGTTCTTCGTGCGGCTTTTGGAAAGAGCTTACCTTAAGTACGGTATAGCCGGTTTCAATGCTGTGAAAGGTAATGCGCCGGACAATACCGGAAAGTTTTTCCGGCTCTATGGAAGATGGCTGATCAGGTAGAGACATCTTTGAAGATAAGTAAAAGAAAGGGAAGAGGTACACCGGCAGCTTTTAAAATAAACATAAAAAAGGCACACTTGTACTCCTGGCGTAGAAATTCAGTACACAGATATCACGCAATTCCGCTGCCGTTTAATAAAAAAGCCTCTATTAATCAATCATTCTACTGCTCAAAGATTAACGGAATAAGTTGATCAAGCCTACCAAAATTTCCACACTACTGCTCAACAGAGCCAATAAAGTACTCGGTATTGATGACGTGTCAACTGGTGGTGTATCAGGAACGATAGCTGACCCGAAAGTAATTTTTACAGAGGCTTTAAAAGCGGTTGCTAGCAATATTATCCTGGCTCATAACCACCCCCTCAGGAAGTCTGAAAGGGAGCCGGACAGACGTCGAACTGACTAAAAAGATCAAAGACGGCGGATACTTGCTTGACGTAACGGTATTAGACCATTTAATTATCTCAAACGAAGGCTATTTTTCTTTCGCTGATGAAGGATTGATGTAGACAATAAGCAGCAAGCTTTATCTAACCTTGATAGAGCTTGCTGCTACTTTTGTGTTTAGCCAACGACTGCCTGACATCTAACTTTATTCAGCAGATAAAGGCTGCTATCTGAATATATTTTAAAATGGGAAAAGAAGAATGGCGAAATCAAGCTCTAATTTTATTTGATTTTAGTTCTTTTTTGGTAACGAAGTCGCTATCGTGATACTTAAAAAAAGTCTGTAATTACTTTGACAAAACAACTCACTTAGTGTAATAATTTTGATGCTGAAGCGTTTTGTGGCAAACTCAAATGCTTAAAATTACAATACTTCTAATTCCATTATTGTCCTATCAACAAGCCTCTTCTCGCAGTAAGTATTTAAAAAGACGAAAGTTCCCGGATTTACGGCGATTACAGTTAAAGCATAATATTGTTTATCAAAGAAGTCCTGGCTATGCGAACACAAAAGAATACATACCATACACAATACAAACAATTGAAATATTGGCTCAGTAAGAAGATCAAATTAACAACACACAAGAACTCGATACCGCACCTTATAATCGCTCCTTATTTGCACCTTATATGAGTCAGACCTTTTATACTTGTTTCTCTAAAAGAAAAACAATATAAAAATTGTTTATTCATTTTTAAACACCTGTGCCAGAAGCCATAAAACACTGCCTGTTGTATGAGTCCAGATTTCTTTATAAGTTGCATTGACCTGCATTGGCATATAAGGCTCGTCATCATTTTCAAAAGTCTCAATCCCAACAGGGACGGCGCCTACTACATCACTGGCATATCCACCATACAACGGCGGATAATCATAGCCATCGCCATAAATGGTACTCATAGCAAAAGGATTATAGCCGACAATGTACTCAAGTTGCCGGGTAGCGAGTTGCTGTAATGATTTGTCATGAAGCGTTTCTGCCAGCAGAAAAGTGGCTTTTGCTTTTCCCATCAATATGCCATGAAAGCCTCTGAATTGATACGCAACAGGAAAACGGCGCAAATAAAAATTACCGCCTAAATGAATGCCGTTTTTTACTTGTGCGTTGTATTCTTCCATAGAAGGCATACCTACCTGCGCCCCTTCGTGATATATGCCTTCAAAGTCTGCATTGTTTAATTCGTAAACAGCAGCCGGTAAAATGCCATACGGCTCTATCACTGTTGAAATATCATGCAGGTAATCTGCATAAGCCTGGCAGGAAGTTTTCCATAAGGACGCATCGGCAGAAGCAGGCGCATCTTTCAAAAGCATACACAAACCTTCCATCATAAACTCTTCGTTGCTTCGGTGAAAATATTCCAAAATCCGTTTTTTGCTTCGCGATTCATAAAAGAAACCATGCAGCGGCATCGACCAGTCTGTACGTCGTTCCATTTGCTGGCAAGCCATTACTATGCGGGCATAATGCGTAGCTAAATCGAGATAAGATTGTTCTTTTGTCAAACGATACAAGTACATCGCCGAGACAACAACTTGTGCGTATAATTCGGTTTCATTTTTTTCTGTTATCGCCATGCCTAATCCTGCATTGGCAAAAGCAAAATCTTCTATCGCAGCTTTGCGGCATTTATACGCAAACACAGCATCGGTGGAAGCATAAAAAGGCACTGCCAAAGCACAATACGAAGCGGCTATAAAATTATCAGCCGGGCTGTTGGTTGCTTTGCCTTCCATATCGTCTTTTGTACCAATGGTATTATCCGACCAGATACCTATGATGAGCCCGCCATCGCGATAGCCGTCTCCGAAGCGGGTTTGCAGCGTCCAGTTCAACCCCCAACGTGCTTCTTCGAGCAGGCGTTTATAGAGCTGCGGTTCTTTGTCTTTTATTGAAGTTGCCAGTTCCAGCATAGCAATGCCGCCTCTTGCTGTATTGCCAACACCTTGTGTAAGATCAGCAGCATCGTGCCAGCCGCCGCTGGCGGGCAACTTTCTGCCGTCGGGATGAACGCAATAGACATCCTGATGGCAAGGCTGATGAATACCCGGCTGATCGTAGCCACATCTTTCAGCAAAAAAATAATTGAGCGTATGCCAGGCAGTTGCCAGCCACGCTTCGTTGCCGATAGGGAAAGGTTTAGTAGATAATCCGTTTGTTCGTAATGTGTAATAGCCGGCAGTAACAACGCTGCTGAAATCCATTTGCAGAAAACCACTGTCGAGCTTCTTGCCATTGCCGGTAAAAACAACTTTGTTGTTGCTGTTGATTAACCGGAATATTGTATCCGGCACATTTTGCACCAGCGCCTGTTTAAGAGCATTAGACGCATAGCCGCTGTTGCTGTAAGCGATAGCGTTTTTGCGCAGGGTAAAGCCGCGCGTATTCTCAGCTTCTACGGTTTCTATGCGCATATCATCTACATACAATTTCATGATATCAGCAGCGCCTTGCGGAGAACCGGTAAGCATTATATTGACAGACAAACCCGTAACCGAATCGCGATACAAATCAGGTATCTCCCAAATAATATGTTGCCATTTGCCGGGATAAACATTTACAAAATGCTGCCCTTCAAACCTGCCGGGCGTTGGCATCGGGTGCTTGCCTTCGTTGTATAATGTGCAACCAACAAATACGGAATAAAAACCCGGGGCGTCGGCATATACCCACACAGAAAAACGATTGTAAGCGCGCAGGTCTTCACCTTTGAGAGGTCTTACCACTTCAGCAGAAGCATAGCTGCGGTTGGTTGGATTTTTTATGGCAAGTGAAGTCGGTGTTTCTATCAATATACTGCCCTTTCCGGACACGGTTTTTGTTTTGTCAATACGAATAGTGCCGGGACCTTTTATCAATAACGCATCTGCATCATCGGCTAAAGGCAATGAACGCGATTGCGATATTTTTTTCTCTAACCATCTTGTCATTCCCATGTCGGCAGAATCGGCTTTCATGAGGCTGGTGAGATGCCCGCTTTGCTCTAATTGTTTTTGCAAAAGGGATTCTTGTGCCTTTGCGGGCAGAAATAATATTAAGCCGAAAAAGAAGACGAATGAAACTACATTGCGGATATACCTGCAGCAAATCATAATAAGAAAATACGGATTGGTAAAAATAAATGACAGGACGGTTCAAATATAAAATGCAAATATCACCAGCACTTCACTTTATTAATATTTTTAGTGGATAGTTCTATGCTTTCTAAACATCCTCATATTATAGTCATAGGTGCCGGCATTGTAGGCGCAGTCTTACTTACCATTTAGCCAGTCAAAATGCACGAGTTACACTGATTGATAAAGCCAGCAAGCCGGCTAAGGAAGCAACACAAAAATCATTTGCCTGGATTAACGCCGGATATAATGAGAACGATACTTATTTACATCTGAGGCAACAGGCAATTATAGATTGGCATAGAGTGGAAGATGAACTAAAGGGCCAGCTTAGAGTTAATTGGCCGGGTGCTTTAACCTGGCTTGATAGTACAACAGAAACAGAACGTCTAATGCACAAACTCACAAATTTTGATTCTCAGGTTCGTCTCATTGACAAACGGGAAATAAGTCTTTTGGAACCCAATTTAAAAAGGGTGCCTGCTGTAGCCATGTTTGCTGAACATGAAGGTGCAATTAATCCTGTGCTTACCACCAAATTATTTATCAAAGCCGCTCAGGAAAGGAATGCCGATATTCAACTGGGAAACGAGGTGTTGTCTTTTACAACCGATGGGTCACTCATCACAGGATTGGTTACTTCAAATGGTAGTATAAAAGCTGATCTTGTTGTTTTAGCTACAGGAGTTGATACGATTAGATTGTGTCAGCCACTGGGGTTGAAATTGTCAATAAATGTATCACCCTCTATCCTAATTGAGTTTAATAATACGCATCGGTTTGTGAATCGAATTATTTCTAATCCATTCATGGAAGTACGTGCTGCTTCAAATACATTAACGTTAGCTGCAGAAGATTATATTGATGAATCGTTGGAAAATAATCCACAAGCCATAGCGCAACGCACCTTGAAAAAAATCAAAGAACATTGGCGAGGTACTGAGCAAATCAAACTTGCCAATGTTAGGGTTGGAAAACGACCTATACCTCAAGATGGTCCGCCTATTATCGGACGAACCTCAAATGTTGATGGTCTGTATATACTGGTCATGCATTCGGGTGTAACGCTTGCTGCGATTGCAAGCAGACTTGCTGCCGCTGAAATATTAGGTTATCAAAATGATACTTTACTATCTTGTTACCGACCCAATAGATTTGATTGATTTGCGGTGAAAAGTATGACTGCTTATCACAAAGACATTCTGCTATACTGACACCTAAGTTTAAAGGGTTTGATATCAGGGAAGAATTATTTAAGTTTGAGCACGTAAATAACGGCTAATTAATTCAAGTTGTGGGTTAATAATAAACATTTCGGCAGGCTGGATCACCTTATTCCGCGTATCATTGAGCAGTAAAATGATTGATTAACAGAAGCTTTCTTGTCAAACAGCAGCGGAATTGCGTGATCTCTGTACACGGAATGTCTACATCATTTGGCGACTCTTCCATTTTAGAGGTAGAGATGGTATGTGCAGGCACCCCCAGCGCAGCAAGTGTTGCGTTATCGCTACGGTAAAATAAATTTTGTTTGGGATAAGGGTCTGGCTCGAAATGAAATTTGGAATCGGCAAGATTAGCCTGTAGTATTTTGCCCATATCACTTCTTTCATAACCGGTAATGTAGGCACTGTTTCTTCCCCATTTGCTTTCGGTACCAATCATCTCAATGTTGAACATCGCCATTACTTTATCCGCATTCATCTGTTTGCTAAAATAGCGGCTACCGAAGCCTCCGATCTCTTCGGCAGTAAAGGCGACAAAAACCAGTGTACGTTCAATGTTTTACGGCCCTGCATATCATCGGCAGAAAGTATCTTTTCTATACGTTCCACTTCTGCAGCATTTATTATTGTATCTACCTGCTGCGCAAAAGAAAAGAGACTTGAAAAGCCGGTGATAAGAACTAAAAGTATTTGCTTCATTTTTCTGTTTTAAGTATTGTTATTTTCCCATCGTTTTATCTCTTATTGCTTTAAACTCTGAGCCGGCTTTCCAACCGGGAAACGTGGTTTCATCAGCTAGTTTCCAGCCTATGGCATACATTACATTGGCTACTTCAGCCATACCCTCGTAACTGGCAATGGCAGATAAATTATCGGCCTGGCGGTGATAACGATGAGCCGTGTAATCATCCTGTTGTTGTTTACCCCATGCGGCATCATGTGTTGTACTTTCTGTACCCACATTTAAATCAAGTGCAGGCACACCCACTTTTGCAAAGTTGAAATGGTCTGAACGATAATAAGAACCCGAACCGGGTTTTGGATCACCAACAGTGTGCTTGCCCATTTGTTTTGCAACCGCATCAACATAATCATCCAAATCATTTTGTCCCTTGCCTGTAATAGCAAGATCATTGGTTTCGCCATAATCATGCAAAGCATCCATGTTAAGATCAGCAACTGTTTTATTCAATGGAAACAAAGGATGCGTTGCATAATATTCAGAGCCAAGCAAACCTTGCTCTTCTCCGGTTACTGCTAAAAACAAAACGGAGCGTTGCGGTTTGCCGGTTGATTGTGCAAATGCTTTTGCCACGCTAAGCAATGCGGCAGTACCTGAACCATTATCTACAGCGCCATTGTAAATACTATCACCGGTTGAATCCGGTTTTCCAATACCAAAATGATCCCAATGCGCAGAAAAGATAACCGCTTCAGCAGGTCTTTGTGTTCCTTTTAGTACTGCCACAACATTATGCGACACTGAACTCTTTAATTTATTATTGAGCGCAAGCGACAGATTCATGTTTAATGGAATCCCCTTAAAATTTCTGCTTCGGGCAAGAGCGCGTATATCCCCATCAATACCCGCGCCGCTTAGTATTTTTTTGGCTGCTTCTTCTGTTATCCATCCTTCCACTTTACAACGCGACATGTGTTTATCGGCCTGCTGCAAGTATAATTTAGCACCCGTAAAACTATTACTCACTACCTGCCATGGATAGCTTGCAGCTTCTGTTTGATGAACAATTAAAACACCCGCAGCGCCTTGCTTTGCAGCCTCTTCATATATGTAAGTCCATCTTCCATAATACGTCATTGTATCACCATGAAAAAAGGTTGGGTCGCCGGATTGAAAACCGGGATCATTCACCAACACAATTACCGTTTTGCCCTTCACATCAAGTCCCTTATAATCGTTCCAGTTGTATTCAGGTGCTACAACTCCATAACCCGCAAATACCAGCAGCGAATTTTTTAAATCAACAGCATCAACTTCTTGTCTTGTGCCTGCAACAAAATCTGTATTAAGTTGCAGCGTGATATTTCCTTTACCATTAATTTGCATATCACCTATTACATTGCTTGTTATCTCAACCATTGGTACTTATCTCAACCATTGGTACATCCTGGTAATAACTCCCATTGTTGCCCGGCTGGAGATGGAGCTTTTTAAATTCATCTGATAAATAGCTTATCGTTCTTTCTTCACCAACCGTAAAAGGTTTTCTGCCTTGCAGAGAATCACTGGCTATCACCTCTAAATAATGTTTTATATCATCCGCAGAAACGGGCGGGTTATTTGGATTTTGATGCCAGGCTGCAAATACCAGCAGGGGCAAAATGCCGAAACTCTTGTAAATAGTTTTCATTGATTGGTGTTTCCATCAAAAATATTATTTTATCCTGTTTAAAATGCAAACACTATGCATGTTATCCGGCCCTTATTCTTTTTCTTTGCAGGGTGCAAAGAGAACTGTATTTTGACATCAGCACGGAAGAGAGCGGTGGCAGCTTGTACATGTTTCGGGATGAGGCGGGCAAGGCTTTGTTTCAGTACGAGCACAGCACCTATGATGACGACCGGGATGAGATAAAAATATTTAAAACAGCGTATGCCTCTTTTGCCCAGTTCTGGCGAATGCTGGTAAAAGACCCGGTATAGTATTATCAGCACCCCATGTATGTGCATCCCGAGCAAAGAGTTTTTGTAAGAGAGCAGTTACAAAAAGTAAACTGGAATGTTCGCCCCGATGCGGAATGGCAGGAGAGCCACCAGCGCCAGTGGAGAAAAGTGTTGACAGATAAGGATGATTATTACCGCTCCAAAATATAGGTATGTACTTTACACTTCCTGCATCATCCAAGTTCTTCAGGGTGTTAGCAAAGCATAGGAGCGGGAGATGAAAGTGTATATCTGATATACCTCCACTGAACCTAGATTGCATCTACGCTGCACCATGAAGTAGTTTTCAACTAAAATTTTTTATCACTCATCCATCATTTATAAAGCCCCTTTATTACTTGGTCTTCATTCAGCGGGCAGATCGTTTTACCTGCTCAAAAAAGAACACGCCTTTTTTATTCGATACCACAATGTCGGGCAGGTGATCGCCGTTCATATCTGTTACCACAAAACGGTTACCGATGCCGGAGTTATCATCAATAAGGTGAGGAACCCAGCTGGGGCTTTTGCAGGGTACAAATTCAAACCAGTATAACACCGCACCATCGTAAGAGCCGGGGTCATGTCCATCCTGGTGTGCGAGGTACCGTTTGCCTGTTACGAGGTCGGGATTGCCATCGCCGTTGATATCCTGCATCACCAGCGCATGAGATTGAGAAAACAGGTTACTGATCTCGTGCGTTATCCACGATGTATTCCCTTTGTTGTCCTTTACCTGTTCGTGCCACCAGATGCCGTACTTGTGAGCCGAAGAACTGATGATGTCATTGTCTCCATCACCATCCACATCATACACCAGCATGTTGGAACAATCCTCTCCCAGATCAACCGGGTGAAACGTCCAGTTCATTTGCTTTACATCGGCAGGCGCTTCCCACCATCCGGTTTTTACAATCACATCGTTCCTGCCATCTTTGTTTATATCGCCCCAACCTAAACCATGCGTGTACCTGTCAGTAGCTATGAGGCTGTCGTGGCTGATTACATGCCGCTGCCATACCGTATCACCCTTGCCGACAGGCGATTGTAGCCAGATAACTTGTTTTGCTTTTGCATCATTGCAAATAATATCTAATCGTCCATCACCATCTACATCCACACACAATGGTGTTTCGATGCCGGCGTGCTGAAGCAGGGTACGCCCCCGCCACAAGGTATCTTTCGTACCCGGATTTTGATACCATACGCAAATGCCACCCGGCTCATTAAACCTGATCAGGTCTATCCAGCCATCGTTGTTTACATCGGAAGAAAAGTTAACGAAGGAAGTGCTGTAGCCAGGTATCGGGTTGAGGGTATCGGTATGTAGTAAATGCGGTTTCCACAAAGGCGCTTCAAACCAATAATTGCCGGCAAGAATATCCGTTTTGCCATCCTTGTTTACATCTCCTGTGGCAACGCCTTCGGCAACAAACCGGCTGCTGACAATATGTTTGATAAATTGTACCGGCGTGCTCTTTGTTTCCATTTGGGCAGGGGCATTAATGGAAATAACGATTGATACAAGCAACAGCGCAACAAAATGTTTATGTAAGAAAAAGTGAGAATGGCGCATCATATAATGACTTTGATAATGGCACAATTTGAACTTCCAATTAGCAATGTAAGAAACTTTGCTTTATCATGCTCATTACCCCTGTTTTTTGCTATACCAACTCGTTAGAGTGTATGGGTTACCTATTGTTGTTAATACAGCTTATTGCACAGCACAACGTTACAAGTGACAATCTAAAGGTATTCACTTTCCATTGGCTACGTCATCCATCTTTTTCTTTTCTATTTTATCGGACTTTTTGTAAAGGCGCTGCCATGCACCTTCATAAGCATTCACTTTATTTTCTTGCGAGTGAACGCTGTACCAATCACTAATAAACTGTTTGCATAGCACAAACAAGAAAGTAGCAATGACAACTGCGATGACGGCAAAAGACAACCTTACTATCACCGTCTTGTAATATTCGCAAAATCATATCATTCTGCTAAAGCTTATCCATAAATATTTTAATAATCAATTGTTTTACTGGTCAACCGTGTAAAGAATTGGTGGTCAAGCGAAGCAGAATTACCAATAACGAACAAAAACTGGGCAAGGGAAAAGCGGAATTGATACATGCTGCTCACTTCGCCAGGGAGTGTGATACCCTTCTTTCACAGGACAAAATAAGGAGATTTGAAAAGCTCATTTCGCTCAACCAGCAAACGAAAGTAAACAGCGTTCACATCTCTTTAAACTTTGATCCTACGGACGCTTTAAGTAAAGAAAAATTAGTGCAAATTGCAGGGAAATACATGCAGGGGATTGGCTTTGACAAGCAGCCCTATCTGGTGTACCAGCATCATGATGCCGGACATCCTCATCTGCATATTGTTACCACCAATATTAAGAGCGATGGCAGCCGTATACCGCTTCACAACATTGGTCGCAATGCTTCAGAAATAGCAAGGCGGGAAATTGAAAAAGCGTTTAACCTGGTTCCTGCCCAAAAAAAGCAAAAAGCGGCTCTTTCCCAGACTCTCCGTCACGCCGGCAAGGCACAGTATGGCAAGGACGAGACAAGAGCTGCCATCACTGCTATTTTGAACTATGTGATTACAGGTTATCACTACACCAGCTTTTCGGAGTATAACGCCGTTCTGCGTCAGTACCGGGTAGCAGCTGACAGAGGCAGTCAATCTTCCCGTATTTATCGAAATGGTGGCCTGGTGTATCGCATTCTAACCGAGAAGGGAGAAAAAATCGGTGTTCCCCTCAAAGCCAGCTCGATTGCAGGTAAGCCAACACTACATGCAATCCAAGCTCGGTTCCTTAATAACCAAGGAGTCAAGGAAGGACATAAGCAAAGGGTAAAAAATGCGGTTGACTTTTCTTTTGCCAGACACCGGACACCTGTGCTATCTGCTATTGAGGAATCACTGCAAAGGGAAAGAATTCATCTGGTTGTTGCGCCCGATGGCGAAAGGAAAAAAGCTGAGCTGATTTATGTAGATCATGCTACCCGGTGTGCATTCACAGGTAGCGATCTGGGATCTTCTTATGATGGGCAGGGCTTATGGTTACGATGTCGCCAGCGCCTACCCGTCACAGAACAAAATCAAGAGTTGCAGCAGGGTCTTACAACCGAATCCGGAACACAGCATGTCTCGGTCGCAAAGGAGTTCCTTTCCCTTTTACATGGTCTTACCAAAGACGAATCCGCCTTCGTGCCGGGTGAGCTGTTGGAAGAAAAAAAGAAACGGATAAAAAAATTAAAACAATAAAAAGAAAGTGTTATGTCAATGAATTGGGGAGAGAATGAACAGGGACTTAGAAAGGTAATTGACCTGACCCGGATGATTAGCATAATCATTCTATTACTACACTGCTATTTCTACTGCTATGCTGCCTTTGGGCAGTGGCATCTGACAGCAGCAGTTGGCGACAGAATCCTGAAAAACCTTTCTCAAACCGGGTTGTTCGATTCCTTCAATAAGTCAAAGGGAATCGCGGTCGCTTTTCTGCTCATTTCTCTTACCGGTGTAAAAGGAAGAAAGAGCGAAAAAATAAAATTTAAAACGGCATTTTTTTACTTCCTGGCAGGAATCATTTTTTATTTCGGCAGCACATTTAGCTTTCGCTTGTTTGGTTCATTGTATAACCAGGCGGTAGGTTATATGACTGTTACAGCTGCCGGTTACATCCTAATGCTGACAGGTGGCGGCCTGCTGACAAGAATCATCAAAGTAAACTTATCAAAAGATGTTTTCAACAAGCTTAATGAGACTTTTCCGCAGGAAGAACGGTTACTGAAAAATGACTATTCCATTAACTTGCCTTCGATATACAATTTGAAAGGGAAACAAAGGAGAAGTTGGATCAATATCATCAACCCCATGCGTGGTTTGCTGGTGATGGGTTCACCAGGTTCCGGCAAGTCTTATTTTATCATCCAGCACATCATCCGCCAGCACATCGAAAAAGGCTTTTGTTTGTTCATCTATGACTTTAAATATGATGACTTGACAAAGATTGCCTGGAACCACTTCTCGAGCCATAAGAAGGGCTATATAAAAGAACCTAAGTTCTACATCATCAACTTTGATGATCTAAGCCGTTGCCACCGCTGCAATCCGCTCCATCCCGCAGGCATGAATGACATCACCGATGCGGTGGAGTCTGCGCGGACGATCCTGCTTGGCTTGAACCGGAGCTGGATCAGGAAGCAGGGTGAGTTTTTTATCGAATCACCCATCAACTTTGTTACTGCCATCATCTGGTTTTTACGGAAATACAGGAAGGGCGAATATTGTACGTTACCACACGTTATTGAACTCATGCAAGCAGACCACAATAAGCTGTTTACCATTCTCAGAACAGAACCCGAAATAGAAGTGTATATCAACCCTTTTATATCTGCTTATTTAAGTCATTCGATGGAGCAGTTGGAAGGACAGATTGATGCAGCTAAAATTGGTATGGCGCGTCTCTCCTCTCCCATTTTATATTATGTTATGACAGGTAATGACTTTACATTGGACATCAACAACCCGGCTGCACCCAAGATTGTTTGCTTAGCGAATAATCCGCAGAAATCGGAAGTGTATGGTGCTGTATTATCACTTTATATTTCACGCATGACAAAGCTGGTCAACCAGCGTGATAAAGTTAAGAGCAGCCTTATCTTCGACGAGTTTCCCACCATTTATTTTCGGGGCATAGACAGCCTTATTGCCACCGCCCGTTCCAACAAAGTTGCCACCACCATTGCCGTACAGGATTATAGCCAGTTAAAGAATGAGTATTCCCGTGAACAGGCAGAAGTGATTATAAACATTATGGGTAACGTCATATCGGGCCAGGTAAGTGGTGACACAGCAAAGTTTTTGTCTGAAAAATTCGGGCGCATCTTACAGGATAAGCAAAGCATTTCAATCAATGCCAGCGATACGTCTGTCAGCCGGTCTAAGCAGTTAGAACAAGCTGTGCCGGCCTCTGTCATCTCTTCTTTGTCCAGCGGTGAGTTTGTTGGTGTTGTGGCCGACAACCCTGATACAGTCATTGATCTGAAAGCATTCCATTGTAAAGTGATGAATGACCATCAGGCGATCCAAAAAGAAGTGGCTGCTTATCGAGATGTTCCGGTATTTAAAAAAGTTGACAACAGTAATGTGCAGCGAAACTTCGAAAAAATAAAAGAAGATGTGCAGGACATCATAGAAACTGAAATGGAAAAGCTACTCAACGATCCGACGAAGGCACATTTGATTGTTACAAAATAAGAGTCAGGGATCACGTTCGGTTTGATCACCGAATTCCGCTAAGCATTAATCATTAAAAGGTTTGTTTATTAAGCACTTTCCCTGATCAATGCTTAGCGGAATTGAGTGATCTCCGTCATCGGAATTCCCACTTAGTAATCTGAAATAACTTTTTCACCCCGCAGTAATAGCGGCTTAATGGTGAATGCCACACAAATGGCGAGGGCGTTCGGCAAATGTCCTATTGACTGGCTTAGATTGCCCTCAACAGAGGCTATTATAACTGAATTGGACCTGTAAGAAAATCTCACAGGTCGGTTCTAATACAAACAGAGAACGGTGTGGGAACCTGGATTGGAAATTACGTAAACAGAGATCATCCAATTTCGCTATCACTTGACAAAAAACCTCTGTTAATCAATCATTTTACTGCTCAACGATTAGCGAAACAAGGTGATCAAGCCGACCAAGCTTTCCACACCATGCACAGATGTGTGGATTCATCCGTGCTCTATATTCTTTGCTACTCTCTTCGTCAGGAAAAACAAAATAGAAGTGAGTAACCGATTAAAATCTGGTACCATCAAAATCAATCATATATAACAACTATATCAAAAAGCCACCTGCCTCAGCACTTCTTCGAAAGATTGTAGATTTCGCTGATAATGTGGATATTTCGTTTCATTGAACCACCGATTTCATGCAGTACAGACCAGTAAGATGATTGATTACTAAGACATATACTGATCTGCACCTTTCGGAACGTGTGATCAAGGATCGCGAAATCATTCACTTTAGCGCAACGCACTTTGAAAAAAATGAAACAACATTGACGAAGTACAGAGCAAATTGAACTTGCAAATATTTTGGTAGGAAGACGACAGATGCCAAAAGATGGGTTGCCCCCTTATCGGGCGAATAGCAAATATTGATGGTTTGTATTCATTGGTCATGCATTTCGGTGTAATGCTTGCTGCCGTTGCATGCAGACTTGCTGCTGCTGACATATTAAATCATCAAAATAATACCTTATTATATCATTACTGATCCGAAAGATTTAGTTGATTTGAAGTAAAAAAGTAAAACTGATTGCAACAAAAGCATTTTTGCTATGTAATCGCCTGAATTTTGGAAAGGGTTTGACATTAAAGAAGAATAATTAAGTTTGAATATAAAAATAACTGCCAACTATATTTATGCAATTACCAATCGCACCACCCAATTATTTAAATCCATCTTTACCATCAGGGTTACACTATATAAAAATTCCTGTAATCAAAGCAACGGCAACATCTGTAAAAGGATATGGATTTTTAGTGGATGATCCGGATAATTTTAAAATAGAAATAACCCGGTGGCCTGCCCGTGGCTGGCGAGCGGTTGATACGGATAGCGGAGATGAAGGTGGTGTTACAGAGGGCATTTTTCATAGTGAGTGGAGAGATGACGTTTTATATGGCAGTAATGAGTCGGTAGGAGGTAAATACATTTTAGGTTATGCTCAACCACCCGAAATTGCATCAGAATTACATAACAATACACCTAAGAAGATATTGCTTTGGCATTCCAACTATCATCCTGATGGCGGACAACTTTTCTTTCCATTAGACAAACGCCCTTTTCTTGTGCCTGTAGCACTGCCGGGTGATGACAGACAACTTTCTCAATTCATTTGCTTTTGGTGCGATGGAACGCAAGGTTTATACATTCACGCTGACATATGGCACGAAGGTGCGTTTTGTATAAGCGGCAAACAACGCTTTCTGGATAGACAAGGTGCTGTTCATGCACGGGTATCAGTAGACTTTGCAAGGGAGTTTGGTTGCCTGTTGGAAATATCACTTGATGAGCTACCCGCTTTATAGCAACAGAATAAATAGTTAGGTATCTATGTACTTAAAAATATTTAAGACTTATGAAACTTCAGATTGTTCTCCCACTATGCGCCTTAGTTATAATATGTTACAGCTTTTTTGCAAAGGACAATGAAATATTGAAGTGCTATTTAAATCTTTCTAAAATAGCCACTCTTTCATCTACAAGTCCGGAAAGACTTGTACCAACATCGCGTAAAGCAAGAAAATTTTTAACCGAAGAAAGAGAGGTTATTGTTTCGCGTAATGATGGTTATGAGATGCTATATAACACAAAGAGGAATTACACTTTTGTCGGTGTAAAAGTCGAATCATCAGATCCTGACTCTTATGGTTCTGATACTTTGAATGTGTTGAAAAACTTACAGTTTATAAATTCACATTCAGTAAACATGGAAACTAAGGATTTGATTACGCTTACATATAATAATCATACAGTGTATGGTGTCAGTCGAAATTCACTAGATACAGAAAGAACACTTGGTTTTTTTGTAATGTTCCCCGGTAAAAATGTCATTGTTTATTTTGATTTTTACAGCCTTAAATCAAAAGTTCAAAACTTTGAGAGCCAAGACGATTATAGAAGTATGCGCAATTCCTTCTTAGGTGAATATACAAGTAGCTTGAACAATTGTTTGAATTGATAAGCAGAAGGTAAGAAAGCAAGCTTTTATGTGAAAATAAAGGCGATATAAGCATTCCAAACTCCTCTTTATGAGCGTCGCTATTGATTGATATAAGCGGTGCCAGGTGTGAAAAGGTTTATGGCGAGGCTGTAAAGAAGTAAAATAGTTCGAAGAAAGATTGCATATATAAATGTCTTTTATGATAACAATATTAAAGTCAACAGTATAATAATGATTTAAAGAATTAAAAGAAATTACGAACTATGCTAATCATTAAATTACCGGCTATCACCGCTGAATGAAAAAACTATATATCCTTTGTTTGTTGCTATTAATATTTTTGAGCACAATGGCTCAAAATAGTATCGATAATTTAAAGAGTGCGCTTTATATCGCAACAGAAGATACAAACAAGGCAAAGTTGCTTGATACGTTGAGCCAGTATTATACATGGTCTTTTGCCGATACGTCTGTTATATATGCCAGGCAGCAGTTACAATTAGCGAAGAAATTAAATTTTAAAAGTGGCGAAGCGCGAGGTACATCAAATTTACTCTATGCTTTAACGGTTCTGGGAGATTATACCAATGCTTTAGATTTCGGATATAAATCGCTGGCTCTATATAAAGAGGCAAATGATACCTTCGGGATAGCGTATGTTTATGGTGGTTTAGGCGTCTGTTACAGGGAACTTGGCGACTATAAAAAGGGGATTCAGTTGTTGCAGGAAACTATAAAATTATTTTATTCAGTACATAACGAAGAGTGGATAGCGATTGCTGAAGGCGTACTAAGCTCTGTTTATGAAAAGAACAATCAACTGGATTCGGCATTGTTCTATGCAAACAAATGCTATAAAGTAGTGGGCGATAATTGGAGTGGCGTTTTACTTCCTCTGGGTGACATACATACTAAGTTAGGGCACAACGAAGAGGCAATTGAATTTTATAGAAAATCAATATCCTTTGCTTTGCTGGCTAACAGTCAAACCAATATCCTTGATGCATATAATGGAATCGCGCAGGTGTATGTAAACGAAAGAAAAACAGATTCCGCCATTTACTATGCAAAAGAAACATTAGCGCAACAATGGGGGAAAGCGTATCCCATCGGATTACTGCGCTCTACCACACTTCTTTCCTATATTTACTCAACCCAAAATAAAAGCGATAGCAGCGTTAAATATTTAAAGCTGACCATTAGTTTAAAAGACAGCTTATTCAATCAGCAAAAAACACGGGAAGCGCAGAATTTTGCATTTAATGAACAATTGCATCAGCAGGAATTACAACAAGCCGTAGAACAATCTCAACTGAAATACAAGAACCGATTGAATATAAGTTTCCTTGGAGGCGGAGCATTAATATTGCTGCTCGTCGCAGCAGGGTTATGGCGGAGAAATGTTTTCAAAAGACAATCCATTGCTTTGCTACAAAAGCAAAAAGGTGAAGTTCAAAGTACTCTTACTCAGCTCAAATCAACGCAGGCGCAGCTCATACAGAGCGAGAAGATGGCAAGCTTGGGTGAACTGACAGCCGGTATTGCTCATGAGATACAAAACCCCTTAAACTTCGTGAATAATTTTTCAGAACTCAATGATGAATTGCTTGAAGAAATTAACACAGAAACAAGTCTTGAAGAAATCAAATTTTTAATCGTCGACATCAAACAAAACAATGAAAAAATAAATTTTCATGGCAAACGTGCTGATGCGATTGTAAAAGGTATGCTGCAGCATTCAAGGCAAACAAAAGGTGTAAAAGAATGGACAGATATTAATGCGTTGTGTGATGAGTATTTACGATTAAGTTATCATGGTTTACGGGCTAAAGACAAAAACTTCAATGCCGATTTAAAAACGGATTTTGATGAAACCATTGGAAAAATAATCATTGTTCCCCAAGACATGGGACGTGTTTTATTGAATCTCTTTAATAATGCCTTCTATGCAGTGAATGAGAAAAAGAAAACAGGAGGCGAAGATTACAAACCATTAGTTTCTGTATCAACAAAAAAGACAAATGACATTATCAAAATTATAGTAACAGACAATGGCAGTGGTATTCCTTCTCTTATTATTGATAAAATCTTCCAGCCTTTCTTTACTACAAAGCCAACCGGGCAGGGAACCGGATTAGGATTGAGTTTATCTTACGACATCATTACCAAAGTACACGATGGAAGTATGAAGGTGGAAAGCAATGAAGAAGGATGTAGCTTTATTATTCAGTTAGCTGATAAATAATTGAGGTAGGCGATGACGTTGTTCGAAGGCTGCCTGTATTGGTGACACGAGTAGCGAAGCGGTAGCGAGATGGGAAAAGAAGAATGGTGAAATTTCAACAAAACAATAGGTCTTTTTAACTACAACACTTATTATGAAGACTTCGATTATATCTATACTTCTGTTAGTAACTTGTAATCTTGTTTTTTGCCAGGTAAAGATTGATAAGTATTGTGAAGTCGTTATTAAGAACCAAGTATTCAGCAGCAAATACAAAGTAGACAAAGTTGAATATGGACAAACCAATTATCTCTTTTCTTATAAAGACATAACTGTCAGTCAAGTTCTTGACTGGAGAATTTGCTGATAATGACCAGTAAGTGTTGAGGGAAGCCAAAGAAGCGGATACTTCGCTACCTTCTTTATGGGTAAAACGAGTATTGGATCAGTTGATAGCACAAAGAGGAAAACCGGCTTATATCAGAACAGATAACGGTCCTGAATTTATCTCTCATAAATTACAGCAATGGTGTGAGCAGAACAATATCACACTGCAATATATCCAACCGGGCAAGCCCATGCAGAATGCTTACATTGAAAGAAAGAACGGAAGTATTAGTCAAATGGATTAAATTCTATTTTATGTCTCACCATTTTGTAGTAAATCGTTGCCAGCTTGCCGGCAGTTGCCACCATCATATATTTGTTGCTGCCTTTCGCTTTCATTCTTCCAAAATAGTCACTCAGCCTAGTTGTCGCTACGCTGTACCGCACCTTCTGCATTGCGGAATGCCTGGCTCGGTAGGTTCGGCTTCTTTCGCATTAGTAAGCTGCTGATCATTTACCGCCTGATATTTTATTGTTCGGACACAGGTTCAGCCAGGACACAAAATGCTTTGCCAACTCCCATTTCTTCATGTCAGTTCCTGTTTCCGACAGTATCTCCAACGACGATATCTCACTGATGCCATAAACAGATGTCACATCCACACCAAGTATGGCTTTGAGATTGGAAATTTCGGTAGGCTGGATCACCTTATTCCGTCAATTTCTGAGCAGCAAAATGATTGATTAACAGAAGCATTCTTGTCAAGCGGCATCAGAATCGGATGATCTCTGATACGGAATTTAACACTTTATCACCGTTGGTATTCTTTTCCTTGCTGTCTTTTGCATCCAACCCCACTGACCATACTTATTATTTATTCTGTACACGTAGTAAAAAACAAAAAGCCCTGATCCAAGCGCGAAAAGAAGAGACAAATACGTATTTGTGCCAACGATATAAAGAATACTAAACAGTAATAACACGGCAACCAGGCTTCCGGCAAAATACCAGATGTATTGTGCCTTTAATCCTCCATTCTGCTTCACTACGTCTTTCCCTCACTTCAGTAGCATACAGTCCACCCGCTGCCTATGTTTGTGCTCGCCTTCTCAGCCTGCTGCGCCTTCGGGTTTGTCATGGCTTTTGTACCACCACACAAAGCCCGACGCACAACAACAAAAGCACACGCCAAACCCTTGCGTAATATGTTGCTGTCTACTGCCGCGGGGCGCGGCTCTGTAGCCACCAGCGCGGCAGGCACTCGCAGCCGCCTACGTTCCTCTCCGGCGTCTTTGTCGGCGAAGCCGGCTCACCCTACAGTGCCGTTACTCCCGGCACAGCCAACGCTTCCTTTAGCCGCAGGCGCTATTGCCTTTTTCGCCAACGCACAGGGGTTGACTATCAACAGAAACAATTCCATTGGTGTTTACAAGCAGTAGTCTTGCTTACGACCTTCGTTTCACGAGGGCTTCTATTTTATATTTGCTGAATCAACAGAACGGCAATGCAGCGATGTAGTGTAACATTAAATGCTACCAGGCACAAAGAAAGTGGTCAATGCACCTCAAATGAGTTGTATCGAATCATCGAACGGATTGCCCCGGAGGTAATTTTTGAAGACGTTCCCCCGGGTAAATTTGATTCAGTTTACAAAGGATTGCGTCACGATTCCTTAGAATCACACACCATCAAAAGATACTTGGAAAGACAATCCATTGCTCATGTTCCGGTAGATGCAGACTTAGATGAAATAACTGATGTTTTTGCCAAGAGCGATTACAATGTTATGGTTAACATATTTGGGCGTCATAGTGTAGAATTCGCTTAAATAAACCACTGATTTCATACAACAGTGACCAGTATAATAATTAATTGTCAATGTTTATATTGATCAACAACTTGCAGAATTTGTGATCAAAGATTGCGAAAGCCGTTCTGCTTGACTACTAATTCTTTTCGCAGCTGACCATTTATGAAATTGATTATTAGACACCTTTGTGTTTAACCTCGAAGAGAACAGCATGACATCTCCATATTATTTCCACTGTAAGCCAAATTATATCTCTGTAATAAATAACCTAGTTATGAGAAGACACACAGCTAGCGTTTGCTGATTTTGTTTAAAGAGATTTGTCTTTGGCTATTGCTTTTAAAAGTAAGTGTATCGAGATTTCGCAGTTTTGCATGTTTGGTAACTCTGCCATTCACTCTTTCACGCCACATAGCAAAAGAAGAGGGCTTCATTTCAGTGCGCATTGATTCAATTACTTCTGCTTCGCTAAAACCAAACTGCGCTGTAATGGCTTCAAAAGGTGTTCTGTCTTCCCATGCCATCTCAATTACCCGGTCTGTATCTGTTGTAGATAATTCCTTTTTATTTGTACTCATGTTTTTTCTATTATGATTAATATCTTGTGTGGAGATTTCGGTAGGTTTGATCACCCTTTTTGTTAATCGTTGAGCAGTATAACGATTGATTAGTAAGGGCTATTTTGTCAAGCGGCAGCGGAATTAGGTGATCTCGGGATACGGAATTTCTACATTGGGTTGGAATGGCTTTTCGAAGCCCGGTTTTAAAGCGGCTATGATTCGCGGAGCAAAGATGATAGGCTTGGTAATGAAGGACACACAGACCACTTTTTTCATCAAAGCAGATGATGAAGAAACGCAGCTTGTCAGAATCTTTGGCGAAAGCCGGATGCCTACTGATATGGTTCGAGTTGATTGTTCAATTACTTACAATACATCATAAATAAAACCGAAATAAATTAGTAAAATGTAATTATTGCTGGTTGCTATATGGCAGGTAGCGTTATAGTAAAAGTAGAACCCTTTCCTTTTTTACTTATTACAGTGATGTCTCCTCCATGTCGACTTATAATTTGTTTAGAGATATAAAGACCTAACCCTAAACCCGGATAAGTGTGGTGTTCAGGATTGTCGCTACGGAAAAAGCGCTGAAACAAATGAATTAATGTACCGGAAGACATTCCAATACCATAATCCTGAAACGAAATTTTAATTTCTCTGTCTTCATAAACAGCATTCACGAGGATATCAGCCGTTACAGGAGGATACCCGGCAGGGGTATATTTAATGGCATTGGAAAGCAGGTTGGTAAACACCTGACCAATGCGTTTCTTATCGCCTATTAGCCTCAGAGATGGTTCAGTGGTGAGCCGAATGATATGATACGCAGAAGTATGTTTGATATCCTCTATTGTTTCTTTTAGAAGCTCTCCTATATCAATTTCTTCGGTAAAAAGATCCATTCGACCTTCAAATATTTTCGTTGTATCAAGCAGATTAATGATAAGACTTGTTAACCTGTCAACTTGCCCATTCAGACGGCTCATCATACTGGCTGAATACTCATCGTTAGCCGTCCTGAATATATATTCCAAAATTTCTGTGTAAGCCTTTATACTTGTAACTGGCGTTTTTAATTCATGACTGGCAATAGAAATGAAGTCATCTTTTTGTTTTTCTTCCATTTTGCGTTCGGTAATATCGGACAAGATGCTAAGCACCCGTACCGGCTCTCCCGCTTCCCATTCTATTACTTCTCCGGTCTGACTAATCCAGCGTATTGATCCATCGGGATGAACGACCCGATACTCTTCAGCATATCTGCCATTTTTCTTAATACTGACTTCAAATTCTTGTTTTATGTTACCGGCATCATCAGGGTGAATGCAAGCAAACAATTTTGAGACTTCGATTGGCTCAGCCTGCGGAATCAATCCATACATTTTGTAACGTTCGTCGTTGCATATGGATTGATTGGTTTTCAGATTATGATCGCATGTTCCCACTTTGCCCGCTTCAATTGTCAGACGCAGCCGTTCTTCACTTTGTTGCAGTTCGGTTTCCGTACCTTTACGCTTGAGTGTTGACCAGATGCGCGCCGTAAGTTCTTCAACGAGTCTGATTTCATCATTGCGCCAGATGTGGGATTCTGAATGACATAAACTCATAAAAAAGGGCCATTCATTATTAACAAGCAAGGGTACTGATATGAATGATTTTACTCGCAGACTATGATAATAACTTTCTTTAGAAGGATTATACAAAATCACATCGTTTACAACGAGGCTTTTTCCTTCCCGTGCCCGGCTTCGAAATACAGGTGTGGTAAAATCAGTGAGATTATACGTACCGGTAAGATCTGGCATATTGGCTAAATGCCAGTCACAAATCACATCCACTTCATTAACAGTTTCATTAACTTTTACAAACGCACAACGTGAAAGGTTAAGATAAGATCCGATTTTTTTGCCGACAATATGAATGATTTGGTCAACATTTTCAGTATAAATAAGATCATGAGTAATTTCAAAAAGAAAAGCCAGGTTGTTTTCCGCTCTTTTTTGTTCGGAAATATCATTAAACAGAACAGCTACTTTTTTTTCAGTTGGCGTACCAATACGAAACGCGTAAACATCGAAAAACCGGTCAAGTTCTTTTGCATTGTTCTGAAATCGTAACGCTTGTCCTGTAATAGCAATACTGCCATATATATCAAACCAATGCTGCTCGTGTGATGGTGCAAGAGAGCGCATGGTTTTACCCAAAGCATTTTCAATACCGGTTTGTCGGTTAAAGGCATCGTTAGTTTCTAAGAAAATATAATCAACAGGTTTGTGATGTTCGTCGAACACCATTTCAATAATACAATATCCTTCGTCAATACATTGAACGAGCTGATTGTATTTTTCATTTGATCTATGCAAATCGTCCAATACTGTTGTATTAGCTTTCCCGGTGTTATTCGGAATCGTTTTGTCAGTTTCTTGCGATATAGCCATTGCTGTCTCTTTAGGCACTACTGAGTGTTCTTCTTCTTTTATGCGTTGGGTTATATCAATAAAAGAAATGAGTACGCCGCTAACCTCGTTGACTGGTGTTATGGAAGGAGAGAGATTGATGATATAGGCTTTATTATCAGGTGTGTGAACAATACGTTCGATAGATTGCCTTTGCTTAATAACTATTTTGATGTTATCTATTAGGAAAGCGTCAGAAAACCGTCCTGCAATTTTTGTAAGCAGCTCTTCATTTTGTTGCGGATCAATACAAAGAATTTGAAATACAGCAGGTGAAAATAAAACAACTTCAAGTGCATTGTTTATAACTATCATACCTATACCGGCAGATATATCAACGTTTTCATTCTTAATATGCGATGTATTATAATCGGCTTCTTTTTCAGAAAAAATTGTATTGTCTATTTTTCTGTTATAGGATATAACTCTGCTTATAGAGCTGTTTGATTTTTTGGATTCCTTCATAACTGCTTCTATCTCTCTGTTTCTACTTGTTGTTTGTCGTGCTATGTAAAATAAAAATAGAACAGAATAAGTATCAGAAACTGTTTTGGACATTAAAATTTTATTATATTCATCTCATGGTTATTTCTAAAAGTATATTCTTTTAGGTTTTTGTTGTGTATTCGTTGTGTCATCACAAGTATCACGCATCATATTTGGGTAGTATGATTGAAAATGTTGATCCCTTTTTATCACTGCTGTTTAACCATATTTGACCATTGTGTTGCCTGACTATGTCTCTCATCACATACAGATCTAAGCCGACGGTTGGTTCGCCCTTTAGACCGGGTCGCTTCGCTTTTGTATATCTGTCAAACAAAAAAGGTTTCATCTCTTCCGGTATGCCGATGCCATCATCTTTTACCGTTAACAGAATCGTGTTTTCTTCATTTTCAACACTTACCCAAATGTTGCCATTGTCATGCGTAAACTTAATAGCATTTGAAATCAGGTTGATGATTACCTGACTAACCTTTATAACATCTAAAGTAATAAACAGATCCGCTGATGATGAGATAAAATGGAACTTCCGGGTAAGCAGGTTATTGGAACTTTGGTATTCCTGAATCAGTTCCCGAATTATTTTGAGGATGTCAACCCGTTCTTTCAGGAGCGGCTCACTACGTATTTCAAGAAATTCTTTGTTGAAAAGACTATAAATTTTATTAATGTAGGTATGGCTTATTTCGGTTATCTTCTCTAACAGCTCAACAAACATTGCATCATGGCTGTCGTTAGTCTGATCAATCAATACTTTTGCAGCAACCTGAATGGTACTGAGCGGTGCAGTTAAATCGTGCGCCATGATATCCAGGATAGCATTTTTCTTATCGAAGTATTTGTAAAGGGTTTCCTGATAGCTTTTTTCTTTCGTAATATCAGTTGCAGTGCCGAAAATAATAGTATGTCCATCACTACTATTTAAGTAAGCTTTCACCCGTATCCATTTCTGACGTTGCTTTGAAACTGTGATACGGAATTCAACTGAAAGAACTTCTTTGTTGCTTTTTATGGCAATGATTGCGCGGTTAACAAGGTATCGGTCATCCGGATGTATAGTCAGAAATAATTGCAGATAATCAGATGTCATTGATTCTTGTGGTATTTCCCATACCTTCTCAAAAGCCGAGTTTATAAAAAGAACCTTCTTTTCCTGCAGTTGGAAAGCAAATAAAATATCATCACTTAAATTGAATAAACTGTCCAGGCTTATGCCGGGTGTAAGTTCAGAATCCATAATCATTAGTCAACATTTTCCTATCGACCTTATGTTGCAAAACTTAGCAATTTGTATGAGGAGAGGTAAATACTTAAGACATTTATCATGCCCGCTTACTTCGTATAGAAACGTTTAACACATGATAACTTGTTTTCTTCAATTAAGGATTATATCAACAAGCCTTCAACTGACTTTTAGTTCGTAGAACAAAAAGCAGTTTTCATAATCAATAACAAGTAAACGGACCAAAGATCAGCGAAATTAACGTTAATGTAATTGTTTGCCAATCCACATCCTTACTTTCATTTTGGCACAATTCATTCTATAAAGATTTTAAATTTTACTAATGCCTTCTGTGTTTATTGTTGATGATGATGAAGATATTTTAGATTCGCTTTCCATCTTTTTTACAAAACGAAACTATATTGTTACTTTATTTTTAAGCGGTGCAAATCTGCCGGAAGAAGTAAATCAAAAGAAGCCTGATTTGCTGCTGCTTGATATAAATTTAAAAAGTCACGATGGAAGAAGTATTTGCCGGGAGATTAAAGAAACAGTAAAGTATCCTATTAAAATCTTACTCGCCTCTGCAAATCCTATGTCGCTTCTATCTTATGAATATAATTATGCAGATGGAATCATAAATAAGCCGTTTACATTGTCTGAATTAGAAGGAAAATGTCGAAAGCTATTAGGTTTATCCAAAAGATGACACGCCTTTGAAACAATTTAATCAATATGATTACCCTCCTATACACTCGTTTATTAAACGTAATCAATTAGATCGAAAGCCATTTTATAAGAGCAAGTAATTAAATTAAAAAGAAAACATTAAATGTTAGCTGAAGTCAAGAATAAAAAAGGTCAGCCGCCATGGCAGCAATTATTTGTTAGCGGCTCGTTGTTCTTATGTAATTCATTGTTGAGGGATAATTTTATTCAACTCTACTAAGCGCAATCTTGATTCCTTTTTTTTATCATAATTCCATAACCATCATTGGGAAGAAATTTTACACAAGTAAAGACTGCCTGGTATTATGCTTTGCGTTCTTTAAATCACTCATGTCTTCATAGCATTTTCCAAAGTTTAAATAAAGAGTATAAATTTTGCATCCGGAAATCACCCGAGTCCGCTGTCTTCTGACAAAAAAGCCACTGTTAATCATTTTACTGCTCAACGCTTAGCAGAATAAGGTGGCCAAACCTACCGAAATTTCTATTTCAACTGTACATTCCAGCGCAAACAATAGGTTTTTGTTTTCAAATATTTAGCGGATATTGTCTTTCTTAAAAATGCGCTATGAATAACAACAATTATTATGATGCCGGGGATTTGAAAAAGTTTGGCAACATTACGGAATTTCAAAAAAGCATGGGAGACAAATTTTTTGCCTGGTATGGAGACGTATTCGCTGACAGCGAACTAACAGCGCGGGAAAAATCGTTGATTGCCCTGGCAGTTGCTCATGCTGTACAATGCCCTTACTGCATTGATGCCTATAGCAGCGATGCCTTTGAAAAAGGCTGGAGTGAAACTCAGATGATGGAAGCTGTGCATGTAGCGGCAGCCATTCGTGGCGGCGCTTCACTGGTGCATGGCGTACAGATGATGAATAAAGTGAAAGAGATAGCGATGTAAGTATGAAATCATTACAAGCCCAACAGGCTGTGCTGGCTAATGTTCAGGAACAGCTATCTATATTAGAGCATGGCACAAACGATGAATATCGCTTGGTACCATTTCAGCAGAAGCTGGAAGAGTGCAACCTGTTTCCTTTAAGGCCATCTGCCATTAATATCTTCCAGGTGAACATTGGCAAGATGTGCAACCAGGTGTGTAAGCACTGTCATGTGGATGCCGGACCTGACAGAAAAGAAATCATGAGCCGCGACACGATGCAGCAATGCCTTGAGGTATTGAAACAGAATCCGCAACTGCAAACGGTTGACATTACCGGTGGCGCACCTGAAATGAATCCGTTGTTCCGATGGTTTGTAGAGGAAATATCAAATCTGAAACGGCACATCATTGTGCGCTGTAATCTGACCATCATCCTCGCCAACAAAAAGTATTATGATCTGCCTCAGTTCTATAAACAGCACGGCGTGGAAGTCGTTTCTTCCCTGCCGTTTTATACGCAGGACAGAACCGACCGGCAGCGTGGGAATGGTGTGTTTGAAGACAGCATCAAAGCCTTACAAATGCTGAACAAAGCAGGTTATGGAAGGGTAGGCAGCGGTTTGATTCTGAACGTCGTTTACAATCCTGCCGGTGCTTTTTTGCCGGCATCACAGGCAGCATTGGAAAAGGAATATAAGGATGCTTTGCTGAAGAAATTTAATATTACATTCAACAACCTGTTTACCATTACCAATATGCCTATCAGCCGCTATCTTGATTATCTGCTTACCAGCGGTAACTATGAAGCGTACATGCAAAAATTGGTCAGCGCTTACAATCCTTCTGCGGCAGCGAATGTGATGTGCCGGAATACCATTTCCATTGGTTGGAACGGGTATTTATATGACTGCGATTTTAACCAGATGCTGGAACTGAAAGTGAACGGAAACGGCAAACACATCAGCCAGTTTAATGCTGAAGAATTAAGCAAAAGAAATATTATCATCGGCCAGCATTGCTATGGTTGCACGGCAGGCGCAGGCAGCAGTTGTGGTGGAGCCGTTACATAAATTGATTTACAAATGGACTATAAACAGGCAGCCGATTTTTTATTTAGTAAAGGCATTGAACAACTAACAACAGGTGTGATTCTTGGCACCGGGTTGCACAAGCTGTTAAAGCATCTTGATATTGAGCAAACGATACCCTATGCAGATATTCCCGGCTTCCCGGTTTCGACCGTTGAGTTTCATAAAGGCAATCTGATTTACGGAACTATCGGGGATAAAAAAGTGGTGGTAATGCAGGGACGGTTTCATGCTTATGAAGGCTATACGATGCAGCAGGTGGTGTTCCCGGTTCGCGTGATGAAGCTGTTGGGCGTGCAGCATCTTTTTATTACCAATGCCGCTGGTGGCGTTAACCTGACTTATAAAAAAGGTGATTTAGTAATGATTGATGATCATATCAATCTCCAATCAGGCAATCCATTAACAGGAAAGAATGATGATGCATTAGGCCCGCGCTTTCCCGACATGAGCGAACCATATAATGTGCATTTAAAAACGCTGTTGCAAAACAAGGCAAGTGAACTGAATATTCCTTTACAAAAGGGCGTGTATGCAGCCGTGAACGGACCTAACTTAGAGACCAAAGCCGAGTACCGTTATCTGAAGATGATTGGTGCCGACATGGTAGGTATGTCAACGGTGCCGGAAGTGATTGCCGCGGCTCATACGCAGCTGTCCTGTGCAGCCGTTTCGGTAATTACAGATGAATGCGATCCTGATAATCTAAAGCCGGTAAACATTGCAGAAATCATCGAAGCGGCGGGCAAGGCGGATGAAAAGTTAAGTGCTTTGTTGTACCAGGTAATAAGCGCGCTATGAGTACGAAAGCGGCATTGATTATCTTTCAGAAAAATGTTGTTTATGGTAAAGTAAAAACAAGACTTGCAGCAACTGTTGGCAACGATGAAGCTATGTGGGTTTATCAACAACTGCTTCGGCATACATACGCGGCAACAAAAGGGCTGGCAGCTGACAAGATTGTTTTTTATTCTGATTATAAAGAAAGGGCTGATTGGGATGATGCGTATCAAAAGAAAATACAGCAAGGTAATGATCTTGGAGAACGGATGAAGCAGGCATTTGAAGATATATTTCAAAATGGTTATCAAAAAGTCATCATCATTGGCACAGATTGTCCTGAGCTAACAGAGCGAATCATCATTGATGCTTTTGAAAGATTGGAACGATATACTATTGTAATTGGTCCGGCAGCAGATGGCGGTTATTACCTGTTGGGCATGAAAGCATTGTATCCGCAATTGTTCGAAAACATTCACTGGAGCACCGATAAAGTATTGAGCGAAACACTTCAGCATTGTCGTAACAATCATCTGAGTTATTGCCTGCTTTCCAGGCTTCATGATGTGGATGAAGAAAAGGATTTGGTTTACATGAAAACTATTGTATGAAAGAACTGATTTTTGTTTACAATGCAGATAGCGGCTTGTTTAATACATTGACTGCTTTTGCGCATAAAATCATGTCGCCTTCTACGTATGCCTGCCGCCTGTGCACGCTTACTTATGGTAATTTTGCAGTGAAGAAAGAGTGGAAACACTTCATTCAGCAATTGCCGGTTGCCAGTATTTTTCAGCATAAGAATGAGTTTGAAAAGGAGTATCACATATCAACAAATTTGCCTGCTATCTTTATCAGAAAAGATACAGCGTTAGATTTATTTCTTTCGCAGAAAGATATAAATAATTGCAGCACTTTACAACAGTTACAACATTTAATTACAACCCATCTTGCTCTACATGATAAGCATTATCATACCTACTTATAACGAAGCTGACCAGATTATGAAAACGATTGCGGCTATCAGAGCGAACAGCCATGATGACTCTGTTACGGAAGTCATTGTTGCAGATGGTGGCAGCAGCGATAATACCGTTGCGTTAACTAAAGAAGGCGGCGCCATAGCAATTGTAAGCGAACGCAAAGGCAGAGCGGCACAAATGAATAAAGGCGCATCCATCGCGACTGGCGAGTTGCTTTATTTCCTTCATGCAGACAGCATTCCTCCCAATGGCTTTACGCGATACATTTTAGAAGCTTATCAAAAAGACTTTCACAGCGGTTGCTTTCGGTTGCAGTTTGATTACGAACATTGGTTTTTAAGAGCCAATGCGTGGTTTACGAGGTTTGATGTAAATGCGGTTCGCTTTGGTGACCAGAGTTTATTTGTTACAAAAGAAGTGTTTTATCAATGTGGCGGTTTTAAAGAAGAATTGTGGATGATGGAAGACCAAGAAATCATTCATCGCATTAAACAATTCAGTCGTTTTAGTGTAATAAACGATTACGTCATTACATCAGCAAGAAAATATCACGACAATGGTATTTACCGCATGCAGGCTATCTTTTTCCGCATCTGGTTTTTATACTATGCTGGTTATTCGCAGGAACGTTTATTGCGGTTGTATAAGCGGCTGATCAGGAAGAATAAATTGTAGCAGCGACATAGAATGATTTCAATCAACAAAACATGACACCTAACGACGACAATGCAAAATTACCAACGGGTAAAAGACCATTCCGGATACTCATTATTTCAGGTTCTAACCGGCGGCAATACAATTGTCCCGGTATTGACAGCAAATCCAGAATGCTGATGCTGAAAATGGCGGAAGCCTTGCCCGCAGATTGGGAAATCGATTATGAAGACTTGGGCAACGTGTATGGAAGGGAAAAGATTCAAAGTTGTAACGCCTGTGTTTCTACTTCGATGGCTCTGTGTGTATGGCCTTGCAACTGTTATGAAAAGAACAGCAGTAAAGAGCCGGATCTGATGTGGAATTTAGACATGTATGCAAGGCTGGATATGGCTGATGCGTGGGCAATCATCGGACCCATTAACTGGTATGCGCCAAGCAGTTCTTTAAAGCTGATGTTTGATAGGTTGGTATGCATGAACGGTGGCAATCCTGATGAGAAAACCATTGACCATAAAAATCCTGAGAAAGCAATGGTATTGGAACATACAGAAGAATGGAAAGCTATGAGCCTGAATCACCTCGAAGACAGGACGGCAGCTTTCTTTTGCTATGGTGATGAAGGTGGCGACGAATTGGATAAAGACGGCAAGCCAAAAATCTTGCGACATAAAAACTACTTTGACAGCATTACAGAACCGTTTGATAACGAAAGAAATGCCTATGCGCCGTTGGTATGGCAATGCCGCTACGGCGGCATAGAAGTGCCTGACCATTTATGGGCACATTGCACTACCGGAAAGAACAAAAAATACAGCGATAACCAATCAGAAGATGCAGTAAAAGAGGAAGCATTTATGTCTTCTTTTTATCAATGGATAAATGGCTTTACTGCGTTTGTAAAAGAAAAAGGAAAAGTGGAGCCCGGAAAGTACAGAGCGTATGGTTTCAGGACACCCTCACATGCCTGGGCCAATGTGCAGGATGGATTCCGCTATTTTGAAATGATGACAGGCAAAGCGCCAAAAGGTTCTTCACCGCAGATACAGGAAGATATGGGATTAAATAAGGACGCCACCTGGCAAACAAAGCGGGGCGAAGGAGAAAAGCTAAGAGACAAATGAGCGATTTGATTCATCACATCTTTGATAGTTACGGATTCATTGTATTGACTTCTTTGCTGATTATTTTCTTCCTGACAGAAACTAAGTTTCCACTGCGACGGAGAGTGCAGCCTCGATTCAGGAGAATAGTCATTAATACGCTGCTTTCTATGCCTGCCTTTGTGCTGCTCCGGCTGATGCTGATTCCCGGTATGGTTTGGCTGGCAATGCAAAACGAAAGCTGGCATATTGGATTGAACTATTTATACCAACTACCATCGTGGACAGAAAACATCATTGCTTTTATCCTGCTTGATTATGGCATTTACTGGTGGCATATCATCCTGCACCGGATGCCGCTGATGTGGCGGTTTCATCTTGTGCATCATACTGATTTAGATATGGATGTAACCACTGCTTTCCGCTTTCATTTCGGTGAGATAATTGGCTCTGTCATTTTTCGTGGCGCTATAGTGTTATTGAGTGGCGTATCACCCTTAATTGTCCTTATTTACGAAATCATATTTGAAGCAGAAACGCAGTTTCATCACAGCAATACCAAACTCCCGATACGCTTTGAACGAATCTTAAATAAAGTGATTGTAACACCGCGTATGCACGGCATTCATCATTCTGTTATCAAGGATAAAACGGATAGCAATTACGCAACAATCTTTTCTTTCTGGGACAGGCTGCACAAGACTGCCAGAGTAAACATTCACCAAGATGATGTTAACGTTGGCGTACCCCATTATCATGACGAAAATGAACTTACCGTAAAGCATCTTTTAAAATTACCATTCACTAAAATAAGAGAGTGGAAAGATGGTTACAGAAGTGAATTGAAACAATAAACCTGTATAAGCCTTACTAATTTCCCGGTGAAAGTTTTACTATGAAAATATAGTGGATGATTTCTCAACTCTTGATCACACATTCCACAAGGTGTTAATCAATATAAACGTTGACAAACAATTATTTTGCTGGTCACTTCTGCACGAAATCAGTGATTTAATTTGGTGAAATCTACACCTCAGGGGTGTAAGCGGTAAGCACAAGCCGGTTTGCCTGCGTGGTATCGTCACCTGAGAATTCAATCGGTTTTTCTTTTGAGTTGTAGTAATAGTATCCGCTGTACTTATGTTGCCGGGCGAAAAGATAAGAAGTAACGGGGTATTTCCCTACCGTACCGGCAAGCAAGCTGAAAGAGTTGCCCGCAAATGCCTCTGACACGTTCTCTGTTTCCGGATGCGCAGTATCATCGCCTTTTGCATGGTTCTCCTTTGCGCCCGACTGGCAACTTATAATGACTATCCAAAAAACAAACAAGCACAAATACCTCATATGATATTAATGATTAAACAATGCGCTACAACACAAGAGCACTTTTATTAAAATCTACAAAAAGCAGTACATAAATCAGGTTATCCCGGTTCCTGCATCATCTCTTACCCAAAGTATGATGTAGAAACCGGGAGTCACCAATTCACCTTACCTATTGGTTCAGGCTTTCTTGTTCTTGGCATCTGTTGGTTTTGCATCTGCTGCCACTTCTTTATACAATCCGTCTTTCTTAGCCATCTCTTCAATGGTCGCAGCTCTTTGCTCACTGTCCGGGTGGCTGCCTGTCATCTTCTGCATCTTGCTCTGCTGAGCACCTTCACTCAGCTTAGCCAGCTTACGAAACGCAGATACTTCGCCCATGACATTATAGTTATTGCGTTTCAGAAATGCATAGCTGTACAGGTCAGCTTCCGATTCCTGTCCACGGCTAAACTTCGCGCCTAATCTAGCATTCGCCATCTCGCCCAGTTGGCTGTCATTTAACGTAGCCACAACGCCACTTTGCGAAGCCGCTCCGTCAGCAATTGCTGCACGCTTGTAGGCAGCCCGCATGGCATCGCGGGTATCATGGTTTTTTACGTGACCGATCTCATGACCAATCACAGCCAGCAGCTCATCATCGCTCATCATATCCATCAGGGCGTTGAACACCCGCACGCTGCCATCAGCACAGGCAAAAGCGTTGATGTCGGTTACTTTATACACCTTGTAATTCAAAGTAAGCCCGTCTTCACTTTTGTGCTTGCCGAATATTTTATTCAGACGCTTGGTATAAGGATCATCAGCATCGGCGACCGGGTTGTTGGCATCCATCCAGTCTACCGACTGTTTGGCAAGTGCTGCGGCATCGGCATCGCTGATGGTGACTGCTTTTACGGCACTGCCGCCTGCTTTCAGGGCACGCGGATTTAATTTCAATTGGGCATGAGCACCGGAGGCAATCAGGCTACCTGTTAGTACGATAGCCACAGCAAGAGAATTTTTTTTCATTTCACTTATTTGTATTGGTTAAATGGTGGCAGCATCGGTGCAACAATCATTCCTGTTTGACTGGCATCGTGTCAAAAGGATTGCTTTTGTTTCCTGTCTTTATTCTTATGATTGAGCTCATTCCCAGTTTGCTAGGAACACGTATCTGTAAAGAGAGTAAACATGTTTATTATTATCCTGATCGGTGCATAGATAAATGATCTATAAAATAAAAAAGTCCCTCCTGAATAGGAAGGACGAGTGACAAAATAAATCTGAGTTTATTAAAACTGAGTAAAGATATAATAACAATGAATTCAAAAAAAGCACCTCTTAGAAAAGAGGCGCTTGATTCTAAAACTAATAATATAAAACAGTTTTTGTCCTAATAATTTCGTACCGGGATTACACAAAATCAAAAGTCCCTCCTGAAAAGAAGGGACGTGTAAATAACCAAAAAATGAAAACTTGAATATTGTAACAATACAGTATCTCAATGCCTCAAAATGAACACTGCTAAACTGCAAGCATGCAAAATTTGCCCTATCAACATTTTTAAAGCTAAAAAGACTGAATCGTAGTAGTGATTAAATAACGCTTAAAGAAAAGTCCCAACTGAAAAGAAGGGACGGTTATCTAAAACTTAATATGTATTTTATTATCTACGAAGTTTATGAAGTATTCGGAACCTATTTTACTAAATAAAGTCCCAACTGAAAAGAAGGGACGTAAGATTAAACTAATGCTTTATGAAATTCCTGATAAAGATATGTTGACAAGATGTAGTATGAATAAAAAGTCCCTCCTGGAAAGGAAGGACGGATTACAAAACTAAAATAAAAAACACTTTATTCACTTAAACTGAAATTTTAACATGGTAATATCATACCGACTTTACCAACAAACAAAAGTCCCGACCAAAGGGACGGGACGAACGATAGGAAATTGCGTTAAGCAACAATAAATAAACATATGAAAGTTGGGACAGTATTAACAAAACAAAAGGTCCCTCCAAGAGTAGAGGGACGAGTAAAATAAATTTCAACTTTTTAAATTCAATGTAAAAGTATAGAAACTATCCAACAGCAATGACAAATACAATTGCTTTTCATCATTTTTGTCTTAATAAAATAAAAGATTTTTACAGCCGGGGAGTTTCAAAACAATCGATGAAGGCAGATGAAAAGAGATAATACATTTCATAATCCGAATAATAGTTAAGATAAAAATTATTCGGATTATGATAGTACGATCACTGATTCTAAACAACTATAATTACGGATAAGATAATGGTGGAAAATCAAACTGGATACCAGCGTTAAAACTACTGATAGCCGGGATTTTGCGTTAAGGTTGTTTGTCCTCCTTTTTTAGTCAAATCGATTTGAAGTTGAGGGATCGGATCAACTTCATTTTTATTAAGCGTAAAATGCGCCCCCCGTACATCCGTCACAAAAGAGCCTTCGTAAGCAAAATAAGCATTGAGCACATCTGCCGCTATCCCCCAGCGCACAAGGTCGAAAAATCGATGACCTTCCATACCCAGCTCCAGCTTGCGTTCAAAATAAATCGCTTTGAGTGCATAGTCTTTACTGTTGAATGCTCCGCTGGGATAGGGTGCAATTTTATAGTTGGCTGCATTCTTATCACTAAATCCCCTGGAAGGGTCATCGTCATCAAGATACTTTTTCACCCAGTTTTCAGGATGGTCAATCATCCGATGGCGCACACGATTGACATAGTTCTCAGCGGCACCGAGGTTGCCAAGCTGTGCTTGAGCCTCAGCTGCGAGCAAAAGCACATCCGCAAATCTGATAAAGAAGACGTTAACTGCTGAGCCGGGTGCCCACTGCGCCTGGTCTCCATATATATCCTGGGTAGCACTCCAGTATACATTTTTTATCGGCGCATAAGGACCAGCATAACTTTGCAACCGCACCCAGTCCTGACCAGGTTCTATGCCCCAGTCAAGATAAGGAATACCGCGACGGCCTACCGTCCAGTCGAGGCGTGGGTCTATGGTGCCATCGTCGGGAGTGAAAGAATCTGAGCTTAACAATCCCATATCACTTTTTACAGCATGGCTGTTATAATCATCAAGGTAGGGCAATCCATTGTTGTCCGTACGGTAGGAATTGACCAGGTCCAAGGACGGCTGAAAAAATCCGCAGCATGAAAAGGGACTGTTGCCGCCGTAGGGAAAATTCAGCATATCACCCTGATTGGCGTTATTAATGGCACCCGTACCAGTGTTCGCTGCATTTTCAAGGACAAAAACGGCTTCGGGATTTTCTGCTTCAAATTGTGGCATATAATTATGCGCAAATGCTGGGTTCAGATCATATTTAATACCGTTCGTAGTAGTACCGGAGGCAATAACTTCCGTAAATATCTTCTGGGCATCTGTGAATTTCTTCTGGAACATGTACATTTTCCCCAGGTAAGCGCCCGCTGCCCACTTGTTAACCCGGCCAATTTCACTTTGTGTTCCCGGCAGACTATCATAAGCCGATTGCATATCCTCCTCAATATTAGGCCAGATGTCGACGTTATTTGGCTGCAACTTATCTGTGGTATATTCGTCAATCCAGGGCACCATGTTGAACAGTCGTTTTAAATCAAAATAATAATGCGCCCGAAGGAAATGAGCCTGGGCACGTACATTGCTCCGCTCGTCGCTTGTCAGATCTTTGGCTTCTGAAGAAAACTTAAGCACATTGTTGCACCGGTCGATTCCTTCATAGTCCGCATTCCATTTATCGTTAATCACATCATTGGAAGGTGTAATGGTGAAATTAAAAATTGGGATAAAGCTCGGTTGATCGGTGCCATCACTTCCCTTGTGGGCATCGCCTCCCGTCACGCTCCCTAGTAACCAATAGCTGGCAGAAACCCCCCAGGCGTTGCCGCCACCAAGGGAAACAATATTGTCATCAATATAATCCTGTGCGGAGAGTGCGGCATAAGCACCAACCAGCAGTACATTTACACCCTTTTTATTGCCCATTTCCTCGCCGGAAAGGCTACCTTGTGGTACGCGTACCAGAAAATCCTTTTTACAGCCTGTCAACGTGACTAATATTACTACAAACACCCTTATATAATGCTTCATTTTTGTTGATTTAATACTAAAATTTAAGATTAATGCCGAAGAGAAACTGACGTGTGCTGGGATAAGCACCTTCGTCGATACCTGCTTCAAGCACGCCGTTTCGGGTGTTGATTTCCGGATCTATACCACTGTACTTGGTAAGAGTAAACAAGTTCGCTGCCTGAATGTAGATTCTTAAAGTACTGATGCCAGCTCCGGACAGCCACTTGTTTGGACAGGTAAATCCGATACTCATGTTTTTTGCACGCAAATAGGAACCATTTTCAATGAAGTAAGAACTTGGCACCTGGTTAGTGCTTTGATACCCTTGGGTTTCCTGAATAGGTGCCCGCGCATTCATGTGGGTCGGTGTCCAGGAGTCATATAACGCAGTCTTACTTTTTGCGCCGGAAAACGAAGGATAGAAGTCTGTCCATAAACGCACATTGTTCCAAATCTGATTTCCATAGACACCGTAAAAAAACACATTAAAGTCAAAAGATTTCCAAACGATGCCCAAATTAATCCCGTAATTGAATTTAGGATTCGGGTTGCCGATAAAGGTGCGGTCATCGTCAGTGATTTGTCCGTCTCCGTTGATATCCTCATATCGGAACCGGCCCACTCCTTCATCCGTTTCAAAAATGGCTGAGGGATCGTTGGTAGCTTTTTGGGCAGCTTGGTCAGCAGCCGCAATTTCACTTTCAGAGTTAAAGAAGCCTGCTACTCTGTATCCGTAAAATGCTCCCACAGGATGTCCAACCTCGTTGCGAATGAAATTGGTACTAAAATTCCTGGTGCTGCCAGAGAGAAAATAATTTGAGGTTTGTGTAATGCGGGTTACTTTGTTGTTAAAGCTGGTAAATGTCAGGACGCTGCTTAATTGCACGTTGTTGCCAACCTTTTTGTGGAAGGCGAGTGATAAGTCAATACCGCTGTTCTTCATTCCTCCAACGTTTTGAGAGGGTGGATTGCCTCTGCCATACGTACCCGGAAGAGTGGGATTGAATAACAGACCAGTTATTTGCTTAACGTAATAATCTGCTGTTATGTCAATTGCTCCCTTAAAGAGTGTAGCATCCAAACCAATGTTTGTATTGCCATCATTTTCCCACTTTGCATCAGGATTGCCTATCTGACCTACGGTGAAACCCTGTGTCGGAGTGCTGTTGCTGCCGTTGATATCGTAATAACTATTGAATTTATTGGCAATATACGTGTAATAAGCGTTGCCTGTGCCTAAGTTAGTCTGATTGCCCATCACGCCCCACCCGCCACGCAATTTCAAATCCGTAAGCCAATTGATTTTTGAAAGGAAGCGCTCCTGCGACAAGCGCCATGCTACAGTAAGGGCCGGAAACCAACCTTCCTGCCCATAACGGAATTTCGAAGAGGCATCCCGGCGAAGGGTGCCGCTGATCAGGTATTTATCTTTAAAGGAATAATCGACGCGGGCAATTTGTGACCAAAGTCCATAGCCGCCACGGCCGCTGTTGGTGATTTGGGTACCGGAGCTGGTGGTTAGGGTTGTAAAATTGGGGTCAAACGAAAAATAGCCGAAAGCCGAACCGCTTAGGTTTTCACTCTCTTCATCATATGATTCAACGCCCACAAGCGCTGTCAAATCGTGATTCCCAATTGTGTTATGATATGCTAGTGTATTCGTCCAGGTCCAGTTATAACCTGCATAGGACGATTCATTGTACGAATTGCTCAGTGTATTTTCAACATTTTCATAAGTAGGATAGTTGAATGAGTGTCCATATCCGCTGTAGTTTTCGCCCCCGAAACTTGTATGAATAGTCAGATGCTCCAACACATCGACGTCGGCATAAACGTTGCCAAACAGTCTGTGATCAAGATATTTATTGTACCTGGAACGATACTGCTGGGCAACTGGATTAAAGGCGTCGCCTAAACTGCCGGCCGAGCGGTTGCCTGCAAAATTGCCTTTGATATCATAAACCGGGATGATAGGTTGCTCCCGAAAAGACATACCAATGGCGCTGCCGGGATCGCTTGTACCAATGGTAGGATTTTGCGAAAGTGTATAAGAAAGATTTTCGCCGACACGGATGTGTTTCGTTACATTGAATGATGTGTTTGCTCTTATGGCGTAACGTTTCAGGTAAGTATTAGTAACGATGCCTTGTTGATTAAAATAATTCATCGATAATAAATACTTGGCTGTTTCGTTACCCCCGCTGACATTAAGATTGTGACTCGTCATGATAGCGTTTCTTGTAATTTCACGCAGCCAGTCCGTCCCGCTTTTATTAGCGCGCGTAATCTGGTAAAAATCGTTTGGTGCACTGGGATCTGTATAATTAGGATCCACAAGATACAGGGAAGGATCCACCGAAGGGTCCCCTTCCATGGCGCCGGCGGGCTTTATATAATCGGGTAAGACAGGTGTTGTGCCGTTTCCATACAGTGGGTCAGAAGTGTTGGGTGTGCCGGAATTTGCCTCTGCATTAAACTTGAGTTGCGCCATTTCCTGCGGAGTCAAGGTATGCCATGCGTTAGAGACCGGGGTTGACTGCACGCCGGTGTAGGTATCATAACTAACAACCGGCTTTCCCGACCGTCCTTTCCGGGTAGTCACTATCAGCACACCATTTGAAGCCCGAGAACCATAACTTGAAGCTGCACCGGCATCTTTGAGTACCTGAATCGATTCTACATCGCTAGGATTAAGATCGGAGACATTATTAGTGGGTACACCGTCAACCACAAACAAAGGAGCGTTACTACCAAAGGTATTGATGCCTCTGATGCGGATTTCCGGTTGTTCTCCGGGCTGGCCTGAGCCTATGACTGATACACCGGCGGCCTGACCCTGTAGTTGACTGGTGATCTGATTGGTGGGCTGCCGGTTCATATCCGCTACATTGACGACTGATACAGCACCTGTCAAATCTCTTTTTCTCTGCGTCGTGTAACCCGTAACCACGATGTCATTAAGACTGGCATTGTGTTCAGTCAGGATAACGCTCAGACTGTCTCTCCCAAACACATCTACCTCCTTTTGATCGAAGCCTACGGAACTAATCAAAAGTGTCCGCCGGCCACTGGGCATCATTAAGCGAAAAAATCCATTTGCATCAGCAGTGATAATGACACGTGTGCCGGAAACTGTGATTGTAGCACCGGGCACAGGAGTACTGTCCCTGTTACTGGACACTCGTCCAGTAATTTGCTGCTGACTAAAAGCGAAAGTTTGTAAAAGCAAAATTGTCATTAATAGTAACATAGACCGCCAGCGGGCAGCAAAAAAAAGATTCATAAGCTAAGAAGTTAAACATCAACAAAAACAAGGTGATAAATCGCAAATAAACAGTAAAAGATGATTGTTAAATGTAGGAAGAAATTTTATTTCTATCGCTTTAATTTTATTTGAATTGGGAATGATTTCAAATATGAAGTAATGTGACCTTGCTGAAAAAC
Source organism: Ilyomonas sp. (assembly GCA_965199845.1). GTDB lineage: Bacteria > Bacteroidota > Bacteroidia > Chitinophagales > Chitinophagaceae > Ilyomonas. The sequence goes on from CBDATZ010000054.1 coordinate 134,763, forward strand.
TAAACAAATATTGTTGCGCAAAGAGATGTAATTGAATTAATAAATGATAGACTAAAAAACATGTGCAATCTTCAGTATAAGAACTAACCAGTATGATTTACTCACAGCTTCCAATTCTCTTATAAAGGTTTCCGCTGAAGGCAACCGTAACCATTCAGCCGAGCGTGCCCAGCTGGAGATTTCGCTTAAGCAAAATCTCCAGCTGGGCACGCTCGGCAACTCCCTTGGAATGCGCAGAGTAAACACAAGAGGACTGGAGCAAAGTAACAAATGCATGCTCGTGGCAGCGGTGGCTTACAACCTCAAAAAACTGCTGAAGTGGAAGGAAAGAGGCGTGGAAACAAAGGCAGAGGAACTGCAAAAAGAACTGACAAAGGCTTGGGTGCGGCTTTGTAGCATGGTAACGGCATTATGCCGTTATCAACCTGCCTGTAGTATCCTGTCTGCTAACTGATCAAAGGGACAGAAATAAAAAGAAGAACATAAAGCGCCGTTGTAAAAAGACAGTTGCGTATCAGCCACATTAGTTATGTGCAGGTATTACTTTTTCTAAGTAAAGAGTTTTGTCAGCAAAAGTGCAACAACTATAAAGCACAGTATTCTTATTATCAGACTTTGTCTTTGCACCACATTGCGTAAATGAATGCCTAATGCAATAAATAGTTCTTCATTATTGTTTTGCTGTGTCAAACTAATTGTTCCTATTTGTCTGAATATGTCTAAAGGTTCTTTTGAACTTGCTACTATTTTCAAGTCTGATAAGTCCTGCCACTGCCAGTCGTATGAAATAATACCTTTAATTGTCCAGCTGTAATGTTTATGGTCAACCAAATGCAAAGTTGCAGAAGGTGAAATCTTGGAAAAGTTATTAATGGTTACCGTTCCAATATTTTGTTTAATGTCTTTGTCAAAAAACGAAACGTCAGGTCTGAAAAAGCCTTTTGAAACAAATTTAAAGTGATATCCATTGATGGTTGTTTCAATCGGTGAACCCAGCCATTCCCTTTTATACAATTTCCCAATCTGTATATTATCGCTAAAAATTGAATAACTGTCTTTGGTAAAAGAAGTTTGATATGTCAAAGATTGTTGCATAAGTCTCTTTTGATAGTTTCAAATGTCGCACCAATACAGCAGCCAACGGGTTTACGCTTTATGCAGTGGAGGCATTAATATTCTATTAGCTTAGCCTTTGCACTAAAGATAAAAATAAGTACTAATGTTGAGAACATGTACGTCAGCCGCCATTACGTGAAACCAATGTTAACTGTATTAGTTGGTAGGCATAATAGGTGTGTCAACTTTGGTTTCCTTTAAAACATTTGAATAAATTTTATTGAATAAAAATTGAGGCGTCATTACTATTCCTAATTTTACTAAATCATTCATTACCTTATGCTTTTGGTGAAGTAGTTTTCCAAGCCACCAAGATTGAAAAACAACAGTATCAACTTTTTTAGTCCTTTGTTTTTGAAAGGTCAAGAAAGTCTCTTCTAAAGTCAAACTGCCATTATTAAGCAGGTTTGCCAAAAGATAAGCGTCTTCCATAGCCAAACAAGCGCCATTTGCCATATTAGGTGTTGTCGGATGGATTACATCACCTATCATCACTATTTTGTTCCTGAAACAATTAATATCCTTGCGTTTTTTAGGATTAATGTCCAGCAACTTTGAAAAATAAACTTTTTCGGAGTTATCAATCACTGCCTTCACAATTGGGTGATAATCTTTAAATAAGATTTTTAGCTTGGCTTTGTCTAACGCTTCATCTGCATTTCCAATGCTTTGTTTGATAGCGTACCAGCTATAATAATTTTTTCCTGTATGAATAATTGCAAATCTCAAATTCCCTCCAACAAAATCATAATATGCATTTTTAAATTTGTCGTCAAGTTCAATTTCGCTTATTCCACGCCAAAGGGTTTGATTTGCATTCCTAAGTTCAAGCTTGGGATAGATTGTCTGTCTTGTTTGGGAATAAATGCCATCTGCTGATATAACTATTTCAGTTTCAGGAAAGTCATTAAAAAATTTGGTAGAATTCAGATGTAATTTTTCTTTGTCTAAGTGCTCATTCAATATTTGATAAAACAATTTCCGATTTACAGACAAAGCAGGATCTCGCAGGTTGAATGAATTAATATAATTCAATTTATTGTCCACAAAGTGAAAGGTTCGGATCTCAGTTCCGACTTCTTTAGTCTCTTTTAAAATGTTCCATTTTTCAAGTATAGGAAAAACATTTGCACTTATTCCTAAACCTACATTTTCATATGTTATTTCTGACCGTTGCTCAAATAGGTTATAGCTGATTCCTACTGTCTCTAAAGATAAAGCAGTTGCCAAACCTGCAATTCCGCCACCTATAATATTTATAGTACTTAAATTTTTCATTTTGTTGGCATCTCTTAACGTTCAGGTGGCGGTTTCAAATTTCTATTGCAACATTAGTTATCAAAAATAGTGGTTTAAAAGCTTTGTAATTAGATTATTTAATTTACCGCTTTATCCACTACCGCTGCGCTGCAATTGTTGAAGGATTTCCGCTTGCGGTGTGGATAAAGCTGCATCCTGATTGTTTGAGATTTTTGCTTGCCTGTTATTAGTTTCAGGCAATTTGTTTTAAAATTATTTGTTCAAACACTTCTTTGGGTGTTTTGTAATCCAGCACATGTCCTGATCTTTCATTCAACTGGTGCTGCACTTCTTTTAATCTTTCTTTTGGTATGAGATTAAAATCTGTTCCTGCGAGAAAATAATCTCTCACCAAGCCATTGCTGTTTTCATTTGTCGGGCGTTCCAGGGTGAATAGGGATGAGTAAAACAGAGCTGTATTTTAGTGTTCCTGGTAAAGAGCTTATGCTGTGCCATTTCACTGCCGTTATCATAAGTAAGCGTCTTTTTCATTTGCTTTGGAAGGGATTTAAATTCTTTCTCAAAAGCTTTGCGAACCGTAGCAGCATCCCTGGCTTTTAGCGGCACAATAATAATAGTGCGTGTAGTTCTTTCTACCAGTGTACCAATGGCGCCGGCTCTGTCTTTACCCATAATTAAATCGCCTTCCCAATGCCCCGGAATTTCTATTCCTTTCACTTCTTCAGGACGTTCATCAATGCGCACAGAATCTTTAATGGTAGTGCGTTTATCTGCACCTCGGCGCACATTGCCGCGATACTTCCTTTTTTATCTTAATTCAGAAATAAGCAGGTTTTTCAGTTCTTTTTTACTGTGTAAATAGATGTATAAATAAATGGCTTCGTGGCTTATCTGCATGGCTTTATTATCATAAAAACTGCGCTGTAAACTTACATGTATTTGCCAGGGCGACCATCTTAAAGAAAGCTTTTCCGGTACATAATTTTCAAGCTGTATATTCTGTTTGATTTTGTTTTTATCGCTTCTGCGGTTACTGACAGAACCCACTGCAAGACGCTCTGCTTCGATGGCTTTATAGCGGTCTCAGCCCTGCTTGTTTACTTCTCTGTGAATGGTGCTTTTATCCCTGTTAAGGGCTACTCCAATATCTGTATAACTCTTTTTGTGGCTTAATAATTTTTCAATCTCTATGCGTTCGTCCATCGTCAAACGACGATACTTTTTTGTCATCATACAATGCTAAGTTTTTATACTTAGCGTTGCGTTAGATTATTGAACCGGCGTTATAATTGCCACCAACGGACAGGGATTGGCGTTGTTGGGGAATTTGAAAATCGTCCGCCGAACTGCTGCTAAATTTATAAAATAAAAGTTCATTGTTATTTCTGTTGCCAAATTTATAATGTCAAGCTGATTAGCAAAACAAAAAGTTGATGCTGCGTTTCGTCAGCCAGTTTTTTGTCAAGCCATTTGTGCCTGTTACACAACTCACAATATGTTGATAAAGATAATTTCAAAAGGGGTGAGTAAGAAGTAATTTAGAGGGTGCAAGGCAAAAAGCAATATACGGAGCAGTTGTTCACTTCATTCCGGTTATCGCAACGGGTTCCGGAAGCTAACTTTTACCGCCGCCTCAAAGAAGTTCTTGATCTGTGCCGGATATATGCAGCCTGGAAATTCCGTATACAGGGATCACCCACTTCCGCTGCTGCTCGACAAAAGAGCCTTTGTTAATCAATCGCATTGCGGCTCAACTATTAACGAAATAAGGTGATCAAGCCTACCGAAATTTCCACATTGATGTCTACGGCATCCTGGTACTCGCTGCGCTGTATAATGCGTTTGGGAAGTTTGGTGCATTGCTGTTTCAGAACACAGGTTTTACACGCTTCTGTCCGGTAGGTTTTAAAGCGGTAACTCGTTTCATAGGCTTCTCCTTTTTTATTATGCCAGGTGCCAAGCGATGTTAATACTGCACCTGCAGGGCAGGTGTGGCTGTCTGTTGGTTTATCATCCACGGCATTCTGTATGTTGCAGGCTACTTCCACAATACTTTTTACAGAGTGATGATGCTGCGGCTGTCGGCATCGGTGGTACTGATCTGTTTGTCATCGGTATCATCCAAGCGTTGCTGAAGCCCGTCATACTTTAAACTGCGCTCTTTGAGTTTGGCAAGTCCTTCTGCTATCTTTTCTTTCTTAATGATAAGATCATCTCCGCCAGATACTTCCTGTTTATCCATTTCACCCGAGCTCTTGTAAATACCGGGTGGTTTTGTCTTCTATAAACTGACGATGCTTATCTATCTTTTTTTGATTGACATTATTCTTTTTACTGTTAACAGCTTTGAACTTACTGCCATCTATGCCGATAGTTGTTTTGCCCGGCAGACCTGCTTCTGCAAGAAATTGTACATACAGTTTGAACATGGATTGTAAGGGCTTCGCATGGACTTTGCGAAAGTCGGCAATGGTATGATAGTTTGGTTGCAAACCATGCAGCAGCCACTCAAGTTCCCTGTTGCGGCTGCCTTCTTTTTTAAGTTTGCGGCGGCTGCGGATTTTATTCAGATAGCCATACAAATACAGTTTCAAAAGCACTGCTGGCGCATACGGCGGACGCCCTTCACTTTTATGTACGGTACCAGTGAACCCTAAGCGGTGAAGTTCCGGCTTATCTATAAATGCATCTATCAACCTTGCCGGATTCTCTGCACTTACCCTCTCATCGGGTGTGGTAAAAAATGTTTGATTGCGGTTACTGCCTTCTATGAATTGCATGCTTCGATAACTCAACAATCATACGCCTTTAACTCCATTCACATTGTGTGTATATTTGATTTATTAAACGTTTGGTTTTTTCACAAACTCCCGTTGTGCGCAACCTTCCTACAATCTGTTGATTCATGAAATATTTACAGAAATCACGGCACCTGTTTTTATTGTCAGTGATGATACTGTCCTGCAAAAACAATAAACCGGTTGCCTCAAAAGATGCCATTAGCCAACTCAATTTAAAAAGAGGAAACGTCATCTCCTGCGGACCAGTGGATGCACAGTTTGGAACGGTTGATTTCGACATGACCTGCGATGCAAAAGCAAAGAAAGACTTTGACCTGGCGGTTGAACTATTGCACTCTTTTGAGTACGATGAAGCAGAAAAAGTGTTTGCAAAAGTGATTGACGAAACGCCTGATTGCGCTATGGCGTATTGGGGCGTTGCCATGTGCAACTTTCATCCACTATGGAACCCACCGGATGAAGCAGAACTGCAAAAAGGCGCAAAGGCGATTGCCATTGCAAATGCAATTTCTGCAAAGTCTGACAGGGAAGCTGGTTACATTACTGCCATTGGAGCCTTTTATAAAGATTGGGATAAAACAGACCATCATACCCGCTGCGTTTACTTTGAAAAAGCAATGGAGGGCTTGCATATAAAATATCCTGCTGATAACGAAGCTGCCATATTTTATGCACTATCGTTAGATGCCGCAGCCAGCCCGACTGATAAAACATATGCGAATCAAAAGAAAGCGGGCGACATATTAAACGCATTGTACAAAGCGGAGCCTAATCACCCCGGCATCATTCACTATATCATTCATACTTACGATTATCCGGGTCTTGCACAGCTTGCTTTGCCGGCAGCCAGAAAATATGCGCAGATTGCGCCATCGTCTGCACATGCTTTGCATATGCCCTCGCATATTTTTACAAGGCTTGGTCTTTGGGATGAAGCCATTCAATCAAACCTGCAATCGGTAGAAGCTGCACAGTGTTATGCTGAACAGGCAGATATTCCGGGGCATTGGGATGAGGAACTTCACGGGCTTGATTATCTTATGTATGCTTACCTGCAAAAAGGTGATAATAAGAAAGCTGAAGAACAGGTTGCTTATGTAAATACCATTAAAGCTGTTTATCCGGCTAATTTCAAAACGGCTTATGCCTTTGCTGCTATTCCTTCACGTTATGTACTTGAAAATAAAAAATGGAAAGAAGCCGCTTTGCTCCAGGTGCCGGCGAGAAATTTTTCATGGAACGCATATCCATGGCAGGAAGCTATTATCCATTTCACAAGATTATTAGGTGCTGCTCATATGGGTAATCTTACTGAAGCAAATGTGGAATTAAGAACACTCAACAGGCTTCATGATACATTGGAGAAACAAAAAGATGTTTACAAATTAAAGGAAGTGGATATACAAATAAAAGCCGGTGAAGCATGGATGGAGTTTGCATCAGGAAACAAAGTAAAAGCTTTACAAACCATGAAGCTTGCCGTTGATATGGAAGACAGTACCGGGAAACATCCGGTAACGCCCGGAGAAGTGCTGCCGGCAAGAGAATTGTTGGGCGATATGTTACTGGAAACGAATCAAAATAAAGATGCCTTACTGGCATACGAAGCCGTGCTTATAAAAAGCCCGAATCGTTTTAATAGTCTTTATAATGCAGGTGTGGCAGCAGAAAAATCGGGCAATGAACAGAAGGCGATTTCTTATTTCAAACAATTAATGACTATTGCTGATGGTGCTGATTCTGACAGACCTGAACTTGCAACGGCTCAATCATTTTTGAAGATGCATCACGATATGGTTTTACATTTTTAAATTTATCAGGCAACATTGGCTACTGCTAACATGAACTGTGTAAAGAACCAAATAAAATAAGTGATATTTTTTGAGTAGTTGTTATCAAATACGGTTTGGTTGTTTACGACAGCAAAGACCTGTTTGAGAAGTTTATTGCAGACGGCTATGAGTGCCAGCTTTTTATTCTTTCCCTTTGCCACCATCCGCTCATACAGTTGTTTACATGGACATTCTGTATACAGAGATCACGCAATTCCGCTGCTGTTTGACAAGAAAGCTTCTGTTAATCAATCATTTTACTGCTCAATGATACGCGGAATAAAGTGATCCAGCCTGCCGAAATGTTTAGGCTTAATACTACTTTCATAGAGGGTATCTGTATTTCAATGGTTTGCTTCTGTTACCATGGTTCCTGATGGTGTTCTTTCTTCCACGATAACAAATGAATAAAGTACATAGCTGCTGTTAGGCCTGCAAACAGAAAAACTCTTCCGATCACATCACGGGTTATCTCTCTCATGTGCTATAGTTTCTGTCCTGTAGTTCAAACATCATGCGGGATCTTGCGAAAACCCGTTTGAATAGGTGGAAGACTTAAGCTAATAACTAAATATAATATAGGTATAATAATATATATTACTAATTATATCTTCGTAAAAACTTACTACTTTATATCTGTCGGTAAATGTTTAGAAACTGCCTGAAAATTGCGTTTCGCGTATTAATAAAAAGAAAATTTTTCACATTTATTAACGTTACTGGGCTGTCAATAGGAACAGCGGTGTGGATGGATGATTTCGAAATTCTTGATCACACATTCCCCAAATTGTTGATCAATATAAATGTTGACAATCAATTATTTTGCTGGTCACTTCTGCACGAAACATTGGTTTAGTTAAACGAAATCTACAGGCCTGATCACCGAATTCCGTTAAAGTCAGACCAATAAAATAATTAATTATTAAGTTCTTTCATGCTCAATGATTAGCGAAATTAGATGATCTCAGACAGCAGAACTTCCACAGTATTCGGCTGACGAACCAGAATGTCAGCACAGCAGAAAGCCAGAGTCGTCGTTGTGCATCATACTATAAAACCTCTTGAACCCGTAATATTAAACTTTGACAACTGGTACCTTCCTTGGATTTTTATGAATTTGTTTCCGGCAATTCGTTAATAACCGACAAAGGCAAGAAGTTATTTAAAAATATTTGAACAACTGCTATTGACAGCCGGAACGTTAGTTAAAATTTAAATTTAACACTTAAAATATAGTTATATGAACAGCAACTCTATTCTTTTGATACTTGGAGGAGTAGCGATAATAGCTTTCATTGTAGTGCTAATAATTCAGTCTTCAAAAAAGAAATTAATTTCAACAGTTTCAAAATTGCAAGATAATCCTTCTCTCTTCTCTGATAGTGATATTGGGAGAAACTTGAGTACTCTAATAATCGCATTGAGTAATGATTCGAAAAACAGTTCTGTAATTTTGGATAAACTTAAATCTAACCCACAAGAATGTGCTGAGGAGCTTACTCATGCATTTACAAAACTCCGGGAAATTGAATATAATGCAAGATGGCTGATAGTTTACTGTGCATCACAATTTGAATTACCTGAATTTATAAAACTACTCAGTCAAATTGCCAAATCTGAAATTCCGAATGAAAAGTCAGAAAATATTCATTTGTTCTCCACAGTTGCAGAAGAAACAGCTATTAGATTGACCGCAATTGAGGGAATAAAAAACATTGGACAAAAAAGTTATAAAGAAGCAGAAACAGAATTACTTGATTTATTAAGAGTTAAATATTTAACGTTAAATATCGCTTCGTGCCAGAGCTTGATGGAAATCAATAATGAAAACAAAAAAAATATTCTAGATACCCTGCCTAAGGAAAAGCAGTTCATTACTGATATAAAACGTAAAGATGTCAGAGAAATACCCTTCATAAAAAACACTGTACAAAAAATTGCTTTAAGTAAAACATATCTTCCGAAACCGCAGAGAGGCAAAAGTAACATTACAGAACCTTCAAGAAGAATAAGCAATTCAAAACGACCTAAAATTAATTAATCACAATACAATATAATTACTATGGCAGACTGTACTTATAGCGTTCCTGATAAAAATATTAGCGGAGATAACCTCTATGGAACAAGAATTTGTGACCAAGCTTTTGTTGATTGGTTCTGGGACAGTTATAATTTCGATTATGACTATTGGCAAGATGGCTGGGGATTTGACGACTGTTGTAATACTGACAAACCTTTGGCAAGGACGTTTAATGCATTATGGGCGTTGAACTACTCATCAGACAATCCAGAAGATGAAAGTTACGATCATGATAATTTATTGTATTGGGGAGGACGTTATGTAAGGGAGAAGATGAGTGGTTTCAAACTGAGAGCACTATGTGGTTCAAATAATACAACTAATGCAACCACATTTGGTGCAGGATGCACTGAATATAGAGAAACAGTTAAATGGGATTGTACATCATACAAGGACGAAGGATATAGGGCATGTTCTTCCTGGGGAAAGGATTGCCACTGGTATACCTTTTGGAATTGTGTAGTTGAATGGTTTTGCTATGCGTGGTATTGGGTTTCTAACCTTGTTTGTGTTGCTTGGGGGTATATTGCCAGTTGGGTTTGTACAGCAGGCCTGGAAATAGGAAATGCATTTAGCCAAGTAAAAAGAATTGAACTTTACAATACTAATTTTTTTTACGGACAAGATGTGATACAGAGAGCATCAATTTTCTTTCATGAATGTCGCCATATAGATGGCAAGGCACATGATGCTGATTTTCCTTCATGGGCTTCTGGACTAGCTGGTCAAAGTGGCGCTGATTCAAATTGGGATTATCAAGGAGCGTATTGTTGGCAAGTTGCATGGCTATCATGGTATTGGGCAACTGCGCAAAACTCTAGTCCTGCTCTTAGGGCAAAGGCAAGAGTTTCTGCTAATACTATTTTAGGATATGCATTTGCTGAATTACCTTCTTTCACCATTTAATTATTATGAAATGTCAGATATTGTTCTGCAGTTTAAAAATGAGTGTGGATGTTTAATGGGCAGATATTTTACTTTTATTGGTATCTTCTGTTTTTCTGCTTTTGTAATTTTCTTCAGAACATACATTCATTTTGGTATTTTCAAAAATACTTTTATATTATTTTATTTCATGTTTTGCTTTGCGATAATAGGTAAAGCTATCGGACTTTTACAATCCTATATATTATTTAGAAAAAACTTGAGGAATAAAAACATCGCACAACAAAAGAATTTGCAATAGTGGGTCTCGTCCTGAAATCCCAAGACCGAATGAACGGTTGAATAACCAAGACAACAGAAGCTTACATTTCAATAAATTTGATGTCCTTCAGAAGTAAGCCGACTAAAGCTAAAAGGAACTTATAGTTCCTCCTGAAATCAAGGCTGGAATGTTGACACTTCTACATGAGTAGAGGCATCTCTTGCATTAAATGGTGATCCAACCTGGAATCCCGAACAGAAAAATTTTATTACTCATAACATTCCCTGAAGGTTTTTTAAACTAAAAAACATCACATGGAACAGAAAGAATTATCACTTCAAATTATCAATGTCAGAGCTGCGGGAGTAGATGTTGGCTCAGGAAGCCACATGTTAGCCATCGATCAGAATAAGGATAATGTACGTGAGTTTGGAATGATACTAAAGATCATCAACAGAGGATTAAGCACTTACGAGCTCATAGTATTACTACCTTAGCATGTATGTTATGACTTTTTGGTCACAATAGTACGGCAACTATTGACCAGAAAGGGGTTGATTTTGAGTGTCTGATTGATTAAAAGAGAACGGAATGTTATAATTCCCTAAACAGAGATCACCCAATTCCGCTGCCACCTGACAAAATAGCCTCTGTTAATCAATCATTTTACTGCTCAACGATTAACGGAATAAGGTGATCAAGCCTACCGAAATTTCCAGGCACTCCCCCATATACTCACCACCTACCTCTCAGGAGAAACAACCCCTTTCTCTTACTCCGTTCGCAGGCTGTCCGCCGGGTTAGCAATGGCAGCTTTTACCGATTGCACAGCAATGGTAATAAAAGCGATCAGAACAGCGAACAGACTCGCCCCGGCAAACATCCACCAGCTCATTGAAATGCGGTAGGCAAAATCCTGCAGCCACTGGTTCATCAGCCACCCGGTAAGCGGCGAAGCCACCGAGGCAGCAAGCAATACAAGCTTGATAAAATCAATGGAAAACAGCCTCACAAGAGAGAGCACCGAAGCGCCCAGCGCTTTGCGGATCCCGATTTCTTTTACCCGCTGGTGAGTTGCCTGCACAATCAGCCCAAAGATGCCCAGCACAGCCAGCAGCAGGCTCAGCCCGCTGAAGAAAACAAACAGGTTCTGAAGCTTGGCTTCGGCTTTATACTGGTCGGCAACCATGTCATCTACCCAGCGTGTGTTCAACAGCTTATCAGGATAAAACTGACGCCAGAGTTTGTTTAGCGATGCCAGTACCGTTTGTTCTGCACCCGGCTTTACGCGGAGAAGCATGCCTCCGTATTGTGGCGATTGTTCTGCCAGGATGATGGTTGGTTTCATGGCATCTTTTAAAGACTCGTTGTGAAAATCGTTAACGATGCCAACCGGCGTGTTGTTCACATTGCTGAGTATGGTGTTCAGCGTTGTTATTTGCAGCGCTTTAGCCGTATAGGCAGTAATGAGCGACGATTGCAGGTTCGCTACTGACTTATATTGTTCTGCGGTCATCTGCATGAGCGAATCCTGGCTCAGCAGGTCAGAAGGAAAAGAGGAACTGAGCAGGCGCCCGCTTTGCAAGTGAAGACCCAACGTTTGTGTCAGGTCAGGGTCTCCGTTAATAAACCAAACATTTATCTTATTACCGGGATGGCTGGGGTCGTCAATTTCTTTCGACATGCTTCCCGCACCCTCTGTCGGCGCCCAGTCACTAATGCTTGCGCTTGCCACGTCCGGCAGGCGGCGCATTTCATTTTTAAAAGCCCCCCCCTTCCCGTCCCACGAGATAGCTTCAACGCTCAGCAGGTTATTGGTCTGATAACCAATGTCGGCGTGTTTTAGAAACGACACCTGCTGCTGCACCACGATCAGTGAAATCAGTACCGCGATGGAAATGGAAAACTGAACCACCACGAGCGCTTTCCGTATCGCGTTGCGGGCAAAGGAACTGCCGGTAAACAACTTGCCTTTTAGCGTAGCAGCGGGTCGAAACCCCGATAGAATCCAGGCAGGGTAAAAACCGGTCAGCAGGCTGATCAGCAGGATGCCACCGTAAGCCGAAGCAAACAGGGACAAAGAGGAGAAAAACGTTTGCTGCAGGGGATGTCCTAAGTAGGTTTCTATCGGGGGCAAAGCCAGCCGGTAGATCAGGGTTGATAACGCAGCCGCGATAATAAAGAACAGGAGCGATTCGGTGAGAAACTGAAACACAATCTGCTTGCGACCCGCGCCCAGCACTTTCCGCACACCGGTTTCGCGGATGCGGTCAATGGCTTTTGCCGTGCTTAGATTAATAAAGTTCACGCAGGCAATCAGCAACAGCAAAAGGGCAACGCCGGAAAAAATATAGATGTTCGTATAGTCGCCCTTTACATCTTGGTACCTGGCAAAATCAGAATGCAGATAAATATCTTTCAGCGGCTGAAACTCAAACCGGTAGGGATTCTTCACCGTTACGTAGCCCGCATACCACTTGTTCAGCTTCGCCTGCAGGGCAGCCGCGTTAGTGCCCGGTTTCAGCAATACATACTGCTGGGAAAACGTACCAAACTGCTCTTTGTTCAGCGCTTCGTTGCGTCCTTTCTGCAGCAGGATCATCTGCGAGCGAAATACCGTGTTGGAAGGCAGGTCCTTAATGACGCCGGTAATGAGGTAAGGAGACTTCTGGTCATAAGTAGGTACATCATAAACAATCTTACCCACCGGGTTTTCGTTTGGGAAGAACTGCTTCCGAAAGCTTTCCGTGATGACAATATTGGAGCTTCCCTCCACATACCGGCGGGGGTTGCCTGCCAGCACCTGTATGTCGAGCATCTTCCAGAATGCAGTATCCGCGCGCAGGGCATTTATTTCAATGCCGTTCGGGTTTTTATCGTCCAGTTTCAGTCTTTGCTTCACGGTAACCAGTTGGGCAACGGCTTCCACCTCCGGGTAGTCGGTTTTCAATATGTTGCCCAGCCCTTGGAAGGAGGTAGCCATACGGTCGTATAAGCCATCCCCCATTTTATTCACCATAACAATGCGGTACAAATCATTTCCTTTACTCCACTGCCGGTCATACGAAAGATCATCTGCTACCACCGTTGCCACCAGCAGGCAGGCGCAAAGCCCAACGGTTAACCCGAATACGTTGATCGCTGTATAGGTTCGGTTCCTCAGCAGGCTGCGCCAGGCGGTTTTTAAATAGTTTGTAAACATAGAGAAAGCTTGAACTGATGATTCGTACAGGCAAAATAAACTGTACGCAGAACTGTCTTTTCAATAGGCATACCAGTCTGCAAAGGCTTGCCTGCATTGCCTTTCAGGATAGCCCGCAATAAGGGGCGTTCGATAATGAACACCTATTGTGCGGTTTTGCCAGTTGAAACCCTGATTATATTTATTGTAGCGGCAAGCCAAAGGAAGAATAACCACCCTTTTGTTCAACAGCGCATTTTGAAGGTTATCAGTATATTGTTAAGGAACAATGCTGACACCTGAAAGTTGTGGGAAGCAGACTTAGCCGGTTTGTAGCTACCTTCGACCTATTATAAACCACTCTCGTTTTATATGATGGCGGAGTTTATCCGTTCAAGCAACCTGCTTTTTATTCTCCTCTTAGTGTTTATGGTATCGTGCCAGGATGCGGCAACCCAAAAAGAGCGGCCTTATACCGGGTATACTGTTGCGCCCAACAGTACCGTGCACAAATTTGCCGTTGCGGAGATGAAGAAGTTTCCAGATTGGGCGACCAACAACGTGCTGCGCGGGCGGGCTGATACGGAGTATCAAAAAGACCTGCAGGCTTTCTTTTCTAATGCAGAGTCGCTGCGCGATGTATGCTTCCGCTGTACAAAAGTATCGGAATACGAAGCGGGGAAATATGCCGTGCTGATGGTGGATGATGAACAGGAAGTGAATACCGTGCGACTGAACTTGGAAGTATTGGGGCTGATACCGGATTCTTTTGTTGCGAAGCTGAAAGAGGGAAACTATTAGACCTTTGCCGGCGCTTATGTAAAGCCTTTGGGTGCGAAAGCTATGGATTATATTCAAAGCTCTGTTGACGACAGAACAACGCTTGATGTTTACAACAACAGCGACAGCACTTTGTATTTTGGAGTGCCTATGTATACCATTACCGGTGTATTGCCCTGTACCCGGAGTGTGCCTCAGTTGTAGTTTTTGCTAAAGAGATTGCACCATTATGAAGTTAGAGTTATAATTCCGTATACAGAGATCACCCAATTCCGCTGCCGGCTGACAAAATAGCCTTTGTTAATCAATCATTTTACTGCTCAACGATTAACGGAATAAGGTGATCAAGCCTACCGAAATTTCAAATAAACATCCTGAGTCAGACAGGATTGAACATAAAAGGGGATAAAGACCGAATAGAACAGGTGCTGGTAAATCTATTACAAAATGCTTCCAAGTACTCGCCGAGTAGTGTGGTAATAAATGTTCATTCGACTTTGGTGGGTAGTTATATCAAGGTTTCTGTTACTGACTATGGATTGGGTGTTAAGCAACATGATTACAAAAAGATATTTGAACGTTTTTACCGGGTAAAGGATATTCAAAAAAGTTATTCAGGTATAAGAATAGGACTTTATGTATGTGAGCAGATCATAAAGCAACACAATGGTTCCTTATGTGATGGTTTCGCAGTTCTTGACCACAGGTTTCGTAACGTGTTGACCAATAAAAGAATTGTTTGTCAATCATCTTACTGATCACTTCAACACGAAATGAGTTGTCCAATTCAATAAATTTCCCCGTTCTAATTAAAGGCTGCCCGAAATTCTAAAGGCGATTGAGCCGTTTTGCTCTTAAACAGTTTGCTAAACGATTGTGAATGTTCGAAGCCCAGTTCATAGGCAATCTCACTAACCGATAAAGAAGTAGTAGAGAGCTTTTCTTTTGCCTTCTCTATCAGCTTGCTGTGCAGATACTGCTTCGCATTTTGCCCCAGTAAATTCCGAAGCATATCACTTAAATAGGAGGGCGAAAGGTGCAGCTGGTCAGAAAAATAGTGTACCGTAGGCAAGCCATTGCACAAGGAAGTATCGCTGTTGAAATACGCATCCACCAACTCTTCCAGCTTTGCCAGCACATCATTATTTACCGCTTTGCGGGTGATGAACTGACGCTTATAAAAACGCTGTGCAAAGGTGAGCAGCAGTTCTATCTGGGAGATGATGACATCCTGGCTGAAATCGTCAATACGACTATTCAGCTCCTTTTCTATCATACCGAAAATAGAAAGCATGGTTTCTTTTTCACTGTCGCTCAGATGCAAGGCTTCACTTACCGAATAGGAGAAGAACTGGTATTGCTTTATCTTCTTTGCCAAAGGGTAACCGAGCAAAAAATCGGGGTGAATAATAAGCGTCTGCTCAGAGCAAACCCCTGATGGTGAACTGCCTTCACCATCTTCGCCGATGACCTGCCCTGGCGATGCAAACAGCAAGCCTCCTTCATCGAAATCATAATACTGCTGACCATACCTAACCCTTGGGCTCAGGCGTGGCTGGTAAGAGATTTTGTAGAAATGAAGTACATGTTTGCCTCCCAGTTCGGCGGAAACATTGGCTGATTGTTCAGCGCTCATAATTGTTATCAACGGATGCTCTGGTGCGGGCAAACCTAAGAGGCGGTGTGCTTCTGTTATGGAGGTAAAACCCTTAGGTTTCTGTTCTTCTTTTTTCATCTTGTAAGAATGAATGCTGGCGATAACCAAAGAGGTAAAGTTCGGTTATCGCCAGCATAATGAAAACTATGCGTTTCTTATTTCACACTTCCCTGGGCTGCATCTGAAATCTCTTTCCACGCTTCCCACTCTGCTGTGCGGTCTGCATACGCTTTTTGTACCTGCGGAAAGTTTTGATTGCCGAGGAAGAACCGCAACGGTGGATTCTCAGCATCAACCAACGCAAACAACGCTTCTGGTGTAGCTAAGGGATTGCCTCTTTCAAGCTTCATGATCTGATCAATAAAGCCGTTTTTGAAGTCGGTATATACGTCCATGTTATTAGCAAACTTCAACGATTCGGGACTGCCGAATTCGGTGGCATAAGCGCCGGGTTCTACAATTGTAACCTTGATGTTGAACGCCTTCACTTCCTGAGCCAAGGCTTCGTGGGCTGCTTCAATCGCCCACTTGGAGGATGCATAATACCCGATTACCGGTGAGCTTACCAAACCCAGTGTGCTCGATACGCCAATGATGTGTCCGTAGCCTTGTTTTCTTAGCAGAGGCAATACTGCTTTGATAACCGCTAACGGACCAAAGAAATTGGTTTTGTACATGGCTTTAATGTCGTCGTCTTCTGCTTCTTCAATGGTGCCCACCAGTGAATAACCCGCATTGTTGAGCACGATATCAAGCTTTCCGAAATGAGTGTAGGCTTCGTTTACAGCTTTGTTTACCTGTTCCTTATCCGTTACATCCAGCTCTAAGGTCAATACGCTGTTGCCATATATTTTTGTTAGATCAGCAATGCTTGACAGCTTGCGGGCTGTGGCTGCTACTTTGTCGCCACGCCTGAGAGCTGCTTCCGTCCAGATACGTCCAAAGCCACGGGAGGCGCCGGTGATAAACCACACTTTTGCTTCTTGATTGTTTGCCATACTTCTTATTTTTTTGATAAGGCAAAATTGGAAAGAAGAGATCTGAGACTTGTAGTGAAAATGAGACTTCTTGTAGCCAAATTAAGGAAAGAAGTTTAAGTCTTAGTAGAAATTCCGTATCCCGAGATCACCTAATTCCGTTGCCGCTTGACAAAAAAACTACTATAAATCAATCATTTTTACTGATCAACAATCGCCGAATTAAGGTGATTAACCCTGTCGAGATTTCTACTCTAACCCTTTATTGACAATTTCTATTGGGTTTATATTATCAAGATGAGTAGTTAAATCGTACGTAAAAACCGTATTGAATTCTTTGGAATTATAGTCTATGGTTTGGACATTTTGGTTAAGTTCTTTAGATGAATTTTGTATTGATTTTTTGAGAGCTTCTTTGTCATTGTATCGAAGTCTATTTAAATCAAACTTAAACTTTGAATAAGAATCTTGTATTCTTTCAGATTTAATTACTCCTTCTACTGTAATTTTTGCTGATAAAATGTGTGTTGATATAAAGCCAGTTCCAAACTGTCCTATCATATCCTTACCTTTTAATTCTTCGCTGTCTTTTCCTGAATCGGGAGCAATTAAATTTTCTGTATCAATTGGTCTGAATGGGTTACCGTTGTGTTTGAATACAATTGTGTTTTCGTGCAATTCTAAAATTATGTCAACTGTGTCATTGTAGTCACTTGCATTTTGTAGAAGCTCCCAAAACCACCTTCTTTGTAAATCTAAAACGTTGCTTGGAATCGGTACTAACTTTTCAAGAAGTCTTTTAGCTGGTATATTTAATCTTTGTTGTTCTCTTGCATCTTCTAATTCAGAATGAATGTTTTGTTGTTGGAGATTCTCGTCCATTAGCTTGCTTTTAGAATAAGTATTTAGTTGGGTGATTTAATGCTGTCGAATTTAATACTGTCGCCACCGCATGACGCACAACGGCTCGGTATTGCTTGCAGGCGGGATAATAGCGCCGTGTCAGCTGGTAACCCAAGCTAAATTAATGTTTATTGTTGATGTTTAGTTTCTGCTGTTTGATAGCGTTTCGTCGCGCTGGAATTGGAGCTAAACAGTAGAACCAATGCTGATGCTGTGCTGTGTCAGCACCGCTTGCAGCAAGACTGTTGTTGTGCGTTCGTGGCTTTGCTGTTTACTGCTCACAATTTAATTTTGGTTATTAGTCGTACTATCAGTTTGCTGTTGATTATCGGGAGTGTCAAGTTGTTTTAAAAGAACAAATCCTCCCGTTAACCCACCAGCAGCACCTAAAAATTTTGCAGTGTATTTTACTCTATTTCTGTCATTAAGTGTCTCTATCATTGTTGTTGCAATCTTCCTTGGAGTATCAAAAAAAACATTGCAATGCCTTTTATCATGCATATCTGTTACAATGTCATCCATATCAGTTGCAATATCCAAAGCTTCTGGATAAGTTAATTTATAATCTACACCTGTTACTCCGTATTTTTTTGCATTACAACTGAGAAACATTCCAGGAATTCCTAAAAATTTTTTCTCTACATCTTCTAACTGCATGGTAGCTCCGTTAGGAAAATAAAAGTTTCCATTGTCATTGTGCCCTATAATCGAAAACCCTATTCTCGGAATATACTCATCATATTGTTTATTATCAGCTTTGCTCATGATGGTCTTCATGATTTTTTCTAAATCATCCGGTTCGTTCAATACATAAATATTCTTTGAACCTTTATATTGATTTAAAAGAGCGACAATGTTATTCAATTCTCCTTGTTCAGGTCTTCTTTGAAAGATATTTTGAAATTCATTTTCGTTAGCTGGCATGCTAAGAAGAATAATTGTATTTGGTCTATCGAAAAGAGTTAGTTCTTGGCTATGCGCTAAATTAACTGAGAAAATAGACAGCAATGCAAATAGAATTGTTTTCATAAAATTTATTTGAAGTAATCTTTAATAGTAAAGCCACCTAATTCTGTTTGACCTTTGGTAGTTGCACCAGCAACCAGTTTTTTAAAAAGCAAGGGAAAGGCTGCGCCAAGTATAAATATTACACTTTTGATTGTCAAATTATCGCCATAAAGTATCCACGTTCCGATACCTGAAACAATAACCATGGTCAAAGTGATTGCCCAGTATTTCCACGATTCTAAAAACGTAGAAGTTTGTTCATGAAGTGTATTTCGTAAGTCATAGAGATGAATTACTTCTTGTACAGCCGAACCAAAAGCTGCGATAAGAATAAATGTTGTTGCAGTCATGCTATAGTTTGTTTTGATATAAAAATAGGAAAGTCAGTATTGTAATCAGCAGGTATTTTTCCCGTATTATTAGGTGCTTTATACTGTTATGATGTCACATTTGCCATGACGCACAACTCATAAATGTACGCAACTTTTGCTATCAAACTGTTATCACTATGGAAGCAAATCGCGTAATACTTATCAGCAGTCGTGTAGACAAAGAAACAAAAGAATGGATAGAAAAACATCCCCTCAGCCATTCAGTTATAATCAACATAAAGCGATTAAAAAGCCTTTCCCTTCAAGCCATCACACAAAAGCCCGTTGCAGCCAAATGATTTTGACAACAGCCAGCCGCCGCACAAACATCGCTGCCCATCCGCACAAAGCTATCGCAGCAGCCATGTTTCAGCTAAGCTTCTTCAACAGCCAAACAGCCGCCCACGCACAAAGGTAATAAGGTCTCTCTCCGGCTGCCGTCAGCAAGCCGATGCGCCAAACCATGTCAGCATTGCCAATAAAGGTTTTATGTCTCTTTTATGGTATTGGCAAAGCTGCCATGCCCTGCGGGTGCTACGCAGTTTGTCACACGTCTTGCAGCTCCGGCATCCTGCGTTCGGGCAGCTATTGTGTCCTGTATTGCCACTTCGTTCATTCCGTCCTTCACTCCGCTACATTACACCCGCTTATAGCTCTTCTTTTGCTGCAAGGCATGGCATCGCTTCGCCAACACACAAAAGCCTCACACCAGCGCTGCACACGCCTCTGGCAAAGCCAACGCTACCATACTCGCTGGGTTCCATTCCGCTACACTACGTCCTCCATTTACTTCAGTAGCATACAGTCCACCCGCTGCCTATGTCTTGCTCGCCTTCTCAGCCTGCCGCGCCTTCGGGTTTGTCATGGCTTTTGTAGCTGAACACAAAGCCCGACGCACGAAACAAAAGCACACGCCAAACCCTTGCGTAATACGTTGCTGTCTACCGCCGCGGGGCGCGGCTTTGTAGCCACCGGCGCGGCAGGCACTCGCAGCCGCCTACGTTCCTCTCCGGCGTCTTTGTCGGCGAAGCTGGCTGTGCTACAGTGCCGTTACTACCGGCACAGCCAACGCTTCCTTTTAGCCGCAGGCGCTATTACCTTTCCGCCCACGCACAGAATCAGCCAAATACAACAAGCACTTCAATCTGAATTGAACTGAAGAACAAAATATCTAACTTAGCTTCTATGTTCCGAAACTTCATAGACAGCCTCTTTAGTCTTTCGTCCTCAAACGAAGAAGAAATACATCCACCAACTCCACTTTGAGAAAACTTATATTTTTATGTAGTAAAGCTTTAATCTTGATCGCCTATGGTATTCTATCCTGAATTATCTTTCCTTGTTCACCTACATCAGAAATAAATCATAATAAGAAATGCTACTTTTTTCATTAATACAAATAGCGAAACTAAACGCTCAGCCAATCGTAAGTATTTGGACAATTGTTGCTTCTGTTGCAGCAGTTATTTCGTCAATCTCAGCCTTTATGAGTAGAGGTTATGCTAAGCGCTCATATGAGCTAGCTCGTAAAAATTATAGTGATAAACAAGCAAATTTCAGTTTATACCTGATTGATGGATATCGTCTTACTAAAGAAGAAACGGCTACCAAATATTTACTTTATCATATAACGATCATGAATAAATCTGATGGCAAAAGCTCTTTTAAAGCAGAATTGGAAATTGTATTTTTAAGAGAAGATAATTCGACAGTCACAGTAATTGTTTCGCATGACGAAAATTTACAAAACAAAATATCTCAAAATCAAGTTTCAGTTTTTCCAAACGATATAAGAATTGAGGAAAAAGGTATGCAATCAAAGTGGTTGATATTTGAACAACCAACAAATCCTTTTAAACAATACCGAATTGATAAATATATGATTAAAATCACTGACATTCAAGGTAACAAACAAATTGTTGAGAGTGCTTTCGTAAAAGACTTTTATAATGAAAAATGAAATTCTAGACGTTGATTATACACTTTATAAAGTAGTTGGCAATGGAAGTGTCTCTTCAATAGACATTGGTGAAGGACGTTTCGTTCCAGCTGTTATTGTTGATGCTGAAAAAGATTTGTCAGACCTAATTGAATTGCAAAAAAGAGCTTCGCCAGGAGATGCAGAAACACGTTGGGGTGCGGCAAAGTCATTCTTTACACCTAAGTCTTTGATATTATCCATTAACTGGCTAAAACCAATGAAATTAAGCTTTGGAATAGAGTTCGAACTTCAAAGCGAGTATTCATTAATTGATGGAATTGTTCATTCCCACGCATTATATCTCATATCAGGAAAAGCAGGGGATAAAGTTTCAAAAAAATTTGATAATGGTATTCTCATCGAAGTTCCGGATGGGGGATTTGACAAAAAATGGAACAAGATGCTATCACAAGTCATAGAAAAGAAATATAAAAAATTGGGCGTTCCCAAGAAAGAAAGACAAACAATAAGTGACTCACATATAAATTCCATGCGGGATATTTGGAAATTTCGACGAGAAAATTGAAGGATTATTGCAAAAGTTTTTAATCAATATAAATAAAAAAGGCAGCAAAGTTAGTCGGCTACCACAAATCCTCATCTTTTGTCTGTAAAGAAATTTCTATATAACATAAGTTCTCAAGCGACATCTTTTTTTAGTTCGTTAAGCTTCCGTTCGAGATAAGTAATCTTTGCCTGCTTGTATTTTTGCTGATAGGCAGTCAATTCAAGCGGACTAAATTCGGCTTTGTTTGATATCATTTTATAATAAATGGTAGCGATCTTATTTGCTGTTGCTACCATCGCATACCTGTTGCCGCCTTTTGCCTTCATCCGCCTGTAATAATCTCCCAGCCAATTGTCACTTCGCTGCACCGCATTGGCTGCACTCCTGAACGCCTGACTGGCTACATTCGGCTTCTTTTTCATGAGCATGCTGCTGATCAGCTTGCCACCCGATATTTTATTGTTCGGGCACAAATTCAGCCAGGATACAAAATGCTTGGCTGACTCCCACTTTGTCATGTCTGTGCCTGTTTCTGATAATATCTCCAAGGCTGTAATATCACTGACGCCAAAGATGGCGGTTACATCTACGCCAAGTATGGCTTTGAAGTAGCTGCCTGTATTAAACTTCGGCTTGTTCTTGGTCGGTCTTTTAGAAGACTTTGCTGCCATGTCAACAACCGCTTCCGGGAACACTTCCTGCTGGTAGTGCTGGAGCTGTTTTTCTATTGCTGCGTCGCAAGCTGCAATCCGTTCTTTGTAGTGCTTGTAATTACAGTAACCATCTTCTAATAAATAGAGCTGCTCTGCTCGCCAGTTGCCTTGTAAGGAATCAATGATTGTTTGCCGGTCTGCCCGAATCGTTTTTTCCACATGCACCAGAAAATGTTCAGCATTGCGTTCCCCTGCAATGATGGCTTCTACGATGGCGATGCCTGTCTTACCCGTAATATCACGGATGACGGTGTGCAGCTTGATGTTCATCAACTCCAATGCTTTTTGCATGCGGAGGATGAAACGATTGCAATCCTGGGTAAGCGTTTTTCGGTAGCGCACCAGTGTGCGTAAAGACTCCTGCTCATCATCGGGCAGGTAGCTGCTTTTGAGCAGTCCGCAGCTATGCAGCTTTTGTATCCATCTGGCATCGTCTTCATCATTTTTCCTGCCGCTCACATTGCGCGTTTGCTTTGAGTTTACCAGCGACACTTCAAAGCCTTCTCTAACAAGCATACCAAACAAAGGCTTCCAATAGATGCCGGTGCTTTCCATAGCTACCGTTTCTATGCCGCATTGCTTCAGCCAAGCGATTATCGCATGCAGATCGGGGGTCATGGCACCGAATGATTTGACGCTAACATCATCTCTGTCTTCAGGCACAGCAACGGCGTGAATGGTATCTCCCACATCGATACCGGCTGCGTTCGGATGAATAAGTGGCATGCTTACAATACTTTTCTTTTTTGGGAATTGTTTTTTCATATACATACGGTTTAAACAAAAGCATTTGCCTGCCACCCTGCAAAGTTTATTTTTCTATACGGGTTCCAACACCCAATTGGAAACTCAAAGAGGCAGCAGAACCATATTCCGGCGTGAATTGAGTATTCAATATTCCCATAGGTTTTAACTGCAAAAGCTTTTATATTTAAAGGTACTGTTTGCAGATAATCTGTGCAGTCAATAGCAAAAGAAAAGATGCTTGACCAAGCGTTCAAAATCTTGCAACCGATAAATAGTTGCAACAAAAATAGATAGCTATCTCTGTACATGTTATTATGAAGGAAACATGAGTTCACTGATATAGTTATTCCGGCATAAACACAAAACCAGCGCACAAAAGCCCACATTTATTCCGTTGCTTCTTTGCAGCCAAGCCACGCCGCCTGTTCAAAAAGCTTTCTTTTTTTCCTTTTTTCTTTTGTAAAATAATATGTTTCCGATAGGTATAAGGCAGAGAACACAATGAGCATGAGTCATAGATGAGTGCTAGTTATTGGCAGGTTATTTCCTACATATTTGCACTCTATAGAGAAAAGCAATAGCAATAAAAAAAGCCCTGTAGACACAGAGCTTTTATACCAGATATTAAAAGACTAAAATATTTCCACAATCTTCATGCAGTTGCCGGAACTAAACCTGTAATAGTTAGCTCCCACTTGCTGATAAAATTCGATTCCCACGCATTCAATCACACTATCATCTTCAGTTAGTGTTGGCGCACCTGCTAAAGTTGCAACGATAGTTTCGTCAGTTGTATCTGCATTCAGTGGTAGATAAGCTGAATAAGCTACAATGCCCAATTCATTATTATCGGCATCTATCGGCTCATAACTATTTGTTTTATCGTTGTAAGCAAAATCAGACACTACACCCAAAGCATGAAGAAAACGAAAGTGAGTTGCGCCAGCCGGAGAAGCCAAATAATTAGCGGGTGTGAACACAGGTATATCCAGTGTTGCGGCATTGCGTTCTTTCGGATGAGTAACAGTAAAAGGTGCAGTAACAATACTGTCAAAATTCAGGTTCCTGTCAAATTGCAAATTTCGCAGGTATTGAGATTGCTGGCTGATCAAAATAGCCCGATAACCTCTGGCTTCACTTTGATCTTCCAGGTTAATCTTCTTCATGATAGCGGTGAGCCTGCCGGTTAGCTGGCTATCTGCCATAAAAGAAACCAAAGAAGAAAAAGCGGTTCTTACAGATTTACCAGCCTTAGCGCAGGCAGTAAATTCATTCATGTTTTCACGCGTTCTTTCAAACTCAGTTGCGGTCATCACTTGTTCTGCCGTTGGGCCACCTTTCAAACCAGCAAAATATTCAGGTGAACCTTTGATTTTGAAGTGTCTTACTTCACCAAGAGTACCAACATATTTAATATGTCCCTTTTGAATTGCCATGTTCTTGAATTTTAATTGTTATACTACTTTTTTCATTTCAAAAATAAGGACAAAATTTGTAATTTTAAAATACAATTTATTGATTTTCAATAATTTATATTGATAAAAAATGATAGAGTTTGTAGGCTTTTACAGGGTATTGCACGTAGTTGATGGAGATGGCTTTACAGCAGTCAATACAATTTCAAATGAAATAATTGAATTTAGATTGTACGGAATTGATGCACCTGAAATAAAATTTTGCAGCAAGCTGAAAAAAGATGAAAAAGAAACGCACATAGCCGGTTCATTGCTTATTCATTTAGGGCATCTGGCAGCCTCATATTTGCGCTCAATTCTACAGAAGGATGAAGTTGTAAGCATCAAGCAGGAAAGCCAAAATAAGACAGATAAATACGGCAGGTGGTTATGTTATGCATACCTGCCAGATGGTATATGCATAAATGAATCGTTAGTAGCCAATGGCTATGCAAAAGCATTTTCCGATTTTTATTGCGCAGAATTGCCCAGATATCAAATTTTGAATACCTTAGCAAAGCAAAAGCAAAGAGGGCTTTACAGCATTAGCCGGATATTTTGAAAAGAGAGACTAAAGCGAGACTTTAAATACTAAGATTTTTGAAACGCTTGCCAGCAAAGGATTTCAGAGGAAGGTGTCAGACCCTAACTCTCCGCCGATTATCAATCAATTTAATTTACGTAAGAAAAAAAAGCCTGTAAAAATATTTACAGGCTTTTTTTATGCGAACTTATATTTAAAATACAGCTTTTTAAAGAACTAAAAATCTCAAACAGTTTCTTACACTTAATTTCAATTCATCAAAACATTTTTTTCGATTATTCAGTTATCAATTCGCGCAGAACAATATATGTAAATAGCATATTGCTACAGCTTTTCAAGCTTTTTTAAACATGCTTTCAGGTTAACGCCTTTGCCAAGTACAGGCGCAAATAAATCGCCTTTCTTTTCAGCCCGTTTGATTATGTTTTTAATGGTGAATTGTGAAGGATGCAATCCTTTTTTTACTTCTGTCCAGTCTAACGGCGTTGAAACCGTTGCGCCCGGTTTGGGACGCGCACTGTAAGCAGCTGCAAGCGTTTGCCCGCGTTTGTTTTGCAGGTAATCAATATACAATTTATTGTTACGGTTTGCGATGCTGCGTTCTATGGTAGCTTGTTCGGGAGCTTTGTCAATAGCCAAATGAGCGATGATTTCAGCAAACATACGGGCTTCATCGTACGAATACTTCGCGCCAAGCGGAACATAAATATGCAAGCCGGAAGAACCGGACGTTTTACAATACGAATCAGCACCCGATTTATCCAGCAGTGCCTTTATGATTAGAGCCGTTTGTATCACATCATCAAAACTGTTTTTGTCGGATGGATCCAGGTCGAGAACTAAATAATCCGGGTTATCAATCTTTTTGATTGTTGAGTTCCACGGGTTGAGTTCAATACAACCTAAATTAGCCATATAAAGCAAAGTAGCTTTGTTGTTACAAATCAGGTAATCAATGTCTTTATTGTTGCTTTCAGAATATAATGAAATGGTCTTTGCCCAGTCTGGTGCAGTATCGCCAACATCTTTCTGAAAAAAACCTGCATCGCCGATTCCGTTTGGGTTGCGGCGCATAGACTGCGGGCGGTTTTGCAGGTAAGGAATGATATGTGGATACACCGTATTGTAATACATAATCAAATCGCCTTTGGTAATCTTTTCATCCGGCCAAAATATCTTGGCCAGGTTCGAAAATTGCAGCGTGATGTTATCAACCGTTAATGTGTTTGGCTCTCCTTTTTCTTTTGTATCAACCTGTGCTTTTGATGTTGTTGTTTTCTTTACAGAAGATGTATCTTTTTTCATATCGGCAACCGTTTTATCTATTCGTAAACCATGAAATACCGGGTGACGCATAACGCCAATATTTGTTAATTCGGTGTAATGAATATTAGCAACCAATTGAGGTTTTATCCACGTTACCGTATTGTTTACCGGCACTTTTGTTTCAAACGGATTGGTCTTTATAATAAGCGGTGTCATCTTATTATGAAGGTCTGTAAGCGAATCAAGAGTAAAGCCGGTTCCGGTATGACCTACATAAATGAGCTTGTCATTTTTATATTGACCTAATATCAATGAACCAAAATATTTCCTGGCGCCTTCCGGTTTTGTAAAGCCAGCAATAATGGCTTCATTTATCAACTGGTGTTTTATTTTCAGCCAGCTTTTGCTCCGCTCTCCCGGCAGGTAAAGACTGGTTTTCTTTTTCGCAATCATACCTTCCAGGTTGCGTTCGCGCATCACTGTAAAAAAAGCTTCGCCATCATTTTCAACATGGTCACAATATTTGATAACATCATTTTCGGGCAACACTTTTTTGAGTAAAGCCTTGCGCTCGAGTAAGGGTTTCTTTGTTACATCTTTTCCTTTGTAACTCAATATATCGAAGACATAATAGAAGAGCGGCAGCGTATTATCTTGTGCGTATAATTGCAGCTTTTGAAAGTCAGGCTTGCCTTCTTTATTCAATACGACAATCTCTCCATCCAACATCATTGGTGTTTTGATGGCTTTTATTTCCTGGTAAATCAACGGATATTTTTCGATGAAAGAAACTGCGTTACGTGAATAGAATTGTGAATCTTTTTTTCGGCAATCAGCTATTGCGCGATAGCCATCCCATTTGATTTCAAATATCCAGTCTTTGTTTGAAAAAGGTTCTTTTGTTTCGCTCGCCATCATCGGCGTTACAGCGTTTTTAACCGGGCTTTTTTTTTACCTGCGGCTTCTGCTTTTACAGGTTTTTCAGACTCTAATTTTTTTGCTTTGACAGACTTTACATTTTCGTCTTGCAAAGCTTTATCAATAGCCGATTTTTTGTCGGTATGTTCTTCGCTGCTATAAGGTTCGCTGAGTGCATAATCATCTTTATCTTTTACCAGCAACCACGAATTAGCGGCTGCATTTTTCAGTTTCACCAACGCAAATTGTCCTTTTAATTTTTTGCCTTTCAGGATAAATTTCAGAGATCCGTTTTCAATACTTTCCACACCATTTCCTTTATTTTCAGGCGACAATTCGTACGTGCCATTGTCCCACACTTCTACAATACCAGCGCCGTAATTTCCTTCGGGAATTGTTCCCTGGAAAGTTGCATAACTTACGGGATGATCTTCTACCATCATAGCCAGCCGTTTATCTTTCGGGTTTAGGGAAGGACCTTTTGGAACCGCCCAGCTTTTTAATACGCCATCCATTTCTAAACGAAAATCGTAATGCAGATGCGAAGCTTTATGCCGCTGTACCACGAAGATTAATTTCTTTGAATCCTTTGTGGCTTTGCCTTCCGGCTCGGGCGTTTCACCAAAGTGCCGCTTTTCGTTATACTTCGTTAAACTCATGAGGCTTTGCGTTTTTTAGTTGATGATAAACTGGCTTTTAATTGCGCCATAATATCTGTTGCCGATGTATTACTCACCACCCGCATATCAGGCTTCTTCAGCTTCCGCCCTTTGGCTTTGGCTTGTATAACTTTCATCAGCGATTCTGTGTATGTATCTTTATACGAAGTAATATCAAACGGCTCTGTCAGTTGTTCAATAAGCGATATTGCCATTTTTAACTCTGCCTGTTTTATCGTTGATTTTTCCGGCACATCAATTTCTTTTGTATCCCGTATTTCTTCTTCAAAACGAATACCACTTAACAGGATTACATTTTGATAAGGCTTGATAACAACAAGGTGTTCTTTATTGCGCATCACAAAATTTCCCACGCCTACTTTCTTCGATTTACTTAATGCTTCACGCAGCAAAGCATACGTCTTTTTGCCTTCTTTTGATGGCTCTAAGAAATAAGGATTTTCGTAGTAAATGCTGTCTATTTCATCTTCGTTTACAAACTGGAAAATATCAATCAGCTTTGATTGTTCGGGGCTGGCGTTTTCAAAATCCGATTCATCCAGTGTGATGTATTTGCCTTCATATTTATAGGCTTTAATAATGTCATCCCAACCCACTTCTTTGCCTGTTTCTTCGTTTACTCTTTTAAAGCGGATATGAGAATTGTCTTTTTTATCAAGCATATCAAGATTGAGTTCGCTGCCTTGTACGGCGCTGTATAATTTAACTGGTATATTGACCAGACCAAACCCGATAGCACCTGTCCATATTGACCTCATAGTAGATAATTTACTTGTAGAAAAACAAGGACTGCACCAAGGAAAATATCCACATTAGGTTTGTGAATAGAATGTGCGTTTCTTTTATAAAACAAGCTTTTTTAGAAACCACATCAATACAAATAAAAAAGCCATCTCAAAAAATGAAACGGCTTTTTTATTTGTAAAACAATAATCAAATTCTATATCGCGTCCGACAAAGACGAGAATGTAAAGTCTCTTATTTTCATGGGCGGTATTAATGCCTGGATACCCGATTCGCCGCTTACCACACGTTCCGGTTTACCCAACGCTTCCAGGTTGTTAAGCATGATGATAGCACTTTCGTTAAAACGGAAATTTTTAATCGGGAATTTGATTTCTCCGTTCTCAATATAAAAGGTTCCGTCGCGCGTTAAACCTGTATAAAGCAAGGTTTGCGGATCTACCTGGCGGATATACCACAAACGGGTAACGAGAATGCCTTTTTCGGTGCTTTTTATTAACTCTTCGAGAGAAGCCGTGCCGCCTTCCATAATAACAGCATCCGGACTTGGAACCGCTTTCACACCTTTTTTTTCTGCCCAGTAGCGGGAGTAATAAATGTTATCAATGACACCTTTGTTTATCCAGTTTATTTTTTCCTGCGGTCTGCCATCGCCATTCCAGGTACTCGTTGGTAAATCAGGATTCAGCGGATCAGAATAAATAGTTACACGTTCATCAACCAACTTCTCACCCAGCTTTGTTTTGCCACCTGGCTTACTCAAAAAACTTCTGCCTTCATCAGCACTGCGAGCGTCCATAGCAAAGAACATCGTTTCTAACAAAACAATACCGGCAGTTGGTTCTAAGATAACCGTATATTTTCCCGGCTCGATAGCTTTTGCATTTACAGAACCGGCTGCTTTTTGCGCAGCTATTTTGGTAGCGGCGGCCACATCTAATTTACTTACATCATTGTATCCTTTTGATGCATAGCCGCTGCCTTTACTATCTTCTGTTCTGAGTGTTACATTGAAGTTTACGTTGGTAGCTGTATTATAAGCAAACAACCCGCTGGAATTCATCAAGGCAGAAAAGCCGGCGCTGTTTTCCATAAAACCGGCAGCTACCAGTTTATTGTCTTTTGCAATTTGCAAACTGGCGGTTACATCATCAGCTCTGTCTTTTGGCGTAATGGCAGCCGTAGCCGGTTCAAATGTTTTTCCTGTTGTCGCATATTGTTGTGGTCCTAAGTTCTTTACAAACTCGGGATTTTCAGGAGCCAATTGCGCCAGTTCTTCGGAGCGACGAACTACTTTTTCAAGTGACGCATCATCGAATTCATTTATGGTAGCAACGCCTGTTTTTTTGCCATAAGACGACTGAACCGCAAGTGTGCTCTGGCTTACACCGCCACTTGTAGATACCGCGTTTCGTGCGTATCGCACATTGCCGCCTTCAGAGCCGGAAAGATTCACTTCGCACTCATTGGCTTTTGAATAGCTGAGCACTTTTTTCATTAAAGCCTGCGCTTCTTCTTTACTTAGTATCGGCATAAATAATTTTGATAAAATTTATGATGAAGTAATTGTAAATGATGAGTTATGAATGATGAACGATGAATGATATTTTGTATCATTTAAATAGTGTTTGTAATACTTCATCGTTCATCATTCATAACTCATCATTTTTTAAATTTTTCTGGCTGTATTAATCACATTGACACCATTGAATTTTGCGGTTGATGAGCCATGAGATACAGCGCTGCTTTGTACCGGCTGACCTTTGCCATCGAAGAATGAACCACCCAAACGGTAATCACTTTTATCGGCAATGGCAGAACAGGAATTCCAGAACTCCTGCGTGTTGCTTTGATAGGCAACATCTTTCAACATACCTGCAATTTTTCCGTTCTTAACTTCATAATACAATTGCCCGCTAAACTGGAAATTATAGCGTTGCTGATCAATAGAAAAAGAACTATCACCAACGATATAAATGCCTTTCTCAGTGTTTTTGATAATATCATTTACCGACATCGGTGTTTTACCCGGCTGCAACGATACATTCGGCATTCGCTGAAACTGCACATCAGCCCACGACTGCGAATAACAACAGCCCTGCGATTCAGATAAACCAATAATATGAGCCTGGTCGCGAATTGCCTGGTAATTTACCAAAACGCCGTCTTTAATAATATCCCATTGTTTGGTGCCCACGCCTTCATCATCGTAACCAACTGCGCCTAATGAACCGGGCTGCAGTTTATCACCAACAATATTTACCAGCTTGCTTCCAAAGTTAAAGTTTCCCGATTTCCATTTGTCTAATGTAAGAAAACTGGTTCCGGCAAAGTTGGCTTCATAGCCAAGCACGCGGTCAAGTTCGGTAGGATGACCAACCGATTCATGAATAGTCAGCCATAAATGCGATGGATCTAATATCAAATCGTATTTACCGGCTTCAACCGATTTGGCTTTCATTTTATCGCCCACTTGCGTAGCACCGGCTTTGGCATCTTCCAGCATATCATAACGGTCTTTATACAAAGTTGTAACGCCGCCTTTTATCTTATCGCTGTCGCGCGGCACCAGGTATTCATAACCCATACCTCTGGGTGCGCTGAGCGCATCGCGGGTTTCAAACTTGCCGGTGGTTGCATCAATTTTTGTAATGGTAAAAGTTGGCCAGATACGATGCACATCCTGGTCAATATAAGAGCCATCGGAAGAAGCAAAATATTTTTGTTCGTTTACCAAAAACATAAATGAGTTTACGTAGTTGGCGCCGCCTTTCAAAGCCGCATCATTTACCGATAACAGCAAATCAACTTTTTCTTTTACCGGCACTTCAAAAGCATTCTTTTCAACCGGCGTTTTCCAGCTTACTTCGCCATAACCTTTTTGTGGTGCCAGTTGTACCGGTTCGCTTAACAATCTTGCATTTTCTTTTGCAATAGAAACGGCAAGTTCAGCCGTTTTCGCAATGCTGTCTTTATCTGTTTTATCGGTAGCCGCAAAGCCCCAGCTTCCGTTAGCTATTACACGAATACCGGCGCCATACGATTCTGTATTGACAATGTTTTGAACTTTATCTTCCCGCGTAATAATAAACTGGTTAAGATAACGCCCGATGCGAACATCTGTATAAGTTGCGCCTTTGGCTTTAGCGGCGTTTAACGCTACATCAGCCAATTGCTTTTTCATGGCGACATCTATGCCTTCGTTTAATGCAGCTAACGGGTCAATGCTTCTTCCATATAAAAGCGATTTGGAAAGCATAAACGCGCCTGCAGTAAAAGCCGACATCTGTAGAAAATCTTTTCTGTTCACAATACAGTTCCTCCGTTTTGTTTTATTATCAGTAATGGTTTTATCATAGCTATACACGAAATGAAAATATGCCTTTGCTTTCTGCCCACAAAAAGCCGCAACACAAAAGAAACAATACAAAAAAATACACCTTCGAAAATTCAGTTCGTTCTGTAAGATTATTGTTAGTTTTTTTTGTTTGATACAAATGTGATGAAATATATTGTTGTGTGGCAATTATTTTCTGCGAAGCATACACATTTTGCCAATCGGTTTCCGGATAAGCATACCAATAAAAAGGTTTGCCGTTTAATCCGATACCGGTTTGCCAGCCTTCTTTTACAGGATAATAAAAACCACTCCATTGGTAAGACAAATCAGGGTTGTTTTTAAGATAAACCGGCGTTCCGTTTACTTGCCCTTGTGGTATGCCGGCAGCGTTTGTTTGTAGTTGCAATTGCACTGGTGTATTGACTAATGGAAGCGCGGGAGATATACGCCATGATTCAGCAGCATAAGGCTTTGCAGCAACTTTATTTAACAGCGTTGACCAAAAGTGATTGTAAGCATTTTCGTTGCCAGACAAAGCCCATAAATACGTGTTAGATAATGTTGTAAATGCAATTTTTCCGGTGCCATATAATGCGCTGCTTACATAAATTTTGTTTTGTTTATCCCAAACAATTGGTTGTGTATTGACTGCATTTTTTATAAAAACCGGGTAGTCAATAATTATCGCGGGCAACTGATTTGACGTGTCCAACAAAAAGGTTTTTACATTTTGTTGTGTATCACCGGCAACAGCCGTTACGGGAAAGTTTGCTGTATAAAAAGGTACTTGTGAAGCGATATCTGCTTTAACTACCAAACCCATACTTTTTTGCGCTACCTGCGATTGAATAATTGCCAGTTCTGATTTTGAAATATGAGATAGTTCTTTTGCATCAGCAATCATTATATCAAACGTATCTAACAACGATGATGTAATACGGTCTAATGGTTTAGCAGATGTATTCAGGTAATCAAATGCATATTTATTTTGACTGATGGTTGTACGTGCCGCTACTTCGTAACCAGCACTTGAAAGATGGTTCTTTAAGAACTTATTATCAAAGTCGGGCGAAGAAGCCAGGAGAATAATTTTCAAAGGCACGCCTTGTTCTACCTGCACCGGAATGGTTTCTTTTTCTATCGTGTCTTTGCCTGAAATAACAGCCAGTATATATGTTGTTCGCCCTTCGGTCTTTGGAATGGTTGTTAGCGTAAACGCTTCGCTTGTATTGCCTGATATAAAAGCAGAGTCAAGCGTTGTATTGAAGCTGCTTACAATTATTTTTATTTTAGCTGATGAAGTGTTATTGCACGTTCCTTGTATTGTGATTGGTTCGCCCATTTTATTCTTTTGATTCCAGTTAACAGCTTTTATACCGGAAGAAAGATTAGCAGGATGAAAGACAACCGGAATGTGCGGCAAAGCAACCAAATCATGTTCATCAAAACCATAACCAAAAACATGAAATGTATGGATGTCTTTATATACCTGAGACAGCAAATGAACATCAGCGATATAATGTGAGTTCGATGTATTGTTTGCTATATTCTTATCAAAAAAGATAACAGGAATTTTATTATTGTTTTGAAGAAATTGAGTCAGCGAATCTTTATTAAAACCTTTCGTCAATATAACAGCTTCGTTATCTGTAACCGTACTTTTTGATTTGTTATAATAAAGCGGTAACGCAATACAGGCGAGGCTTACAACAGCGAATACAGTGGCTAACAATCGCAGCAAAAGCTTGCTTGTGTTCTTCCGCTTTATCTCTTTATAAACTAAGAAAACAAGCAAACAAATACATAACAGAATCACTATGTAGTTCCAATCAATCATTCTG
The DNA here is from genome assembly GCA_965199845.1 of Ilyomonas sp. Taxonomy (GTDB): domain Bacteria; phylum Bacteroidota; class Bacteroidia; order Chitinophagales; family Chitinophagaceae; genus Ilyomonas. The sequence goes on from CBDATZ010000054.1 coordinate 168,612, forward strand.
TTTGTTTAGATTTATAAAGTAACGTTTTGACAAATTCATATCAGGCGCCGATTGCGATTGCTGCGGAATGTTTATAACCGATGTAATCATTTTTTGAAACGCGTTACCGGCAAGATTAATATCGTTAATTTTTGTTTGATTTGCCCTTATTCTTTGCAGTGCCTGGTAAGCCGATAAGTAAGTTGAAGGATGAGAAGCCGCTTGTGTGCCAAGTTGCGTTCCTGCTTTTTCCAATACATCAGTATCGCTTTTATCTAAGCTTTCTTTACTTTTTATTTTTTCTAAAACACCAATAGCTTTTCGCAAGTTTAGTAAAGAAGATTCTTTCTGCTGAACATCTTCCTTCATTACAGGTTGCGATATTTTATCTAACTCACCGGTCAATCGTTTATCAGGATTTAAAGGCGTTGTTTTCACGCCTGTTTTGGCAACAAAAACTCTTGTTTTCTGCTGCAAATCTTTCAGCAAACGCAATGCATTGTATGCAAAAGGCAAAGCCTCTTTGGGCTTGTACGTTTTCAATTGTAATGAAGCTTTCCACATTTCGGAGAGCATTGCCTGCAGTTGTTTTTTTGTTGGCGCATCAAAAAAATCGGCATCTTCAGCAATATCATGTTTATGAGAAAACTCATCTATTACTTTATCCTGGTTTCCAAAATCAGCCGCATTGTTGTGTTCGTTTTCGTTATGATCGCCACCAATTTCTGTCTCGGTTTCTTCACCTAAATATTTGCCATAACGCAATCGCAACAATTCCTGGTCGGTGCCTAAATTACTACTCCGTTTTTTAAAATTTTGTTCGCCGATTGTATCTTTTTCTCTCAGCAATTGTTCTGTTTCTATAATAATCTGTCGCTCGCTTCGGAACAGTTCAGGCTTTATATCTAACCCGCTTACCAAACCACCCATACTAAAGAGTTGCGCCGTATCTTCCAGTCTCACAATAAAAACATCCGAACGCTTTTCCTGTTTGTTGTTGTCTTTGGCAGTAATATATAAATACAATTCATCGCCGGGCGTCATACCGATGGAAGACAAATCAATCAACTTTTGTAAACTGTATTTTTTATCGCCGCTGCGGAAGCCCGGGAAAGGAAACCGTAGCTCTGTAAACTTTACCGCTTCGCCGCTTCCACTGGCGGTTGTGGCGTGTATATAAGAACTGTCAATACCATAATCATCCGAAAGAGAAACAGCAATATTTATCTTTTGCGCTTCGCCCCATTTTATAAATGTATTTGGCTTTGGCGATTGCACTATAACAACCGGCGGCTCATCTTTTATCAAATCAATCTGATAAAATTCTGACAACTTATTTTCGATACGAAGCTGATAAAATCCTGATTGTAAAATTTGTTTATTTGCCGACCATTGCGTGCCTTCCTTGTTTAACGCCTTCAGATGCAATATTGATTTATCGTTACAAATGATCTGAACATTTTTTGTTGAACGGGTTGTTGTTATCGTCCAGTTCACAAAAGCTTTTTGTTCAGCCATGATATTCAATTTATCCTGTTTCCGTGCAGGTTTACGAGTATAAGATGGCGGTGTAATTTGTATTGTAACGTCTTTTATTTCCGGCAACCTGGTTTCTGTTTTTGTTGAAGATAATGCGCTTTGAGAATTGTTTTTCTGATCGAAAAATTGCGCTTGCGGAAACGGAATTATAAATATAAGTAAAGCAAATAATGAACCTGCCGTCAGCATGATAAAAGCAGTTTTCATTCTCCTTTTTACTAATTGCGGCGATAGCACAGGTTCACTTACTATATGCTCAATTTTTTTTAGCTGAAGCTTTTCTAAACTGTTTAATTTATCGGTTGGCTGCAATATAAGTTGCGCACTTTCCTGCAAGCCGGGAAACGATTGGTTAAGAAATCTGACAACATCCTGCGCTTCAATTTTCTTTATCAATAATCTATAAAGAATACCAAAAGATACAAAGAAAACAAGCGGCACAAACCACCAGTCTGCGTGTAAAAATATAACGGCAATAGTTGAGATAAAAATCGTAACCGCAACAGCAATTAACATGTGAGCTATCCATATTTGTAAGCTCCATTTCTTTTGTAAAGATTGAATTATATCTCTGCTTCTTCCTTCATTCATGGCTCACTTTTTTTAATCTGAAAGAAAGAATCCGCTCTATTAAAAATACGGCAAATGCAATACACCAAAGCGCCTGAGAAATATCTGTGTTGATAATATTATTTTGTTTACCGGCTTTACTTTGCCGCGAAACAAACTGTGGTAAAATCTGCGATGAATCAATGATTCGTTTGTCTCTCAATACGTTTTTATCAACTGTATTTTCTGTATCAAAAATCAGATTATACATCAACTGCGGAAACGAAGAACTCCACACCAAATCGCTCCATTGCGGATTGAAACGACTATAAAAATGATAAACCAAACTTTCTCTGTTTTGCTTACTTAAAACCGGCTCGTTAAACCCATTTTTCCAGATTGTTCGATTATAAATTGAATCACTTTTTATGTATTTGTAAATAGAAATATTATCCGGAATTGTCAGTTCTTCTTTGTCATCACATATCAAAGCGGAACGTGTATTTTTTATCTTACCTTTTTCATAAATGAACACATTGTTTTTCATTTTTAATTCAGGCATTATATCTTCCGACAACCAAAAAAGCCAGTCAGAATTAGCAGGAATATTTTGTGTTTTGTTTACGGTCAACACTTTGATTTTATACTGCGTAAAATCTTTGATTGCATTAATAGCCGCTTTTAGATAATTAGCATCTGCAAAGAACTGGTTTGCATATATTGTAATTAAAACTGTGGTTGTATCGGCTTCAATAATTTGATGCGATGAATCACGACTTTCAATTACAATATTTCCGTTACGATTTTTTATTTTATACGCGTTGTTTGTATCATTCAAAGACAAGTTTTGATATGAATAATAAGTACCTATAGAATTGCTTTGTGCCGTTGCAATATGCAGACTTTCATTTGTATTGATATATGCTTTTTGCAACCAGTTTGCGGTTGTATCAGGAGATAAAAATGTGTACCATTTTACAGGCAAAGAAACCTCGGGACGATTGCCCTGAAAGCGTTGTAAATGATTGTTTGTAAATACATAAACCGGAAAATCAGCAGGCACTTTATCATCCAGCATTTTTAGTAATGTCCAGTATGATAAATGCGATTCAGTAGGCGCGTTTTCTTCTTTTTGTAAAGCTTCTTTTATATCCGCTTTTGTAAAAGATTCATCGAAATAATGAAACGAATATCCACATTTCAACAACGAATCAATCATCGGCTGAAAAGTTTTATAAGCCGTTGAAATATCTTTTTGTTCAATCAATATCCAGCCTTTTTCTTTTGCAGTTCCTGGTTTATTCCAGACCGGTTTTGCCAACAGCATTGCCAGCAAAATCAATAAAAAACAACGCAGCAACAACAGCCATATATCAGTTAAACGAAAGCTTTTGGCATGAGACTTTACACTGTTTGTAAACAAAGCAATGCTGCCGACTTTCAGGGTTTTACCCTGCTTTCTATTCCATAAATGAATGAGCGCCGGAACGGCGATTCCGGCGATTGCCCAAAGCCATATAGGTTGTAAAAATTGAAGCAAAACTTATCCTATTAGTTTATTACGCCTGTTTAAAAAGTCCTGCAACGCTTTGTCTAACGGTTCATTCATCATCATTAATTCATAAAATATATTCCGGTTCAGCATCTCGTTTTTTATGCCCGATAAATAACGGCTAAGCTGCTCTTTGTATAGCTTTTTTGTATTGGCTGCATTTATTTGTATTGTCTCGCCTGTTTCTAAATCTTCCAATGCGGCATAACCCGAAAAGTCAGGCTCAGCTTCATTTTCACCCATTACATGAAAAACAATTATTTCATGTTTATTGGCAGCTAAGGCTTGTAATAAGTTTGAAATTTCGCCCTGTTGTTCATAATAATCGGTAATGAATATCAGCAGTTCTCTTTTGCTTGTTCCGCTGAACATACTTTTATAATGAACCGGCTCTGTAAAAGTACCTGCGGGTTCTATTTTTTCCAGCTGATAAAAGATGCGCGACAAATGCTGATGATCTCTTCGCGATGGCAAAGAAAACAAGCTGTTATTTTGAAAAACATACAAGCCAACCGCATCACCTTGCAAAGCAGAAAGCCATGCCAATGAAGCCGCTACATAACGCGCATATTCTATTTTCGTAATGCCGTTATCAGTATGATTCATAGATGCGCTTGCGTCAATAATAAGCTTTACAGAAATACTGGTTTCGGTTTCTGATTCCCTGATATAATAACGATCTGAACGGGCGAACATCTTCCAGTCGAGACGGCGCAAATCATCACCAGCTTGGTAACTTCTGTACTGACTGAATTCCATGCCGCTGCCTTTTATATTGCTGTTATGAATGCCGGTCATGAAGCCATCTACAATGGTCTTTGCTGCCAGCGGCAGGTTTTTAATGCTCATTATCGTTTTCAAATCAATCAGCCTGCTCATAATACAAATCGTTTATAAAACAGAGAGTAAAAACTTACTTATAAAACAAAGATTCGTTTTAGTTTTTATTGAAGTTTACCTTTCGGTTTTTCGATTGTTTTCAGCAACATTTCTGTTACTTTATCTGATGTGATATTTTCTGCTTCTGCTTTAAAATTCATCAGTATGCGATGACGAAGTACAGGATACGCCATGACGTGAATATCTTCCATAATTACGGCATAACGACCTTTCAATAAAGCCCTTGCCTTGGCTGTTAAAATCAATGCCTGGCCAGCGCGCGGACCACTGCCCCAGCGCACCCATTCTTTCACATAATCAATAGTTGTTGTCTCCGGTCGTGTGGCACGAATGAGCAGGGACACAAACTCAACAATTTCTTCACTGATGGTTACATCGCGCACAAGACTTTGCAACTGTTGTATTTCAACTCCGTTTATAACCGGATTGATAGTAGCTTTTTTACTGCCCGTGGTGCTGCTTAAAATATTCACTTCTTCTTGTGCTGTCGGGTAACCAATTTTGATATACAATAAAAACCGGTCTAACTGTGCTTCCGGAAGCGGATAAGTTCCTGCCTGCTCAATCGGGTTTTGCGTAGCGAGAATAAAAAAAGGTTTGTCGAGCGGGTACGTTTTACCGCCGTATGTAACTTCAAATTCCTGCATCGCTTCGAGCAAGGCAGATTGGGTTTTAGGCGGTGTGCGGTTTATCTCATCTGCCAATACAATATTGGCAAACAACGGACCTTCATTAAACTTAAAAAATCGTTTGCCGGTCGCATGATCTTCTTCCAATATCTCTGTGCCTATAATATCGGTCGGCATTAAATCGGGCGTAAACTGGATGCGCCGGAAAGAGAGATGCAATGCCTGCGATAACGTGCGCACGATTAATGTTTTGGCAAGCCCGGGAACGCCTTCCAGCAAGCAATGACCGCCAGCCAGGAGCGAGACAATAATTTCTTCCAGAATTATATCTTGGCCAACAATAACCTTTTGTATTTCGCTTTTTAATTGTGATAATTTACTTAATAAAGTTTGCAGCGATTCTTCTGATATTTCCAATGTGTTATTTTTAATAAAACAATACAGTTAGCAGCCTGCTCAAAGTAAGGCAAAAAGAAAAACAGAAAAAATTTGTCGGCAAAACTGTATTATTACATGGCAGGAATGATACAATCGAAATTCACATTTGCAAGATTACGGTATGGCTCGGGTGATTGGGACACCGACCAGCGAATGCCTTCTAACCTTTTAAATTCTCTTATTGAATACACGACCATCCCGGTGACATTGCAGGAAAAAATTATTGACTTGGACAGCAATGATATTTTTCAATTTCCGTTTTGTTATATCAGTGGTCATAAGCTGGTGCAGTTTACAGCGCAGGAAAGCGCCAACTTTAAAAAGTATGTACAGAACGGCGGCTTTGTATTTGCCGACGATTGCAATCATGATATTGATGGTTTGTTTGCCAAATCGTTTGAAGTGCAGATGGCGTCTCTTTTTGGTGCCAATGCGTTACAAAAAATACCAAACAATCATTCTATTTACCGTTCTTTTTTTTCTTTTGAAAAAGGTCCGCCCAATACATCTTTCGAATTAAACGGCTGGGGCGACGATTTGGTTCACGAATATTTAAAAGCTATTGAAATTGATGGTCGCATTGGTGTTTTGTACAGCAATAAAGATTACGGCTGCGAATGGGATTATGATTTTAGAAACAAACGCTTTTTAGCTGAAGACAATACAAAGTTTGGCGTGAATATCATTGTCTATGCCATGGGTGTTTAAGAATCATTATTGACAGATTGCATTGATTGTAAAAGCCTTCAGAATTTGGAACATTCTGAAGGCTTTTTATTTGATTTATGCAATTGATTTAATGGAACAATTGAGAAGCCGGAATGGGTTGTTTTTCGTTTCTTTCCGATTGTATAAAGGCCGTTAATCCATTGCCGCCGCCACTATCGTAATACGCCAGTTTTATTTTGTGATAACCTTTCTTCAGAGCCGCTTTTCCTTCGGGTTCAAGCCCGCCGCCGGCACTGCCGTTGTTTACAATTTTATCATCATCAATGTACAAAGCACTACCATCATCGCTTTCAGTAGAGAACGTATATGTACCATCTTTGGTTATCAAAATATAACCTTCAAACAAAAAAGCAAACCTGTCTGCGCGCTGCTTTTTATCAATTCCAATTGTAGTAACAACGCCGGTTGTTATTGGTGTTCCTTTCAATACCGTCATATCAATTTTTCCATCCGGCTGAAAGTATTGATAAGTCAAGCCAGGCTTTGCATTGCTCGCTTTTATCGCAGGTTTTAATTCATACGTTTTCGCTTCTGCGCTCGCTTCTTTACTTGGCAACGCATCTGTTGCAGTCGCCATCGCTTTTATGGTTGATGTTTTATTGATGGTGAAAGGCTTGCTATAAACGCCTGACGATGCGGTTGGTTCGCTGCCATCCGTTGTGTAATAAATAGCTGCGCCGGGCGAAGAAGAAAGTGTTATGGCTGGATTGCTATGGAAAAAACAAAACTATTTTTAGGCTATTTTTATGCTGCTTCCGATACGTTATTAACATAGGGTTGTTGTTTATTCACTACTGCTACTACTCTTAGTAGGAGCTTATTTCTGATTGCGTTTAGTACCAGCATTCCATTTTTACCTTCTGCCTTTTTACGGTGGAAATATTGTTTGAATTCGGGTGAGTATTTGATGGCGACAAGTGCGCAGAGATGTAACATTTTTTTGAGTTCTTTGTTTGCCATTTTGTGTACTTTATTTTTGCCTTTAATGCTGGTGCCGCTGCTGTTGCCAAAAGGTACTACGCCTGCATAACTGCCCAGTTGTTTACCACTTGGTCTTGAAGCAAAATTATTGGTGCAGCAGATGATATATATCGCTGTAAGATGTCCGATACCCGGTACGGTTTTTATTAGATTATAATTGGTGTAAATAGCCTGGTTTTGTTGTATGATTTTTTCAATCATTGCTTCTATTTGTTCAATGCTTTTTTTGATACCTTCTATAGCGGCATAATGTGCTTTATTTAGCATAGTCAGCAGCACTTTATCATCAGTACATTTTACCTCGTTAAGATAGTTTTTAGTGCTGTGCAGTTGGGTTAACAGGCGACTGCGACTGCTCATAAGGTCTTTAAGCATCATAAACACAGGATCCAGTGCTGGTGTAGCTTTCAGTTCATCTGCCTGCTTTAGGCAGTACATGCAAAGACGCTTTGAGTCAACTACATCATTCTTGCCGCGGGTAATACCCAGGCTCCATTTAATATGTGCTGCATTACCGATATGCAGTTGTAGGTTGTGAGTGCTGCAAAAGCTCCAGATAAGGCGGTGATATACCCCTGTGTTTTCTATAACTAACAAGCTGTTTTCATCATAAGAAACAAGTTGCAGCTTAAGCCATTTTTTAAAGCCTTTCATGCCCTGTGGTGTATTGTCAAAGCGCTCTGTAATTACAGGTTGTTTAGCGTGTTGGACCACTGCGATTAAAGAGACATCAAACCAAAGTTTAGAGACATCAATACCGAGATAATTTTTTCTTTCTGAGAGCATAATTTTGTTTTTACATTTGAGTATAAGCCTGACCTTTTTTTGCCCCATCGTCTTAGTCCTTAATAATGGGTATAGAAGCCCTAATTGCTATAGAGACACTAAGGGGAAAAACCGGCAGTGGATTGTATCCAGCCCTGGGTCATTAACCCTGACGTTGTGATAATGCGCTACTGCCGGTGGTTAGGTTTATCAACAAATAAATGTGAATTGTAAAGAAAAAAAGTAGCAAAAAAAGAAAGTTGTGATAATAGTAAGTATTTTATGTTCAATTAATGAATGCAAACCTAAAGGACGAATTGCGCCATTTGGATATGCTATTTTGATAGCTGGTTTAGCAGCAAACTTTCCGTAATTATTTATCTTCAATACATACGCATACGGCGATTTTATGGCATTCGGATCGTAAGCCGGCAACGTTATTTCTACGTTACTGCCATTTTGTTTCCACTGTATTTTTTGTTTGGTTGATAAAAACTGTATGTCTGTACTTGTTGGCAATTGCATATCTCTTATTACCAGTTTATTATCGGAAGGATATTTGGGCAAAATAGCATACAGCGAATTGGTAGTCGGATTGTATGTGTAAAAGATTTCTTTTACCGCATAACCCGGATCCGGATTAACGGTAAGTTTCAGCATAATATCGTTGTTACTGCTGGCTTCGCTGTTTTTCTTTTCTTCTTTATTGGGTTTATAATCCGTTTTTCCTTCGCTCCACTGATAAGGCGTTTTCCAGCGAACGGTGTTATAAATGGCTTCGCCGTTTATTTGCAACCAACCGCCAATATCGAGCAAACGTTCCTGCATAACCGGCGGTATTTTGCCATGTTCATCAGGACCAATATCCAACAGGAAATTACCACCGCGACTTACTTTATCAATCAAACTCAATACAAGTACCTGCGAAGAATTATAATCCCACGCATCTTCTGCGCGGTTATAACCATACGAGAAACCCATACCGCGGCTTTCTTCCCACGCATGATCTTCAAAATCAACATCCGGCTGGTATTCCGGCGTATACACTTCACCGTGATGAAAGCGTACGCCACTGCCCCAGCGATCATACGTAACCACGCTGTTTTTTACCGGACTTTCGTTGTATAACCAGACTAAAAAATCTTTGCTTTTCCAGGCATTATCATCTAATTCCCATTCCCCATCTGTCCAGAAAACATCGGGCTTATAAGTGTTTACAAGATCCTTCATTTGCGGCCACATGTGTTGGGTAATATATTGCGGTTTATCTTTCTTCCATAACGGATTATACCATTCGTATAAAGAATAATACATACCAGGATGAACGGATGTTTTACGCACGGCGGTAAACAAATCATTTATCAAATCGCGGTGCGGCCCGGCGCTCACTGCATTCCAGGCAAAACCCCAGTCTCTATCGGCTTCTTTACTTGGCCACAAAGCAAACCCATCGTGGTGTTTTGATGTAAGCACAATGTATTTCGCGCCCGATTCTTCGAACAATTTTGCCCAGGCTTCAGGATCGAAAAGCTCAGCTTTAAAATCGTCTTTTAAGTCGTAATACGTTCGGTCGCCAAACTTTTCTTTTTGATATTTGATACGGATAGAATCGCCGGTCATTAACCCGTTCTGATACCATTCGGCATACGATCCAACGCGCGAAAAACCGGGAACCGAATACACGCCCCAGTGAATGAAGATTCCGAATTTTCCATCTTTCCACCATTGCGGAAGCGGGCGCGAATCAAGACTTTCCCAGGTTGGCTGATACGTTTGAGAGAAAGAAAAAAAGCTAATACAAACAAGGAACAATAACAACAGAATGGAACCTGATTTTTTTATCATGCTGCTTTTATGTTGGTCTATAAATAACTAAAAAGTAAACTTACTGAAGTTTAATTTTATTCCACACAAACTCACCAACTTCCTTGCCTTCGGTCTGGCCATTTTGAATGGAGCCAAGATAATGAATGCCACCATACATACGCGAGATAGCAGCTTCGTTACTTGCATTTGCAAACGAAGAAAATTTTCTTACTGGCAAACCAAATTCGGTTTCTGTATTGTCTTCAAAAGAGATGTCACCAAAAAGATGAGTCAAAATAACAGCGCTCGCAGATGATATTACACTATGCCCGCTGGTGTATTCGGGAAACGGCGGCGTTTGTAAAAACGGGCGCCAGCTCTCATCAATATAAGCATTGATATACGTTTCAGGACGAATGACATTGCTGCGATATTTTTCATCCCAGCAACTGATAAACGCATCAAATAAAGCGATAGAAACAAGTGTATAAGTAGCCGCTGATTTTGTAATATCAGCACCTGTCTGCGCGCAGATTTGACCGGCAATTCGTATCCAGTGACCACCGGGCGAAATCTTTTTGGTAGCAAAGTTCAAATGCCCGTCGGTATTGATGTTGAACGGATTGCAATCCCAGAAAGAAGCAATGAATTTTTGATCGTTTGTAAGATTTTTCCCGGTTGTATAAACGGCGTTTGCCTGCTGGTAAAACGCGGTTTCTTTTTGTTTGCCAAAAGCTATTGCAGGCGATGGCGGAAACTGGCCCGCAGAGTCTAACGCAATGGTTCGTATTTTGTTCCAATACGGCTCCACAGCGGCAATATAACCCGGCGGCGTGGGTATCCATTTGCCTTCTTGTTTCGAGTAACTGTAACGCCTTATTTTCCGGGTTTCTTTATATTGATCCTGCGCGATCCATCGCTTCATACTATCAGCCACTTGCTGACCATATAACAATGAATTATCGTAAATAGTCTTCTTTATTTTTTTTGCTTCATACCACTTTAATATAACATTCAAAGAATCCTGCAAAACCGGTTCTGAAAACACAAGTTGTTTGCCAACCATCATATACGCATATACCGCTGCTAACGAAGGATTGATGGTTTGCGCAGAAGACGGAATATTTGGAAAGTCTTTTACCTGCGTGAATAAAGAATGATATTGTTTATTACTTTTGCATAACGTTTCATAAGCTGCCATGCTGGTATATACATATATGCGCGAAGCCACTGGCGGCGAAAAAATATCGTGCACAATCACTTCTGTTAATGCCTGCTGCGCACGATGCAACGGATACGCATCGTCTTCCCATTTCTGCGCATTTGCATACAATGAAACAAACAGGCAAAGTATGTGTAAAAAGCACTTTCTCATTTACCGGATTTTATAACCTGCACCGCATCATCATTTTTAGCAACGACAATTATATTTTCACCCTGCGCATCTTTTACCACAATCATATTGCGAACATCGCCACTGATATAACAATTGTCTGTTGAAGGATCAACCGGCGTAAAATTTTTATTACTATTTCCTTTTAACAACAATCCCAAACTGGCATCGCATTTACCAAGCTGAACACGATACGGATAGAAATTTCCGGCTAATAAAATGTCTGTTTTTCCATCGCCGTCAAAATCATTTATAATAGCTGATGAAACTCTTGAAAACTGCGCCTGCAAAGGCATTGCTTCAAAATGAAACTTCATATTTCCGTCGTTATACAAAATGCCGGAAGCCAGTTGATTGCAGGTAAATAGGTCAGCATTGTCTATTTTATTTTTTGGAAACATATCGCTGATGGTAGCGTCTGCATAATCTTTATAATGAATGAATTTCTTTTTTAAAGACACTACTTCTTCCAGCAATTCATCTCTGGATGCCATTGGATAACTTTTGCCTTGTATATAATAACAAACAACCGGATCAATGGTTCCGTTATCATCAAAATCGGCTGCATACATTGTCATCGGTTTATCTTTTGCCGCACTGAATTGATTGTTATAACCGCAATTACCCAAAACAAAATCAGTATCGCCGTCACCATCCACATCTGCGGCAGTAATGGACGCCCACATACCATTCATATTTTGCAAGCCGGCTTTATCAGAAACATTTTGAAAAGAGCCTTTGATGTTTTGAAAAATCATCACCGGCATCCAGTCGCCGGCTATAATGAGTTCAGGAAAATGATCGCCATTCAAATCAATAAAAGAAGCGGCTGTTATCATTCCGGCTTTTCGCAAAGAAGGACAGACTTCATCGGTAACATCTGTAAAACGGATTGTTCCGTTCTGCGAATCATTGCGCAGCAAATAACTGTTGGATGGCAACGGGAACGAGCCTGGCAAACCACGACCACCAACAAACAAATCCATATCGCCATCATTGTCAAAATCGGCTGCTGTTATGGCCAACTTACTGCTCAACATTTGTGGCAGTGCAGCGTTTGCTTTTGCAAAAATTCCCTTGCCATTATTGATGTATAAATTGTCTTCATATTCCGGCGAACCATCATCATATTCATTACCGCCGCTTACTACATATAAGTCGTTATCGCCGTCGTTATCAGCATCAAAAAAAATAGCTGACACTTCTTCACTAACAGAGTCTGCTGCCCAAGGTTGAGAAGAAGAAATACCACATGTATTGTCTTTGTTTTGAAGATATAAAACGCCGGGCTGATCTATAGCGCCGCCAATAAAAACATCTTCTAAACCATCGCCGTTTACATCTGCTTTGGCTAAAGCCGGACCAAGTTTTGACAATTCGTAAGGCAACAACACTTCGGCTTTAAAGTCTGTAAAATCGTTTTCTTTATGTGTAAAATGAAGCCCTGATTTTGCCGTAATATCTGTAAATAAATGTTTGGGTTTTATATGAGACGAATCAACTTCAATGGCTTCTTTTTGTTTGATAAATAAAGTTGTATCAGCATGGATGTTAGTTAGAATTGTTTGCTTTCCATCAGTCCAAATAACCCTGATTTCTCCGGCTGTTTTGTTTTTTCCTAAACCAAAAATCAGATCCGCACTAACGCTGCTTTCGTAACCACGAACTGTATAAGCTTCCTCGTATTGCTGCACACTATCCGGCGTTGTTACCAACACTTTCGCTCCCAATGCTTTTGTATTGAAGTTATCACCTTCCAAATAAAATTTGATAAAGTGATTGCCGGTTTGTTCATTGCTGTTATTGCGATAAATCAGCGCCGGTTCGTTGTTGTTACAAACAATCAAATCCATATCGCCATCGTTGTCTAAATCGGCATATGCAGCCGCATTGGAAACGGCAAGTTTATCTAAACCCCAATCTTTTGTTCGGTTTGAAAAGCTAAGATATTTATTGTTTTGAAAGATATAATTACTCATTTTATTTGAAGGCATTTGCTTTACCAAATCAAGCGTTTGAAAGTTTAAATTTCCTTCTTTAAAAGCCGCGACTTTGGCATCGGCAACTGTATATTTCAGAAAGTCTAAATCGGTATAATCCCGTAAATAACCATTGCTGATAAATATATCTTTCCAGCCATCATTATCAAAGTCAGTTAATAAAGCAGACCAACTCCAGTCGGTGTTTGAAACGCCCGCTAACTGCCCGATTTCGCTAAAACGCGTATTGCCGTTTTCGTCTGCACCTTCATTCAATTGCAACATGTTTCGCATTTGCTGATGATAATAACCGCTATCTAAAAGCAAATGATATTGATCATATTCATCAGCGCCTTTTAACAGCTTTTGCCGGTGATTATCTTCGGGCAACATATCGAGTGTAAATACATCGGGTCTGCCATCGTTGTTATAATCGGCAATGTCGGCGCCCATCGCATACTTGGAAATATGCGCGAACGATTTTTCTAACGATTCAGTGAACGTTCCGTTATGATTGTTGACGTAAAAACAATCTCGTTCCGTATAATCGCTGGTGGTATAAATATCCGGCCAACCATCTTTATTTACATCGCTTACCGTTACGCTTAAACCAAAATTGAGTGCGTTGTTAATGATGCCAGCTTGCAAGGTTACATCAGTAAAATGCATTTGTCCTTTTGCATCTCTATCGTTTCTGAAAAGGCGGTTTCCAAAATGAAAATCCGGCGTGGCTCTTGTTTTTTTTGTATTTAAAAACGGGTTGTATGTATGATTGGAATGATTGAGTAAAAACATATCCAGATCGCCATCTTTATCATAATCGAAAAACACGGCTTGCGTACTTTGCGTGCCGGGCGCATCAAGCCCGTATTGTTTTGCCATGTTTTTAAAACCAGGAACGCCGTTTTGCAAGCCTGTATTGATGTACAGCTCATTGCAAAGCTGGTTACTGTCGGCATATTTCCCTGAATGACAAACATAAATATCTAACAAACCATCACCATTTACATCTGCTACGCAAACACCTGTGCTCCAGGTTCCGTTGCCCGTCAAACCAGCTTGCTTTGTAACATCTGCAAAGCTAAAAGCCCCTTTATTTAAATAGAATTTATTGGATGATGTATTGCTTGCGAAAAAGATGTCTTGTAAACCATCGTTATTAAAATCGCCGACGCCAACGCCTGCGCCGTTATACAAATATTCGTAGCGGAAAACATTTAGAGAATCGTCTTCTGTAATGGTATTGGTAAAAGAAATGCCGGTTTGTTTTTCGTTCAATAAAGAGAACAAAAGCCTGTCTTTGCTTTGCGCGTGCAGCCGAAACAATACGCCAAGAAAGACTATTAAAATCACAAGCTTTTGCATGTTTGTATTTTAGTAAATGCGCTTCGTTATGTATTTATTGAATTAACAAAACAACCACTCAATAAACGTTTGTCAATATTGAAGAACAAGATTTTCATCGCCGGTTTTATAAGGAAGAAATACCATCATCAACGTCATCATTTCATCTGTTGAAACCATATCTCCGTAAGACATTACAGACCTTGGCGGATCGCTGGGATTGAACGGATTTCCTGCTGTATTATCATACGTTCCTTCAATATGAATGACAGAACCTTTGGGTACTTTCACTAATTTATTAAACCGATAAATTTCCTGCCAGCGAAAATCCCAATCGGCAATATGAACCAGTTTTACCGTATCGCCACCGGGCTTAATAAAATAAGCTTTGTATTCTTTTCCTAAGTAATGCATGTGCGGCCAAACATATAAAACAGAAAAGTCTTCGCCGGGATTTGATACATCGAGTTTGAAGGTTTTTTTTTCATTTGCAGGAATGTAAAACATGGGTGAAATTTCTTTTTCACCAATGCCGCCGGAGCCAAAACTAATGACTTTAACCGGGCGTGTAACCGGCGTTTTTTTGAAAAATAAATTAATACCATCTATACTTTCATCGTCTTTAGCTAACGGAGCAAAATGAACCGTGAGTAAGATAACGCCGCGCTTTGGCATTACCCAGCCAAAGTTCTTCGGGTACGTTTCGTAAGTAGAACCGGGAATCCAGCCGCCATAATACGTAATGGTTTTGCGATATGGTACATACTGCTCATATTTGTGACGATCATCTTCTGTAAGGTTGATAAAAGCATCCGTTTTGTAAATGTCAACCGATGTATCTTCCACTTCATGCACTTCATAATTCGCGTGATGAATGAGCTTTCGGTTGTTGCTATAAAACTCTATTGCTTCCACATTTTCCGGTTGCTTCAACTCGAACGGAATTTTAAAAACAATGAAGCGTTCCAGGTTATCACCTTTCGCCAAAAAGCTGTCTTTAATGGTTAATATCAAATCGGGCTTGCGTTTATACATGGTGGCAGTAAGTGTATCTGTCTTTACCGGTTTGCCAGGCAATGGCGTGCCTTCGGGCGCTTTATTATTTACCCATTGTATAATGGCGTCTTTTTCTTTTTGCGTTAACGAACGGTCGTTGGCAAAGTGAACGTATTTGTTATCGGCTCTCCATGGCGGCATGTAATTCGTTTGCACCACATCTTTTATAAATGATGCTCTTTTAGCAACATCTTCATACGTTACTAAGGCAAACGGAGCCGCTTCGCCGGGTCGATGACAGGGCGTACACCGTGTTTGCACAATGGTTTGTATAGTATTGTAATACGTGATTTGCTGCGCCTGACTTTTATTAAATAAAATGATTACAACAGCAAACAATACCCATTTCCTCATAATTAAAAGTCGTTTATTTTACAGCCGATTGCTTTGGTTCTTTTGGTTGTAATTCCTGCGTGATTCAAATTATTGCTGATGGCATCCTCTAAATAATTTTCTGTTGGCTTTACTCTTTTTTTACCGAGTGTTACCAGCCAGTTATCTATGGCGCCTTTATAAATAAGATTGTAATTTTCGTTGAGTAAAACAGCTTCCGGCGTTGCGGCTGCCTGTACGTATTTTGAAAACTGTATGGTGCTGTCTATCAATAAAGGAAACGAAATTTTGTAAGCCAATTTAAAATCTTCTACCTCTTTTGCCGTAACTGTTTTGCCAGGGAAAATTCCGTAAAATATAATTTGTTTATTGTATTGATGATAGAGTGAATTGAGCACAGTAGTATAGTTCTGGCATAATGGACATTCGGTAGATAAAAACAATAACAATACAGGTTTATTATGCAAGCCGGTAATAATGTTTGCCGATGAATTTGTGTTTGTATTGTATAAAGAAAAAGTCTGCAGGGAAGTGGCTGTAAATACAGAGTCATTAACCTGCGAATAGCTTTTATGAAAAAGCAGGTTGGCAATAAGAAATAAAATAAAAAAACGACACATCATCAGTTCCCTCTTTCGTGAAGGAAAATACAGGATTCCTGTAAGTTGAAAAAGAAAAATCCGAAGCTTTTGCATAGGTTTCGCATTTGCTGTATTGCCACAAAAAAATACAGGCTGTTGAAGCAGCCTGTATTTTATAACTGAAATCTTATTGCGCATCCCACCAAACACGACCGAATAAATCGGTAGGTCCGCTGCCAAAACCAGGATCTTTTTGCATCTCGGTAATAGCGTTTTGTTTGTTTGTATAATTCGGATCGTTGGAAGTTGGTAAGGAAAGAGCCGCACGACGTGGTATCGCCTTTACCGAACCATCAATTACAATATCTTCATTAGCAAGCGCAGTGCTGCTGTTGGGCATACCGGTGCGTTTATATACCGCCCACGCTTCGTTCGGCTGCTTATAAAAGTTGATATACGACTGTATTGCTATTTGCTCCAACGCCTTAGCCGGGTTAAACTTTACATCAGCTGAATTTAAATAAGCTATAATCTCAGCTGCGGTTGTAGGTGTATAATCTTCAACCTGAGCCTTTTTAGCAGCGGAATCGAAAAAACTAATTGAAGATGTAACGCCTTTGTTATACCATTCTTCCGCAGTTCCGCCTGTAGTAGCATAACCTTTAACAGCTAATTCTGCTCTCATAAAACAATAATCGGCAAAATTGATAACAGGCATTGTTACAATACCGGCACCTCCATTATAGTCAGGATTCCATAATCTTCTTTTTAAATAAGAAACAGTATCGAGAATGAGCGATCCGGTAACCTGTTTGGTAATAAACCAGCTTCTGTATTTGGCTGTAGCACCTTGCGTAGAATCAGGACTAACCGGAGCACCTACATACCGATTTGATTGTTCTTTTGTTCCGGCTGCCAAACGATTACTATCTATTGCAAGATCGATATTGGCCTGTGTATAATTGTTCTTTTCATAATAAACACGTATCCGGGGATCAGCATTTTTAATCATGAAGTTAACAGTAGGTCTTGGCGCACGAAAAGTTGTAATATCCCAGTTAGAGCCGGTTGTTGCAATACCAGAGGCAGGACTAGCAGTAAAAGCCCAGCTGTCGTCATTACTTTCCATTTGTGTTGCATCAGATAATACATCGGTAAAAATGGTTTTTGCCGTTGCTTCATCTCTTTTAGAAACACGCATTGCAATACGAAGACGCAACGCATTAGCCACTTTAATCCACTTGGTTACATCGCCACCAAAATATAAGTCATTGGAACCAAGCGATACTTGTGCAGCCGATTGTGAAGCTGCAAGAGTTGTAGTGATTGTTTTTAAGCTTGAATCTAACTCGGCAAATAATTCCGGCTGTGTTTCATAAACCGGTGTTACTGTGCCACCATAACGACCCTGAAAAGCTTCTCTATACGGAATGCTGCCGTTAATGTCTGACACATAAAATGCATAGTAAATCTTCAGGATATCGGCTATGTTAGACACATACACATATTTTGCCTTTTCAGCATCCGGTTTTGAATCTATTATGTAATGAAGATCGGCAATCTGAGCGCCTAATGTTGGATAAAATATTCCATAGCGGGAATTAAAGTTACCTACATCGGTAACTAATGTTTTACTGTTTCCTGTCTGATTTACATCCATCTGCATCCATGGCATAATACGCCTGTAATAATCGTAATATGCTTCAAAATCTTGTTGATGTATTTGTATAGTAGCATTTAAAAATTCTTTTTCTGCATCTATGTTGGTAAGAATTTCCGGATTCGTATTTTCTTTTACAAAGTTCTCTTTTTTACAACTTGTGATGGCTGCAAAAACAAAGAACAGATAAACAATTTTCTTATAATTAATCATTGTAATTTCTCTTTAAGCATTATAGTTTAGAAACCTGCATTAACAATAAAACCATACGTTCTTATCAAAGGAAGTCCGCCATATTCTGCAAACGCACCCGGGCGGCTTGAAAACAGACTTTCCGGATTGATATGATCTTTAGCAGAATTGTACAAGTAAAGGAAATTTCTGGCAACAAGGCTTACCCGTAAACTCTGGAACTTTATTTTAGAAGTCAGTTTTTTGGGAATGTTATAACCTAATGACACTTCTCTTAATGATACCCATGAATTTTCGAAAATTGAATATTCACGAATACCAGTTCCCCAGCTTGCGATACCTTCATAATACTGCCATGCAGCCATTGGTTTGGTTAAACCTTGGCTAACTGCATCAGCGTAACTCATATTGCTTACATCAACTCCACCAATCGCTGTTCCCGGTGCAAAGACACCTTGCGGTATCACACCATCGTTTCTTGACTTGCCATTGTCATCTGTCCAGGCTACACCACCATGTTCGGCATCACGACCATATAAAGTGCTTTCGAAGCTTCCATATTCAGAACCATATTGGTGTGTGGCAGATGCCATTAACCCACCCACTTTCGCATCAACCTGAACAAACAAACTGAGGTTTTTATAGCTTACTTCGTTGACGTTGCTTAACAGGAATTTTTCCATCATTGTTCCCAGATCTTGAGAACCTTGTCCGTAGTCGCCGGAACGCCAGTAAGTGCCATCTTGTTTCAATAATTTCTGACCAAGTGTTTTAGAACCTTTTACTAAGTCGTAAGCATACGCATAACTGGTTGTAATGGTGCCATATTCTTTACCTACTTCTGCAACAGAAGCCACATCAGCACCAAAAGCCAAATCAAGACTATAAGAATTTACACCATCTTTTGCATCAATATCAATTACTTTATTTTTATTTCTTGTAAAGTTGACAGTTGTATTCCATTGTACATTCTTTGATCTGATTGGGGCACCGGTCAGCGATATTTCGATACCCTGGTTTTGGATATTACCTGCATTAATAATTCTTCCACCCAAACCACTTTCAGGTGCGGCACCAATGGTTACTACTTGATTTTTAGTATTCTTCTTGTACCAGGTTGCATCTATACCCAACCTGTTATTTAAGAATTTAAGTTCAGTACCAAATTCCCATTCTTTGGCTAACAAGTTTTTCAAATTCTGATTATTCAGAGTTAAGCTGTTTAATTGATAGCGAGGTACAAGTGCTCCGGTAGCTGTTGTATAATTTCCATTTAATACATATCCGGCGCCGGTAGAAGTGGCATAAATATCAGTTCCGCCACCTGTATATCCTAAACTTGCTCTTAACCTGCCTAAAGAAAGGAAACTGAATGATTTATTGTCTTGTAATAATTCGCTAAATACCCATGAGGTTCCGACTGATGGATAAAAATAAGTGTACTTGCCGTGTCCATCGGGATACGTTAACGTAGAACTCCAGTCATTACGACCACTGAAATTTACAGTAAGCATATTTTTATACGTAATATCGCCATACAAATACACAGCATCCAAACGCTCATGACCCACTGTTCTAAAATCTGTGCTTAAAGCATTAATTGAATTAGACAGCGTATAAATATCTGCATTCTTTAAACCACCTGATGTAGACAGATAATTGTAAGCTCCGCCTAACCCTCTTTGTGTTTCACCGCCTAATGATGCACTTAAGTCAAAATTTTTCCCGAGTTCTTTGTTAGCTGATAACAATCCTTGTATACGAAACGACTGATCCGTAGTCAAGCCACGGCTGTAGGAAGATGAAGTTCCTAAAAATCCGGGTCCCTGACCTCTGTTCTTTGTGGTATTTGTCGTGGTAAGAGAATTGAAATTACTTCTTATTAACAGAGTTAACCAAGGTGTAATATTTCCTGTAATGTCAATACCTGCACGCAGATTATCTTCTACTTGTTTTACTTTATTCTGATAATAATTCCAGAACACGCTTGTCATAGAATTACGTGTGTACGGGTTACCGGTAGGATTACCATTACCACCAATACTACCTCCGTTCAAGGTATCTATATAATGGTTCTTATAATAATCTACATCATAGTTACGTGCGTTTGAATAAGCAAAACGGAACAACGGATTTGAATTTCCACCTTGTAATATCGGATTTAATGTATTCGAGTTTACATAAGTAGCATTGGCATCAACATTAATAAATTTACCTAATTTTTGCGTAGCTCTTAAAGTAAATGTATTTCTCTTGAAATAGTTATTTTCCATGATGCTGTTGTTCATCAGGTTACTATAAGAAAACCGGAAGGTTGTTCTGTCTGTACCGCCTTCTACGGCTACGTTTGTATTTACGTTAGCTCCTGTTCTGAATAAATCTAACAGGTCATTTCCTTTAAAAGGAACCAGTCTGCCATCAGCATCGTGTACAGTATGTCCGTCAAGCTTAGGTCCAAAACTATAATACGGACCATTATCAGGATCAACGACATCATACCCTTGTGCATCTTTTGAAAGGAAAAAAGGATCGATTCCACCACCGTATTCATTTTGAAAATCAGGAAGCTTGTAGGCTTTATCAATATTGGTATTATTAGAAACGGTTACACCCAAACCATTTCTTTGTCTGCCCTTTTTGGTGGTTATTAATATTACACCATTTAATCCTTGCGAGCCATATAACGCACTGGCTGCAGAACCTTTCAGTACCGTAACACTTTCATAATCATCCGGGTTCAGATTCTTAAGAATATTACCGAAGTCTCTGCCATCACCCCAGGAATCTGCTCCGGTACCACCTGGCTGTATTAATACACCATCAACAACAAACAGCGGCATTGTAGTTCCGCTCAAATTTGAGTTACCCCGGATTCTGATTCTTGAACTGGAAGAAGGCCCGCCGGCACCCTGGTTAATCATTACACCAGCCACCTTGCCTTGTAAAGAGTTTACAATGTTTGTAGTACCAGCTCTATCTACTTCTGCGCCACTTACCTGCGCTATCGAATAAGATAATTTCCTGGTATTCGCTCTTGTTCCAAACCCAGTCACAACCACTTCATTCAAAGCAGCACTTTCTGTGTTTAATGTAACAGATACAAAGCTTTCAGAACCTACAGCCACTTCCTGTGTACCGAAACCGATGCTGCTAAATACAAGTGTACCACCAGTCGGAGCTGAGATTTTAAAATTCCCGTTACCATCCGATACACTGGAAGTTTTTGTTCCTTTAACCGAAACCGTTACACTTGGCACACCATTGCCTGTACTGTCTTTAACAATCCCGGTAATTACCTTCTTTTCCTGAGCAAACGCTGTAAAGCAGTACATGCAGAACAGCAAACTAATCAATCGGTAAACGATCTTTTTGTTCATAGCAGTTGAATTTTTAAACATTATGATGAGAGCCTTGTTGGTATAACATTAAGACATTATATAAAACGAAAATGCTGCGTAAGATGAAAGCTATAAATAAGTAACTGACATACTCATTTCCTTAATAAAGACATTGATATAAATAATTGCTTCATCAGTCACAATCAGCAGATGCGATTATAAGTTAAGAAGTCATGAATTTATAAGTCTTTGCAGTTTTGTTTAAATAAAAGTTCTGTTTTTCAAAATTCTGTCTCTTAATCTTCGTTAGTCCTGATTAAATTTCTTCTTTAAAATTTGTGATAAGCAGTTCTTTTGTATCATTTCTCTTAGTGTTTTATAATAGATAAGTTCAGAAAGTTCTCTTAAAAAAGATGTAACAAACTTATAAAAAATTCACATCGTTCTTTAATATGAGGTTATATTTTCCTATAATAAGATAATTTACAACAAGTGCTTTAGTAACCTAAAAGTAAAATTTGCTCACTCTGAAAGTGTGTTTGAACTATTTTATTAAATGATTTTGTAAACTTATACCGAGTAATACAAAGTCTGACAATGCCAATTAGATTTTAATTATACGGAACGAAACCACGCATTTACCGACTCTGCAAAAACAATTTTCATTTGTGTAATATCTTGCCTGCGCCTGCAAAACAATCTCTCAATTCTTTCAATATTACAAAGCTGACTTTTATAAAAAGATGATGCGATAAAACATCTTTTTATTTATTTCAATAGAATCACGAAAATCACCATCCATCAATATGAGACATTATCAAACGCTGCTGTTTCTTTTTTTACTTTACGGCAATTTGTCTTCTGCGCAAGAAACATATACATTTAAAAACGGGTTATTGGTAAGTCATGCGCATCATTACGGCCGCGAAGCTGTGTATTCCGATACATTGGCTTACCAACTTTTTACACAGGCTTTAAAAAAACCAAAAGCCAACGATACGTTTTATACAAACAACAAAGGTGAATCTGTATTATGGCAGGCGGTTACTGCGGATAGTATCGGGCGGTTCAGAAGCCGTAACTTTTTAGGTAATTATTTGTATTTATCTTATCCGTCAGATAAAGCCACAACAGCTTTATTAAACGTAAAAGGCAATAGCGCTGTGTTTGTAAATGGCGTTCTTCATACCGGCGATCCGTATAGCGCAGGTTATTTGTATATTCCGGTTGCCTTGAAAAAAGGAGATAATGATATTTACATTCGTACGTATGGGCAAACTGTAGCCAGTCTTATTTATCCCGAAAAACCGGTGTTCATCAGCCCGCCGGATTCTACCATGCCTTTTGTGGTATTGAACAAACAAACTGGTGTATTGCAAGGCGCAATTGTTATCATCAATACATCAACCCATTTTTTAAAAAATTATAGCATTAAAAGTAAAGTTGCCGGTAAAGAAAATACAACTACGATTCCTTCTGTTCCGGCAATGTCTTCGCGCAAAGTCATTTTTAGTTTTGATGCAAGCAATATTACAACCACAGGAAAACCGAATTGCGAGTTAACTTTATCAGCCAACAACAAACCGATTGATACCAAAACAATACAAATAGAAACAGTAGATTCATCTGCCAAATACAGCAGTACATTTATTAGTAAAATGGATGGCAGCCTGCAATATTATTCGGTTACACCAAAATTGCCCGGCGACAGCACAAATGCTTTATTTCTTTCTGTGCATGGCGCTGCGGTGGAAGCCATTAACCAGGCAAGAGCATATCATTCTAAAGACTGGGGAACAGTTGTGGCGGCTACTAATCGCCGCCCGCGTGGTTTTAACTGGGAAGACTGGGGACGTTTGGATGCGCTCGAAGTATTAGACATAGCAAAAGAAAGATTTAAACCAGACCCGCAACGCATCTACTTAACAGGTCATTCTATGGGCGGACATGGCACCTGGTTTTTAGGCGCTACTTATCCGGATAAATGGGCTGCGATTGGTGCTTGTTCCGGTTACCCGACATTGAAAGAATATGGCTCGGCAGATGGTAAAATTCCTGATAGCAGCCGTTCATCAACAGAACAAATGTTGTTGCGCGCCGGCAATCAAAGCGATGTATTGAAGCTGGCAAAGAATTACAAAGCTTACGGCGTTTATATTTTGCATGGCGATTCTGATAAAGTGGTTTCCGTAGAATATGCACGGCAAATGAAAAAAGTGCTGGCCGATTTTCATCCGGATTTCAGTTATCACGAATATCCCGGCGGCGAGCATTGGTTTGGTGATCAAAGCGTTGACTGGAAGCCGCTTTTCGACTTTTTTAAATGGCATACGTTACAGGAAGACAGCGCTGTTAATAACATTGATTTTACAACATCAAGCCCGGGAATTTCTTCAGCTTTTCGCTGGGCTTCTATCTTGCAACAAACGCATCCGTTACAATACAGCACCATTCATTTGCAGAGAAATAACAAAGCAAAAACAGTAATCGGTACAACACAAAATGTGCAGACTTTACAGTTTGCTTTAGGTGAGTTTGGCAATCAATCAACCATAAACATTCGGCTTGATAGCGCAACCATATCGTACACAACAAAAATGGCTTTTGATACAATTTATTTATCAAAACAAAACAATACTTGGACGTTATCAACCAAACCCGGCGCAGACCAGAAAGGACCGCAACGTTATGGCACTTTCAAAGAAGCGTTTAACCACAACATGTTGTTTGTGTATGGAACAAAAGGAAATAAAGAAGAAAACGAAAGCAATTATAACAAAGCTATGTACGATGCAGAATCGTGGTATTATCGCGGCAACGGTGCCGTAGATATTATTTCTGATGTAGAATATTCGCCTGCAAAATACAAAGGCAGAAACGTAATTATTTATGGCAATGCAACTACTCACGCAGCCTGGAATAGTTTGTTATCAAATTGCCCGATACAGGTGAAACGTAATATAGTAACAGCAGGTTCCAAAACATGGCAGGGCGATGATTTGGGCGCATATTTTATTTGGCCGCAAAAAGATTCACTGACTTCGGTTGGTGTTGTTGCCGGAACCGGTGTAAAAGGAATGAACGCCGCTTCTGCTAACCAATATTTTGCCGGTGGCAGCGGTTTTCCTGATGTGATGATATTTCGTTTAGGCATGCTTATCAAAGGCGCCGACGCTGTAGAAATGGCTGGTTTCTTTGATAACAACTGGAAGTTAGCTGATAATGAAAGTGTGTATCATAATAAGCCGTAAGTGAAAATATAATGATGAATCAAGTATATATTAAAACAATGCCTGCGAACTATTTGCAGGCATTGTTCTGTTACTTAAATTGTATATTATTCTAAAATAAAGTTGCCGGAAAGCTTGTGCTGTTAAGATATTCATTGATGATTTTTGGAAACGGCAATTGCTTTATTTGTTCTTCGACAACCCAATTGTAATCTTTTAATGTTTCCGGTATTTTAGATAATTTTATTTTGATAAATACAGCATGAATGGTTTGATGTGTAAGTTGCTGCGATAACTCCGGCGAAATGTATCTCACACTTGCATCACTAACAGAAAACTGGTGAGCCAGATAATCCCGAACGTCTTTCTCGTTCCATAATTTATTGCCTTCGGTTTCTACAAGGTAAAATTCATACAACTGTTGCCATATATCTTTTTGCAACCTTTGATGCACAAGCGTTTTATCAGTAACTGTAAAAATAAAATAGGTAAACCACCTGTCTTTTCTTTCTTTCAGTTTGGCTTTTACCGGCAGCTCGTTTACATTGCCATGAAGGTATGCTTCACAAGTATTCTGCATGGAACATTGATTACATAATGGACTGATTGGCTTGCAGATAACAGCACCAAAATCCATAATTGCCTGGTTATGTTTTGCAGGATTTTGTTTATCCAAAACCTCGTTGGCAAGGTTTGTAAAAAGCTTCTTTCCCTCGTTGCTATCAATTGGTGTATTGATGTTAAAGCAACGCGCCAATACACGAAACACATTACCATCTACCACCGCATGAGGTAAATTAAAAGCAAAAGAAGCAATGGCGGCTGCCGTATAAGGACCAATTCCTTTTAGCGCGAGAATATCTTCATAACGGTCGGGAAACTTCCCGTTTAATTCGTTCGAAATAAATCTTGCTGTCGCCAGCAGGTTACGGCAGCGGGTATAATATCCCAATCCTTCCCACAATTTAAACACTTCCTCGTCCGGCGCTTTGGCTAAATCTGTAATTGCCGGATACCGGTTTATAAACGCTTCATAATACCTGGTTGCCATAGCAGCACGCGTTTGTTGCAATACAATTTCGCTTAGCCATATTTTGTAGGCATCTTTTTCTTCTTTCCAGGGCAATACGCGCTTATTTTCAAAAGCATGCCAATCGGCTAATTGGCAAGTAAATTGCTGTCTATCCATTTTAACAATGTATATTATTATAAATTATTGATTAATAATTTATAACCAATTATCAGTAGTTTATATTTTGAATAATTCTTTGATTTATAAAAAAGCAAAAGCAACATGAGGAAGTCGGACCTGATTACAAACATCTCAGATAAGACAGGAATTGCTAAAGTAGATGTTTTAGTTTCCTTAGAAACAATGCTAAAGGAGATTAAAGAAAGTTTAGCGAAAGGTGAGAACATTTATATCCGGGGTTTTGGAAGTTTTATCACGAAAAAACGCGCCGCTAAAATCGGCAGAAACATTAAGAAAAACGTAGCGGTAGAAATACCCGAGCATTTTATTCCGGCTTTTAAACCTTCTAAAGAATTTATTAACGAAGTAAAAGAAATGCATGGCAAGCAAAAAGAGTAATTTTGCAGGCGAAAGTATTTGAATGAAGAATAAACAAACAATTGTAGTTACAGGCGGCATTTTATTATTTGCCTGCCTGTTTTTTTTTGGCAGAACCATTCCTGATAAAAAGATTGAACCGGTAGTTTCTACAAACCATAATGCCGATTCTTCCTCTACCATAAAAGAAACGGCTACGACTGAAACGGTACTCGCTGAAGCAAAATCTAAACTATCACCTGAACAATTAACAAAAATAACTCAGCTTGAAAACAGCGTGGTGCGCGGCGATGTAAAAGCACAGCAAATAAAGGTGTATGATCAATTGTCTGACTTCTGGGATGACACTATTCATCATCATTTATTAGGCGCTTATTATACAGGCGAAGCCGGTAAGTTGGAAAATTCTGAAAAAAAGCTCAACTTTGCAGCCCGTTTAATGTTAGATAACCTGATAACAGGCGAAAATGCTACCTATCAGCAGTGGATGGCAACAAACGCGAAGTCGTTATTTGAAAAAAGTCTGGAATTGAATCCGGCAGATGATTCTGCCAAAATCGGGATTGGCGCCTGTTATATGTTTGGTGATATTTCAGACAATCCAATGCAGGGAATTATGAGCATCCGGCAGGTTGTAGAAAAAAATCCCGACAACTTATATGGACAAATGATGCTTGGTTTGGGAGGCATTCGCAGTGGTCAATACGACCGCGCAATAGAGCGTTTTATCATCGTGGTAAACAAACAGCCTTACAATGCGGAAGCCATTTTATACTTAGCGGAAACCTATGAGCGCAAAGGCGATAAAGCCAATGCAATTAAATGGTACAAAGACGCTCAGAATAAAATAGAGATTCCCACAGCGAAACAGGCAATAGAAGAAAGAATTAAAGCATTACAATAGCAAACTATTTTTAATTATAAAAACATATTTTACGTATGCCTTGCGGAAAAAAAAGAAAACGTCATAAGATTGCCACGCATAAACGCAAAAAAAGACTTAGAAAAAATCGCCATAAGAAGAAGAATAAATAAATTTTCTTCTGACTGAACTAATATTACCGGAATAAAAATATTCCGGTTTTCTTCCTGATATTACTGCTCCGGTTTTTTGTACGCAACTTTTCCTTCTCCTTATCTACGACCTTAAACAGCAGCAGAAATCACGCAAGATGTGGTGCTGTACACCAATGTTTCTAAACAGAATCTAAGTGTTCTCTGCTTTTATTATTTTATTTAACCTATTTAAAGTTGCTCAATTTGTGAACAAAGATTTAATTATTAACGCGGCAACGACAGGCGTAGAAATAGCGTTGCTGGAAGATAAAAAACTGGTAGAACTGCATAGTGAAAAAGCAGACGCCAGCTTTGCAGTAGGAGATTTATATCTTGGCAAAGTAAAAAAATTAATTCCCGGACTCAATGCTGCTTTTGTAGATGTGGGCTTTGAAAAAGATGCTTTTCTACATTATACAGATTTAAGTCCGTATGCCAAGTCGCTGCTAAAATTTACGCAATTAGCCACGAACGAAAAAGATGAAAACGGTTTCGATTTTACAAAATTCCAGATAGAACCTGAAATTGTAAAAACCGGGAAAATAAACGAAGTGCTTGGCGGTAAGCCAAACGTTTTAGTTCAAATTCTGAAAGAACCGATTGCCGCCAAAGGTCCGCGCTTAAGCTGCGAACTTTCGCTTCCCGGAAGATATATTGTAGTGACTCCGTTTAACGATGTAGTTGCTGTTTCCAAGAAAATTCATTCATCCGAAGAAAGAAAACGGTTGCAGAAAATTGTAGAATCCATCAAACCAAAAAACTTTGGTGTGATTGTACGTACGGCTGCCGAAGGCAAGAAAGCTGCGGAATTGCATGAAGATATAATGATGCTGGTAGATACCTGGAGCAACATTCAAAAAAGCCTGCACGGAGCCGAAGCGCCCTGCAAAATTTTGAGTGAACAGGATAAAACCACAAGTATTCTGCGCGATTTACTGAATGAAGATTTTAATCGGATTGTAACAAACGATAAAAATATTTATAACGATACCAAAAGTTACATTCAAAAGTTTGCACCCGATAAAGCTGATATTGTAACGTATTACAACAACGGCTTGCCCATTTACGATCAGTTTGGTATAAACAAACAAATCAAATCCTCGTTTGGCAAAACCGTAAATCTTCCCAGCGGCGCTTATCTAATTATCGAACATACCGAAGCTTTGCATGTAATAGATGTAAACAGCGGCTATAAAAGCGTAAGCAACAGCCAGGAAGAAAATGCACTGCAAACCAACCTGGAAGCGACTGAAGAGATTGCACGCCAGCTTCGTTTACGTGATATTGGTGGCATTATCGTGGTTGATTTTATTGATATGAAGAATCCTGAAAACAAGAAAAAAATTCAGGATGCAATGGAAGAATTTATGCGCACCGACCGCGCGAAACATGCGGTTCTTCCTATTTCTAAATTCGGTATTATGCAGCTTACACGCCAACGCATGAGGCCCGAAGTGAATATTAATATATCAGAGATCTGCCCTTCCTGTAATGGCACGGGCAAAATTTCGCCAACGGTTTTGCTGGTTGAAGAAATTGAAAAGCGCCTGCATTATCTCGTTACTCACCAGCATCAGAACATTACGGTTGCAGTTCACCCGATTTTGTATTCGCATCTCACCAAAGGAACATTTCTTAATTTCAATTCCATCCGTCAAAAGTGGAGTCGTAAATACCAAACAAAGATTCACGTTACTAAAAACAACGATTATTATCTTACTGAATTTCAT
Organism: Ilyomonas sp.; assembly: GCA_965199845.1. Lineage (GTDB taxonomy): Bacteria > Bacteroidota > Bacteroidia > Chitinophagales > Chitinophagaceae > Ilyomonas. The sequence goes on from CBDATZ010000054.1 coordinate 197,941, forward strand.
TTTTTCGACAGCAATGATGAAGAAATTAAACTATAATAAAAAAGCCCGCATTTTGCGGGCTTTTTTATTTAAATAGAACACAGATAACATGGATTTCATAACAGATTTTCAGGATTCTATTCAGTAAAAAAATCTGTGTTCTATTATCAAAATTGTAACGTAAAAGTCGTTCCCTCTCCTACGGCGCTTTGCACGGCAATAGAACCTTTATGTAGTTGCATGATTTGTTTACACAAACTCAAACCAATGCCACTGCCGGTTTTCTTTGTTGTAAAGAAGGGAACAAATATTTTATCCAGCACTTCTTTATCCATGCCATAACCATTATCCGAAACTTTAATGATCACCTTTTTACTGCTGTTTACCGTTCCGGTTAAATGAATATGCGGAGCCGTTTTATCTTTTACCGCATCAATGGCGTTGATTATAAGATTGATAAGAACTTGTTCTATCAGGTTAATATCAGCTTCTAATTGCAGCGATGTATCTTTTAAAATAATATCAAGTTCAATATTTTTGGCTTCCAGCGTAGGTTCCATTAACTGGTAGAGATTTTCAAAAACATCTCTCACATAAGCTGTTGTAAGAGAAAGCGTTTGTATCTTGTTCAGGTTACGATAAGTATCAACAAACTTCAACAAATTCTCACTTCGGCGGCGAATGGTATCAATGCCGGTTTGCAAATCATCAACCGAGCCATTGCTGTTTGCAAGTTGAGGAATTGATTGTTGCAGCCTGTCTTTTAAAGTTCCGGCAAGTGAAGAAATTGGTGCTACCGAATTCATGATTTCATGAGTTAATACGCGAAGCAATTTTTGCCATGCGTTATTCTCTGTTTCATCCAATGCTTCGTTTATGTTTTGAAACGCAATCAATTTGTAGGTTCTGCCTTCAGTTTCAAAAGCAGTTGCCGATAACAAGACTTTAATGGTTGTTCGTTCGGGATGAACTTCTGTTATCAGCGTTTCGCCTGGTTTTAAATCTATGATTTGCGAAGTTAGCGCCGGCTCTCTTCTGTCAAGCGATTCGATGGTGCGCAGGTAAGGAATCTGTAATAAATTTTTTAAAGATTCATTCATCCAAACCACAACGCCGCTTTCGATATCATAAGATAAAATTCCGGTATTTACAATCTCAAGCAGTTTTTGCAGATACTGATATTGCGTTTCTTTCTCGCGCGAAATTTGTTTAAATGCAAAATTGATTTCATTAAAACCACTACGCAATGGCTGCAAGCCGGCGGGCGCAAGCTTTACATTAAAATGGCGGGAGAAATCGCGGTAATGAATGGCTTCTACAAACTCTTCTACTTCGCGCTGCGCGCGTTTATGAAAAAGATAAAAATTAATGACTTGTATAACAACAACCGGCGAAAGAATAACCGCATAAACATATTGCTGACTTACGATAAAATAAGACTCGGCACAAAGCACCGCAAACATGATAATAACGCGAACAAGAATGCTAAGCTCGTACTTTTTATATGTCATATTTATCAAGTCTCCTGTATAAGGCAGTTCGGGTTAATCCTAACTCTTTAGCCGCTTTGGTAATGTTGCCGCCATGTTTTTCTATGACCTTTAAAATGGTATTTTTTTCAAGATGACTGAGGTTGCTGTCGCCATCACCAACAGGTACGGCAACAGGCACCGATTCAATGGGTGAAAAAATCAAATCCCTTCCCAGCAGCACCTCTCCGTCGCTCATAATAATAGCACGTTCAATGGTATATTGCAACTCGCGCACATTGCCCGGATAATGATATGCTTCTAATTTATCTACGGCAGCTCTATCAAACGTCATCGAAGGCTTCATGTATTTAGACGCATATATATTGGCGAAATACTTTGCGAGCATCATAATATCTTCTTTGCGCTTGCGTAAAGGCGGAACCGTAATTTCAACTGTATTGATACGATAAATTAAATCTTTACGAAAACGATTTTCATTCGATAAATCGGCAAGCGTAACATTGGTTGCACAAATCAACCGTATATCAATCGGCATGGGTTGATTGGAACCTAATTTTGTTACCATTCTGTTTTGCAGAACCGTAAGCAGTTTGGCTTGTTGTGTAAGAGAAATATTACCAATTTCATCTAAAAACAAAGTACCGCCGTTGGCAGATTCAAACCTGCCTTCACGTTCTTCGCGGGCATCGGTAAAAGCGCCTTTTTTATGACCAAACAATTCACTTTCAAACAAGCTGTCTGTAAGCGCGCCCACATCAACTTTTACATACGGTTGTTTGGCGCGTAACGACTTTTGATGAATGGCTTTGGCAATTAAATCTTTACCGGTTCCGTTCTCACCGAGAATTAAAATATTGGCATCGGTTGGAGCAATCTTGGCAATTTTATAAAAGATGTCCTGCATCACTTCGCTTTCGCCAAGCAGTTCTGTTCCAATAATGCTGTCTTTGCCGTTACGCGCATCAGAACGTTGCTGCTTACTGTTTTTTTCAAGCGCATCTTCAATGGTGGTGAGCAACTTATCGTTGTGCCAGGGTTTCACCATAAAGTCGAACGCGCCTTCTTTTAAAGACCGAACCGCAAGGTCAATATCAGCGTACGCTGTAATCATAATGACTTGTATGTTAGGCTTTAGTGATTTTACGCGTTTCAGCCAAAACAAACCTTCATTGCCCGTATTGATGCTTGATTTGAAATTCATATCCAGCAACATCAAATCAAAATTGTGTTCTTTCAACAGAGCCGGAATGCTTTCCGGATTTTTTTCAACCACAATTTTCTGAACTTCATTTTTCAATAACATGCGCACAGCTATCAGTACATCGGGGTCATCATCTACTGCCAGTATGGAGCATTTTTTTAAACTCATAGTATAAGTTAAAACAGAAAGGAAACAGTTAATCTGTTATGTAACGTACAAATTTATTAAAACGTTACAAAAAATAAATTTGATTCCGATAAAGGGCAATTATAAATGATAAATGAACCAAAAAAGAGACAAGATGCAAGGTTCAGGGAACAAGATTCAAGATAGAAGATACAAGAAACAAGTATAAAAGAAGAATCAAGGAACAAGAGACAAGAGACAAGATTCAAGATACAAGGTTTGGGATTTTTATTTTAGATTAGAAGTATAAAAGAAAATAAGGAACAGATTTTGGAAAGCAAATGCAAAGCGAATTTTGTTAATTAATCTTGCGTCTTTTATCTTGTTTCTTATTCCTTGGTCCTTGTATTTCTTTTTATACTTGATTGTTAATTCTAGTTCCTTGATCCTTGTCTCTTGCTACTTTATTTATTTTTGTAGATAGCTGAATATTTTGAGCTGAATAAATCCCTGTCTTTACTGTACAACTGAAGCGAAGGCATACTGTCTAATTGAGTAAAATCTTTTCCGTTATAAAGAATCAATACATCCGGATGAGAATTGATATAATGGGATAAACTATCAACAGTTGGTAAAACAGGAATCGGCTTTTTTGCATAAAAAACAAACGCATCATTTAGGTCTTTATAAGCTGCTATATTTCGCGAATGCGCAATCACATCCTGATGTTTTTTCATCGCCGTTACATCATCCATTGCCGGGAACAGCCACGCAAAAACCAATACCGTTGCAATCATATATGTATAACCGATGGTTGATAAAGACTTTACTACATTTTGCCTTGCATAAATAAATGCCAATACGCCGCCGATAGTAAAAACAACCAACGGAAAAGCAATCCAGCTTACTTCATCTACCGGCTTGGTATTGATTGCCCAGATATAAATACCAACCGGCATCAGTATGGTTAGAATAAAAATAACGAGCAACTCCGGTTTTAGCTTTTTGAAAGATAAAACCGGCAACTTTTCTGAAAGCCAGCAACCCAGCATGATAGCAAAAAACGGATACGCTGGCGTGGTGTAATTTAAAAGTCTTGTTTTTGAAAAGAAATAAAACCCAACCACGCACCAAAACGCAATAAATTGAAACAATAAAAAACGATTTGTTTTCCTGTTTTGCCACACATATTTACCCGCTCTGACAAAGAACGCTGAAAAAGGAAACAAGCCAAGTATTACAAACAAAAAAGTAACGATAAACGGACCACCATGATTGTCTACCGGCTCATCGAAACGCCCCACGTTATGTTGCAGGAAAAACCCTTTTGTCCAGTCTCCGGCTGTATGAACATGAACCAAATAATACCACGGGAAAGCAACCATTGCCGTTATTAAAATTCCAAACCAAGGCTGCAATTGCAAAATATTTTTCCAGGTAAACTGACGGGTAAATAAAAGATATAAAAAGATTGTCAAAGCAGGCAAAGCCAGGCCTACCGGGCCTTTGGCAAAAAAACCCAAACCAAGTAAAAGATACATCAATACATACCATGTAAACTGCTTGCTTGTAAAACCTTCCCAAAAGCAATAGAGCGATAACACGTGACATAATATCAAATACGGATCTGGTGTAGCCAGCCGAAACTGAACGATTGTATGCATAGACGATAACAGGATAAATGCACTCCACCACGCCGCGTTTGCATTTACATGCTTTCTTACAAATAAAAATGTGCAAACAATAACCAGGAAACCACATACCGCAGAAAAAAAACGGGCGCTGCCTTCATTTACGCCAAACAATTTATAAGCGGCCATCATAGCATAATATTCGAGTGCGGGTTTATCGGTTCGTAAAACGCCATTGAATGTGGGTGTTATTTTATCATTGCCAACCATCATTTCACGGGCGCATTCGCTGTTGCGCGCTTCGGCAACCTGGAAAACACTGGTGCCGCCAAGACGAACAAATAACAATACAACCGAAAGCAGAATAATAAGCCAGAGCCTGTTTATTTTCATAGCGCAAAGAAAAGATTTGCCCTTTAATTTATATCATGAAATCACTTCGATAGCTTATTGTATCAAAACCGTACAGTGTTTGTACAAATGCGTACAGTAAATACATAGCATTTTAAAGCTAAGCTGTTGATTATCAATAATCATTTCTGTTGGCACCAAGCTTTCAATAAAGGATTCAGTTTTCATCATGTGCAATTGTTCTGGTATTTCTATACCGGATTTTTTTAAAAACTAAACTGAAATAATATGTTGAACATAAAAAAAATGATAGCCTTAAATATAGTTGCTTTTGTAACGCTTCTTTGCCTTGCAAAATGGCAAACAAAATCAATTGAAAAAGTTTGTGATGCGGGTTGTGTAAAAACATCAGCGGCTTTTCCAAAAGCAACTGATTTTAGTATCATAAATATTCTTTCTTTAAAATTCAGATAACAAAATTTATAACCGCAACCTTAATTTCAGGTAAAAATTTATACAGTGGACAGAGTTATACAGAAAAAGAAATGGACAACGAAAAGAATTTTAACCATCGCAGGTATTACAGCGATCGTGTTGTTAATTGCCGGTAGCTTTTATTTTACCTCCGGTGGCGCCAAATTGAATGTAGATACTGACCGTATTACCATCAGCGATGTTACCAAAGGACCGTTCCAGGTTACCATTCCCGTAAATGGTGTTGTAATGCCGGTTTCAACCATTTATTTGGATGCGATGGAAGGTGGACGTGTTGAAGAAAAGTACGTGGAAGACGGAACTGTGATGAAAAAAAATCAGCCGATTATGCGCTTATCAAACACAGACCTTGAACTCAATCTGGTAAACCAGGAAACATCAGTATATAACCTGCTTACACAAATGCAGATTGCACGTAATAATGCGGTTCAAAACACAACTACCAAGCTAAACCAAATGACGGATGTAGAGAATGATTTAAAAGAAGCGGAACGCATTTACACCCTTGATAAGAAATTGTACGACCAAAAGGCGATTGGCTCGCAGGATTATCAGCAGGCAAAAAATAAATACGATTACCAGGTAGCCAAAAAGAAATTGACCGAGCAATTACTTACACAAGACAGCTCTTCTAACAAGCAGCAGCTAAATCAGGCACAACAGTCTTATAATGGCTCGCAAAATGCACTTGCCGTAATGCGTCAGAAAGTTGGTGATTTGATTGTACGGGCGCCGGTTGATGGTCAGTTAACTTCTCTTGATGCGGAGATTGGTCAGAATAAAAACAAAGGCGAACGTTTGGGACAAATTGATGTATTAAGTGGTTTTAAAGTTCGGGTAGATATTGATGAACATTATATCTCCCAGGTTTATAATGGACTGGAAGGCAAATTCAATTTTGCCAATAAAGATTACACGTTAAAAATTAAGAAAGTTTATACGCAGGTAACCAATGGCCGCTTCCAGGTTGATATGTCGTTTGATGGTGATATACCAAAAGGCATTCGCCGTGGTCAGACTTTACAAATCTTATTAGCACTTAGCGATGAAACGCAGGCTGTGCTTGTACCAAAAGGCGGCTTCTACCAGCAAACAGGTGGCAACTGGATTTTTAAAGTCAATCCCGATGGAAAAATGGCTTTACGAAAAGACATTCAGTTAGGCAGACAAAACACAGATTATTTTGAAGTGCTTGGCGGCTTGCAGCCCGGCGATAAAGTGGTAACGAGCAGTTATGATAATTACGATAAAATGCAGGAATTGATTCTCGATAAAAAGTAAAACCAACAATAACTATAAATATCAAATTTCAAAACAATGATAAAAATTACGGAATTAGAAAAAGTATACCGCACGGAAGAAGTAGAAACCATTGCCCTTAACAAATTAACCATAGATGTGAAAGAAGGCGAGTTTGTTGCCATCATGGGACCTTCCGGTTGCGGCAAATCAACCTTATTAAATATCCTGGGTTTATTAGATGATCCCGATAAAGGCAGCTTCGTTTTTAACGGCATTGAAGTGGCGCATTTCAATGAGCGCAAGCGAGCCGATGTGCGCAAGCACAACATTGGTTTTGTATTTCAAAGTTTTAATTTGATTGATGAGCTGACTGTTTACGAAAATGTAGAATTGCCTCTCATTTATACCGGCGTAAAAGCGGATGAGCGTAAAAAACGCGTTGAATATGTTTTGGATAAAGTACAAATCATGCATCGCCGAAACCACTATCCACAGCAGCTTTCAGGTGGTCAGCAACAGCGTGTTGCCGTAGCGCGCGCCGTTGTAAACAACCCGAAACTAATACTTGCCGATGAACCTACCGGAAACCTCGACAGCAACAACGGTAATGAAGTTATGGAACTTCTTACGGAGTTAAATGAACAAGGCACAACGATTATTATGGTAACACATAGTGAGCACGATGCGCGTTACAGCCACCGTATTATTCGTATGCTCGACGGACAAACCGTTACGCAGAATATCTTAGTATAAAAAAATGTGAAGTTTGAGATTGATGTAATACTATCAAAAATTTGATATGCGATCAACACCCGATTACAAATAAATTACACTGTCATTGATTTTTTCTTTTTACTCATCATCCACAAACCAGCCGTAACGCCGGCAAATAACAAACCGGCAACGGCTAATCGTTTGTTTCGCACAGCCGCATCGGCAGGCGAATTCCAGCCGCCGTAAACACTGGTTCCATATTCAACCGGTTCAAACAAATTGCCGCTTGTTACAGGCGTCTCTTCTGCCACGTTGAAATACGTTTTCATAAACAAACCGGTGAAGTTGCGGGTAAGTTTAGGCGATATAAAATGAGCCAATCGTAATAAGGTTGCAACGCTTCCAATCGTTGTTCCATCTTTCGGTTGTATTGCCAGTTTCACCATGGCTTTTGCTACTTTCTGCGGGTCGTAAACTGGCGGCGCAGGCTTTAACATCACACCTGTATAATTAGCGGCATGTTGTGTTCCGGGCGTGTCTAAAAAAGCAGGAAACAAATCGCATACATGAATGTCTTTATACTTAGCCAACTCGCCGCGCAAAGCTTCAGAAAAGCCGCGAATACCATATTTACTTGCCGAATAACCAACGCCAAAAGGAACGGGCAACCAGCCGCCAACAGAAATGTTATTTATCAAAGATCCATAACCTTGTTTTATAAAATAAGGCAAGGCGGCATGTGCACCATGTACATAACCAATCAGGTTGGTTTCTATTACTTGTGTATGAACCTGAACCGGCGTTTTATCAAAATCACCGGCAGCTAATACACCGGCATTGTTTATCCAGACATCTATTTTTCCACTCAATTCTATAGCGGCTTTGGCAAGCTCTTTCACATCGTTTGCATTGGTAACATCAGTTACTACGGCAATGGCGTTGGCACCCCATTCTTTACATTCTTCGGCTGCGCTGTACAAAGCTTTTTCACCTCGTGCAGCCAATACCAGCGTGACTTTGTGTTTTGCAAACTGAAGCGCCGCGGCACGACCAACGCCACTTGATGCGCCGGTAATAACAATGGTTTTATTTTGTAAGGATGATGTATCTAATTCTTTAGGCATAACAATGTAATTGAGGCGAATAGTAAAGCAACATTTAAGCCATTAGACACAATTGCATCTTTATTGGCAACCGTTTTGCACGTCAGGAGAAACATAATTGTTCACCTGTTTCCGGATTATCAATGAAGAATCAGAAAGGTATTATTGCTGTTATTACTCTCATCATTATAGCTGTGGCTGTTTATTTTCTCACAAAAGAAAAAAGTGCTTTTTCTAATGATAAAGAAGTAGCGATAAAAGAGATTTCTCAAGATTCTGCAAACGCGTGGTGGTACAAAAAAGCTGTGATATATAATGTTGATGTAGAAAAATTTAAAGATGCAGATGGCGATGGCATTGGTGATTTTAAAGGCTTAACACAAAAGCTTTCTTATCTCGATTCATTAGGTTTCAATACCATTTGGTTGGCGCCCTTTCAACCAACACCAAACCTCGATGATGGTTATGATATTTCGGATTATTACAACATAGATAACCGGCTTGGCACAACGCAGGATTTTGATACGTTTATGCAGGCTGCAAAAGCAAACAATATTCGCGTGATTATGGACCTCGTTGTGAATCATACATCCGACGAAAGTCCGTGGTTTAAAGAAGCCGAAAAGGATACAAATTCTGCTTATCACAAATGGTATGTATGGCAAACGAAAAGACCTGAAAATTATAATGTCGGCATGGTGTTTCCCGGCGTGCAAAAGGAAATCTGGAGTTACGATTCCATAGCTAAAGAATATTATTATCACCGCTTTTATAAGTTTCAGCCAGACTTAAATATGCAGAATAAAGACGTGCAGGCTGAAGTAAAAAAAATCATCAAATTCTGGTTAGATAAAGGTATTGCCGGGTTTCGTATGGATGCCGTTCCGTTTACCATAGAAATACCGCAAATCAAAGGCGATGATTTTCCTCTGCAATTCGAGCTTATCAACGATATGCGCAATTATATTGAATCCATCCGCAAAGATGCCATCATATTAGGCGAAGCGAATGTTGAACCCAAACTGAATGAAAAGTATTACGGACAAAATGGTGAGCGCATTAATATGATGTTTAATTTCTGGGTAAATCAACATTTGTTTTACGCGCTCACAACCGGCGAAGTAAAGCCATTGCAGAAAGCATTGGAGGAAACGAAAAACATTCCGCAGCAATCGCAGTGGGGACAGTTTCTCCGCAATCATGATGAAATAGATTTAGGCAGGTTATCGAAGAAAGAAAGAGGCGAGGTTTATAAACGTATGGGACCCGAAGAGAGTATGCAATTGTACAATCGCGGTATTCGCAGAAGATTAGCGCCGATGCTTAATAATCTGGCAATGGAAAAAATGGCTTACAGCCTTTTATTTACGATGCCTTGTACGCCGGTTGTTCGTTATGGCGAAGAAATAGGAATGGGTGATAATTTAGCTCTTAACGAACGCGAAAGTGTACGCACACCAATGCAATGGGATAGCAGTAAAAATGCAGGTTTCTCTACAGCAGCCGTTACCATATCTCGGGTTATTGACACGGGAAATTATACTTACAAAAAAGTAAATGTGGCAGCAGAACACGAAGATAAAAAAGCGTTGCTGCCGTTTATAAAAGAAATTATTCAATTACACAAAAACTTACCGCAAATCAGCTATGGAAACTGGAACCTGGTTGATACAAAATCAAATTCGGTACTTGGCATTCGTTACGAATGGCAGGGCAAAACAATTATTGTTTTACACAACCTGAGCGATAAAGAACAAACAATAAATTTGCACGAAAATCATACTTTACAAACCCTGCTTTCTTCTGCCAATAATACAGATAATGTTGAAGGAAATAAAGATATAAAGCTGGCTGGTTATGGCTTTTTGTGGTTGCAGGTTCAATAGTAAATATCACACACCAAATTGTTATAAATAATCACGTCTAACTTCTCACGTTTCACTTTTACACAATCTTATCTTTTAATGCTTTGGCAACCGCTTCGCTCTTAGAGTTTACATGCAATTTGTCATAAATATTACGAATGTGGCTTCTTACGGTATCAATAGAAATATTCATATCGTAAGCAACCATTTTATAACTATTACCATCCACCAATAATTGCAACACTTCTTTTTCGCGCTCAGATAAATTATAATTACTTACAGCACGCGAAGGCTGACCGGCAAACATTTTTAAAACCTGTGTGGCAATGGAAGCATTCATGGGTGCGCCGCCTTCATACGCATCTGTAATGTATTCGATCAGTTTGGCAGGAGACGTTTTCTTTAACGTATAACCGTTAGCGCCGGCTTTAATGGCTTCAAAAATATTCTTGTTATCATCAAATACAGTCTGCATAAGAATTTTTACATCACTGTTCACTTTCCGAATGCACTTTACGCCTTCAATTCCGGTGCAGCCGGGCATATCAATATCCATCAATACAACGTCTGGTTTTAATACCGATATATCAGTTACCGCAGTTTCGCAATTATCAAACGCACCAACCACTTCAAAACCATCTGTGTTATCAAGAAGTAACTCTAAGGTTTCGCGCAGTTCCTTAATATCATCGTAAATCAAAATCTTTATCATTCTTCTTCGGTTTAATAGGCAAAAATATTTTATCGTGCATTCTTTTGTACCGCATAAGTATGCGATACAAATTTGTATTGTATAAAAATAAGAATTGATAAATCATAACAAAAGCAATTTATTATAAGAGCGCAATTGTATTGTTATCCTTTTTTCTTTTTTATATTTTTACAGCTACGCAAACTTCATCGCTATGAAACAACTGCTTCTTATTCTTGGCTTGTCTTTTTTTATTTGTTGCAATAATTCGTCAACTAACAATCAAACCACTTCGCATAAATCTTCTTTTTCTTCTGTTGCTGATGATTATATAAACGGCTATTTAGCCTGGCGACCTTTGCAGGCTGTGGCGCTTGGTTTTCATGAATACGATGGAAAAATTGCCAGCTACAGCAAAGCTTCTCTCGACAGCGAACTGAGCCGTTTGCACCGTTCGTTATCTAACCTTGAACAAACAGATTCGTCTTCGCTCAGCGATAAAGATTGGTATGATTACCGCATTCTGCGTTCGGCTGTTGAAAGCGAAATTTTTAATTTTGAAAACATGAAAGCATACACGCATAACCCGATGACGTATGCCGGCGCGATAGATGTGAGTTTATATATCAAGCGAAATTTTGCGCCGCTTGATGAGCGTGTAAAAGATATGATTGTAATCGAACAATCTTTGCCTTCTTTATTTGCGGCCGCCAAAGAAAATTTAGACGATTCGTTACCGAAACCATATATCGAAACGGCAATACAAATTGCGCAAGGCAATGCCGATTTTTTAAAAGGCGATTTGTTGCTTGCCTTGAAAGATTTGAAGAATGATACTTTGATGAAAGCCTTTACCACAGCGAACGACAGCGCAATTGCTTCATATCAAAACTTCATTAGCTGGCTGCAAAAAGAAAAGTTGCCAAAGGCAAATAACAAGTATGCAATTGGTAAAGACAATTATAAAAAAATGCTTTTGTACGATGAAGGCATTACGATGGAACCGGAGCAAATTTTAGCTATCGGTTTAGATGAACTAAAGAAAGAACAGGAACGTTTTAATGCGGCGGCGAAGATTATCAATCCAAATAAAAAACCAATTGCCGTGCATGATGATATGCAGAAAGAACATCCGTCTGCCGATAGTTTGATACCAAAAGCTAAAGAACATTTAGAAGCTATCCGGCATTTTTTATCAGATAAAAATATTTGCTCGATGCCTTCCGACGTTCGTGTGCAGGTAAAAGAAACGCCGCAGTTTGCCCGCGCCACCAGCACCGCTTCTATGGATGTTGTAGGTCCGTTTGAAAAGAAAGCCACAGAATCATATTACTACATTACACCGGTTGATGCTTTGTGGACAGCCAAACAAAAAGAAGATTGGCTAAAACAATTCGATTATTATACAACAGATAATGTAACCGTTCACGAAGCGTATCCCGGGCATTATACACAGTTTCTTCATCTCAACGCTTCTACTGCTACAAAGCCCGAAAAGATATTTGGTAATTATGCGTACATAGAAGGCTGGGCGCACTATTGCGAGCAAATGATGATTGAACAAGGCTTTGGTAATAATGGCGATTCTGTTGCGGCAGCCAAATATAAACTGGCGCAATCCGGCGATGCTTTGTTACGCTTGTGCCGCTTGTGTGTATCCATCAAAATGCACTGCCAGGGAATGACGATTGAAGAAGGAACCAAATTCTTTATGGACAATTGGTACCAGGGCGAAAAACCTTCTTACCAGGAAGCCTTACGTGGTTCATTTGATCCCGGTTATTTATTTTATACCTTAGGTAAATTAGAAATTTTAAAGCTGCGCAACGATTACAAAATACAGGAAGGCAATAAATATTCTCTGAAAACTTTTAATGATAAAATGATGGATAACGGAATGCCGCCGGTTCGTTTGCTTCGCGAAAGATTACTAACAAACAAGAGCAAGTGGAACGAGATATTGTGAGATGATTTTGGTTATAAAAACAGACTCGCGTACAGCAATACTTTATTAACTGTGGTTTCGGTTTCTATTAGCAGTAAACTTTACTGTCTTCAATATTTTGTTATTCTTATTTTGTATAATCGTGCTTTCTGTTTTTAGATGATATTTAGGTAGTTTCACGCTATATCAATGCCGGCATGAAGATGATAGTTTACAGTTTGTTTCATTAATAAATAAAGTGTCGAAACGAATTCGTATAAAACGAAAAAAGCTTGACAAACCGGGATTTGAAAGTATTAAATCGAAATATAGAATTAAAGTAGATTTACAAATATTAATTGAGATTTTTCAGTCAATTTTTTGACAAGTATATTAGACAAAAATTATTGTTCAGCCTAATGATTCAGGCGCAAGTGTAAGAGTTGTGCGTAAGTGTACCAGATTACTTAACAGACAAATTTTTTTGACAAAATGAATAAGACATCAATATTAATTTTAGGACTTGTCATTTCATTCTGTTCCGGTTTTGCATTCAATACAATAATTGTTAAACAAAATAATTCTAACACAACAAAAATGAAAAAAGTAACAGGAATTGGCGGCATCTTTTTTAAATGCAAAGACCCTAATAAAATGAATGAATGGTACAAAACGCATTTAGGTTTTGACACAAGTCAATATGGAACAAGCTTTGAATGGCGGCAGATTGATGACAGTACTAAAAAGGGAGTTACCCAATGGAGTCCATTTGCAGAAAATACAAAATATTTTGAGCCTTCAACCAAAGACTTTATGATAAACTATAGAGTTGAGAACTTGGAAGCTCTTGTAGAACAACTTAAAAATGAAGGCGTAACAATTGTAGACAAAATTGAGGCTTTTGACTATGGCAAATTTGTTCATATTATTGACGTTGAAGGCAACAAGATTGAACTTTGGGAGCCTGCTGATAATGAGTAGAATACAATAGTTTGGCGGACGAACAAAATAGTAACGCTTGACGCACAACATCATTACTTTTTTGCAATAGCGGAACTTAACGGATTAATAACGCAAAGCCGCGAACATCGTGCGGAAGCTTTATGTTATAAAAATTCTATTGATTAATTCATGTGTACATGCTTACAATCCCAGTTCTGCTTTTACAAATGGCGCGGTATGACTTTCGGTATTTGTAACCATTTCTTCCGGCGTGCCGGTAAATAAAATTCTGCCGCCGCCTTCACCGCCTTCGGGTCCTAAATCTATAAGATAATCAGCCACTTTAATTACATCCAGGTTGTGTTCAATTACTAAAACTGTATTACCTCTGTCAACCAATTTATTCAATACATCTAACAAGTGCTGAATGTCCTGAAAATGCAAACCGGTTGTTGGTTCATCTAAAATATAAAACGTTTTTCCGGTATCTTTTTTAGCTAATTCTGTAGCCAGCTTTACACGCTGCGCCTCGCCGCCACTCAGCGTTACAGCCGATTGACCTAACGTGATATATCCCAAACCAACATCCTGCAATACTTTTATTTTACGGTATAGCCATGGCACCGGCTGAAAGAATTCAACAGCTTCATCAACCGTCATATTAAGTACATCAGAAATAGATTTTCCTTTGTAACGAATTTCCAATGTTTCGCGGTTATAACGCTTGCCATTACACTTTTCGCAATGAACATAAACATCAGGCAGAAAGTTCATTTCTATCACGCGCATACCGCCGCCTTCGCAAACATCACAACGACCACCTTTTACATTGAACGAAAAACGTCCTGCATTATAACCCCGGATTTTGGCTTCCGGCACAGCCGCAAATAAAGTTCGTATATCGGTAAAAAAACCGCAGTAAGTTGCCGGGTTGCTGCGTGGTGTTCTGCCGATTGGCGATTGATCTATCTCGATAACCTTATCAATATTTTCAAGTCCTTTTATCTCTTTATAATCCAGCGCTGCGGTTCTTGAATTATAACAATGTTTCGACAATAAAGGATACAAAGTTTCATTAATCAACGTTGATTTTCCGCTGCCGCTAACACCAGAAACCACGATGAATTTTCCCAACGGAAATTTCGCACTTACATTCTTTAAGTTGTTGCCATCGGCACCTTTCAATTCAAGCGTTTTTCCATTGCCTTTTCTTCGTTCTGACGGAATAGCAATAGATTTTTTTCCACTTAAATACTGCGCCGTTTCAGAGCCGGATTTCAATACTTCTTTTGGTGTTCCCGCAGCCACAACGGAACCACCATGCTTACCTGCGCGCGGACCAATATCAACCAAATGATCGGCAGCCAGCATAATGTCTTTATCATGCTCTACAACCAGCACGCTGTTGCCAATGTTACGCAGGTTTTGTAAAGCACCAATGAGCCTGTGATTATCTCTTTGGTGTAAGCCGATAGAAGGTTCATCCAGGATGTAAGTAATACCTTGCAATTGAGAACCGATTTGCGTAGCCAAACGAATGCGTTGCGCCTCGCCGCCGCTTAGTGTTCGCGATGAACGATTTAAGGTTAAGTAAGTCAGGCCAACATCAAGCAGAAACTGTAAACGTTCCCGGAGTTCTTTGATAATATCTTTTGCGATGATGTTTTGTTTACCTGATAATCTCTTTTCAATTCCTTCAAACCAAAGGAAGAGTTTATCCAAATCTTTATCGCTGAGTTGAGATATGTTTTGATTGTCAATTTTAAACCAGCTGCTTTCTATTTTTAAACGCGTTCCTAAGCAAGTGGGGCAGGTTTTTAACTCCATAAATTTCTCTACCCATTCACGCATATTATCGGTACTGGTAGATGAATTAAACCAACGGTTCAGCATTGGAATAATGCCTTCAAATTCGCCGGAATACATATCGTACGGCTGACTATAATCAAGATCAGAAAGGATTCCTTCTTCGTTTCCGTATAACAAAAAATTAATGGCTTTATCGGGCAAATCTTTAATTGGCTTATCAAGACTGATTTTGTTCTTCTTTGCAAGACTCGCAACGTTTTTATAAACGTATGCTTCGCGTTCTTCGCCCAAAGGCGCAATGCCACCATCTTTGACACTTTTATTTTTATCAGGCATCACTTCATCGAGACTTACGGTATATACAGAACCCAAACCTTTACAAGTGGGGCAAGCACCATAAGGTGAATTAAAAGAAAACGCATTTGGCGAAGGCTCTTCGTAAGAAATACCGGTGTCTTCGCACATCAGTTGCTTGGAATATTGAACAACTTTATCGCTTTCATTTACCAGTAAAAACATCAAATCTTTGCCGGTTTTTAAAGTTTGCTGAACGCTTTGGCTCAGGCGCACTTTCATATCATCCGTTACTTTCAAACGGTCAATTACAACTTCGATATCGTGGATTTTATAACGATCAACCTGCATCTTGGGTAAGATGTCTTTTACTTCACCATCCACCCTCACTTTTACAAAACCTCTTTTACGAATGTCTTCAAACAATTCGCGGTAATGACCTTTACGACCGCGAACCAGCGGCGCCAGTAAGGTTATCTTTTCGTCTTTAAACCGTTCATAGATATTATGGATGATTTCTTCTTCACTGAATTTCACCATTTTCTTTCCTGTATTGTAGCTGTATGCTTCGCCAATACGGGCAAACAGAAGCCGCAGAAAATCATAAATTTCAGTGATGGTTCCAACGGTTGAGCGAGGGTTTTTCCCGGTTGTTTTTTGTTCAATAGAAATAACCGGGCTCAAGCCAATAATTTTATCTACATCCGGTCGTTCCATATCGCCGATAAACTGTCGCGCGTAAGCGCTAAAGCTTTCCATATAACGACGCTGACCTTCGTTGTAAATGGTATCGAAAGCGAGAGATGATTTACCGCTTCCGCTAACGCCGGTAAATACAACCAATTTATTTTTCGGAATGCTGATGTCTATATTTTTCAGGTTGTGCTCGCGGGCGCCAATCACTTCTATTTGTTCATCTTCAAACGCCGGCTGTACCTGTTTCGATTTTGCCATAGGTAACTGCAAATATATTTACAGAAAGCTTCTGAAACGCTAATATATTTAGTTTACTTTTTTCAACCATCGCAAAATAAAAATCAGAGTCTTTACGAAGCGTTTAATGTATATCTAATCTATTTTTAAGAACCTTTTAATACAGCAATTTTTTAAAAAATGGATAATAAAAATAAATGAGGAAATATTTTCGGAATGCGGGGAAATTTTGGGTATTGATTTAAAAAATATGATACATAAAAAGCAACAGGCGCAAGTAGTTTTATTGATTGGTGAGATCAAATAAAGACATGTGTTGTCACTATTGTATCGGGATAAAAACAATAAGCAATAGAAGAAAGAGATACGGACAGAATCTTACACTATCATACTTTTAATATCACTACTTAACAATTATAGAAATCAATGCAATTGTAAAATAATATCGAATGAATTTGTATTCTTTTACACGCCGGAAAAAAGATTTAATTTCTATTCTTACTCTACTGTTTTGGAACAGGCTTTGAACATTTGCGGGAAACAATACTTGTGAAAACAAAACCGATTACGCCTGAAAGGCATGGCTTGATAGACTATGCATTGGTAGGCAGTTTGCTTACCGTTCCTTCTATTTTGGACTTTAATAAGAAGATTAAAAAAATATATGCAGCAGAAGCTTTATTACTGCTTGGTTATGTAGCTCTTACCGATCAGCCGGCTGCTGTAAAGCCTTTGATTCCCTTCCCGGTGCATGGCAAGATAGACCCGTTTAATGTGGGCCAGTTTGCCTTGCAAACCTTTTTCAAGTCTTTCAGAAAAGACAAAAAGGCAATGGCTTTCAATATCGTTTTTACACTTATTGCCGGTGTTACAGTTGCCCTTACCGATTGGCAGGGAGAAACAAAAAAACATCCGGCATGATTCAGCATGCAGACACTAAATTATTACACATCGCTTATCAAGAGCAGGGAGCGAAAGATAAACCCGTTGTTTTACTGTTACATGGCTGGCCGGATGATGCCACTACCTGGAATGAAGTGATACCACCATTGGTGTTTGCTAATTATCGAACAGTAGCTCCGTACCTGCGCGGCTTTGGCGAAACAAGATTTAAAAAAGAAAGAACCCGGCGAACCGGCGACTCAGGTATTCATGCTTTGGATATGATGGCGCTGATGGATAGCCTGGATATAAAGAAGTTTAGTGTTATCGGGCACGACTGGGGTTCTAATATTGCAGAATCGTTAGCCGTGGGCTGGTCAAAACGGATAGAGCGAATTGCATTGTTATCTACGCCACCGAGATTGGGTGGAATGCCAACGCCGCCGTTTCATCATGCACAATTAGAATGGTATCACTGGTTCCAGGCTACCAAACGTGGCGAGGAAGCTGTGAAAAAAAATCCTGTTAGCTTTGCGCATATTATGTGGGAAAACTGGTCGCCAAAAGGATGGTTTGACGAAGACACGTTTAATCGTGTATCGCAGAGCTGGCAGAATCCCGACTTTGTTGAAGTCACACTACATTCTTATCGTTCACGCTGGGAAGAAGCAGAGCCGGATTCAAAAAGTGCAAAGCTGGAGAAAAAAGTAAAAACTACGCAAACACTTTCGCTGCCCGCACTTTACATACAAGGTGAAGAAGATGGCGTAAACCCGCCTTATGTAAGTGAGAATGTGCATGAAAAATTTACCGGTTATTTTAAACGGATTGTAATGTCGGGTGTGGGTCATTTTCCATCGCGCGAAGCCGCTTTTGAATTGTGTAATTACCTGGTTCCTTTTTTACAACAAGCCTGATTTATAACCACATCATATCTATTTATTCTATGTCAGAAAAGTATGTATTGCATTGACCGGAAGTAGAAACCTTACTGGAAGATGAGTAGAATATTATTAACGAAATTATTGAATTCATGACGCGGCTAAGCGGTCGCACCCGCGAAAAGTATGGACATAATGTTAGGATATCTCACGCCAAAAGCCATGGTTTGGCGGTTAGAGAATTGACTGTAGCGGATCACTTGCCGGAACATCTTGCGCAGGGATTGTTTGCCAAAGGAGGAACCTATCCTATCATTGTGCGTTTAGCTAATGTGCCGGGTGAAGTATTGTTTGATACAGTAAATACACAGCATGGATTTGCCTTTAGATACTTGGTGTGGAAGGTGAAAAGATAACTGGTGATGATGAGAAAAATACACAGGATTTTGTACTCGATACCGGCAGCTATTTCCCGATGCCGGATGCAAAGGCAAACAAAGATTGGAATCAGAAAGAAAGCCCTTATGTAACCGTTGCTCATATCCGTTTGTCGAAGCAGGAAGCCTATAGCGAAGCGCGGCAGCAATATATAGAAGGCTTTCTTTTTCGCCCGCTCATTGCCTCGAAGCTTTCCGTCCGATAGTATCTATTATGCGGGCGCATTTGCAGACTTACTTGGTACAGCCACATATCAGGCGCGAGGGTAACAAAGAGTTGATGGCTGAACCTGCTTCTATTGATGAAGTACCGGCATAACATTGAAAGTGTGGCAGTGATGCATAATGTAGATAGCTGAATTTATCATCTGTCCAAGTTTAATACATCATGTTTCTATCATCAAACTTTAAATCGCTGCTGAAATATGTATTGATAAAAATAATAAGCTATATAATTGGTAGCATAATTATAATACAATCAAATAAAAAATCCGGACAAAAAAAATGCATCGCAAGGCGACGCATTTTTTACTGATAAAAAATAAATTTTATACTTATTACTTAACAATAAACAGACCTGCAATAGCAAGTACAGCCGTCATTGTCAGAGGCTCATCAAATGCTTCAGTAGCTGCATTAACACTAATATTTCCACTAACGCCCGGAAGCGATGTAATGGTTACTGCACCACTAGTTGTATTGTTCAGACCTCCTTGCGCAACATTATCCTCGCCAGCATAAGTTGCTGCAACATCAGGGATAGGTGCCGCATTTCCTGTTACCCAGGGTTTAGGAGCATCAGCTGCACCCGCTTTTCTACGTACCATACGCACGTGCGATGCATGACGAGCTTCCACAGAATGGATTTGAAGTGCAGCATTTAATACAGCTGTATTACCAGATGCCATCAGGTTAGGATTATTCGCCTGTCCTTTATAAGCTCTTACTCCGGTATCTTCAAATGCCTGCGACAGTGTAAGGAAGGTAGCATAATCGGTAAAAGCCGGATATGCACCTTTTACTGTAAAATCGAAAGTAGGCTTTGTAGCCGGTGTGCCCATGGTTTTAATTACCGTAGTAAGAAAAGCCACGTGTTCAACTTCGTGATTTTTAATCGTATTGAATGATGCCTGTTCTGCAGCCGGAATTAAACCGGAAGTTCCTGTTGCTATTGTATAAAATTCCGATTCCAGATATTCCAGTGTCAAAGCATAATTCAGTATTTCAAGAACCGTAGAAGTGGAGCTTGTTTGCCCGTATGCTTTTTTAAACAAACCGCCCAGAGCAAACGGCAGCGCTGTAAGTGCTATCTTTTTACCAATACCCGAAAAATCACGGAGTGAAGCTCGGCGCGTGTCAAGCCTGTCATATACTTCGGGATCTACTTTTTCTATCTCGTGTAAGATATGTTTGAGGTTCATAATTTTTTCTTTTTGTACTTGATTGTAAAAACCGGTTTAACTAAGAAGTCGGCAGATTAGACCCTGATATTTTTGTTGTGATGAATGGCTGTGCAAGTGGCAAAACAGCAGAAGGAGCACTTAAGCCATCCAGTCCGTTTGCATCAGCATTAGTAGAAAAATCACCGTTGTTTATCATATCCCTGACATAAGCCGCGTGACGGGCTTCTACAGAAACAATCTTACCGGCAACCAACAGGTAATCAGCACTTACAATCAGGTTGCCAGCGCCATTATATGCAGATACGCCAAGGTCTTCAAATGTCTTTGCTGTTGTTAATACACTATCACGGCTGGCAAAATTGATGGCAGAAAAATTTACCTCAAGAGCAGGAATTCCTTTGGCGCCTAAAGCAGCCTTTAAAAACTCGCGGTGAGCAATTTCGTGATCCCTGATATCGGTAAACAAAGCGATTTCATCAGAACTAAATACGGCTGCAGAATCAGTAACCACTTTTGTATAAAATGCCGCTTCCAATTGCTCTAAAGCAAATGCATAATTCAAAATGCCTATGTCGCCACGACCTAAATCTACAGTACCATCCGCACCAACAACAGCACCATCATAAGGTGTATTGTTATCATCATCGTTGTTACAAGCTGCTGCCACGGCTATTACAGAAGCCGACCCACCTAAAATACCCAGAAACTTTCTTCGGCGCATTCCCTGAGAAGATACATCTTCTTGTACAGGAAGAATTGTTTTTTCCATTCAATTGATTTTAATGATTAGATATTGCTATTTGTTCTACTTTAATATCAGATTTAAACTACGAGAAAGCTTTTGATGCAGTTTGCGCAGTAATTGTTATTTAACAGCAGCCGCAAGCAACTTTCAATAAGCCTGCCAATTAATTTTTTACTTATTTATAAAAAAAAGTGCGATTATTGATCTTTAAATCAATAGTAAAGAGTATTAAAATTATTTTTACTAACCTCAAACAACAGATACTATGGACAAATCAAAAATGATTAAGGCCTATTGTCTTAAAACAAAAGAAAAGAATGTACCGATGGAAGATGCGGTAGTTTCAAAGACAGCCAAAGGCGGTTATATTGCTAACGGCCACGATGGCAAAGGCAATAAGATGGCAGCTATTTTAAGCGAAGCCAAAGCCTTGCAGGCAATTGAAGACGGCGTTGCCAAAAAGAATTTTTAAGTTACAAAACAAAAGGGATTGCCAGTGTGTAATCCTTTTTGTTTGCAGCAATATTTATACTCTTTACCCGTTTTATTTCAAACCATTTGTATGCGGCTTTTGAGATCTTTCGCCCTTATTGTAATGATTGTTTTACTGTTTGGATGTAAGAAAGAATCAGAAACGTTATCACTCTCTCCCTTATCGGATTATTACCCGCTACAAACCGGAAAAAGCTTTATGTACCGCCTTGATTCTACACTTTATCTTTCGTTTGGAAGCAATGTAAAAGTTGTAAGCTATGTAGCCAAAGACAGCATCATCAATACATTTATGGATAATAACAATCGTACATCTTATACGGTTTATCGTTATACAACAGATACGTTATTGCAAAATCCGTGGCAATACAAATCGGCTTATTACATCACACCAACAAGTAAATCCATTGAGGTTTTGGATGATAATAACCATCGCTTTATTAAATTAACCATGCCTTTACTTGAAGCTAATGCGTGGAAGGGAAATTCGTATTTAGATACGCGTTCAAGCGATGCAGCTATAACGTATTTGTACAACTGGAATTATACATACCAGGATGTAAACCTGCCTTATACCACACAAGCCGGAACGTTTGATACAACAGTTACTGTTTTGCAGCAAGACAATACATTTCCTGAAGGTGATTTTGATCCGAATAATTATCAGCAACGTAATTATTCTGTTGAAGTATATGCAAAAGGTGTTGGCTTGATTTATAAAGATTTCCTCCACTGGACATGGCAAACCGATCCGCCGCCTGCGCATTACGAAGATGGCAGTTATGGAATCCGGTTAAGCCTGATAGCTCATAATTAATTTGCTAATTGATAAATAGCGCCGCGTACATTGTATCTGCTTTTATATCGTAGCCTTTTATTGCTTCTGCTCTTATTAAAGTAAACTTACTAACCTGTTTTATATAATCAACCATATCTTCATTTTCCTGTTTAAAAACAGAGCAGGTTATATATAAAAAGTAACCACCTGACTTAACAGCTTTTACTGCATTTGCTGTTATCTTTTTTTGCAATTTCATATAATGCAACAACTTGTTTTCGGTAAAGAAAAAAAGCTGTTCCGGCGTACGGCTCCAGGTTCCCGAACCACTGCAAGGCGCATCGCAAATCACAAAATCATATTTCTCTTTACTAATAAAATTTGGCGCAGAAACATCAGCAACAAATGAGTTGTATTGATGAATACCAGCTTGCTGAAAACGCTCTTTTAAATTATGAATAATAGAACTCCTGATATCAGAAACAGTGAGTTTTATATTGATAAAATAATCGTAGGCTAATATTGATTTTCCGCCGCTCGCCGCGCAGCAATCCCAAACTGAAATTGGTTTTGGCAAATTGATTACAGCGAAGAAAGAAGCCATCTGTTGTGATGAATAATCTTGTATAACAACTTCTTTATTTAACGCAAGAATATCATCAACTTTAGTGGCATTGTTCAACGCTAAACAACTATCATTTCTTTCTTCAAATGAGATATTGTTCTTTGTTAATTTGTCAATAACTATATTCTTTTTATTTGGCCTGATCCGCAGAAACAAATCAGGTTGTATTACATGCGATTTATTGAAAGAAGCAGTATCAATATCATTACTTATCCAATCATTATGAAAGAAAATATTATTAACAGAAAATGTGTACAACGATTGAATAAAAGCAATGCGTTTATCTATGTTTTCATCGTAAGCAATCTGCCAGTTTTCATCGTAAACCGAAAGCCAAATATCTCTTTTATCATTACATAAAAATGCTGCAATTAATAAACGCTCATTAGCAGGTAACTCATGCAAAGCAAAGCCCAACCGATAGTAACAGTAACACAAATGACTAATCTGTTTTCTATCTTTCGAACCATATTTTTTATGTAATGAAAAATACTTTTTCAGATAATTATTCAGCGGTTGCGTTCCGTCATAACCAGCTACCAGTTGAAGCGCCGTATTGAAATATGATAAGAAATAATTTTGCATCGAATAACTATATCAGTAAACACTCTCAAATAAAAAAGCTGTTGAAATATCAACAGCTTTTTGTTTGATAAGTTATAAGAGAAAGCAATGAGAACGAATTATTTACTTTTATTTAGTAAAATCAAACCAATAATAATGCTGATAATTCCAAATGCTATATTTATAATTCTATTATAGTTCTTAAACTTCTTAATATCGTTGTAAAGAAAAAATTCCCATACTGCTTTGCCTCTGTTTAATATTCCTAATACAAGAGATAAAAATCTTAAACCAAAGAAGAATATACAATCAAAACTCATTGTAATATTATACTTCCAATAAAGTCTTCACCGGATCTTTTCCAAACAACAATAACTCTGGATTTTCCAGCAATTCTTTTACACGAACTAAGAAGCTAACACTTTCGCGTCCATCAATAATACGGTGGTCATAACTCAACGCCACATACATCATCGGGCGAATTACAACCTGGCCGTTTACTGCCATCGGGCGTTCCTGTATTTTATGCATACCGAGAATCGCGCTCTGCGGCAGATTAATAATCGGCGTACTCATCAAACTACCAAACACGCCGCCGTTTGTTATAGTAAATGTGCCGCCTTGTAATTCTTCCATAGTCAGTTTACCGTCGCGCGCTTTACCAGCCAGTTCAATTACTTTCTTTTCAATCTCCGCCATGCTCATACTTTCTACATTACGCATTACCGGAACGGTTAAACCGCGCGGCGTACTAACCGCAATACTAATATCAGCATAATCATGATAAATAAGAGCTTCGCTATCAATATAAGCATTTACGGCCGGCCATTCGCCCAAAGCAATCGCACAAGCTTTCGCAAAGAAGCTCATAAAGCCAAGATTTACGCCGTGCGATTCTTTAAACTTGTCTTTATACTGCTTGCGAATGTCCATAATACGCGTCATATCCACTTCGTTAAAAGTGGTAAGCATCGCGGTTGTATTCTTCGATTCAACAAGCCTGCGGCTGATTGTTCTGCGCAGGTTGCTCATCTTTTCTCTGCGCTCATTACGGCTGTTTAATTGCTGCCCGTTAACGGCTACTTTACCCGGATTTTGTAATGCTTCCAGTACATCGTGGCGTGTAATTTTTCCGTTAGAACCCGATGGTGTAATCGAAGAAGGATTTACTTTTTTATCAGCAATCATAGCCGATGCAAGCGGTGTAGCTTTTACATCATTCGGCACATTGGCAACCGGCGCTTCAGAGGCAGGTTTTTGTTGTGCGGCGGGCGTTTGTACACTTATAATAGGTTCTGCTTTTGCGGCTTGCTGTTCCTGTGCTTTTTCAGCGGCGGGCGCGGCTACATCGGTATTAATAACAGCTACCACATCACCAATCTTCAATATGTCACCTTCTTTGGCGCTGGTTTTTAATTCGCCCTGCTCTTCTGCATTCAATTCAAACGTTGCTTTTTCACTTTCCAATTCGGCAATCACTTCATCACGCTTTACAAAATCACCATCTTTCTTCACCCATTTCAGCAATGTTACTTCGCTGATAGATTCACCTACCGTCGGCACTTTCATTTCAATTTCTCCTTTACCGGCTGCTACCGGCTGCGGTTCTACAGGTACAGAAGATTGCGGTTGCGCAGGCGCAGGTTCAGAAACAGCAATAGGTTCCATAGGTTCCGGCTTTGGTTCTTCCGCAGGTTTTGAAGCTGCCGCACCATTTTCGTTAATACTTGCCAGCACAGTACCAATGGTTAATGTATCGCCTTCATTTGCCATTGTTTTTAAAACACCAGCTTGTTCAGCATTCACTTCAAATGTAGCTTTCTCGCTTTCCAGTTCAGCTATTACTTCGTCCCGGTTCACGTAGTCACCATCTTTTTTCACCCATTTTAAAAGTGTTACTTCATTGATGGACTCGCCTACTGTCGGAACTTTTATATCAATCATGTCAGAGTGTATTAAACTTATCTCTTTTACCAATACATATGGAAAAGTGGCTTGCAAAACTAATATGAATTACAGAAACGGCTAACAAATATTAGCCCGTTTCTGTAATAATCTGTTTTCTTTTAGATTACTGTTGAGGTTGTTATCTGTTGTATTTCAATTTAACTTTCGTTCCAATTATTCGCCGCACCACCTATGAAGCAATCCTTAAAACCATTAAATTATTATGACTAAAATAAATCCGCAGCTCTGCTTCTTTCATCTTGTGTCTTGTATCTTGCTTCTTGTATTCTTGTCCCTTGCATTCTTGAATCTTGGCTCTTAACTAAATACTAAATGCTGTATTAATAATCTCAGCCTGCTCCGATGCATGAACTTTTGAATAACCGGAAGCTGTGGCTGCACTCATATTCCGGCTGATAACACCGTAATTGATGCTCTTTAAATTCATTTGTAAAAAGGAAGCGGCGCCCATATTCTGTGGCTCTTCCTGAACCCAGAACCAAACGGCTTTATTGTATTTTTTATATAAATTCTGCAATTGTTTTTCAGGCAATGGATACAATTGTTCAACGCGAACAATGGCAACATCTTTCCTGTTTTCTTTTGTTTGTTTTTCGGCTAATTCAAAATACAATTTACCACTGCAGAACAATACTTTCGTTACTTTATTCGCCTCATCTACAAACGCATCATCAATCACTTCTTTAAAACCGCCGGACGTAAATTCGTTGATATGACTATAACTTCCGGGGTAACGCAAATACGCTTTTGGTGAAAAATTAATCAATGGTTTGCGGAACGACCATTTTGTTTGTCTTCTTAATAAATGAAACAAATTAGCCGCCGTTGTAACGTTGGAAATTACCATATTCAATTCCGCGCACATTTGTAAAAACCTTTCTAAACGCGCGCTGCTATGTTCGGGTCCTTGACCTTCATAACCATGCGGCAACAACATCGTTAGACCATTCATACGGCTCCATTTCTGCTCGCCGGCTGATATAAACTGATCAATCATGGTTTGTGCGCCGTTGGCAAAATCACCAAACTGTGCTTCCCAGATTACCAATGCGTTTGGATTTGCTAATGCATAACCATATTCAAATCCCAACACGCCATATTCGCTTAACAATGAATTGTAGACATTAAATTCCTTTTGTCCTTCGGCAAGATGATTTAAACGATTATAATCTTTATCCGTTACCTCATCGCGCAATACAGAATGACGATGGCTGAACGTGCCGCGTTTCACATCTTGCCCGCTTAAACGTACGCTGATGCCTTGTGTTAGCAACGAAGCATAAGCCAGCAATTCGCCGGTTGCCCAATCTGCTTTTTGTTCGGTTTCAAACAATTTGATTTTATCCTGTAACAGCTTTTCTACTTTGCGAAGCGGTTTAAAATCTGCCGGCCATTTCATAATGCCGTCAAATAGATTTCTGAACGTTTCTTCTGTTATGGAAGTATCAGGCGATTTATCGAAATCTGCGGCTGTTGCTTTGCGTAAATTAAGCCACCATTTTTCAGGTTGCTGAAATTTATAAGGCAACGGATGTTGTTTGATTTCATCCAAACGTTCTTGTAAATCTGACCAGAACTTTTGCTCCATTTGCTTTGCTAAATCCTGCGCGTCGGCTTCGCCGTGTTCCTTTAAATAACTGATATAGACCTCGCGTGGATTCGGATGTTTTTCAATCAGTTCGTACATGTGCGGCTGCGTATATTTCGGATCGTCGCCTTCATTATGACCATGGCGACGATAGCAAACCATATCAATAAAAATATCGCTGTTAAACTCCTGGCGATAACGCGTAGCAATTTCAGAACATTTTACCACAGCTTCCGGATCGTCGCCGTTTACATGCATAACAGGAGCCTGCACCATAGATGCAATGGAAGTACAATAATTTGCGCTGCGCGCATCATCAAAATCGGTTGTAAAACCAATCTGGTTGTTGATTACAAAGTGAATGGTACCGCCGGTTTTATAACCTTCGAGATTACACATCTGCAACACTTCATACACAATTCCCTGACCAGCTATGGAAGCATCGCCATGAATTAATATCGGAAGAATTCTATCGTATTGTTGTTCGTAAAGTAAATCGGCTTTGGCTCTTGCAAAACCTTCAACTACCGGGTTCACAGCTTCCAGGTGCGAAGGATTCGGCATCAGTTTTACATGAATCTTTTTATCATTTGCGGTTGAAATTTCACTACCAAAACCCAGGTGATATTTTACATCACCGCTGCCCATAGTTTGATCCATACGCGCCGTACCTTCAAACTCGCTGAAGATTTGTTCGTATGTTTTACCCAACGTATTGGCAAGCACATTTAACCTGCCACGATGCGCCATACCAATAACAACTTCTTCAACCGTGTTATCGGCAGCCGTTGTAATAATCGTATCTAAAGCAGGAATGGTTGTTTCGCCACCTTCTAAAGAAAACCGTTTCTGACCAACATATTTGGTATGCAAAAACTTTTCGAAAATGACACCTTCGTTCAGCTTCTCTAATATTCTTTTTTGCTTTTCTAAAGAAAGCGGTTTGGTAAAGTTGCGCTCCATTTCGTTGGTAAGCCAGTCAACTTTTTTCTGATCGCTGATGTATTTAAACTCAATACCAACATGCGTTGCATAAGCGTTTTGCAAATGCTGCAAAATATCTTTCAGCTTCGCATTCGCCAGCCCGATAATTTCGCCGGACTGAAATGTTTTATCTAAATCTTCTTCGCTTAAACCAAAGAAGCCAAGATCAAGATTGGCGCCTCTGTCTTTACGTTCGCGAATCGGGTTTGTTTTGGCTAATAAATGACCTTTATTGCGATAGCCAAGAATCAAACGATATACTTTAATTTCCTGGCGCCAGTTATCGGTAGCAGTCGCTGTTTTTGTTGCGACAGCAGCGCCGTTGCCGTTTACAGTTCCGTTGCCATTGACTGATCCGTTACCATTTGTACCGGCGGAAACGGCAAAATCGAAGCCTTCAAAAAACTTCTTCATTTCCGGTTCTATGCTGTCTGGATTGGCAACATAATCGTTGTATAAATTCTCTATAAAAGCCGGGTGAGAATTGGTGATGTAAGAAAAATCTTTCATGACAAAAGCTATTACTTGTTATAATAATATTGTAGGAATGCAGGGTTACTGTATTTCTAAAAAATGTTTACAAATATCGAAAATAAAAAACATGAAACGGTGTAAGATATATAAGATGATCTTATAATTTTTACAAACACTTTAGAATTATTGCAACAATCTGAACGTCAATTTTAGAAAATTTCTCTTTTTCATAAATCATAACAAAATAAAATTTCAATAAACAAATTGTAACGCTTACTTTTGCAGTCCTAAAAATTTAGGAGTTAATTAAATCTATTTATGGCAAACCATAAAGCAACAGAAAAAGATGTGCGCCAGGCGGCAAAACGCCGAGACAGAAACCGTTATTACGGTAAAACGACTCGTAATGCCATTCGTGATATTCGTGCTACCAAAGACGAAGCAGCTTACAACGAAAAACTGCCTCTTACAATTTCTATGATTGATAAGCTGGCTAAAAGAGGCGTTATTCATAAGAACAAAGCAGCCAACCTGAAAAGCAAGCTTTCTAAGAAAACAGCTTTGCCAACAGCATAATTTATATCTTTTATTTTTTTCGTCCCGGTGAATCTGTCGGGACGTTTTTTATTTTATCATACTTAACGATTCTTTGTTGTAATAAAGCCGGTTTGCACCGGCTTTTGTTTTGCCACGAAGACATGGAGACACAAAGAATTAAAAAGAATAAAAGAACAAGAAACAAGTTCTATTGCCACGTTTTTAGAGAGATTTTTTATAGCGATAAAACAAAAGGCACTAAAAGAATTTTCTCTCAGTGCCTTCGAGCCTTTGCGGCTAAAAAAAATTATACAACCAACATGGCATCGCCATAGCTGAAGAAGCGATACTTGTCTTTAATCGCTTTCTTATAAGCTTCCATAGTTAAATCGTAACCGGCAAATGCGCAAACCATAATTAACAAGCTGGTTTTAGGAAGATGCAGGTTGGTAATTAAACTATCAGCAATATTAAAATTGTATGGCGGATGAATGAAAATATTCGTCCAGCCTTCGCTTGGTTTCAATAATTTTTGCGCGGTAAAACTGGTTTCCATCGCACGCATCGTTGTTGTACCGATAGAACAAATACGATGACCTGTTTCTTTAGCTTTATTTACAATAGCGCAAGCTTCTTCTTCAATACGATAATATTCCGCATCCATTTTATGCTTGCTCAAATCTTCCACTTCAATCGGGCGAAAAGTACCTAAACCGGTATGCAAAGTAACTTCAGCAAAGCGGATACCTTTTATCTCGCAACGTTTAATTAATTCGCGGCTGAAATGCAGTCCGGCCGTTGGCGGCGCAACGGCACCTTCGTGTTTTGCATATACCGTTTGGAAGCGTTCCTTATCTTCTTCATCGGGTTTGCGTTTGATGTATTTTGGCAAAGGCGTTTCACCCAAAAACTCAAGCATTTTTTTAAAGCTTTCTTCATCGCTGTCCCAAAGAAAACGAATGGTTCTGCCACGGCTGGTAGTGTTATCAATCACTTCAGCAACCAGCTCATCGTTATCACCAAAATATAATTTATTACCAACACGAATCTTTCTTGCGGGATCAACAATTACATCCCATAACCGGTTTGGTTTATTTAATTCGCGAAGCAAAAATACTTCGATCTTGGCACCGGTTTTTTCCTTGCGGCCATACATACGTGCCGGAAAAACTTTGGTGTTGTTTACTACAAAAACATCTTTGTCATCATAATAATCCAGAATGTCGCGGAAGTGCTTATTCTCCATATTGCCTGTCTTACGGTCAACTACCAAAAGGCGGCTGTCTTCGCGACGTTTGGCTGGATTTTGAGCAATTAAATTGAGTGGGAGATCGAACTTAAACTGGCTGAGTTTCATGTGTGCTGCTAATAATTTTTATAAGCAACATTCCATTTCGCCCTTCGTCACCGGGCTAGTGTCATGTTACGGCATGATAAATTTTGAAAAGGTTGCAAAAGTAAGCATTATTGCGCACATAAATAAAGCCTTTTTTGCAAGTACAGTCGGCTTTAATGGCTTCTTTATTCTTTATCATTGTTACTTATCCGTCATACTTATACATTTGCTGTAAACGATTTGTAACCACCTTATGAAAAGAAGAAAATTTATTCAACAAACTGTATTTACAGGCGCAGCTTTAAGTTTATCAAAACTTTCATCTGCCAATAATAGCGTTGCTGATTTTCCAACCGTTAGAGTTGACGCATCAAAACGAAAATTTACAAGCCATGCGGTTGAGAAGGTTATCAGTGAAATCAAATCGAAAATCGGTAATAAAGAAATTGCCTGGATGTTCGAAAATTGCTATCCAAATACATTAGATACTACGGTTGATTTTGAAATGATTGATGGCAAACCCGATACCTACGTAATTACCGGCGATATAGATGCCATGTGGCTTCGCGATAGCAGCGCGCAGGTTTGGCCATACATGCGTTTGTGTAAAGAAGATACTGATTTGCAGAAGCTCATACGTGGCGTTATTCACCGGCAGGCAAAATGTATTTTGAAAGATTCGTATGCCAATGCATTTTATAAAGACGAGAATAAAATAAGCGAATGGAAAGAATCTGACAGAACTGATATGAAGCCCGGCGTACATGAGCGCAAATGGGAAATTGATAGCTTGTGTTACCCGATACGTTTGTCTTATGGTTACTGGAAAGAAACCGGCGACACATCGCCCTTTGATGATGATTGGGTAAAAGCGATGCAAACGGTTGTAAAAACATTTACCGAGCAGCAACGCTTAACTGATTTGGGACCTTATCATTTTCAGCGCAAGACAGAATTTGCAACTGATGGTGTTCCCATGAATGGTTATGGTTACCCGGTGAAACCCGATGGTTTAATATGTTCGATGTTTCGGCCAAGCGACGATGCAACTATTTACGCTTACTTAATTCCAAGCAATTTATTTGCGCATACTTCTTTACAACAATTAAATGAATTAAGCAAAGCCATTGGTAAACCGATTGATACCAAAGCTTTGATGGCATCGCATTCTGCTGCTTTGCAAAAAAAGCTGCACATTGTAAAACATCCGCAGTTCGGAGACATTTACGCTTACGAAATCAATGGTTATGGCAGTTACAATTTAATGGATGATGCAAATGTTCCATCGCTATTAGGTTTGCCTTATTTGGGTGCGGTTCCGGTTACAGATAAAATCTATCAGAACACAAGAAAATTTGTATTGTCGAAAGACAATCCTTTCTTTTTTAAAGGCACAGCCGGCGAAGGCATTGGCGGTCCGCATGTGGGTTTAGATATGATTTGGCCAATGAGCATCATTATGCGCGGACTCACTTCAAGCGATGAAAAAGAAATCAAATATTGTTTAGACACGCTTCAGCATACACATAACAAAACAGGATTTATGCACGAGTCGTTTCATAAAGACGATCCTTCTAAATTCTCGCGTTCCTGGTTTGCCTGGGCAAATACATTGTTTGGAGAATTTGTTTACAAAGTCTATCGCGAACATCCGCAATTGTTGTCTTAATTAAATTCAAAAATAAAAAGTAAAAAGACAAAATTTAGCAATCATCAGCTTTCTATTTTTACTTTTATTTTTTGATTTTTTACTCTCCAAAATATTCTTTTATGACAAATAAACTTTTGCTTGTTCTTATCTTTTTCGGGTTGATAATTTTGTTTTCATTCAGACGTGCGGATAAAACGAAAAAGGTTGTTTTTTTTGGCGATTCGATAACGCAGGCCGGCGTTAATCCGAATGGTTATATTACGATGATGAAAGATATGCTGCAGAAAGAAGGCAATACAAATTACGATTTGATTGGCGCCGGTGTTGGCGGCAATAAAGTGTACGATTTGTACTTGCGTTTGGAAGATGATGTATTGAGCAAATCGCCGGATATTGTTGTGATTTATGTAGGCGTAAATGATGTGTGGCACAAGTCATCTTCCGGAACCGGAACAGATGCAGATAAGTTTGAAAAATTTTATCGCGCGATCATAAAAAAATTACAGGCTGCTAATGCAAAAGTTATTTTGGTAACACCAGCAACAATAGGTGAGAAAAAGAATTATGTCAATCAACAGGATGGTGATTTGAATAAGTATTCAAATATAATAAAAAGCATTGGCAAAGACGCAAATCTTCCGGTTTGCGATTTACGAACCTTGTTTGAAAATTATGAGCAGGAACACAATACAACTGATGTTGACAGAGGTGTATTAACGATTGATGGCGTGCATTTAAATGACGCAGGAAATAAGCTCGTTGCAGAAACAATTTTGGAGAAAATAAAAGACGTTAAGTAAGTTATAATTGATGAATGATGATGTAATATACGCTTATTTATAAAAATCAAAACTCTCATAGCAACTTATCACAATAAAAAACCCCTTGTGGAAACAAAGGGTTTATAAACCAAAAACCAACTCTTATGAAAAAAACTATTAAATGTCTTACTGAATTTCAATTTGTTTAGGTGCAACTTTCACTTCTTCTTTTTTAGGAAGAAATACCTGTAAAACACCAGCGTCATATTTTGCTTTAATATCTTCCGCATTTACTTTTTCATCCAACGAAAAACTGCGTTTAAAACTTGCTGTAGCAAATTCTTTACGATGTGTTTTATAATTCTTTTGTTCGGCTTCCGCTTTCTGGAAAGAAATAGTTAGCAATCCTTTCTCTACCTGAATCTTAAAATCTTCTTTTTGCAAACCCGGAACCTGGAGTTCAATATGAAATCCATCTTCATTTTCATGAATATTAACCGGTGGTGTGTTTAATGCTTTATTCCAGGTTGGAACAGTATTAAACAGCTCATCAAAAATGCTGTTTGCGTTGCGATAATTTTGCCTTACGAGTGTCATAGCTATTTGAATTTTGTTTTTAAATGCTTGTGACTCTTATAATTCAAATGCTATACCACGCGTTTTTTCATGATTAGATGGCAAAATTATGCCGATTTCACGTCAATTTGTCTATTTAATTGTTTAAAAAAAGCCAAATTGTCCGAAAAGATAGGTTTTGTTGCGTATTTTTAAGTTTTACCTATTTTTGCTAAAAGGAGTCAAGAAAAATGTATCCAAGAGAAATAGTAATTCCCATGAAAGCTGAATTGACAGATTATGGGTTTGATGAAATGAATACATCTGCAGATGTAGATAATAGCCTTGAAGCGGAAGGAACCACTTTAGTAATGGTAAATTCTGTATGCGGTTGCGCCGCTGGGGCTGCCCGCCCGGGCGTTTTGATGGCCGTTCATAACAGCACCAAACGTCCCGATAATTTAAAAACTGTATTTGCAGGTTTTGATGTAGAAGCGGTAAATAAAGTGCGTGAGCATTTATTGCCTTATCCGCCATCATCGCCGGCGATTGCCTTATTTAAAGACGGCCAACTTGTACACATGGTAGAACGCCACCAGATCGAAGGCAGACCTGCACAAGTTATTGCCCGTAATCTTATCGCTGCTTTCGAAGAGTATTGCTAATTAATACCGCTAAGCAGCAAAATTATCCATGCACTCACAGCTTTGTACATGGATGGGTTAGTAAATATCGGCCTCGCTGTTCTCAGCGAGGCATTTTTTTGACCATGAATTTGGGTAGATTTTTATGATTTATAAGATTGTATTGTAACAAAGATTATTAAGTGTCTTTGAGACTTAATAACAAAAAACGATTGATATAAAGTTATGAATACAAATATCCCTTTAGCGGAGCGGCTTAGACCAAATACATTAGAAGATTTGGTAGGCCAGCAGCATCTTACGGGCAAAGGCAGCATTTTGCGTACTGCCATTGACAGCGGGCGCATTCCTTCCATGATTTTATGGGGACCGCCGGGCGTGGGTAAAACAACGATTGCCAATATCATTGCGCATACATTACAGGTTCCGTTTTACCAGCTAAGTGCTATTAGCAGTGGCGTAAAAGAAATACGTGAAGTTATTGAAGCCGCAAAGCAACAAGACGGCGCTGTTTTATTTATTGATGAAATTCATCGCTTTAATAAAGGTCAGCAGGATGCCTTGTTAGGCGCTGTTGAGCGGGGAACGATTACACTAATTGGTGCTACAACCGAAAATCCGTCTTTTGAAGTCAATTCAGCCTTGCTGAGTCGTTCTCAGGTATATGTATTAAAAGCATTGAGTGAAGATGATATGATTGCTCTATTGCAACATGCTATTGCAAAAGATGAATTTTTACAAACGAAAAAAATTGACTTACAGGAAACAACGGCTTTGCTAACTATTTCAGGTGGCGATGCGAGAAAGCTTTTAAACTTACTTGAACTTGTTGTAAATTCTTTTGCAAAAAATAAAGAGATTGTAATTACGGACACACTTGTGATGGATGTTGCGCAGCGGCGCATTGCGTTGTATGATAAAAAAGGAGAACAGCATTATGATATTATCAGCGCCTTTATTAAAAGTATGCGCGGCAGCGATCCGAATGGAGCTGTGTATTGGCTCGCCAGAATGATTGAAGGCGGTGAAGAAGTGAGTTTTATTGCCCGGCGTATGTTGATTTTTGCCAGTGAAGACATCGGTAATGCCAATCCAAATGCTTTGCTTCTTGCCAATGCAACATTTGATGCCGTGAATAAAATCGGTTATCCCGAATCCAGAATTATATTGTCGCAGTGTGCCGTTTATTTAGCTTCTTCTGTCAAAAGCAATGCTTCGTATGCAGCCATTGGAATGGCACAGGATTCGGTAAGAAAATGGGGCGATTTGCCTGTGCCTTTACACATCCGCAATGCGCCAACCGGCTTAATGAAAGAATTGAATTATGGGAAGAATTATAAATACGCTCACTCCTTTGAGGGAAATTTTTCCGAACAGGAATATTTACCTGAAAAGCTTGCCGGTACTGCGTTTTACACGCCCGGTAATAATGCAAGAGAAGAAGAAATGCGGCGATTTTTAAAAGGTTTGTGGAAAGATAAATACGGGTATTAATTTGATGAACAAAATTATAAAAGCAACTTTGCTTATTTGTAAACACAGTTATTTGTATATAAAATACAAAGAACTTAATCTACACCAAAAGCATATACATCAGCATTGGATGTAGTTGCTGTATTGGCACTTTTGGCAAAAAAATATTCTCCCGGCTCAAGTGCAGAAGTAGGGATTAATTCATAAATACTTTGCTTTAGCATTTTAGTATTGATGGCAATAACGCCTTTCGAGCCTTTCATTCCTGCAATGCTGCTTACTGCCATAGCAACAGCGCGTCTTGTACTACCTTTTACTTCAACCTTATACAGGATAAATCCATCACCTGTGCCTCCGCCTGCATTTACTACAAAAGACAATGCATCATTTTTAGGAATGCGAACCGGCGATTTTTCACCATGTACTTCATATGTCATATTCACACCACCATAACCCAGCATTTTTGCTCGCGATCTCATATTTGCAGATGCGCGTTCCAAAGGTGTAATTTGGTTTTTGCTTTTATTGTAATAATGAACCAGATTAATGATGTCCGGTTCAGGCACAGAACCATTTTCAATCTTAGATTCTGAATTTTTCGCAGGAATAACTGAACCTTCAGAAACAGCTTTTAACGGCGAGCTTGGTGTTGTTTTACTACCCATGCTTTTATTCATCATGACAGTTATAACGTAAGGCGAAACATTTGCTTTTTTTAGTGTGATTAAACCTGTTGTTGACAAATCAAATTTGCAATCTGATGTTTCGATTTTGGAAGCAATCAAACTACTATCAAAACCTGCCTTGGTAAGGTCAATTACACTTTTATTCGTTACTGTTTCTTTTATTTGCCCATAAGAGAAGTAAGCATTCATTAACAATAATAAGAAGATGATCTGTTTCATGTTTTAAAATTTGATTTATTGATAGTAATGCTATTTGACGGATTTTATACCCACAGAATGTTTTATCGTTAGGCACAAATTTAATCTAATAATTTCTTTTATTTTCAACATTTAAATTTAATAGTAATACGCCGGGTAACAGCGTCTATACTTGCATAAGCATCACCTATGGAACTTGCCGTGCTGCGGCCTCTTCCGCTCAGGTTTAGTGATTCAGTAACTTTAATCTGGCTGGTCTCAACATCAATAATTTTAAAAGCTACGCTGATACTGGTTTGATAGCCGGTAAACTTTCCCTGGTAATCGTGCGTTTCGCCAGTGCTTACACCTGTAATATGACCGGTAACAATAAACTTTGCACCTAATTTAGAAGCTATTTTTACAACTTGCAAAGTATTTACTTCTTCAAAACGCTCTTCGGTTTTTATAGATCCAAAGCGACTTCTTTCTACAACTGTAAAACGGTTTGATTTTACAAAGCCGGCTTCTATTGCATTGCCAACACTTTGCGCATAATCATAATCATATCCCCTGGCTGTGGTAAAAGGGTAAATGGCAACTATATCTTTTCCCGGTTCTGCGATAACAGGTTGGTTGTTATCTTCCGGCGGCGTTTCAGAAACGTTTGGTTGTGCCGTAGTTTTTGTAACAGTTGCCGGCGATTTTGCAGTGGTCACTTTTGTTTTTGTTTGTGCCTGTACAAATAAAGTGCAGATAAGGCAGGCAATCAGAATAAAGAAGGTTCTCATATAAAGTTTGTTTTATTGTCTTTTAAAACAGGATACTAAAATGCACTTTATATGAGAATCTTTTTGTTATGCGGGATAGGTAGAAGCTATTACGGGATAAGATGGCAAATTGTTAGTTGCCGGAAAGGATATTTATTTTTCCAAGCGAATCATCTTTATAAGAATCGCTTAATTTAAAAGGCGTATCGCCAATAAAATAAAGTGTTTGCCCACGACCTTTCTTAGCAGTTACGTGTTTAAAGTTTACAATCGTAGCCTTATCGAAACGAATAAAATAATTAGGAAGTTGTTTTTCCATTTCGGTTAATGTACTTCGATAAATATAGCCTGTATTTCCACTTGTGGTATGAATAAGAATATTATTGTTGCCTTCACCTGCTGTTTTAGAATTATAACTTTCAATATAAGTTATGTTTTCCCATTTAATAAACATTTCAATATCTAACGGATCAATTGTATTTTCTTTCTTTATTGCATTCCTGGTAATATCTATTTCTTTTACTCTAAAAAAAGTGCCTTCGGTTTTACGCAAAATACCATTGTAAAGTTTAGGTAATTTCACTTTTATAGAATTCCACAATTGCCTTGTATTTACAGGTTTATCGGCTTTAAAAATAAAACCGTCAGGGTCCAGCAAGCCGGCTCTTTCTAAGTTTTCCTAGTTGTCGTAAGCAGTAAGAATAATAATGAGCGAGTAAAAATGCTCTTTAATATATGCCGCCAGTTCAAGACCATCTTTTTTACCTTTTATGTTAATATCAAGAACCGCAATATCAGGTCCGCCTTCTTTTAAAAGTTGCACGGCATCATCATAATTATCTACGGCTCTGCCGTCTTCATAACCAATAATATAATACCCTTGATTTATAAAAAATTCAGCCAGCTGATTATACAATATAAATTCATCTTCTACAATCAAAACCTTTCTCTTTGTAGCCTGCATATCTGTATTTAAATGGTATTAGGAAATTGTAAAACAAACCGGGTTCCTTTATCATTGTTGAATGAAAATTTACCACGCAATTCATGCGATAAACCGGCAATCAGCTTCATACCGTAACTATTACTTTTTGCAGGTGTGAATCCTTTTCCGTTGTCGGTTACGGTAAGTTTATATTCATTGGCGCCATTGGTACCGGCTTCTATTTCTATTGTTCCGGATTGTTGATTATCGAAGGCATATTTATAACTGTTGGTAACCAGTTCGTTTACAATCAATCCAATCTTTTCAGCTGCATTTCCACTTAACGATACCGGTGTATTAATCAGAATACGAATTTCCTTTTCATTGTCAAACATATTCTGAATGGCTGTTGTTAATTCATTCAAATATTCCTGCAGAGAAATACTGCCAATTATTTTATCGTTATACAATCGCTTATGAAGAAGCTCAATGGCGGTTACCCGGCTTTGTAACGATTGCAGTGAAATATGATCTGCATTGGTTGTGCCTGCCACTTCTATCAACCTGCGGATTATACTCAGGTTATTCTTAACGCGATGATGAATTTCATTTTGAAGAATTTCAATTTTAGCCTTATCGGCTTCTGCACGTTTTCGATTTTTATATTGAAGAAATAAGCCGGCAGCGAGAAGTAGAGTAATGACAGAAGCGCCTGTCAGCATTATATTCTGTGTGTGCAGACTATTATTTGCAATAATGGTTTCCTGCCGTGCAATACGAAGACTATCATCTTTCTGGTGTGTTTTAAATTGTGTTTCATAATCTAAAAGTTGTTTGTTATAAGAAGCCAAAACAGAGCTATCAAATACTGCGATAACAGGCCTGCTTTCAATGGTATCATTGTTATGACGTAAAGCCTTAATAGCTTCTTTACCTTTTGCAGCTGCAAAAGCACTGTCGGTATATAACCGCTTTTCTATTTTTTCATCTTGGGTTAAGTGCGTACCAGTGCAGTCTTTATTTGTTTTATAAGAATTTTCTATCAGTTCTTTAGATGCTGTCTTTTGCACCAGTACGTAAGCTTTGGCCTGAATGGAATCTGACTCCGCTACTTTATTTTGCTTTCCATAAAACTCAGCTTCAAAAACATAAACCATTCCGAGCATTTTGGCAGAGTTAATTTTTATGGCTTCCTTTTCTCCTTCTTTAAAAAGATTTGCTGCTGCATCATATTTGCCTATATAAGTGTAATACCTTGCATTGTGAATTTTTGCCATAGCAGTAAAAAAAGGTGAAGACAATGTATCTGCGTATTTATTTATCAACGGCAATGTAGATGCTACTGAAGCCAAATCATTATTCAAAATGTATTCGTAGTGTAAGGAAGTTTGATCGCGCAGGGCAGTAATATAATTTTTAAATAGGACTGCTGTCGGGTAAGCTTTTGTAAGATATTCAATTGCCTTTGGTATATTACCATTTACCCGGTAGCTGTCTCCGATTATTGTTTCGCAAGCAGATACTTCTTCAGGATAATGGTTTTTTTCAAAAAAATTCAATGCTTCAAATGCAAGTTGTGTGGTATAATTGGCTTCTCCTCTAAAGATATGTGTTTGAAAAATCCATATTTTATCCCAAGCAGCTAAATACTCGTTACTATATCGTTGTGCAATAGTAAGGCTACGCTGAAACTGCTTTTCTGTTTCGGATAAGTTAGATTGCAGTTTAAATGTATATAAGCCTTCTAAGTAAAACTGCCAGCTTTTATAGAGTCGTTATTTATTGCCCACGATATAGAATCGGCCGTTCTAATAAGTGATGGAGCTTCGTCAAGTAAGTTAAACGAAATAAGGTCGTATGCATACTGATGATTGGCTGTAAATAGCAAAGCCTGATTTTTACTTTCTTTTGCTTTGTTAATTGCTTTTTTATCAATATCAAACAAGGCGCTCATTCCTATATTGTATCGTTTAGAAGAAGCAATTGCCATATAGCAAATTACTTCCAAGTCAGGATGTTTTTTATTCGTACATAATCTCATAGCTTGTTGTGCTAGGCTATCTGCTTGTGTCTTATTTTTTCGCAAAGCCTCTTTGCTTTGCTGTAAAATGTAAATAACGTTAGCCGAATCTTCTGCCGACAATATATTGTTATCAGT
Organism: Ilyomonas sp.; assembly: GCA_965199845.1. Classification (GTDB taxonomy): domain Bacteria; phylum Bacteroidota; class Bacteroidia; order Chitinophagales; family Chitinophagaceae; genus Ilyomonas. The sequence goes on from CBDATZ010000054.1 coordinate 238,228, forward strand.
TTTGTATGTATGGCAGGAGAAAATGAGTACGCTTATACAGTTTAAAAACAGGAGGGTTTTGTACATAGATATGGCATGTTTATGATTGCACTAAAATAATTTTATTTCAGGTATAAAAAATAAAAATTTAAAGGGAGTCTTTAATTAAAAAAAAGCAGGTCTGTCTATTGCAAAATAGCAGACCTGTCGGTGTTATTGAAATCGCCTAAAATCTGTCTTATTCTATTGCAAGTTTCTTTGTTTCTGTTTGGTTTCCTAAAACAATGGTAACCATATATATGCCTTTCGAAAGAGAACTAACATTGATTTGCTGCTTACCGGTTCCACTTATTTTTTTTGTAAGTACGTTTCGCCCGGCCAAATCTTTTATTATAATATAAGCATTGCTTGCCAAATTCAGATTGTCAACAAAGAAAAATTGATGTGCCGGGTTTGGATAAATAACAATCTGAGCGCCGTCTTCACTTATAATAATATTGGCTATACTGCTGTAGCTTATCTTCCCGTCTTTGTCAACCAATTGCAAACGATAATATACATTACCAGCCTGCAATCCGCTTACATTATCTGTGTAGCTATAATTGTTTTGATTTGATCTGCTGCCTTTCGTATATACTTTACCGACATTTGTAAACTGCAAACCATCTGCACTACGCTGAATGTTAAAGTAAAAAGTATTGATTTCGTTCGTTGTTTGCCATTGCAGTAAAGCAGAACCAATTTGTTTTTGTGCTGTAAAAGATAATAGTGTCAGCGGCAACGTAGAAAAGTTTTTCCACGCTGTAATTGACCATTGGTAATTGCTGCTGTCTTTTACTCTTACAAACAGGTTAACCGGATTGGCAGGAATATTATTTTGCGGAATGGTAAATGTAAATGTTCCATCAGCAGCAGATGTGGCAAATATGGCTGATGCGCAATTGCCGATTCCAGGATCTTTATCAAAGAAATACTCAACCATAAATACCTTTCCGCCGCTCTCATCTTTTACAACTTCAATATTATATCTTGATGTTACGCTCCAGTTGCCATTTGCATCTTTTGTACGTAAAAACATTTTATGATAGCCAGCTTCAATAGCAGCCAGATTCGCTGTAAAATTTTGCAAGAGCAAAGAATCTGGTGTTGCAACGTTAATAATATTACCCTTGTCAAAGCCCGGATCATCATCAAAAAAATATTCGCCTTTGGTAACGGTATTTGCAGTTGTTAGCATTACTTCAATACTTTTTCTTGCTGCTAAACTCCAGTGTCCGGCTTCATCTTTTGTTCTGATAAATAAAGTATGATAACCTTGCGCAACGCCATCCAGCTTAGCCGTAAACGGAAAACTGCCATCAGTTGCTGGTGTTATAGAAATGAAAGTGTTATTGCCAACGCCTTTGTCCTTATCAATAAAGTATTCTGCCTGCACAATATTTTGTGCTTGCATAGCCATATAAACTGCCATTAAAAGCAGCGTAATAATACATGCTTTCATAGGTTTTTTATTTTATAGTTCTTGCTTTTATAATAACCGGCAATTCTGTACTGCCCACGCCTGTAGAGCTAATATCATACACCACAGGTATAGCCGCCAGACCGGAAAGCGTGTACCAGTTTTGTGGTGCGCCACCACCAAATACGCCTCTGTTTGTACCATCCGAACCATTACCAATTGCAGGTGAGCCGGCCTTTAATTGATACCTGCCATCGGGCGAAGTACCGCCAACAAAAAGCGTTGATGTATCAGTAACTACGATATTGTTATTGCCGGTTCCAAACTGGTTGTTGCGCGATGCGCTGATATTGTAACTCACATTGGTAAAATCTCCGCCATTGATAATAGCTGTAGCATTAGGGTTGGTAAGAATATTGTTTTGAAAGGAGCCAGCATAAATTTGTATAGCCGGCGTTGCTGTAGGAACATCAAAAATGTTGTTATTGCACTCCTGAAAGATATAGTTAATTGGACTTATTATCAATGTTCTCTGGCAAATATTGTTATTAAATATAATGTCTGTAGGAAAGCCAAAAGGAGAAGTATTTATTGTACTTGCATTATTATTAGAAAAGTAATTCTGTAGAATTTTAATGTCACTGATGTTATCACTAAGAGTGATAGAATTATCAACTTTGCATCTTTTAATTGTAATATTACTTGCAACTATGCTTATTCCAAAAACACCACTTACATTTATTCCTAAAAGTTGCGATCCGGCTGAGCCACCTTTAAACGCAATGTCACTTATATTGGTTGTTAATTTGTTTGCCGATGTATTTAGATTATAAGGCAAAAAATAACCTGATCCAATAATAATTAGTCTTTTTGTAATTGTAGCACCTTTGTATATTGTTGCTGATCCTTGCAAATGAATCGTATCGCCGTCAACAACATTATTGGGGTCATCATTTGCTTCCTGGAGCTCCTTAAAATTGGCTGAATAACCGTTGTTATTTACACGCCAGATAGTAGCATTTGTCTGCTGTATGCAGGCAACAAAAACGGCACAAAGAAGAAGTAATCTTGTTTTCATGGTAGTTTATTTTATAGTAAAGAATGATTGATAAGAATTACCTGATAGCGCAATAATTATTATAGACTCTTATTTTGATAACGTAAGAGTTGCATCTACGCCTGCTATATTTTTTAGACCGTAATACCAGCGCATGATCAGTAAGGGTTTCAATTTTAAATTCGGTGTTGTTATAATCGAAAGTGCTGATTGTTGCAATAAAAACACCTTTATTATTATCTATATAATGCCAATCGCCGGCATCCGGTTCATCGTCAACCATTGAGTAGCAAATACCATTAGTATCAAAACGCATATAACTCCCTTCCGTAACATCAACATTATCTGTTTCGCCGGTGATACTGTCTTTAAAAGTTCCTTTAATAAGATTCCATTTATTAATCAGGCTTGTATTGCCACCGGGTGCATTATCGTTTTTGTTACAACTAACTATGATCGTACAAAAAACAATAGTAGAAAGAATACAAATCGTCTTTTTCATGCGCAATAAATTTTTATAAGATCGCTAAAAAATATAAATAAAAGAATTGCATTTTATTGTCAGAATTATCATTGTTTATGCAGCACCGTTCCCATAGGTCCTTGTATCGTGTTATTGTCTGTAATGGTTAAAATCATGTTGCTGCCACTTTGTTCATTCAGAATTTTAATCTGGTTACCGTCTTTTTCATATTTGGCTTCACTTTCCATGCCCATGGCAGACACATATACTTTTCCATTTCTTTCAAACCGGAACGAATAATTGCCCATAGCACCAATGCCTGAATTTACGGATGAATACGTGCCTTCCAAACCAGAACTGCATGAGTGCAGCAGGATAAGAAGCACAGCAATAGGAATGTACTTTTTCATAAGATTTTTTGGTAAAGTGTTAGCTGTAAAGATGTTTTTTATTACCGGAGATTTATGGCAGACGGGATATAAAGCGGATTGGGCGGGATAAAATTAATATGAGAATAGTATGCAACAATTGGATTGCTTACTGCATAAACTGCAATGTATAAATAAAGGTTTTCGGACTTTTAAATTATATTATGTAACAGCACCATCAGTTTGTCTTATAAGCGATATAATAATACGCAATCATAAGAATAGCGAGCACGGCTAATACCAACGCATAAATCAACCAGTTATCTTTCGCCGGTTTCTTTTCATTGATAACATCTTCTGCTACCGTTTCAAAGGATGATGTATTGATTTTGATATGCTCCCGTTCGCCAACCAAAACAGTATGTTGTGCGTTTCTGCGCAATACACGCTCGGCAGGCAGGTTTGAAAACAAGGATAAAGAAGTAGCAGCCGGTGTAAAATTAACGCTGCCATCAGCCGTTTTTTGAAGAATGCCAATACCGGGTAGTTCGCACATGCCCGAGGCTTTCAGATTGTCTAATAATTCTTCCACACCATCTTTATACATACGAATGGCAATTACCTTTTCCACTTTCCATTCCTTAGATAAAAAGCTGTAAAAATGATTGTTGGTGGGATGAACAACCTGGGTAAACTGAACCTGCGTAGCAGGCGCGTGCAATTGCTTGTCTGTAAACTGCAATGTAGCAGGCGATTCGTTAATAGCAAAATTACCAATGCCGGGAATATTCAGCTTTTTATGAAGTGCGAGATATTTATATAAAGTAGAATACATGTTGTGAGATAAAACGAAGTAAAGGTCTGTATATTATAGATGAGACAGCGGCAACCGAAAGAATTATTTATCCTGTTACATTAACTATTCAGAATCATTTATGCCTGGTTCAAACAAATAAGAATATTTACGAAGAAAGTGAAACGTAATTAAAACATGACCAATCAATACAATGCTTAATATCATTAAAAAAGTAATAAACGAATTCATAATAGCCTGAAATTGTTGTAAAGAAATACCAAGCTGTATATGGTTCTGCACTTCCATTTGGTTCAGCATTTCCTGTGCTATAGCATTATCAATCTTAACACTCGGAAGAAGCGTGGCGATAAATAAACAAAGTAAGAATGTAATGATGCCGTTAATGCGTATCCAATCGCGAAGCGATGGCTTCAAACGACTGTTTTTGTCTATACCCCGGGTTAAAAAAATAAAACTGACAATGATATAAATAACCAGGCAGGCTAATAAAAAAGTAACCAGCAAAGCCGCCGGGTTTCCAATGGCTGCCAGCAATCCAAAAAGACAATTGATGCCAAACAAAACAGCCACCGGCAGCAATAAAAAAGAAACAATTTTATAAATGATAAGTTCCGCTTTCATAAAGCGGCAAAAGTAAGAGGTTGCAGATACAAGAAACAAGTTTTAAGAAATCAGATAAAAGTATCAAGATATAAGATTCAAGACACAAGTATCAAGAACCAAGTAATAAGAATCAAGCGAGGAAAGATTGTTAAAGATCAATACTTGTACCTTTTATCTTGGCTTTTGTGTCTTTAATCTTGAATCTTGGTTCTTGTACCTTGAATCTTTTATCTTCTTCTTCTATTGTTGCTGAGCGGCAAAACCTTCTGCTATCAGGTCGTCTGATTCGTCAGGATTTTGTTTGCCAAAAGGCACATTATTTATGTCTTCGAACACTTGGCCATCTTCGTAACTTACCGAAACAATAACACTCAGTTTTTGTTTTGCCGGACCTTTAAACGTTCCTTTTACCGGGCTGCAATCTTTAAAATGTCGCCCGACTGCGAGCTTTACATGGCGGTTGGTTACCCAAACATTATTTGTCGGATCAATGCCCGCCCAGCCATAATTCGGCAGCCAGGCTTCAACCCAGGCATGAGTAGCGCCTTCGCCACGCATACCATTTTTATTCGGACAAATATACCCGCTTACATATCGGCCGGGAATATTTAAGGTGCGAAGTATTTGCAGCATCACATGAGCAAAATCCTGACAAACACCAGCTTGTGTTTCCAGAATTTCATTTACAGTTGTCTGCACATTGGTAATGCCTTTTACATATTTAAAGTTGGTGTAGATATAGGTGGAACAGGCTTCTACAGTTTGCGAAACAGTATTAAACGGATGATGAATTTGCTGAATGATATTGTCTATCGCATTTTCGTTGACAATATAATCCGGTGTTGCCAATTCTAAAAGCTGGAGGTTATCATCCGTTTCCAGTTGAAGTTCACCAAACGTTCCATTCCGGTTTATCACAACTTCTTTTGTACCTAATGTGCGCACAACCAGCTTGCTTTCAATTACCAGTAAATTGTGGGGCGGCGTAAGACTAAAGGTGCCGACTTTATTTCCCCAATAATCAAAAAAAGTCTGCACGCTTGGCTGATTGGTAATAATCAGATCGTGTTGCAAAACTTCCTGACCGGCATATTGATAAGGATAAATCTTGATTTCGTTATGACTTTCTTTTACCGGACGATTGTATTCGTACCGCGTAATGTGTTGAATTCTGAAAACCGCCATTCTACTCAATTAATGATAAGAGAAAAAATGCTGTGCAAGTTGTGTGCTAAAGACAGAAAGGTCGTTTCGCACATCGTCTAAAAACTCCCTGATGTTGTCGTTTGTAAAGCTGTCCGCTTCCCTGTATTTTACATGACTATACAACCTGCCCAAGTTATTTGTGAGCGCTTTGCTTTCTTTATTATCGTCATCGTGCGTCAATACTTTTTTTAGGTAAATATTAATACGACTCAGCGAATACAAAATGGAACGCGTAAAGTTTTCGTTCAGGATTACTTCGTGAAGCAGGTTGTAATTATGATTGTTATTTGTGTATGTTTTTAAATACAATTCATAACCGGATAAAGACAACAGCAAATAACGCCATTGCAAAATATCCGATGGTTTTTCAATATCATAATCAATAATAGCCAGCTGACTTTGTAATACATGAATGGTATGAAAACATCGCTCAATATATTTACCCAAACTCATAAAATTCCAGCCGGTGCCGCGTGGCATGGTAAGCTCGGTAATGCCGGCAAAGGCTACGGCGTGTTCAATTAAATCTTCAATTACCGTTAGCGCTTCGTTGCCGTTAAGCCGGGAAGCCAGCGCCGGCTGATTGATATAATGATAAATCTGGTTGACTTCTTCCCAGGTTTCTTTTGTAATATGATCCTGCGCGCCGCGTGCGTTTTCGCGGGCGCGATGCACAATTATTTTCAATGAGTTCAGATTCTCTGTATTTAAAATAATCGTATTCAGAACAGACGATGTATTGTTCTCAATATCTGCAATGTCATCCGCCTTCATATAAGTGGCAATCTTAAGCACAGGCTGCCAGTTTTCCGGCGCGTTTACACCTTTATCCAAAGAAAGAATATAATGAATCTTCAGCAGTCGCAGCAGGCTGTCCGTCCGTTCCATATAACGGTTCAGCCAGAAAAGAGAATCCGCCATCCTGCTTAGCATATCCGACATAAGAAGTAGGTTAATGATGCTGTTTGCCACCGGCTTTCAGCTATCCGTTTTCAAAAATATTTTATAGAAAAAATACAGAAATACAGTTTTATGTTACGAGCATTTGATATTCCGGTTTCGCATCGTTGCAATCACAGATTTGTTGTTTTTTCTCTTTTAAGTAAAGAGAAAAAAGAATCGCTCTTGTACGCCTTGTTATCAATTGAACAACTCATCATCGCTCATTATTCATTACTCATAATTCCTACTTACTAATCAATCACCCACGTATCTTTACTTCCGCCGCCCTGCGACGAATTTACCACCAAAGAACCTTCGCGCAGCGCCACACGCGTTAAACCACCGGGAACAATCTTGACTCCATCTTTACCATACAACGCATAAGGGCGCAAATCAACATGTCGCGGCTGCAACTTACCGTTGATAAAACAAGGCACTGTTGACAGCTTAATAATAGGCTGCGCAATAAAACTGCGCGGATCTTTTTCTATTTCAATTTTCGCATCTTCCCATTCGTCCTGCTGCACCGTATTGCCCATTACCATACCATAACCGCCACTTTGATTGGTGCGTTTAATAACCATATTACCGATGTCGGAAAATACGTGCTCGCGCTCGTCTTTATTCGCCATCTGGTACGTAGGAACGTTATGTAAAATAGGTTCTTCATTCATGTAATATTTAATCATCGCCGGTACGTATGCGTAAATTGCTTTATCGTCTGCCACACCGTTACCAACGGCATTTGCAATGGCAACATTTCCCTTACGGTAAGCATCCATTAATCCCGGCACGCCCAATACACTGTTGGGATGAAAAATAAGCGGGTCTAAATATTCATCATCAATACGGCGATAAATAACATCTACACGCGACATACCACGAGTTGTTTTCATATATACTTTATGATGATCAACCACAAGATCGCGACCTTCTACCAGCGGAATTCCCATTTGCCGCGCCAGGAATGTATGTTCATAATAAGCCGAATTGTAAACGCCCGGCGTGAGCAAAACAACACGCGGATGACTAATTTGCTGCGGCGCCAGCGATATCAATAACTGGTGCAGAAGAATCGGGTAATTGTTAATCAGCCGCACCGAATTGCTGGCAAACATATCGGGAAAAATGCGCTTGGTTACCTCGCGGTTTTCGAGCATGTACGATACGCCTGACGGCGTACGAAGATTGTCTTCCAGAATATAAAATTTGCCATCGGCACCGCGAATTAAATCAATACCTGATATGTGTACATAAATGTCGTGCGGAACCTGTATGCGATGCACTTCGCGCATATAATGCGGACACGATGCAATAAGCTTGGCCGGAATAATTTTGTCTTTTACAATTTGCTGCTCGTTATAAATATCTTTCAGAAAAAGATTAAGAGCTTTGAGTCGCTGCTCAATGCCTTTTTCAATATGCTGCCATTCGCTGCCGGTAATAATACGCGGAATAATATCAAAAGGAAAAATACGCTCAATACCGGCATTGTCTGCATAAACCGTAAAGGTGATGCCCTGGTTCATAAACAGCTCGCCAGCCAGTTTGTCTTTGCTTTGCATACTCGGCAGATCGAGCTGCTGCAGGGCAGACACAATTTTTGCATACGGCTCGCGCACATCCTGCGCATTCCACATTTCGTCGTAGAAACCCGGTGATACAGAATACTCGTTAATTAATGCTGCCAAACTCATAAGTTGCCGGTTAAAAACCTGAAAATAAATTATTAGCGAATTCTATGGCGCAACTTATCGAAGAAGGATGGAAAAATAGGGAAAAGTTTTTATGGATGGCTTGTTTATAAATAAAAAGAGAAAAGTTGAACTTCTCTCCTTACAAAAATATCATTCAATAAGTAAATGAATGCTGTTTTGTTTATGGTATTATCATGCTATTGTAGCTGGAACTATACGCACTAAAGTATCCTAATGCGCCGCCTTCAATGTTTGTTACCGGATTAGCAGGTGCAGCGCTTTGATTACTGCCGGTTGCAGATTGGTCTAAGCTGTACCAATACTTGTAAACATTCGCATCAATACATTGCAGTTCGACTCTTACAAAATCACCTTCTTTCAAATCACTGTCGGGATTTATCATCGGCCGTGTAATTGTAAGTCCGTCACTTAATTCATCGTTTTGAACAAACACATGCTTTACTAATGTATCGTTTTTATATTGAACCAAACGGTAGCTGTTGCCAAGTCCCGGCGGATCGGTATATTTCGGGTAAATAGTAATATCTGAATTTCCACCAAAAGCAAGCGATTCTGCCCAAAGGCTATCTAAGCTAACAACTTCCGAAGGCATAGTGGAAACAGCCGTATATGTATTGCCGTTTAGTAGTACAGTAAGATGGTAAGTATTACCCAATGCGCCATAAAATCCGGCTTTCTGATAAATTCCTTTGGTTGTTTCGGCTAACTGATAAACCATTCCGTCATTTACCTGGATAGTAACCGTTGCACCGCTAATTCCGTTGAAGCCATTACTATCTTCAAAGTTTTTTGTTTCTGAAATTCTGACTTCAGGAAATTCACCTGAATTATAGGAAACCGTTCCTTCGATCACGATTTTTTTATCAGCTTCTTTTAGCTTTATATCAATTACTTTTTCGCAGGAAGAAAAGAATATGAGAAGAGAAAAGCCGATGAGATAAAAAGGTATTTGCACCGTTGCCAAATGAATTTCAGAACGTTGAAGAGTGCGACGCAAGAGACGATACACCAGAGTTGCCCAAGCTCGTAACATAAACCTGTATTTTGTATTGATTGTATTTCTGTTGTTCACGTTTACCATTTAAAGTTATAAGACACCGACGGAATCCAGCGGAACAAAGACGTTTGTACGGCTTCTGTTTTGTTTGGATCGTCTTTATTATCTCTGAACGAAATGGAATACGCATTTTGCCGGCCGTAAGCGTTGTAAAGACTGAATGCCAGCTCGCTGCTCCATCTTTTTTTCTTTTTCAGTTGCAATGTTGCGCCAAGGTCTAAACGATGGTAAGCCGGCATACGATAACCATTGCGGTTGGTGTAATAATAAACGGTTTGTCCGCCCACAGTGTATTTTCCGTTGGGAAACGTAATGGCATCGCCGGTATAATAAATCCAGTTGGCAGAAACTGTCCATTTGTTGCTTAACTGATAAATGCCGACCACGGCAATATCGTGCGTGCGGTCTTGCCTTGCATTGTACCAATTGTTGTTATTGATGCCATCAATTTTGCGCTCGGTTTTTGATAACGTATAGCTTATCCAGCCGGTAAGTTTGCCCCTTTTTTTGCGCAGCAGCCATTCAATACCATACGCTCTGCCTTTGCCAAATAACAGTTGCGTTTCTACTGCGTCGTTGGTAAATACATCAGCGCCGTCGCGGTAATCAATCTGGTTCTGCATGGTTTTGTAATAGGTTTCAACGGTAAGCTCATACGTATTGCCCGGCAAATTTTTATAATAACCCAGCGAAACCTGGTCGGAGATTTCTGGTTTGATATTGTTGCTTGTACTAATCCATTTATCGGTAGGCGAACTGCTCGTACTGTTGCTTATCAGGTGCATATTCTGCACATTGCGCACATACGAAGCTTTTACAGAAGCGCTGTTGCTGAACTGGTAACCAACCGCTAATCGTGGCTCGAGATTCCAGTATGTTTTTACAATATCGCCGCTGTTATACGATGTTGTATCGGTAATCTCACCTTTATTGTTCAATGTATAAAAATTGCCTTTGCCCAATACATTAAATGCCGTTAGTCTTGCGCCATACGTTACGCTTATGTTGTCTGATGCTTTCCATGTATCGCTTGCATATAAGGCGCTTTCCAGCGAGTATCGTTGCTGTTGCTCGCGATTGTTTACGCTTGATGTTTGCGAAGCGGTGATCTCGCCCGGTCGTACCGTATGATAAATAGAACTCCATCCGAACCTGATGTTGTGTTTTGTATTTACGCTCAGGTTATAATCTTGTTTTACATTCCAGTCTCTGATTTGAGAAAATACCGTAAAGTCGTTTGAACCGTTTTTGATAAAAATGCTGTAATTGTAATTGCTGTAAATGAGAGATGTGTTGGAAAATAATTTAGCAGAAAAGATATGATTCCAGCGAAGTGTGCCGGTTGCATTGCCCCAATCAATTCCAAACTGATCGCTGAAGCCCAATTTATCTTTGCCGAAATAACCGCTGATATAAAGTCGGTCTTTAGAAGACAATTCATAATTCAGCTTGGCATTCAAATCATAAAAATACAAACGGCTTTTATTTAAAGATGTGTCTGACGTTGCTTTCAGAAACACATCTGCATATGTTCTTCTTCCTGTTATTAAAAACGAAGATTTGTCTTTCTGTATCGGACCTTCTGCGTTTAGTTTGGCTGATATTAAACCAATGCCGCCACTTACATTATAATCCTGGTTGTTACCATCGTTCATCTTAATATCCAAAACAGAAGATAGCCTGCCGCCATATTGTGCAGGCATTCCGCTTTTGTAAACGGTAATGTCTTTAATGGCATCAGAATTAAATGTCGAGAAAAATCCCAGCAGGTGCGAAGCGTTATAAACATTGGCTTCATCTAATAAAATCTGGTTCTGATCGGATGAACCGCCGCGCACATAAAAACCCGAATTGCCATCGCCGGCCGATTTAATGCCGGGCAAAAGTTGTATTGTCTTCAATACATCTTTTTCACCAAACAAAACCGGTATGTTTTTAATATCATTTGTGCTCAGCTTTTCAACCCCGGTTTGTGTGCCGCTAATGCTTCTGCCGCCGCGACTGCTTTGTACCGTTACATCGGTTAACGTATTGGTTTCTTCGTTTAAAAAAACGGGCAGAGAAATATTTTTATTTAGAGTTATGGAAAAGGTATCTGCTTTTAGTCCAACAGCACTTGCTTCAACCTGGTAATTGCCGGCCTCGAGCGAAAGCGAATAAAAGCCATATTCGTTAGATGATGTGCCTTTGCTGTTGTTAATGATTCTTACCGATGCGCCGATAAGAGTTTCTCCTGTCTTCCTGCTTTTGATGGTGCCGCTGATGGTGAAACTGCGCTGTGCAAATATGGAAAGCACAGATAAAGAAAGAACAATGGATAAGAAGCATTTTGGTTGCATCAATAGACATGTTTTACAAACGGACACAAAGGTTCGGCGATGCGTTGTAAGAGAAATGGTAAAACTTGCGAAAGAAGTTTATTTTAAAATTTATATTCTGCTTTGAACAAAACAAAAAAGAGAGATTTTGTTTCTCTCTCTTTTATATTAATCATTCAAACTTATTGCTTCACATCTGTCTTTATCTGCAATTCAGTCAACTGCTTTTCATCAATAGAAGATGGCGCATCAAGCATAACATCTCTGCCGGAATTATTTTTCGGAAACGCAATAAAATCGCGAATACTTTCGCTGCCGCCAAGTATGGAACACAACCTGTCGAAACCAAACGCAATACCACCATGCGGCGGCGCGCCGTATTCAAACGCACCTAATAAGAACCCGAATTTATGTTGCGCTTCTTCTTTGCTCATGCCTAAGGCAGCAAACATTTTTTCCTGTAATTCTCTTTGGTAAATACGGATAGAACCGCCACCAATTTCATTACCATTCAACACCATATCGTAAGCATTTGCTTTGATGTTACTGTAAGGATGTTCCAGGTATTTTGCAGCTTCATCAATAGTTGGATTGTTCTGAATCATCACTTCAATGTCTGAAGGTTTTGGCGACGTAAACGGATGATGACGCGCCACCCAACGGTTTTCTTCTTCTGCGTATTCAAACAAAGGAAAATCCAATACCCAAAGTAATTTAAATTCAGCCTCTTTACGAAAGCCCAGACGTTTGCCCATTTCCAAACGCAACTCGCTTATGGCTTTGCGTGTACGTTCTTCGGCACCGGCGAGTAACAATACCAGATCGCCTTTTTGTCCATTGCAACTATCGGCAATAGCTTTTAATTTGTCTTCGGTATAAAACTTATCAAAAGAACTTTTATAAGTGCCGTCATTATTTACTTTGATAAAAGCCAATCCTTTCATCCCGATTTGCGGGCGTTTTACCCATTCAATCAATTCATCGGTTTGCTTGCGCGAATATTCGCTGCAACCCGGAACGGCAATGGCTAATACAGTTTCGGCTTCATCAAATACTTTAAAGTCCGCACCGTTAATCAAATGAGCTTTATCGTGTTTGGAAACATAAACAGAAGAAGGTTTTTTCAGGTTGGATATCTTCATTCCAAAACGAATGTCCGGCTTATCATTTCCAAAATTCCACATGGCATCTTCCCATGTCATGCGTTCTACTTTTTCGGTATAATCAATACCTTTTACTTCTTTAAAAATAGATTTGATCAAACCTTCAAACATATCCAGAATGTCTTCTTGTTCTACAAACGACATCTCGCAATCAATCTGTGTAAATTCAGGCTGGCGGTCGGCTCGCAAATCTTCATCGCGAAAGCATTTTACAACCTGGTAATACCGGTCGTAACCGCTTACCATCAACAGTTGTTTAAAGGTTTGCGGACTTTGCGGCAACGCGTAAAACTGTCCCGGATTCATGCGTGACGGAACCACGAAATCGCGTGCGCCTTCAGGCGTTGATTTGATAAGAAACGGCGTTTCAATATCCATGAAACCTTGCGCGTGCAAATAGTTGCGTGCCGCACGATTGACAGAATAACGCAGTTCTAAATTCTTCTTTACCGCATTGCGACGCAAATCGAGATAACGATATTTCATGCGCAAATCATCGCCGCCATCGGTATCATCTTGTATTGTAAATGGCGGAACCGCCGATTTGTTCAGTATTTTAAATGAAGAAACCTGGATTTCAATTTCGCCGGTTGGTATGTTTTTATTTTTGTTGCTTCGCTCACGAACGGTTCCGTTTACCTGCAATACAAATTCACGCCCCAACGGAGCCTCATCAAGCAGCGCATTTAATTCTTCGCCAAATAACAATTGGGTAATACCATAACGGTCGCGCAAATCAATAAACGTAATTGCACCAAATTTGCGCACGGTTTGCACCCAGCCGGCAAGCGTTATTTCGTTTCCAACATTTTCTATTCTTAACTCGCCACAGGTATGCGTTCTGAACATAATAAAACTTTTTTGGAGGCGCAAATATAGTGAGATGATAGCGGGAAGTTGTGAGATGATAATGGATGGAATATAAAAAAGCCTCGCAATTGCGAAGCTTTTTACAAAAGAATTCAATATAAATTATTGATTGATGACTTCTACACCGGGATGTGCTTTTTCATCGAATACAAATTTACTGTCGGCTATGGCAGCATTTGTATTGACGTTGCTTAACGTAAACTCAATGGTATTATCTGCTTTGTCTAACACCTGCGCTTTGGTAACCAAATCTTTTGTTTTATCAACAAATACCGTTACCTGTTTGAAATTTTTTCTCTTATCAACCGGGATGAGAGCAATCTGGTACGTATTTCCGGCAGAAGAAACCAGGTTGTAAGTAAAATCTTTATCGTAAAAATTACCTAAGAATTTGGCTGGTGTAAATCCCTGGCTGTCATTCTCAGCTTCTGTTACGGTTACTTCTTTATCCGTTACATTATAATTCCAGTTTTTGCTGCCATCGCTATAAATTTCCGAATTTCCCTGCTTTAAATAATACTTCTGACCTTTTACTAAAATCTGCCCGCTTTTAGTACCGTGGCTGGCGTTCTTTTTATCTTTTGTACTATATGTAAAATTAGCCGAAATGCCTTTGTTGCCTTTTAGTTTGGCGCTTACTTTATCGAGAACAGACTTCGCATCTGTTTGAGCAAAACCGGTACTTACAACACTTATCACAATCAAAAGAAACAAGATTATTTTTTTCATTCAAATAAAATTTTGGGTGGCAAAACTAACTGCTTTAACCAACAAAGCATAGATGCAAATGGTAAACAATCGTTTAATGTGTAAAAAGAAGACAGATAATGTGCCAGATGATTCTTTAGGGTTTAATTAACCTTAACAAGCCGTAAAAGCCGCCGCAGGCTTTCTATTATTGCTTTGTAAAAACTAATTTTGCCCACTTTATGAAAATCTGGTTTTCTTTTCTTCTAGCTCTTATACTTTTTTCTTCCTGCGCTTCCAAGTTTGGCAAAGTGCTGAAAAGCAAAGACAACGAGTATAAGTATAAAATGGCTGAACAGTATTATTCACAAAAAAAATGGGACAGAGCTACGCAGCTTTTCGAAAGCCTGTTTCCTTATGTAAAAGGAACGGCGCGTTTTGAAGATATGTATTACAAATACGCTTACTGCGCTTATAACCAGAAAGATTATCTGAACGCAGAAAATCTTTTTAAAAACTTCACAGAAAATTTCCCGAACGCGCAGCGCACCGAAGAATGCGAATACATGCGTGCGTATTGCTTCTTTAAACAATCGCCAAAGGTTGATTTAGACCAGACAAATACGTCTAAAACCGTTGCGTTGATGCAGGCTTTCATCAATACACACCCGGGCAGCGAGCGCAACAAACAGGCAGAAGGCATTATTGCGCAGCTTCGCCGGAAAGAAGAACTGAAAGAATTTAAAGCAGCCAAATTGTATTATGATTTGAGCTATTTTAAATCTGCCGCAGTGGCTTTTGCAACGCTGATGGATGATTACCCGGATTCTGATAAAAGTGATGAATACAAACTTGAAGTGGTTAAAGCATATTATAAATACGCCGAGATGAGTATTGCCGACAAGCAATCTGAACGCTTTGAGAAAGTGCTTTCCGAAATATCAGATTTTGAAGATCGCTTTCCGCAGAGTATCTTGCGCACGCAGGTAGAAGATTTTAAAACACTATCCTCAAATAATTTAAAACGTTTACAAAATGAGCAAGCTAAGACGACAGCTGGGTAACAATGTTGCCAGCGTTGTTGAAACAAAAAGCCTTATAGATATAAAAGGCAAAACCGGCAATCTGTACGAATCTATCGCCGTAATAGCGAAAAGAGCCAACCAGATAAACATTGCCATTAAAGATGAACTTCATACCAAGCTCGAAGAGTTTGCCACGCATACCGACAGCCTCGAAGAAGTTCATGAAAATAAAGAGCAGATCGAAATTTCGCGTGCTTACGAAAAGATGCCGAATGCGGCTATTTTAGCCACGCAGGAATTTATGGAAGATAAAATCTATTATCGTAAAAACGAAGACGATTTGTTCAGATAATTTGTTTCATCAATCTTTTAATAAAACGGCAGCTTCAACAAAAGCTGCCGTTTTATTTTACAAATGAAATACATAACAAATACATTTATCTAACCTACTGCCACACCATCTTCTGCGTATTTTCTTTCCCCGATTTGCTGCCGCCACATTGCATAATACAAGCCACGTTCAGACAGCAATTGTTCATGCGTTCCGGTTTCTGCAATACGACCTTTTTCCAACACATAAATTCTATCTGCGTGCATAATGGTGCTTAACCGATGCGCAATTAAAACCGTAACCTGCTCGCGCTGCGCAGACACGCGTTTGATGGTACTTGTAATTTCTTCTTCCGTGATAGAATCTAAGGCAGATGTAGCTTCATCAAATATCAATAACCGCGGATGACGTAACAAGGAACGCGCGATACTGATGCGTTGCTTTTCGCCGCCGCTCAGTTTTAATCCGCCTTCACCTAACATAGAATGAATGCCTTTTTCGGAACGCGATAATAAGGTTTGACAACTTGCCTGGTATAATACTTCATCTATGTCTTTATCCGTCGCAGACGGATTTACAAATAACAAATTTTCTTTGATGGTTCCTGCAAAGAGTTGCGTGTCTTGCGTTACAAAACCAATCTGCCCGCGCAGCTCGTCGAAGTTGACATCTTTCTCACTTATACCGTTATAAAAAATGGTTCCTTCCTGCGGATGATATAAGCCAACCAACAGCTTTACCAATGTACTTTTACCCGAACCTGACGGCCCGACAAACGCAATGGTTTCGCCATTTTTTACATTGAAACTGATATTGTCTAACGCTTTGAATTGTGCGGTGCGATGTTTAAAGGAAACATGACTGAACTGAAGTGTTTGAATGTTGCCAACCTGTTTAGGATGATCGGGCTTTATTTCAACCGGGCGTTCCATCAGCGTTTCAAAATTGTTTAGAGAAGCTTCGGCTTCGCGGAACGATAAAATGATGTTTCCGATTTCCTGCAGCGGCGTAAAAATGAAGAAGCTGAAAATCTGCATCGTTACCAATTGACCGGCATCCATTTTATGACCATAAATGAGATACATCAGAATAAACAAAATAACCTGGCGCAGCGTATTTACAAAGGTTCCCTGCACAAAAGAAATGCTGCGTACACGCTTTACTTTATCCAATTCTAATCCTAATATTTTGTACGTGTTTTTATTCAGGCGTTCTACTTCTTGTGTAGCCAGACCTAAGCTTTTTATCAATTCAATATTGCGAAGCGATTCGGTGCTGGCGCCGGCAAGTGAATTGGTCTGCGAAACAATATTTTTTTGTATGGCTTTTATTTTACGACTTAAAATACCCGTAATCCAAACAAGTATAATAATGCCGCCAAAATATACCAGCGGCACCGACCAATGTATGCGTGCCGAATAAATAGAAATGAACACAACGCCAACCAAAACGCTGAACATTAAATTGACAAAATTGTTGATGAACCGCTCAGTATCTGTACGCACTTTGGTAAGCGTGCTTAAGGTTTCGCCACTGCGCCTGTCTTCAAAATCGGCATACGGAAGTTTCATCACTTGTTTCAAGCCATCGGTAAAGATTTTTGCACCGAATTTTTGTACAATTACATTGGTAAAATAATCCTGAAAGTTTTTGGCAATGCGGCTTATCATGGCTACGCCAATTGACATTAACAGCAGCCACATTACAACCATGGCAAACGTTTTAAAAACAGAATAATGCGATGGATTGTTTTTATAATCGGCAGCCAAATTTACCAATCTGCCAAAGATGATAGGATCTAATAAAGAAAAGCTGGTATTAACGGCGGCTAATAATAAAGCCAGCATTACCAACCCTTTGTATGGTAATAAGTAACGGTATAATGTTTTCATGAATTGCCTGCTATTGTATTTTTTCGAACTATAAAAGTAAGACGCAATTGATGAAAAGATTAAAAGATAAAGTAATGTAAGTGTAAAAAGAAACAAATGGAAAAGGCAAGACTTTAGTCTAACCTGTTTTTTGTAAGCATAACTTTTGCAACAACTTCATTAGTTTTTACAAGTTTTCAGAAAACAAATTTTGTCTTGTTATTTTTCAAGAGACTGATCAATCTTAATAAGAGTTTTTTTAGTTTGTTTCTCCCATAATCTATAGCTGTATAAGGTGGTACAATAATAGATAGTTTTTTTCAAACGTGTTTGTAACCTATGACAAGTATCAAGACAAAAGGCTATGGAGCTAAAGGATCTCTATTGAGTAGCTTAAAAAGAATGGATTTTGAACGAGCGGCACCAAAAGAAGATGAAGTACAAATTGACATTCTCTATTGTGGTGTTTGCCACTCTGACCTTCACCAGGTAAAAAACGATTGGGGCAATACACTTTATCCTTGTGTTCCCGGTCATGAAATCATTGGTAAAATAGTAGCAGCCGGAAGTAATGTAACCAAATTTAAAATCGGCGATACGGTTGGTGTTGGTTGTATGGTAGATTCCTGCGGCGAATGTTCTCCTTGTCAGCATGGAGAGGAAAATTATTGCCAGGGACCTGTAAGCTGGACAGCTACCTACAATGGCTATATGAAGCCTGAGCCGGGCACTGAATTCAATACCTTTGGCGGTTATTCAGATAATATTGTAGTAAAAGAATCTTTCGTTTTAAAAATTCCTGATGCACTTGACATTAAAGCGGCGGCTCCTATTCTATGCGCAGGTATTACAACTTACTCTCCATTAAAACATTGGGGCATTAAAGCAGGCGACAAAGTAGGCGTTGCGGGTATTGGCGGATTGGGGCACATGGCTATAAAACTAGCAACCGCAATGGGCGCAGAGGTAACCGCATTAACTACTGATGAAGAAAAGTCATCTGACGCTATCAGTTTTGGTGCAAAAAAGGTAATTGTTTCTACTGATAAAAAGGCAATGGAAGCAGCAGAAGCATCTCTCGACTTTTTACTCATTACCATACCGGATGAATTTGATTTGACTCCTTATATTTCCCTGATGAACCTGGATGGCGAGATTGTTACCGTAGGTTTATTGGCAGCATATAAAAAGCCATTGAACAATATGGATATGGCAATGAGCCGCCTTACTGTTGGTGGTTCTGTTATTGGTGGTATTGCCGAAACACAGGAAGTGCTCGACTTCTGTGCGGAGCATAATATTTTACCGGCTACCAAAATGATTACAATACAGGATATTAATAATGCCTATAATGATATGGCAAAGAAAGATGTACATTATCGCTACGTGATAGATATGCAATCTTTAAAAGAAGAAGAATAAAAGAATAAGTCAAAAAAGTTACATCATTTTTCAAAGAAAATACACATAT
Organism: Ilyomonas sp.; assembly: GCA_965199845.1. Taxonomy (GTDB): domain Bacteria; phylum Bacteroidota; class Bacteroidia; order Chitinophagales; family Chitinophagaceae; genus Ilyomonas. The sequence goes on from CBDATZ010000054.1 coordinate 257,633, forward strand.
GAAAGCAGCAAGAATTCATGGTCCCAGAGATGTATCGTATGATACAGTAGATGATCCCAAATTACAGAACGCAGGCGATGTTATTTTAAAAGTAACTGCAACAGCAATATGCGGTTCCGATCTGCATATTTATTCCGGAGGTTTGCCGCAGCCCCGCCCGCAAGTGTTAGGTCATGAGTTTATGGGCATTGTAGAAGAAGTCGGTTCAGGCGTAACGAAATTAAAGCGCGGCGATCGTGTGGTGGTTCCCTTTCCGATTGCCTGTGGTCATTGCTTTTTTTGCGATCATCACCTGCCGGGACATTGCGAAAACAGCAATCCTGAGCATTATGGTCCGGAAGGCGGACTAACGACGCAAAAAGGTGGTGCCTTGTTTGGCTACACCGATTTATATGGTGGTTACGATGGCGGGCAGGCAGAATATGTGCGCGTTCCTTATGCCGACTACGGTCCCCGTATTGTACCCGATAACTTAAGTGATGAACAGGTATTATTTCTTACCGACATCTTTCCTACCGGCTATAGTGGTATTGACTGGGCGAAAGTGCAGGGTGGCGAAACGGTTGCCATTTTCGGTTCCGGTCCTGTGGGTATTATGGCTGCCAAAAGTGCCTGGCTGCGCGGTGCTGCAAGAGTTGTGATTATAGACACTTTGCAATATCGTTTGGATAAAGCAAAAGCTACTGCCGGTTGCGAAACCATTTTGTTTGAAGACAATCCGAAGGATGTGGTACAGCAAATCCGCGATATGACGCAAGGACGTGGTGCTGATGTGTGCGTGGAAGCCGTTGGCTTTGAACCCGATCGTAATATAATAGACCGAGCAAAATCTGTTCTCAACTTAGAAAAAGGATCACCCAAAGTCATTGAAGTGGCCATGAGCGCCGTTCGTCGTGGTGGTGTGGTATCTGTACTGGGTGTTTATCCTACCACGTATGATAACTTTCCCATTGGTCAGTTCTTCGATAAAGGTATTACCCTTGTAGGAGGTCAGGCGCCGGCTCACAAGCATATTGATACATTACTTGGTTATGTAACAGAAGGCAAAGTAAAACTAGATGATATTATCACCCACAGACTTCCGCTTTCCCAAGTGGCGCATGGTTATGATATTTTCAAAAAGAAAGAAGATGGTTGCGTAAAGGTGGTGCTTGATCCCTGGAAATAGTCGATATACGATTTATATCACTAACAATACACAAGCAATCAATACCATCAACTTATTCCCTTATCAACAATATGTAAGATCATTAAAATAGCAATTACAATGAACAACGATAAAACAATATATTCGTCCGATGAGGCAGGCGATAAACAACTGGTATTCGACCTCATCACCAGCATGTATGGCGGCATCGCTATGATGATGCGTGCACAACAAAGAAAACTGGATTCGCAAGTAATTGATTTAGCTGATAAATTAGAAACCAATCATACAAAACTAACCGAGGAACTGAAGATGTATGCATCCGGCAAAGGCTGGCTGATACCTGCCGGTGAGGTAGATGCCGATGTTGCGAACCGCGAAGAAATGGCAAAGCTTGATAACGCCACTTATCAGCAACACTGGCTGAAGCTGTTGCAGGAAAGACACCAGTTGAATATCACAAGGCTGGAAAATGCAAATCCTTCAGATTCCAAGCTTCAGAGCATGGGCGAAAAAGGCTTGTCAAAATTAAAAGATCTGATCGGTGATATTTTAGACGTAGAAAACAAGGTCGCCTGATAAATGTGAGCCGGAATAACGAATATATCTTTTGCCTTTTGTAACAATGGCTGCTTCAATATAGCAGCCATTGTTATTTACTTACAAGTATGTGCTTACCATATCAAGTTGAATCGGGCTTTCTATAAATCAAAAATAGTTTTTCAAAAAAGGTTTAAATAGTAAAACTTCAGCACTAAAATAAATACAAGAACTGAAGCATCTGATCATAGAAAGATTTTACTTTTTGAAATTCAAATTGTTCAGATAAAATATGACTGCATATAAATGCTAAAAACATAAAAACGCCCACTATCTTTTTGCTAACAGGAAATCTAAATACCAGCAAATCAAACGGGAAAACAATGTTCTTAAGTTCACACTTCATATAACTCTAAAGGCAAGGAGTCAGGATCTGCAAAGAAGGTAAATCGTCGGTTTGTATATTCGTCTATTCTTACGGGCTCTGTTATTACACCTTTGCTGTTTAAATCAAGAATGGCAGCATCCAAATCAGCCACGGCAAAAGACAGATGGCGTAATCCGCAGGCTTCCGGTTTGGAAGGTCGTGACGGCGGGTCGGGAAAAGAAAAAAGTTCAATTACATATTGATCACCAATTGCCAAATCAAGCTTGTAAGAACGGCGGCTTTCGCGATAGATTTCTCTTATTATTGTTAGTCCTAACACATCTACATAAAAGCGTTTTGACTTTGTATAATCTGAACAAATGATGGCGATGTGATGAACGCTTTGTAACATGGTATTCATAATGGTAAAATTATTACAGAAGAAAAAAATCAGATCATAAGAATAAATTTCAAAAGAATTTCATTAAAGAATGACTCATTTACTATGATTTGATATGTCTTTACGCTTAAAATAACAAAGCCTTCCAGGAATAGAAGGCTGTTAAATAATGTACTGCGTGAATTGACAGTCAATCACCAATGTAGCCCCGACAAGGATCGAACTTGTATCTAGAGTTTAGGAAACTCCTATTCTATCCATTGAACTACAGGGCCGCGTTTTTCAACGCCGCAAATGTAAGATTTCTTACCTTTCGCTTTTAATTATTACTGTATGAAAGTTATTGTGCTCGCCTTTTTTTGTTTATCTCTTATTTGTCTGCATGTGTCGGCGCAATCGCCATCGCAGCCTGTATTTAATCACACAACCATCTTTGTTACCGACTTAAAACGCAGTGCTGATTTTTACGAAAAAGTTCTGCAGCTTCCTGTTATACCCGAACCGTTTCACGATAACAAACACGTTTGGTTGCGTGCCGGTGAACATAGCCAGATACATATTGTATTAGGCGCAAAAGAAGATAGTGATCACGACATCAATATTCATCTTGCTTTTAGCGTAGCTTCTATGGATAGTTTTATGAAGCATCTCGATTCTGTGCAGGCTGTATATGGAAACTGGGCAAAAGAAGTTAAGAAAACCCAGGATCGTCCCGATGGTGTAAAGCAGATTTATCTGAAAGATCCTGATGGTTATTGGATAGAAGTAAACAACGACCGGTTTTAATTGAGTCAGCATTTTATATTTTGAAATTAGATTAAGCTTCTGTTTTCTTTTTCACCCGTTATCTTTGCGCTCCTTTAAAAAGGCAACATGAAGTTTTACAACCTGATTATAAAGTATCGTTTTCCATTAAGTTTGCTTGCACTGGCATTGGCAATTCTTGTCAACGTTACCAGTGGTTTTTGGCCGTCTTTTATTTTATATTTCCTGGCGCTCATTGGTTTGTTCAGCCACTTTTTTATTGGTCCTTTGCGACTTGTGCAGGAACCGATGGAACAAGGCAGGATTGAAGATGTAGAAAAGATTATCAGTTCTATCTGGTTTCCTAATTTATTGTTCAAACCCATTCGTTCTACGTATTATACGCTGAAAGGAAATCTGGCGATGATGAAGCAGGATTTTGACAGTGCCGAAAAGCATTTGAAAAAGAGTTCTGAATTAGGCTCGCCAATGCCGGAAGCCGAAGGCGCAAACAAACTGCAATTGGGTATGATGGCATTGCAAAAAGGCGATTTTAGGGCGGGCGAAAGTTATATCCGCGCTGCCATTCGGGTTGGTATTCCCGATAAGGAAAGCGAAGCGGTGGCTTATCTCAGCATGTGCCAGATTTTTCTGAATAAAAGAGAGTTTCGCGCTGCAAAAGATTTTTTTCGCAAAGCCAAAGCTTGCAAGCCTAAAACCAAGCAGGTCGTTGATCAAATAAAAGAATTGGAATCTTATATTTCTCGCATTCCCGGATAGATAAAGATTTGGGTTGATTTGAAGGATTATAAAATTTATACACTATAAATGAAAAGGTTCTCTTTAAAAATAAAGAAAACCTTTTCATTTATGAATAAACAAATTAATCTTACAATCCTTCAAATTAACCCAAGTCCCTGTCTTTGAAATATTCTGCTTCCACGATTTCGCAGATAATATGACCAGCCAAGATATGCGACTCCTGTATTCGCGGTGTAATATCTGAAGGAACATTTATAAGATAATCAACTACGTTCTTCATCTTGCCACCATTTTCACCGGTAAACGCGACGGTAAGCATTTCATTTTCTTTCGCGGCTTCAAACGCTTTTAAAATATTTACCGAGTTGCCGCTGGTAGATAAGCCAATCAAAACATCGCCTTTTTTCCCGGTACCTTCTACAAGCCGCGCATAGATAACGTCGTAGCTGTAATCGTTTGCTACAGCCGTAAGATAAGATGTATTGGCATGAAGCGCTTCGGCAGGTAACGCTTTGCGGTTTAAATAAAACCGTCCGCTAAATTCTGCTGCTAAATGTTGCGCATCGGCAGCGCTTCCGCCATTGCCGCAAAACAATACTTTGTTGCCATTTTTGAAAGCCTTGATAACGACGTTAGAAACATCTTCAATCGTTTGTAACAGCGTTTCGTCACGCAATAACTTTTGCTTGGCTGCTATTGATTCGCTGATGCGGTCTTGTATGAATTGTTTCATTGAAAAATTTGATTATGGGCAAACAAAAATCTGTTTGTATTAAAAGATTAAAACAGACTGATAAAGGTGCGCAAAATAAAGTAACAACCAGATTACTGTAGCAGCTTTATATATTCATTATAATAATCCTGCACCGAACGGCGTCCTTCGTTTAAAGAAGTAACATCTGCTGATTTTGCTTTGGCAACAAAATCATCTAATAATGCCTTGTTTTGCCGTTTATCTGAAGGCGTTTTATTGGCTGTAATTTTATTGATTTCCAATTCTGAAAATAAAACAGACAGATATTCTTTTGTTATTCTTTTATAGAACTGGCTTCCGGCGTCGGTTGCCGTCAAAGCATTGGCAAATATTTTTTTATAATTGTTTATATCACTTGTAGTTAAAAAAGTATTTCGCTGATTGGCAGGCGATGCAAAGGAAGATAAACTGGCATTGCTTTTTGCTGCATTTGCATTTAACTGGTTAATATAGCTGATAATGTATGAAGCAGCCGGTGTTCCGTAAAAACCAGTTATGAATGAAGTCATTTCTTTTTTTACATCTGCATCTTTATTCCAGAGTAATTTTGAAATCAGGTAAGTTCGTAATTCAGAGAACTCATGTGTCTGGTCGCAGATACCTTCTTCAAACATATATCTTATCTTTTGCGAAGCAAAATATTGGATATTAGGTTGTAATGTATAAAGATTGGGAAACGGACTGAACGAATTTGAAAACTGTGCTACGTAATCCCAAATAAATAAGTTAGTGGTTAATTTTGTCCAATCCTGTAAATGGTTCTTAAAATCATTTTTTGTATGATTGGCAATTGGCGTTCTTCTTTCCTCGTTGATGCTGCAAAGCATAATCATTACATTTTTTACAGGCAGCAAACCAACAGGAGGCTTCTCGGAATATTGGTAAGCCAAAGTGCTGATTGTTTTGTCAGGAAAACGCTGTGCAACTTTATTTACAAAAGTTAAAATGGTTCCCTGATGACTTTGATAAATTGAATCGGTTCTTTTGCAGTTATCGCACTGGCAAAACTGCTGATTATCATTCTGGCTTACACTCCAGTATTTAGCTGTCGGCGTTTGTTTTATTTTTTCGCCCAAATTGTTTATTACAATTTTTAAAACTTCAGGATTACTAAGGCAAGGCTGATCCTGCACACGTTTACCGTTTATCAACGCATAATACTCCGGGTGACTGGCAAAATATTGACCCGGCGGAAGCAGGAGATTAAATGAGTGTACAAATAAACCCCAATCTTCAGAGAAATAATTTTGTTTGTTGAAATCGCAATATGGCTTGCTGAGGTTAACAAAACAACTCATGCGATAGTAAAAAGAAGGTATTTGCTTAATGTATATGTTAGATGGTAAAACAATTGTACTTTTTGGGGGTATAACAATGTCGTCTTTTGTAAATGTTTTGCAGTTTAGATATGTTTCGAGAAATGTATAAACGCCATACAAAGTTCCTTTTCGCGAACCTCCGGTTATGATAAGTGATGAACCGGCTTTTTTTATTAACAGACCATCTTCCCTCAAGCCAGCTATATCGCCGGAAGTAACGGCTGTTGTTTTACCAACAATAATTTGTTTTGCATTTGTATTTACAGCTTCCGTGGTTATAGGAAATTGACAAGCAGAAATAGTTTGCAGATAAGTTTGTAACACTTTTGCAGCTTCGGTCTCTATTGCTGTAGCATTTGCAGATGTAACAATATGATAAGCACTTTTGCCATTAGCAGCAATTGTTATCTGCGCGTGTACAAAACTCGCTGTAACCAATAAAAGATAAGCAGTTACTATCAACGCTTTCATTTTTATACTGTCAATCAAAACAAATATTTTAGTTACTTATTGTATTTTAGAAAACCATTTATACCCCAATGAATTGTGTAATAGATACTTCGTAACAAACCTAATTTTTCAACGTTATAATACACCTTAAACTGAGGAATAACAACTTTTTTCTTTCTACGTGTTGCCGAATTGCTTAACATTCTGTATTTGGCCAAAACTTCTTTGTTGCCAAAGGCCACTTTTACTTTTTTTATAATCTCAAGCCAATATACATAATCGTCGCGCAAACTTTTAAACTCCTCTTTTAAAAAAACCTTGCCATAAACCGAAGTATCGTACAAACCGGTAAGGCAGGAAATAGAACAAGTTTTAAGAAGGCTGTTATAATCTACTTTTTCGGGTGCAATATATGGTTCTAATATTTCTACATTGTTTTCATTAATTCTTGAGTGCGAAGAATATACAAGCAGCGATTTTGTATCATTCATCAGCTTTATTTGTTTTTCTAAAAAATCGGGATGCCACAAATCATCTGCATCTAAAAGCGCAATGTATTGTCCTTTTGCCCTGCGAATACCATTATTTCTTGCAGCGGCCGAGCCGCCGTTCGGCTGTTTGTACAGATGAATACGATTGTCTTTGTTTATGTATTGCTGAACAATTTCTTCGCCGTTGTCTTTAGAACCATCATCTATAACAATCATTTCCCAGTGCGGATAAGTTTGCTGCAAAACAGTATCAATTGTTTGCGATATAAACTTTTCGGCGTTATACATAGGAGTGATTATAGAGACTAACCCCTTTTCCATTTTAGTTTATAGTTTAAATAAAATTTTATAATTTCAGTCATCATAATTACTCTGCCTTTTATTTGCTGTGTAAGTGTGCGCTTACTTTTCGCAACACCGGTACTGGTAAATGATGATGAATGTCGCCTGTATAAGATCAAAGGTTTCTGATAAAAGAAAACAGTGCCAGTCATTTCTGCCACTAAACCTATCCATAAATCATGACCAATTTCTTTTGTATCGGGAAATGGCAAGGCTGTTTCTAACAAAGTGCGTTTAAATGCCATGCAAGAACCGTAATATGTACTTCTGAATACATTTTTCAAAAGTCCTTTTCCAGATTTCATATAAGCAAAAAAAGACTGATTCAATGGTTTTAAATTTTCGTCGGTAATAATCGAATCGCTGATTACAAGATCATGCTCTTGCAAAAGCGCATTTGTTTCTTCATATTTATCCGGCAGCCAAATATCATCCTGATCCGATAAATAAATAATATCGCCTTTTGCATAGCTAAGCGCATTTTGAAAATTTTTTATCGGGTCGCGAAAATAGTTATTTGCGTACAAACAAATCCGCCTGTCATTTATACTTTTTATACAAGCAAGCGTACCGTCGGTAGATGAGTCATCAGAAATAATCAGTTCATCTTCGTCGTGGAACTGCGATAAAATAGAGGTTATTTGCTGATGTATATATGTGGCACCATTATACGTTGCCATACAAACCGATACCATATTATATGTTTAAGTACTGTTGCAAAAATGTTTTATAAAATACAGTTTTTTTAGTTCGCATAAACAAAGTGGTAGCTCTCATAAATGCAACACCAAAATACATAACGGCATCAAGCCAGTTATTTCGGTCGGCATATTTAGCACCTTCGCAAAAAAACCGGTAACGTTTGTTCAGTTTTTCTACACTTGTTTCTTCATTAGAAAATTGCTGAATACATACCGCATCAATCACCACAAAAAAATTGCTTTTCTTTCTGAAACGTTCTACAAACTGAAAATCGCTGAAATCAAGTCTTACCAGTTCTTTATAACCTCCGGAGTCAAAAAAAGCTTTTAACTGCACCAGCATTCCACTGTTTACCGGCGAATAGTTTTTAAATGAATGTATACCTGGTGCTATTTTTTTTAGCGGAAAACCTCTCTTAAAAAGATAGCGGCATGGCGAAAAAACAACTCCATTCTGCAGCATCAGAATCGGAACAAACATATGTATGTTTTGATGCGCAGATATATTGCTTTTATATTGTACAAACAGATTTTCGGGCAGGTTTGTATCCTGGTCTAAAAAAAGCAACCATTGTATAGTTCCTAACTTTTTGGCTACATCAGCTCCGCAATTATAAGCCTTACTAATTCCTCCGTTTGTAATATCGCTTTTGTAGTGAATGATAAAGGGTGAATGATTATTTTCCGGTATAATTTGCGGCTGCGGGCTGTTATCGTACACAAACAAATGAATGTTTGTCATCTTTGCAAAATTCACGCTTTGCAGCAATGTTTTAAAACTGTTAGAGTTATAAAGCTCTTCATTATACAAAACAATAATCGCCATTATATCATTCATACACAGAAATTAAAAATAGCCTTTAACAAGTTGCCCGTAAAGCAGTTTTATAGATATCATTCCTAAAGCAATTAAAACAACGGAAGCAACGCCAAAAACTTTTGGCTTGAACAAATAAGCGAAGAAAGGGAAAATGATAATTTCTACCACGCCCAAAAGCTGATTAACTCTGCCTGCCAACACCGGAAGATCTGACAAGGCAACAAAACAGAAAATTGAAGCTGTATATATTTTTAATAAAATGATTGCATATTTATTTTCGGCTGCGAGAGTATTAATATTAAGCAGTAAAATAATACATACTACTACACGAAATAAAAACACGATATTAAAGATGTCAATATCGGAATGTATTTTAATAGAAGCTAATTTTTGATACGTATCAATTTTTGAAACAAATGTTTCTATTGGTAAAAAAGTAAGAAGGTTTATTAACCTGATATGAGCAAAATGCAGCAGGTAAGCACTGAGAATTAACCCAACATAAACTTTTACATTTATCTTTTTAGTATCAATAAAATAAAAAAATAAAAAAACAGATGCCGAGTAGTGAAACAGGATAGCCAATGCGTTTTTAAGCGTAAACGATTTTATATTCCTATTATAAATATCGGGTATGCTGAGCATCATAATGCCACTGGCAACGCCTACGCGTATCTGCGTCATTTCGTGCAGTAAAAAAAAATAGGAGAAGTAAGTGATAACGCATAAAAAATATTGGTGAGAAAGTTTTTTTATTGCGTAAAACTTCAGGCTCACACCTAATATACTATAAAAAAGAAAGAGGAAAAGTATATTGTTAAACGAAGCATGAATCCAGTAACTGATAATATAAAAAGAAGGTTCGAGCTGTGTAAACGAAATGGTTTTAAAGACATTATAATCTAACTGATAAATAGAATAATCATTATCAATTCCCGCTCCTCTGAAGCCGGCTATACATATGAGCAGAATAGCCAAAAACCAAAATACTTTCTTCTTAAACGGCGTATCAATTGTTACAAAGTAACAACCCGCAATAAAGAAAAATATGAAATAATAAAACCACATTCAAAGTATTTTATATTGATTTTACACAAGTAAATTAAGAAGCTGTTTTACGCTTTTGAAGCATGTTGAAAATTATATCTTCAATAAACTCATTTTTAAAAAATAACTGAAGAATACAAAAAATAACAACATATAAAGCACCGCCTGCCATAAGCAGCCAGATACCGCCCAGGTAATATTTGATAAAAACAAAAACAGGTGCAGATAAAACTGACGTTGTTATCATAAGCAGAAGCAGGTTTGTATCAATCGAAATTTTTACTTCTCTTCTGGCAAAGAAAAAAATAATACTGCAAACTGTAGTTTCGGCACACAAAGAGGCGATGGCGCTGCCAACCTCTTTTAAATGAGGTATTAAAAGCAGATTGATGGTTACGCTGACAACCAAACCTGAGACTGTAGCAATCAAAATAAATTTTTCTTTTTTCAGCGGAAATAAAAACTGCGAACCATAAACATTAAAGAAGCCTAACACCAATGGCAAAACAGAAAAAATTTGTAACGCAGTAGCCGAATGTTCATATTTATCTCCGGAAATAAGCCAAATAATTTCTTTTGAAAAAAACAAGGAAAACACAATAAAAGGTATGGTTAACATAAGTACGATGTTAACAGATTTTTTCATTATGGCTTTTACTTCTTCTGTAATTCCTTCCTGAAGCATAACCGAAAACCGGGGTATCAATACAATTCCTATGGCACCGATTACCGACCAATAAAGCTTGGGAATTTTTATAGCTACTGTGTAATAACTCACATACTTTTCGTTTGATAGCGAACCCAGCAAAATAGTATCCAGTACATTATAAAAACTGATGGACAAATTTATGCTGAAGAGGATAAGTAAAGGGCGAATATGTTTTTTGATGTTCAGATTGGTAAAGACCGGCGTGTAATAATTTTTGAAAAAGAATCTTGCATTGAAAACTGCATTTAATGTTAACCAAACGATATTAGATAAATAATAGTAAAGAGAATCGTTGGCATGTTTTACCATTACCAGTAAGAAAACGAGTGAGCAGATTCTTGAAAAAATGGTTCGCTTTGTTATATAAGAGAAGCTTTCTACACCCTGGTAAAACCAATCCCAAATCAGTAACTGAATAATCAGAATCAGGCAACCTACTTTTACAAGATTGATGGCTTTATGTAAAATGGGAAGAAAGTTAGCCAGCGTTAAAAAAAGAACTACCGAAATACAGGTTGTAATCACTTCTATAATAAGAAGCTCCGTAACCAGAGTAGACAATAATAATTTGTTATGCTTTACCCTGGCTACTTCTCTTACTCCGTAATAAGGAATGCCCAAGGTAGAAAACAATAGAAAATATTGTGTAAATGCATCTACATATACGACTTGCCCAAAGCTCTCTGTAGATAAAGTACGTGTTATGTATGGTATGCTGATAAGTGGAAACAACAGCGATGCGGAAGAAAGCAATACATTATAAATCATATTCTTCTTAACCGCACTTAACATTCTACTTTTTCTTTTCTCTGGTTAATTCGTTCTGAAATATTTATAAAGCTTCTGTGCTGTCTCCGTATTTAGCCTTCAATCTTCTAAACTGAAATAAAGCCAGAAAGTAAGCCACTGCTAAAAATGTAAAAGCAAATCCGCCGAGCAAAAGTCCTTGCAAACGGCTTAACTTTTTCATATCTAATGGCAATCTGGGTGTATCAATTACCTGGATAGTAGGTTTTTGCCGGCTTAACTGAACTTTAGCCAATTCAAGATTTTGAACCAACTGCGTATAAATGGCGCGGTTGGTTTCAAGTTTAATCTCTCCGGTTTGTAAAGGCAACTGCGATATTTTTCGTGCCGGATTGATATTTACATCCTGTGTAGAAGCGATAGAACTAAGACTTCCTGTAACATTTCGGGTAACAGAATCTACTTTACGCTGAAGCATATCAACATTATCCTGTAGCTTTTTAGTTGTAGCATTATACCCAAAGTTTGCTACATTATTAATTAATGTCTCAGTAAATACCTTTGCCCAATATTGATCGTTGCTTGATAACGAGGCAACAATAATATTATACTGAATATCGGGTTTACTTACGGTTAAAGACTGTAGCAAATCTTTGTAAATCAATTTTAGTGCGCTATCCTGGTAAATTGTAAAATTGTTGCGGTCGCCATTAAAAGAGATATTTTTGAGTGGAGAATTATCTTTATTCCATTCTTTTTTTATGTTGGATTTATCTAAGTAATAATCAATAAGAAGCTGATTTTTCCCTTGAATTGTTACATTCGTGAGCAATGTTTTTTCAATCATCATCCGTGTTTTGCACACTTCTATAATGTTATCGCCCGAAAAAGCATCGTCATTACTTGATCCTAAACTAATTCCTAATTGCTGTTGCAATGCCATATATGGACTACTGCCGGATTCGTTAGTTGTAACAAACTTTACTTCTCCTGTAAATGTCGGTTTTTGAATAGTTGCAAATAAAAAACCGGCAATCATTCCTGCAATACCAATAACAACCAGTATGATTATTTTCCTTTTAAAAAAAAGCATCAAATCACGAATGATTGTAAAACTGTTTTCGCGAGGATTAGCTTGTTCTTTTAGCACAGTTTATTATTTATAAATCAGCTGTTAAATTTAATTTATCACTTTGTAAAATTCAGCAACGCAATTACCACAGCCGCCAAAGATGCTGCGCTGCCTGTTATAGCTACAATTTCGGAAGTTGTTAAGCGGTTTCTCTCTCTTACCTGTTGTTTGGGCACCACCACTTCAGAACCCGGCTCTATACGCGGCAACCTCCTGAAAAATAAAAAATGAGATACTTTTTTAGCTTCGCCATTCGGATAGAGTACCAATGTATTTTTCTTTTTGCTAAACGGTGCATAACCACCGGCACGATCTACATAATACAAAACAGATTTCTTTGGTATATAAACCGAAATGGAAGGATTGTAAACTTGTCCACTCACTTTTACATTATTGTTCAATTGGTTGATTATTAAAACATCACCCGGCCTCAATACAACATCCTGTGTAGAATTAGGTTGTTTTTTAAGCGTATTCAGATCCAGGATAAACTTATCGTATGCACTAAGCATATCGTTGGTGATATATATATCTTTACTGTCGCCGTTATTGGTAATAGCTTCCAGATGGCGCCTGCGCTCTGTTTCCGATGCATTATCGCGAAGCCGTAAAATATAAGCTGAGCCTGCATTTGCCGTTGGCAATAAGCCGCCGCTTCGTGCAAATAATGAAGAGGCTGTTTCGGTTTTGGTTTGTAATGTATAACTGCCGGGATATAAGACTTCACCATTTACAAACACCTGTTGCTGCAATATAAAAGAAGGATTTGTTTTTACCAAAATACGGTCGTAAGGTTCAAGCTTTACTGTATTGCCGCCTGTAAAGAAAGTAGAATCATATTCCACTTCTATAATTTCTGAAATCGCAGCGCCGGTATCTAACGGATTACCATTTTTTGTACGGCGTGATATTTCTATTTTATTACTGGCTGCCAGTGTAAAACCGCCGGCTTGTAATATTGCGTCCTGCAAGGTCAGGTTATCTATATATTGAAGACTATCCGGATTAGCAACCGCACCATCTACAAAAACAGCAAAGTTCTGCCGGAGATCAACGTTCGATAAAATGACTACCGAATCTTCTCTTTGCAAAAGAATATTTGATTTGCCAGACAACGCATCAGCAACATTAAAGTCTACCGCAGCTGGAAAATTATTGCTTTGTAAACGTCTGATATAACCCTGCGCCAAATAAGCTTCTTCTCTTACGCCTTTGGCTTTTTGCAGAAGTTCGTTCATGGTTAAGCCTTCGTGCCAGGCATACGTACCGGGCGAAAACACAGCACCGCCAATTTGCACACGGTTTTCGTAACGATTCAGTATTGTATTTATCGTATATTGATCTGCATTGCGTGGCATATAGGTAGCAAACCGGCTTTCCGGTATATCAACCACTTTGCGTTGTGTATTGGTAAGCTGAATAGCAGAAATATAATCGGTTGCTGCATCATCGGTAAAGCCGCCGGCAAAGCCAATCACATCATTCAAAGTCTCACCGTTGGCAACCTCAAAAATGCCTTTGCGTTTAAAAGCGCCCTTTAAAGTAACGCGTTTTGTATAAACCGGGATGCGGATAATATCCTGATCAGCAAGTAAAATATTGCTGCTTAAATCGCCACGGCTTATGAAATCATAAATATCCAGCGTATCAATTACCTTGTTGCCCCTGATGACTTCAATATTACGAAACGAACCTCTTTCATTCGGACCGCCGGAGGCATATAAAGCATTAAATACAGTGGCTAATGAAGGCAACGTATAACTGCCTGGTTTTTTTACCTCACCTAATAAAGTGACTTTTATACTGCGGATAGAACCTAATGTGATATTTACTTTGGTAAGACCTGTGCGGATATTGGAATATCCGTTAGCAGACAGTTTATCTTTAATTCGTTTTGAAGCTTCCTCAAATGTAAGCCCGGCTACATATACAACACCAACATTTGGTATAGTAATGAAACCTTCCGGGTTTACTTTAAAACGATTGTTGTATTCCTGGTAACCGGAGATGATAACAACAATTTCATCGTCGGGACCAATTACATAATTTACCGGCGTTGCAATGCGAAGATTAGGTTCGAAAGTTAGATTGCTATTATTAAAGATGTCGGCGCCGTACACCTGCAATTCCTCCCTGGTTGTCGAATCTTGCTTTTTAAGCCGGTTAACAGAAGCTGTATCTATATAACCGTTTACATTCCGTATCGCATTGGTATCTCTGTCAAGCCCTAACGTATTGGCATTGGAACCTGAGTTGAGAGAGTTGGTAAGTTTCGTTATTCTATCCTGAACTGTTTTTGCTTCTGTTGTATTCATGCCGCGCGTAACAGCCAGTTCAAAAAACTGTTCCGGCCTATAACCCGCAGATGTCATTTGCTTTACAATATTCGATAGCTGCGCGTCTGTTACAGACGCAGAAGTAACATTGGAAAAATTTGTGGGCAGGGTTTGCGAATAAGTGACGATACAGAAGCAGGTAAAAAATAAGGATAGAAAAAATAATTTTAGTTTCATACTGGTAAAATAATAACCGGCAACATGTTACACAGGATAATCACCGGCAACAACTACCAACTCAAACGCTTCTTTCTGTTATAACATTTTATTGCTTTGAAAGAAAGTAAAAGAGGTAAAATATTTTGTTTTATTCGATTCTATGAAAGTTGGCAAATGTAGAGCATTTACTATACTGACAATACTAAAGAATTTGAAAAAACAAACTCCGGAGATGAGTTGGCGAACTATAAAATGCAAAATCCTTTTGAACATTTTTATTTTGATTAGAAAAGCCGGTATTTCTATTATCACTATTTACAATTCTTTACAAAGAAAATCCGCTATTCTTGCATACTTTTATACTCTGATAAAAATATAAAATTATAATTCACATGGCATTGTTTCAATCGGGCAATCCGACTTTGTCCCAAAAAATTTTCGACCGTTCTTTAGATACTACAGATTCCGGCGTAATGACGGTAAGAGGCGCCATCACCAAGTTTGGCTTTTTAATGCTGATGGTAATTGCCGGTGCTGCTTATAGCTGGAATTTATATGCCAACGATAAGCAGCAAACTATGATGACTATGCTTTGGATTGGCCTTATCGGTGGTTTGATAACCGGTTTGGTTATTTCATTTAAACCTACGTTGGCTAAATACCTGGCGCCAGCTTATGGTTTGCTGGAAGGCTTTGTAGTGGGCGGGTTATCTGCTGTTGTAAACGGCATGTTTGCAGAGAAGTTTCCGAACTTAGTGCCTACCGCTGTTGCTTTAACTTTTGGTGTGGCAATGGCTATGTTCCTGCTATACAACTTCCGCATCATTCGACCTACACAGAAGTTTAAATCAATAATTCTTTCCTCCGTAATTGGTATTGGAATCTTTTACCTGATTACACTTTTGCTGTCTGCCTTTGGTGTACACATGCAGTTTATGAGTATTACTGATAGCAGTCCGTTGGGTATTGGCATTAGTGTTTTTGTAACTATTATTGCGGCTCTTACTTTAATTCTCGATTTTGAAATGATTGAAGTGGGTGCCGAAACCGGCGCGCCTAAATATATGGAATGGTACAGCGCCTGGGGTTTACTGGTAACCATGGTTTGGTTATATATCGAAGTTTTAAAACTGTTAAGCCGTTTGGCAAGCAGCAGAAATTAATAAGAGCATTTTGTTCATACAAAAGCCGGTTTCTTTTAAGACCGGCTTTTTGTTTTTGGTTGATTATGAAAATAAACGAATTGAACACTTCAATATAATTATATGGTTCAATTGAGATATTCTATTCTTGAACGAATAATAACATTTTGCTAATTACACGCATAAATACGCAAGAGACAATCAAATCAACCGGAACTTGTGGCTCATACAACTAAATTGTATTGTTAGGAGCTATCAATTATCTGCAATCATTTTCCATATACTTTCTCGCCGCCCAAATAGGTAGCTATTACTTTTGTTTTCAACACATCTTTAGCATCCATCTTCATCAGGTCTTGATTGAGAATAATAAAATCGGCTTTTTTGCCAACCTCAAGGCTGCCCACTTCATTTTCTAAGAAATCAGCTTTGGCTGCCCAAATGGTCATTCCGCAAATGGTTTGCTCTTTTGTCAACGCATTTTCTTTTTGAAAACCGCCCGACGGATAACCGCTTGCATCTTCCCTGAAAACTGCCGCCAGAAAGGTTTTGAACGGACTAATATCTTCCACGGGGAAATCAGTTCCTAACGGCAACCAACCGTTTTGCTGCAACAATTGCTGGTAAGCGTAACCACCTTGCAACCGGTCTTCGCCCAACCTGTCTTTTGCCCAATACATATCACTGGTAGCGTGCGTAGGTTGTACAGAAGGAATCACAGAGGCATCGCCAAACAAGTGAAAATCACTTGCATTAATAATCTGTGCATGTTCTATTCGCCAACGCTTATCATTATGTCCTTTTAAATATTTCCGGTAAATAGAAAGCATCACCCGGTTTGCAGAATCGCCGATAGCATGTGTGCACATCTGGAAGTCAGTGTTGATAAGCATCGCAGCCACCGAATCGAAATGCGATTGCGGACTTAATAAGAATCCATACCAGTCTTTTTTGTCGTTGTAAGGCTGTAGCAAACAAGCGCCGCGGCTGCCTAATGCACCATCAGCATATACTTTAAAACCCTTTACATACAACTTGTCTGTTTTAAGCGGACCGCGTTTTAGATAACGATTGTAATTCGCCGTATCATCGCTTAACATAACATACATGCGCATGAGAAGTTTGCCGCTTTTTTGCAACGCATCAATACCATCTACCGCATTGTACATAAGTCCGCAATCGGTGATGGTTGTAAGCCCTTGCGCAAAACAATTCTGTTGCGCTGCCAGTAACATAGTTGTATATTCTTCGGCAGAAGGCTGCGGAACTTTTGAAGAAACAAGGTCAACTGCATTATCAACCAAAATACCTGTGAGCTTGCCGTTCTTCGTTTCTATTTCGCCGCCGCTGATCGTTTGAGCTGGCTGAATGCCGGCTAATTCCAGCGCTCTTGCATTGGCAAGCGCCGCATGACCATCTACACGTGAAAGAAGCACCGGCGTATTGGGATATAAACGATTCAATTCTTCGTTATCCGGAAATGTTTTGTCGGGAAATTTATTCTGATCCCAGCCTCTTCCTGATATCCATTTTATATTGGGATGAGAAGTTGTAAACTGCTGAACGCGCGAAACCATTTCCTTTGAGCTTTTTGCACCAAACAAATCAACAGAAAACAAAGATTGCGCATAACCAACAAAATGTGCGTGCGCATCAATAAAACCAGGATACACAGCTTTGCCGCCCGCATCTGTTTTTGCGCCCGAATATTTTGAGAGAATATCTTTATCACTGCCTACGGCTACAATTTTTCCATCATTCACAGCCATAGCTTCTGCTTTGGCAAAAACGCTGTCAACCGTATATATCACGGCATGATGGACAATCAAATCAACTTTTGTTTGCGAATAAACAATAGCCGAGCAACCCATATTGATAAGCACAAATAACAGTCGCATGAAGAAATGTTTACTGCAAACTTAAACGTGCATTTTTAAACAAAAGGTTTTATCGTGCTGATAATATTAATCAAGATAATCCGGCGGAAACAACTTTTGTCCATATTTTTCTGCAATGCTCTCAAACTTCTTTTGCATGTCCGGCGTCATTTCAGGCTTTGGTAAAAATTGACCAGCCGCCACCGGCTGACCGATTTCTTCAAACATATTTTCCATACCGGCGGGCGTTACAAGACAAAGAATATGCGTTATTTTATCTGTCTTATTTGTAAACTTATGTACCGGACCGCCAAACGGAATATTTATATAAGCGCCTTTGGTGGCTGTATAAGTTTTTTCTTTTGTTGTTACCTCAAGCTCGCCATCTATTATGTAAAAAGCTTCCTGCACATCAGCATGAGAATGCGGTCCGGGTCCGCCTTGCGGCGGAATCAACATATCAATCAGCGCGTAGGCATGGTTGGTTTGTTCGCCGCCAATCACAATTCGATATGTATCGCCGACAACAGATACTGTTTTCCCTTCTGTAGCATCTACGGTTGCAAGTGCGTTGCTCATAGTTTCCATATTGATTGTTTATTTGTACACTTATTTACAAACGTGAAGCCAGCAAAAAATAAAAAGCGTTTGTATAAAATAAAACCAGCAATCATGGCGTGTCCCAAGCTGCGCAAGGGTCGGGCTATCCGCTGTAAGTCCGCAGCGCCGGCTGTTCTTCTTGAATCTTGTTTCTTGTCTCCTGGCTGTTCCTTTACCCCGGCGCTTTACGGGCTTTCCGCTTCTATCCTCACGCAAAGTGTAACAGCCTTCCATCAATACGGACAAGAAGAAATCCGTGCTTTACAATACAAGTTGAAATTTGTAATCAATTCACAACTACAATTCATCACTCATAATTCATAATTCATAATTCATAATTCATAATTATAACAGCTGTTCAACCTGAATCTTGTTTCCTGCTTTTCAAAAAATATTTTGTTTCTTACCCAACTCTTTTGCTTTACCAAAAGTATATGCTGTAAAAATTATTGTTTATGAAGAAGCTATATTCGTTGCTAGCTTTTATTATTGTTTCAATCCTGTTTTATCAATGCCAGAAAGATATAAGCTTTATCGGTAATGGTGATGGTGTTCCGGTTACGCCCGATCCTATTACGACAAGTGTACAAGGCAATGTGTTTGATGAAAACGACCAGCCAGCAGTCGGTGTATCCATTACTGCCGGAACCAGCACCGCTATTACAGATGCAAACGGATACTTTCATATTACCGGCGCTTCGCTCGATAAAAATACATCGTTAGTCACAGCGCAAAAAAACGGTTACTTTAAAGGTTCCCGCGTGTTTGCGGCTACGTCGGGTTGCAACCAGGTAGTCATCAAATTAATCAGGCGCGATCTTGCCGCAACAGTTGCCGCTTCTTCCGGCGGCGAAGCCACATTAACCAACGGCGCAAAAATTAGCTTGCCTGCGAATGGCGTTGTAGCGGCTTCTTCCAATGCAGCTTATACAGGCGACGTAAAAGTATATGCTTCTTATATTGATCCGAAAGCAAGTGATATTGGCAAAAAAGTGCCCGGTTCATTTACTGCTAATGATAAAGATGGCAAACGGGTAACGCTGGCTTCTTATGGTATGCTGGCGGTAGAATTAGAATCAACAGGTGGAGAAAAATTACAGATAAAAAGTGGCAACGCGGCTACGCTTACTATACCCATTCCGGCATCTTCTGTGGCATCGGCTCCGGCAACCATTCCGTTGTGGTATATAGATGATACAACGGGCATTTGGCAGGAAGAAGGTACAGCAACCAAACAAGGCAACAACTATGTGGGCGAAGTAAAACATTTCAGCTACTGGAACTGCGATTATCCGTTTGAAGCTGTGAATCTTTCGCTGACATTACAAACACCGGATGGCGCGCCTATGATTTATAGCAATGTGAAAATATCAGCTATGGACTCAGGTAGATATGCCTCAGCTGCTTATGGTTATACAGACAGTTTGGGCCAAGCGCAAGGATTGGTGCTGGCGAATGCAAACTTAAAATTGGATGTGCTTGGTCCTTGCGGAACCATCATTTATACACAAACAATTCCAGCAATTAGCGAAAGCAAAGATTTGGGAATTATTAAAATCACAGACGCCGGTTCGTACCTGTTAACTTATACAGGCACTTTACTCAATTGTAACAATCAGCCGGTAACACATGGCTACGTAACTATTAACTATGATTATTCTACACGTTATATAGCAACAGATAAAGACGGAAAGTTTACCACTACTTACATCAGTTGTTCCAATCCCCTTACAACAAGCCAGGTTTTGGGTATTGATCAGGATGCACAACAGCAGGGTTTAGCAACAACTGTAGCGGTTACATCACCGCTTACAAACGCCGGAACTATTATCGCCTGCGGCACTTCTTCGGAGCAGTATATTAACTACACATTGGATGGAACAGATTATAGCATTTTAAGTTCTGCCAACGATTCACTTACCGCATATGTAACTGTAAATATCGGGCGCAACACCATTTATGGATTTTCTCATTCCAACCCAAATAACGCTCTTAATTTCGAAGTGACAGCCGATGCGACAGGAACTTTTCCGGTTAATTATATGACAGTGCAGAATAATGATAGTACCACGCTCGTTCAGCCTTTTAATGTTACGTTTACTAACTTTCCGACTCAAGCCGGTGAGTTTTATGAAGGCTCATTATCAGGGAAGTTTAAAGATCAGTCATCAATACTACATAACCTGACAAGCACTTTTAAAGTAAGACGAAATAACTAAGAATCAAACAGTCAGAGGCCGATATCATTAAAGGTTGTAAAAAAGGCAATCGTAAAGCACAGGAAGAGTTGTACAGAAACTATTACAGTGCTATGATGCAGTTATGCCTTCGCTATACTAAAAATGAAGATGATGCAACAGAAGTTTTGAACACCGCTTTTTTAAAAGTCTTTGTAAACATACAACGGTACGAACCAGGGCGTGCAAGCCTGTACACCTGGATTCGTACCATTGTTATTAACGGGTGTATAGATTTTATAAAGAAAAAAGACAGAATAGAACCACATCACGAGCTTGAGAATGCAACAGAAGTCATGATAAATGCCGATGTGATAGATAAGATGGAAGTATCACGATTGTTGTATCTTATCAGGCAGCTACCAACTGCCACGCAAGCCGTTTTTAACCTGTATGTAATAGAAGGATACAATCATAAAGAGATTGCACAGTTACTCAACATCAGCGAAGGCACCAGCAAATGGCATCTGAGCGAAGCCCGGAAAAACCTTCAACAAATGATTCAATCACAGGAGGTGAAAATATGAGCAGGAAACTACCTTTTGAAGAAGCATTCAATCGTAAGATGAATGAGTTGCCAACACCAAACGAAGACAAACATTGGCAACAGATGAAGCAATTACTTGATGAAAAAGAGAAACGCAGGGCTTTCTTTTTTTTCAGAAATTATAAAGTGTTAGGTGGAGCTGCTATTATGCTTCTGCTGTTGTTTTCATGGTTACTTTTTTCGCCGGGGAAAGAAACGAACGATCATAATTTACAAAGCAAAATTGTGCAAAAACAAAGCACTTCCAAATCAAAAGAGCCGGATCACGAAGCAACTGTTTCGCAACAAAAAAAGAGTGGAACATTCATATCAAAAGATACTATCAATTCATCATCAGAAGCACCAAACAGAGATAATAAAACAAGGTTTAAAAACAATACCAAGAGTAATCAAATCAAACAAAATTCAGTTGCAAACACGCAGGATTTTAACAGAGAAAACAAGAAACATCATAATAAAAATTCAACTCTCAAAACAAGTGAAAATGGCTTGCTACAAACAAACGAACGGCGAAAGAATAATCATAATATAAAGCAGCCTGTTACGACTTCTGCTTGGCAGGATTCTGTTGATAAATATAAAGCTGACAGTATAAATGATCATTCTTCTCAAATACAAGCTGGTATTGAAAAAAATGATGTTTTAGGGAAAGACAAAACAACGCAAAAAGATACGGCAAACAGTAATCAAATTGTTGTTGCTAAAGACAGTTTACAACATAAAAAAAGAGATTCCACACAAACAGCCGCACAAATAAAAGTATCTGTTGCAAAACATAAATTGTACTTTGTTGATGCAGGCATTCAGGTTAAACAACAAGTGCCGTTAGGCAATCAAAAAATAAGTTCTTACAACTACAACGGAGACAAGAATTTATTTACTGATTATATACCTTCTGTTTATATAAAATTTGAAAAGAATAAACGCTGGTTTTTACAAGGCGAATTTAGCTATGCTTCACCCCGATTGGTAAAGCCGTTTTCTTACAGCCAGGCATCGAAAGTAAACTATGTGCAAAGCACGGTTACGACAACAGCTACCTATTTACAGAAAACATTTTACAGCGAAATTCCTCTCAGCTTTAATCTTTATATACAACCTGATTGGTCAGTTGGCGCCGGCGCTATGTATAGCTGGTTTCATGGTGCGGTTACCAATCAGCAAACCATTACCAAGAACGCTCAATCCGGCTTGCAGGCAGATATATCACAGATGGAATCTATCAAAGGATTTACCGATTCATTTCTATATAAATCGCAAACCAGTTTGTTGCTGCAAGTCGGTTATACAAAGGAAAAATGGTCGTTCCAGCTTCGTTATATAAAAGACTTGCAACCTTTTATTTCTTATACATTTCCTGATGGAAGAATCAATGATAAGAGAAATGCTTCGCTTGAATTTTTGATTGGTTATCGCTTGTTCAGATCATCAAAATTCAATCTGAAAAAGCATTGATTTTTTTCAAAAAAATCAATGCTTTTTCAGAAACAAAATATCAAACGATTATTTATTTACTGAAGCAATGAAATAAAGCTCTTTTGCAGGTAAGCTTTTACATCTGTAAACGGAATAAAAATATCAATTTCATCCATTGCATAAGGTCCGATTTCATAAGGATTATAAGCAAACGATAAGCCTTTTCCGGTGACAAAAAAATTTTTGTTGGGTTCTATCTTGTTATCAAACAAACCGCCTTTTATAAGCGCATCCGTTGGTTGTAAACCATATTGTTTTCGAAAGTTTTTTTCCAGCAAAGGTCTTAGCTTTTTTAATCCTTGTGTATTTAAAATATCGGCTAACTGTAACGCTTTTTTATTTATCAAATCGAGAGATAAATAATTCGTTCCGTAATTGCCATGCGCGCCGCCTGTATAAGAGTAAACCGACATAGCCAGTGATACCATTTTGGATGATTGATAACTGATAAGCAAGTTGGTTTGCTCACTGTAATTATACATAGCCGATGCTACTTTCAGGTCTTCATCTGTTACATCTGTATTGTCTTTTATATAACCATTCAGAAACTCATTTTTTTGGTTTTGTAATGATGCGGTGATGTCTGTATCGTTTTGTTTATCGTTGAACAATTTTCGGATTTGCGATTGTATAAAAACATCGGCTGGCGTATTGCCTGTTGGCCAAACAGATGAAGCTTCAAAACCGGCTTCCGGCGAGTCTTTCAACTGGTTACGAAGCCTGACATTTCCTTTTACTACAATATACTTAAAAGCTATTGGCGAAGCACTTTCCGTTAATGATAAACGCAGCGCATTCTTCTTTGCATTCGGCTGCCAGGTGCCGGTTGCTGTATTCCCTGTTATTACAAACTCAAACGTCTCCGGTTGTTCTGCATTTGCGGTTGCTGACAGTTGAATTTTTCCTTCGCTGACGGTATCATTACCCCTAAAAAATACAGGTATTTCGCGGGAGCTATAATAATAGTAACCTTCGTACAAATGACCTTCGTGATGAAGATTCATAACAACAGAATATGTACCTATTGTTCCGGTAAACATTTTATACCAGCTTGTTGTTTGCGCGCGGCTTACGCACGCCATAAAAACGCAAATGACGAAGAAGCTATATTTCATAAAGGCAAGATAGCGCAGGAGGCTGAAAAGCTATTTGTTATTGTGATATAATTGCGGCTATGTAAACAGTTTTCTTTGTATTGAAAGCTAATCACAAGCCTGGATAAAGGAAATATTTTTATAGATCTGTTGTTCTGTGTTTCAGAAATAACAAAGTGTTTTATAAACGGTTTCCACGCGTCGGTTTGTATAATCTTAAGGTAATTAATGTCAGGCTCGTTTATATTTTCACGGCTTTCACATTTCAATCAGTCCAGTTTATATTACTATCGAGGTTTAAAACTTCTTCCTTTACGAATCGGTATAACTTTCGTTATCATTCAAACACTATGAACGAAGAACAGCAGCGCTTAGCCAATTTAGAATGGAAACGGTGGGGACCTTATGTAAGCGACAGGCAATGGGGAACGGTGCGTGAAGATTATAGCGCCAACGGCGATGCCTGGAATTACACCACGCACGATATGGCGTGCAGCAAAACGTATCGCTGGGGCGAGGAAGGCATTGCCGGTATTTGCGATGACAAGCAATTTCTTTGTTTTGCCCTTGCCTTATGGAACGGCAAAGATTCAATTATAAAAGAAAGATATTTTGGCTTAAGCAACGGTCAGGGCAATCATGGTGAAGATGTAAAGGAACTGTATTATTATCTCGATTCTACGCCTACGCATTCTTATATGAAGATGCTATATAAATATCCGCAGAATGAATACCCGTATCAATGGCTGATAGACGAAAACGCAAAGCGTAACCGGCTGCAACCCGAGTTTGAAATTTTAGATACAGGCATCTTCAACAACAATGAATATTTTGATGTGTTTGTTGAATATGCCAAAGCATCAGAGAAAGATATTCTTATCAGGATAACAGTACACAACCGCAGCCTTACAGAAGCGGCTGTAAATGTAGTGCCAACGCTCTGGTTTCGCAACAACTGGAGTTTGGGTTACGATATAGAAAAGCCGTCACTAACAAAGAAAGATAACAGCAGCATTGGCATTCATCATAAAACATTGGGCGATTACAATTTGTATTGGCAGAACGATGCAGAACTGTTGTTTTGCGATAATGAAACCAATAACCAGGTTTTATATAAATCAGCCAATAATTCGCAATACACAAAAGATGGCATCAACAATTATATTGTTCATAAAGATGCCAATGCAATTAACACAAAAGAAGGTACAAAAGCGGCTGTTAACTTTGCTGTTTCAATTCCTTCAAAACAAAATAAAATCTTTTGCCTTCGTTTATGTATCAATACAAGTGAACAACCGTTTAATGACTTTGAAAATCTCTTTGCAACAAGACAAAAAGAGGCGGATGATTTTTACAACACCTTACAAAAAAATCTGCATAACGAAGATGCGCGTTTGGTACAACGGCAAGCGTTTGCAGGTATGCTTTGGAACAAGCAATTTTATTATTATGATATTCCGCAATGGCTTGCCGGCGACCCGTCTCAACCACCGCCGCCGCAGGAAAGATTACAGGGTCGCAACAACAACTGGCTGCACCTGAATAACGATGATATTATTTCGATGCCCGACAAATGGGAATATCCGTGGTATGCGTCGTGGGATCTGGCTTTTCACTGTATATCGTTTGCCGTAATTGATGCTGAGTTTGCCAAGAAACAATTGCTGAAACTCACGCACGAATGGTATATGCAACCGGTTGGCCAGTTGCCTGCTTATGAATGGTCGTTCAGCGATGTAAACCCGCCGGTGCACGCCTGGGCTACGTTTCGTTTGTTTAAGATTGATGAAAAGAACAACGGCGGTAAAGCTGATATTGCGTTTTTAGAAACCGTATTTCATAAGCTGCTGCTCAACTTTACCTGGTGGGTAAACCGGAAGGATACAGGAGACAATAACATCTTTGAAGGTGGTTTTCTCGGGCTTGATAACATTGGTGTTTTCGACCGCAGCAAACCATTGCCCGGTGGTGGCTGGATAGAGCAATCTGATGGTACAAGCTGGATGGCTATGTATGCGCTTAACATGATGCGTATTGCATTGGAACTGGCGTTGCACAACCCGGTTTACCAGGATATGGCAACTAAATTCTTTGAACACTTCTTATATATTGCCGAAGCAATGGCGAGCATTGGTGATAATATAATTGGATTGTGGGATGAGGAAGATGAATTTTATTATGACTTATTGAAGCTGCCGGATGGCACAACAAAAAAACTAAAAGTGCGCAGTGCCGTTGGCTTGATTCCGCTTTTTGCTGTAGAAGTGATAGAGCATGATTACATAGAAAAGCTACCTGTTTTTTATGAACGCTTAAACTGGTTTTTAAGCAATCGCCCGCATCTTGCCAACCTGGTTTCGCAGTGGCAGGCAGAAGGTGTAACGCAGAAGCATTTGCTGAGTTTATTGCGCGGTCATCGCATGAAAAAAATATTGCAGCGCATGTTAGACGAGACTGAATTTTTAAGTGATCATGGCGTGCGCGCGCTTTCCAAATATCACAAAGATCATCCTTATGAAATTGAAGTGGATGGAAACACATCTCGTGTTGATTATACGCCAGGCGAATCTACCACCGATATGTTTGCCGGTAACAGCAACTGGCGCGGGCCGGTTTGGATGCCGATTAATTTTTTAATCATAGAAA
Source organism: Ilyomonas sp. (assembly GCA_965199845.1). Classification (GTDB taxonomy): domain Bacteria; phylum Bacteroidota; class Bacteroidia; order Chitinophagales; family Chitinophagaceae; genus Ilyomonas. Next base: position 284,219 of record CBDATZ010000054.1, read on the forward strand.
GTCTGCAACGGTTTCATCATTATTACGGTGATGACTTCAAAGTTGAATGCCCGACCAACAGCGGTAAGTATTTAACCTTAAATGAAATTGCGACTTTCTTAACCGAACGGTTATCAAATTTATTTTTGGCTGATAAAGATGGTAAACGAACTGTGTTTGGGGATTATGAAAAATTGCAGACCGATGCCAATTTTAAAAATTATCTTCTCTTTTACGAATATTTTGATGGCGATACAGGTCGTGGCGTTGGCGCTTCTCATCAAACCGGCTGGACAGGTTTGATAGCCAAATTATTGCAGCCGAGAAGAGACAAAAAACTATAAATTATTTAATCAAACACGATTGTAAAATGCTTGCTGTTTATAAAGCTTTTGCAACAATAAAGAATAACAATTTAATTGAAAGAAACTACCGGCAAATCCATATTGTGCATAATAAGAATTGACCAGTTTTCATTTTGTTCTTTCATTATAAGACTCATCAATCCTTTCCGGTCAGACCAGGGATTGCCTTTCGGATCAACAGCAGCGGTCATAGTCCATACTATATCTACCGCCGCCAGATCATCAGTCAGCAAGCGTATTGATGTTTTGTCTATCGAAAGAAAACTGTTCTTAAACATCGTTACGAATATCGGCGCATGTTGTGCTTCAACAGCAACGCGCCCGTGAAAGCTTTTACCAAATACGTTTGTAAAGTCGGCATCTTCTGTAAAATGAGAAGCAAACGCTTTTGCGTCGTGAATATTAAAGTCAGCAATGTATTTTTTAAATGTCAGTTCAATGGCTTCTGTTGGTGTGGTTGTTTCCAGTGTCATAATGTTTTGTTTTGAGATTGATTGTTTTTGGGGTTCAGGATTGTTGTTAAATGCTTACTGTTACGATGCAAAAGTATCATCGGTTCATAGCTACAGAAATAGCATAAACATGCTACTTTGTAATCAATCCATTGTTATGTTTTGAAAAGAAAAAATCATCAATAAAAATGAATGATTTATAAAATTACAGCAACAATCATTTCATGTTCCTGCTACAATTCCTCTACATTCGTCATCTCAATTCTCTCTTATGATTCAGCAGGTTTCTGTTATTGGTGCGGGCACAATGGGCAACGGTATTGCACATGTATTTGCACAATATGGCTTTATAGTAAAATTGATTGATGTAAATACCGCGCAACTTGATAAAGCTATCACAACCATCACTAAAAATTTAGACAGGCAAATTGCAAAAGGCACTATAACAGAAAACCAAAAGAACACTTCACTGCATAATATCACTACGGTTTCGTCTGTTGCCGAAGGCGTAAAAGATGCGCAACTGGTAATAGAAGCCGCTACCGAAAACACGCAACTCAAGCTTGACATTTTTAAACAAACAGATGAAGCCGCACCGCAAAATTGTATCCTGGCATCAAATACATCTTCTATTTCCATTACCAAAATAGCAGCCGTTACCAAACGCTCACAACAGGTAATTGGTATGCACTTTATGAATCCCGTTCCGGTAATGAAACTCGTTGAAATTATCAACGGTTATGCAACGGATAAAACTGTTACACAAACAATTATTGAGGTAACAAAGCAATTAGAAAAAATACCTTGCGTGGTAAATGATTACCCGGGTTTTATTGCCAACAAAATCCTGATGCCAATGATAAACGAAGCCGTTTATAGTTTATATGAAGGCATTGCCGGTGTTGAAGAAATTGATACTATTATGAAACTCGGTATGGCGCACCCGATGGGACCTTTGCAGCTTGCTGATTTTATTGGTCTGGATGTTTGTGTAAGTATATTGAATGTATTATATAATGGCTTTGGCAATCCTAAATACGCGCCTTGTCCTTTACTGGTAAATATGGTTGCTGCCGGTAAATGGGGCGTAAAATCAGGTGAAGGTTTTTATATGTATACATCAGGCAGTAAAGATCTGATTGTTAGCGATAGATTTAAAAAGTGAAGAAAATGTCTGATATAAAAGAGAAAAGAAACAACAATACATGACGAACACAATCTCTTTTCATTTATTTGTTTATAACATCTTACTCTTCACTTCTGGCACTTCTCTCCTAACAAAGCCTTAAAATTTCTCACTATAAAATAATACACGTTTTATAGCGTACTATTTTGCAGTATGTATAAATGTTTTCTTCTTGCACTTTTCATGGTTTCGGTTGGTGTACAGGCGCAATCGCTTACGGCAGCCAATACAACGGCTTTACATAAAACAGAAGATTCGATGAAGCAATATGCCAATGATATGATCAGGGCAAACTTCATGGAAGACAGGCTGGTGGCAGACAGCATTTTTACACGCGCTCTGGTAAAAGCTTTGCGCACGCCTTATTCGTTCAGTTACCCGTTCGATAGTATTGTTACCGTATCAAAAATATATGCGCCCGATAGTTCGTTCCGCATTTTTACCTGGCAGTTCGAGCGCGACGAAAGTTACTTTCGCCAGCGCGGCGCCATACAAATGAAAACCGCCGATGGCAGTCTCAAATTATTTCCTTTAATAGATGCTTCGCCTTTTACATCAACGCCAACCGATTCTGTTCGCAACAACCTCAACTGGATCGGTGCTATTTATTATGGCATTGTACAAAAAGAATTTTCGGGTAAAAAATATTATACGCTGTTAGGTTATGATGATAACGATATTAGCACTACGCGCAAATGGATAGATGTATTGACTTTTGATAAAGAAGGAAAACCACAATTTGGCGGCACGTATTTCAACTATCCGGAAGACAGTATTAAACCTCCGCAACCTGCATATCGCTTTTGTTTGGAGTATAAAAAAGATGCGCATCCGAAGCTGAATTACGATCCTGAAATGGATATGATTGTGTTTGATCATCTCATTAGCGAAACCGACCATCAAAGCCAGAAATATACACTGATTCCCGATGGAGATTATGAAGGGTTTAGCTGGAAAAACGGCAAATGGAATTATGTAAAAAAAATCTTTGATCAAAAGTTGCAGGATGGACAAGCGCCGCTGCCAATGCCAATAAAAGACAACCCAAACATGAACCCGCTGGCGCAGCCGGCAACGGAAAAAACAAACCGGAAAAAGCCGTAAGCATAAAATAAAAAAGTCATCTCTGAGATGACTTTTTATGCAATGAATCTACGAATCTTATAGCCTGGCTTTTCTCTACTTACGGATACTGTATTTAAAACGGAATGTATTCATTTGCCCGGCAAAAGTATAGGATACGAAAAATGTAAACGATTAAGTTTCACTGAAAAAGCTTAAAGTTTCTTAATTCTCATCCATCAAATCTGGTCGGCGGTGCGCAGTGCGTTTTATAGCCTGTTCATATCGCCAGTCATCAATTATTTTCAGGTTTCCGCTTAGCAATTCATCCGGCACTTTCCAACCTTTAAAATCAACCGGTCTTGTATAAACCGGCGGCGCTAACATATCATCCTGAAATGAATCAAAAAGCGCAGACGTTTCATCATTTAAAACGCCGGGCAACAATCGCCCGATTGCATCAACAATTACAGCCGCTGCCAGTTCGCCGCCGCTCAATACATAATCGCCAATCGAAATTTCTTTGGTAACATAATGTTCGCGGATGCGCTCATCAATACCTTTATAATGTCCGCAAATCAGCAATATATTTTCCTGCAACGAAAGTGAGTTAGCCATCCGCTGATCGAAGCGTTTGCCATCGGGCGTTACATAAATAACATCATCGTATTTTGTTTCGCTTTGCAGTTCTTCAATCGCATTTGCCAACGGCTCGCACATCATTACCATACCTGCGCCGCCGCCGTATTGATAATCATCTACCTGACCATATTTATTTAACGCCCATTTGCGCAACTGGTGTGTTCTCACTTCCAGCAAACCTTTCTCCTGCGCACGCTTCATAATACTGTGGTTAAACGGACTTTCCAGCAATTCGGGCAATACGGTAATGATGTCAATTTTCATTTGGCAAAGAAAAAGATTTTGAACCACAGAGATACGAAGGAACAGAAGAACACGAATGATATTTGGATTGATTACCTGGCAAAACAAAAAAGCTGCACAAAGAATAGTTTCAAATTCTCTGTACAGCTTTATGCTCTTCGTGTCTTTGTGGAAAAATCATTCTCCATCCATATAATCGCCCAGTTCGCGCCTGTTTTTCTTGGTTGGTCTTCCAATTTTACTTTGTCGTTTACCCGTATGAAAAGAAGTTGCCTGGAAAGCGTTATTATCCAATTCCTCGTTTGGCGTTATGTCTAAATAATAGTTGATGGCTTCGCTATATTGTAAACGATGATCCAGCAAACCCGTTACTTTAATAATCCATTTACGCGCTTCATTTTTCACTTCATATTCATCGCCAACATTCACTGTTTTCGAGGCTTTTACAGCCGCGCCGTTTTGTCTTACTTTTCCTTTATCACAAGCTTCAGCCGCCAGCGTACGCGTTTTAAATATTCGTATTGACCATAAATATTTATCTATCCGCAGCTTTTCTTTTTTCTCCATACTTCAAAATTAAAGTCAAAAATAAAAAGTAAAAGCAGCAATGAATTGCAGCTTTCCAAAATAAGTTTAGAAAAAATCATAACTCTGGTAAAGTAATTTGCAACATCATTCGTCTTTATAATCAAATTGGAAACAACCGCACACATACGAATGCCGGATACAACAGGTGAATATATCACAGCAACCATTAAAGAATATAGCAAGCGCCTGTTCGGTTTTATTCGTGGCAAAGTAAATACCGACCAGGATGCGGAAGATATTTTGCAGGATGTGTGGTACCAGCTTAGCAATGCGGTAAATGTAGAAGAAATTGAGCAAATGAGTGGTTGGCTGCACCGCGTGGCGCGTAATAAAATTACTGACAGCTATCGCAAAAAAAAGCCGGAATTACTCGAAGACCAGGTTTATGAAGACGAAGATGGTGAACTGGGTTTTGCCGATATTTTATTAGCTGATTCTAACAACCCGGAAACACAATACATTCGCGACTTGTTTTGGGAAGAACTGTTTGCCGCGCTGGAAGAATTGCCCGAAAATCAAAGACAGGTTTTTGTATTGAACGAGCTGGAAGATAAAACGCTTCAACAGATTGCAGATGCGGCGAACGAAAATTTAAAAACAATTATTTCGCGTAAAGGATATGCGGTAAAGCATTTGCGTAAGAGGTTACAAATCCTTTACGATGAACTGATAAATTATTAAGACAATGCGAATGCAAAATGATAAATTCGGAAGAAGAAAAAGGCATTTTCCATTCTTCTTTCTTTTTCCTTTAATGTGGCTGTTGCTAAGTGCCATTGTTATGTGGTTGTGGAACGCCATTCTGCCTTCTTTGCTTCATACAAATACAATTACATACTGGCAGTCGGTTGGGCTGTTGTTGCTATGTCGCATTTTATTTGGTGGTTTTAAATTTGGACCATCCGGCAATACATCTAAGTTTGGAAACGCGCGCTTTGGCAATATGCGCGAAAAATGGATGAACATGAGTGCCGAAGAGCGCAACAAAATGAGAAGCGAACTGCGCAATCGCTGGTGCCAGCCAAAACAAAATCCTGATAAGAATACAGAACCGGAGTAAGCCATTCGCAAATCCGGTATCAAACAAAACGGAATATTGATATAATAATCAGCTCAACAATTGCAACATCAATATAGTTATTGCAGCCGCTGGCGCCAATTCTAAAATCCGCCCGTTTATTACACCAATCAAACCCTTTCTATGCAGGCATTACCGTAGTAGAAGGCGCCGTTTATAATTCTGAAACGGAATTAACAAGATAAAACAGATATTCTTTTCGATAAACTTTTGTAAACAGATAGATTTCAGTTACCCAGCTTCTTATTTGGTTATGATTTTTTATAAACCAATAAAGTAAAATTCAAAGATCTTCGTCTACCCCTATATAAAACAAATACAATGAAAATTTTCAGAGCAATTATGATAGGAGCGTTAATGGGAGCCGCTTTGTTCTTCTTACCATTCTTCATACTCCGCGGTTTTCTTTTCATCTTATTTATCGGGTTTATTATACGGCTTGTAGCCTTTGGCAGATTTCGTCGCGGCGGCTGGGGCGGTCGCGGGTTCAATCCCATGTTTGCCGATAAAATCCGTGGCATGAGTGATGAAGAATATAACAACTTCAAACAAAATTTCCAGAATGGTTGCGGCAGAGGTTCATGGAATTATAACAAACCAGCTGCCGAAAAAACAGCCGATTAATCAATTAATTTAAAACAAAAAAATCATGAGAAGAGGAAGATATTTTTTCATTGCGTTCATTGCGGCGGCTATCACATTTGGTTGTCTTACTGCTTTTGTAAACCCAAAATATAGCGGGATGAAATATGGTTACGGCTGGCATCATGGATGGTATCACCGTGGTTATTATCCACCTTATCCTTACAACTATCCGCCGCCTTACTGGCAGGATAGTATGTACCGGCAACCACAACAAAATTTGCATCAATAATTAGTAATCAATAAAACAAAAAGTATATGTACGGAAAATGGAACATGGCAGGCGACCATCCTGCTTTTGCAAAACATGGTCATCCTTTTGGCAGATTCGGCAAACGTGGCTGGGGATCTAATTTTCGCCGCCCGAAATACAATGTGCCGGTAAATATTGCTGAAACCGAAAACACGTTTGAAGTGTATGTGTATGCGCTTGGCTTCGACAAAGAGAACATTAAAATTGCTGTGACCGATGGCTTATTGCACATCAGCGGCACGCGCACGGTAGATGAAAACAATTTGCCGAATTTTATCAGCCAGGAATACCCGATCAAATCATTTGAAAGAGTGGTTCAGTTGAATGAGCAGGTTAATACAACAAGCATCAATGCCAAACAGGAAAATGGTATATTAATCATCTCGTTACCCAAAACAGCCGAAGCACAAAAGCCGGCTCAGGAAGTAAAGATTGATTAAGATTTTTGGTTAGCACAGCTATAAGTAAAAAGGTTTGCAAAGATTTCTTTGTGAACCTTTTTTTGGTTTGTAAATACAATTATTGTGTTGTCATTTTATGAGGAATGAAGCAATCTATGAATTAGAAAATAAGAATAATAAGTCGTAAGCTATATAAATAGTAACAGGCACGCTGATTCATGAATCGCAATAAGATTTGTGTATTGTAATTTCTTTATCAGTTAAATACTCACCATTCACTATTACTTTAGCGCCTTTATGACAATACCACATTCGCACGAATATTTTATGTATCACGCACTTCGCGAAGCGCAAAATGCATACGATGCCGAAGAAGTTCCGGTTGGCGCTGTCATTGTCATCAACAATAAAATTATTGCCAGAGCTTACAACCAGACGGAGTTATTAAAAGATGCAACCGCACATGCCGAAATGTTGGCTATTACAGCCGCCTGTCATTTACTTGGCGCGAAATATTTACCCGATGCGACTTTGTATGTAACGGTTGAACCTTGCCTCATGTGTTGCGGCGCTTTGTACTGGACAAAACTGGCGCAGGTGGTTTACGGAGCCAGTGATGAAAAAAATGGTTATGAGCACATTACCAAAAATACGTTTCCTTTCCACCCGAAAACAAAAGTGATCGCAGGCATTTTAGGAGAAGAATGTGCGCAGTTGATGAAAGATTTTTTTAAACAACGCCGCCGGTAAATGATTCTCAGGTCGTTTTTTACAATAAAAAGTTATTATTTCTGTTAATTAAACCTAATAACGAAATTGCTTTTGCACACTTTGTTTATTCAGTTTATTTCGTTCAAATTTGCAACGCTATCTGTCACAATAACGATTTACAAAATTTTTTATCCCAATAAAATAAATGGCACTTTTTAATTTTTTCACCCAGGAAATCGCAATGGACCTGGGGACGGCTAACACACTCATAATCCACAACGAAGAAATTGTAGTCAACGAACCATCTATAGTTGCACTGAATCGCAACAATCCGAAAGAAGTTTTGGCAGTGGGTAAACGCGCGCTGCTGATGCACGAAAAAACTCACGAAAGCATTCGCACCGTTCGCCCGTTGAAAGATGGCGTAATTGCCGATTTTAATGCCGCCGAATTAATGATTCGCGAGATGATTAAAATGATTTATCCGAAAAAACCCATTTTTCCACCAAGCTGGCGCATGATGATTTGCATTCCATCCAGCATTACAGAAGTAGAAAAACGTGCGGTGCGCGATAGTGCAGAGCAAGCCGGCGCAAAAGAAGTTTATCTTTTACACGAACCTATGGCAGCCGCAATCGGTATTGGTATTGATGTGGAAGAACCGGTGGGCAATATGATTATTGATATTGGCGGCGGCACAACCGGCATTACCGTAATTGCTTTGGCAGGTATTGTGTGCGACCAAAGTATTCGTATTGCAGGCGATGAATTTACCATGGATATTATGGAAGCGCTTCGCCGTTATCATAGTTTATTAATTGGTGAACGTACGGCTGAACAAATCAAAATACAAATTGGCGCTGCCATGAAAGACTTGGAAGTTCCGCCAGACGATTTGCCGGTAAACGGTCGCGACCTGGTAACCGGTATTCCAAAACAAATTATGGTAAGCTACCAGGAAATTGCCGAAGCCTTAGATAAAAGCATCTTTAAAATAGAAGAAGCGGTTTTAAAAGCTTTGGAAACAACGCCACCCGAACTGGCGGCTGATATTTATCGCCGGGGTTTATACTTAACCGGCGGCGGCGCGCTGCTGCGTGGTTTGGATAAACGTTTAAGTCAGAAAATAAAACTGCCGGTTCATATTGCCGACGATCCTTTAAAAAGTGTTGTTCGCGGAACTGGTATTGCGTTAAAACATTACCAGCGTTATCCGTTTATCATGAGATAACATTTAAAGAATCAAGTTTCAAGAACCAAGTAACAAGAGGCAAAATTCAAGAAAGAAAATACAAAGAAAAAAATTTCATTTGTTGTTATAACTTATTTGCAGAAAATCAGTTTAATTACCTGGGTCTTGAAGCTTAGTTCTTGTATCTTGATTCTTGCAACTTGTTCCTTATATCTTGAAACTTGATTCTTGATTCTTGAACCTTAATTCTTGTTTCCTGAGTTTTATACTTTCATGCGTAATATATTCCTGTTCATACGGCGTTTTTTTGTATTGTTTGTGTTTGTGGTTTTACAAGTGCTTTGCATATTTGTGCTGGTAAATTACAACCAAACTTATGAAGCTTATTTTGCTGGTTCTGCCAACGAAGTAATTGGTCGTGTAAACACACAATACAATGAAGTACATGAATATTTTTCGCTGCGAAAAACCAACGAACAATTAACCAGGCAAAACAAAGAATTACTCACGCTCCTGCATATAAACAACGGCGGCACAGATACAACAAACATTACAAAGATTGATTCTTTGCTGCGCGATACATTAGGTCGCATCCGGAAGTTTAATTTTATGGAAGCGCGCGTGGTAAACAATTCAACAACAGAAGAAAACAATTTTATCACCATCAACCGCGGTTCTAAAAGTGGCGTGGTAAAAGATATGGGCGTATTAGGACCCAATGGTATTGCCGGAAAAATCATTTTGGTAAGTGATAATTACAGCGTGGCGATGAGTATATTAAACCATAATTCGCGCGTAAGCGCTATGCTGAAAAAAGATTCTACCAACAGCGGTTATGTAGATTGGGATGGCAAAAATGCTGGCTTTATTATGATGCACAATGTGCCGAAAAGTGCCAAAATAAAAGTTGGCGATACGGTGCTGACAAGTAATTTATCCGGCAACTTTCCAGCGGGTATGATGGTAGGAACGGTTGATGTAGTTTCTATGGATCGGTCCTCTCCTTTTTTTACGCTGCGGTTAAAAACAGCAACTAATTTTTACAACCTGCAATACGTTTATCTAATTAAAAATCTTCAGTGGGAAGAGCAGCGCAAACTGGAAGCGCAAATTCCTAAAAGTGAACAATGAGTAGTCTGCTGAAAAATATTATCCGCTTTGTTTTATTTATCCTGATACAAGCATTTGTATTGAATAAAGTGCCGGCAATACACCAGTTTGTAAAACCCTGGTTGTATTTTTTATTTATTCTCTGGCTGCCGTTTTCAATCTCGCGTTTGGGCTTGCTGGTAATTGCTTTTGTGTTTGGATTAACGATGGATTATTTTAGCAATACACCCGGCTTACATGCCGCTCCTTGTGTATTGATTGCTTATGTGCGTCCGTTCATTATTAACCTGATGTTGCCGCAGGAAAAAACAGAACTCAGCTATGCCGAACCCAGTATTAAAAGCTTAGGTTTTACGCCTTATTTTTTATATGCTTTGCTATTAACCATTCTGCACAATGCTTACCTGATATTTATCGAGTGGATGCAGTTTGGTAATTTCCTGTATTTTATTGCGAAGCTGGGCGCAACAACTGGCGTTAGTATGTTGCTGATTTTTATTACTGAAATGTTGTTTCCGCGCAAAGCGCGATACAGAACCAATGCAGCTTAAGCGTTACGCTTTCTGCACAGAATAGTTTCTTTATCATTGGTTGATGTTACATGAAAGCCAAGCTTCTTAATTGCCCGGATAGCTTGCTTGTTCTGGCGGTTTGTTTTTGCTATTATGGTTTGCACATTCATTTCTTTTTCTGCGTAATTTATCAAAGCCTGAAAAGCTTCCGCAATAATACCTTTGCCCCACAATTCAGGCAAAAGAGAACCACCAATTTCCACGCTGTTTGTATCGTGATTCCAGTCGTGCAAAGCACAATCGCCGATAATTGTATTTGGCGTTTCTTTTAAATGAATTCCGCAAATAATATTTTCGCCCGCCGTAATGCGGCTGATAAAATTGACAGCATCTTCTTCACCGGCAAGCGGCGCATCTGTATAATATTCTATCACTTTCGGATTGCTGTAAATGGCGTACATCGCTTCCGTATCGTTCAGCGTTATTTCAGAAAGCAGCAATCGCTTTGTTTCAATAGTCATCAAATAAAATTATCGGGCATAAATATAGAGTTTGGAAAATTCAAAACGAAAAAGTAAAAATTCAGAAATAAAAAGTTCCGATGCAGTTTATATTGTTTTCTTTTTTGTCTCTTATCAACAGGCAAACTCATTTCAAATGCCTTTCATCCCGACAAAATAAATTCTCTATCCTATAAACAAGCAGTTTCATTTCGCTGTGAGTTCTTTACTTTGCACACGACAAACTTTCTTCTTACTTTATTAAGCAAGCAAACATTTAAAGACACATGTTCATGAAAAAAGTATTTTTTGCAGCCGCGTCATGTATTGCAATTTGCGCTTCTGCACAAACCTCAACGTACGATCAGCACGAAGCTTTTACGCCGCTTTTTTACCCGATGTATGGCGATGAAGTGCGCGCTGCCGACGGCACGCCCGGACCAAAATACTGGCAGAACCGAGCCGACTATAATATCAGCGCCACGCTCGACGATTCACTGAATTCTGTTACCGGTTCTGTAACCATTTCTTACACTAATAACAGTCCGCAATCGCTTTCGTTTGTATGGTTGCAGTTAGACCAGAATATTTACAGCCTCAACTCGCGCGCCGTGGCTACAACAGCCATCAGCGGCGGCAGATGGGCAAACCGTAACAGCTTCGATGGAGGTTATAAACTAAAGTCGGTTTCGGTTGTTCAGAATGGAAAAACAACGGCCGCCAATTATCTTGTTAGCGATACAAGAATGCAAATCAAACTAGATGATGATATTAAGGCACAAGGCGGCGCCATTCAGTTTAAAATTGAATACAGCTTTGTGGTTCCTGAATATGGCACCGACCGTTTGGGTAAATTAAAAACAAAGAATGGCTGGATAGATGAGGTGGCGCAATGGTACCCGCGTATGTGTGTGTACGATAATGTATATGGCTGGAATACGTTGCCGTATTTAGGTCAGGGTGAGTTTTATTTAGAATACGGAAATATTGATTATAGCGTAAGTGTGCCGGCCGGGCAAATTGTAGTTGGTTCCGGCGAATTGCAGAATCCAAAAGAAGTGCTGACAGCAGAGCAGCAGCGCCGCTGGGAAAAAGCTAAAACCAGCGATTCTACGGTTATGCTTCGCACCATTGATGAAACCAACAGTGCTTCGCAAGCCAATACAAAACGCGTTACCTGGAAGTTCCGTTGCACCAACACGCGCGATGTTGCGTGGGCTTCGTCTGCCGCTTTTGTTTGGGATGCTGCCCGCATGAATTTACCAAGCGGAAAAAAATCAATGGCAATCAGTGTATATCCAACAGAAGTTGCGGGCGACAGTGCCTGGGGACGTTCAACCGAATACGTAAAAGGCGCCATTGAATTTTATTCTAAATATTTGTATGAGTTCTCTTATCCGTCTGCTACAAATGTTGCCGGTATAGTTGGCGGTATGGAATATCCGGGCATTGTGTTCTGCGGATCGCGGGCTAAAAGAGGCAGTTTGTGGGGCGTTACATCGCATGAGTTTGGGCACAACTGGTTCCCGATGATTGTGGGCAGCAACGAGCGCAAATTTCCATGGATGGATGAAGGCTTCAATACATTCATCAATACAATGGCAGACAGTGCTTTTCATAAAGGCGAATACTTAGACAGCAATGAATCGAACAGACAACGTTATGCGCGTTATTTATTTACCGATAGCAGCGAAAGCATCTTTACCGTTCCTGATGTTACAACAGGCCGCAACTTAGGTGCTGTAGCTTATCAGAAGCCGGGTATGGGATTAACGATGTTGCGCGAAAGTATTCTTGGCAAAAGCAGGTTTGACAGCGCTTTCAGCTACTATGTTAACAAATGGGCGTTCAAACATCCAACACCTTATGACTTTTTTCATTGCATGGAAAATTACAGCGGCGAAACGCTGGATTATTTCTGGCGCGGCTGGTTTATGAACCAATGGAAAATTGACCAGGCAGTAGAAAGCGTGATGCCGGCTGATCGCACAAATCCTTCTGCAGGCAGTATCATTACGGTGTCTAACTTAGGCCAGTTGCCGGTGCCGACAACCGTAGAAATTACGGAAGCCAATGGCAAGAAGTCGCGTGTTCAGTTGCCGGTTGAAGTTTGGCAGCATGGCGGCACGTGGCGTTTGCTTTATAAGAATACAAGCGCCATTACCAAAGTAATTGTTGATCCGGATAAGAGTTATCCTGATGCAAGCCGTGGTAACAATGTATATCCGAACGAGTAATAAAATAAGTTAGTTGTATTGATTGAATTAAAAGATTGATTTACCTAAGCAAAAAGGCTCGCTGAACCTGAATATTGTATTCACGTTCAGCGAGCCTTTTTTATATTTGGCAAAATAGATTGTAATGATTATAAATGCGCTGATTTAATTATCCGATAATAGAATCGCAAATAAAATCGGGAATAATACCTGAGGCTTTTATTTGCAAATCAACCGTTTCTTCTCTTGTGTTGCCCGACAATACCAAAGCCGTTTTTACCCCGAATTTATTACCACCTAAAATGTCTGTATTGAGGTTATCGCCGACCATCAGAATTTCATCTCTGTTAAATCGGCCATAACTGTTCAGATCTTCAAAAGCATAAATAAACATCTGCGTATCGGGCTTTCCAAAATGAATAAATTTCCGGTTTAATAATTTTTCAACCAAACCCGCAATACCACCGGCGGCAATGGCAACATCGCTTTTAGAAACCGGGTAAAGCGTATCGGAATTGGCAACGATAACCGGGATGTTTTTCTTCCTGAGAAGATTGATTGATTTATTAATGTCGTGATTCCAGCTGAAGCCTTCATCATCTAAAAAAACAAAAGCCGATAAGTCATCAATATCATTCATATCAATATCTCTAACCGCAATATGTTGCAAGCCGGATTGCAAAATGTAATCAGCCGAGTTTTCGGTACCGAGATAAGCAATTTTTCCGCTGTTTATTTTTTGCAGTAAAAAATCTCTGGCCATCATGCCGGAAGTAATAATTTCAGAGACATTAATATTTGTCAAACCCAACCTGGCAAAGCTTTCTACCTGTTGTTCCTGGCTTCGCGAAGCATCATTAGTTAAAATGCGTAAGGCTATATTGTTATCGCGTAAAAAACGAATGGTTTCCTGCACGCCGGTAATGAGTCCGTTATAATTTTTCAAAACGCCATACGAATCGAGAAAAACGGCTTTGAAATTCTGAGCCAGAGATAAGAATGATTGCTGCTTCATAAGAAGCAATGAAATTACAGGTTTAACGCTTGCAAAATAATATTGGCGTTAAAGCTTTCGTCTAACGTAGGCAACTGCACTTCGAGCGCTTCTTTCTGTAGTTTGGTAGCAAAGATTTCGTGAAAGAAATGCCTGCCATCTTTCAACACGTAATTCAAAATAAAAAAGCGATAAGCTTCTTTTAAAAATAAGATTTCATTTGCGGTAAGTGGATATACTTCGTGATAATGTTTTAAAAAAAGAAGAAAGCGATCTTCCATCAAAGGACCCACATTGTAAGTAAATATAGTTCGGTCGCCAACATCGGAACACACGCGGCTTAAGAAATAAAAATCAAGCATACGCGAGCCCATCCGGAACCAATCATAATCCCAGCGGGAAAATAATTTCAGCGAAGACGTCACTGAAAAATTACCAATATTCCAATCTATAAAAACCGGTATTTTCGCCCAGTTCTGCGCATGTAACCGGTGCGTATTCTCTAAGAAAAGATTGGCGTGATGCTGTATTTCATCTGTATGTAAACGAAATTCGTATTGACCTTCTTCCGTTTCCAGATTATGCTGCAAACTATCAATATCTGTCTCTAATGTTTTTGATGAAGATGGCAATGTATTGCGTATTGAATAACAGGCTTTATGAAACAAAGCCACTTGCCTGGCAAGCTTGATAATCTGTTCTTCAGACAAGCGGCGCGGAAGTTTTTTCTTAATGGCTATCGGGCGATAAAATACAACCCATGTATCAATGATGTCGTTTTTATAATGATATACAAACAAGTATTTTCCTTTGGCTAAAGAACGTGCGAGAAAGTTTTCGAAAGGTGCAGGCAGATTGTTTGATAACGTATCTATAATGCTGTGGTCTTCTAAAAAATTATCGAACGTGCCGTAATAAGATAATTTGGCAATGATAAAATTGTTATCGCTGAAGGTAACGCGATACACATGGTTGGTAGAAACTTTTGCGCTGATGTCTGTGATGCGTATAATATTTCTTGTATTGTCATAAGCTGCCCAGGCCTGCTGTATAACAGTTGTAAAGTCAATATGACTCATGTTTTTTATAACTGGGCTGTCAGATGTGTTTGTAGTAATCATTGTATTTTCTTTTTATCCTGATAACAACAAAGAGAACTTGGCTGTTATTAGCTGGATTTTATATTATTTCAAAATATCGTTTCAATTCCCAATCGGTTACAGCTTGTTCATGTTGCTGCCATTCCCATTCTCTTGTTTTAATAAAATGATTTACAAAAGCTTCACCAAACAACTCAGCCGCAACCGGAGATTCTTTCATAGCGCGGGTTGCATCTTTTAAGCTTTTCGGAAGTTTTGTATGAATCTTATTTTCATACTCATTTCCTTTTGTGGCTTCTGTATCTAATGTCAAGCCATGCTTTATACCATACAAACCCGACGCCAGCGAAGCCGCTAATGATAAGTAAGGATTGGCATCTGCGCCGGGCACTCTGGTTTCTAACCGCATAGAAGTTGCACTGTGATTGATAACGCGCAAAGCAGTCGTTCTGTTTTCTATTCCCCAACTTACAGATGTTGATGACCACGCACCTTCTACATAACGTTTATAGCTGTTGATGGTTGGCGCATACATTGGCATAATATGCGGCAAACAATACAATTGCCCGGCTATATATTGCTTTAATAACGAGCTGATATGTTCTTCATTTTGTTCATCATAAAACAAATTCTCCGTTTGATCTTTGTTCCAGAGACTTTGATGAATGTGCCCGCTGCAACCCGGAAAATGATTGCTCCATTTTGCCATAAAACAAGCCATCAACTGGTGCTGATGAGCAATTTCTTTTACGCCGGTTTTAAACAAAACAGCGCGATCGGCAGCCTGTAAAATATCGGTATAATCTATCGCGGCTTCGCTAACACCATCGCCGGTTTCGGTATGCAATCCTTCGAGCGGAACATTAGCTTCGCGGAGCTGGTTAAACAACTGGTTATAATATTGTTGATTTTGAGAAAGCCGCAATATAGAATAGCCAAACATGCCTGTAGTAAAAGGTTGTGGCGTTCTGTATTGTTTATCGTGTAAGGTTTGCGACGTTTCTCTGAAATTAAACCATTCAAATTCTTTAGCGAATAAAGGTGTAAAACCAGCATCAATACATTGCTGCCTGATTTGTTTTAATAAGGTTCGCGGACAGGCATTTGCTATTGTTTTGCTTTCACTGAAATCGGCAAGAAAAAAAGGCGTATTGTCATTCCACGGAAGGGTGCGATATGTATTTGCATCTATTGTTGCCAACGCATCGGGATAACCTGTATGCCAGCCGCTTAGTTCTGTATTGTTATACACAACATCCTGCGAATCCCAACCGAATATAACGTTGCAGAAACCCAACTTTTCGTTCAGCCCTTTCAGCAGTTTTGCTTTGCTGATTAATTTTCCGCGCAGTATGCCATCCATATCGGTAACGGCATACATAATTTTTTCTGATGGTATGGCAGCAATCTTATCTGTCCAATCAATTCTATCTGACATGAATTCTGTAAGAATGATTATAAAGTAAAGGTCATGTTTACTTTATAATTACACAAGAAAAGCCATTTAATACTTCATTAAATTTTAATAATAACGATTAAATAGCTTTCATCTTTTAGCTTTACAATCTGTTCAAATTTTAATTATTGCTTGGTCGGGTCTTTCATCTTATCGCCTTGCAAAGCCGTATCAGCAGCGGGTTTGCTCAAGGTGTCAGGCGCGGGCGTAGCTACTTTGGTTGTTTTGCAGGAAGCTAAAAAATAAGCAGCTATAAAAATGATGACTATTCTTTTCATAAATGATGTTTGTAAATAACACTGTTCAATTTTTCTGCCAATACATTCCGGCGTAGTGTTCGCTATGTTTTAACGTATGTCGTTACAAAACATTCACATCGGAACATCGGGCTGGAGTTATAAGCACTGGAAGGAATCGTTTTATCCGAAAGGAACAAAACCGGCTGATTATCTGCATTATTATGCCGAGCATTTTTCTACCACAGAAATCAATACAACATTTTATCATTTACCCCGGCAATCAACGGTAGAAAACTGGCTTCACCAGGTACCCGAAAATTTTCGGTTCAGCATCAAAATAAGTCGTTATTTAACGCAGATGAAAAAGCTGCTGGAACCGGAAGAACCTTTGGAACGCTTCTTTACCGCTATAGAACCTGTTAAGTATTTGTGCGGTATTATTTTACTGCAATTACCGCCGTCGTTAGCTTTCGATTATGAGCGTACCGATTATCTTTTTTCTTTGTTAAGAAAAGAATACAAGCCTTACCAGTTTGCTTTGGAAGTGCGACACAATTCGTGGCTGGAAGTAGATAGCATCAGTTTATTAACGAAGTATGAAATTGCTTTTGTTATCTCTCAGTCGGGCAATAAATTTCCTTACGCCGAGATTGTTACGGCAAAAAATATCTACGTTCGCTTTCACGGACCGGAAGCTTTGTATGCATCTTCTTACAGCGACGAATCGCTGCAGTATTATGCAGAAAAGTTTTTGCAGTGGCAAAAAGAAGGTCATGTAATCTGGGCGTATTTTAATAATGATATTAACGGTCATGCGATTGCCAATGCTAAAAAGCTGACAGAGATTATACAACAAACATCAAAATAATTTTCGATGCTGGCACAAACAAAAGATTATATCAAACATATTTTCGGAACCAAAGAAAGCCGGATGAATTCGCGCAGCGGGCGCATGTTCAATCCCATTCATTCGCCGGAACGGCAGGATGCTGTAATAGAAAAGATTTGTGTGTACGAATACGATGGTCATGACATTCATGAGCATCAACTAAAAACGGTAGAAGAAACGTTTCATTTCAAAGATACTTCCTGCATCAGCTGGATAAATATTGACGGAATCCGCAAAGATGATGTAAAGAAAATGTGCCTGCATTTTGGTGTGCATCCATTGATTGAAGAAGACATTCTCAGCGTAGGTCAGCGACCCAAAATGGATGAAGTGGACGACATTATGTATTGCCTGTTAAACATGCTGTATTTTAACGAAGAATCTTTAATTGTAGAACAGGAACAAATCAGCATTGTTTTAGGAAAAGGCTTTGTATTGACCTTTCAGGATGATGCAAAACGAGATGTATTTAACCAGCTTCGCGAACGGCTGAAAATGAATACCAGCAAGGTTCGTAACGCTCATGCCGATTATTTGATGTATTCTTTAATTGATATGATTGTTGACCATTATTTTATTGTGATGGACAAACTCAGCGAAAGGCTGGAATCCGTAGAAGATGAAATTATTCATGGCGCCAATGTTGATTCGCTGGCACATACCAACCGGCTTCGCAAAGAGCTGATTGTATTGCGCCGGAATGTGCTTCCGGTGCGTGATATGATCAGCAGTATTATCCGCAGCGAAAGCGACTTGCTGAACGAAAAAGTAATGCGCTATTTTAAAGATGTTCAGGACCATATTACGCAGGCGGCAGACATGGTAGATAACTATCGCGACCTGATGATGAACATGCAGGATTTATATCTTAACAAAGCCAACATTAAAATGAACCAGATTATGAAAGTGCTGGCAATTGTAACCTGCTTACTGGCGCCCGCCACGGTTATCGGCGGCATCTTTGGAATGAACTTCGATAAAATTCCCTGGCTTCATAACCAATATGGTTTTTGGATTGCGGTTAGTTTAATGTTGACAATACCTGTGTATATGATTTATGAATTTAAAAAGAAAGGCTGGCTGAAAAATATGTAACTGCAAATACAAATACAGTTTATGTTACGGGCGTCATCGCTCCGATTGATCGTCTGTTGCGCAATTCTGTGTGTCAAAGCAGTAGAATTGGTACCGTTCAGGTTTCTGAAATCAATTGAACAAGTAAATTTTACCCGGTAATTTCATTCATCAATTCAATATTTCATCTCGGCAATTTGCTCATAAACAGCTTCCAGTTTATGAATGTTTTTCTTCAAATCATGATTATCCAATACAAACTGTTTAGCAGCTTCGCCCATTTGTTTTGCTTTGGTTTTATCATTGATAAGTAATAGAATCGCGTCAACATATTCATCTAACGAATTACAGGCAAAACCGTTTGTGTTGTTATGAATGACATCGTTATTTCCATCTACATCACTTACTACGCAGGGAACACCTTGCAGCATCGCTTCTAATAAAGCATACGACAAACCTTCAAATACGGAAGGAAATAAAAAGACAGTTAACTGTTGTAAAAAATGAATGGACGTTTGTAAATCGCCACGCTCTAAAAGATGAAGATTAGAACTTATATTATACTCTTTTATTTTTGCCTGCACAGCATTCATTAAATGGTCGTGTTCACCAATTCCTAAGATATAAAAATGAACGTCTGTGCCTGCTTTTTTTATAACAGCATTCGCAATATCAACAAATAATAAAGGATTTTTTTGAGGCGTTAAACGGGCTATATCACCCACTTTTATTTTGCCTGCCAGGTTGTGCAGGTTCGACGTGTTTGTATTGTACCAGTAATGATCAATCACAAGCGAGTTGGGAATCACAAAGATATTTTCACGTTTATGACCTAAGTCTTTAATACATCTTTCCGCTTCGCTGTCAGAGATAGCGAGTATTTTATAAGTAAACTTTTTGGCAAATTTTTCTAACCCGAAAAAGGCTTTTCTTTTTATGCCGGTAAACGATAAATAAGATAAAGCATGTGGCGTATATAAAGATTTTTGTTTGGCTAATGAACAAGCGATTCTTCCAATAAATCCGCCTTTCGCGCTGTGCAGATGCGCGCAATCGGCTTTCTCTTTTTGAATAACTTTTTTTAATCTGAAAATAGAACTGATATCTAAGATCGGATTCAATCCCCGCGCCATTTTCAGGCGGATAAAAGATACGTTATACTTACTGCAATAAGGTTCTAAATTCTCTGAAATGGTACCAATTATTTTCAGTTCAAAACGACTATGATCTATAGTGCTGATAATTTGCTTCAGATAAGTTTCTACACCGCCAACCGATTGCGTAATTTGTAAAACCTTTAGACGCTTTTGCATGTTAGTATTGGTATAAAATGAATTTGCCACAAAGGCATGAAGACACAAAAGAATTGAATAAACAATTTGTGTCTTCATGCCTTTGTGGCAAATAAAAAACTATTGTTTTACGTACGATGAAAAGTCTTTGTGCTCTTTCTTGTATAAGTCATCTTTGGTAAGCGACTTAAAGTATTCGTATGTAATTTGTAAACCTTCTTTTCTGTCAACTTTTGGTTCCCAACCAAGTAATTCTTTTGCTAACGTAATATCCGGCTGGCGCTGTTTCGGGTCGTCAGTTGGCAGCGGCTGATAAATCACTTTCTGATCAGAGCCGGTTAGTTTTATAATCTCTTCTGCAAACTGGCCAATGGTAATTTCCGAAGGATTTCCAATGTTCACCGGACCTGCATAATCGCTATGCAATAAGCGATAAATGCCTTCTACCAAATCATCAACATAACAGAAGGAACGCGTTTGCGAACCATCACCAAACACGGTTAAATCTTCACCACGCAAAGCCTGACCAATAAATGCAGGCAGCACGCGACCATCATTCAAACGCATACGAGGACCATACGTATTGAAGATGCGGATGATGCGCGTTTCCAAACCATGATAAGTATGATACGCCATCGTGATAGCTTCCTGGTAACGCTTGGCTTCGTCGTACACACCGCGCGGACCCACCGGGTTTACATTGCCCCAATACGTTTCCTTTTGCGGATGAACGCTCGGATCGCCATATACTTCAGATGTAGAAGCCACCAGAATTCGGGCGCCTTTATCTTTTGCCAAACCTAATAAGTTGTGCGTTCCATGCGCGCCTACTTTCAAGGTTTGGATCGGAATTTTTAAATAATCAATCGGGCTTGCCGGTGAAGCAAAATGTAAGATATAATCAAGCTGGCCGGAAACATGTACAAACTTGGTTATATCATGATTGTAAAATTCAAAATCGGCAAGCGGAAACAAGTGTTCAATGTTGTGAAGGTTGCCGGTTATGAGGTTATCCATACCAATTACATGGTAACCTTCTGCAATAAACCTGTCGCAAAGATGAGAACCTAAAAAGCCTGCTGCGCCGGTAATTAAAATGCGTTTCTTCATGAGTTATTTTAAGTATGATGTTTCCGCAGATGAAGTTTGAAAAGATGATTTTAAAGTCATCAAATCAATATGATCTGCAGAAACACAATGTTTTATCGAAGTGTAGTTACCTGTTCGCCATAGTTTTTAATGCCATGCGCGTAACGACCGATACCAAAATATTCAAAGCCATGCTGCTTAATTTCATCAGCCGTATAAATATTTCTGCCATCAAATATAACATGACCTTTCATATTGGCTTTAATTTCATCCCAATCCGGCAAACGGAACTCCGGCCATTCTGTAATCAGCAATAATGCATCAGCGCCTTTGGTAGCTTCGGTTGCATCGTCAACAAACGTAATTTTATCACCAATCATGTGCTTGGCTTCCGGCATAGAAACCGGATCGTAAGCCTTTACTTTAGCACCGGCTTCCAGCAACATATCAATAATAACCAATGATGGTGCTTCGCGCATATCATCGGTTTTTGGTTTGAACGAAAGTCCCCACATGGCAAATGTTTTACCAGCCAGGTCGCCGTTGTAGAAGTTCTTTATTTTGGTAATAATCACTTTTTTCTGGTCTTCGTTTACTTCTTCAACCGCATTCAAAATGCGCAGGTCGTAATTGTTTTTTTGACCCGTTTTAATCAATGCTTTTACGTCTTTCGGAAAACAGGAACCGCCATAACCAATGCCCGCATAAATAAAGCGGTTACCGATACGCAAATCGCTGCCTATGCCTTTACGCACATGGTTTACATTGGCACCAACCAGTTCGCATAAATTGGCAATATCATTCATAAAAGAAATCTTGGTAGCCAGCATCGCATTGGCTGCATATTTTGTCATTTCAGCCGACGGCACATCCATAAATAAAATAGGATGACCATTTAGCAGGAACGGATTGTACATCTGTTGTAATACAGCTCTGGCGCGTTCAGATTCTACACCGATTACAATACGATCTGGCTTTAAGAAATCATCAACCGCAGCGCCTTCTTTGAGGAATTCGGGATTTGATGCGACATCGTATTCTACATCTTCGTTTCTGTTCTTTAAA
Source organism: Ilyomonas sp. (assembly GCA_965199845.1). Taxonomy (GTDB): domain Bacteria; phylum Bacteroidota; class Bacteroidia; order Chitinophagales; family Chitinophagaceae; genus Ilyomonas. Next base: position 306,549 of record CBDATZ010000054.1, read on the forward strand.
GAAGCAGCAATACTTGCATTTACTTTAGAAGCGGTACCAACCGGAACGGTGCTCTTGGTAACAACAACTAAATAATCGGTCATGTATTTGCCAATGGTATCAGCCACCTGCAATACATATTTTAAATCTGCGCTGCCATCTTCGCCGGGAGGCGTTCCTACGGCTATAAAAGCGACTTGTGCGCCGCGTATAGAATCCGCCAAATCAATACTAAAATGAAGTCTTCCTTTTTTATAATTACGTACTACAATATCCTCAAGACCAGGTTCGTAAATAGGTAGGATACCTTTTTTCAGGTTGTCTATTTTTTGCTGGTTTACATCTATACAAACCACTTCAATGCCGACTTCGGCTAAACAGGCACCAGTTACCAGACCCACATAGCCGGTACCTACAACTACTATTTTCATGTTCTTTTTTGTTTATAGCTTATTCAGCTTTTTTATGAGTAAATCAAATATTGAGATGCGTTATTGTTTGCAAATATCTCTTCTATTTCCTTATAATTCGTTACGTCTTCCTGCCAATTATCCGAGCCAACTTTTTTCAGAACCGGTTTTACGTCAACAAAAGGAACATGTAAAAAGGCTTCTGCCTTTTGTAAAATGCTTGTCCAGTCGCTGAAATCTTCATAATATAAAACCAAGTGTTCCGTTTTTTGAGAAAGCAAAAGCAGTTTATCGTTCACGCCTTGCAATTGCAATGTCTGTTGCAAAAGCAACTGCGCCGGAACGGTTATGGCTGATGATTGTATTGTTTCTGCGCTGTGCGCCTTTCCTGTTTTCTCCATCCGGTAACGCGAAAGAGCCATTTTAAACGCATTCTTACGCACCAGCACAATTACTTTTATATTGTTCTCTGCAATATAATTCCAGATAAAAGGCGCTTGTTTAATGTGAGAATACATCAGCTTAAAGCCTTTGGCTTTTACCGTTTTGTCTTCCCCGAAAAACTTCCGAATATGCTTAACTGCATTCAGTTTCAGGTTTGGATAATTCACTAATTTATTCAGCTTTGAACCTTTGCTTTTCGTTATTTTCCAGTTGGGAAAATGCCATTCGGCATGATGAATATTCACTTTGGATTCGTGAAAAATTTCGCCGGCGCAAAATATATCGGGATGCTCATCCAATGTTCGGGTAAGAACCGTAGAGCCACTGCGTTGTGTTGTTAAGATTACAAAACGAGTCATATTTTGGTGTAACCGGTAACGGAAACTAAATTTGGTTTTATTATCAGTGTTTTACAAACCGTTTCTGGATCGCTGTAAAAATATTTCAGAAATTTTAAATCGGCTGATTAAAATAACCTTATATCTTTTTATCAAGAAAATACAGATTTATGTTACGAGCTTCTGATACTCCGGTTGATCTTTACTTGCGACGCTCCGTTCATCGTTCAGAAACCAATTGAGCTATATATCAAATGCAGGTTTATAACATTTCTGTAAAATACAAATCGTTGTATTTGGCCGCGCAGTTCTTCATGCTGTACGACTTATTGAATAAGGCTTTTCCGTTTTTACGTTTCTCTTCCAGTTCTTCTTTTGAAGCGTTAATAAATGCTTGTAAAGCTTTTGTATAAGCCGCTTCCGAAACATCACCAGATAAATAACCAATGTCTTTTGTAACTACATCTTTCAATCCGCCAACCGGCGTACAAACCGGCGTTGCACCCGCCGAAAGCGCTTCCAGCAAAGCAATTGGCAAGCCTTCAAAAGTAGAGGAAAGCACAAAGGCATCTGCATTTAAAAGATAATCTGCCACATTGGTTACTTTGCCAATAAAGAAAACATTACCTGGCTGTTTGGCTATCAAATCATCATAAATCTTTTTATCATCAGCCACATAATCACCAATAATTAAAGCAATCACATTGCAATTGTCTTTTTCCAATTTACTTAGGCAACGTAACAACAACTGCTGATTTTTTTGTGCGCTGATGCGGGCAACATTCACCAGCACTTTTGTATTGCTATCACGCTTTAGCGAATCAATCTTTTGTTTTGTTTCTTCAAACAAAGGCGTTTGTTTTACCGGGTCAGAACCATTTGGTATTAATACTTTTATCGGCTCGCCATATTCTTCAATTGCGCCTGTAAATACTTCTTCTGAAATGCTTACGGGAATAATGATTTTATTACTGAAAAAATATTTGAACGCTTGCCTGCCAAACCACGGACTATCTTGCTTTACCAGGTTATGAAACGTATGAATTTTTTTAAACGAACGCCCGATGCTTTTATAAGCCAGGAAGCAATAATAACCAGCATGAAGATGCGTATGAACAACGTCGGGCGCTAAACTTTTTATCGTTTTCCAAAGCTTGAAAAACATAGTCGGGTCAAGTGCCGGGCGTTTACCAAGTGTAATAAATTTCACTTCTTCATGGAGCAAACTAAGCGGCAAATGTTTATTTGGTTTATGATGATACATGCTTATCAACGTAACCTCGTAATCTTCTTTTTGCACCAGCTCATTACAAAGCTGAATGCAAAATATCTGCGCGCCGCCCCAGCCCAAAGCAGGAAGCACCTGTACAATTTTACGCATGAGAATTGGGTTGCAAAAGTTCTATACTTGGTGTTTTTACAAACCATTTTTCATAAAAAGAAGTTTGCAATAACACATCTAAATCTTTTGTGTCTTCTGTAAAACACGTTTTTAGATACGCTTTTATATCAGACGTATCAATTGTTTCTTTTTCTTCAATAGGTGCAACGGCGGTTTTGCCGGTATTCATCTCAAACAGTTTTGCTTTTAACTTTTTGCGTTTGGTTACCGGCATCCAGAAATCAATCAGGTATTTAATGAGAAAACGTTTCAGTTTGCTTTGACCGATAATGCCTTTTTGCAACGATGCGCTTTTGGTGATGCCCGTTACATTTTTCGGTGTCAAATCAGGCTGGAAATCCGGATTGATTTCTAAGAAAGAAAATATCTTTTTAAGTAAAGCTGATGGATTTTTTAACTCTTCGTAATCGAGCACTAATAATTGTTTTACAGAAAAATATTGCAAACAATTTTTTATTTGCTCGCCATACATGCCGTGCTCAATATAAGTGAAGTCGTTATTGTCTTTGGAAAACGGTAAGTTTTTTTTGGGTTGATACATAAGCGCTTCGTGAGCAGAACGTTTTTCGCGAAGCATTTTTTTAAAATAATAATATGCTGAAAACGCACGCTGAACTGGGTTTCGAAGAATTACAATCAGCTTTGCATTTGCCGAATGTTGCGCCATTTGTTGCAGCATAGACGGATAAAAAATATAATTCACCGCGCTTTGCAAAACCACAGGCTCACCTTTATAATCAACCGGTTCCTGCTTTAGACGTTCTTCTATTTCTGCAAACGATTTAAAGCGCGCAAACAAATGAACATCTTTCAGTGTTTCATAGCCATATATTTCCGGATGCTGGCTTAACCAATCATCCAGTGTTGTTGTACCGGCTTTTTGTACGCCGATAATAAACGTATTTGGAAATATAGCTTGTTGCATAAATGATATTTAGTGGTGAGTTATGAATGATGATTAAAAAACTCTAATCGCTTATCATTCATAACTCATCATTATTCTACAATCATTCCCGCTGCAACGGTTTCATTCGTGCTTTCATCAACCAGAATTAACGAACCGGTAAAACGGTTTTTGCGATAAGGATCGTAAGCTACCGGCTTTGTGGTTCTGATTTTTACACGCGCAATATCATTCATGCTGATGGTAGTATCACCTTCATCGTCCATGCGGCGCAATGTATTGATGTCCATTTTATACACGATTTCCTTCATCATGCTTCTTACTTCGCTCGTTGCCTGTCGCAGATAATATTTCGCGCCAGGCTGCGGTTTCTTTGCATTCAGCCAGCATATCATCACATCCAAATCCTGGCTTACCAGCGGCTGGTTGTTTTCTTTTACAATCATATCACCACGACTAATATCTATATCATCTTCCAACGTTATAGAAACAGACATTGGCGCATACGCTTCTTTCAGAGATTCGTTGAAAACATCAACGCTTTTTATGGTTGATGTTAAGCCGGAAGGAAGAACCGTAATTGCATCGCCGGGACGAAAAATGCCGCCTGCAATACGACCTGCATAACCCCGGTAATCGTGATATTCGGTAGAGTGCGGGCGAATGATTGTCTGAACCGGAAAACGCGCATCAATATGATTATAATCGCTGCCAATATGAATGGTTTCCAATTCATGCAGCAACGTTGCGCCGTGATACCATTTTGTATGTTCGGAATGATTGACCACGTTATCGCCGTTCAAAGCAGAAATGGGAATGTAACGTATATCATTTATGTTGAGCTTGCTGGCAAACTCAGTATATTCTTCAACAATATTATTGAAAACTTCTTCTGAATAATCAACCAGATCCATCTTATTTATACAAACAATTACGTGCGGCAATTGCAGTAAAGATGCGATGTATGAATGACGACAAGTTTGCTCTACAATACCTTTCCTGGCATCAATTAATATTAAAGCCAGGTTGGCTGTAGACGCGCCGGTAACCATGTTGCGCGTGTACTGAATATGACCCGGCGTATCGGCAATAATGAACTTGCGTTTTGGTGTTGCAAAATAGCGATATGCTACATCAATGGTAATGCCTTGCTCTCTTTCGGAACGCAAACCATCTGTAAGTAAAGACAAATCAACATGCTCGAGACCTTTGCGTTCGCTGCTCTTTTTAATAGCGTCCATCTGGTCTTCGAAGATAGATTTGGAATCGTATAATAAACGCCCGATGAGTGTGCTTTTGCCATCATCTACGCTGCCTGCAGTTGTAAAGCGTAAAAGTTCTCTTGTATTAAATGCCATTTTAATTGATTTTTGATTTGTGAATTATGATTTGTGATTTTGAAGCTTTAGAACCGACTCAAAATCACAAATCATATCAACTGTTCTTAATTTATAAATTCGGTTTAAATATTGTTTGAATCCGAAATCATAAATTTAAAATCAGCAATTAAAAATATCCTTGTTTCTTGCGGTCTTCCATTGCATTGTCCGAACGTTTATCGTCGCCGCGATTACCACGTTCTGTGCTGCGGGTAGAAGCCACTTCCATTACAATTTTTTCCAGCGTGTCGGCATCAGACTCAATGCCGCCGGTAATAGTAATATCGCCCAGCGTACGAAAGCGCATGAACTTTCTTTCGATGGTTTCGCCATCGCGCAGCGACATAAATTCTGACACCGGTAACCAGGTATCGTCTCTGTAAACGGCTTCGCGGTGATGAGCAAAATAAAGCGACGGAATCGGGATATTTTCTGCAAGAATATAATTCCACACGTCCATTTCTGTCCAGTTACTTATCGGAAATACACGAAAATGTTCGCCCTGATTTTTACGACCATTGAAGATGTTCCAAAGCTCAGGACGCTGGTTTTTCGGATCCCACTGACCAAAATCATCCCGATGAGAAAAGAAGCGTTCTTTAGCACGAGCTTTTTCTTCATCACGTCTGGCGCCACCAATAGCGGCGTCTATTTTATGAGATTCAATCGTATCTAACAAAGTCACGGTTTGTAAGGCATTGCGGCTGGCATTTAAACCGCTTTCTTCTTTTGCACGACCTTTATCAATCGATTCCTGCACACTTCCTACAATTAATTGTACGCCCAGTTCATTTACCAGATTATCTCTGAATGTCATGGTTTCCGGGAAGTTATGACCGGTATCAATATGAATTAAAGGCAACGGAATTTTAGCCGGATAAAATGCTTTTCTTGCCAAATGTGTTACGACAATAGAATCTTTGCCGCCACTGAAAAGAATAGCCGGACGGTCAAACTGTGCAACCACTTCGCGGATAACAAAAATGGCTTCCGCCTCCAGTTCCTGTAAGTGATCGAGATAATACTTATGCATGTGATCAGATGATTTTTATTTTAGGTAAAACTGTATCGAGAACCAACCTCGCACTTTCACTTAAATCTTGTTTATCAGTATGAATATGAACATCGGGATGTTCGGGTCTTTCAAAGGGAGAAGAGATGCCGGTAAAATTGCTTATCTCGCCGGCGCGGGCTTTTTTATACAAGCCTTTTACATCGCGCTGTTCGCAAACTTCTATTGGTGCATCTACAAATATTTCTACAAAACTATCACCCATTAAGTCGCGCAACAGTTGCCTGTCTTTTAAAAAAGGAGATACAAAAGCCGCCAATACAATTAGCCCCGCATCTGCCATCAGTTTAGCCACTTCGCCAATCCGGCGGATGTTTTCAATTCGGCCTTCTTCCGTAAAATTAAGATCTTTATTTAAGCCCTTGCGAATGTTATCGCCATCCAGGATATAAGTATGAAAACCCAGGTTGCATAATTCCTGCTCTACTACGTTGGCTACCGTGCTTTTGCCCGAACCTGATAAACCTGTAAACCACAGACAGGCTGAGCGATGACCATTTTTAGCTTCGCGGTCTTCTCTTCCTACTTTGTAGTCGTGCGCTATGATGTGCAGTTTTTCTTCCATTATCATCCCGATAGCCGTCTGAATAAATTTTATCAAATACAGTTTAGGTAAATCAAACAGCGATATTACGATTCTGCTCTTTCTACCACAAACCAGGGATTCAGCAGGTTTTCTTTATTATATTCTAATTCTGTATTTGTTTTGAAATTGTACACTTTACAACCTGCAAATTTGGCTACGGCATGTCCGGCAGCCGTGTCCCATTCCATAGTTGGCGCCAGGCGCGGATACACTTGTGCTTTGCCTTCGGCTACCAAACAAAGTTTTAAAGAACTGCCCGCACTTATCATATTCACTTCACCATATATCTCTCTTTTCTTCTGAATAAATTCTTCGGTTTCCGGTGTATTGTGAGATCGGCTGGCTACTACTGTATACACATCAGAACTTGTTTGTAAAGGTAGCTCTGAAGATTGTTTTTCCAAAGCGTCCATATCAAACGCATAACTTTCATTTACCAAAATACAATAGCTTCCCGAATTATCGAAACCATAATACAACATGCCGGTTACGGGCACATATACGACGCCAAGCACAGGCGTTCCGTTTTTAATAAGAGCAATGTTTACCGTAAACTCACCATTTTTTTTTATGAATTCTTTAGTTCCATCCAGCGGGTCAACCAGCCAGAACGTATTCCAGTTTTTACGATCTTCATAAGCCATTATTTTTCCTTCTTCACTTAATAAAGGAAAATGAGTTGGCTGTAAAATGTCTTTAATGACTTCGTGCGCGCGTTTATCAGCTTCGGTAAGCGGGGAATTATCTTCTTTAGTATAAACTGAAAAATCCTGGTTATAAACTTCTAAAATTTGTTTACCACCTTCTATAGCTGCCTTAATGGCTAAATGCAAATTTTCTTTCATCGAAAGTAGTTAGGTTGTGTTTGGTTTGAGATGCCCGCAATATACACGATTTGTTTTAATGAACGATATAACGCCTATTGATTATATAGAATATTATAAAGTTGATCGTGGTTAATTGTTTACCTGCTACCCGGTTATAAAATCAGGATGGTGTTCTTTTATTTTTTTCTCGCTGTATAAAGGATAGTTTTGTTGTCCGATACAGGGTTTATTTTCTATGAACAAATACAGTCAGTTGCGGGCAATGTTAGCCATTGCCAAAGGAAGTTTGCGGGCTATTTTCCGAAGTCCTTCTACCGTGGTTTTCAGCCTGGGTTTTCCAATTATTTTTATATTGGTATTTGGGTCAATTGGCGACAATGGCTTTTCTATGAACATCGGTATTAGCAAAAACAGCGATACGCTAAATCCGATTTATAAAAATCTCAAATCAATTACAGGTCTTACGATTTATAAAGAAGAAAACGATAGTGCTTTAAACGCTGATTTAAAAAGTGCTGCCATAACCGCTATTCTGGATATAAAGAAACAGCCTGATGATTCTTACACAATCAATTTACAAAGTGCTGATGTTGTAAAGCCACAGGATTTGCAGATTTTACAAGCGATTATCAATGCCGTTATTCTTCATAATGATAACAGCTATCACATGGCGCGGCTAAATCCAAACATATCATATATTAAAGGCAGAGAATTCAGAGAAATAGACAGAATATTACCCGGCATGTTAGGTTTTTCTCTATTAGGAACCGGCGTGTTCAGCGTAGCTTTTCTGTTTTTTAATTTGAGAAACCAGCTTGTATTGAAACGTTTTTTTGCCACGCCTGTTTCCAGAAGTACCATTATTTTAGGCGAAGGTTTGAGCCGTATTCTTTTCCAGATGTTGTCGGTAATTATTATCATGCTGTTTGGCTATTTGTTCTTCGGGTTTACGTTTGTAAATGGCTTCGCCACATTTGCTGATATGTTGCTGCTGAGCTTTATTGCCTGCGTTATTTTTATGGGTTTTGGGTTTGTAGTCAGCGGCATTGCTAATACTGATAATGTAATTCCGGTTTATTCCAATATTTTTGTGTTTCCCCAGTTTTTATTATCCGGCACTTTCTTTTCAACATCGGTGTTTCCGGGCTGGCTGCAAAAAATCTGTAATTTTTTACCGCTTACCTGTTTCAACAATGCCATGCATAAAATTTCTTACGAGGGTTTGAGTTTGTGGAGCACCTGGAAGGAAGTTGGCTTATTATTTATTTGGGGAATCATTATTTATGCAATTGCTGTAAAAGCATTTCGCTGGGAGTAATATAATTTTGAAGGTTACCATAACTCTTTTTATTTAAAAGACAAATCGTTCAACAATTTCGGGCTTTCAAACTCTCCTACTTTCCGTCTTTCTAACTTGGCCGACTCCTTTATCTTTGCCGCCCTATGAGCGTACAACAAGACAATAAGTTGCAGGCAATTATTGCCCATGCTAAAGAATATGGTTTTATTTTTCAAAGCAGTGAAATATATGATGGCTTAAGTGCCGTGTACGATTACGGTCCGTGGGGAAGTGAATTGAAAAAAAACATCCGTGATTACTGGTGGAAAAGCATGACGCAACTGCATGAAAATATTGTTGGCGTTGATGCGGCTATTTTTATGCATCCGACAACCTGGAAAGCCAGCGGCCACGTTGACAATTTCAGCGACCCGATGATTGATAATAAAGACAGCAAAAAGCGTTACCGCGTAGATCATCTGATAGAAGGTTATGCTGATACAATTCAAACAAAAATTGAATCAATAGCAGCTGATCTCGAGAAGCAATCAAATTTATTATTAGAAGATATCCTCGTTAGGGCTGCTAAAGGATTAGAAACTGATAATATAAAGGAGATTGAATTCAGATTTTTAGTAAATAAGCGCACCAGCTTACTAGAAAAGATGGAGGAGATGTTAGCAAAAGACGATTACACTGGATTAAGACAGTTTATTATAGAAAATGATATTAAGGATAGCGTAAGCGAAACATCAAACTGGACAGACATTCGCCAGTTTAATTTGATGTTCTCAACACAACTCGGCGCCATATCCGGCGAAGCCGAAACCATTTATTTAAGACCTGAAACAGCACAAGGCATTTTTGTAAATTTTCTGAATGTGCAGAAGAGCGCGCGAATGAAAATTCCGTTTGGTATTGCGCAAACCGGAAAGGCATTTCGAAATGAAATTGTGGCACGACAATTCATCTTTCGTATGAGAGAATTTGAGCAAATGGAAATGCAGTTTTTTGTTCGTCCCGGCACCGAAGGCGACTGGTATCAATACTGGAAAACAGAACGATTAAAATGGCACACCAGCCTTGGTATTCCCACGAGCGAATATCGTTATCACGATCATATCAAACTGGCGCATTATGCCAAAGAAGCCTGCGATATTGAATACAATTTCCCGATGGGTTTTAAAGAAGTAGAAGGCATTCATTCGCGCAGCGATTTTGATTTGACACAGCACCAAACTTACAGCGGCAAAAAGATGACGTATTTTGATACGGAAATTAACAAGCATTATATTCCGTATGTGATAGAAACATCAATTGGTCTGGATAGAATGTTCCTGCTTATCATGTCGCACAGCTTTGAAGAAGAAGTATTAACCAAAGAAGATGGCAGCACCGATAGTCGTACCGTGCTTCATATTCCACCGGTTCTTGCGCCTATCAAACTGGCTGTTTTGCCACTGACAAAAAAAGATGGTTTGCCTGATTTGGCTCGCCAGATCATGAACAATTGTATGCCTTATTTCAAATGTTTTTACGAAGAGAAAGATGCGATTGGTAAACGATACAGAAGACAAGACGCGATTGGTACGCCGTTTTGCGTAACGGTAGATCATCAAACCAAAGAAGATGGAACGGTAACGCTTCGCCATCGCGATAGTATGCAGCAGGAACGCATTCACATGAACGACGTGCAAAGCAAATTGTTTGCGATGATAAATGGTTTGTGATTCGATGTACGATGTATTGAATAGTGAAATGTTTATATAGCCAAAGCCTCAAACGATTTGGAATTGTTTGAGGCTTTTTGTTTGTGATGAAGTTTGTAGAATGAAGCCAACTTCATTACATCGTAAATCAAATCATCCATACAGCTCTAAATGCACGTCATAACGATTGTAGCCAAAAGATAAAATTTTTTGTTTTGCTTCATCAATCATATTCTTCCAGCCACATAAAAAGAATGTTGCCGGCGCTTTTTCTTTCATAATAATGTCTTCATACAAATGATGCACATAACCGTGATGAATGCTTGTATTGTTATGGTCTTCGCGCGAAAAAGTTGGCAAATAATAAAAGCCGTTCATCTCTTTACTCAATGTTTCCAATTCATCTTTATACAAACAATCAGACAACAAGCGACAACCAAAAATGAGATAGATATTCTGGTGCGGAATATGGTGCAGATGAATGTAATGAATCATCGAACGAAATGGTGCTACGCCGGTTCCGGTACAGATGAGATACAGGTTCTTATCAATCTCGTTTGGCAATACAAATGTGCCTTGCGGACCACGAAGCTGTAACTCGCTCCCCACCTGCATTTCACTAAACATATAATTGGTTCCCAAACCACCTTCGAGCAATACAATCACCAGTTCTATAACGTTTGTTCCGTCAGGGTGAGAAGCGATGGAATAACTGCGCCAGCGCTTGTTTCGTTTCTCACTGATAGGTAAATCAAGCGTAACAAATTGCCCGGGTTTAAAGTCAAATCTATCTATATCCTGCACATCAATCCAGAAGCGTTTGGTATTAAACGTTTCGTTTTCTATTCGTATAATTTTGCCGGTTCGCCACGGTTCCAACATAATATCCTTTTTTGCAAAAATACCAATGTCTAATCCGTTGCAGATTATATAAAGTGAACAAAGAATATTTTTACTTTTATCGAAACAAGTCATACTGATTATGCCAACGGTTCATCTCGTTATAAAAGGAAAAGTGCAAGGTGTTTTTTACAGAGCCAATACAAAGAAAATAGCAAACGAAAAAGGTATTACAGGCTGGGTGCAAAACACAAAAGATGGCAATGTAGAAATAACGGCAAGCGGCTCGCAGCCAGCGTTAGATTCATTTATTGATTGGTGTTATAAAGGACCGGCAAGAGCAAAGGTAACCAGCGTAAAAATTACAGAAAAAGAAGCGGAAACATTTGGTGAATTTACTTTAAAAAGATAAGCTTTTTAAGTCGTTATGTCAACTTTCATTTGTTCTGCCAGCTTTGTTAGCTCCGATTCTTCCAATATAATTCGTTGCGGATTGTTGGCTTCATCATACTCCCATTTAATGAGCCGGATACAACCGTTATCTATTTCAATTCCGGTAATATCGCCATCGCTAAAACAACAGCAACCACTATTAAAATAATTGGGTTTAAAGCCTGTATAATCAGGTAAAATTTCGCCCTTTTGAAACTGATGATTGATATGAGATTCTATCTCGGCAATTGCCTTTTCGTCGGCTGCTTTTTTAGCTTCTGCAAGCTTATCATACAAACGTTCCATTAACGTGAGCGATTCAAAAACCGGCTGGTGCGTATGACCTGTAATCAATACAATATTGTTATCGCTGCTCCATTCGTACATCAGTTTGTTATGTTCTGTTTTAAGCTGTGTATCATAAGCCGGTGTATTAGGATTGATTTCTAAATACGCTTGTATTCTTGACCAAATCATCGCAACAAACCACTTGCTGAACCAGTTTCCATCGCTTTGCAAATCGCCCTGGTGACCATGTGTAAGATAAATCTGAAATGACTTTTCATTAATGGTTGTTTGTAAAATCACGCCTTCATAAATGGTTACATCTTGTCCATAAATGTTTTTTAATTCGAGTGGCGCCGTAATAATATCGTTGCCCCAATACAAATCGTGGTTACCAAAAATTTTGATGAATTTATTGTTTTGCAGGAATAGTTTTTCCTTCTCAAAAGAAGGAATATTGTTCTTTTTAACCGGCGCTAATGTATTCTCCCAAAGTTCTTCGCTATCGCCAAGATTGATGTAGAAATATTGGTTGGTATAATAATAATCGAGTGCTGCGAGATAATTTTTTTCGTTGGAAGCAAAATCATCAAAACCGTTTTTTGCGCCTTTGTGCTGGTCGGATAAAACAACAAATTTGTCTGTTATATTGAACGAAAGAACCAATCCTTTTTTGATTTCGCCGGATGAGATTTCGCCGTGCAATTTCGTGAGTGCTTCAAACACACGTTGCTTATCGGGACGTGAAGAAAATTTATTGGCAAGCCGAATAACCGGTTGCCTGAACCAATTCTGAAGCAGCTTTCGCATTGGTTAAAAATAGGCAAGAAAATGAATTGGTCAATTTATATTCCGAACCTTGAACGGTACCAATCTTGCTGCTTCGACACGCAAGATTGCGCAAGAGACGATCAACCGGAGTTACCGGCGATGGTAACATAACTTGTATTTATTTATTCACCTGCTTCTTTTAATACTTGCTGTTCAATTTCATTTGTCAATCTAAAATCTGTTTGTTTAATCTTTGTGAGTAATGGTTTTATTGATGGAATTATTGCTTTGATTTTTGCTCTGATTATTACACCTAACGTTCCTGTGTAATTCAGTTTAAGTTTTTCAGCAACTTTTCTTGCACGATAATCATCAATTATAATTGTGCTGCCTGGTGTTTCAAGAGCTAATGCTAAGGCACTTGCTTCTCCTTTATCAACCTGCATTTCTAAAAGCTGCTGTTTATATGTATCATTTACCTTTTCAATTTCAATCCAGTCAGGAAGGGTTTCTCCAAACTCCGTAGCCACTTCAATTGTTGTAGTAATTTTTCCGTAAAGCTTTTGTAACAAATAGAACTCACCAATGTTTGTCAACACAATAAAACAACTTGTGTCTGAAATAATTGTTTTACGCATTGGCAACGTCTCTTGATAAATCTGAAGCCGAATAATTGAAGATTGAAACGTTATATTTTCCTAATAATTCGGCAAAAGTTCTTTTTGTAAGTCCTGCAACTTCTGCTGCCTGACCTAACGATAATTTTCCCTGCTCATAAAGTTGCGACGCTACAAGCATTGCAACTTCGTTGCTGTTCATGTCCAATGTATCTGGAATATTTATCGTTATTGTTTTCATGTGTCAAACTTAAAGAATTTTAAAGATTATGTAGATTGTTTGGCTGCGTCACGAAACGCATTTCTCCCAATATAAAATTATTAACTTGTGATATGTAGGAATGATTCTCAAAATAAAAAGCTGATAACTATTTCTAATTATCAGCTTTCAAATATGAATTATAAAACTCTTTTACTCTTTGATATGCTTTTCTTTTTGCCACCATTTATAACCAATGAAACCGGCAATGCTAAGCGGCGCTGCCATTAAATATAAGATGCCGGCATTTAAACCTTTGCCCGGACCTTCACCCAATTGCCCTGCGGTTTTTGTGCAGATAGAACATTGCGCATTGGCTGCGGCAACAGCAAATACAGTTATCAAAATAATCAGCAACCACTTTTTCATTCTTCTTGATTTCTGGTGCAAAAGTAAAGAAGAAAAGCTAAAGGCTGAAAGCGTAAAGCCAAAGCTATTGTTACAAACTCATCATTTCTTTAAATTTTACGGTTTGGCGACGGCTCACTTCTATTTTTTCGCCGCCTTTTAATTCTACCAATAAACCGCCGTTAAAATAAGGTTCTATTCTTTCTATCCAGCGAAGATTGATGATATGTTTACGGTTGGCGCGAAAGAATGTACGCGGATCTAAACGTTCTTCCAATGCGTTAAGCGATTTTAAAATGAGTGGTTTGTTAGTGGCAAAAAACACTTTGGCGTAGTTGCCAACACTTTCAAACAGGCGAATTTCGCCAAGCTTTACAAACCAGCAACGTTCACCATCTTTTACAAAAACCTGGTCAAGATCGGTAAGTGGTCCGCGCGTAAATGTTGAGTTGGCATCGGCAGCTTCTTTTGTTATTTCGTACTGCACTTTTTGTATTGCATCGGTAAGTCGCTTGGGTTCTATTGGTTTTAAAAGATAATCCAGCGCATTTACTTCAAAAGCTTTCAACGCGTATTCATCGTACGCTGTGGTGAAAACCACATGTGGCGCACGTTCCAGTTCTTCTAATAACTGAAAGCCGGTTTTACCGGGCATCTGAATGTCTAAGAAAATTAAATCCGGATTCTGCAGTTCTATCTTTTCAACGCCTTCATCTACATTGGCAGCTTCGTCTATAATTTCTATTTCAGAGTGTTCGTGCAATAGCTTTTTTAACTCGTTACGGGCAAGACGTTCATCATCAATAATAATTGCTTTAATAGCCATATTGCAATATTGTTTTGTTAGAGTGAATTTTACCTAAATTTAAAAGTAAAAATTCAAAATAAAATAAACTTAGGTTTTACTTTATGAAACAGGTAAAACGACTTTCGCTTCTACCAGGTTATCGCCGGTATCTTTTATATTGAAAAATGCTTTGGAACCAAACAGCAGTTGCAACCGGTTTACGGTTCCGTTAATACCAAATCCATCACTTCGGCCGTTGCCATTTAATATACCTGTATTTTGAACAGTCAGCTCGTGATGATCATTTACAAAATCTGATTTTACTTTAATAATGCCACCTTCTTTTTGTTTGCTGATGCCGTGTTTGATGGCATTTTCAACCAGCGTTTGCAACATCATCGGCGGCACCGGAAGGTCTAATGTGTTTTCGTCAATATCGTATTCTATCTGCAGCCTGTCTTCAAAGCGAATGTGTTCTAAAGCCAGGTAATCTTTTACAATACTCAGCTCTTTTTTTAGTGGCGTGGTTTCTACTTTTTCGGCATACATACTGCTGCGCAAAATATTGCTGAGTTCTGTAATTGCCGTGCGGGCGCGTTGCGGATCTTCGTCTACCAAAGCCCGGATGCTGTTGAGCGCATTGAAAATAAAATGCGGATTGATATGCGCTTTGATGGTTTTTAATTCAAGTTCTTTTACTAAGCTTTCCAAACGTATTTTGGCAAGTTCATCAGCCCGGCTTTTGACGATATAATGATAACTGAAATAGATAAGATTCCAGATACATAAAAAAAGAAAAGGCGTAGATACAACACGCATCACTCTTCGTAAAAAAGAATCGCCTGTTGTTTCCGCATCTTCAAACTGTAACATCACTACAAACAAACTGTCTATAATGGCATATAAAAATGAAAACAGGATGGTGATGGTTAACATGCTGGTAATCTGTCTTGCCAACGGCTGTTGCAGCAGTTGATATTTCCTGATGACTGTGCGCATGAGATGACTGATAACAATACCTTCAATAACAAAAAGAGCTAAGACGGTATAAAAGAAACTGGGTAAAGGTTCTGTGTTGAATGTGATATACAAAAACGGGTAGATAATTCCGAAGGCTATCCAACCAGTCTGGCATATCCAGTATGGAGACAAGTTCTGTTTCATGACATGTAAATATAAACACAAAAATCTTAGCTGATATGGCATTTGATTAATGGCAATAGCGAAGGCTGTAAGGCAACATAATAAGAGACAAGAATTAAGAAACAAGAATACAAGAGACAGGAATACAAGAAGCAGGAATACAAGAGACAAGAATCAAGATACAAGGAACAAGAATTAAGATACAAAGAACAAGAGTTAAGAGTTAAGAAACAAGAATACAAGAGACAGGAATCAAGATACAAGAAGAACAGCCGTGCTGTGTGGAATTTATAAAGAACAAACAGAACTTGCGTTGAAAATGAATTGAACGATACAATTATTCAATTCATTTTTGATATAACTTTTTTTAATTGTCGGCATCTTTTACAGAAGGTCTTGTATCGCCTGGATTTCGATGTTCGTAATTGATTTTAAATTCACTGACATCAGGTTTTACATCTCGCTTTCTGTGCAATTCATAGTTATAAATAGTTTGCCCTAATTGATATAAAAACGGCTGCCCGACAGTCTGATATTCATACTTATCGTCGTTTAATATGTCATCATCATTTACATAAACGGTTGCCGCAAGCATGTATTCAATACGATTTGCAAAATCAACAACATAAGAAGCATCTGTCAGGAAACCATAACTCCAGCCAACTTTATTAAAAACCCGAATGTTTTTGGGCATTGTATGATGATT
Organism: Ilyomonas sp.; assembly: GCA_965199845.1. Lineage (GTDB taxonomy): Bacteria > Bacteroidota > Bacteroidia > Chitinophagales > Chitinophagaceae > Ilyomonas. The sequence goes on from CBDATZ010000054.1 coordinate 323,066, forward strand.
GCTATCATTAAAAAAGAACTTTACATAACTGTCGTAATACTGTGTTGTATCATACTTTGGATAAGGCGTTTCGGAAGGATATTGAGAAAGATATTGATGCAGAAAAACATAGTCTTCTTTTGTCAAATCAAACCGTTGCTTTTCAGGAACAGAAAGCGGGAACAGAACAGATTTCAGTATTTGCTGTAAATCTTCCAGCGGAATCGTATTGTGCCTTGCAAAATTCATCGGTTCATTTACGATACTATCATTGCGGTTATAATACGCTTTACCAATATAAACCTGCGAAGGAAAAAGGAACGAATCTGTATTGAGAGCCATTGGCTGATTGTAAATCGTTTTGCCATTTTTATCAATAAAACGAATTGGATTTGTGTGCCGGTTTTCATCTTCCGTAAAACCCATAAATTGTCTTGTAATGCGCATGTTTGTGTAACTTTTCTGATGTAATTTTTCATTGATTCTTTGCTGACCAATAAACTGGTACATTCTATTGTACGCATCATTATCACTTATCAAAAACGCTTTGCGTATAAACTGCGCAACAGAAGGCAAACCGTTTTCTGAAGTGCTGTCGTTCCATTCTTTTGTTTGATGAATATATGCGCTGTCAAATTGCATCGCAGTGTATTTACCAATTCTTTGTTTATGCAATTCATTTATTTTTTCTAATGATAAAGCAGCCAACGGAAGCTTTACCACAGAAGCCGGATAATAATATTGTTGCGGACCTACATGAAAATAATAATTTGTAAAAGAAGGCTTGTTATGCTTGTCTCTGTTGATTTGTGTGTAAATAATCTGCAGCCGGTACTTGTCTGGATTGGTAATTATTTTTTGATAAAACGTATCTTGGTTTTGCAACAAAATAGTTTTCAATGAAGTATCTGTTTTCGATTGAGCAAACAGTGTAAAAGAAACCAAAAGCAACACACAAACAGGTAATATACGCATGTTTAAAAATAAAAAATCCGCTGATAAAACCAGCGGATTTATATTCATCAATAAAACAAATCTTATTTGTATTGTGGCGTCAGGCTTTTAGCTAATTCTACCATTTGCTTCACGCCATCGTCAGGCAAATTACCTTTCTTAAATTCAGCTAATACATTCGGATATTTGTTTTGCATTTCCAGTAAGAAATGTTCTTCAAATGCTTTTACTTTATTAAGAGCTACATCGCGCAGCAAACCTTGCGTTCCCAGGTAAATAATAGCAACCTGTTTTTCTACCGATACGGGTGAATACTGTGGCTGTTTTAATATTTCCACATTACGCGCGCCTTTGTCAATTACGAATTTTGTAGCAGCATCCAAATCGCCACCAAACTTAGAAAACGCTTCCAGCTCACGATATTGTGCCTGGTCAAGTTTCAGTGTACCGGCCACTTTTTTCATTGACTTAATCTGCGCATTACCACCCACGCGGCTTACTGAAGTACCTACGTTAATAGCCGGACGAATACCTGCGTTGAACAAGTTATTTTCCAAGAATATCTGTCCGTCGGTAATCGAGATTACGTTCGTTGGAATATAAGCCGATACGTCACCCGCTTGTGTTTCAATAATTGGTAACGCTGTTAAACTGCCGCCGCCTTTCACCAAATGTTTGATGCTTTCCGGTAAATCGTTCATGTTCTTAGCTACTGCATCGTTATTAATCACTTTCGCAGCGCGCTCCAGCAAACGGCTGTGCAAATAGAATACATCGCCTGGATAAGCTTCGCGTCCGGGAGGACGACGCAGAAGCAAGGATACTTCGCGGTAAGCAACGGCCTGTTTGGATAGATCGTCAAATATAATTAATGCCGGACGACCGGTATCGCGGAAAAATTCGCCAATAGCAGCACCGGCAAACGGAGCATAAAACTGCTGTGGCGCCGGGTCTGACGCAGAAGCAGCCACAATTGTTGTGTAAGCCATCGCGCCGTTATCGCTCAATACTTTCATTACACCGGCAATGGTAGATGCTTTCTGACCAATGGCTACATAAATGCAGTACATGGTTTTGTCGGCAGCATAAAACTCTTTCTGGTTAATAATAGTATCAATACAAATCGCTGTTTTGCCTGTTTGGCGGTCGCCGATAATCAACTCACGCTGACCACGACCTACGGGAATCATCGCATCAATCGCTTTGATACCAGTTTGTAAAGGTTCTTTTACCGGCTCACGAAAAATAACGCCCGGCGCTTTACGTTCCAGCGGCATTTCGTACAATTCACCACTGATCGGACCTTTACCATCAATAGGTTCGCCTAACGTATTAATAACGCGACCCACCAAGCCTTCGCCTACTTTAATAGAGGCAATCTGGCCGGTACGGCGCACTTTGCCACCTTCTTTTACATCTCCCTGGTCGCCCATCAACACCACACCCACATTGTCTTCTTCCAAGTTCAGCGCAATGGCTTTCACACCGTTTTCAAATTCAACAAGTTCACCGGAGCGAACGTTATTCAGTCCATAAATGCGGGCAATACCATCGCCTGCCTGTAATATAGTGCCCACCTCTTCAAGATCAGCTTCTGCATTAAAGTTGCTAAGCTGCTGCCTGAGTATGGCCGAAATTTCATCTGGCTTTATATCTACCATAAGTTAAACCTCCAACCCCTAAAGGGGAGTTTTAATAATGTTTATAATTAATAAAAGTTACTTCCTTTTTTCAATCACCACCAAACTCCCTTTTAGAGATTGGTGGCTCATTTTCTTAGCGAATATTGTGAATATACACGTTCTGCTGAAACTGCTTTTTAATATCTTTCAAATCCCGCAATATGCTGGCATCAACCAGATTATTATTATATTCTAAAACAAAGCCGCCAATCAAATCGGCATTTACAGCAGACTCGACTTCTACTTTATCAAACCCAATGCTGGCTTTTACTTTACTTACAATATCATTTTTCACCTCATCGCTCACCGGAACGGCTGTTGTCAATTTTATTTTTTGAATGCCTTCAATTGTATTGTATTGCGTGATGAAAGCGCCGATAATTTCCGGCAAATCTTCTTCGCGCCCTTTATCAGTCAATAATTTGGTAAAAGCTGTTGTTAACGGACTGATTCTATCTTTTGTAATGGCAACGATAATTGCTTCTTTTTTAGCACCTCTGATAACCGGGCTGCGCAACAGGTTTACAAAGTCTTTATTGCTTTTGCATATTGACTGCAAAAACTGCATGTCTTTATAAACGGTTTCCAGTTCGCCTCGTTCCTGGGAAAGTCCTATCAGGCTTTTTGCATATCTTGTCGCTAATCGTGGATTGGGCATTTTTTATTATGCTGATGAATGATGAATGATGAATGCAAGAATTGTTCATCGCTCATAACTCATAATTATTTAATTGAGTTTCGCTGCGTCAGCAAGTTCTTTAATATAAGTTTCCTGCTGTGGTTTGTTGTCAAGTTGTTTACGAAGCACTTTTTCAGCCACTTCAATCACTAAGTTTCCAACTTTATTTTTTACATCAATAATAGCCGCATTTTTCTGCTGGTCAATGGCGTTTTGCGCATCAGCTACAATTCTGTCATATTCAGTTTTGGCTTTGCTTTGCGCATCAGCAATCATTTTGTCACCTGTTTCCTTCGCCTCTTTTATCATGATGGCTCTTTCTTCACGGGCTTTTGCCAGCAACGCTTCGTTTTCATTTTTCAAAGCAGCCATTTCAGCTTTTACTTTTTCAGCCGAAGCAATGGCATCAGCAATGTTGGTTTCCCTGTCTTTTAAGCCTTTCAAAATCGGCGTCCAGGCAAACTTCTTCAATATCACTAAGACAACGATGAACGCAATCAGCGTCCATATCAGCAATCCTAATCCAGGTAGTAACAATTCCATGAATACAATTTGAAAATTTATTAATTTGAAAATCTGAAAATGTTGTGATTCATAATTTGAAAATCATTTTCAAATTATCAAATTCTTTCATTTTTAAATTAAATTACTGCACCCTCTGCCCTGTGCGTCAGGTGCAATAAAAAGTTGCTTCTGTATTAAGGTTTTAATACAGCGAGAATGCCTGCGATTACAGCGAAAAGGGCAACACCCTCAACGAACGCTGCTGTCAGGATCATGTTTGCACGAATATCGTTAGCTGCTTCCGGCTGGCGGGCAATACTTTCTACTGCACCTTTACCAATTTGACCGATACCAATACCGGCGCCAATAGCTGCTAAACCTGCACCGATAGCACCACCTAAGTGTGCTAAAGAATCAGTACTCGTTTGCAACAGAATGCTACTTAAAGACATATTTGTTGTTTTTATGAATGAAAAAAGTTGATATTAAATGATTACGGCGTCTTCTTTATGGTCGTGCCCGTCATGATGCTCACCTTCAAAAGCCTGACCGATAAATACAGCAGTCAAATTTGTAAAGATGAACGCCTGGATAAACGCAACCAATATCTCGATAAAATAAATAAAAACGGTAAAAGCAATAGACACCGGCGCAAAACCCCAACCAGCTACATGACTCATGGCACCGAAAATAAAGATGAGCAAAATAAAACAGGTAATTATAATGTGACCTGCTACCATGTTTGCAAACAAACGTATCATTAATGCCGCCGGCTTAATAAATACACCCAGCAATTCTACCGGAATCAAAATGAGTTTTACTAAAAAAGGTACGCCGGGAGGCCAGAAAATATGTCCCCAATAATGACTGTTTGTGCTGAACAGAATGACCAGCAACGAAACAACAGCCAAAACCAAAGTAAAAGCGATATTGCCCGTTACGTTTGCCGAACCTGGAATTAACCCAAAAATATTATTGATTAGTATGAAAAAGAAAACCGTAAGTAAATAAGGCATGTATTTCTCATACTTTTTACCAAGATTTGGTTTGCCCACTTCATCGCGAATAAAAGTAACAACAGGCTCTATCAAATTTTGAACACCGGTTGGCGCAACGTTCGTTCCGTTTTTTTTGTATTTACCTGCCGCAGCTAATAATATCCAAAGCAAAATACCAAGTGAAATAAACATTTGTACTACGTTACGTGTAAGGCTTACATCATACACTTTTACGTTTTCGTCAACTTTACCAGCCGCATCAATCGCTACAATTTTGCCTTCTTCATTTTTATAACCGTTGTAAATGCCGTGACTATCATGATCGTGAAAGCGACCATAAGAGAAAGCATCGAGTCCACGTTCTTTTGAATACAAAATCACAGGTAACGGAACAGAAACTTCGTGATCTTCGCCATCGCTGCCTTTATAAGAAAAGAAATGAAATTCATGAGCATCCATAATGTGCTCCATAATTACTTTAGCCGGATCGAAAGTTCCTTCTTTAGCTGTTTTTGTTGTATCTAAAGTTTCCTGTGCAAAAGTGTTATTGAAAGCAAACAATAAGAAAATGCTGAAAGTCGCTACCAGTAAGAGTTTCAAGCTTTTACAGCTCATACTTATCCCTAAATTTTGCGCAAATATACGCAGTTGTGCCTAACAAACAGGTTACGGAAGATGGAAATTGGAAAACAAATTTCCTGCGATAGTTTTGCCAATACAAATACATATCAAACTATGATAACACTAAAGGAAGGTGATAAAGCGCCTGCATTTGCAGCCAAAGATCAAAACGACAAGGATATATCTTTAAATGAATTCAGCGGGAAAAAAGTGGTTCTTTATTTTTATCCGAAAGACGATACGCCGGGCTGCACGGCGCAAGCCTGCAACCTGCGCGACAATTATTCGCAGCTTTTACAAGAAGGTTATGCCGTAATCGGCGTGAGCGCTGATGATGTAAAAAGTCATAAAAAGTTTGAAACAAAATTCAACCTGCCGTTTCCTCTGGTTGCCGATGCAAACCAGGTAATTTCACAGGAATATGGCGTTTGGGGCGAAAAACAAATGTTTGGCAAGAAATACATGGGTATAAATCGAACTACTTTTTTAATTGATGAAACCGGCATGATTAAAAAAATTATTGACAAACCTGACACGGAAAATCAAACTGAACAGGTTATGAAAGCGTGGGTTGAATAAAAAAATAATTTAAATATTTAAACCGCGAAGAATTTAAATTCTTCGTGGTTTTGTTTTAGTTGCTGTTTAACTCTGTTATTTTCTTTATTAAAATCTTACTTATAATCTCTGCTTTATCATAAACCATCAAATGTCCGCCACCAGCAATTTTTATATCAGCTTTTGTTTTGTTGATGGAAAAAATATGGTCATTTGTTCCGTGAATATGAATCAAGCCTGGAGGTCTTTCTGTATTTTTCCAGTTTAGTATTTCATGAATTGACCATTTTAAAAAGCTGGCTGATGTATCTGTAATGATTTGCTTGAGCAATCTTTTTTCTTCTTTCGCTTTTACTCCAAAGTACCAGTAAGTAAAAAGGTAAACTTTATTTAATAAAAATTCAGGTATAATCTTGTCAAACTTTAATTTTCCAAATAGTTTAAAATCAAGAGGTAACTCCTGCTTTGTTGCAATGCTGGAAATAAGAATTGTGAGTTTGGGTTGAACAATTTTATTTAATTCTACGGCTACAATACCACCAAAAGAAAGACCGACAAGAATAAAATTCTGCTTTGTATCAATGTATTTAGAAAATCTTTTACAATAAGAAGCCAAGCTTTCATTTTGCAAAGGTGTTATCCATTCAAGGTGCTGAATATTCCAATTCTGCGGTAATACTAATTTCTGAAAAGCGCGTTTATCTGCGCCTAATCCACTTATGAAATAGACTGTCATAATACAAAAAATAAAGGCTTACAAAATTAATACAAGCCTTTATTTGAAAGTTCTTTTATTACCTCACTTCCATCATAAACGGCAATCGTGCCTGCGGCACGTTAAACATATCCTGAACGCTTTTCAGTTTCATCAGCATATCATACGTCGGTTTTCCAACCTGTTCTTCAATCGCTTTGGTGCTGGCTTTGGTACTTCTGTCAGCATACCTGTCAAGCAATTCTTCAAAATAACTTTTTTGTTCGGGATATTCTTTGGTATAGTAATCACTTGTTTTAGCCATGCGCGCGGCGCAGGAAATAGCGTCCTGCAAAGTGCCGGTTTTGTCAACAATTCCAACCGGAATGCCACGCGCGCCAGCCCAAACTCTACCTTGCGCAATGCTGTCTATATAAGCTGTATCGCGCTTGCGACCCGTTGCCACGCGAGATACAAACGTATTGTAAGTCGTATCAATATTCGCCTGTACAAAATGTTGTTCCGGTATGGTAAGCGGGCGGCTTACAGTCATCATATCGGCATAAGGCGCTGTTTTTACACCATCGAACGTAATACCTAATTTATCTTTAAAGAAAGATTGCATGTTGGGAATAACGGTAAACACGCCGATAGAACCGGTGATAGTTCCGGCATCGGCATAAATGCTATCGGCAGCGCAGGAAATATAATAGCCGCCGGAAGCCGCGTAATCGCCCATGCTTACTACAACCGGTTTTACTTTGCGGGCAAGCTGTATCTCGTGCCAGATAACATCGCTGGCAAGTGCGCTTCCGCCGGGAGAATTTACTCGAAATACAATGGCTTTTACCTCATCATCCAAACGAAGCTTGCGAATGAGGCTTTTATAATCATCGCTGGCAATCTGGCCTTTTTGTCCTTTTCCGCCAACAATATCGCCTTGCGCGTACAATACAGCAATACGACTGCCGGATGATTTGGTATAATCAACCGCATCGGCATATTTTCCTAACATAATAAAATTGATTTTGGCTTTTGCATCTTCGTGCAGAATCTGCAGCCATTCGGTTTTAACATCGTTATCATATTTTAAACCGTCTATCAAATGATATTTCAATGCATCGTTAGGTGTTTGAATGGCGCCAGTATTTGCCAGGTTATGAAGTTGCGCTGTATCTATATTCTTGGCTCTGGAAGCTTGCTGTAAAATCAAACTATACAAATCGCCCAGCCATACATTGGTTTGCAGCTTGTTTGGCTCAGTCATTTGTGTAGCGCGAAGTGGTTCAGTTGCGCTTTTAAATTTACCGGCATAAAAAATCTGTGGCTGAATTTCTAACCGGTCAAGAAGATTTTTAATAAAATACAAATCAACAGAAAGTCCGTTCCATTCCAATCCACCGGCAGGATGAACATATACTTTGCCGGCAGCCGAAGCTACATAATACGCTTTCTGGCTCATGGTTTCGCCATACGCCATTACGGTTTTGCCACTGGCTTTAAAATCGTCAATCGCTTTTATCAATTCTTCGCTGGTAGCATAACCGTTGGGATTGTCTTCCGCTTTTATCAGCAGCCCTTTAATGGCAGAATCGCTTTTTGCATAATGTAAAAGACGAACTACATCGTACAAACCCGGCACGTCGCCGGAGGCATCGCCGGTAAAAGAACTGATCGGGTTGTGATCGCCCTGTTCGTTATATGTTTTGCTCAAATCGAGTACCAGAACGCCTTTTGCGCCTAAGCTTGGCTTGGCGGGCGTTGCGGCTGAGCTTATAATGATAACACCAATCACAACAAACAAAAGGGTAAAAATGACTAAGGCTAACAGCGATGCAAAGAATATTTTAAAGAATGATCTCATACATAGATATTTGAAAGAATGAATACCGTTTATGTGCTTGCCGGCAGTAACCTGGGCAACCGGCTGGCAAGGCTGCAACAAGCCGCAAATGTAATGGAAGAAATGTGCGGCAACATCATTGCCCGCTCTTCTGTTTACGAAACGGCTGCCTGGGGTTTTACAGATCAGCCTTCTTTTTACAACCAGGCATTTTCTATCAATACAACATTATTACCTGCACAATTTATGCAAACATTGCTGAACATCGAAAATAGTATGGGGCGAGCGCGCACAATAAAAATGGGTCCGCGTACAATTGACCTGGATATATTATTAATTGATGATTTGGTGATAGATACAGAGTTGCTGAGAGTGCCGCATCCTTATTTACCACATCGAAGATTTGCATTGATGCCTTTGGCAGAAATTGCCGGAGATAAAATGCATCCTGTTCTGGATAAAACAATACAAGAATTGCTGGAAGAATGTAAAGATGAGTTGGAAGTGAAAAGATTGTTGGTTGAATGAATGGTTGAACCACGAAAGCTGGAAGGGAAGAAGTAGCACAAAGGAAGTTGGGTTTCTTTATTTATGTTTTATATTCTTTCACAATTTAAGAGCGGTTTCAATAAAAAGGCGCAGCTTATTGGTAAGACTGCGCTTTGCTTTATAAAGGAAATATTTTATTGAACTAATTTGGCGACTTGCTGTAAAGGAATTGTATTTGCTAAGGCAGTGATTTTCGAATCTGTTATGTTCTTTCCGGTAAATGTAATTAAAGAATTACCCAGCGGAAGTTGTATTGTATAATCAGTTTGACCATTGCCATTATCCTGTTTATCCAATTGTCCTTTGTAACCCTGCACTTTTATAATTTTATGATTGCCGTTACTCATCATACCGCCAATGAGCGGTGTGTTTAAAAAAGCATTTAAGGTAGATACCAGCGGCGAATTACCAATAATAGAAAGATCAACTTGGCTGCTGTCGCCGTAACTGCGGTGAATGGTTGTACCAATCATACCCACATTTGAGGAAACATTGTCGTCTTTGGTCTTAGCTGCGTACGTATCCATCTTGGCTGGTAACAAAGCCAGCACTTCTTTACCAATAATTATATCAATTTCCTGCATTGCCTGCAGCAGCGCAAAATGCGCATCTTCTAATTTGCCTGACGAATACGCTTTTTTTGCCGTGGATATATCAGTAGAAAAATTTTGTGAGATACCCGATAGTGTTATCATCACACAAATAAATAAGAATATACTTTTCATGATAAGATGTTTATGAAGTCATTATTGTTCGCCCAGCATTTTTTTAATGCCGTCTATGTCAAATGAATTGGCAGCGCTCATAACAGCCGCTTCGTTACTAAAGTTTACACATTCCCAAACAATCAGTGAGCTTTGGCCTAAAGGAACCAGCAACGAATAACCTTTGTTGTCATCATACGTAATAACGGCTTTATAACCTTTTACTTTGGTTTGTTTTGTATTCTGGTTATCGCCGTTGCTGCTTGTTTGCATGTAAGCACCGTTATTAAAATACATGTTTACAAAACCGGAATAAAAAGAATTGTTGCCAATGGTTACGGTCATTTGCTGATCGTCTTTTTTATAAACACTTTGAATGGTAAGATTGTTCCAGCCCCATTGCGTGCTCATTACTTTATTCTGCATTGTATCTTTTTGCAAGCCGCTTACCGTTTGGGGTAATGATAACAAAACCTGTTTGCCAATCTGCAACTCGATACTCATTAAAGCTTGCTGAATTGAATAACGCGCATCGCTGTAATTACCGGCTGTCTGCGATTTTTCGGCATCAGCAATTTGTTCTTGTACATCGGGCGGTTGTGTGTTGGTTAAGCCGCCGCCTTTTTTGTTTACGGGCGCACCTGAATTTGTATTGCTGTTATCAGATGACGTGTTGTTTGTATTGTTTGAATTGGAAGAATTTCCGGTTACTCCGTTTACTGCGTTATTTACTTTGTCTTTTAATTTCTTGAGCAATTGTGCCTGGCTGACATTTACTAAAAAGATACAAGCAAGCAGTAACAGCAAGCTTTTGGGTACATACATAAACGTTAGATTTTTGGATGTGAAATTATTAATTTGCTAATTACTTATTAGAAATATTTTCTATTTACAGAAGAAAATTTTATACATCTTTTTCTTTGTAAATTTTTCATGTCTTTAGTCGTCAGCTTTGTTCTAACAGGAAACAAATGAAGTTTATTGATTTTGGTGTGATGAAAAAAGAAAATTCCAGGCTTGGTTTATAGAAGATAAAATATTGCCTTCACTTTTTATATTTAAAGCAGGCAGCGATTCTTTTTTACGGCAGTTCTGTGTTTCATTTTTATTTCCAAAAGAATTGATGGTTGCAGCCGCTTTAAATTTTGACAAACTTTCGCAGTTTACTTTATAACACATGGTACCGCCCGTGCCAATACCTGCGAGATAAATTCTGTCTGCATCACAATGATATTGTTGCACAAAGAAATTAATCATGATGCTAATGAATGAAATATCGTTTATAGAATCTTTGCCGCTCCTGTTAATATTCCAATGACCGGTAATCGCGTCCGGATACATAACAACGCAATCTAAAGAATCTGCTTTTTTGTGAAGAACATCGCCATACTTCTTAATTACGTTTGTCGCGTTACTTTTTTCATCATGCAAAAAAATGAGGAGCGGATAAGAATCGAACCTGCCATAGTTTGCAGGCATATAATAAGTCAGGTTTCGCGGTGTTTCGTCAATAATAAAATTGCTGGTATAAATACCTTGCGGCTTTAAAGAATCGTATTGGCAATAGCTGCGCAAAAAACCGAATGCAAAAAGAAGAACAAATAACAGGCAACCTTTCATTATATATTAATGGAATATTCGTGTAGTAATAAAACAAAGCCTTTGCCCGATTCATTGTTTTAGTTTTTATTTTAAGATAAAATAACAGATGATAACTATAATTTCTTTTGGATAGAAACGTAAATGCTTTTACCTTCGCCGTCCTTTAAAATGTAAAGCTATGCAAGCAGCAGTGCAATTTGTACACGAGCAACTGACCGCTAAAAAGCAGTTTCCGAAGTTCAAAGCGGGTGACAATGTTACCGTTAATTATAAAATTATAGAAGGTGGTAAAGAACGTATCCAGGGTTTTCGTGGCGACGTTGTAAAAATCCAGGGAGAAGGTTCAACTTCTACCTTTACAGTTCGCAAAATTTCTGACAGTATTGGTGTAGAAAGAATATTTCCCTTTTTCTCGCCAAATATTGATTCTATTTTACTGAATAAAGTAGGTAAAGTTCGTCGTGCTAAATTGTATTACCTGCGCGAACGCAGTGGTAAAAGCGCGAGAATTAAAGAAAGAAGAATTAAATAAGAGATTGTATTTGACAGAAAGAAAAAGCAGGAGAAAGTTCTTCTGCTTTTTTTATATAAGTCTTAACCCAAATCTCTTTTTTCACCGTATATTTCTTATATCTTTGAAATTCATTTACTAAATTTATTTTATGGGCAATTTAGGCTTCCAGGAAATTTTGTTGATTGCTGTTGTAATTCTTGTCTTATTCGGCAGCAGAAAAATACCTGAATTTATGCGTGGTTTGGGCAAAGGCATCCGTGAGTTTAACGATGCTAAAGACAATGTGAAGAAAGAACTGGAAGAAGGTTTGAAAGAAAAAGATCGCGTTACTACAACTTCTGCTTCTACGCCTGTTAATACAACAACGACTACTACACAGCCATAATAATATTCTTTCAAAATAATTGAATAGCCTTTGTTTAGTTTTCAATCTATCAAAGACTATCATGCTGATTTATTGCACGGTCGCACCACATGCGTGGAAGCCGTGCAATATTATTTACAGCAGATAGCTGACCAAAAACATCTCAATGCTTTTTTAGAAGTCTATGCCGATGAAGCTCTGCAGCGTGCTGCTTTACTCGACGAGCAACGAAGCCAGCAAGGTACAAATAGCAAATTGCACGGCGTTGTAGTTGGAATCAAAGATGTGCTTTGTTATAAAGACCATCATGTTTCTGCAGCTTCTAAAATTTTAGAAGGTTTTGTTTCGCTTTATAATGCAACCGCAGTTGAAAAGCTGCTTTCTGAAGGTGCCATTATTATTGGCAGGCATAATTGCGATGAATTTGCCATGGGAAGCAGTAATGAAAATTCTGCGTTCGGTAAAGTGCTGAATGCGCAGGATAATACTAAAGTACCGGGCGGTTCTTCAGGTGGTTCTGCAGTTTCTGTTCAGGCTGGCTTAAACATGATAAGTTTAGGTAGTGATACTGGCGGCTCTGTTCGTCAGCCGGCAGATTATTGTGGAATTGTAGGTCTTAAGCCATCTTACGGATGTATTTCGCGATTTGGATTGATTGCTTATGCTTCTTCATTTGACCAGATTGGAATTTTTGCAAATTCTGTAGCCGATGCTGCAATTACATTAGAAGCTATATCCGGAGAAGATGAATTTGACAGCACTGTAAATGATATAGCCTTTCAAAAGGATTTAGCTAAGTTGCAGCTTATGACTCCTAAAAAAAGGATTGGATATTTTAAACAATTCTTAGAACACCCTTCTTTAGATTCCGAAATTGCTGCATCTTTTTTTTCATTTACAGAAATATTAACAAAATCTGATTATGAGGTACAAGCGATTGATTTTGAATTGCTTGATTACATTGTCCCGGTTTATTATATTTTAACAACTGCTGAAGCTTCCAGTAATCTTTCCCGGTATGATGGAATAAAATTCGGATTGCAAAAAGCTGATCATAATAGTGATCTTATAAGCTTGTATAATAAAAGCCGTTCAGACGGTTTTGGCAAAGAAGTAAAGCGTCGTATTTTATTAGGAACTTACGTATTAAGCGAGGGTTATTATGACGCTTATTATACTAAAGCCCAACAAGTTAGGCGTTTATTGATTAACAAAATAAAAGAAATTTTTCAAAGTTTTGACGCCATTATTTTGCCAACAGTTCCCTCTCCTGCTTTTCGTTTTGGTGAGAAGGCAGATTTAATTGAAATGTTTCTAACTGATATTTATACTGTATTCGCTAACCTAACAGGAATTTCGGCTATTTCGCTTCCCCTTTTTAAACATAGCAATAACATGCCGTTTGGGCTACAAGTGATGGCCGGGCAAAAAAATGATTTATATTTGTTGAAACTCTCTGAAGAAATAATTCGGATGAGAGAAAGGGCTTAAACGGTTCTGCCCTTTATTAACCAGGTATTTTAGCGCTTATAAGCCGCTTTATTCGCAAAAATAAAACGAAATTGATGCAATTAAGAAAACTGGCAAACTCGTTTGCACACCTATGTATTCTTTGTTCTTTATGTTTCTCACTAATGTCTTTTACAGATGGTAGAACACCTGCCTCAGGAGATCCCAAAAAATCAGATAGCGTATCATTAGCAAAAAATTTGAAATCTCTGTTTCCAGGCACCCTAATACCAGATTTGGCAATTTCCATTCCACTTAATCCGATTGTAACACCATTTGTTACCAGTTATTTAAATAAAGAAGGAGATGGTTATTCAAAAATGAAAGTATGGGGGAAATCGTACTTTGATTTGTTTGATAAAATCTTTACTGAAAAGAATCTTCCTAACCAGTTAAAATATTTATCTGTAATAGAAAGTAATCTGAAACCAACCATGGTTTCGTGCGTAGGTGCAGTGGGTCCCTGGCAAATTATGAGCTCTGTTGCGAGGGATTATGGTTTAAAAACAGGTAAAGTTGATGATCGGAAGGATTTTATAAAAAGTACAAAAGCGGCTGCCCAAATTTTGGGGGATTTATATAAAAGTTTGGGTGACTGGCTTTTAGTTATTGCTGCTTATAATGCTGGTGAAGGAAGAGTAAGACAAGCCATGAAATTAGCACATAGCGATAATTTCTGGACGATTCAGAAATATTTGCCACTTGAAACCAGAAATCATGTAAAGAAATTTATAGCAACGCATTTCTTTTTTGAAGGATGTGGCGGTATTACGACCATGACAGCTGATGAAGTAAAGAATAGTAAAAATTTAACTCCTCAGCAGGAAACTATTAGCAAGGATGACAATTTAAAAAGTGTGGAAATTCAAGGAAAATATAATTCTACACTTATGGCAAAATATCTACAAATAGATATGGCTTATTTAAGTAAAATTAATCCGGGGTTAGATGAAGCTTTAAATAAAGGCATGTCTTTCAATCTCAATATACCAGCTAATAAGGTTGTATTGTTTAATCAATTGAAGGCGCAGATTCTAAAACAAAGCGTTCAACTCCTGATGGCGAATTCTTCTTTTCCTGCAAGACCTTAAAAAAATAAAGCTTTTTTCTTACCCGTATTATGTCTGTTGAAGCTATTAAAAGTTAAGTGCTGATTATATTAAAAATCAGCACTTAACTTTTTTATTTAAAAATAAATATGATATTTGTTCTTCAAAGCTGCTAATTGATATTATCAAAGGAAAATTCTGTCAATCAGACCATTTTCAAAACTTGGCATCAGCTTTGTAAAATTAAAGTTAGAATATAAGTAGTCAATTTTCTCATAAGCAGTTAGTTTTGGTTGCGGCCCCTGTTTCTACAGGGGCTTATTTTTTTTTATGACTTTCTTCGCTATATACCGAAAGAAGAAATAACCAAGAATAGCACCTGCCGTATCTGCCATCATATCTGTTACATCAAACGATCTGTCTTTTGTAAAATATTTCTGAACATATTCCATAGCCACACCATAAACAATCGCAAACAAAACAATTAGCAGGTAAAAAGAATTCTTGTAAGAAATATTATTTTTAAACGGATAGCAAAACAAAAACACAAGAGCTGCAAATAAACCGGTGTGCACCCATTTATCAAAATAAACGATCTCAAAAAATTTACTTTTCGGAATATCGTTTCCAGGCAAGGTTAAAAGAATATAAATAAGGATAAATAAGGCAATAGCGGGAATAAAATGGAAAAATCGCAATTTTGCTGTCTGACTACTCATTGAATGTAAATAGCTTGCTACTCTTCTTTATATAAATAATTGAAAGAAGTAACCGTTGATAATGAAATTAATTTTTAGTAAGCTGTAAAACGACTTAGTCTTTCTTCATCATTTTTTCGGTGTTTTCGGCAACCTGGAGCGCTTCAATAAATTCATCGATGTTTCCACCAACAACAGAATCTAAATTATAAGAAGTAAGCCCAATACGATGGTCCGTTACGCGACCTTGCGGCCAATTGTATGTGCGGATTTTTGCGCTTCGGTCGCCGGTACTTACCAATGTCTTTCTGTGACGTGAAATTTCATCTTCCTGTTTGCGAACCTGCTCTTCATACAGCCTGGTACGAAGCATTGTCATAGCTTTTTCGCGGTTGCCAAGCTGGCTGCGTTCTGTCTGACAAATCACCACAGTACCGGTTGGAATATGAGTAAGCATGACCTTAGTTTCTACTTTATTTACATTCTGTCCGCCGGCACCACCACTTCGCGACGTTTCCATTTTCACATCCGCCGGGTTCAATTCAAAGTCAACTTCCTCAGCCTCCGGCATTACAGCTACAGTAGCCGCCGATGTATGCACACGACCCTGGGTTTCGGTGTTTGGAACACGCTGTACACGATGCACGCCGCTTTCAAACTTTAAAGTACCATACACATCTTCTCCTTGTACTTCTACTACCACTTCTTTATAGCCGCCAACCGTACCTTCATTCTCACTTACAATAGCTGTTTTCCAACCTTTGTGGGCACAATAACGCAGGTACATATTTAGCAAGTCACCGGCAAATAAACTGGCTTCATCGCCACCGGTACCAGCACGTATTTCTAACACTGCGTTTTTATCGTCTTGCGGGTCTTTAGGAATTAATAATTGGGTAAGCAGCTTTTCCAGAGTATCCTTTTTTTCTTCCAACTCCGGCATTTCCATTTTTGCCAGTTCGCGCAAGTCGTCATCGTTGCTGTTCAGCGCTTCGCGCGAAAAATCATAATCAGACAATACACGCCTATATTCTTCGTAAGGCTTTAGTATTTTTTCAAGGCTCCGGTATTCTTTGCTGTATGTACCAAATTCCTTTTGATTATTAATAATTTCAGGATTGGTAAGTGCAATACCAACCTGCTCAAATCTTGCCTGTAAAGCGTCTAACTGATCTGTCATCATAATATAAAACTGAAAAGCACTTCGCAAATATCTGTTTCTTACAATTCTGTTTGCGCTTACTTTTCGGGGCGCAAAGCTACAGGAAATTAAAATGTGTAAAAGTGCCGGCATTTTATCTGTCAATAAAAAGAACGACGCTTACTATCAGTATTCACAATAATAACGAAGTAATTGGTTAGCTTTAAAATCTTCGCTGTTATTTCGCTTTTATAAAGTATGTATTATGTATAGGAGATTCGTGGTTATTCTGTTATTTGTATTGTTCCGGCAAATTGCGTCTGCACAAGCTGGCGGCATTCATTGGTCAGAAGATGGCAACAGTTTTTATCAGACAGACAGTAATGGAATCGTGCAAACTTCATTGCCTTCTTTTACTACAAAAGAAATTGTATCAAATCAACAGCTAACACCAGCCGCAATGCAAGAACCGCTTGCTGTAGATAATTTTTACTTTTCAAAAGACGGAAAGAAAATTCTTTTTTATACGAACAGCAAAAAAGTCTGGCGATATAAAACGCGTGGTGATTATTGGGTGATGAATACAGCCGATAACAGCCTTCACCAACTGGGGAAAAATCTTCCTTCCGCTTCTTTGATGTTTGCTAAATTTTCTCCTGATGGAACCAAAGCCGCTTATGTAAGCAAGCATAATTTATATGTAGAAGATTTAGCTACCCACAACATTACGCAGCTTACACAAGATGGAACCGACCGCATGATCAACGGCACTTTCGATTGGGTGTATGAAGAAGAATTAGATTGTCGCGATGGTTTTCGCTGGAGTCCCGATAGCAAAAGCATCACGTATTGGAAAATTGATGCTACCAAAATCCGCAATTTCTTAATGATAGATAATACCGATTCCATTTATTCCTTTACGGTTCCGGTAGAATATCCGAAAGTTGGCGAAGATCCATCGCCATGTTATTTGTACGTGGTAAATATAGCTACGGGTAGCAGCATAAAAATGAATGTGCCCGGCGATCCGCAACAACATTATATTCCACGCATGGAATGGGCTGATAACAGTAATGAATTAATTATTCAGCAACTCAATCGCAAACAAAACGACAGTAAGATTTTGTATTGTGATATTTCTACCGGCAATACAAAAGAAATTTATGATGATACCGATAAAGCCTGGGTAGATGTAAAAGCGGAACCGATTGGTTGGGATTGGCTGAAAAACGGCAGTTCTTTTTTATGGACAAGCGAGCGCGATGGATGGCGTCATGTATATGCCATAAGCCGCGATGGCAAGCAGCAAACTTTGTTAACCAAAGGAAATTATGATGTTATCAGCGTGCAAGGTTATAGCGAGAAGAATGGTTATTTATACTTTATGGCATCACCGGAAAATGCTACCCAAAGCTATCTATACCGCATAAAATTAGATGGTAAAAGTGCTGCCGAAAAAATTTCCCCGGCACAAGAAACCGGCACTCACAGTTACAGTATTTCGCCAAACGGATTGTTTGCCTGGCATTCATTTTCCAATGCCAATACACCGCCATCAGCAGATTGGATAAGCCTGTCAAAAAATACAGTTCTTAAAACGGATGAATCTAACCATAATAAAAAATCGGCACTTCCGCCTGTTGAGTTTTTTACCGTTACCACAGAAGACAACGTTACAATGGACGGCTGGATGGTAAAGCCAAAAAACTTTGACAGCACTAAAA
Organism: Ilyomonas sp.; assembly: GCA_965199845.1. Classification (GTDB taxonomy): domain Bacteria; phylum Bacteroidota; class Bacteroidia; order Chitinophagales; family Chitinophagaceae; genus Ilyomonas. Next base: position 341,432 of record CBDATZ010000054.1, read on the forward strand.
AATACCCGGTTGTATTTACAGTTTATACCGAACCGGCTGCGCAAACTGTAACAGATACCTATGGAACCGGTTATAATTTTTTGTATGATGGAAGTATGTACGATGAAGGCTACATCTATATGAGTCTGGATGGTCGCGGAACGCCTGCGCCAAAAGGCGCTGCCTGGCGAAAAGCCATTTATAAAAACATTGGAACCATAAATATCAGAGACCAGGCAATGGCAGCCAAACAGATTGTTCAACGACCTTATGTAGATACAAGTCGTGTGGCGGTTTGGGGTTGGAGCGGCGGCGGTTCTACCACTTTAAATCTGATGTTCCAATATCCAGGCATTTACAAAACAGGCATTGCTATTGCGCCGGTAGCTTACCAGCTTTCTTACGATAATATTTACCAGGAACGTTATATGGGTTTGCCCCAGGAAGATAAAGAACCGTTTATTAAAGGCTCGCCGGTAACGTATGCTAAAAACTTACAGGGACACTTATTAGTCGTTCATGGAACCGGCGACGATAATGTTCACTACCAAAACACGGAAATGTTGGTAAATGAATTAATTAAATACAATAAACCTTTCCAGATGATGAGTTATCCAAATCGTACACATGCCATTCGCGAAGGAGAAGGCACCACGCAGCATTTACGTACAATATACACAAGCTTTTTAAAACAGTATTGTTCGCCGGGAGCAAAATAAATTTGATATATAGCTGATTTTAAAAGCCGTTTCTCAAATAAAAAAATCCGCAAAGAGTTAATTCTTCTTTGCGGATTTTATTTTGATAAGATAAAACTATTCCGTTCCAGGCTTTACCAAACCTAATTTAGCTTCCAGACTTAACGTTGCATGAGGTACAGCACGTAAGCGGGCTTTATCAATCAGCTTTCCGGTTACACGGCAAATGCCATACGTTTTGTTCTCAATACGAATCAAGGCTTTCTCAAGATGATCAATATAAGTAATCTGCCGGCTTGCCATCTGGCTAAGCTGCTCGCGCTCCATACTCATACCGCCATCTTCCATTGTCATATAGCGGTTGTCGCCTTCATCGCCACCCAAATCATCTTTTCTTGTAATTAATCCTTGCAGATAAGCCAATTCTTTTTTAGCCGCATCCAGTTTCTTGTTGATTAATTCCTTAAATTCATTCAGCTCATTATCATTATACCTGACAAGCGGAATATTAATTTTTCCGTTTGTGGCTGTCTGGCGCTGATCTAATGTCTTGTATTCGGGCTGATAAGGAACCGAAGTTTTCATCGTAGTTTTCGGAGCCTTTACTTCGGCAGCAGGTGCTGAAGCTTTTTTCTTAGTCGCAACCACAACTTCTTCCGCTGTTTCCAACTGCTTGTTTACAGCAGTTTTTGTTGTTTTTTTAGGGGAAGCCTCGCTCTTTTTTATATCAGGTTTTACTTCTTCCTTTTTCGTTTTTACCTCTTTAACTGCCTCTTTTTTCGACATGGGCTTGCTTATTGATTTTTTTAATGTTGTTTTCTTTGGGGCAACTGCTTTTTTTACAACTGTTGCTTTTGCTTTTTTAAGAGGGGCTTTTTTTGCCGAAACTTTACTTGCAGGCACTGCTTTTTTTGCTGCCGTTTTTACAATCGGCTTTGCAGACTTTACAGCTTTTTTTGCAGTTTTAAATACAGATTTGGCTGCCTTTTTAGGCGCTGCTTTTTTTACGGCCATACAATTGTTATTTTTTAATTAGACTGATTTTTACCGGAGTATCGTTAATTTCAATTTCAGTTCCTTGTTTCGGTAAGGGCACCCAATTGATTGAATCGGCTAAAATTTCGGCGCAAATATAGTTTTTAAATTGATTGATTGATTTTCTTAACTTTTCGTTGTTTTCTATTTCCACTTCTATCCGGTCGGTTACGTAAAAGTCATTTTCTTTCCGAAGGTTCTGCACACGATTAATGAACTCGCGGGCGTCGCCTTCCTGTTTCAACTCTTCGGTTAATTCAATATCCAGGGCTACTGTTAGCAAACCTTTACCGGCGACACTCCAACCCGGAATATCTTCTGCAATAACTTCGACTTCCGAATGCAGAATAGCGTACGTTTGTCCGTTAACATGAATAGAAAGCTGACCGTTTTTTTCAAGTTCAGAAATTTCTTTCTGGCTTAATGTGGTTACAACCAAAGCGGCGCCTTTCATATTTGCACCGAGCTTCGCGCCCAGTTTTTTAAAATTCGGCTTTACCGTTTTGTGAACCAACCCTTCGGTATCTGTAATGTATTCTACTTGTTTAATGTTCACTTCCGATTTTATTAAATCCTCTACTTTCTGCAACTGGTGCTTCATATCAGCATTCAGAATCGGAACCAGGATTTTTTGCAACGGCTGGCGTACTTTAATATTTACTTTTTTGCGCAGCGATAATACAAGCGAGCAAATGTCTTGCGCCAGTTGCATTCTTTCTTCCAGACTATTATCTATTACAGAAGAATCGGCTACAGGAAAATTGGTATGATGAACAGAAGCGAAACTTTCTTTGCCGGTTACTTCATTCAGTTGATTATAAACAGCATCACTAAAAAACGGAGAAATCGGTGCAATCAGTTTAGTAAGCGTTACCAAACATTCATACAAAGTTTGATACGCGCAGATTTTATCATGCTCATATTCGCCTTTCCAGAAACGGCGACGGCACAAGCGAACATACCAATTGCTCAATTGCTCATCTACAAATTGCTCGATGGCGCGACCGGCAATCGTTGGCTCATAATCGTTCATTGCGTTGGTTACTTTTTGCACCAGAGTATTAAGAGCAGAAAGAATCCAGCGGTCTATTTCCGGCCGTTTGTTCCTTTCAATATATTTTTCCGAGAAAGTAAAGCCATCCACATTGGCATACAAAGCAAAGAACTGGTAGATATTATATAGTGTTCCGAAGAACTTGCGCTGCACTTCCTGGATGCCCGACAAATCAAATTTCAGGTTATCCCACGGCGATGCATTTGTGATGAGATACCATCTTGTGGCATCTGCGCCAAACGTATTGATGGTATCAAACGGGTTGACAACATTGCCAAGACGTTTGCTCATCTTGTTGCCGTTTTTATCCAGCACCAAACCATTTGATACAACGGTTTTATAGGCAACGCTATCGAAAAGCATAACGGCTAAAGCATGTAATGTGTAAAACCAGCCGCGTGTCTGGTCAACGCCTTCGGCGATAAAATCAGCCGGAAATGCTTTTCTGCTATCAATTAAATCTTTGTTCTCAAACGGATAATGCAACTGCGCGTAAGGCATCGCGCCGCTATCAAACCAAACATCAATTAGATCGGGCACGCGTTTCATCGGTTTCCCTGAAGGAGCAACTAACGTGATTTCGTCAATAAACGGTTTATGTAAATCTAAACTTCCAGCTTTCAGCTTTGAACTTTGAACCAAACCTAATTTTTCATCTGCTTTTGCCGCTTCATTCTTTAATTCTTCAATACTTCCAATGCAGGTTTCCTCGGTTGCATCTTCGGTTCTCCAAACCGGCAACGGCGTTCCCCAAAAGCGGCTGCGACTCAAATTCCAGTCAACCATATTTTCCAGCCAGTTACCAAAACGACCTTCGCCGGTACTTTTTGGTTTCCATTTAATGGTTTTGTTCAGTTCTACCATTCGCTCTTTGCAGGCGGTAGTTTTTATAAACCAGGCATCAAGCGGATAATATAAAACCGGTTTGTCTGTACGCCAGCAATGCGGGTAACTGTGCTCGTATTTTTCAACTTTAAAAGCGCGGTTTTCCAGCTTTAACTTTACAGAAATGTCAACGTTTACATCAACATAGTTTGGTTCGTTCTTATAATCTTTTACATAACGATTACTGAATTCGCCCAAACCTTCTACAAATTTTCCCTGGCGATCAACCATAGTTAAAATACCGATGTTGTATTTTTTTCCAACTCTAAAATCATCCGCACCAAATGCCGGCGCCGTGTGCACAATACCGGTTCCATCTTCTGTAGTTACAAAGTCGCCAAGGATAATGCGGAACGGATCGCCACCGCTCCGCTCGGGTGCGTTGGCTTCATAAGGCATTAATTGTTCGTAGCGACATTCTTCGATTTCCAAACCTGTAAATTCAGCTAATATTTGCCAGGGTAAAACTTTTGCTTTCTCGTTGTAATTTTCAAAACCCGTGTTTTCGTTTTCGGGTTTGAAATATTTACCCAGCAAGGCTTTGGCTAATATCACATTTACCGGAAGATGAGTATATGGATTGAACGTTTTTACCAATACATAATCTATATTGGCGCCAACCGTCAAACCCAAATTAGAAGGCAACGTCCACGGCGTTGTCGTCCACGCAAGGAAGAATATTTCGGATGAAAAACTTTCGTCTATTGCATCAAACAGGAATTCTGATTTTTCGTTTTGAATTGCCTTAAACATGGCTACGCAGCTTGTATCTTTTACATCGCGGTAACAGCCCGGCTGGTTCAGTTCGTGCGAACTTAAACCGGTACCGGCAGCCGGAGAATACGGTTGAATGCTCACGCTTTCGTACAACAATCCTTTTTTGTACAACTCTTTTAGCAGCCACCAAAGCGTTTCGATATATTCATTTGTAAATGTGATATACGGATTGTTCAAATCAACCCAATAACCCATTTTGGTGGTAATATCGTCCCATTCTTTTTTATAACGCAAAACGGCTTCGCGACATTTGGCGTTGTATTCTTCAACCGATATTTTTTTACCAATATCTTCCTTTGTAATTCCTAATTCTTTTTCTACACCCAATTCTACCGGCAAACCATGCGTATCCCAGCCGCCTTTTCGTTTTACCTGGAAGCCTTGCATGGTTTTATAGCGACAAACCAAATCTTTCAGCGTACGGGAAATTACATGGTGAATACCGGGCATACCATTGGCGCTCGGCGGACCTTCGTAAAATACAAATGGCTCTGCGCCATCGCGAAGCGAAACGCTTTGCTCAAAAGCATTTTCGCTTTTCCATTTAGCTAATATTTCCTGTTCTATAGCTGGCAAATTCAGTCCTGAAAATTCTTTATATTTTACATTCATATATAAATTATAAATGTGCTATTGTAAAAGCCTGCAAAGGTAAACAAATTCGGGCTGTTAATTAAAAGGTCTGCAGCCGGTTCTCAACCCAACAAAAGCATAAACTTCGGAGCCAAAGGCAAATTTTCCGGTTATTTCAAATTTGGTAAATCAGAAAAAAATATAAAACACCACGTTTTCTCAGCCAATTTATTTTACATTTGCAGCCCCTTACACGGAGATCATAGCTCAGCTGGTTAGAGCGTCGGATTGTGGTTCCGAAGGTCGCGGGTTCGAAACCCGTTGTTCTCCCTAAACGGACAAGCCTTGTAAATGAGATTTTTGCAAGGCTTTTTTTATTGAATTTTTTTATGACAATTTCCACTTTGCTTTATTTACTTCCCTTTGTATCGGCTTGTTTAGGCTGGATAATAGCCAACATTTCAGTTTCCATATACATATCAGCTTTTTTAAAAAGAAAGCAGCCAATCGGCAATATGATTGGTGATTATGCAGAAAAACAAATTTCGTTAGATGCTATTGAGCAAAAGCTGGTTTCGCCCGAAAACATAGAAAAAATTTTGCCTTTTGCCAATGAACATATTGAGCAGTTTTTGCGGGTAAAATTACCGGCTGCCATGCCGATGCTGGCTATGTTTATCAGCGATAAACTGGTAGCTGATATGAAAGGCATTTTTATGAATGAATTAAAAAACCTGTTTCCCGCTTTAATTCTTCAATACACAGGCAACATAAAAAAAGACCTCAACATCAGCAAACTGGTTTCTGCAAGGCTACATGCGGTTTCCGACCACACTCTCAAATCGTTTATGAGGAAACAATTTCGTATTGTTGAAATTGCCTGTGCCACAACCGGATTTTTATGCGGCGGCTTATACATTTTTTTAACATGGATTGCCTAAAGCAAAGGCTTTATAGCCGATAATTTTTACTTCGCCGCCGGCTTTATCAGATATTTGTAAGCACACCAATTTGTTGCACACTACTTGTTTATAAGTATGCGTCAAGTATGTACTATCTCATTTCACTTCTTTTAAGAAAGCCTTCAAGGTATAACACAAGCAATATGAAGCAAGGAATTTTATTCATTCTAACAGTACTCCTGTTTTTATCTCACGCCTATGCCCAGCAACCGCCGGGCGGAGCTGGCGGGCAAATGAACAAAGGCGCTTTCGGAGCTGCCAGAAATGGTCATTTCTACGGAAAAATCGTAGATACCAAAACAAATAAAGGTCTCAATGGTGCTACGGTTCAGATCATAACGTCAACAAAAGACACTTCGGGCAATGCGCGTGATTTACCTGTAGCAACTGGTTTTACTGAAGCCAACGGCGATTTTGATTTTGAAAATGTAGCGGTGAAAGGAAAACTTACGTTGCGTGTTACCAACATTGGTTATAAAGATGTTTCGCAGCCGATAAATTTCGATCCGGGCAGTTCAGACAAAGATTTAGGTAATGTGAAACTGGAACAATCGGAAACGACGTTGAGCGGCGTAACAGTAACCTCTACAGCGAAACCATTTTTTGAAATGGGTGTGGACAGGAAGATATTTAATGTAGATAAAAATATTGTTACCACCGGGCAAACGGCTACCGAAGTAATGAAGCAAATTCCTTCGCTGAATGTAGATGTGGATGGAAATGTAACGCTTCGTAATGCAGCGCCAACCATTTTTATTGATGGCAGACCAACCACTTTAACACTCGACCAGATTCCGGCTGATATTATTGACAAAGTAGAATTGGTGACCAATCCATCTGCAAAATACGATGCCAGTGGTGGTAATGCGGGAATCTTAAATATTGTATTGAAGAAAAATAAAAAAACGGGTTATAATGGAAATATTCGCGCCGGTGTAGATTCGAGAGGCAGAGTAAATGGTGGTCTTGATTTGAGTTTACGGCAAAACAAATTCAACTATTCCGTAAATGCGAACGTAAACCAGCGCAAATCAAAATACACCAATGTCATTGACAGGAACAATCTGACAGATGACATGAGTCAGATTCATCAATTTACAAATGGCACAAGTCCGGGAACTTTCGCGTTTTTCCGTGGCGGTATTGATTTCTTCGCCGATAACCGGAACACATTCAGCGCATCAGCCAACTTTGTACGCGGAAGTTTTAACTCGTTCGAAGACCAAACCATAGACAGCAGCATTACAGGTTCGTTATTAACGCAAAGTTTAAGAAGCGCAGATACCAGGCGCAATTTCCACAACTTTGGCGGACAGTTTAGTTACAAGCACAATTTTGCTAAAGATGGTCATGATATAACAGCCGACTTTAATTATAATTCCAGCAAGAACGAAAATGATGGTGCTTACGAAACCAATTATTATTCGCCTACCGGAGCTATAAAATACATACCCTATTTGCAGAAAATAGATGGCGGCGGTTATAACCGGTTTACAACTATACAAACAGATTACGAAAACCCGATTACCAGCAAAATAAAAATAGAAGCTGGTGCACGTGCAGCTATCCGTAATTTTTTGAACGATAACCTGCAATATATTTCTGATAATAAAGATTCTGCTTATACTTTATTACCGAATATTAGTAGTCAATATAAATTTACCGACCAGGTTTATGCGGCTTACGGAACTTTTAGCGTAAAAGGTAAAAAATGGAATTACCAGGTTGGTTTACGCGCAGAAAATTCAAATTATAACGGAACGCTGTTAGGTAAAGATTCTTCCTTCAAAATAAAATATCCGATTAGCTTATTCCCAAGCGCCTTTGTTACGTACCAGATAGATGACAAACAGGATTTCCAGGCGAATTTTTCGCGTCGTATTAATCGCCCTAATTTCTGGCAATTATTACCATTTATAGACAATACAGATCCACTGAATTTATCTATCGGAAATCCCGGTTTACGGCCGGAATTTGTAAATTCATTTGAAGTGAATTACAGCAATGTTTATACAAAAGGTGCAAACCTGTTAATTTCTGCCTATTATAAACATAATACCGACCTGATAACCAGCAATTTTTACAGAGATGTTAATCCGGATAAAACAATCAATAAGGCTGATAGTGTGAATTTCTTCTCGTATATAAATGCACAAAGCAGTAATACATTTGGTCTTGAATTGACCAACCGGATTACCATCGCGAAATTCTGGGATATGACTGCCAATTATAATTTGTTTAATACTAAAATCAACGGTGGCAGCGATCAGGGCAATATTTCGCAGCAACGCTGGAGCTATTTTGCCAAGCTGAATAACAATTTTAAATTTAACCACGGTTATTCAATACAATTGTCGGGCGATTATCAATCAAAAACTATATTGCCGGCCAGTTCAGGCAGCGCCCGTAACAGCGGCGGCGGCGGTGGTTTCGGACCTCCGCCAAGCACATCGGCACAAGGTTATATTTACCCGAGATATAGTTTTGATGCCGCCATTCGCAAAGAATGGACATTGAAAGGTGGAAACGCATTGTCTGCTACATTGGGAATTAACGACTTTGCACGTACACAGCTTTACAAAACGTATTCGGTAACAGAAAGTTTTACCCAGATTTCCAAACGCCGCAGAGATCCGCAGGTGGTTCGTATAAATATCAATTATCGTTTTGGTAAGTTCGATGCGAATCTATTTAAGCGTAAGAGCACGAAGGGTGATGCTTCCGGAACAGATATGGTGAACCCGGGATAATTTTTTGTTTTGCCACGAAGGCGCAAAGACACAAAGGTTTATGTAAGAATAAAAAAGGTTCTGTACTTTAAAATAGTACGGAACCTTTTTCTTTTGAAATTATTGTTCGGGCTTTGCGTCTTCGTCACAAACACTACTTCAAAAAACCAAAATCTACAATACGGCGCAGGTATTTTTTATCCTGAATTACCCAGGTTACTTCATAACTGCCAAGATCATCTCGGTTGAGCATATAAATATAAACCCGCCTTTTATCTGCGCTTTGATACACACCGGCAAATGTTTTTAGCTTATCGCCATCTGTATAAGTAAACGCAGGATTGTACAAATCAAAATAAGCCGTTGCAGGAATGGCAATGCTGTCGTTATCAATTGTAACCTGAACGTTTGCAATGTTATGTTTGGGCACTTCAGTATATCGGCCATAATAACCTTTATTGTCAATCTTAATCAGGTATTTATCCGAGTACGTCAGCTTGTGTTTCGATGCATCAAAATTGCCGGCTGTAATGGTTACATTGATGCCACTACCTTCAAAATGAATATTGTTCCGGCTGTATTGTGTAACCGGCACAGAAAGCAAAGTCAATTTACTAATACTTTCATCAATGCCCGACATCGTAAAAGTAGCGGCATCGCTGCGCACATCTTTTTCCATTACCTTTTTAAAGTTGTCTTTTTTACTGCGTAAATCAGGCGCATCGTCGTCCTGCGCCATGGTATGAAAAAAAGATAAAACTGAAATAAGAACCAATAATCTGCGCATATCAAAAATTGTTTTGCAAAATAATAAAACGATGAAAGTAAGTCAGCTATTTTACAGGTAATCATTTTTGTGTAAAACGTGAAGATGGATTTATTTTCACATTTTAAAGCAAATCAGAAACTGCTTACTATTCACGAAATGCCTAATCATGATATATCAGAATAGGAATTTCATGAATAGTAATTGCTATTTAGGTTTATATCTTTGATAAGGTGATTGAATTCTGTTTTCACCATATTAAAAACATTTGAAACGAAAAATGAACCAGGAAATAGCAGATTTACGCACCGATTACAGACTCAAAACATTGAATGAAGAAGATGTGACAGTGAACGCCACCGAGCAATTTTCCCGATGGTGGCAGGAAGCTGTGGCAAGTCATATTGAAGAAGTAAACGCGATGACATTAGCGACGATAGCGCCGGATGGAATGCCGTCGGCGCGGATTGTTTTGCTGAAAGGTTATGATGAGCGTGGCTTTGTGTTTTTTACCAATTATAACAGTGCAAAAGGAAAGGCATTAGCTGAAAATCCAAAAGCCGCGCTGGTTTTCTTCTGGAAAGAATTGGAACGCCAGGTTCGCATTCAAGGTTTTGTAGAAAAGACAAGTGAAGAAGACAGTGATAATTATTTTGACAGTCGCCCGGTTGGCAGCCGCATTGGTGCCTGGTCGTCGCCGCAAAGTGAAGTGATTGAAAGCCGCCATATACTGGAAGATAATGTAGAGAAATATACAAGTGAAATAAAAAGCGGCATTGTACGTCCCAAACATTGGGGCGGTTATCGTGTAAAGCCTGTTGTCGTTGAGTTTTGGCAAGGCAGAAGCAACCGGCTGCACGATAGAATCGAATACATTTTACAGCCGGATGGCAGTTGGAAAATAGTGCGCTTAGCACCATAAAACAACAGCCTGCAAGCACTAATTTCTATACTTACAAGCTGGTATTTATAAAGCTATTAATCTTCTTTCGGCGCTACTTTTTTAGTAGCTTTTGCCGGGCGCGCTTTTCCAAAAGAACCTTTGAAAATCTTGCCTTTTTTTGTTTTTTTATCTCCTCTTCCCATAATATAATAATTGAAATTTTTATTAAAAGTATTTAAAAAGCAGAAGACAATTGTTGTCTTCTGCTTTTAAAGATGTAAGGCAAGCTTTTAGATTTTTGCAGACAGTTCTTTACCTGCTTTAAAGCGAGCTACTTTTTTTGCTTTGATTTTAATAGCTTCACCTGTTTGCGGGTTGCGGCCGGTACGTGCCTGGCGCTTAGAAACAGAGAAAGTACCAAAACCTACCAGCGTAACTTTATCGCCGCTTTTTAATGTTTTGGCAACGGTTTCTGTAAAAGAATCTAATGCCGCATTTGCCTGAGCTTTAGAGATGCCGGCATCGTCAGCGAGCTTTGCAACCAATTCAGCTTTGTTCATAGTTGTTATTTTAGATTTATTGATAATGTGGCGGCAAATTTATTCGCTTTTATGGAGCAGCAAAATAAATTTGAGCCAAAACGATTTACAAAAAACCGTGCTGAAAGCCACGCCTGACGTGGCTTTTATGATTTTCTTATCAAATTTATATTGAAATTAAAAATTAGTAAGCTCTCAAAATGCCTGATTTCATTGGCTTTTTTGTAACACTGATTGATGAAATGCAGTGCTGGCAAGCTTTTCATTTCATACCATTTTTCAATTGTAATCTTCTGTATTTTATTCAACAATCTGCATTAAAGTGCTGAACGAAACTACATCGCCACCCCATTTTTCGTAGCTCACTATTTCGTTTTGCGGTAAATAATTTTCGATATAACGGTTATAATCGGCTTTGGTATCTGCATATAATTGCAACGCATAAGTAACGCCTTCTTCATCGTCAACTTCTAATAAACGAACCAATTGATGCTTAGTAAAACAACCGCTTTTCATAGCCAAATCAATATAAGAATCACGCATCCACAGAAGCCATTCTTTATGTATGATATGAGCAACTTGTATTGTAGTGTTATAAATGAACATCGTTGTTTGTTTTGTTGTTGATCTCCCGGATCATGCGGTAAGAGAAATAAATAAGCAGCGACAATACAGCGATAATAATGCTCCAAAGCAACCAGTTTGCCTTATTGTTTTCTTTTGTTTGCGCCGTTGGTAAACGCTTTATTTTTTCTATATTTTTTATAGGTAACGACTGAATATTATTGCCAATGCTATCATTAAAATATTGCAGGTCGTAAGACGGTGCAATGGCAGAAGAATCGCCAAAATAAAGTGAGTACGTTTTCCCTGCATCGAGATAAGCCGTAACAGATGTATGAAGCTGGAAAGCAGACGCACTTTGAATGGTGAGCGACCTATTGTCTTTATTATCTATTACCATTAACAAGCGGTTTGTCTTGCTGTGAAACTCAATATCAGCTTGCTTTGCAGAAGATAATGTATCATCCGTAAGCATTGTATTATTTGTATTTTTATCAAACAATACAAAATGTCTTTTATAATAATTAGCGCCTGAAGGAAGAAACGCTAATTTGTCAATGCGGTAGTTATCAGCAAAAGAAAAATAAACATAACTTTTTTTATCAGAGCTGTCTTTTTGTATGATGTTCGGCGCAGGCAATGCATCATAAATATTATCGGTAAAACTATGCCGGTACACCCCTGCTTTAATGATGTTTAACGGCAATATATTTTTGCCGGGCATGGTTATGCGGAAATATTTATAACTGCTTGGCGGAAACGAAACCGATTGCACAAAAGCATCGCTATCGGCAGTAAATTCATTTTGTAAAATGATGTTTTCTTTAATAATAAACCAATGCTGGCTGTCATCGCTTCCGCTTAATGTCGCCATACGCTGCGCTTCGCTGTTTTTAATTAACAGGTATAATTTATTCAAGCTGTTGGGCAATATATTGTTGATGATAACAGCGGTTCTGTTTTCTGAATACGATGTCGGAAATTCGGTGAACGATTCCTCGTTCGGACGAGATGATTCTGTATATAAAATATAAGCGATTTCAGCTCCTGTATTGTCTTTAATGCGAACATCTTCCATCTCCATCTTGCTTTTGGCAATAATGTCCGGCGAAAGAGAAATGTTATAAAATCCGCTTTTTATAATGGTATCTAAAGTGGCGCGATAACTAAAGTTATCCTGTGCAGAAAGAGAGCAGCAAGAAACTAATGATATCATTAAAAAGAAAAGAAAATTATGTACGTGGCTTCGCCTCATCTTCAGTAATAATTTTTTTAAGCCGCTGATACATAAACGAAATAATCAGCAGTAAAACGCCCAAGCAAAAGAAGGCAATAATTTTACCAGCTACCGGAATATTGCTGATATCATACACAAATAATTTTAGTAAGGTTACCGAAAACAGGCTTAACGAAATAACACGCAACGGTTTGTATTTGTACTTCATACCCAGCCACATGAAACCAAACGAACACAAGCCCCAAAGTACAGGCAGCACCGCTTTTATAAATACACGATTAATAGTTTCGTTTGTTGTATTTAAACCAAATAATTGCGACGTAATAAAATATATTTCGGCGCTTAAAAAAAAGACAATGGCGCCACTTATGAGCCACGAAAGTTTATCTTTTTGATTGCTTTGCACGGTTATTATTAACCTGATTATTTTATAAAGAAAAAACGCTGTGAGCAGAGCTACAAACCAATGCGCAATAAAAAGATAATTGAGCGATTTGTATTTATCAGCAACGATTGTATGCAATACATCTGTTGTAAGCGGCAGCATAAAAAAATAAAGAACCACGCAACTTATCAGCAAGATACTTTGCTGTTTTTCTCCCATGCGAAAACCTCTTATTTTATCATTTATCAGCAGCAGAATCACAACAAATAAAAAGGTATAAAGCTCTTCGTACAAATACGCAATATCCGTAAGCGGGAAGTAATAAGTAAACTGGTAATTGATCTCAATATTTCCGGCAATTAATAAGATAATAAATGCAGCCAACTGAAACGCAGTTGCATTTACAAAGAGAATACGATGATTGCTTTTGCGCAGCAAAACAGAAATAACATACGATGCCGATGCCGCATAAAAACCGGTGATAAATCCACGATTCAGAATAACAGGAATCACTGGTTTGGATGACGTATAAAAAGATAAAATTCTATACACATTATTCCAGTCGCCAACCAAACTAATTATCATACACACATAAATAATCAGCGTTGCATATTGTACGATATTGATTTTTGATTTCAGATACAACCAGCAAAGCAACACTGCTTCCGAAGCCCAAAATAAAGTGATAAAATGTCCGTGCAACTGCAATGGCGCCGTAAGCGAAACGAATGTAAGCGTGATGCCGATTAACAGGTACAAAATATTATTATCAATGCTTCTTTTCCGGAACAGGAAATAAGAAATGACTAAGTTAAAAACGGCTGTTGCTGCACTAAACAAACCATCATAATTGGCAGCATTCATATTGTGCAGACAATACAATCCGGCACTAAAAAACAAACCGGTATTTGCCAATAAAATACTGAAATCAAAAGCGATAAACTGTTTATTTTCTTTGATGTTATTGGCGATATTGATAACCAAAAAAAGAACATAGAAAATAATAGCAAACAGGAAGGCGTTTTTATAAGTAGCCGCCGGCTGATTATCGCCCAGAGAGTACAACCACGAGGTAAATAAGATAACGGTAAATACAAATGCTGTTGTATTTAAAATACGCCACGATTTGTTGTAAGCAATCAGCAGCAATCCTGTATTTAAAACAATCAGGTAGATGAATAACGTGATATAATTACCGCTTCCTGTGCTGATTAAAAACGGTGCGGCAAAACCGCCGGTCAGCGCGATGACAGCTAACTCCTGGCGATTATATAATAAGGCAAGCAATACAGCAAACGCTGTAATAACAAGCATGATAATAAAAGCAACGGTTTGCGAAAACAAATGATATTGCTGAAACGCAAGTGTGATTGTAAAATAAAAAACGGCTAAACCACCGCCTGCCAATACCGAACTGAACGCGTGATAATTGGTGCGAAGTTTATGCGCAATGCCAACCAAGATACCGCCGCAAACAATACCAATGGCAACTCGCCCGATGGTTCCGACCCATTCGTTATCTATGGCATATTTTACAAAATAACCAATGGCTAATACAAGTATGGCAATACCAATTTTACTAACTAAATTTTCACCTATAAATTTCTCTAAATCAGGGTTGCGTTCAAAGAAAGTTGGTTTGCGTGGCGTTGCAATTGGTTTTTCTTTTGGCAAAGAAATATTTGTAGCTGGTGTAAGGTCAAATTGTTCTTTTGGTTGCGGAATTTCTTTATTTGTAAATGCAGTTTCCGACTCAACTTCTTCTTTGCGCAACCAGTCTTCTTTACGAAAAGATGGCGCTGCTTCGGGCTGCACATCAAAGCCGGATTTCCAATATTCATCTTCTTTCTTTTCCGGCTTTTCAACAATTGGTTTCTCTTCAATTATATTCTCAACAAATGGCTCAACAGGTTGTCTTTCTTTCTGCGCCAATTCTTTTTTAAGCGCCATCATCTGTTGCTCTAATCGTTCAAACTTACGATTGGTGCTGCCTTTAAAAGACAATAGTACAATCAATATAATAATCAGCAGCAGTATGGCAAGTGCTATCATAGAAGGGAGTTTAAAGCATCGTTCCGTTGTTTATCTTACACCATGCATCATTCGCTTCAACAATGGCGTTAATGCATACAGCAAAATACCAGCTCCGCAACATAAGATTACAAACACCATAAAGAACTGATACAAATCATGAATAGCAAAACCGGCAAATTGCGGATAGACAGTTTCTATTTTATTTTTTGCCAGATAAGACAGTTGTTCTGCTGTTGGTTTTACAGTTCCGTCAAGTATCGCTTTTAAATCAATACCAGCTTTTGATGCATCGGTATATTTTTCTCCGGTCGGCGGCAGCAAAGCACCTAATGTTCCGGTTAAAGCATAGCCGGCCGCATTACCCAAAAACCATACGCCCATTAGTAAAGATGCAAAGCGTTTGGGCGCCAGTTTAGCTACAAGAGATAGCCCGATAGGCGATAAACATAATTCGCCGCAGGTATGAAAAAAATACAGGAGTATCAGCCAGATTACACCTATTTTTCCCGTTGTTCCAATGTCCTTTACCTGTGTGGCAATCATCAGATAACCCAGACCAATTAGTACCAAACCAATCGCTTGTTTTACGGTTGAGATGGGCTCTAAATTCCGCTTGTTTAAAGCGCTCCACATAAGGCTAAACGGAATGGCAAGTATCACGATAAACATACCATTGAATATCTGTACCATACTTGGCGGCATGAGCCAGCCAAAGATTTTGGTATCGGTTTGATTATCGGCAATAAACGTAAGTGAAGAACCCGATTGCTCAAAAGCTGCCCAGAAAAAGATAACAAAAAACGAAACAATATACAATACGAGCACACGCTGTGTTTCAACCTTGGTAAGCGATTTATCTGTTAATATAAAAACGGCTAAACTAATACCAGCGGCATAAATAAACGGATAGATATATGTCTGTATTGGTGATACTGCCAGGGCAGAAAAATACGCACCCAAACCAGAACCTTTCAGCGGCATTACTTCCGGACTCCACGCCAAATACTGGATAAGAAAATACAGAACGATCATCAGTCCCACCATAATAAAAGCCGTTTGTTTGGAGAACTGAGCTTGTATTTCATCCGGATCTGTTATTACATCAGATGCTTTCGCGGGCTTGCCGCCAATCGGTTTTCCTTCGTGTGTAACGACGTACCTGTCTTTCAAAAAGTAAAAAGAAACCACGCCTAAAAACATCGCGATAGCTGCCGCCAAGAAACCCCACCGGAAAGCCATTATGTTTCTCACAAACGATATGGTTCCATCAGCCGCTGTAACTTGTGTTTTTACATCACCCACAAACGGGCAAATGAATTGCCCCAGAAAAGCGCCTACATTAATACCCATGTAAAAAATGGTAAAGGCAGAATCAAGTTTGCTCTTTTGCGAAGACGGGTACAATTGCCCCACCATCGAAGATATATTCGGTTTAAAAAATCCGTTACCAATAATGATTGTGCCCAATGCAATCCACATAAGCGTAGTGGCAAAACTTAAGTTAGATTGAAAACTACTCGCACTGAAAAACAAGATTAATTGCCCAATACACATAACAGAACCGCCTAACAAAATACAGGTACGATTACCCAAAAACTTATCTGCCACATAACCACCTAACATCGGCGTGAGGTAACACAAACCCAAGTAACCACCATAGATAAACGACGCTTGCTGCTCGCCCATTGCCAGGGAGTTTACAAGAAACAACGTAAGAATGGTACGCATTCCGTAAAAATTAAATCGCTCCCACATTTCGGTGGTAAACAAAACGCCTAACCCTTTGGGATGACCTTTTTGAGCCGATGCGCCGGTTAATAAAATAGCTTCATCTGCGGGCATTGCATTTGACATGTGTAGTCGTTATTTTGTTGGTTATAATTATTGCCTCAAAGTAAGGAGAAATTTGTATCTGTTGAGATTGTTATGATTGATTTCTGAAATGGCTGTTTATTTTCGCCCGCAAATCATCACACACCTAACATCGTTATTTATGAACATTCTGTTACTCGGCTCGGGCGGACGCGAACATGCGCTTGCCTTTAAAATAGAACAAAGCCCGCTTTGCACACAACTATATATCGCGCCGGGCAATGCAGGCACAGCGCAATGCGGAAGCAACATAAACATAGGCGTAAATGACTTTTCGGCGATTAATGATTTCTGCCAGGAAAAAGTTATAGACATGCTGATTGTAGGTCCGGAAGAACCGTTGGTAAGAGGCATTTACGATCACTTTCAGCAACCCGATTGCTGGAAGGGAATTGTGATAGGACCTTCGACAAAAGCGGCGCAATTAGAAGGCAGCAAAGCGTTTTCAAAACGCTTTATGCAACGACATCACATCCCAACAGCAGCGTATGAAGAGTTTGATGAAAGCAACTTTCAGTTGGGCATTCATTACATCAAACAACATAGTTTACCCATTGTATTAAAAGCCGATGGTTTAGCAGCCGGTAAAGGCGTTGTAATATGCAATACAACTGAAGAAGCGTTGCAGGCATTTGAAGAAATGATTGTTCACAAACAGTTTGGCGAAGCGTCTTCAAAAGTTGTAATTGAACAGTTTTTACAAGGTATTGAAACCAGCGTTTTTGTATTGACAGATGGTAGCGAATATAAAATAATCGGTCACGCAAAAGACTACAAGCGTATTGGCGAAGGCGATACCGGTTTAAACACCGGCGGTATGGGTTGTGTAAGCCCGGTTCCGTTTGTTACCGATGAGTTTATGCAAAAGGTGGAACAGAAAATTATTCAGCCAACAATTGCAGGTTTACACAAAGAAAATTTGGTGTATAAAGGCTTTGTTTTTTTCGGATTAATAAATGTGCATGACGAACCTTTTTTGATTGAATATAACTGCCGTCTGGGCGACCCGGAAACAGAAGTCATCATACCACTTTTAGAAAACGATTTGGTTGAATTATTTATGGCTGTAGAACAAGGAACACTCAACACTATTTCTATCAAAACAGATGCGCGTTGTTGTGCTACTGTTATGGCGGTCAGCGAAGGTTATCCCGGCACATATCAAAAAGACAAGCCCATTCAATTCAATACATATAAATCTCACGGCTCGCTTATTTTTCATGCCGGAACAAAACAAAGCGGCGAAGTTATTTCTACAAATGGCGGGCGTGTATTAACCGTTTCTTCTTATGGCGATACCATTGCAGAAGCCGTTCAACATTCATTAGATGTATTGAAAGATATTCATTATGACGGCATCTATTACAGGAAAGATATTGGTTATGAGTTTGTGTGATACTCGTTTTGTATAATTCCTTTATCAAAATATATAGCCGCGAGCCATCCAGTCATTTTCCGGTTCTGATAGAAGTGAATATGGCAAATAAATATCCTGTTTTATCACACAACTAAATACAATTACAATGAAATATATCCGCGCATTTATCTTTTTGTTTCTTTTGGTGATTGTAACTTTTAGCGGTTTCTCACAAACAACAAAACATGTTATTCTAATCAGTGTAGATGGTTTTCGTCCCGACTTTTATTTGGATAGTCAATGGCATACTGAAACGATGCACGCCTTGATGAGCGAAGGCGCTTATGCAAAAGGCATGAACAGCGTATTTCCTTCTATGACCTATCCTTCGCATACTACGATGGTTACCGGTGTACAGCCTGCCAAACATGGCGTTTACTTCAATGCAATGTTTGAACCTAACGGACCAACGGGAAAGATTTACTGGAACGATACGTCTATTCATTCGCCTACTTTATGGGAAGCCGTAAAACAAAAAGGTGGTTCAGCTTCTTCTATCTTTTGGCCGGTATCTGCCGGTGCGCCGGTAACCTACAATATACCCGATATTGGAAGTTTGGGCGAAAAGGTGCGCGAGCAATATTCTACGCCAGCCGGTTTTATTGATACATTGAAAAACCAGGTATTTAAAGATACCGCCAAAATAGATTATGGACTCAACACCAATGCTGCAAAAATTGCTTCGTATGTAATTGAAAAAGAGAAACCCACATTGCTCACGGTTCACATGTTTGCCGTAGATCATTATGAGCATGAAGAAGGCAGAAATGGTGATAAAGTCCATGAAGCCGTGAGCAATACAGATAGCGGGATTGAGATGATAATTGATGCGCTGAAAACAGCAGGCATTTATGATAGCACAGTTGTGATTGTTACCGGCGATCATGGATTTGTTGATGTAAAAACATCTGTAAATCCGAATGTATGGCTGCACCAAAACGGGTTTTGTAATGATGTAAAAAATGATGATTGGAAAGCCCAGTTTTTTAGTGTTGGCGGTTCATCTTATTTGTATGTAAAAAACAATGATGCAGAAGTTACAAAACAGGTTTTGAAACTTTTAGATACATTACCCGCAGAAAAAAAGAAACTCTTTGCTATTGTTGACCGTAAAAAATTAAATGCCATCGGTGCCAATCCGTTAGTGCCGATAGCATTAACCGGGTTAAACGGAACCAGCTTTGGAAACGCATTTACCGGCGAAGATATAAAGCCGGGGAAAGGCGGCACGCATGGTCATTTTCCTGATTTTAAGGATATACAAACCGGCTTTATTGCTGCTGGTCCGGGCATTAATAAAGGCAAAATAATTAACGAGATGAATGAGCGCGATGTTTGTTCTATCATCGCTTCTTTATTACAACTTTCCTTTCCTTCATCCGAAGGCAAAGTGCCGCAAGGCTTGCTGAAAAAATAAGTTTCTTTGTATATAGATTTGAAAAGCAAACATCAATAAAAAATGTTTGTTTTTTTGTTTGATGAGTGAAGTAAATTATTGATTTGAGCGAACTGCTTTTCTCATTGCTAAATCTATGTGTTGGTGGTAATTTTATTTTAAAATAGTAAACGATGAGAAGCGAGACTGAAATTAAAAATCTCATACTTGATTTTGCCAACAAAGACAATAGAGTTCGGGCCGTTTTGCTAAATGGTTCCAGAGCAAATCCAAAAATTAAGGTTGATATACTTCAGGATTTTGATGTTGTTTTCATAGTTGACGATTTAAAAAGTTTCATCATTAATCACTCATGGACAAATGTTTTTGGAGAGAAAATAATTTTTCAGTTGCCCGACGAAATGACTTTAGGAAATGAAGATAAAAATGGAAAAATGAGTTTTAGTTATTTAATGTTATTCAAAGACAAAAATCGTATTGACTTAACATTATTTCCTTTACCAAAATTCAAATCGCATTTTAAAATTGACAGCTTAACCGTTATATGGCTTGATAAAGACAATCTTTTTGATAAACTTAATAAATCAAGTGATATAGATTATTTAATTCAGAAACCAACAGAAAGAGAGTTTTTAGATACTTGTAATGAATTTTGGTGGGTAAGTACTTATGTTGTTAAAGGGCTTTTACGAAAAGAAATAATTTACGCAAAAGATATGCTTGAAAAAGTTGTAAGACCGATGTTTATGCGAGTTATAGAGTGGAAGGTTGGAATCGAAAATAATTTTGGTGTTTCATTCGGAAAGTCTGGTAAGTATTTAGAATGTTACGTTACGAATGATTTTTATAAAAAAGTTTTATTGACATATTCAAACTTTGAAATAGAAGAAAATTGGAAATCTCTGTTTTTAATGATTGACATATTTCAGCAAACATCAAATTTTGTTGCAGATAAACTTGGATATAGTATTAATAAAACAGAAGAACAAAACACAGTCGCATATCTAAAAGAACAGTATAATCAACAAAAAACTACTGCTAACAAAAGTATGGCTGCAAGTTAGGCAGACACGGCAAAGTTTCAGTTGTAGTAATTTTGTTCATTTATAACTTCATCACGATGAAATTATAGTTAGTAGTAAATAAACATCAACAATGAAACATTAATTTAGCTTCAGTATCGGCAAACACAGCGCGATTGACCTTACCGCTAACAATACAATTAAGATTATCAAAATCCAATTTCATTCATCCTCGTCCTTTTCCGTTTATCCAAATAATGTAACAAAAGAAAGACACACTCGTACCACTTACAATTTTATTATACCGTTCATAGCAATATCATGTACTATGCAACACATAGTAGTGAATTTTGTATTTAGAATTTTAATTATTGTGTTATGAGAAAGCTATTTGTTACTATTATGATTTGCCTGTTTATGAGTGCGTTTACTTTGCTCCGGGCGCAAACCGAAAAACAAACTATCAACGGTTTGGTAAATGGAAACAGCAAAGCCATTGAAGCCGCTACCATTAGCCTGTTACGTTCCAAAGATTCATCATTACTGAAAATTGCGCTGACAGATAAAGACGGAAAATTTGTTTTTGAACAAGTAGCTAACGGCAGTTTTATCATCAGCATAGAAGCCATTGGCTTTCATAAATATTACAGCAACGCTTTTACAACAACAGGCACAAATTATACATTGCCTGTTATTAGTCTTGCCATGGGCGAAACGCAGACAAATGCAGTGACTGTTACCAGCAAACGACCGTTGATTGAACAAAAGATAGATAAAACCGTTGTGAATGTAGATGCCTCGCCAACAAACACCGGATTAACCGCTTTGGAAGTATTGGAAAAATCGCCGGGTATTACCATTGATAACAACGACAATATCAGCCTGAAAGGCAAGCAAGGTGTTGTGATTTTAATTGATGGCAAACAAACTTACCTGAGCGGGCAAGACCTGGCGAATTACTTAAAAAACCTGAGTGCTAACCAGCTTGACCAGATTGAAATTATGAGTCAGCCAAATGCAAAATACGATGCGTCCGGCAATTCGGGTATCATCAATATCAAAACAAAAAAAACAAAGACATCGGGTTTTAACGGTAACATTTCTACCAGCGCCATATTTGCCAAATACTTTAAAAATACAAACAGCATAAACCTGAACTGGCGAAAAAATAAAGTGAACTTATTTGCGAATTATGGTTATTCACAGTGGGAAGGTTTTAATGATTTGTATATTGACAGAAGTTCGCGCGAAAGCCGTGCTGTTGCCTACGACAGATATAGTAACCAACTTACAAGTGGTCGTTACAGCGGTCGCCCTCAGAACTTTAAAGTTGGTGCAGATTTTTTTGCCACTAAAAAAACAACCATCGGCGCTGTAGTTACCGGCAACATCCGCAACGATAATTATACATCTACATCGCGTGCTGATATTTACGACAGCCTGAAAACATTTGTTCAATATAACAATGCGCAATCGGAAGATAAAACCAAATGGACCAACCTGGGCTTCAATCTTAATTTTCAGCAGAAGCTCGATACGTCGGGTACAGAACTGACAGCCGATGCCGATTACGTGTTTTACAACACAAGCGGAAGCCAGTTTTCGAACAACTATTTGTACGGCGCAGATAATGTTTTGATTGATACAAAAGACCTCGCAAATCCTAACCCGTACCAGTTGCGCGGCAACCTGCCTTCCCGCATTGATATTTATACATTTAAAAGTGATTTTCATCATCCGATGAAGAAAAATGCAACATTAGAAGCGGGTATAAAAACGAGCTATGTAAAAACCGATAATGATGCGCAGTATATGTTGAACGATCCTACGCAAACAAGTAATGGCGGGTGGAAAAACGACACATCGCGAAGCAATCATTTTATTTATACAGAAAACATTAATGCAGCTTATGTAAATGTAAACAAGCAAATAAAAAAATGGGGCATTCAGCTTGGCTTGCGTGCCGAACAAACCATATCGGACGGTAAACAGGTAACACAAAATATTGTGTTTCACAAAAACTATACAAAGCTGTTTCCGACTTCCTATATCAGCTATAAACTGAACGATACAAACACGCTTGCTATATCGTACGGCAGACGTATTGAAAGACCGGATTATCAATCGTTAAATCCCTTCCAGCACCAGCTTGACCGCTATACGTATGAACAGGGAAACCCGTTGCTGCAGCCGCAATTCAGCCAGAATATAGAACTGAGTTATAACTTTAAAGGCGAGCTGAATGTTTCGGTAAATTATACCCACACATCAAACATTATAAATGATGTTTTGATTACTGAAAAATTAGGTAACGATTCTAATTATACTACATTTCAGACATCGCAGAATATAGCTTCCAGCCGGAACATTGGTTTATCGGTTAGTTATAATAAACAAATTAAAAAATGGTGGATGATAAATGCGTACGCCAACGTGTTTAACAACCAGTTTAAAGGTGTAATTGCAGGTGAAAATATTGATGTAAACACAATGGCATTTAACTCGAACCTAAGCAACCAGTTTACTTTTAATAAAGGCTGGAGCGCCGAAATAAGCGGCTGGTTTAATTCAAAACAACTGATAAGCAGCGCTATTGTAATGAAGCCGATGGGAACCTTCTCTTTGGGTGCCGGCAAGCAAATACTGAAAACAAAAGGCAGCCTGCGTTTGAACATAAGAGATCCGTTTTATATAACCCGTTTTCGTGGGCTGTCTGATTTAGATAAAAGTCTTACCGTTATCAATAATAAATGGGATAACCGCAGGGCAACGCTTACGTTTACCTATCGTTTTGGCAAAACAGGCAACCAGCCGCAACGCCGCAGAAACAGTAGTTCTGATGATGAAACCAACCGTGTAAAATCGGGCGGACAGCAATAAAGAGTCTCATGCATAATTAACATATCACCGAGCCTTTGTTTCTACAAAGGCTTTTTTTATTTTGGTCTGTTTTCTTTTATGTAAAACAAAACGGAATCGTGTTTTTACTTGTATAAGAGATGTAAAATGAAATGTTCAAAACCAAAACGAGTGAATGATATTTTACAGAACAGTTTTTCACTTTTGTAATTCCGGTTTTCCTTCCCGACGTATTGATATAATACAGTTGGTAACGCTTTTTTATTATTCTGATTTCAACAGAGTTCTGCCGGTTTTATCTAAACATTTTCCTCTTTAACAGACAAATTCTTCCTTTTGGCAGCATTGCACAAAAACAGCTTAAACAACCGCATTTCTTTATCAGTCTATCTATGGTTACTAAATTATTTGACCTATAAAATTAAGAGATGAAAAAGTTATTTGTAATGATGATGTTAGCGTCCGGAAGTTTGTTAGTTGCCAGTCATACACAGGCTCAGGTAAGTGTTAATATTCATATTGGCAACCAACCCGCCTGGGCGCCTGCCGGTTACGACAATGCGCAGTATTATTATATTCCCGATATGGATGTTTATTATGATATTTCTGCGCACCAGTTTGTTTATCTGAGCAATCGTCGCTGGGTACGCTCGGCTACATTGCCTGCAGCTTACCGTAAATATGATTTGTATAAAGTTCATAAAGTGGCGCTTAATGAAAAGAATGCTTACCGGTATCATGACCGCGACAGGAAACAATATGCTAATTTCAGAGGTAAATATGATCAGCAACCTATCCGCGACAGCCATGATGAAAGATATGCTTCTAATAAGAATAACTGGAAGGATAACCGTTTTAACGAAGATGAAAACCGCAATAACAAGGGCGGAAACAAACATGAAAATCCACGCAGCAGAAGATAATTTGCGAAGTAATAATACGCAACAGGCTACACAAATTAATTACCCGAATCTTTGATACTAAAAGAGCCGCTGAACGAATGTTCAGCGGCTCTTTCTACTTTATTTAATCTTTAAAAAATATTACCACACTTTAATCCTGGCAGCTTCCGGTTTGTACATGGCATCGCCTTCTTTTACATCAAATGCTTTGTACCACGCATCTATATTGCTAACCGGACCATTGCAACGATACATGCCCGGCGAATGCGGATCTACCACAACCAACTGGGCTGCATATTCAGGTGTAATATTAGCCCGCCAAACCTGCGCCCAGCTTAAGAAGAAACGCTGATCGGGCGTAAAGCCATCTGTTTTTTTATCGCTTTTACCTTCCTCTGTTTTCTTAAATGCCTGGTAAGCGATGTTTAAGCCACCCAGATCAGCGAGGTTTTCGCCTAAAGTTAGCTTGCCGTTTACATGCAGGCTGTCGTTTACGGTAAAGGCATCGTATTGCGCAGCTACTTTATCGGCTCTTTCGGTAAACTTGGTTTCATCGGCTTTTGTCCACCATTCTTTCAGGTTTCCATCGGCGGCGTATTGTCTGCCTTCATCGTCGAAACCATGCGTTAATTCATGACCAATTACTGCCGCAATACCGCCATAATTGACAGCATCATCGGCACCAAAATCGAAGAACGGGAACTGTAAAATACCGGCAGGAAAAGCAATCTCGTTATTGGATGGATTGTAATAGGCATTGATGGTTGGAGGCGTCATTCCCCA
This sequence comes from Ilyomonas sp., assembly GCA_965199845.1. Classification (GTDB taxonomy): domain Bacteria; phylum Bacteroidota; class Bacteroidia; order Chitinophagales; family Chitinophagaceae; genus Ilyomonas. The sequence continues at coordinate 366,783 of CBDATZ010000054.1, forward strand.
CTCTGTTTTATCCACCGGTTTGCCCATTTTGTTTACCATTTTATTGTACTCAAACTGATCTATGCTTTGCAGGTTTGTTAATACATTGCCTTTGGTAATAGCAACGCCGGGATAAGCTTCCCATTTGTCGGGAAACGCAATCTTATTTACAATTGCATCTAATTTACCTAACGCGGCTTGCTTGGTGCTGTCGGTCATCCAGTCAAGCGTATTGATACGGTCGCGGAAAGTAGATTGCACATTTTTTACCAAAGCGATCATGCGCTGTTTGGCAGCATCGTTAAAGTATTGCTTTACATAAAGCTGACCTAACAAATCGCCGAGGTTATTATCTACCATGCCGCTCATGCGCTGCCAGCGTGGTGTAATTTGTTTCTGACCTGATAATACCTGTCCAAACCGGAACTGGCGGTTTACAAAAGCGCTGCTTAAATAAGGCGCCGCATTCTTTATGACTGCCCATTGCAGATAAGCTTTCCAGGTATCGACCGGAACCGCATCGAACAAAGCGTTAGCGGTTTTTAAGAAGCCCGGATTGTTTACCAAAATACTATCTGCTTTACTGACTTTCATTTCCGGAAGCAAGGTTGCCCAGTTTAAATCGGGCGTGGTCTGGCTGAGACCGGCAAGGGAAAACTTATTGTAGGTTTTCTGCGGATCGCGCATTTCTACGCGGCTCATCTGGGCAACAGCAAGTGCTTTTTCGAGATTGAAAATGTTCTGTGCTTTGGTGTTTGCCATAACAGAATCATCGCCGGTTAAAACAAACATATCTTTTACATAACTGAGATAAGCGGCTTGTATGGCTTTGCTGCGGGCATCGGTTTTCAGGTAATAATCTCTGTCGGGTAAAGACGTTCCGCCCTGCGATATGGCCGGGATGTATTGATTTACATTTTTATCGTCTTGTGTTATGCTGAAACCAAACAACAAGCCACCGATTCCTTTCTGGCGTTGGGTAACAATTTCGTTCAAAACCTGGTCTTTGGTAGTGAGGGCAGCCAAACGCTGCAGTTCAGGCTGAACAGGCGTTGCACCTGCTTTCTCAATAGCGGCACTATCCATAGCACTGGCATATAAAGCGCCTACCCGCTGCGCTGCCGAATCTTTTATTTTACCGGCCGCCGCATCTTCGCATAATTTCTGCAGGCGTTCCAGGCTCGACTGGCGCAATACATCGAAGCTGCCCCAACGGGTTTTGGAAGCCGGTACGGGATTGTTCTTTAGCCATTCGCCGTTGGCGTAGAGGTAGAAATTATCGCCGGGCTTTACTGATTTGTCCATATTGGACGGATCAATATAGGCAACCGAAGATGTCTTTTTTTGCGAAAAGGTTTGCGAGGCTGCACAGACAGCGGCTGCTACCAGTGCTACTTGAACCCAGGTTTTCATGTATTTATTTTGGCGCGAATGTAAAGAAGATGGCTTTGTTACAGTTTGAGAAAATGGTTAATTGTGGGAACTTTTATATGGATGGTATGAAAGAAAATGTTTGAAAAAAGTGGCAGGCTGTAGCTTTGTATTGTTATACCTGGTATAACAGGCTTGTTTACAACTGAATGGGTTTCAATATCATTCGGATGATAAAATAACAGCGAAGCTTTTACGAAGTAAATCTTATATCATTCAATTTACTTTCTGCGCAGAAATGTTTCGGTTTTGCGGCGTGATGGTGTACACTTTAATTGGTATTGAATGATTTGTAAACCGTTTTTAAAACAGATATTGGTATGAAACGGCATTATTTTAGTGCTAACGTGCCTAAATAAATATTGCAAACCATGAGTATAACACTTGAACAGGCAGAAACCATTATTGCTGCCGCTAAGGCAAAGGCAATTGATATTAAAGTACCGATGAATATTGCTGTAGTTGACAGGGGAAGCAACTTAGTGGCTTTTGTGCGTATGGATGGCGCCTGGCTCGGATCGAAAGACATTGCTATTAAGAAAGCACAAACGGCGAACTATTTTGATATGAACAGCGGTGAACTGGGTAAACTATCGCAGCCGGGCGATGATTTGTATGGTATTGAAATTTCTAACGGCGGACTGATTTCGTTTCCGGGTGGTGTACTGCTAAAAGATTCACAGAAAAATATTATCGGCGCCATTGGTGTAAGCGGCGGGCAGGTAAACCAGGACCACAAGGTGGCTGAGGCAGGTGCTGACGCGTTATAAAAATTGAATTGTATTTGATAAATGCCTGGCTGCTTTGCAGTGAGGCATTTTTTGTTATGAAGATGTATGGATGCGTTTTTATTATCCTGATTATAACTGAATTGTTTTACGTATTGAGGTTTTTATGCTGTGTGATTGGAAAGGTTTTGATATAAAATTCTGTCAGGAATAAGATTAAAAGATGAACAAAGACAACTTCGAACAAGGACCGAACAAAACCCGAACAAACCTATAAGAAAACCCAGTTTGTTTTTGAATGACAAAATGATGAAGACAGATGTTGGTTGGGTGTATCGCGGAGTTTATATTAATGTTTTAGGAAGTTGTAGCTATAAGCGGTTATTTGTATAGAGTTTGTTTTCTTTCCTTCAACAGAAAAAATTCATTTCTACATATATTGGAGTAAAAAGGCGAGACTGTAAAAAACATTGTAATAGTAAACAAATAAATATAGATTTGTTATTGACAAAGAGTACCAACAGCATAAACATTACATACGACCTGACTGTTACAACGGCAATACAGAAATATTATAGCCAATTGATATTTGCCGCCGTTTAGTGAATTGAACATGTAAGCGAGATTGTGGAGGAAAAAACCGTTCTTCTTGTACTTTATTTTCGTCTTTTTACTTCTTCATAAAATAAATCAATACCCGTTATGCAACAGATTACATCGAAAAACATCGTGTTTATTACAGGCGCTTTTGTTAGCAACTCCTGCTGGGATGAATGGAAAACCTATTTTGAAAGCAAAGGCTATACAACCATTGCGCCACCATGGCCGTATAAAAATGCGAGCGTTGCAGAACTGCGCAGCCGGCACCCGCACCATGATAAGGAACTGGCGCTCTTAACGCTGAAAGAACTGAAAGACCATTACCGGAATGTTATTACGTCGTTGCCGGAAAAACCAATTGTGATCGGGCATTCTTACGGCGGGCTGCTTACGCAACTGATGGTAAACGAGGGGCTGGCTGCGGCGGGCGTGGCTATTCATTCTGTGCCACCGAAAGGTGTGTTTCCGTATGAGTTTTCGTTTTTGAAGGCGGGCTGGAAAGCGCTTGGTATTTTTACTTCAATAGAGGAAACGTATATGATGTCCTTTGAAGACTGGCAGTACGCGTTTGTAAACGGGATGCCATTGGCAGAACAACAGGCTGCTTATGATAAGTTTACGATTCCTGAATCGAAAACGGTTGCCCGTGATGCGCTGAGCGATGATGCAGCGATTGATTTTTCAAAGGCGCACGTTCCGTTGTTGCTTACCGCCGGTGATACCGACCATATTATACCCGCGCATTTGAATAACCGCAACTTTAAAGCTTACGAGACGGGTGAATCGGTAACAGAATATAAGGTGTTTCCGAACCGGAACCATTTTGTGCTGGGTCAACCTACCTGGAAAGAGGATGCTGATTATATTTATGACTGGCTGAATTGAGTTGAATTGTGGACTGTTAAGTGATTTTATTCTAAATCTTTTCGTAATTTATAGCTGTAAGTAATTGCTGAAGTCATGTGCAGAGCATTTATTTGTATTTAATAAGCCGGAATGAATTAGGAATAGAAGTAACAATAAAATTTATTGGTTTAAGAATTCATATTGAAAGGCTAAACCTTTATCCAATCTAATACCTGATTCTTAGTTAAATGCTTTTTATGAATTTCATCATGATGAATATTACATACCGTTATTAAATTATCAAGATTATTAGATCCTTTATTTGCATGATAATCTAAATGATGTAATTCCAAAAATTGTCTTGGGTCACCATCTTGTTTTTGTGATTGATTCCAACCACATTTATGACATGAGAAATAATCTCTTTCTAATACTTCAATTCTAATTGCATCATCTATTTTACGATCATGCTTTTCTGCCTGTTCTGATGATTCAAGAACATAAACACCAACCGGCAAATCAGGTCGTCCAGTATTTCGCGTTTTAACCAGCCAGCCATCTTCCGTGCGTAATTCTCTAGCTCTTCGTCCCCATTCAGTAGCTCCGTTGGCTAAATAAGCAAGTTCTTCACCTGTTATTTCACGACTCACATTTTGCAGAAAATATTTAATCAGTTTTTCTTTTACTCCTGCTTTTTCGTTTCTGATAGTATTGATTAGATTCCACCTGTGTGCTGCATCGCGATCTTGTCCGGTATTAAGCATTATGTATTCATATGCTTTTATTTTGGAGACATCTGTTGAGGCTATCCACTCTCCTTCAGCAAACATTGTCTTAACAGTTGTGCCACTCATAATTGGCCAACCGAATTCTACTCGCAATTCCCTTATTCTTCTATGATAATCTGTAATACCGGAAACGACTAACAACTCTTCGCTATCTATAATTGTAAGCGGATAGCATTTTAAATAGATTAAGATACGCTCGCGTGCTGATGTTTTAACATCAGACTGAATAATATTTGTTCCGAATTCCTGAAGTAAATGAAAGGCAGGTATAAGGGTTATGACTTTCTCACGCAAATTATCTGAACCCGATAAAGCAATGAAGTTATCAATCAAAGACATCAGTTCCTCTTTTGCTTTATTTAAATCGAAAGGCTTCTTTATGGCAGGCATTCACTTAACGTATATTGTGGAATCAGATTATTTTCAAGCGGTTTATTTGTTTCCCTTTCTGTATCTATAAAATGTTGTGCAACTGTTTTAGCAATTTGTTTTGCAAGTCCTATAGCAACAGCATTTCCTATCTGCTTTGCTACTTCAATCTTACTACCCTTAAAAATAAAATTGTCGGGAAAAGCTTGTAGTCGTGCAGCTTCTCTATGTGTAATAGGACGATGTTGTTCAGGATGCAAATATCTTCCTTTTTCAGGTTTAAAAAATTCTGTTCTGATAGTAACGGAAGGACGATTCCACCACATTCTTCCAAACAAATCTGTACCGCCGCTCTTTTTGTTTATCCAACATTGAGGAGTAATTTCAGGTGCCAGCCTTTGTAAGTCAAAACGGTTCATTCCTTCTTTATCAATTGTTTGATATCGCTTTAAACTTAATTCAGTCGGCTTTCTCCCAAAGTGTAAAGAAGATGTTCCTTTTTCAGTATGAATATCTGTACCAATCGGCTTAGACAAGTCGCCAATTGCATCTTTTACAGTTCTCCATTCAACCGGATTCTCGATATACAATTTTTTGTCTAATGCTTTTTTACTAAACGGGTCGTAGTGTGTTCGTAATGGTGGAAATATTTCTTTAGGATTATCAAGTTTTGATCCCATAATAAAAGCTCTTGTTCTTACCTGTGGTACACCAAAATCGGCAGCTACAAGTTTAGTTGGTGTTAATTTAAAACCTAAACTTTCGGCATACTCTTTTATTTGTCTATACTCATCTGATTCCAATAATTGAGGAACATTCTCCATTACAAAAACATCTGCTTTCGACAACTCAACTATTTGCATAAAAGGTATCCACAGTTGTTTCCTGGGATCGAAAGTTCGGTTTCTATTAAGCAAACTAAACCCCTGACAAGGTGGTCCACCTATTACGATATCAGCTTGGGGAATTTTATTTGCCGAATTTTCAAGTATGGCGTTTATATCTCCGCAATGACAATGCTTTCCGAAATTTACATTGTATGTTGCAACCGCATCTTTATTAAAATCATTAGCCCAAACAGGATTAAATGAAATATCTTTATTCTCATCACTAAACTGTTTAAACCCCAATGTAAATCCACCTGCGCCTGCAAATAAATCAATTATCTTAAGCTCTTTCATTTACTTTGTTTTGTATTACCTATCTCAATTGGCAATATAAAATTAGGGTTTGATGTATTTAATTCTTTAAGAAGTTGTTCTAAATATTTCCCCATTACCGTTGGCTTCAATTGACAACTCCATATTGTTATAATTTTCCAACCCATATTTTGTAATGATGAGAGAGCTTTCTCATCATTATCAATATTGCCATTGATTTTATTTAACCACCATTCTGTTTTGGTTTTGGGAACGACATAATACTTGCATCCTTCATGCCCATGCCAGAAACATCCATGAACAAAAATTACAGTCTTATATTTTGGTAATACAATATCGGGTTTGCCGGGCAAATCTTTTACATGCAGGCGATACCGAAAGCCGTACGAATGCAGAAAGTTACGAACCAGCATTTCAGGCTTTGTATTCTTGCCTTTAATGCGACTCATGTTATAACTTCTTACTTCTTTGGAATGCACATCTGCCATGCGTTACAAAAGGCAAAGATGATGCACAACTTTCTACACCAGGCTCTTCTTTAAAAAATCATTCTGAAACTTACCTGTTGCATCGTATTGCGCCATTTCGGTTTTAAAAGCCGGCGTGTTTTGATAACGTGTATCGAGTATGGCAGGAGCGAGCGTAAATATCTTTCCCCAATGCGGGCGGGCACCAAACGGCGCTAAAGTGTTTTCGATTACAGGCAGGAGTTTGGTTACCTCGTCCCACTCCTGCTTCCAGGTAAAGTGAATGGCAACACTATCCTGCTTATAACAGGGACTCATAAGGAAATTGTCGGCGGCAATGGTTCGTATTTCGGAGATAAAAAGGTGCGGTCCAATGTCTTTCCCCAGCTTTTGTATGGCAAGAATGGCTTCCAATCCGTGCTTGTGCGGCACAAAATATTCCGCCTGCAATTCTTTACCGCTGCTTGGCGTAAAGCCCATCTTGAAATGTGGCATCCGCTCGTACCACGGACCTAATACACCCATTTGTTCAGTACAGTTTTCGGCAGACAGCGCGGCTATCGGGTGCATATTTTTGGTAGCCGGTTTAGCGCCGTACCAGTCGGGTTTAGCTTCCTTGTTCTTTTCATCGTCCTCGCGGCTTTTTATCCAGACTTCGTTGATGCTGTCGCTTTGCCAGTCGGTAAATAAACTAACACTGTAACCGGCAGATATGATGTCATCGAAATGTTGTTCTAATTGTGCAAAAGGTAGTTTTTCGTACACGTATTGCCGCATCCGGAAGGCTGGCTGCACAGCAAGCGTTACTTTGGTAATAATACCCAATGCACCTAAGCCTACAACGGCGGCATAAAACGCATCGCCATCCTGTTTGGAGAGGTGAAGCAAAGTACCGTCTGCCTTTACAATTTCGAGGGCAGTTACTTGGGTTGCCAGGTTGCCATTGGTTACGCCGGAGCCATGCGTAGCTGTGGTTATAGCGCCGGCTACCGAGATGTGTGGCAGCGAGGCAAGATTGTGCAGGGCGTATCCTTTTTTATCCAGCCAGGGAGCCAATTCGCCATATTTCATACCGCCTTCTACGGTTACGGTTTTTGCGCTTTCGTCGAACGAGATGGCTTTATTCATATCACGGAGAGAAATGAAACCGTCTTTACTGTCGGCAATGGTATTAAAGCAATGGCGCGTGCCGAGGGCTTTTATTTTACCGTGCTCTTTTACCAATTGTTGTACTTCGGCTACTGTTTTTGGATAAAATACAACATCGGTGCTGTAAACTAAATTGCCTGCCCAGTTTGTCAATTTTTCTTTATTATTAGTCGTAAATGATAGAAAGGGTGAAGCTAATGGAGATAAGGATGCAGCGGCTGATAATTTTACAAAGGTTCTTCTTTTCATAATGGCCTGGTTTTAAGCTAAGCTATGTATTTTTTTGAGAATGTAAAATGGTTTTACAACCAATAAGAACAAGACATTGTATAAAACTTGCTATGCGGCAATTATCTTTGAGAAAAGCCAGCCAGCAGCATTATATGACAGTTTTTAAGAAGCTTTTTCAGCCGGTAGATAATAGTTCGCTTATTCTTTTCAGGATATTGTTTGGCGCTCTGCTGGCTTACCATTTTTCCAGTGCGCTTTCAAGCGGCACCATTTATAAAGACTTTATAAAACCGCCGTTTACCTTTCCGTTTATCGGCTTTGAATTTTTGCATCCTCTGCCCGGCAATGGCATGTACTTTTATATTGGTGTGATGATAGCACTGGCGCTGATGATTATGCTGGGCGCGTGGTACCGCATTTCTATGATTTGCTTTTCGCTGTTATGGACGATTCTTTACCTGATGCAAAAATCTGATTACAACAATCATTATTATTTAGTCGTGTTGCTTTGCTGGCTAATGGTTTTTATGCCGGCAAACCGCTTCTTTTCGGTTGATGTAAAACGAAAGGCAGTAACTGAAAGCACTACCTGCAGCCGGTATTTCCTGTTGATCTTTATAGCCCAAATGGCTGTTGTTTATTTCTTTGCTGCTATCAGTAAAATTAACGCTGACTGGTTTTCTGGAAAATTTATATCCATTCAATTATCCGGCTTCAGCCATCGCCCAAAACTGGGATTGATTTACGGACAAAAATGGTTTCAGCGAATGATTTGTTACGGCGGCTTTTTATTTGATCTTTTAATTGTACCGCTTTTGTTATGGAAGAGAACCAGAAAGGTTGCTTTTATTGCCTCGTGCCTGTTTCACCTGTTTAATTCTTTCACATTCAGCATTGGTATTTTTCCTTATTTAAGCATAGCGCTCAACCTGTTCTTCTTATCTCCCAAAACCTTACGGCGGCTGGCTTTCAGGCAAGATATGCCAATAACAGAAGTAGAAAATTCATTCTCACACATATTATCTGCCAATAAAATACTTGTGTATTGTTTGGGCGTTTATTTTTTGTTCCAGGTGTTTCTGCCTATGCGATCATGGCTTTATCCGGGCAATGTGTTCTGGAATGAAGAAGGATACCGTATGAGCTGGAAAATGATGCTGCGGGCTAAAAGGGGAAGTCTTTTTTTCAAGGTGACAGACCCGGCTTCCGGTAAGCGATGGAAAGTAGAGCCGGCAAAAATATTTGCTCCCAATCATGCTAACTGGATTGCTATCTGTCCTGATATGGTTTGGCAATACAGCCAGCAGATAAAAAGAGATTTTACCCAAAAAGGTTTCCCGGATGTACAGGTATTTGCCGTTGACTTTGTAAGCCTGAATCGTAGTGAGCCGGCGCCTCTTGTTGATTCAACCGTAAATTTAGCGGCTGTAAAGTGGCAACCGTTCCGGCATTCTAACTGGGTTACAAAAGAGCCGGGGCGCAGTTCGCCATAATAACAGAAACTCCTGAGTTGCGATATTTATGACTCTGAAAAATTTAATTCCATGATTACCTTGCACAGAACCGATTCTAACAATACAGATTTCATCAATCTTGTAAAACTGCTTGATGCGTATTTAGCAGTTCAGGATGGAGACGAACATTCGTTTTATGATCAATTCAATAAAATTGTTAGTCTCAAATACGTAGTTGTTGCGTATGAAGATGATGAGCCGGTTGGTTGTGGCGCTATAAAAGAACTGGATGCAACAGCAATGGAAGTAAAACGCATGTACACGTTGCCGCAAAAACGAGGACAGGGAATTGCTTCGCAGATTTTACATGAACTGGAAACATGGGCGAAGGGATTGGGTTATAATAAATGCAACTTAGAAACGGGAAAGCGACAACCTGAAGCTATTGCTTTGTATCAAAAATGTGGCTATAAACACATGGCTAATTACGGGCAATATAGTGGTGTTGAAAACAGTGTTTGTTTTGAGAAAGCATTGAGTTAAAAAGATAATTACAATATTTGATTGAATTCCAGTCGTTCTCCATCAGGTCCTGAGATATTGAAATATTTACAGCCATTTTTCCAGAAAGGAAGAAATACAGGTGCTTCTTCTATCACATTATAACCCTCTTGTTTTAGTTCGTGGAAAGCCAGGTCAATATCAGCCACATCAAAAGCAATATGATCTATATTACCAGCTTTCCTGGTTCTGATTTCGGCAAGTTCTGTTTCGGGCAACTGGTAAATCTCGATAATCATATCAGATTTCTTCATCATCATTACTTTGCCTTTCTCGCCTTTCGAGTTAAACTGAGTTTCCATCACGTTTTCAAAGCCTAATTTCTTATAGAAAATTTCTGATGCTTTTATGTTTGTTACCGGGATTCCGATATGCTGAATTTTGCTGAATGTAAACGTCATTTTTCTTCGATTTTGAAATTAAAAGTAAGGGTGTTATGTAAACTGAAAGATAAAATGATTGGTAACGCTAAAACACGCTCACAAAACCCAGATGGATTTTCGATTGCTGTAAATTTAGCTTTGTATCGTCGCGTTTCCCGGCAGCATAACTGATATTAAAAATGCCGGTTTTTGTTTCAAAAGCAAGACCAAAACCGGCGCCGAAATATGTATGCGCAAAAGCCGCCGCTGCACTTTGGTAATGCGCATAACCACCATCGGTAAACACATAGAAATATGAATTTTGCGCCACCAAATAATGATATTCTGCCGTAGCAACGGCATAGCGGTTTGTATAAATACTTTCTTCATCAAAACCACGCAGTAATCTGAAACCACCAATCTGGAATAATTCGTTGATATAATACGTCGGACTTTGCAGCCAGCCAGCATTCAGCGCGGTTTTAAAAGCAGCTTGTTTGCCTAACGGAAAGTAATGCGCGCCGCTTGCCTGAACTTGTAAACGATAACTTTTCAGTTGCACCGTATCATACAAACTGCCGTAATTAAAAGATGCATCTTTAAGACTTGTAATCGTTGTATTTTTTTGTACTGTTTTATTACCCGCGGCAATATGAATAAAGACTTCATTACCACGCCTTGGATTTAACGAATAATCTGTATTGCTGAAGCGGTAATCAATACCTAAACTTACTGAATTAATATCGCTGGTTTGCGGTAATGTTTTGGTAAGAATAATGGTATTTGTATCTACACTTAACAAGCGTGAAGATGAAGTTTGAAGAAATAAAGTTCCGGTTTGCCGGGCAGAAAAATTGTATTGCAAACCAAAATACGCATTGATGTTTACAAAAAACGAATCGCGTTTGTATAATTCAAAATTAAAGTTGAGGCCGAGCGGAGAATGAAACAAATAAGGTCGCTGAAACAATAAGTTTAATCTTGGCGATTTGGCTTGCAGTTGCTGCCAGTCAACGCCAATGGTTTCGCCGGCAGCAAAGGCATTTTTCAGGTTGATGGTTGCCTGCCCGGTGAGCAGCAACTTTCCGCCGGTTTGTTCGTTGGCCGGCAAAAAACCAACAATGGCATCAACCTGGTTACTTTGTTTTGGTTCGAGATATAAATTTAAAATGGCTTTATCATTCAGCATGGTTACCGTCCACGATTGCGTTTGCCGCAGGTAAGAAAGTTCTGCCAGCCGCGCATTTATTTTATCTAATTTTTCGGCGTTGTACATATCGTGCGGCGCAATAGCTAAATACCGGTGAAGAAACTCCTGCGATAACTTTGCTTTTCCATACACACGAATGCTGTCAATATAATACGGAATAGATTTATCAACCACCAGTTTAGCGCTTATTAGCGAATCATCAATCACAATACTGTCTATACCGATTTTGGCAAAAGGATAGCCATTGTTTTGATAGAAGTCTAAAACTTTATTATAAATTGCGTCTGCTTTTTCAGGGCTGAAAGGTTGGTTCTCAAAAGCAACAACCGGAAAGTGTAAACTGTTTAAAATAGCTAACGTATTTTCATCCATGGACAATGTTTTCCACGTATATCTTTTACCTGTAAATAAATCTATAACAACACCAGATGTATCTTCCTGAACCGCATCTACCGAAGCAGAAATATAACCTTTTGCACCGAGCAGGGAAGGCAACTGGTCTACGTATTGCAGGCAATTTGTTTTAGAAGAAAAACTCCTTGTAAGATTCAATTTCGGCAGCGCAGCCGCTGATGCTGTATCAACAGGGCGCACAGACAATGTATATGTTTTTTGAGCTTGCAATTGATTTATAAAAGCGCAGCACAAAACAAACAGAAACACTTTAACAATCCGGTACTGGCAAATGAAAGCCATACACAAAATTAGGTTTACATAATTATGGCAGGTATTTATATTCACATTCCTTTTTGTAAAAAGGCCTGTCATTACTGCAATTTTCATTTCTCTGTCAACACGCGATACACTAACGATATGGTGTACGCAATTGGTATGGAAGCCAAATTACGCAAACGATACATCACTGAAAAAGTTTGTACGGTTTATATTGGCGGCGGCACGCCAAGCCTGTTACCTGTTACCAGCCTGCGCACATTGCTCTCCAAGATGCACGAAAATTTTACCATCGCGCCTGATGCCGAAATTACGCTGGAAGCAAACCCCGACGATATCAATATAGATAACTTAACATCCTGGAAATCGCTTGGTATTAACAGGTTAAGTATCGGCGTTCAATCTTTTTTTGATGCCGATTTACAATGGATGAACCGTGCGCATAATGCCAGGCAGGCAATACGTTGTATTGAGCTGGCTAAAAAAGCAGGTTTTTATAATTTGTCTATTGATTTAATTTATGGTACGCCAACGCTGAGCGATGCGCAATGGGAAAAAAATGTAGAACAAGCTGTTGCTTTGGGAATTCCACATCTTTCCTGTTATGCGTTAACGGTTGAGCCAAAAACGGCTTTGCACCACATGATTGAAACACGCAAAGTGCCCGATGTAAGTGAAGAAAAGCAAAGTCATCATTTTGAATTGCTGGGCAAATGGCTGCGCGAAGCCGGCTATGAACATTACGAAATTTCTAATTTTGCAAAACCCGGCTTTCAAAGTAAACACAACAGCAGCTACTGGCAAGGCAAACCGTATATTGGTTTGGGACCTTCGGCGCACTCATTTAATGGCGTGAGCCGCCAATGGAATATTGCCAACAATAATTTATATATGGCAAGTATTCAAAAGGGAACGGTTCCGTTCGAGATAGAATACCTGACACCGCAACAACAACTGAATGAATATATTATGACGTCGTTGCGAACCATGCAAGGCACTTCGTTAATTCATATTGCTAAAATATGGAGTGATACTGAAGCGGCGAATATTATTAAAGAAGCAAAAAAACATATTGTCAGCGGCAATATCAATTATGTAAACAATCATCTTACGCTTACTCGAAAAGGTAAGTTGCTGGCAGACGGAATTGCAGCAGAATTATTCCGTTAATTGAGTTTAGAACACGGAAGACACGGATTGATAGCACAGATGTTCTTACTTCAATATTGGATCTGATTTAAATACCAATCATTTTATTTATCAATATCCTAATCATCCCATTTATCTTATTCATCCCAGTTCAGACTATTCTTTCAGCTCCGCAATTCGTCCGTCTTTTCCGGCTAAAAAAACAGCATTGCCATTTTTTGCTTTCTGACAAACATGAAAACTTTCATTTGAAATAAGCGTCCAGTTCATTCCGCCATCATTCGATATATCAACGCCGGACGTGCCGCAGGTAATCAGTTTATTTTGAGCCATAAATTCTACGCAGCTTCGATAGCCGTGCGGCGAAGTTTGCGGCTTTTGCCAGGTGTTTCCAAAATCTTGAGAAAGAACACAATTGCCGGTTGTGTCTTTATCGTTTGCAAAATCTCCGCCGACAACAACTAATTTTTTAGCTGAAATATCTACTGTGATTGAATTTGCGCCCTGCGATTCTTTGCCTTGCAATACATCTAATTTATACTTTTTATCGGTGATAAAGTTTGATTCTGTGCCGCCACTAATAACAATATAATCAAACCGATTTTCAAATGAATCATACAAAAGCTTCACATTGGTTCCACTTGAAGCAAAAAAAGCTTCGCCTTTAGCAAGCAATGTTTTCTCTTTGGGTAATTTCCAGCGGTCGCCATTATTCCGTGTAAAAGCAATAAACATATTTCCATTAATAGGATCGCCAATTACAACACCATTTTTCCCTTTAAAATCCATGGCGTCTAAAAACATTCCGGGCGTTTTATCTTCAAATGCTTTTTTCCAGGTTTTACCGCCATCTTTTGTTTTTAAAATAATGGCCGGCGTATCAATAGCCAGGATAATGGCTGTGTTGGCATCAAACGCTTCAATATCTCTGAAATCTCGCTGTTCGTAATCTTTTACCGTTTGCCAGTCAAACGTTTTTCCGCCATCTGTTGAACGCGCAATGGTTCCGTTACTGCCGCTTGCCCAAATGATATCATTATTCACAACACTTAATCCGCGCAGAGAAATTTTGGGTTTGCTGGTAAGAATCTGTATGGTTTGAGAGAAAAGAAAGAGAGCAAAAAGTAAAAATGAAAAAGTAAAAAGAAGTTTCTTCATTTGTTTGCTGTTTATGATATGAAACATAGACAATACAAATTTCGTGTGCGGATAGAAAGAATTTTAATCAACAAAATATTCGCGCAGCAGTTGTATTATCTGTGTTTCAACAAAAAAGCAGCCCGCAAGCTGCTCTTATTTATCGTAAGCTTTTATAAGCGTTAATCAATCCGTTGGTTGATGAATCGTGGCTGGCAATTTCTTCATCATTTTTCAGTTCAGGCAAAATTTTTCCGGCTAATTGTTTGCCCAATTCAACGCCCCATTGGTCGAACGTGAAGATGTTCCAGATAACGCCTTGCACAAATATTTTATGTTCATACAAAGCAATCAAACTGCCTAACGACTGCGGCGTAATTTCTTTTAGCAGGAACGAATTGGTGGGCTTATTTCCCTGAAATTCTTTAAACGGAACTACCTTTTTTAATTGGTCTTCCGGCATATCTGCCAATTCAGCTTTTACTTCCTTTTCTGTTTTACCGTTCATTAAAGCTTCGGTTTGTGCAAAGAAATTGCTCAGCAATTTTTCATGATGATCTCCGATTGGATTGTGACTTACTACCGGCGCAATAAAATCGCACGGAATTAAAATCGTTCCCTGGTGAATGAGTTGGTAAAACGCATGTTGACCGTTGGTTCCCGGTTCGCCCCACACAATCGGACCTGTAGCATACGAAACGCGGTGACCTGTGCGACCTACGCTTTTGCCATTGCTTTCCATATTTCCCTGCTGAAAGTAAGCCGGGAAACGGTGCATATATTGGTCGTAAGGCAAAATAGCTTCGGTTTGCGAGCCAAAGAAATTGGTGTACCAAAGCCCGATAAGCGCCATAATTACCGGCACATTCTTATCAAAACTTTCCGTTTTAAAATAATTATCAACGTCAAAAGCGCCTTTTAGCAACAACTCAAAATTGTCGTAACCAATACTTAAAGCGATAGATAAACCGATGGCGCTCCAAAGCGAATAACGACCGCCAACCCAATCCCAAAACACGAACATATTTGCCGCATCAATACCAAATTTGGTTACAGCCGGCTCATTTGTACTTAACGCAACAAAATGCTGCGCAATATATTTTTCATCTTTTGCTGATTGTAAAAACCATTCACGCGCGGTGTTCGCATTCGTCATGGTTTCCTGCGTGGTAAACGTTTTAGAAGCAATCAGGAAGATGGTTTCGTCGGGCGTAATTTTTTTTAATGTTTCAGCAATATGCGTGGCATCAACATTACTTACAAAATACGGCTGCATACCTTCGAGCCAATATGGCTTTAAAGCTTCTGTAACCATCACCGGACCTAAATCGCTGCCGCCAATGCCAATATTGACAATGTATTTTATCTTTTTTCCGGAATAGCCTTTCCATTCGCCGCTGTGAACTTTTTCGCAGAAATCCTTCATTTGCAGGCGCACCTTTCTTACTTCGGGCATTACGTCTTTACCATCGCTCATCATGGGTTCATCAGACAAATTGCGAAGCGCCACATGCAATACAGAACGGTTTTCTGTTTCATTAATTTTTTCACCGCTGAACATGGCTGTAATGGCTTCTTTTAAATTACAATCGGTAGCCAGTTGCTGCAGGAGTTGTATTGTTTTGGCAGTAATGATATTTTTTGAATAATCGAATAAAATATCCTGCACGGTCAGCGAAAACTTTTTGAAACGATCCGGATCTTTAGCAAATAATTCCTTCATATGTACGCGGCTCATTTCTTCTTCAAAATGTCTTCTCAGTAATAGCCACGCTTGTGTAGTGGTTGGATTCGTTTTTGGAAACATATGGTTATTTAGTTCGTATTATAAAGAGAATTGATAGCCTGACAGCTATTTAGATTGTGCGAAGATAGATGATTTGACTTTGCAGACGGATACTGCATTTGCAACTGGCAATTACTTTTTTTATGTAAATAAACGGGTTTGGTATATGCAGCAGATGAAAGATAAAGTCAGTCTCTATAATTCATTCTTCTGAATGCTTACACAAATTTTTTCATAAAAAGCGAAAGCTGGCTGGTTTTTGGAGTAAATGTTCTGAGTTTGTTGTCATTAACACGTATCTTTGCAGGCTGAATTCATTTCACTGCAACCAAACATGACTTCGACAGTAACCGATTTTAGATAATTAAACAAGCATTCAAACACTATGAGGCAGCTTAAAATTGCCACACAGATCACCAATCGTGATTCGCAGGCAGTAGAAAAATATCTTCAGGAAATTTCTAAGATTCCAATGATTACCCCGGAAGAGGAAACTACGCTCGCACAACGTATTAAGATGGGTGACCAGAGAGCACTGGATAAGCTCGTGCAGGCTAACTTACGTTTCGTGGTATCTGTGGCTAAGCAGTACCAGCACCAGGGCCTTTCTCTTAGCGACTTAATCAACGAGGGCAATCTCGGTTTGATAAAAGCAGCCCAGCGTTTCGATGAAACCAAGGGTTTTAAATTTATTTCTTACGCCGTATGGTGGATTCGCCAGTCTATCTTACAAGCGTTGGCAGAGCAAGGCAGATTAGTTCGCCTGCCACAAAACAAAATTGGCACGTACAACAAAGCAAACAAAGCCTATATGGCTTTTGAACAGGAACATGAGCGCGAACCTTCAACTGAAGAACTGGCTGATATTCTTGAAATGAGCGAAACGGAAATCAACAACATTTTCCAGAGCAACACGCGCCATACATCTTTAGACGCTCCGGTACACGAAGCCGAAGATGTAGCAATGGGCGATTTGCTGGAAGGAAATGATGATACGGATGATGATGTGATGAAAGATTCACTTCGTGAAGAAATTCGTCGTGTATTGAAATCATTATCTCCGCGGGAAGCTGAAATCGTGAACGCTTATTTTGGTCTCGATGGCGAAAGCGGAAATACCATTGAACAAATTGGTATGAAATACGATCTTACCAAAGAACGTATCCGCCAGATTAAAGAACGCGCCATCAAGCGTTTGCAAAAAGCTCGTTACAGCAGTGCGCTGAAAGCTTATTTAGGATAATTTATTTATCTTCTTATAAAGCCGGTTCTGAGAACCGGCTTTTTTATTTCAATACCAAATACAAATGAATCAATAATTACCTTTGCGCCTTCGATGAGTCAACAAGAGCTTACTTATAAAGATAATACGGTTGCCTACAATATCTATGGATCGGGTGATAAAGCTGTCGTTTGTTTGCATGGTTATGCGCAGGCCGGCACCCGTTGGTCAATACTGGAACCGTATTTAAAAGACAAGTTTACATTGTATGCGTTTGATCTTCCTTATCATGGAAAAACGCAATGGAAGCACGTTGATACGTTTACCGTTTCGGCTCTTGTAGAAATTATTAAAAAAGCGTTGCCGGCATCTATCAAAAAGTTTTATCTCTTAGCGTATAGTATGGGCGGACGTATTGCGTTGCGCCTCATTCAGGAAATACCGCAAATGATAGAAAAAGCGATTCTCCTGGCGCCGGACGGATTGCACCGGAACAGGTGGTACCGCTTTGCTACGCACACCGTAGTTGGAAGAACGATTTTTAATGAGTTTAAAAAGAATCCAAAGCTTATTATTACGGTTGGCAAACGTTTACAAAAACAAGGTATTTTAAGCGAACAATTATATAACCTTGCCTATTATTATATAAATGATGAAACAGCGCGATTCCTGCTGTACGATCGCTGGATTAGTACCCGGCACTTTCGCCCGAATCTAAAATTACTCAGGCAGTTTCTTACGCAATATCATATCCTGGTAGAAATGGTATTTGCCAAACACGATAAAATCATTGTTGCCGATCATGGTATTGATTTTATAAAAGGTCTTGAAAAGCAGGCACGCATTCATATATTAGATACCGGGCATTCGTTTTTATATGCACCACAAGCTTCCTTTATTGCATCGCTCTTTACTGAGAAATAAGTTTTCTTTGCAGCTATGTGGTGGCTTTTGATACCGTCTTTCCTTTTGTGTTTTGTGTATTGCTTTCTCATATTACAATACCGCAAATGGTTTGTAAAGCTTTCTTTTTTTCGGGTAAATACATCTTCTGATCCAACTACTTTTTTTTCAATCATCATTCCGGCGCGTAACGAAGAAGATAACATTGGCGATTGTCTGAATTCTATCTTTCAAAACAACTATCCATCGCAGTATTTTGAAGTGCTGGTAATAGACGATCATTCAACTGACAATACAGCTAATATCATAATTGATTTACAAAAAACACACGCCAATATTCATTTACTTACATTATCGCAACTGCTGAACGGCGAGATTAATTCGTATAAAAAGAAAGCCATTGAATTAGCTGTTGGAAAATCCAAAGGAGATTGGGTTATCACGACAGATGCCGATTGTATTGTACCGCAGCAATGGCTTCAAAACTTTGATAATTACATTCATCAAAACAACCTGGTTTTTATTGCGGCGCCGGTTTCTTTTATTCAGCAAAAAACAGTGGTAAGTATTTTTCAAAGCCTTGACTTTATGAGTTTGCAAGGCATCACCGCAGCATCGGTTGCGGCTGGTTTTCACAGCATGTGTAATGGCGCCAACTTAGCTTACCAAAAGAAAGCGTTTTACGCCGTGGGTGGCTTTGCCGGAATTGACAAGATTGCAAGTGGTGATGATATGTTGCTGATGCACAAAATAAATATGCAGCTTCCAAATCAGACAGGTTATTTATTTCACCAGAATTCAATTGTGCAAACGCAGCCGGTTGATAGCTGGAAAAGCTTTATGAATCAACGCATCCGCTGGGCAAGTAAAGCGAACAGTTATAACGATAAGAAAATTTTTTATGTGCTGTTACTGGTTTATTTCTTCAATGTGTTTTTATTGATTTTACCAATCGTTTCTATTTTTTTACCAGGACTGTTTTTGTATTGGCTGGTATTGATTTTTATAAAGACAATTACGGAATTGTATTTCTTATTTCCGGTGGCTTCTTTTTTTAAGCAAACCAAATTGTTACAATGGTTTCCTTTTATGCAACCCATTCATATTGTATATACGGTTGTTGCCGGCTGGCTCGGTAAATTTGGAAAATATGAATGGAAAGGAAGAAGCGTAAAGTGAAGATTTAAGTAACAAGACACAAAATTCAAGATAATACATAACAGAAAGAAGGTACAAGAATAGTAAGTTGAAAGAATACTTACTTCAATAAAATCAAGAGTTTAAATAAAAAGCCGGTCGTTATACAACCGGCTTCTGTTATTGTTTAGTAAACCAAAACTAATGATGGTGGTGATGTAACTTCTCTGCAAAATCTTCGGCGCTGATTGGCTCTTCGGTTGCCTGCACCTGACCTTCCAATGCCTGGAACAATTTGCCGGTTTGCACCTGGGCGTATGTTTGTTCAACAAACTTTTTATCTTTCATCATGCGTTCGGCATAGTCATCAATCCACGAAAGATCATTAAAATTCTGTCCGCCCATATAGCTCATCAACTGCATTTTGGCAGCGTCTTTTATCTCATCAGGCGATACAGAAATCTGGTTGTCTTCCAGCATCTTACCGGCAACCAAACTCCAGGTAAGCTGTTTTGTATAATCGGGATATTCTGCTTCCACTTCTTCAGGCGACTTTTGCTTTTCGCTGTTCATCTGCAACCAACGCTTTAAAAAAGCATCCGGAAAATCAACATGAATATGATCGGTCAGATAATGATAAATCTGGTCGTGAAGCTGGTTGCTGCTTTGCTGGTTGTAATAGTTTTCAATTTCACCTTTTACCGCATCGCGAAACTCTGGTTCTGTCTTAATATCGCGACCCGGATAAACTGTATTGAAGAAGTCTTCGTTCAAGTCAGATTTTTCGACCATACCAATTTTCTTTATGGTCATTATGAAATATTTATCTGCATCAACGGCACTGTTTTTATCCAACGCTAAATCAGTCAGAATAAACTCTCTTTCTTTATCTTCAAACGCTTTGCTTAACTGGATGGTAAGCGTATCATCAACCTTTTTACCTATCAGTTGCGGGCGAACATCGGGCGTAAAATATTTCAGAATAAACGAAGTGTCTTTTGTAATGCCGCCTTCGATTTCGTTGCCCGTTTCATCGGCTTCTTTCAGCTCGACATTCAATACATTTTCATCGTTATCTACCGTTTCCGGGTTGTTCATTTTACCGTTACGGATTTGCAAACGATTGATTTCATCATCAATCATCTGCTCGGTAATATTTATTTTATAACGTGTAACATGAATGTCCTGCGGATTTATATTGATGTCTGGTTTCAAACCAACTTCAAAAGTAAATGCATAATCGCTAGGCTGATTCATATCAGGCATTGGCTGATTATCCTGCAACGGAAGCGGCTGACCTAAAAGATCAAGCTTTTCTTCGGTTACATATTGGTTCAGCTCTTTTTCTACCGTGCGCAATACTTCATCTGTAAACACAGAATTTCCGTACATTTTCTTCACCAAACCTGCCGGCACCATGCCTTTGCGAAAGCCCGGAATGTTGGCATTCTTCGCGTATGTTTTCAAGCTTTTTTCGAAAGAAGGATAATAATCTTCTTTTGCTAAGTTTACGGTAAGTTTATCGGTTAGCGGCGCTATATTTTCTCTGGTAATCGTTGCCATAACTCTTTGTTTCTCCTACCCTGCCGGAGATAAATAAATTAAAAAAAGCCCCGCCAGGGTACGGGGCTTTGGTGCGGATGATAGGAATCGAACCTACATGCCTTGCGGCGCTAGATCCTAAGTCTAGTGCGTCTGCCAGTTTCGCCACATCCGCAAACGGGGCGCAAAAATAAGGCAAATGAATATATTACGGGAGAAAATTGATAGTCTTTAAATATTATTTATAAAGATTGAGAGTGAAGAAACACAGTTGCTTTACTGAAAAGCAACTGTGTTTCTTTTTGCGATCGTAGTTTTTTCGTAAGCAGATGATTGTAGTTTGTGATAAGTAACATAAGATATGATCAATACAATAAGGCAAACAGCGGGAATTGCCAACATTGGTGTTGCACCAAACACAACCGCGAGCGAGATAAAAGCAAAAATGAAATCGAAAGCAAAACCTGCATACACCCATTCTTTTACTCTTCCTTTTACAAACGGTAAAATAAGACCAATAGAACCTAAGACTTTAAAAATGGCAAGCGCAAGTCCGAAATATTCGGGATAACCCAATTGTGAAATGCCTTTTTTTGCTTCAGCCGTTTGCGATGAAAATGCCGGCATTACACCTTCAAATAAAAAGAGAAGAATGGTTGTTGTCCAGTAAATGATTTTTGTAGCTTTCATAAAGTTCGTTTTTGATGATGATTTGATGATGTAAAAATAGAAGAACAAAAAGAATTTCAAAATGTGCAGGAACGACAAATTGCGGGCTGATCACGACAAGCTGATTTTTGACTAAAAAGAGGTTTTTCATCAATCGCTTCTTTCGTTATCAATTATAAATTGATTGCGTTATTTGTTACCGTCAATCACGAATCAAACCGATTCTTTTTTCACTGCAATTCGGTACAACATAACAGCCATTATAATAAAACAAGCTACGCCAATCAACTGGTATATATCAGCACTAAACAAACGTTCTATATAAGGTTTTGCATTCAGCTTTTGTAGTTGCTTTGCAATGTTTTCGCTGCCTGCAGTTAATAAAGCAACCGCAACACCGGCAAGCGCGCCACCAGCAACCAAGCCGGTTGCAAACAAATTGCCTTTGCCCAAATCATCTTCTTCAACCGTTTCGCCTTTTTTCTTTTTACGAAAATTAACTAAGCCACGAACCGCGCCGCCGGCAAAAATGGGAAGCGTTGTACTTAACGGAAGATAAGCACCAACAGCAAAGCTTAACGAGTTGACGCCGCACAGTTCCATCACAACAGATAATGCCACACCAACAAATACAAATTGCCAGTCGAGATTAAAAGATAAAATTCCTTTTATTAAAGTAGCCATCAGCGTTGCCTGTGGCCCGGGAAAAGTATCTGTACCAATAGCATGAGTAAATCCGTTTTTTACCATGTCAGCCGTTGGCGTATCTAATATTTTTATGGTAAAACCAATTACGACAGAAGATACAATTGCGCCGATAAACAAAGCAATCTGCTGGCTGCGCGGTGTAGCGCCGACAATATAACCCGTCTTCAAATCCTGCGAAGTTGCGCCTGCGTTGGCGGCAGCAATACATATCATTCCGCCCACAACCAAAACCATCGGCTCGTATGTTTTACCGCTCCAACCAATGCCGATAAATACCAGGCAAGTTGCCATGATGGTAGCAATCGTCATTCCGCTGATAGGATTGTTGCTCGAACCGATAATACCTACAATACGCGAAGAAACCGTAACGAAAAAAGCACCAAACAATACAACTAAAACGCCCAAGAATAATTTACTAAGAACACTATCACCGGGTATCATCGGGATAAAAGCCATTAGAACAATCAGTAAAATACTTCCTATCAAAACAACTTTTACACTCAGGTCTTTATCAGTCCGCAAAACTGAAGTTTCTTCACTTTTATTTTTAAAAGATGAAATGCTTTCTCTGAACGAAGCAATAATAGTCGGAATGGTTTTGAGTAAGGTGATAAAACCGCCTGCAGCTACAGCACCGGCGCCGATTTGCCGAACATACGCATGATAAATCGCATCAGCCGTATCAGCAAATTGATGCGTCGCCGGGTTCCAGTTCCCCGGCCCGCCGGAAGAAGATAAATTACTTAGATAACCCAACTTTACCAATTGCGCAGCCATCGCTGTCTGGTCGGTTAATAAAGTGGCTAACAACGGATGAAATACAAGCCAGGATAAAACGCCGCCCGCAACCAGTTCACCTGATATTTTCGGACCGATAATATAACCGACACCCAAGTATTCAGGCGTTATTTCGCCACTTACTTTTGCCGCCGGAAAGTATTTGTTAGTCAGCTTTGTGGTAAACTCAGGCACTTCATCAATAATGCCGAATATCTTTTGCAAAAACGCATATACAACAGCAAGACTTACGCCCCAGAATGCAGTTCTGGCAATATCTCCGCCTTTCTCACCGGCTTTCAATACAGAAGCGCAGGCAGTTCCTTCGGGATAAGGCAATACATCATGTTCTTTTACAATTAAGGAATGACGTAACGGAATCATCATCAGCGTTCCTAACAAGCCACCAAAAATGGCAAGAATCAGAATGGTGATGTAATTAAAAAAATCGGCACCAATGCTTTTTCCGTTTACCATAGAAAGAAACAAAAAGCCGGGCAATGTGAAAGCAACACCCGATGCAATGCTTTCACTTGCCGAGCCTGTTGTTTGTATGATATTATTTTCGAGTATCGTTGTCTTTAACAGCTTTCTGCCGATGGTGATGGCAATTACAGAAATCGGGATGGAAGCACTAACCGTAAGTCCGGCTTTTAACGCCAGATACACATTGGCTGCGCCAAACAAACAACCCATAATGCAACCGGTAATAATAGCTTTTGGTGTAAACTCTTTAATGGTTGCGCTTGCCGGCACAAACGGCTGAAACGATTTCTTTTCCTGCATGTAAATGGATTAACGTTTTAAAAGTAAGAGTTGCTTATTAGAATAGAAAAGATAATAAAAGAATGTTTGCTGATGCAAGATAAATACACTCTTTACAGATGAATTGATTTCATCCTGTTATTTCCATTACTGTAATATCAGCCTATAAACACAGCCATCAATATAAGAACGACATTGATGATTTTAATAAGCATATTAGTCAGGTTTAATTAGAGAAGCGTACATATATCCGGCCTGATAAACCGATTTTCTTTCCCCGGTTTTTTGAATGTTTTTATAACCTTCTGTAAGAAATAAATCTTTCAAATCAACAAACGGAATGGGAAACGGAACCCATTGATTGGCGTTGTTTGTTTCATATTCAATAATGATAAAAACAGCCGTTGACAACAGGTAAGGTTTCAGTTTTTGAAGCAAAGCTTTTTTATCTTTTACATAATGAATCGCATTCGCTATGAGAACGCCATTCAATGCCTGCAGCTGTAAATCATCTTTACTAAAATCTGCCTGTTGTCCGATAACTTTTACCTTTTGGTTTACAGAAACATCAGGAAGCTGCCCTGATTTGTCTATTGCATAAATAATACTTCCGTCACATAATCTTGCCGACAATATTTTGGTAAACAAACCGCTGCCGCAACCCAAATCTGCCCAAACAGAAGGCTGGAAGTTATCTATTTCTGTGGCTGATAAAAAGCTTTCCGCTTCGCGAAACGTCATTTGCAAATAAAGAATTGAAAAATAAAAAAGTTGTTACACCTTCTTAGGTGGCAATGCAAATGCGATGGCTTCGTGCTCAAAATGTCCTTTGTGAGAGCCGTCGCAGAAAGGTTTGTTTTGCGATAACCCGCAACGGCATATAGATATAAGCGTGCGCCCGCCTAAATCGTAAGGCGTTCCGTTTTTATCTACTATTTCAAAATCGCCATCTATTTTTAAAGAACCATTGCTGTTTACTGTAACCTTTACGGATGCCATATTTTTTATTTAGGCAATAAAAATAAGGAATAGCGGTATAGTAAGCTATTACATGGCAAAAAACAAGGATTATCCCACATATTTATGCGGTAAAATAAAGTTTGTAACGAAACTACTTTTGCATCGTTATATATCATCAATAACAGAACCATGAAAAAGTTATATTCCACTTTGTTGCTACTGCTTATCACAGCTTCTGTGTTTAGCTCGCAGTTATATAAAAAGAAAATACAAGCAAAGGCAAGCCGCTGCATTGTAAAAGCAATGCGGACAATATTATTTCAGATATGGCTGCCTTACCGGCTTTTAAACAGTAAAATTTTATTTAAAAAGCTTTTCCATGTGTGGATGTAATGATGGCTTTTGCCAACGCAGGGATTGCGTTCATGGTTTGTAAAAACAAAGCGGTCGAAGTATTTCCGCCAAATATGCGTTGAATGGTTCGCCCGATAAACAATCTTTTTTTAAACTGTTGCTGCCACTGCAAAACATAATTTTCTTCCATTTTGCTGCGCGATATTTTTCGTTGCAAAAACAAATCAATATTCTTATAAAGAAGTAACGACGAATGCATTGCCATGCTCATACCATTACCGCAAAGAGGCGTAATCAATCCGGCTGTATCACCCAATAACAACACACCATTTTCTACCTGCGATTTTTTTTCAAAAGAAATTTGCGAAATAGCTAACGGTTGCTTGTACAAAAATTTCGCATGACTGAATATATCTTTCAACAAAGGATTTTGCGATAACAATTGTTGCTCCATATCAGCCACGCTATTGTTATATTTTTTCAAATTGTTGGCTGTGGTTAAATAACACAAACAACAGGCGTCATCTTCAATTTTCGAGATACCGCAATAGCCGCCGGAAAAGTTGTGCAACGCAATCGTATCAATGGGTTGAGAATATTGAATATGATATTTGATACCAATATAATTATTAAGTTTATTTGGTTTCTGCTGCGCAAAAGAACGCTTCCATTGAATATCTAAATTGCTCCGCTTTCCATACGCACCGCAGGCAACTTTTGCTTTATAGTTTCCGGATGAAGTGGTGATAAAAAATGTATTGTCATTGCAAACAACATCGGTCACTTTTGTCTTTGTATAAACGGTTACGCCTTTTGATATAGCAAGCTGATATATCAAGTTATCAAGCTTATAACGGCTGATGCCAAAGCCACCTAAATCTAACGGAAACTGATACACTTTTCCGCTGGCATCTGAAATGGTAAGTTGATTGATTTGTGGTAACGATAATTGCGACAAATAGATTCCTAAACGTTCTAAAAAACCAAAGCTTTCGTTACTGATATATTCACCACACACTTTATGAAACGGATATTGTTCCTTCTCAAATAAAACAGTTTTATAACCTGCATCTGCACATTGTATAGCCAAAGACAAACCAGCCAATCCGCCGCCAATTACAGCCATATCATATTCTTCACTATTGTGCATAACGATATAGAATAAGATAACGAAACGCCCACTGCCATTGTATTTGGCAAGATGTAATTCCTGCTTTTGTAAAAAAATATTGCCAGTCTTTTTTCGTAAAACCGCGGGCAACACTTAACGGCGCATCATTCTTTACAAGATAAGATTTTGAAAATAGTTGTGTCAATATTTTGATAGAATAATAAGCCATCGGGTGACGTTGTAAATCGTTTATAAAAAAACCAGTTCGCGAGTATTGTTTCATCCATTGTAATTGTGTAATCAATTCTTCATCCGTAAAATGATGACAAAATAAACTGGAAAAAATAATGTCTGGTTGTTCTGTAAAAACTGCTTTTTTATAATCGCTTGTTATCCAGTTTGTACAATGTTGCAATTCCGTCTTCGTCCTGGCAAAAGAGATGCATTCTTCTTTAATATCAATACCTGTAAATCTTACTTCGACATCATTTTTTTTACACCAGCGATAAACAGCCAGCAGGTTATCACCACCACCACAACCAATCTCGCAAACATGAATCTGCTGTTTATTATTTCGCAACAAATTAAATCCTTTTATAGTAATGCGATGTCCGCCGAGTAAGCTGTTAATTGTATCCAGTTCCTGCATGTTTTGCCTGATGTCGGCAAACGAAATGGCATCATTATCCAATAATTCTTTTTGGTAAGAACGCTGGTGCAAATTCATAAAATAGTAGCCGTAAATGTTTCCATTGTTAAGCCGGGACCAAAGGCAACTCCCAATAGTGGCGAAGCTGTTTTTTTGTCTTTCGCCTTACGGCAAATTTCTTTCAGCACGAAGAATATTGTTGCAGAAGACATGTTGCCATAATTCTGCAATACATCGCGTGATGGTTGTACATCATCATCAGACAATTCCAACTGCTTTTGTATTGTATCAACAATTCGCTTTCCGCCGGGATGAACGCACCAATATTCAATATCACCGGGCGATAAATTACTTTGTTTTACAGCATCATTTACCAGCGCAGAAATATCTTCTTCAATCAGTTGCGGTATATATCCGCTAAGCGTCATTAAAAAACCTTTGTTGCTGATTTCCCAAGCCATATCAGGTTTGCCTTTGGTAGCAATATGCGAATGAAAATGATTGATTGTTGCAACCGGTTTTTTACTCTTATCATTACTCATTAAAATGGCTGCGCTGCCATCGGCAAACAGCAAACTGCTGGCAGCGTTATCAACCGTATATTCCTGCTGAAAGTGAAGCGTACAAAGCTCTGTGGCTACAATTAATACATTGGCTTTGGCATCTGTATCGCAAATCATCTTTCCTAATTTCAAAGCATGAATGCCCGCATAACAACCCATAAAGTTTACAGATGTGCGAAAAATATTGGGTGATAACTGCAAGGCTTCTACCAGTTCCAAATCCAGGCCTGGTGCGCTCATGCCGGTACAACTTACGGTAATGATATGAGTAATAACAACCGGTTCATCCAATTCATTCAAACAATTCTGAGCCGCTTTTATACTCAACGGCAAAGCATGTTGCTTATACAATTTCATTCTTGTATCAAGCATTGGATATTCATTGCTTTCGATATTAATAAACTGCCATTGCTGTGGCGGCAGACTAAAATCTTTTAATACAGAATATCGTTTATCAATACCGCTGTGATGGTATAAAAAAGACAGCTTTCTTTTATCAGTTGCATCCAGATTAAAAGCCTGTTGCATAAACTGCAAAATATCGTTTTGCCTGTGGCAATAATCGGGAACTGCGGTTGCTATAGAAATGATATTAGCCAATATGATTGAGTATTGTTAATGTGATAAACGCTCCGTTTGTACAAGCCGATGCCAGCCAGTTCATCTGCATGGTATGTTTAAAATCGGCAGCCGCGCTGTTTTTCCAAACCTTATTTACCCAATAAAAAAAGTAAATTAATACCGGAATAAAAAAGACTTGCAACAAGATAAAACGATTGATTTGCTGCGCGCGTTGAAAGTGGACAAACAACAAGCCAAAAGCAATTGTGTACATAGCAGCGCACCAAATAAATGTACCCTTAATTCGCAATAAGATACTTATCGTTTTTACACCGTCTCTCTTATCTTCTTCGTGCTGATAAACTTGTGTAATCGGGTAAAAACCGCCGATTAAAAACGAGGCAGCTATACATGCAATAACCGGAAAATCCGCTGTTGTTAACGTATTTGTGCCAATATAAACCATCCAGAATGTAAGCGCGCCCTGGTTTAAAACAACCGTAAGATAACCTATAACCGGGTATTGTTTTAAACGGATAGAACGATAACTATACAGGCGGGAAAAGATGATGTAAATGGATATGGCTGCAGCAAACGAAATACTTACAAACAGAGAAAACATAATAGCCGCAACATCCAATATCACAGTAACATAAAACAATTGTTTTGTTGGCTGTAACGGATGCGCAATGCCGCCAACCGGACTTTCATCTTTATCCATAAAACTATTGTAGCCGTTGCTGGACGGATATACCAAAAGATGAAGAATAATAAAGACCAATATGGCTTTGGATATATCAATAACCGGCACCACGCTTAGTGCAAACCAATACACCGGCATGAGGAAAAATGAAAATGGAAAACGCAGCAATTGTATGGTAGAACGCTGAAGCATGGTATGAAAAGTGAAGATAAGCGGAACAAACGATTTTGCATGAGTTTATTCAGCTCGCACATTTATGCTATTTCATGCGTTTGCATTGCGTTATACATTTGTGCTGTTATACAATCAACCCGAAATAATTACAGAAAGGAAAAGAGATTAGATAAGCAAACATATGGTTTGGTTTTTTGATGAAGGATGATGAACAAAGCCCACTTTTTAGTGGGCTTTCCATTTTGTATAATACGATAAGTTACTTTACCAATACCATATAACTCCACGGCTGAAGCGTAAGTTTATCATTGCTTTGTAAAACCATTTTTGTATTGGTAAAAAGCTCGGTGTAATTGCCTTTATTATATTGCATTTCAAAGCCAGCAGTAACAACTTTATCACTCAGGTTTACAATCGTTATTATTTTATCACCATTTTTTTCTCTTTCAAAAGAAATCACCTGGTTCATTTTATCATTTTTAATCCGTACCATATCGCCGCCCCATTTGCCGTTCCACAAAGCCTGGTTTTTATGTTTTAACTGAAAAAGTTTTGTGTAAATAGTTCCGATTGTATCTGGCTTCCACTGAATCGGCGCTTTCTCAAAAAAAGGAAGTGAATGATTTAAACCAGCTTCCTGTCCGCTATATATCAATGGCATACCTTGTATGGTTCCGGTGAGCACAATAACGGCTTGTAATGCGGCACCAAAGTTTGTGTATTGCGTACCTTCCCAGGCATTTTTATCATGATTATCTACAAAGTTCATGCGGTACGCATCGTAAGGCCAGATGCTTACATTCTCTGCAATATAACCGCCGGTTAATGCATCTACAGAAGCACCGTTTTTTGCAATAGCATGAAGCACATCCCATAAAGCCCACGAATACGTCATATCAAAAGCTTTCTTGTGCAAGTCTCTGTCGGCGGCTTCTGCGAGCATAAAAACAGGTTTCACTTTATCCAGTTCCGCTCTTGCATTTTCCCAAAAATCAATCGGTACAAACGAAGCTACATCGCAACGATAACCATCAATGTTGGTATTTGTTACCCAATATTTTAAAGCGTCAGTCATGTATTTGCGCAAGCCGGGCTGGTCGTAATCAAATTCAATAATATCATCGTAATCACGCCAGGGAGTTGAAGTAAAATTGCCTTCACGGTTTTTTTCATACCAGTCCGGATGTTCCGTCACCAAAGGATTATCCCAGGAAGAATGATTGGCCACCCAATCTACAATTACATACATACCCATTTGATGAATTTTATTTACGAGATGTTTGAAATCAGCCAGCGTTCCAAATTCCGGGTTTATTTCATAATAATTTTTTACCGAATACGGACTGCCGAATGTTCCTTTCCGGTTCGTTTTACCAATCGGGTTAATGGGCATAATCCATAAAATGGTAACGCCCATATCTTTCAATCGTTGTAAATGATTTTCGAAGGCTGCAAACGTTCCTTCCGGTGTATATTGACGAATGTTCACTTCGTAAATGGTTGCATTTTTCGTCCATTCCGGATGCTGTATTTCAACGTAAGATTTTGGCATATATCGATTGGTTTCTGAGGAAGATTTTGTGTTCTGCACTTTGCTGATATAAGGTTCACAAAACAAAGCCATACAAAAGAAAAACAGATGAATGAAGAAGAGAAATTTGTTCATAACAAAAGAATCTTGTTTATGGCAATACATCGGAACGAAAAATAAGATCAGCGAATTTTATGCTACAAAACAGAATAAATTACAGACACTATAATAATCAAAACCTCACAATTTGAACTTCGGCTTTTTAAATTAACTGTTATCTTTAGCCGATAGAAAACGATTGCTTGTAACAGTATCTTTTACAACTGTTACAGTAAAATCTGATTTTTAAATCTCTCTTATGTACATAGAAACAACACCGGCTTCCTCATCTGGGTCAACCACAAAAGGCAGCAGTTCTTTATTTGGCATTTCGTTGATTGCTGCGCTTGCCGGTTTTATTTTTGGATTTGATACGGTGGTTATTTCCGGTGCCGATAAACCCATTCAGGATTTGTGGCATACATCACCTTGGTTTCATGGTTTTTTTATTATGTCAATGGCTTTGTGGGGAACCGTTGTTGGCGCTTTGGCTGGTGGTTTACCAACGCAGAAATACGGCAGAAAAAAAGTGCTTATCTGGGTAGGTATTTTCTTTACGGTTTCTTCCATCGGCTCTGCGCTGGCCACCAATCCGTACATGTTTTCTTTCTTTCGTTTTATTGGTGGTTTAGGCATTGGTATTTCGTCTGTTGCCGCACCAACTTATGTATCAGAAATTTCAACGCCATCGTCCAGAGGAAAGCTGGTAGCCATGTATCAATTCAACATTGTATTTGCCATTCTGGTGGCTTATATTTCCAACTATCTTTTAAAAGGTGTTGGCGGTGCTAACGACTGGCGTTACATGCTTGGCGTAATGGCAATTCCGTCTTTGATTTATTCAGTATTGGTATTTAATATTCCGGAAAGTCCAAGATGGTTAGTAACAAAAGGAAGAGAAGATGAAGCCAAAAAAGTATTAGACAAACTTGGCTTTGCCAACCCGGATGCAGAAATCGCTTCTATCAAAGCCGGTATTCAGCATGAAGACAGTGGAAATAAAAAGGAAGCATTTTTCAGCACGAAACACAAAACTATTTTATGGCTGGCGTTTTTGGTGGCGTTTTTTAACCAGACTTCAGGCATCAATTTCATTTTATATTATGCGCCGCGAATCTTGGAAAGTGCAGGTTTGGCTTCTTCAGATTCATTAAAAAGTTCCATTATTATCGGCGGCACAAACCTCGTGTTTACGTTTGTTGGTTTGTACCTGATAGATCGTTTGGGCAGAAAGACATTATTATTAATTGGTTCGTTTGGTTATATTATAAGTTTAGCTGCTGTTGCATGGTGTTTTTACAGTCACGCCAGCGCTGCTTTGTTAACCTTTTTCTTAGCCATGTTTATTGCCTCTCACGCCGTTGGACAAGGCGCTGTAATCTGGGTATTTATATCAGAAATATTTCCAAACAGAATACGCGCGATGGGGCAATCATTTGGAGCTGGTACGCACTGGGTTTTTGCTGCTATCATCACTTTAATTTCGCCTGTGTTTATAGATAAAAACAATGGTATTTTTAAAGATAATCCATACCCGATATTTCTCTTTTTCGCTTTTATGATGGTGCTGCAACTGATTTGGGTTGTTACCAGAGTTCCGGAAACAAAAGGCAAATCATTAGAAGAAATACAAGGCGAATTGGGAATGGGATAAGACTGGTGGGATTGAAAATTTTCGAGATTTTAGAGATAATCGAACACAGATAACACGGCTGTCGGCACAGATAAAAGTGATAAATTGTAAATGGTTAATCAATACAATCTGTGCATGACATCTTTAGTATTCCTATACTATTGTATTTAAATCAATTTATATTCAGAATCTTGAATGAAGCATCGAAACAATGATTGATCGGTGCATTGCTGCCGCTACGTAAATATTTATTTCAAGAACAATTGTTGGCAGATATTTTATTATGACACATTCCGACAAAATAATTACTGTAGTTAGACAATACGGTTTAGACTTATTCTTAAGTGGACTGAGTACACAACAGCATGTTGCAAAAGGATTATTAAATGGGATAGAATATTTAGTTAGAAAGCAGTTTTCAAATCTTGACGACTTAAAAAAAGAAATTAAACAACTCGCATTGACAAATCTAAATGAACAAACAAGTGGTTACACAAAAGATGTGCATGTAAAAAAGATTGAAGCCGAAAGACAAAACTTTCTTGATTTCATAAATCGTTTGGATGTTATGAAACTTGACGAAGTAAAGCAACTTCCTTACAGAAGAAGATTATCCCAAAACGAATCAACCTTAGTCAGACAAAATCTAAAGAATAACTGGAACTTTGACGGTTGGACGTCGGGGGAATACTATTGGGAACCTTTGCCTTTAGTTTCAATAAGTCCTGAGCGGTTTTGTTTTTACAATACAGAAATTCTAAGTGACACAGACTACCAAAATATTACAAGTCTTCTTTTGACGCTCAACAGTGACACAATTTATGAAGTAACAGAGGACAGGCTGGATTATGAAATTGAAGCGACAGAATTTGATAAAGACAGTATTGAGACAGCTTACACAGACAAAAACAATAGTTGGATAATTTATTTATCCCACGAAAGAACAATTGCATTTGGCGGACAACAACTGATAGAAGAATTAGACAGAATTCTGATTGACAAGTCAGAACTTAAAAACAAATGGTAGAGAAAAACATCTGCCAAAATATGCTTGCCAAAATATAGGCTGACGAATTCCTATCAACAACAGGAATTCTATTGAACAATATAACTATTTTTGAACTGATGGAATGCTAATGCCGCTATATAAATATTTATTTCAACAACAATTGTTATAATAAAATATTGCACTCGTCTATATTATCTTAATATTAATTCTCCTCGCTTTTCAGCAGGCAAGCTGCATATCTCTATTTTTGCACAAATTTCAAGTATGGGGTTAAATTCATTTGGTAAGCTGTTTATGCCAAAGAACAAAATTTTCTACGAGTTGTTCGAGAATGTAGGCACAACAGTTCATAGTATGGGTTTGCTCCTGAAACAAACGGTTCATGAACCTGAAAAAAGCCGGCGTACACAACTGATTTCGCAACTGGAAGATATGGAGCATCGCAACGATGATACCACGCACAAAATTTTCACCGAGCTAAGCCGCAACTTCATTACGCCATTTGACAGAGAAGATATTCATGCTCTTACATCTGCGCTTGACGACATCTGCGATTATATTTATGGCTCTGCCAAAAAAATAAATTTTTACCAGGTTAATCCCGATGATACCGGCATTCGCAAAATGGCTGAACTGATTGCAGATGCTACATTGGAAATAAAGACGGCTGTTGATGAGCTTCGCGATTTGAAAAACCTGCGTCGCATGACGGAAGCGATGGTGAGAGTGAACAGCATTGAGAACCAGGCAGATGATATTTACGACCTGAACTTAGAGCGTCTTTTTGAAAATGAAAACGATATGAAGACGTTTATCAAGAAAAGAGAAATTTATCAGGCAATGGAAATCGTAACCGATAAATGCGAAGACGCTGCCAATGTTATCGAATCTATTATTGTAAAGTACGCATAGTTTTTATTCTTTCATTTACCTGCCGCATTCATGAGCTTACTTATCACCATTATTGTTCTGGCTCTTATTTTCGATTATATCAATGGTTTTCACGATGCGGCAAACTCCATTGCTACCATCGTTTCAACCAAAGTGCTTACGCCATTCCAGGCCGTGCTTTGGGCCGCCTTCTGGAACTTTGTCGCCTTTTTTGTTTTCAAAGAACATAAAGTTGCCAATACAGTTGCCAAAACCATTTATCCTGAATTTGTAGATTTATTTGTTATTCTTTCCGGCTTAATAGCTGCTATTTGCTGGAACCTGTTTACCTGGTGGTTTGGTATTCCATCCAGCTCTTCGCACACATTAATTGGTGGTTTTATTGGTGCGGCGGTTGCCAAAGTCGGTTCGTTTAGCGTTGTGGTTTTGCAGAATCTTACCAAGACAGTTTTGTTTATTTTTCTCTCGCCGTTAATCGGTATGATACTGGCGTTTTTTATTACAGTCGCTATAGTCTGGATAAGTCGAAAATCGAAGCCATATAAAACAGAAAAGTGGTTTAAAAGATTACAATTGGTTT
Source organism: Ilyomonas sp. (assembly GCA_965199845.1). Classification (GTDB taxonomy): domain Bacteria; phylum Bacteroidota; class Bacteroidia; order Chitinophagales; family Chitinophagaceae; genus Ilyomonas. The sequence goes on from CBDATZ010000054.1 coordinate 401,403, forward strand.
CTTCCGCCGCTTTCAGTTTAGGTCATGGCGGTAACGATGCGCAAAAAGTAATGGGTTTAATAACGGTTGCCATTGTTTATTATAACAACAATGGCGTTGTTCCCGATAACGTAGTGGAACACATGCCTTTCTGGGTGCCGCTTGCCTGTTATACAGCTATTGGTTTAGGCACTATGAGCGGTGGCTGGAAGATTGTAAAAACAATGGGAACCCGCATTACCAAAGTAACGCCGTTAGAAGGTGTAGCCGCCGAAACAGCGGCTGCCGGTACATTAATTCTTACCGAAGGTTTGGGCATTCCCGTAAGCACCACGCACACCATTACCGGTGCTATTATTGGCGTTGGTGCTACCAAGCGATTGTCTGCCGTGCGCTGGGGCGTTACCATCAATTTGATTTGGGCTTGGGTACTTACCATCCCGGTAAGTGCGTTGCTGGCTGCCGGTATTTATTACCTCGTTTCTCATTTATTTTAATCAATACAAATAAGAAATACAGTTTGGTTACCAGTGTCTGCAACTCCGGTTTAGCATCGTTGCGTCGCACTCTTCTACGCTTTGTTATCTATTGAACTTTTTGTTTGAACCACGAAGACATAAAGAACACGAAGTTTCACAAAGAACTATATTGGCGATATAAGGCGTGAAGAACAAAAGAAAATTAAATTTAACCAACATTAATTTGTGATAAACCTGGCTGCTTCGCTTTTTACCCGCAACGAACGGGTGTTCGCAAGGGCGAGAAATAGTATTCCTTTTGCCGAATATAGAAAAATTCTAAATAACGATTTATAATTGAATGCGTAACATCCAGTCACAATTTTATAAACACAGTGTTAGCCGAAGTTTTTTGTCAAAAGAAAGAGATTGAATTCATCTATACAATAGTTGGAAATTGAGTAATAGTCAAAAGTGAAACTTGGATTCTTATATATTTCATTATAAAGTATTATTCCTAAAGTTTCCATATTACTAAACGTAGTTTTGATAATCTTGCTTAAATATTCTTCTATATCAAAGTCAACTTCATTTGAATTTATGATATTAGGTAGTAAGTTATCGTGGCTATATTTTTCTGCTTTAGGGACTCTCATGAAGATTTTATTATATTTCCTTGTTAAAAAAATTTCCTTGCCCTTATGTATTATACTGTCACGGATTAGTCGAATATTTTCAAGGTCATTTTTTATATGACTTAAGTACCAAATAATACTTTCCGGAAGTTTTCCCTTATTATTGATCTTTTCAGAGAATTCTTGCAGTTTTTTTAGTGAGTCTGTGGTTGGATATTGTCTTAGTTGCAAATCGGTCAAACAGATTTTGATAAAATGGTAGAAAAAATCGTAGATACTTCTAATATTAGTAAAAATATTTTCAAGAATTGATGATATGTATAGGTCTGCTTTTGGCTTCCCAATTTTTTCATTATCCTTTATTAAATTCAATAGGCTAAAATTTATTGCTAAGTTGTGAAGGTCTTCAGTATATCCATAAAGCGCAAATTTTATCTTACCATATTCTCTGGATTCCGAATCCGAATAGTTTTCTTTGTTCATTCCTGAAGAATCAAATTTTGTGTAGTACCAAGAATTAACAACTGAAAGTAAAATTGAAGAGAAAACATCTTCACCCACAATAAATCTTTCGTCGTAAGTTAATATCGTCCCTTTAATTACAAGTCTGTCTGTCACTTTAAGAAATTTTGGACAACACTTCTATTCACATAACACAAATCAAAAAATCCCTTTCATCCGTGCCAGCAAGCCGTGTCATCCATGTTCTATAAATCAATTCAAATCTTACACTTTCATCGCATCCAATTCCTTCTGTAAGCGAAACATTTCATCGCGTAATCTGGCAGCTTCAATAAAGTCTAAATCGCGTGAAGCTTTTTCCATTTGCTTCTTTATTTGCTGCACTGCTTTCTCCATTTGCGGAATGGTTTTGTATAACGATTGTTCTTCCGCAGCCTGCGTTTTCACAATATCTTCATCGCCTTGTATAGCATAAGACCGTTTGTTATCAAAGCCTTTAATATCAAGCACAGATGTCTGTTTCATTACTTGTTCAATACTTTTCTTAACCGTGCGCGGCGTTATGTTATGCTCGGTGTTAAAAGTAACTTGTTTCTCGCGGCGTCGCGTGGTTTCATCAATCGTGCGCTGCATACTTTCGGTCATTTTATCAGCATAAAAAATAACTTTTCCATCCACATTTCTCGCAGCACGACCAGCCGTTTGCGTCAACGATCTTTCATTACGCAGGAAGCCTTCTTTATCTGCATCGAGAATCGCAACCAACGATACTTCCGGTAAATCCAAACCTTCACGAAGTAAGTTCACACCAACCAAAACATCAATGTCTCCCAACCGCAGTTGCCGCAAAATTTCAACACGTTCCAACGTATCTACATCACTATGAATATACTTTGATTTGATGTTGATTTTACCCAGATATTTATCCATTTCTTCTGCCATACGCTTGGTTAATGTTGTTACCAAAACGCGGTCGCCTTTGTGAACGGTTTTATCAATTTCATCCAACAAATCATCAATCTGGTTTACACTCGGGCGCACTTCAATCGGCGGATCTAACAAACCGGTCGGACGCACCACTTGTTCAACCACAATACCGCCTGTTTTTTCCAATTCAAATTCGCTTGGCGTGGCGCTAACGAAGATGGTCTGGTTCGTCATGTCTTCAAATTCATGAAAGTTAAGCGGGCGATTATCTAACGCGCTTGGCAAACGGAAACCATAATCAACTAAGGTTAACTTACGACTTCTGTCGCCACCATACATACCGGCAATTTGTGGTATGGTTTGATGACTTTCATCAAGAATACATAAGAAGTCTTTCGGAAAATAATCCAGCAAACAGAACGGGCGGCTTCCCGGTCTGCGACGATCGAAAAAGCGCGAATAGTTTTCAATGCCATTGCAGAAACCAAGCTCGCGAATCATTTCCAAATCATATTCAACACGTTCTTTAATACGCTGCGCTTCTATCAGTTTTCCAATGCTTTTAAAATACTCAACCTGCAGACGCATTTCGTCCTGAATTTCATACATAATTGACTGCATCATATCTTTCGGCGCGAGATAAAGATTCGCAGGAAAAATTGCGATATTATCCAATGTATTGATGCGCTTGGTGCTGGCGGTTTCTATCGTTTCAATTTCTTCAATTTCATCACCAAAAAATGTGATGCGGCAACTGTTATCGGCATACGGTAAATTAATATCAACCGTATCGCCTTTTACCCGGAAAGTACCGCGGGAAAAATCGCCCTGACTGCGGTTGTAAAGTGAATTGACCAACGAATGCAAAAAGCCTTGCCGCGAAATAACCTGACCTTTATTGATACGGATAACACCGTTTTCAAACTCCTTCGGATTTCCCATACCATAAATACAACTTACGCTCGCAACCACAATAATATCGCGCCTTCCGGTGAGCAATTGCGAAGTTGCCTGTAAGCGAAGTTTATCTAACTCTTCGTTGATGTTTAAATCTTTTTCGATGTACGTATCGGAAACCGGTATGTAAGCTTCCGGCTGATAATAATCGTAATAACTTACAAAATAACCCACGGCATTATCGGGAAAAAACTGGCGAAACTCACCATACAATTGAGCAACCAATGTTTTGTTGTGTGTCAACACCAATGTCGGGCGCTGCACATTCTGAATCACATTTGCCATGGTAAATGTTTTACCACTTCCGGTAACGCCCAGCAATGTCTGAAATCTTTCGCCTTCCAAAAGACCTTCTGTTAATTGTTGTATTGCCGTTGGCTGATCGCCGGCTGGCTGATAAGGAGATTGTAACTGGAATTGCATACTTGCAATATAACAAATTACATACAAAGCATTTGTTATTTTATACATCAAATAGTACAAAATAAAAACTGCGATAGCAAGCGGATTCATACCAATCTATCAATATAAATAAACCTGGTTTTCCTGCCATAAAAGCATCATTCCATCTTTACAGAATTGTCTTTCAAAGTTTTCATATAGGCTAAGCCTTTTTCACGCGCAAAGCGGATGTTGCGCTCAGGAATTTCTTCCGCAGAACCCGCGTAATGTGCCAGTGCTTTTTCCACACTGTCTTCGCGCAGCAATTGCAGCATCGGATATGGAGAACGGTTTGTATAGTTGGCTGCATCGTTTGCCGGTGCGCCGCCGAAACGGTATTCCGGGTGAAAGCTGGCTAATTGATATACACCTTCATAACGCTGCTTTTTTAATAGTTTACCAGAGAAAGAAAGCAGGTCCAGAAAACTTTGAAATGAAGTAAACGTATCCGGAAAAATAATGAATGTGGTTTCGATGGAAGCTTCCTTATCTAACCGTTCGCATTCCTGTATCAGCGTTAACAAACAAGCGGCTTTGTCTTTACTTTCTTCTACTTTGTAACGAATAGAATTTCGTTGCACTTCACGCGCAGCAAATGGACAAAAATTGCATCCGATTACAACTTCATAAATCCATTTTTTAGTTATGCTGATTATGTGTTCCGTTTGCATAAATTGTTATTAGGTAACCCTGATTATTTTGCAATCTTTTTATGTGTTTGCGTGCTTCTGATATTCTTTATTCAAATCGCATTTTCGGTATTGCGAAATTGATAGTTTACGTTTGCTTTGCACAAGATAAAAAGTTTGTTTTGAAAATTATTTAGCTGAATAAAGAACGAAATAACTTTTACATCGCGACTTGTTTTTTATAAAAAAAAGCAAGGTGCAGTTTTTGTAAATTGAACTCAAAATATAAAATATGAAAATACTTTTTTCTCTGTTTCTTATTTGTTTATTATACAGTTGCGCATCGAGCAACAGCGATATCATTGTTACTGATACCAACAATATACTGGCAGCCGGTTTGGTACAAAAGCCAGCCGCAACTGCAAACGCTGTAACAGGTAAATGGAACCTGATTCCGGCAATGGCTTCTGATACGGCAGCGGGAAAAATTCCTTTCCTGAATTTTGATACAACAAGCCACAGAGTAAATGGAAATACAGGCTGTAATAGTTTTGCCGGCGCTTATATTGTAGCCGGCGACAGCCTTGTATTTTCTAAGAATATGATGAGCACCAAAATGGCTTGTCCCGGTTATGATGAAGCTGCTTTTCTGAAAAATCTGTTACGAGTAAATCGCTTTGTTGTTAATGGCGATACATTGGAATTACAGGCAGATAAAACGCCGCTTTCTTATTGGCTGAAAAGTAAATAAATCTCCTATCATCATCCTCATGAAGTGTTATTCTGTATTTGCTTTACAAAGTGAATTTTTCATTGATTTTTGTTGAATGATAATTCAATTTATACGGATTTTTTAACCGGATACATTCCAAGGTTTTTGTGATCCTGGTGATTTGATTTTATCCGTTTGTTTCGCCATAAAATAAAGACTTCTGCAGCCACCAACATGGCTGTAATTGGCGATACAAAATAAATCCATAAATAACGCCATTCGTTAGCACCTAAAGAGGCGGCAAAAGAACGTGCGGGATTCATGCTCATGCCCGAATAAGGCAATTCAACAATTAAGTAAATTCCTATTAAAGAGCCAATGAAAACAGCCGCATATTTTTCCATTTTTCGTGAGCTGGAAACAAGCAAAATGGTTATCATCAATATAAAAGAAATAATGAACTCGGCAATAAAAGCGCTGGTTGTCGTATGAGGCGGCATTGATTTGCTTACACCATAATCAATTAACGGGTAAGCAAATAAATTTCCTGCAATAAATTTAAGCAAATAAAAAGCGATTATGGAACCCATAAACTGCGCAATTATATAGCAAATTGCATCAACAATACCAATATAACCAAGCCGGTAAAAAGCCCAGGTAACAGAAGGATTTACGTGCGTACCAGAGAGTTTACCAAACAATAAAACCGTCCACGAAACATAAAGTCCTAAAGCCGTTCCTAAAATAACGCGCCGCAATGCAGGATAATGCCACAACCAGGTTTTTATAACCGGCATCGAAGGATGTTCAAGAAAGATGGTAAATGCGCCTGCCAGCAAAACAAATCCACCAATACCGGCCGCTTCCATGAGATAAAACTTCCGGTTCTTTTTTATTGTGGCGAAGATTGCATTGCTTTTCAATTAGAGATTTTATTGTTTACCAAGCCATTTTATTACAGCCATCAAATCTTCATTTTCATATTCTTTTAAAGCCTGCTGATAAGTATCAATCAATACGTTTGCCATTGGTGTTTTGATACCCGCTTGCCTGATTAACCGCATATCTTTAGCTGTATTTTTTACGCTGAAAGCAGGTTTAAAATCGCCTGATAAAAGAGATGCTGTTTTTGCTTTTGTGGTAGCGTTGCCAACGCCACCTTCATTTATAATAGTGAGTATATCTTTGGTGTCAATGCCTTGCTTTTGAGCAAATAAAATGGTTTCTGCCAGTCCTTGCACATTAAAACCAACCAGTAAATTGATAGCTAATTTGGCAGAGCTGCCCATTCCATAATCGCCTAAATGAATGACAAGTTTTCCTAAGCAATCGAGAACAGGTTTTGCTTTATCATACACTTCTTTGGGACCGCCGGTTAAGATAATCAAAGCCGCGTCTTCAGCCGGTTTTACACTGCCTGACACCGGCGCTTCTAAATATTCTATGCCAGCTTTGATGCATTGCGCAGCAATATATTTTGATGTTTCGGGCGAGATGGTGCTTGTATTGATTGCCAGTTTTCCTTTGGCAGCCGGATTGGACAACAAACCATCTTTGCCAATATATATTTCTTTTGCCGCTTCGTCGTCGGAAACCATAGTAAAAACAACGTCGCAATTATCAAACAATTGGGCGGCGCTTCCTGCTTTGGTTGCACCAGCATCAGTAAGTGACTTGTCTTTGCCTTCTGTTCTGTTGTAAACTGTTAGCGGATAACCTGCTTGTAACAGATTTTTACACATCGGGATTCCCATATTTCCCAACCCGATCCAGCCAATTGATGGTTTGTTCATAGATTACTTTTATAAAAAAGATTCCTACTCAAATCTTATCAAGTTTGCTTAATTGATAAAGGAACGTTGAACGGAGCGTCGCAAGGAACGATCAACCGGAGTTGCAGGCGCTCGTCAACAAAACTGTATTGAGAATTTGACCAATAAGAGGTAAACAAAATTCTAACCAGATGTATTATTTCATTAAGCCGGCGATAAGGTTGATGGTAAGGGCAACAACAACGGTGTTTATGAAAAATGAAATGAGCTGATGCCCGAATGCAGACCGCCGGATGTCGCGCGAGTTGATTTCTACATCGGATACCTGGAACGTGCAACCGATAACGAAAGCGAAATAAGCGAAGTCTATATAATCGGGATCATCATCCTGCGGAAAGGTTAATCCTTCGGCGTCTTTTGAATTGTCTCCGGGCGCATCATCATAATACATGTGCGCATAATGAAAAGCGTACAGCGTATGTACCATAAACCACGCTAATACAATTCCGGTAATGGATACAAATACAAACATGCCGTGCTCGGTACTATCGGAAGCTTTGGAAATCATTAACAGCAGTATCATTAATATGCTGGCAAATGAGGATAACAATACCATCAGGAAAACAAAGATTTTGCTGCCATCGTCTTTTTTAGCAAACTTCCGGATGTCGGGAATGGAACGTGTGAATAAAACAATCCAGCCGGTTAAGAGATAAAAAAATGCAAAAGCAATCCAGACGGACATAATTTCTATTAATGAGCTGGTGCCGGACGGGATAAAAAAGAACGTAATTCCTGCAAAAGCAAGACTTAAAAAAATGCGCTGCACCGGGTGCATACGAAGAAAAATATTGTTTGCTTTTGTTTCTCCACTTTCCAAAGCCATAAACGATTTGCTTTTATTTATGGTTCAAAGATATACGAGCTTCTTTCATAAGCCGGAAAAAACAGAATGTCAGAAGAATATAAACATCGTTTCTTCCATCGCAATTTTCACTTTTGTATTGCTGATATTTAAAAACAATCTTTATGTTTATCAGGACTTTCTTTTTAGGAAGTTTTTATATTAAAAACAATTGCTAAATAAAACAAAATACCTGCATTACATAATCATAAACCTTGTACTACGCTTGCATTTCCGGTCGCTTGTGCGTACCTTCGCGAACTTATGGAAATCCGCAACATTGCAATCATAGCACACGTTGACCACGGTAAAACTACGTTGGTTGACAGAATCTTACAGACAACTAAAGTTTTTCGCGACAATCAAGATACCGGCGAGCTGATCATGGACAGCAACGACCTGGAAAAAGAACGCGGAATTACAATCTTCAGTAAAAATGCAGCCGTTACTTATAAAGGTGTAAAAATAAACGTGATAGATACACCAGGCCACAGTGACTTTGGTGGTGAAGTAGAACGTGTATTGAAAATGGCAGATGGCGTTCTCCTGTTGGTTGATGCCTTTGAAGGACCAATGCCGCAAACTCGTTTTGTGCTGCAGAAAGCGCTGCAACTGAATTTAAAACCTATTGTTGTTATTAATAAAGTTGACAAGCCAAACTGTCGTCCCGACGAAGTGCACGATGCTGTATTTGAGCTTTTCTTTAACCTGGATGCAACAGAAGAGCAGCTTGATTTTCCAACCTTTTATGGTTCGGGAAAAAACGGCTGGTTTAATGATAGCCTTACGCAAACAGAAGATATTACGCCATTGATGGATGGCATTTTAAAATACGTTCCGGAACCTAAGATCAACGAAGGTCCGCTGCAAATGCAAATTACATCTCTCGATTATTCTGCCTTCCTTGGTCGTATTGCTATCGGTAAAGTAGCACGCGGTGTAATTAAAGAAAATCAGCCGATTGCTTTAATGCAGGTGAATGATGTGATTAAGAAATTAAGAGTCAGAGAATTGTACGTATTTGAAGGCATGGGCAAACGTAAGGTAACAGAAGTAGTTGCCGGTGACCTTTGCGCCGTAGTTGGACTGGAAGATTTTAATATTGGTGATACCATTGCCGATCAGGAAAATCCGGAAGCATTGCCGGTTATAAGTGTTGATGAACCTACGATGAGTATGTTGTTCAGCATCAATAACTCGCCTTTCTTTGGTAAAGATGGTAAGTTTGTTACCAGTCGTCACTTACGCGATCGCCTGATGAAAGAAACGGAAAAGAACCTGGCTCTGCGTGTAGAAGACAGCGACAGCGCTGATAGCTTTCTTGTGTATGGTCGCGGTATTCTTCACTTAGGTATTCTTGTAGAAACCATGCGCCGCGAAGGGTATGAATTAACCGTAGGTCAGCCGCAGGTTTTGGTAAAATATATTAATAATAAAAAGAGTGAGCCGTACGAAAATTTAGTTGTTGACGTTCCGGGCGAATACAGCGGAAAAGTAATTGATTTGGTTACACAACGTAAAGGTGAATTGCAGGTTATGGAAACCAAAGGTGAAATGCAGCATCTTGAATTTGAAATTCCATCGCGCGGTTTAATTGGTTTGCGTAGTACTATGCTTACCAACACTGCCGGCGAAGCTGTAATGGCGCATCGCTTTCTCGAATACAAACCATGGAAAGGTCCCATACCTGGTCGTAACAATGGTGTATTACTTTCTAAAAACCAGGAAAGAACAACCGGTTATTCAATAGATAAATTGCAGGATCGCGGAACTTTCTTTGTAGATCCGGGAGAAGAAGTCTATACAGGCCAAATCATTGCCGAGCATATTAAGCCGGGAGATTTAATTGTAAATGCAACTGAACCTAAAAAGCTTACCAACCATCGTGCAAGCGGTAGTGACGATGCTTCGCGTATTGCTCCCAAAACGCTGATGACACTGGAAGAGTGTATGGAATATATTCAGGAAGACGAATGTATTGAAGTAACGCCTAAAGTTGTTCGTTTGCGTAAAGTGATACTGGATGAAGATGAAAGAAAGAAAACGCAGAAAAGCATGAAGACAGAAGCGGTTTAATTAAATCTTACTTCTTTAATAAAAAAGCAGGCTGTAAGCCTGCTTTTTTATTTGTAATATATTGATCGTGAATAAATAATGATAGAGGTAAACCTTATTTCATTCGTTATCTTCCAAAATTCAACTCTAATTTAAGATTGATAGAATAATAACCATCTTTTGCAGAGCTGCCACGAGGCTTACCAACAGGTGCAGTTGCATCATTTGACACTTCATCCGAACGATAATATAGTTCTTTTGCCAAAGCCGCCGTATTTGCCGGAAGATTTTTGCTGAACAAAGCCGGATTAATATATGTTTTGCTCACATCATCCAGATAATCCGTATTCAATACCCGGTAAATCAATTCGCCTTTTACGGTCAATAAAGATGAAATTTCATAAGACAATCCGCCACCGATAGGAAGCATAAGCTGGTTCAGTTTATAGTTGGGACGACCCGTTTTGGGAAAGCCCTGACCTTCTGTATGCAACGGTTGTAAAAAAACATATTGACCATTCAGCTTTGTTTTCGGGTTAAAAGAAAAATTACCAACACCCGCTAAAAAATAAAATGAAACCGGCAAATTATAATTAGGCGAAAAATCGAGCGGATGCACTTCAGCCAGCAGGCTGATTTCTGAAATATCGCTGGCAAAACTAAAATTACGGTTGCGCACGCCTTGCGATTTAGCATTTGCATCAGAAGCCGTAACACTTCCCCATGTTATTTCAAGGCGCGCACCAATAGTACGCTGGTAAAAAGCTCCTATATAAAAACCACCTTCCGGTTTCATCGTTTTAAAAACACTCGATTTGCCACCCAGATCGGTAATACAATTCATAACACCGCCCGAAACGCCAATCTGGGCTGTAAAAGCGTTATCGGAATAATCCTGCGCCTGTGCAGTTACACAAAAAAAGGAAAGCAGGCAAATTATAAAAAGTCGGTGTCTGTTAGTTTGCATATAAGATTATAACGACTGAGTTTCGGTAATATTTTTCTTTACCACTTTCTGATAATATTTACAAGCCGGTTTCAATCCGCAAATCTCACATTTTGGATTGCGTGCCACACAAATGTATCTGCCATGCAAAATAAGCCAGTGATGCGCAGTATGAACCAGTTCTTTTGGTAAATACTGTATCAGTTGCATTTCTGTTGCCAATGGCGTTTTTGCATTTACCGATAATCCGATTCTTGCCGAAACACGAAACACATGTGTATCAACCGCCATATTAGGTTGAGAATCTATCACCGAGGTAATTACGTTCGCCGTCTTTCTTCCCACGCCCGGCAATGTTATCAATTCTTCCACCGTCATTGGTATTTCACCGTTGAAATTGCTTACTACTTTTTGAGCCATTCCAATTAAATGCTTTGTTTTATTATTTGGGTAAGAAATGCTTTTGATATAAGGAAACAATTCATCAAATGTTGTGTTTGCCAGGTGCTGAACGGTTGGATATTGCATAAAAATGGCGGGCGTGGTCATATTCACTCTTTTGTCCGTACACTGCGCCGATAAAATCACAGCGACCAGCAACTCGTACGGATTATAATATTTCAATTCCGTAACCGGATTGGGATTGTGTTCCTGAAAGTAGTGAATGACGAAAGCAAACCGATCTTTTCTTGTCATAATTTGTATTGATTTATAGAACACGGATGACATGGATTTCATGCACGGATTAGAGAGATTAAACAGTTAAGATTTTATGATTGATTTGAGAAAGAAATTTCTTTCTCAAATCAATCATAAAATCAAAAAAATCCGTGCATGAAATCCATGTCATCCGTGTTCCAATCACCGCAATACCATATTTCTATCCGCATCCAATCGTATCAAAATAAAAATCAGGATAGTAAATGTAAGTAATGAAGAACCGCCATAACTCATCAGCGGCAGCGGAATACCTACAATCGGGAACAAGCCAATTGTCATACAAACATTAATGGTAATGTGCATAAACAAAATGGCGGCAACACTGTACGCATACACACGGCTAAAAGAACTTCGTTGTCGCTCGGCAATAGTAATAATACGCATCAGAAGAAGAAAATAAACCATCAAAAACAACAGGCAACCTATAAAACCAAACGCTTCGCCAAGCGAGGTAAAAATAAAATCGGTGTGTTGTTCCGGTACGTATTTACCTCGCGTCTGCGTTCCTTTCAAAAAGCCTCTTCCCAGCAAGCCGCCGGAGCCAATGGCAATCTTGCTTTGACGCACATTATAATCATCCGGTTTTACCACATTTTTCTTGGCGGCTTCTGCTGTTTGCGCGCTTTTGTTCTGGCTGCAATCATAATCTTTACCTACCATACTATAAATGCGCTGGCTTTGATAACACTGAAAAATATGATTGAAAATATAAGGTACAGCAAATACCGAAATACCAACGCAAACAAACCAGATAGCAATAATGGCAATCAATACACTAATTCTCCGTTTAATCTGGTAACGATAAATATAAGCTGCAACCAGGGCAATAACAGTCAGCACAATAAAGAGAACAATTGGCTGCAATACAAGTGTAGATACCACCAAAGCACCAAACGAACCACCCACTACAAGTATCCAACCCGGCAATCCTTCGCGGTACATTACAATAAAGAAACTGGCATATACAATGGCAAGCCCGGTTTCGTTTTGCGCAACAGAAAGCACAGCCGGCATCAGGGCAATGACAGCTGCAATAATTTGCGATGATAGTTTACTGAAATCGAGGTCTTGCCGGGCTAAAAATTTAGCTAAGGCTAACGCAGCAAATATTTTACACAATTCTGCCGGTTGCAGGTTAAAGCCGCCGCCCAATGGTATCCAGCTTTTACTTCCGTTAATACTTTTACCAATTACAAACGTAGCCAGCATCAGCACGATGCCGAACACATAAAACAAGTTGGCGAATGCTGTATATAATTTACTATCGCTTAGTAAAATAAAAGTGGCTACTATCACGCAGATGCCGGTGAAGAGTATTTGTTTACTGTAATTGGTTTGACCTGAAAAAAAAGAAGAAAACTTTTCATCCGGGTTGTATTCTACCATGAAAATACATAAGATGCCAACACAAACAAGCAAGATGTAAAGCGCTATCATCAGCCAGTCAATGCCTTTTGAAATTGATTTATTTTGATAATATGCTGTACTCATGGTTTGGTGTTTGGATTTGGTCTTTTTCTCGGATCATCTGCCGGCGACACTGTGGGAGGCGGTTGCGGTTTCGGCACATCTTCATTTTTAGAAGACGAATCTTTGCGGTTTGGCTCGGCTTCCGGGTCGAATGTTACCTTCCGGTTGTCTAAATTGTTATCCAACTTTGTATTGGGGATGGTATCCGTTTCTACTTTGGTTGCCGCTTTCACAGCCCGGATTGAATCTTTTGCAAAATACCAATGCTTAATCGCAGCCGGAATTAAGTCGGCAGAAGAAACGCGGTCAATATCTTTTATTCTGTCTGTAGCAATTGTATCGTTCAAATATTTTTCTATCATAAAAGAAGCAATCGGTCCTGCCCAGGTAGCGCCGTAACCCGCATTTTCAACTACAACAGCCACAGCAATCTGCGGATTTTCTTCCGGCGCATACGCTACAAAAATGGAATGGTTTTTACCGTGTGGATTTTGAGCTGTTCCTGTTTTCGCGCAATAATTAATACCGGGTATTTTAATATGCGAGGCCGTACCAATAATCGTAACATCGTGCATTCCCTGGTGAACGGCATCAAAAGATTCGGCAGTAATATGTGTGGTTTGATGTTTCGTGCGATACTTATTAAAGAAAACAGTGTCTTCTATCGTTTCGTTCTCTACGCTGTCTACAAAATGCGGTGTAAAATAATAACCGCCGTTAGCGATGATTGCCATCAGGTTGGCCAATTGTAAAGGCGTTGCCAGCATTCTATCCTGACCAATACCCAGCGTTTCATTAAAACAGCTTCCCCAATGATTGTTGCCGTAATCGCGGTTATAACCAGATGTATCGGGCACTTTTCCAGGATCTTCACTTGGCAAATCAACACCAAGCCGTCTGCCCATACCAAAGTTGTTCATGTATTCTTTCCACTTCATATAACCCAGCCGTGGATTGGCATACGCAGGGTTATCAACCGTCATTCTATATACGTTTGTAAAATAAGAATTACAGGAGTTGGCTAACGCAATACGAAGATCGCGCGCATGACCGCCGCCGCTGTGTGTACATTTCACCGTTACACCGCAAGCCGTATAAGCGCCGCTACAAGGATATCCATAAGCCGGTGTAATTAACCCTTCATCCAAAGCAATCAATCCACCCAACGGTTTAAAAGTAGAACCCGGCGGATACATACCTTTAATGGCACGATTGAATAAGGGCTTTGCCGTATCTAAAAACATGCGGCTGAAATTTTTACGACGTTGCGAGCCGGTTAGTTCCTGCGGGTCGTAACTCGGACCGGACGCCATCGCGATGATGCTGCCTGTTTTGGGATTGATGGCAACTGCACTGCCGATTTTATTCTTTAATAATTTCTCGGCTAATTGCTGAACATCTACATCAATACTGGTATATAAATTTCGGCCGGCAATGGATGCAGTATCAAAAATTCCTTTTTCGTATGAGCCAACAATACGGGCGTGATTATCACGAATCAAACGCTTTACGCCACGCTGCCCCATTAATATTTTTTCATAAGTTTTTTCTAAGCCTGCCAGACCTGCGTAGTCGCCCATTTCATAACCTTCTCCCGCATGTTTACGGAGAAACCCGGTATCCACTTCGCCAATATAACCGAGCACCTGCGCGCCTACATGATACGGATAACTTCGGATAGGTCTTTCCTGCAATACAAATCCCGGGAACTTATACATATTCTCATTCAGGCGGGCGTATTTTTCGGAAGACAAAAGAGCCTCAAAAGTACCGGGCTTGTATCGTGAATTTTTAAAGATGCTTGTCAAGACGCGCTTCTTAAATTCGGCTGTATCAATTCCTAAAATGGCGCAAAGTGAAGCTGTATCGGTACCGCGAATCTCTGATGGCGTAATCATCAAATCGTACATAACTGTATTTTCCAGTATCGAACGGCGTTTGCGGTCGAAGATGATACCTCGGTTGGGATACACGACTTTTCGATAAATCGCATTGTTTTCTGCCTGCAGCCGGTATTCGGATGAAAACAACTGTAAATGCAGGAGTTGTGTAATGATGACAACAAAGACAATCAGAATAATAATCTGGATAATTCTGCCCCTCGATTCGTTATAAACACGCATGTTATGTTAGAAGGTATAAAAGATGAAATGTTTGCAATTCCGCCCCACAAAATTGCTGTTTCGGCACACATAACCATAACGCGTTTAAAAAAATTTATTTTACAATGAAAAATGAAATTTATGCACAGTCATATTGATCCGCAAAATGATAGTAAGCGGCGCAGGTAAATTAACATTCTTTCATTACCAATCTCTTTCCTCGTTTTACACTATCCAATACCTTTGTTTTTATGATCAATTTTGTTCCGATTTTTCCTTTGGAAATTGTGGTATATCCGGGCGAGCAGCTAAACCTGCACATCTTTGAAGAACGTTATAAACAACTGATTAATGAATGTATCACCGAAAAAAAACCATTTGGTATTCCGACAGTTATAAAAAATAATGTTGCCGACATGGGAACACTGGTAGAAATAACTGAAGTGGCAGCCGTGCACGAAGATGGTAAAATAGATATTCGTACCAAAGGTGTTACTGTGTTTCGCATATTAGAAGTAATAAAAAATATTCCCGATAAATTATATAGCGGCGCTATTGTAGATTATCCAACTAACAACAGAGAGCCGAATGTCCGTTTGATGCAACGAATAATTAGCAGCCTGCACAAATTGCACAAACTGTTGAAAGTAACCAAAGATTTTAAAAAGCCGGATGAAGAACTGCGCAGCTACGACATTGCGCATCACGCCGGGCTTTCTTTGGAAGAAGAATACGAACTGTTGGGTTTGCTGCGCGAAGACCAGCGTTTAGAATATTTAAAACGGCATTTAAAAAAAATATTGCCGATGGTTATGGGCGCCGAATTACTGAAAGAAAGGGTAAAACTAAACGGTCATTTTAAAGAGCTGAAAGGTTTTGATCTGAACTTTTGATATTAAGAATTGATATTAAGAAAGAATTTGCTGCAAAGCCTTTACGTTTTCATTTGTATCAAAAATGGCTTTTACTTCAATGGTAAAACCGGCAAGTGCAATACTGGAAATCGTTCCGGCTTTTCCTTTATATTCAAGTTGGTAATTACTTTGTTCTAACAAATATTGCTCAACCGATTTTTGTATTGGGTCTATTATCCAATATTCTTTTATGCCGTTCATAGCATAATCTAAGAACTTTATCCCGCGATCTGCCTTTTCTGTTGATGGAGAAAGTGCTTCTACAACTAAGTCTGGTGCCGGAAACAGCATTTGCCCGGTTATAAACTTGTCTGCTTTTTCTTTTTTAAAGAAAACAATATCCGGCTCGTAACTATTACGTATGAGATGAATCATTATTTTTTCAGTATGAACTTGTCCTAAATTATTCTTCATGCAGTATGTCTTCATAAGCATAAATAAAAATTCAGACGATTCAGCATGTTCCAGTTTTACAGGCGAATGCATTACAACCTCGCCATTTATAAATTCGGCTTTGTCGCTTTCGGTAATGGTGTTATAAAACTCATCTGCGACGCTTATCTTCTTCTTCAATAATCTGGTTTAATTGAGTTACCAAAGATTTCAGATTTGGCTTTTGTTTTATCTGCTCTATCAAATCGTCCATACGTTATGGGTTTACAATTTTAAAATTACATTTTATTGCAGTAAAATCATAAACAAAACAGTCAATACAACTTTCTTCTGCAACATTTAATTCTTCTAATTTAGCCGGTTTAAATACAATATGAAAACAACGCTTTGTTTTGATTTTGGCAATACACGATTGAAGTGCGCCTATTTTTTATGGTAAAAAATTAGAAGACGTACTTGTTTTAGAAAACGATTCTGCAGAAGCCGTTGATAGTTTATTACAACAATACAATCCAGCCAAAACCATTTTGTCTTCCGTTATCAATCATTCAGCGGAAACAGAAGAATTATTAAAACAAAAAACAGCGTTTCATAAATTATCTTATCAAAGTAAATTGCCTTTTACAACGCCTGTCGGAAAGCCGGATACCATTGGTGCAGACCGTTTGGCTTTGGCGGCGGCGGCTGTTGAATTTTATCCTGATAAACATAATCTTGTTATTGCACTTGGCTCCTGCATTACATTTAACTTCATTAATAAGTTTGGAGAATTTCTCGGCGGCAGCATTTCGCCGGGTTTAGAAATGCGTTTTAAAGCGATGCACGATCATACTGCTTTGTTGCCTCTTGTAGAACCGGACTGGAATTTTCCGCTCATCGGGTACGATACCAAAACCAATTTGTTAAGTGGCGTAATATTAGGAATGAGCAAGGAAATTGATGGTTTCATCGATGAATATGCCTTGAAATACAGCAACTTTAACGCGCATTTAACCGGGGGTAACATGCCCTTTTTCCAGCCGCATCTCAAAAACAAGATATTTGCAGACCCTTATTTTTTATATAAAGGTTTATATGCAATCAGTGAAGCAAATCATTAATTATACTCTCGTTTTTTTATTAATTGTTTTTCCGGGTTCTTTTTTATTAGCACAAGAAAATTCTCCTTATTCCAGGTATGGTATTGGCGACTTATATCCAAGTCAAACCATTGCTGCACGCGGGTTGGCGGGACTTACAGCGGCTTACTCAGACGGCAGAACTTTAAACTCAGATAATCCGGCTTCATACAGCGATATAAAAACGTATATAAACGGAGGCATGTTTACGTTTGATGTCGGTGTAAGCATTGATGCGCGCACTTTGCATAATAACAATCCTGTTTTAAAATATAATTCTGTCAATTTTATTCCTTCTTATATTCTGGTTGGTTTTCCGCTTAACAAGCATCATCTGGGAATGGTAGCCGGTTTAAAACCGGTTTCGCGTATCAATTATAGCATCGAAAGTTTTGGTCGCGGTCCGGATAGTATGCATACGATTTATAACGGCACCGGCGGATTAAACCAGGCATTTGTTGGTATTGGCAAACGATGGGGCGGTTTTAGTCTCGGTGTAAATGGCGGCTATTTGTTTGGCCGAAAAGAAATTTCTACCAATATTATTTTAATAAACGATTCTGTTGGTTATCACAACGGAAGTGTTGCCAGCACCGGAAATTTCAGCGGTTTGTTTGGCAATGTCGGCGTTCAGGTAAACCTGAAATTAAGCGAAAAGAAAGATAGCTTAACTAAAGTAACATCTGATTACAGATTGGTTATCGGCGCCGCGGGTACCTTGAAGCAGAATATAAATGTGTCTTCGGATGTATTGAACGAAACTTATTATTATAATACAGATGGTGGAACTTTACCTTACGATACTGTGAAATTTCAACGCAACCCGACCGATAAAGCTGTATTGCCTGCCATGTTTAATGTCGGTTTTATGATTACGAAAAACCAATATCCGACCGGCTTTTCTACTTTGAGTGAAAATAAATGGGGAATTGGCGCTGAGCTTTCAGCCGGAAACTGGGGAACTGATTATCGCTACAACAATCAGAAAGACCAGGTTGTAAATAACTGGTTGTTTCGGGTAGGTGGCAACATCACGCCAAACGTATATAGCAACGGCTTTTTTGCACATACCATTTATCGCCTCGGCTTTTACACCGGTAAAGATTATATTGATGCAGACGGCAATGGATTAAAAACAACTGCCGTTACATTTGGCGCTGGTTTGCGGGTAAGAACGCAGCGTTACAGCAACCAGTCAACCATTATAAATACAGCTTTGGAAGTAGGAAAGCGCGGCACAAACGTTAATAATGTTACCGAAAACTTCTTTAAGATTTCGATGGGTTTATCTTTGAGCGACCTCTGGTTTCAAAAGCGCAAGTATGAATAGTTTTTTCAACTATAAAAATATATGGAAAGCAGTTCTGGTGAGCTGCTTTTTTGTATCTGCCTGCGAAAACGATATTAAGCAGGTGCAGGCGTTAAGCCAGAAAAAAACCAGCGTTGAACAGGCTATAGATATAACCAGTTACCTGAGCCAGGATGCTTTGGTGAAAGCGAAACTTACATCGCCGCTGATGCTGCGCATTCAGGCAGATACACCACGAACCGAATTTCCCAAAACTTTGCACGTAGATTTTTATAACGACAGTACCCAGGTGGAAAGCCAGTTGTTTGCCAAATATGGTCGCTATATGGAAAATCAAAGTAAAGTGCTGCTGCGCGATAGTGTTGTGGTGTACAATTTAAAAGGCGATACCATGCGTACCAACGAGCTTTGGTGGGATCAAAACAAGGGAAACTTTTATACTGATAAGCCTGTTTCTATTCACCAGTTAAATGGTAATATTATTAACTCCTCAATTGGCATGACGGCAAAACAGGATTTAACCGACATCCAGCTATTTAAAATTCTGCCTAATACTGTTTTGTACGTGGCAGATACAACGCTGCCGCAGTAAAAATTCGTACAGAATTTATTGTATTTTTTTCAGTTCTTAAAGTAAGGAATAACAGCTTTTACATAGGTTGAGCGACATTTTTTTCTATCACTTGTTTTACAGTCTCCGGCTTTACATCATTCATATCTCCTTTGTATTTTTCTACATCAGATTCTATTATAAAAACATGCTTGCCGATAGGTCCCCACCGCCCGGTATGAATAGGCCTGTGCCTTGAATATAAACCATACGCATCAATACCTAAAGCTGCTGCCAGATGAATGGGACCGGTGCTGCAAGCGATTAGACCGTTACATTGATTGATGAAAGATATAAACTGCGCCAAGTCCATTTTGCCTGTTAAGTCGGTCACCTTATCTCCCACTTCGGCAAATAGCGGCTGAATGTATTCTCTTTCTTTTTCGGTTCCGGTAATAAAAATTTGATAGTTGGATGGCTCAAGAATCTTCACCAATTCAATGAAATTTTTTATTCCCCATTCTATTGCATTGCCCTGCGATTTTGGATGCAGAATAATATTGTATTTATTCGGGTCTATTAACGAAGCAAATTGCTGCTGTAAAGGTTGTATATGATGCAATCCATACGAATCGGCTATTTCAGCCAGGCTAAAGGTTTTATTAATGCCAAGTGCAGACAATAATTTGAGGTTCAGCTGCGCCTCATGCAAATCAGAATTTTTACGGCTTAATTTTACCAGTTTGTTGCAGGTTGGCCAATGATACAAACGGTTGGTTGTGCCAATACGCCACGGAATTTTCAGTTGTTTGGCGCGCTTTGCAACGGCAGGCGTAGGAAGCACATGAACAATAACCTCCGGCGGTTGACCGCAAACAGTAACTTTATTTGCTAAGAAATCTTTTACGTCTATAAATTCATCTATGTATTCGCAGGCTTCAACTAATTGCCTTGTATATGCCTTTCCCAGGTAAGCAATACATACACCTGGAAAACGGTCTTTCAGTATTTTACCTGCCGATATCGCCAATACAGCATCGCCGATGCTATCAGGACGACTGATGATTATGTTTTTGATATTTTTTAAATTCAATGCCATTACAAATGTTTCAAAAATAATTTACGGCGCAATATTAAGACCGGAGTTTTATGCTAAATAAAAAACCTAAACAGATGCTGCCTGACTTACAGAACATGGAAAAAATAATTGTTATGTTCTTGGTTCTCATACAAACGGCACATTAAGCAACATATACTTTTTGTAAGGCCTGCATAATATCTTCCGCGGTAATTGTTGTTATATCGTTTGTAACAGCTACATAATTTAAAAACAACACATAATTCTTTTTCTTCCAGGCCTTTAAAAAAGGTTTTGCATAAACGGTTTCAACCGTTTGTATACCGGCTTCTTTATAAGCAGAAAACCGGGCGAAGGTATTGCCGTTTGCAAAAATAACAGTTGGTTTTTTGCACGAAACGGCAAGATGCGCTTCCATAGTATCGCCTGTTATAACAGCCGCAGCAAAAGCCGTGTAGGTAGTCATTTCGGCTAAAGATACTTTGCCGGTAATATTATCAACCTGCGTGGCTAAGACGATCTGTTGAGACAACGTTTGTTCGGCCGGACCGCCGGCTAATATTATTTTTTTATCGTACGATTTCTTTACCAATTCGATGAGCTGAATCCATGTTTTAACCGGCAGTCGTCTGCTCTTTCGGGAAGCACCGATATAACACAAAATATAATCGTTAGCCACCGGGCGCAGTAATGACAAATCAATCTCCGGTCGTTTCAGATGATAGTTGGTTTGGCAGCACCAGTTGGCAAAATCCTGGTTAAAAAAGAATTCGTGATAAACTTTATTATTCTGATACAGGTGTTTATATATCTTATCGGAAAAGGCATTCATTTTTAGCTCAGCGCAGGTACTTTTTGTTCCGAATGTATTTAGCGAACCGGTTGCTAAAGTGCATATATCATCAAATAACGGCGTTCTTATTTTAGTGGGACAAATAACAGTTTCAAAACCTTCTGCCCGTAATTGTTTCCATATCTCAAACCGATAAGTTTCGTTAGCGAGATATTCACTTTTATCAACCCAAATACTTTTATCTACGGCAGAATTATCTATATAATCAAAAATGCTTTTCCAGGCTTTGTTACCCAGCAAAACAATTTGGTAACGATTCCATTTCAGAGATGTTTTGTAAAAACGAAGGCTATTTCTCCATAAAATATAATCGCCTATATCATCCAGGCGAATAATGAGCAGTTTGTTATGAACAGGCTGGCATGTCGGCAAATCTGATTGCATAGCCCACAACTGGTAAAGCTTTTTAAAATCCCTTTTTATTACAAAAGGCTTTTTAAGGTCCCTTACCAATAGCGCAAAGGTTCGCTTTATTGTATTCATATTCATTTCTGCAGTCAAAAATAATTGTCTCTGTATTAGCGATACTGTTTTTAACTACTATTTTATGGGGAAAGAAGGCGTAACAAATTACAATACAATTTAGGCATGAATAATTTTGACAAGGTTTATCATAATTGAAAATAGTTTACTTGCTGGTTATACTGAAGGAAATTTGCTTGTACAAAAAACAGAACTCTTGTAACCTTTTAATAACGGCATAAAAAAGCCACAGTTGCAAAACTGCGGCTAAAAATGTAAAAACGTTTGAAAAGAAAGTAAGATTACTTTACTTTCTTCTACATTGGTTTTTTGCTCTTCGTTGTAGAATCGCCTTTCTTCATAGTATGATGCACAGCTTTGTGCGTTGACTTATGAGTTGTGTCAGATTTCATTTTGCTTGTTTGTGCAAAACTGGCAGAAGCAAGAACAACGGTAGCAGCGAGGAGTGCAAAAATCTTTTTCATGGATGAATAAATTATTTGTTCAACTGACTTTGCAATGGAAAAGAAGTTACACCCGGTTTAAAAAAAATTTTTGCTTTAGCATTTCTTTAAAATATTAAAGAAAATTATAATTCCGGATACAGTGGAAACTGCTGCATAAATTCATTTACCTCGCCTTTTATCTTTTGTAATAAAGATGCATCGTCGGCATTCATCAATACAACATCAATATTGTTTACGATAAACTGCATGTGTTCTTCTTTCATATTGCGCGTAGTAATTGCCGGAACGCCAATACGAATGCCCGAGGTAACAAAAGCGCTTTTATCATCGAACGGAACCATGTTTTTATTTACTGTAATATCGGCTTCGCCTAACACTTGTTCTGCTTTTTTACCGCTGATATTTTTGTTGCGCAAATCAATTAACATCAAATGATTGTCTGTTCCGCCGCTAATCAGGTTGTAACCTTTATCTGTAAAGGCTTTTGCCATAGCCTGCGAGTTCTTAATAATCTGTTGCGCATAAGCAGAAAATTCATCGCTTAAGATTTCTCCGAAAGCAATCGCTTTCGCTGCAATAATATGTTCCAATGGTCCGCCCTGAATACCCGGAAATACAGCCAGGTCAATCAGTTTGCTCATCATCTGTATATTGCCTTTGTTGTCTTTGATACCAAACGGATTTTCAAAATCTTTTTGAATCATAATGATACCGCCGCGAGGTCCACGCAAGGTTTTGTGCGTGGTTGAGGTTACAATATGGCAATGCGGGAACGGTGATGATAATAAACCTTTGGCAATCAAACCGGCCGGGTGCGCAATGTCTGCCATAACCAACGCGCCAACTTCATCTGCTATAGCACGAATGCGGGCATAATCCCAATCGCGGCTGTAAGCGCTGGCGCCACAATAAATCATTTTTGGTTTGTGTTCGCGGGCTTTGGCTTCAAGCATATCATAATCTACCAAACCTTCTTTGGTAACGCCATACGCATGTGCTTCGTAGAGTTTACCGCTATAATTTACGGGCGAGCCGTGCGTTAAATGCCCACCCATACTTAGGTCTAAACCTAATGTAACATCGCCGGGCTTTAACACAGCCAAAGACACAGCTGCATTGGCTTGTGCGCCGCTGTGTGGCTGCACATTGGCATATTCAAGATCGAAAATTTGTTTTAACCGGTCAATGGCAAGCTGCTCGCTTTGGTCTACAATTTCGCAACCGCCATAATAACGCTTGCCGGGATAACCTTCTGCATATTTGTTTGTCATTACGCTACCCATTGCCTGCATTACCTGGAGACTGGTAAAATTTTCCGACGCAATGAGTTCGATACCGCGGCGCTGACGCTCTAATTCTTTATTGATAAGACTGAATATCTGTATGTCTTTTTGCATAACTGTAAAAATCAGGTTGCAAAAGTATGGCAAGAGAGTTATGATTTCGGATTGTTGATTTATGATTTATGAATAATTCAATTCGTGAATAACTTTATAATGTTGCGATACAGCATCAAAACGCGAAAGTATTTTTCTGGCAGCATCGGGTACATAAGCCTGCTCATAATCTTCACCCATAAATTGCTTAACAGCTTCATAATCTGTAAACGTCATAATGGTGATGAATTCAACTTCATTTTCCAGCTTTCGCTTTAGTAACTGGATGCCTTTGTAGCCTGTTATATTTTTTGCTTGTATGCCTGTAAAGATTTCTTCTTTTAATAAGTGTTCATAAGCATCTGCATTTGCGGGTGTTGTGTAACCATGCCAGATTCGAAGTATCATATTGATTGTTTATTATAAAATATAAGCGATGCTAAGTTGTTTTGAACAATTGTTTAATTGTTAACGGAACGTTGAACGGAGCGTCGCAACTGGGTTCAACCGGAGTATCAGACGCTCGTAACATAAAACTGTATTTTATATTTTATACAAACCCCAGCTTCTCATACTTTTTACCCAGAATTTTCTCATCATCGGCTTTTAGCCATTTATCTAAGACCGTTGCATATACATTTTTAAAATCAACCTGGTATTGCAAATCGCCGTCCTGCAAACTGCTTAAATCAGGCATCGCGTTTAGCAAGCCTTTTTGCTGCAAACCGCCGCTTATTAAAAACATATTGTTCGCCGTTCCATGATCTGTTCCGCCACTTGCATTTTGCGTCACACGCCTGCCAAACTCACTGAATGTAAAGAGCAGCACATCGTTAAAACGATTGTTGGCTTTCATATCTTTTACAAAAGAAGAAACGGCATCATTCATTTCTGTAAACAAACGTTGTTGTTGCTGCTGTTGGTTTACATGCGTATCGAAACTGCCATGACTTACATAATACACTTTGGTATTGATGTCTGAAAGAATTAGCGAAGCAATGGTTTTTAAACTGCTTCCCAATTGTGTTTTTGGATATTCGGCAGATGACGGATGCAACTTGCTTTGCTGAAAAATATAATCAGCACTGCTCAATGTTTCCGCCATGGTTTTGTATAAATAATCTACCGGCTTTTCATGATGCTCATCTGTATGATGGCTTTGCAAAATCGCTTTAAAATAATCTTCATGACTTGTATTGTATAAACGTTTTGGATCGCGCAGCGCAATACCTTTTTCATCCATGCCTTTCAACGCAAGACTTAATGTATCATCAATTTCCAAAGCTTGTGTAGGCTTACTGCAACCATTGCATTGCGCATCTAAATATCTGCCTATCCAGCCGCTTTGCCAGGTTTCATTGCTTGCACTTCCGCTTTGCCAGATGTCCATACTGCGAAAATGACTCCGGTCCGGATTGGGATAACCAACACTGTTCATAATTCCTAAACTGCCATCATTATACAAATCGGCAAAGCCCTGTAATGCAGGATGCAAGCCAACTTCATCGGTTATCATTACTGCTTTATCTTTATTCAAACCAATGCCCGGACGAGACTTTTGATAGATGTCATTCCGCACAGGAATTACGGTGTTTAAACCATCGTTACCGCCGCTTAATTGCAATACAACAATTACTTTATTTTCCTGCGGTACAAACGGCACTTTATTTTCAAAAGCTTTTAAAAATTTTGGAATCATAAATGAACCTGTGGCTAATGATCCGATTTGTAAAAATTGTCTGCGTTTGATAAGCATGATAGAGAATGACGATTTATGGATGATGAATTATGATTGTTGTATGTTAAGGAAAGAATACTTGCTGCCATTCATTCGTATCAAGTATTTGTCCTAATATTTAATACATTTTACCTAATACAATTCCTCAGCAAAGCTGATATTCCGGCGTGCTCATAAGAGCGATGGCTGTTGTTTGTATATATGATTCCCGGCTGCTGTTATCTGCTATTTGCTGCACTGCATTTTGAGCTATAGAAGCAGAAGGAACCTGTGATAAAATGCTTTCTAAAGCTGCATATAAATTCTCTTTTTTTACATTGGCAAAACCTTTTGTAAAGCTTGCCCAGTCTATGTTTGCACGCAATTGAAAACTGCCGTTGCCTAAAGATTTTGTATTGCCACGTGCGTTACTGAACTTGTCACTCATTCCCATTTGCACATCATCATCTTGTTTTATAGTAATATAAAATGTATCATCATCTTTCAACAGTTGTGGTATGCGAAGACGAAGCATTAACGTAGAACTATCAATCCAAGATTTACCGCCCGGCCAACCGGCAACGTTTGGCGGATAAAACAGCAATTGCCCCAACGCTTTTTGCAACAACAATTGTATTGATTCGTTTTCCATTTGCATCGGTAATATTCTACGAATACCAACTAACAATTCAACCGGCGATTTAATTTTAGCACCAATATTTTTTTCATCGTAAAACCAGTCGCTGTTGAAAATATCATCCAGTAAAGATTGGATGTTATAATTACTTTGATAAAACCGGTTTGAGAGCCAGTTTACATGATTATCATCAAGCGTTTCATTTACAAAATAGCGATAGATTTTTTGCGTGATAAACGTTGCGGTTGCCTTTTGTTCAAGAATGATGTTTACAATATCATCACCTGTAAAATTTCCTTCTTTACCTAAGAACTTTTTTTTACTGTCATCGTGAAAAAAAGGCCGGAATGTAAAGTCTCCGTTAATGTCGAAAGCCCATCCTGTAAAGGCTTTGGCGGCTTCTTTTACATCTTGCTCGGTATAGTTGCCTCTGCCCATGGTAAAGAGTTCCATTACTTCGCGGGCAAAGTTTTCGTTCGGGTGTTGTTTGCGGTTTTGCTGATTATTTAAAAAGCTAAGCATCGAAGCACTTTTACTAACTGCTTTTAATAAATCGCCAAAATTGCCCAACGCATTTGTACGAATATCATTCAGCAGCAATTGCTGAAAGTAAATGTTGATGGTTCGCGAAGCAAAATGTCCATGCCAGAAAAGCGACATTTTTTCGCGCAATTGTGCAGACGATGAAATCATTTCATTTAGCCATGTCAGGTTAAGTGTTTTTAAATTTTCACGACTTAACTGGCGTATTTCTTTTTTAGTTGCGATCGATAAACTGTCGTTGTCTTTTACTTTATTGCCGGCACTTTTATAATCGGCATATAACTCTTTTAGCGTGTTGGTTGTAACCAAAATATCTTTTGATGAGTTGATTGAAGATGCATGTATTGAAGTGTATAATTTATTTGTGTGCATGTTCGATAAACCAGGTATTTCATCTGCGGTACAGCCAAAGCCGGTGCGCCACAGCAGGTGCTGATTTTTTAATTGCGTGCTAACCAAAGTGTTTTTTTTTGATGGATATAGAAATTAAGAATTGGTTTAACATTACTATTAGAATTATTAAAAAATCAATTCATAAAAATCAATTTTGATCGCTTGCATTTTCCACTTGTAATTCAAAAAGAACTGCTTGAGTCATCGTACCAAATACTAAAAAATGATACAACTAAAAATCAATTGCGGTAGAAAAAGGTGTTATCATAAACGTTCTTGCAACATTTGCGTGTAATGTGCAGCAAAGTTTTATAACCGTAAACAATTAAACAAGGTGCGTGGCATTACTCTTGCAAACTGTATTTGAAATGATATATAAACTATGAAACAATACCTGATGGCAAGTGCGGTTGCGATTACAGTAATGGCTGCTGCCTGTAACAATAACAACGCGAAGAAAGAAGAAAATAAAGACAAAGCAGATACGGTTGCAACAGCAACGCAAGAGTTGAATTTGCCTGCGCCTTACAATACGAAATCCGTATCGGTATATTGTGAAGTAATCGGTTGGCCGCAAGACAAAACGCCGGTTGTTCCGGCTGGTTTTACGGTAACAGCTTATGCGAAAGATTTAGTGAATCCGCGCAATATTTACCAGGCATCAAATGGTGATGTGTTTGTGGTAGAATCCAATACAGAAACAAAGGGTGCGGCAAAAACAGAGACGTTGATAAATGGTAAAAACAAATCGCAGCGCTTAGGAGCCAGTGCAAACAGAATTACGTTGCTGCGCGATACAAATAAAGATGGTATTCCGGATACACGCTCTGTTTATCTGGCTGGTCTGCATCAACCTTATGGTGTATTGATTATAGGAAATGATTTTTATGTGGCTAACACCGATGGTTTGTGGCGTTATCCGTATAATGCTGACGACAGTATTATGAAATCGCAGGGTAAAAAGATTGTTGATTTGCCTGCAGGTGGTTATAACAATCACTGGACAAGAAACATTATTGCAAACAAAGACAATAACAAAATTTTTATAGCCGTTGGCAGTGGCAGCAATGTGGCTGAACATGGTTTGGAAAATGAAACCCGTCGTGCTGATGTATTACAAGTGAATCCGGATGGCAGCGGTGAAACCGTTTATGCAAGTGGCTTGCGAAATCCCGCCGGTATTGCATTACAGCCTTCAACAGGAACTTTATATGCCGCCGTTAATGAACGTGATGAATTAGGCGATGAGTTGGTGCCGGATTATTTTACCAGTGTAAAACAAGGTGGTTTTTATGGTTGGCCGTTTAGCTATTATGGTCAGCACGAAGATCCGCGTATGAAAGATAAACAAAAGCCTGAAATGGTACAAAAAGCCATTGTGCCCGATGTTCCTTTAGGTTCTCATGTAGCGGCTTTGGGCTTGCATTTTTACAATGGCAATACATTTCCGTCAAAGTATAAAAACGGTGCCTTTATTGGTGAGCATGGTTCCTGGAACCGATCTGCTTTAAGTGGTTACAAAGTGGTATTTGTTCCGTTTACGAATGGCACGCCCGGCAAACCGGAAGATTTTATGACGGGCTTTATTGCGGATGAAAAAGACAAAAAAGTATATGGCAGACCTGTGAATGTAACTGTACTTCAGGACGGCTCTTTGCTGGTGGCTGATGATAGCGGAAATACAATTTGGAAAGTGACGTATAAAGGATAGGGTTAATTATAAATTATGAATTAGTAATTGTGAATTATAGAAGAATCCATTGTGTATGTATAAGTCTTATAATTACTAATTTATAATTCATAATTAATCCAGAAGTTTTTCAAAAGCGGTATGATAGGTTTGGAAGTCAAAACTATCTATCGCTTTTTTCATGTTCGCTTCTATCTTATCATTATATAAATTGCCAATGCTGCCCTCGTGTGTATGATGAACTTCGGTAGCGTATTGAAAGTTGTTTGCTTCTATTTGCAGCCCTACTTTTTTATAAGCATCTCTGAAAGGAATGCCTTGTAAAACCAGCTTATTTACTTCTTCTACACTAAACAGGTATTTGTATTTTTCATCCTGCAAAATATCCTTCTTTACTTCCATATTACTAATCATCAAACCAGCCATATCAATACAATTATGTAAGGTTTCTAAGGCAGGAAAAAGATGTTCTTTCAGCAACTGCAAATCGCGGTGATAACCGGAAGGAAGATTGGTTGTCATCATCATAATTTCATTTGGCAAAGCTTTAATGCGATTGCAGTAAGAACGGATTAACTCAAATACATCGGGGTTCTTTTTATGCGGCATAATGCTGCTGCCTGTTGTTAATTGCGGCGGAAAAGAAATAAAGCCGAAATTCTGATTGAGGTACAAACACGCATCCATGCTAAGACGAGCCAATGTATCAGCCACATTGGCTAATGCAGACGCTACAACACGTTCTGCTTTGCCTCGTCCCATTTGTGCATACACAACATTATAGTTGAGATCAGCAAAGCCAAGTAACTGTGTAGTTAACGTACGGTTAATTGGAAAAGAAGAACCATAACCAGCCGCAGAACCTAACGGGTTTTTATTTACCACATCATACGCTGCTTTTACGGTTATTATATCATCAACCAAGCCTTCTGCATAAGCGCCCAGCCACAATCCGAACGAAGAAGGCATAGCCAATTGCAGGTGCGTATAACCAGGTAAAAAATCATCTTTTAATTCATTGCTTTTCGTTATTAGCAATTGAAAAAAAGATTGCGCAGTCAGAACTGTTTTTTCTAATTCACTTCGTAAAAATAATTTCACATCAACCAGAACCTGGTCGTTACGGCTGCGTGCAGAATGGATCTTTTTACCAATATCACCCAGCTTTTGCGTGAGTAAAAACTCGATCTGTGAATGAACATCTTCTACATCCGGCTCAATTTTAAAATCTGATTGCTGAATGGTTTTGTAAATTACTTTTAGCTCTTTGCTTAATACATCAGCTTCGTCATTTGTAAGCAAACCAATTGTGGCTAACATCTTTGCATGAGCTATATTTCCCAATACATCAAAAGGCGCAAGCAGCAAGTCAAATTCACGGTCTTTGCCAACTGTAAAAGTTTCTACTTCTTTAAGCGATGTTATATTTTTTTGCCAGAGTTTCATAATTTGCTGAAAGCTGAAAGCATAATGCAAAAAGCCTTTGCTTAAGCATTAACCTACAGCAATTATTTAAAGTTATTGAGCAATGTAATGTAAGTCTCTATTCCTGCTTTAATCTCGTCGAGGTAGATAAATTCATCTGCAGTATGACTTCTGGCACTGTCGCCGGGACCCATTTTTAACGTTGAAAAAGGCATTAATGCTTTATCGCTCGTGGTGGGCGAACCATAATATGTTTTACTCAATTCCAAACCAGCTTTTACCAACGGATGTTCAAGTGAAATGGAAGTGCTGCGCAAACGCGTGCTGCGTGGCATTATATCACAACTTACATGTTGTTTAATGATGGCTAACACTTCTTCAAACGTGTATAATTCATTTACACGAACATCAACGGTAAAGCTGCATTCATGCGGCACAACATTATGCTGCGAACCGGCATTGATAATGGTAACACTCATCTTCATCGGTCCAAGTAATGGCGATACTTTATCGTATTGATAGGTACGAAACCATTCAATATCTTTTAGTGCTTTATAAATAGCATTTTCGCCTTCTTCGCGTGCAGCATGTCCGGCTCTGCCATAAGCCATACAATCCAGCACCAGCAAGCCTTTTTCAGCTACAGCCATGTTTAATAAAGTCGGCTCGCCAACAATGCCGCATGTCAAATGATACTGCTTAAACTCGTTTTGTTGTAATAAGGCTTCGATACCATTTTTACCTGATATTTCTTCTTCAGCTGTTGCGGCTATTAAAAGACTAAAAGGTAAGTTTTCTTTGTTATAAAAATAAACAAACGTATTCAGTAAAGCTACCAAACAACCGCCCGCATCATTGCTTCCCAAACCATATAATTTGCCATCTTTTTGAAGTGGTAAAAACGGATCGAGTGTATAACTTTTATTGGGTTTTACTGTATCGTGATGTGAGTTTAAAAGAATGGTTGGTTTGTTTTCGTCGTAATATTTATTTACTGTCCAAATGTTATTTAAAAAGCGATGCGTAATGATATTTTTTGATTGCAAAAACGCTTCAATTACATCAGCCGTTTTGGTTTCTTCTTTACTAAAAGAGGGAATGGAAATCAGTTGCGAAAGAAGCGCAACCGCATCTTCATAAAAGATATGTAAATCTGAATTATTCATGAATAATACTTGTGCCGGCAGTATTTGAAATCAACTGTTCCAATTGCTCGGCTTTACCAATCACAACACGGCGAACACCTTTATGTAAAGCCGCAAATGCGTTATCTAATTTTGGTATCATGCCTGCGAAAATTACCTGTTGTTCTTTCAGGTTTTTATACTCTGCCGGATTGATAGAAGGAATTACCGTTTCATCATTATTTGCATCTAACAATACACCACTTTTTTCGAAAGAATAAATCAATTCTACTTCATATAAAGCGCTCATGGCTTGTGCAATTTCCTGCGCAATTGTATCGGCATTTGTGTTTAATAATTGCCCTTCTTTATTATGCGTAATCGGAGCGATGACAACATTTATATTTTGCGATAACAAGCTTTGCAATAAGTTAGTATTCACTACATCAACATCACCAACAAAACCATAATCAATAGAGGAATGAACTCTTTTATGCGATTGTATTATGTTGCCATCAGCACCACATAAACCAATTGCATTGCAACCATACGATTGCAGTTTCGCTACTATATTTTTATTGATAAAGCCTGCATATACCATCGTTACAATCTTTAATGTTTCTACATCGGTAATGCGCCTGCCATCTATCATTTGTTGTTCAACACCTAATTGTGCAGCCAGCTTCGTAGCTAACTTTCCACCACCATGAACTAAAATTTTAGGAGTGTGCACAGATGCAAAAGACCGAAGAAAGCTTTTGAGTTTCGCTTCATCATCTATAATATTTCCACCGATTTTTATAACGTATAGTTTGTCCATTCTATACGCTTTTCAATATCTCGCTGATAACCACCTGCGCTGCCCAAACCCGGTTAGCTGCTTCTTGTGTTACAATGCTGTTTGGGCCATCTAAAATCTCATCGCTCAACTCTACGTTTCTTCTTACAGGTAGGCAATGCATCACTTTTGCATTATTTGTCAAAGCAAGCTTTTTATTGTTCATCATCCAGCCTGGATCGTTCTCATAAATCTTACCGTAATCATTAAATGTGCTCCAGTTTTTTACATACACAAAGTCAGCATCTTTCAGAGCTTCATCTTGATTATGCGTAATAGTAGCGCCTTTGGTAAATTGTTCACTCAACTCATAATCTTCGGGATGCGTAATAACAAAATCAGCTTCGCCCCAGGCAGTTATCCATTGTGAAAAACTATTGGCAACACACTGTGGCAGCGCCTTTACATGGGGTGCCCAGGTGAGAACAATTTTGGGTTTACTTTTAACCCCTAAAAGGGAGTTTTGAAGCGCTTCACGTATTGTAATTACATCGGTTAAAGATTGCAATGGATGAAGGGTTGCGCTTTCTAAACTGATAACCGGAACGCCACAATATTTTTTAAATTCTGTGATGTATAATTCACTGTAATCATCTTCCCGATTCTTTAACGAAGGAAACGTGCGGATGCAAAGAATATCAAAATAATTTCCCAATACCGGCGCCGCATCTTTTACGTGTTCAACTGTACTGCCGCTCATAATTGCGCCCTCTTCAAACTCAAGCGCCCAGCCTTCTTTATCTACATTGAATACAATGGCTTCCATGCCCAGATTACGTGCGGCAACCTGTGTACTTAAACGCGTGCGTAACGAAGGATTTAGAAACAACAAACCAATACGTTTATCCTTGCCAAGCGTTTTATCTTGTAATGGAGCCACTTTGTATGCCAACGCCTTTGCAACCAATGCGTTGATGTCGGGAACATCATGAACAGAAATAAATTGCTTCAATATGTTATTCTTTGTTTTTGTTTTACACCAGCTAAAACTGGTGGTAAATGAATTTATTTATGTTACGAGCTTTTGCAACTCTGGTTGAACATTATTGCAATCGAAGATTTGCTGTTTCTTTTTTTAAATAAAGAGAAAAAAGAATCACTCCTGTACGTCTTATTACCAATTAAACAATCTGAACTGAGAACAACAAAGCTCAATATATTTTTTTTGTGTCGTCTTAGTAATTAGATAAAACCTAATCCACTTCTTTTACTTCTTCAACGGCAACCGGCTCGACTATTTTAGCTGTTGGCTTTAACTCTCCAATCGCTTCCTGAAGCGCATCCAGAAATTCTTCTGATTGCTTGCGCGATAAAGCTAAGGAAGGTAATAAACGAATTACATTTGGCTTTGCTTCGCCGGTAAAAATGTTGAAATCATACAACAACTTTTTACGCAAATCTTTCAACTCTTCGGACACATCAAAACCAATCATCAAACCTCTGCCACGCACGTTTTCAATGCCTTCGATTGTCTTTAGACGATTCATTAAATACTGACCGCGCTGCTTTGCAAATTCAATCAGGTTTTCTTCTTCCATCACTTCTAAAACAGCCAATGCAGCCGCACAGGCAAGGTGATTACCACCGAACGTTGTGCCCAACATGCCATGCTTTGGTTTTATGTAAGGTGCAATCAAAATACCGCCAATGGGAAAGCCGTTGCCCATACCTTTTGCCATGGTATAAATATCTGCATTTACACCCGCATGATCGTGACTGAAAAACTTGCCTGTTCTGCCATAACCACATTGCACGCTATCAGCAATAAATATGGCATCGTTCTGATCGCACAAACGGCGAATGAGTTGTAAAAAGCTATCGGTAGCAACATTAATTCCGCCTACGCCCTGAATGCCTTCAACAATAACAGCACAAACATCCTTGCCACGTGTTTGAAAATAAGTTTTTAATGCCGCTTCATCATTAAATGTAAGAAAATCTACATTGTCTGTTTCGTTCACCGGCGCAACAATTGACTTGTTATCTGTAACCGCAACGGCTAAAGAAGTTCTGCCGTGAAACGCTTTTTTAAATGCGACAATTTTCTTTTTTCCATTATGAAAAGAAGCGAGTTTTAACGCGTTTTCATTGGCTTCCGCACCACTGTTTACCAGGAACAACTGATAGTCTTCTTTGCCGCTGAGTTTGGCTAATTTATCAGCCAATTGTTGCTGAATGGGAATGTGAACGGAGTTTGAATAGAACGCAATTTTTTCTAACTGCTCTTCGATTCTTTTTACCCAATGCGGATGTGTATGACCAATGCTGATAACGGCATGACCGCCATACATATCGAGATATTGCACGCCATTTTCGTCCCAAACATAAGATCCCAGCGCCTTTGTAATTGTGATATCGTTTAACGGATATACGTCGAATAAAGTCATAAGTTGTATGTTATAAGTAATAAGTTATTTGATTAAGACCTGACTTTGCTTATTAGTGAAATAAGAATTCCTTTTACTTCGTTAATCAGATTAAATAAAATCTCGAAAGAAGTTTGTTGTAAATACAATAAATCCTTCGAAAGAATTAAAAAATACTCAGCTTCGTTAGCTGAACCTAATCCTATGTTTAAAAAATGAGCCAATTCCTGTTTTGAATTTTTGCCACAACCTTCTGCAATATTTGCGGGTATGGAAGAAGCTGATCTGCGTAATTGATTTGTTAAGCTATACAGTTCATAATTAGGAAAAGCTTTGGTTACTTCATACACTTGTAATGTAAATGAATGTGCTTTTTCCCAAACTTCTAAGTCTTTATAATTTTGCATTATTTACAACTTAATACTTACAACTTAAAACCCTACGGACTTTAACTTTAACCCAACTTCTTCCTCTAAACCAAACATCAAATTCATATTTTGTACTGCCTGACCAGATGCTCCTTTTAGCAAATTATCTATAATGGAATGTACTACCAATTTGCTGCCTACTTTTTCTAATTGAACTATACATTTATTGGTGTTCACTACTTGCTTTAAAAAGATCGGATCGTTACTTATGAAAGTAAAAACAGAATCTTCGTAAAAGTCTTTGTACAACTCAGTAAGAAATTCAATTGGTTTTTCGCAATGTATGGTGGAACTGATAAAAATACCACGCGTAAAATCGCCACGCCAGGGAACAAAACTGAGATCAATTTCTTCCTTATCTTGCTTCAGTTGTAATAACGACTGAACAATTTCTCCAAGGTGCTGATGACTTAATGTTTTATATGCTTGTATGTTATTGGCACGCCAGCTAAAGTGAGAAGTAGCGCTTAAACTTTGTCCCGCGCCGGTGCTGCCGGTGATGCCTGTTGTATAAACTTCTTCGAGCAAACCTGCCTTTGCAAGTGGCAATAAACCCAACTGAATGGCAGTTGCAAAACAACCCGGATTTGCAATGTTATGTGCAGATTGAATCTGATGTTTATTTAATTCCGGTAAGCCATAAATAAACTGGCGAATAAATGAATGTCCGCTTTGTGTTGGCTGATGAAATTCCCTGTTTTTTGCTAACCGAAAATCATTCGATAAATCAATCATTTTGATATGAGCCGGAATGAAATTGGCATCTAAAAATTTCTTCGCTTCACCATGTCCGGTGCAAAGAAATAAGACATCAATATCAGCCAAAGATTCATTTGACAATACTTCATTACCACTGAATTTCAACTTCGTTTCACCAATCAGATCACCATGTACCTTATATAAAAAATTTCCCGCGTTGCTGTTGCTATGTACAAACGCAATTCTTGCCTGCGGATGATTAACTAATAGTCGTATTAATTCTCCGCCTGTATATCCGGCGCCGCCAATAATTCCTATGTTGATCATTTGCGTTATACGTTTTAAGTAGTAAGTGATAAGAGCAGTTTATACACCTTATCATGTTGCGGGCTTTAGATTATTTGCTTTAAAAACTTATAACCTAACACTTACAACTTGTTACTTTAAAATGCTGTCCTGTATTAAATGATACATTGCTGTTTGATTGCCGAAAATTTTGCTGAAACCGCGCACATCTTCGCCGGTCCAGCCGCTGTTCATTTCGCCATATTTACCAAACTTGCTGTTCATCAAATCATATTGACTTTCGATACCCATAATTTGAAAACGATAGGGATGTAACTGAACAAATACATCGCCGCTTACATTCTGTTGCGAGCTTTGTAAAAATGCTTCTATATCACGCATCACAGGATCTAAAATCTGACCTTCATGCAACCAGTTTCCATAAAAGTTTGCAATATTATCTTTCCAGCTTAACTGCCATTTGGTAAGCACATGTTTTTCTAACGCATGATGCGCTTTGATGATAACCATCGGCGCTGCCGCTTCAAAACCAACACGACCTTTAATACCAATGATGGTATCGCCAATATGAATATCTCTGCCAATACCATAAGCACCGGCAATGGTTTGTAAATATTGTATGGCTTCAGTTGGATGAGTAAATGATTTGTCGTTTACAGCCGTTAATTCACCCTTTTCAAAATGAAGTTTTACTTCTTCACTGTCGTGCTTTGAAACCTGCGTTGGCCAAGCTTCTTCGGGTAGAATGCCTTTGCTGTGTAATGTTTCTTTTCCGCCAACGCTGGTGCCCCACAAACCTTTATTGATAGAATAAGCTGCTTTCGCAAAATTCATTTCCACACCTTTCTTTTTCAGGTATTCTATTTCCTGTTCACGGCTGAGTTTAAGGTCGCGTATCGGAGTAATAATTTCTACACCGGGAATCATAATATGAAAAACCATATCAAAACGAACCTGGTCGTTACCGGCGCCGGTGCTTCCATGTGCCACTGCAACAGCATTGAGTTTTTTAGCATGTTCGGCAATATGTAAAGCTTGTACCAAACGTTCAGCGCTTACACTTAACGGGTATGTATTGTTCTTTAAAACATTTCCAAAAACCAGATATTTAATAATGCGATCATAATAACCTGTTACTGCATCAATGGTTGTATGTGTTTTAACGCCGAGTTTGTATGCGTGTTCTTCAATGTTTTCTAATTCTTCCTGGTTAAAACCACCCGTGTTTACAATGATGCTATGAACTTCGTAACCTTTATCTTCTGTAAGATATTTTACACAAAACGTAGTATCCAATCCGCCACTGAAACCAAGAACCACTGTGCCACCAACTCCCGTAAAAGAACTTGTAAAACCATTTTTTTCTGAAGATACATTTGGATTCAAAAGATTGTCTTGCATGCTGATAAGTAATATTTAAAAGTAATTGCGGGATTGAACAAACTCTTTTGCGCCGCAAAGTAACAGGTAGAATGAATATGGTGTTAATAGTATATAATAAGTTGCTCAAATTTGTGCCTGCTTACGGCTTACTCTATTTCATAACGCTGAATGGTACCAATCTTCTTCCGCAAGATTGTATAATGATGTTCAATCAGAGTATCAGACGCTCACAATATAAAGCCATTGTTTATGCAAATAAAGTAAACAGCATACTTACCAAAGAACGTCGCTCCTGTCGTTTCTTTTCACCTTTTTCTTTCTTCTTAAATACAGTCAGAAAACGGCTCTTTTTGCTTTCCATCAGTCTGCCGTAGGCTTCGCTTTTTTCTTCAAAATGTTCTTTGGTTTCTTTTGGTTCGTAATGATCGGCAGGATCATACAACATGGCTGTGCACAAACAATTTTTTCTTTCCTTCATAGTAAGAATATCGAAGTTTACACAACTTTTGCAACCCGCCCAAAAGGCTTCGTCTTGCGTCAGTTCGCTATATGTCACCGGTTCGTAACCCAGATCGCTGTTGATTTTCATAACAGCCAAACCGGTTGTTAAACCAAAGATTTTTGCTTCGGGATATTTCTCTCTTGATAGTTCGAAGATGGCGTGTTTAATACGTTTTGCCACGCCGCTTTTTCTAAAATTCGGAGATACAATTAAACCGCTGTTTGCCACATAACTGCCATGGCTCCAGGTTTCAATATAGCAAAAGCCAACCCATGCGCCGTCTGTTGTAACGGCAATTACAGCTTTGCCTTCGAGTATTTTATTTTCGATGTATTCGGGATTGCGTTTGGCAATGCCTGTGCCGCGCGCTTTAGCGCTGGCTTCCATTTCGTCGGTAATAATTTTAGAAAAATGTATGTCGCCAATGTTGGCTATACGAACTATAATGTTATCTGCTTGCTGATCCACGGTGAAAACTCAATTAAAAAGGAAAGAAATGGGTGACTGACGAAAACAATGCCTGACTTTATTAAGTCGTGCATACAATCCAACATTAACAATGCAGGAAAAATTAAATACGGGGTCGTCGTGCCGGTCGGAAGCAGCCGGGAATAGGTAAAATAACAACACCCATCAGCAAAGGATGGAAAGAGCTACATATCGTATGTGTTGTATAATGTGTCAACTTCGGTTCTGAATAAAAAGATGTCTAAAATTGTTGTTTCTAAAGGATGTAAAATTAATAATGTTTAGGGTTAATAGGATTAATTTTTTTATAAAATAAATGTTATGGCTATAAACACTTGTTTTATGTCTAAATTATAGATAGTTATCTTGCCCTTTTAAAGTATGACAACGAAGGAAGATTTTATAGAAATTACGTTCAGCCAATTAAACGAAACTGATACTGATATTCTTGTTGCGTTGCTTACTGCGGCTGGTTTTGAGGGTTTTGATGAATCTGGCAACGAGTTGAAAGCTTATATCGGCAAAGAAGCGTTTAACGAACCGACTGTAAAAGAAATTGCTGAGCCATATTCTCTTTCTTATCAAACAAAAGAAATTGCGTCGCAAAACTGGAATGCGGTGTGGGAAAGCAATTTTGAGCCGGTTGTGATTGATGATTTTGTTGCAGTACGTGCCCATTTTCACCAACCTATTGCCGGTGTACAATATGAAATTGTGATTACGCCAAAGATGAGCTTTGGAACCGGGCATCATGCAACAACAACAATGATGATTCAGCAAATGCGGAATCTTGATTTCACTGATAAAACCGTTTTTGATTTTGGAACCGGAACCGGAATTCTGTCTATTCTGGCAGAAAAATCGGGCGCAAAAAAAATTCTGGCTGTTGATAATGATATGTGGAGTATTGAAAACAGTAAAGAAAATATTGAGAAGAACAATTGTAATAAAATTGATTTAGAATTAAGAGACGATGCTAACATATCCGGTTCTTTCGACATAATTCTGGCTAACATCAACCGAAACGTAATTTTAGATAATATTGATTCTTTATATTCTCAAATAAAAGAAGGCGGATACCTTTTGCTAAGCGGTTTATTAGCTGAAGATGAGAACGATATTCTTGATAAAACAAATCAATATCAGCTTCTGCATATCAATACCTTGCACCGGCTGCAATGGATTTCGCTGCTTTTCAGCCGTTAAAATTTCCTTAGATAATCGGCAAAATTCTTGGATGGACGGGCAGAATCAATATATTTGTTTGTATTAACCGCCGTTTAATTAATGCATGAAGTAATTTTAATCGTCGCAGCTTATTTAATAGGCAGCATTCCTACTGCTGTCTGGATAAGTAAATATTATTTCGGAATCGATATTCGCGACTATGGTAGCGGTAATGCAGGTGCTACCAACACATACCGTGTTTTAGGCTCTAAATGGGGCACTATCGTAATGGTAGTAGACATGCTGAAAGGCGTTATTGCCACTTCTCTTTATATTACCATTCCTTTTTATGTTATTCAGTCGCACGACTGGGATAGAACTAACCTGATGATTGGTTTGGGGCTGGCTGCTGTGCTCGGACATATTTTCCCAATTTGGGCAAATTTTAAAGGCGGTAAAGGAGTTGCTACTTTATTTGGAATGGTAGTAGCCATGCAGCCAAGCGTTGCAGGTTGTTGCGTAGCTGTTTTTCTTGTTGTTTTATATTTAACCCGCTTTGTTTCGCTCAGTTCTATTCTTTCCAGTATTGCCTTTTCTGTATTTATCCTTTTTGTTTTTAATGACGATGTAACGTTGTATCGCGTCTTTTCTGTTGCTGTAGCCCTGATGGTGATTCTAACCCACCAGAAGAATATAAACCGGTTATTAAAAGGAACTGAAACCAAAGTTCCTATCCTAAAATATCGGGATCGCCGTCGCCAGAGAAGACGTGGTTTGCATAATGATGACCATCAAGATATATAATCTGTAACTGACTTAAATA
The DNA here is from genome assembly GCA_965199845.1 of Ilyomonas sp. Taxonomy (GTDB): domain Bacteria; phylum Bacteroidota; class Bacteroidia; order Chitinophagales; family Chitinophagaceae; genus Ilyomonas. The sequence goes on from CBDATZ010000054.1 coordinate 441,601, forward strand.
AATATTTAATCTTTATTTTTTTCAGATAACAACCTTCGTTTGTTATCTCTGCCAAATTATTTTCTTGTAGGCAACCAATAAGGTTTATAACAAATTTTCTGTTAGACTTTTTGTAAGTTATATATGCTTATGGTTGAAATAATAGCAATAACTGTAACTAATATAATAAGAAAGGAAATCAGATTTTTAAAAAAGGGGCATGCATAGAAATGCTCACCCGGAATCCAATATCGCATATGAATTGGCAAGCCAGATGCCAATGAGATAGGTTTTGAAAATCAACATTTTAATAAATTAATAAAGTCTAATATTTCTCTATTTTGGAAAAGTGGGTTTCAAATCGGGAGTTAAGCCATGATTTCAGCAAGGTAAAAATTGAATTATTCTATATAAATCATAAAACAAGAACGCCATACTTTTCAAAGTATGGCGTTCTTGTTTTATTGAATCCTGCATAACTATCTGTTACACCTGAACTGCAATACCATGATTCTCGTGTGCTTCAATAGGCACATAATCTTCTTTCATTAATTCCTCCATAGACTTCGGATTTTTGTTTTTCGAAAACTTAGCAATCAGTTTATCGAAGATGCTATAAACCACAGGAACAATTACCAGCGTTAAGAATAATGAACTTAATAAACCGCCGATAATTACCCAAGCAAGTCCGTTTTTCCATTCGGCACCGGCACCTTTCGCCAAAGCAATCGGAATCATACCAAATACCATCGCGATAGTTGTCATTAAAATCGGGCGCAGACGCGCATGGTTCGCATCTATCAAAGCTTGCTGCGTACTTTCGCCTTCGGCTTTTCTTTGGTTGGTAAAATCAACCAGCAGAATTGCGTTTTTACAAACCAATCCAATCAGCATAATAATACCCATAATGGTAAATAAGCTAAGCGATTCATTTGTTAAACCCAACGCTAACAAAGCACCGATGAAAGATAAAGGAATAGAGAACAATACAACAAAAGGATAAGCAAAGCTGTTGTATAAAGCTACCATTACCAGATAGACTAAAATGATAGCAGACAGCAAAGCAATTCCCAATGTACCGAAACCTTCCGTCTGGTTTTCCATATCACCGCTCCAGACATATCCGACACCAGCCGGTTTTCTTAATTTTTCAAACTGGCTTTGCCATTCAGCCGCTACGGTACCGGTTGGGCGACCAATGGTTTGTGCATTGATAGTAACAGACGGACTTTTATCGCGACGCTCCAACTGGCTGGGACCACTGCCTTCCACCACATTAGCAAACTGGTTCAGTTTTATTTGTTGTCCCTGGTCATTTACAAAAGACAGGTTGCGCACGTCGTTAATACTTTTCCGGTTGAAGTCTCCATAACGCGTATCAATATCATATTCATCATCACCGGCGCGAAACTTACTATCTGTATTGCCGCTAAAAACAGTTTGCATAGTAGCACCAACTGTTTGCAGGTTCAATCCTAAAGCCGCCATTTTATCACGATCAACCTGTACATCAATTTCAGGATTCCCGGTTTCAACAGATAATTTTAATTCGGTAGCTCCTTTTATTTTGGAAAGCTGGCTCATAGCTGCATTGGCAAATACCATCGCGCTATCTAATGTCGGACCTGTAACAACCAAAGCCAAAGGCGCCATATCGGCTGTTCCCATAATATTTACCGGAACGGTTTTTACTTTCGCACCGACAAGAACTTTGGCCAATTCGCTTTTCGTTTTTGCTGCATATACATACGAATCATCTTCACGTTTATCTCGTGGTACAAGTTTTATATCCAGTTCTGATTTATAAGCCGTTGCTTGTGTGGCACCAAAGCCTTCGCTGGTTTGCCCGACAGTTGTAATGATGTCGGTTACTTCTTTCTTTTTACGTAAATATTCTTCGGCGCGTTGCGTCATCAAATTGGTTTGTTCAATGGCGGCATCTTTCGGCATTTCAATCTGTACTAAAAATTCGCCGCGGTCACTTTTTGGAAAAAATTCAGAACCAATAAAACCACCGGCTAACATGGAAATTGAAGCTACAAAAAGCACAAGCACGACTAATAAAGTCCATCGCTTATGACCTAAGCACCAAATCAATAAACCTGTCATCCAATTGGTAAATTTGGATAAACCTCTTTCAAAACTTAGAATGATTCTGCCAAACAGATTTTTGCCAGTAATGACTTCAAGTTTACCAAAACGCGAAGACAGCCACGGTACAATGGTAAATGAGGAAAGAAGAGATAATGATGTAGCAATAATAACCGTTACACAAAACTGCCGTAAAATGTTTGACACCAAGCCTGTGCTGACTGCAATTGGAAAAAACACAACAATAATTACCAATGTAATAGCTGATACGGTAAACCCGATTTCGCTGGTCGCATCATACGAAGCACGCACACGATTTTTTCCCATTTCCATGTGGCGGTAAATATTTTCCAATACTACAATCGCATCATCTACCAGAATACCAACCACGAGCGAAAGTGCAAGCAGCGTCATTAAGTTAAGAGAATAACCAAATAGTTTAATACCAATAAACGTTGCGATTAACGATGCCGGAATAGACACCATTACAATTAACGAGTTACGAATGCTGTGCAAAAAGAACAACATAACGAAAGCTACGAGTACAACCGCTAACAATAAGTCATGAATAACAGCATCGGCAGATTCTAAAGTAAAAACAGAACTATCGTTTGCGATTGAAAGCTGCAAACCCGTGGAAGCATAAGCCTGTTGAAGTTTAGCAACTTCTTTCTTTGTTTCATCACTAATCGAAACCGCATTGGCATCAGATTGTTTAATCATTTGCAGAGCAATAGCGCTCTTTCCGTTTACGCGCGCTATTTTTTCTACATCTTTCTGCGTATCCTGAACATCAGCAATATCGCCAAGACGTATCTGAATTCCGTTTTTTGATGAAATCACCAGGTTGCGTAATTCATCTACTGTTTTATATTTTCCCTGCAACCTAATGATGATATCCTGCTGGCGCGTTTGCACACTACCCGTTGGAAAATCAAGATTGGAAGTGGCAATCATTTGTTGAACCTGCGGCACATTTAAGCCATAACCCTGCAGTTTATCAGCATCTAAGTTTACCTGAATTTCGCGTTCCTGTCCGCCAATTAAATTTACCTGCGCTACGCCTGCAATACGCGATAAAGACGGCGCTACGCGATTGTCCATTAAATCGTAAAAAGCAGCTTCATCCATTTTGGCAGAAGCAGATAAGGTAATAATCGGCAAATCATCCAACGAAAATTTATTCAGGGATGGCGGATCGGCGTCATCGGGCAAATCGGCTAAGATGGCATTGACTTTACGTTGCGCATCGTTTAACGCATAATCAACATCGGCATTATCGGTAAGCGTTATGGTAACACTGGAAATACTTTCGAAAGATTTTGATTCGAGCTTCTTAATGTTTTCCAAAGAAGAAACAGCATCTTCAACTTTTTTGGTAACGGTGTTTTCTACTTCGCCCGGCGACGCGCCCGGATATACCGTTGTAATAGACACAACATTGGTAGTGAACTTGGGCAACAATTCGTAGTTTAACGAGGTGTAACTAAGAACACCGCCCAATATTAAAATGATAAACAACACTACAATGAGCGTAGGTCGTTTAATGGATATTTCTGCTAATTTCATTTACCCTTATTTTAATGATTTTTCTGATTTGCTTGATTTGTCAGAACACAGATGACACTAATTTACTGCACGGATGAAATTGATTTTTTATTGCTTTGATTCGCATAAAAGATCAATTTATTTCAGAACGTTGAACGGAGCGTCGCAAGAGACGATCAATCTAAGTTACCGGCGCTGGTAACATAAACTGTATTTTCTATTCTTTTATCTTATCAATTTCTCTAACTCTTCGTCCTATTTAATGATGCTGATTGTTGTTCCATCGGTAAGATTTACCTGACCGCTGGTAATAACAATATCGCCTTCTTTTAATCCGTTTAAGACTTCTACTTTATCGCCAACAATACGACCGGCAGTTACCGTATGCAAACGCGCTGTGCTATTGTTTTCGGCTACAAAAACCTGGTTGCTGCTAACGCTTCCAACAAAGGCAGAACGCGGAATTACAACCAATGCCTGCGACTTCGGCATAGCAAATTCTGCCGTTCCATACATACCAGCTTTTAACTGGTTTTTCGGATTGTTGGTAATCTCTATTTCGAGCGGAAAGTTGAGTGAATTATCGGCTTTCGGTGCAATAAATGAAATTTTACCGGAAAAGCTTTCATCCGGAAAAACACTGGCGGTAACTTTTACATTATCACCCACTTTTAAATTGGCAACCTGACTTTCATTTACCGTTACTTTCAACTTCAGTTTCGATACATCAACAATATTGAACATCTGCGTGGCGGCCGCCAATATAGCGCCGGGTTCTATCATACGTTTGTTTACAACACCATTGATACTGGAACGAATGTTTGCATCGCCGATATTAATACGTGCTGCGTTTATTCTTGCCTGCGCATTCTGCAACGCGAGGTTTGCCTGATCGAGCTGTTGTTGTGTAACACCGCCGGTTTTAAAAGCATTATCGTAACGCTCTTTGTCTTTTTGCGCATTGGCATAAACGGCTTCTGCATTCTGCAAGTCAACAGACAACTGGTCGGTTCTTACTGTAGCCAGCGTTTGCCCGATGCTAACATGGTCGCCTTCATCTACAAATATTTTGACCACACGTCCCGGCTTTTCCGCCGAAAAATTGATTTCGCGGTTTGGTTCAAAATTTCCGTTTGCGCTGAAATCTAATTTCAATTCCTGCTTTTTTACAGTGTCAACGCGCACCACAACGCTGTTGCTGTCTTGTGCGGCCACAACGGCTGTTTTGGCTTCGTTAGACGCTTTGTTTTTGTTTAATACAAACCATATTAAGGCAAGAATGCCTATGATTAATAAAATCGTAAGAATTGTACGTCCTGCTTTTTTCATAGTCTTTATTGTCCGGTAAGAGTTTTTAATTTTCCCTGAGATTTAATAAATTGTATTTCGGCCAGCTTATAATCAAGTAAAGCTGATGAATAGTTGTTTTGAGCTTCTGTAAGCGAATTTTCAGAATCTAACAAATCGGTTAGCGGCGCCAAACCATTGTTGTAATTGTTTTGCGTATTGAAGAAGATTTCCTGCGCCAGCTGCACATTATCTTTTTGACTGTTTAATGTAATAATGCTGTTTTTGATTTGCGTTTTTGCATTTTCGTAAGCCAGGTTTAACGACAACGTTGTATTGCGTATATCTTCATTGTTTTTATCAATACTAATGTTGGCTTGTCTTACCCTGGCTCTTGTGGCAAAACCATTAAAAAGCGGCACGCGAAGGTTAAGCCCGGCATTTCCATAATTAAACCAGTAGCCATTGTTTGCCTGACCGCGAAAGAGAACAAATTTTTCGCTGACGCCTTGTAAAGAATGCGCGGCAGAAAGAGATAAGGTTGGATAATATTCTGCTTTATAAGCATCGCGGTTATAACGATATAATTCATCTTGTTTCTTCAACACCTTATATTCTGTGCGCTGCGAAATATCTAATGAATCTGTTTGCGAAACATCCTGCGGATGAATACTATCTAACTCCGATTGCGGAACGGTGATCGGAGTCGCAATATCCATTCCCATATAAAACTTCAATGTGTTTTCCTGTATAGCTACAGCGTTCAGCAATTGCCGGCGTTGTGCCTGCAGGTTCGAAATGGTGACTTTGGTTCTGTCTACATCTATCTTTTTTGCCAATCCGTTTTGATATTGACCATTGATGATGTTATACACTTTGGTTGTGTTTGTTATGTTACTATCAATCACAACCAGCTTTTGCCGCTGCACCAAAACCTGGTAATAAGCGATAGCCACCTGCTCTATAATTTGTTCATCGGTAAGCTGCGCGGAAAGCTCATAATATTGTTGTGTAGATTTGGCTGCTTTTAAACCCGTAAATACAGATTGATCATATATTTTTTGTTCGAGATTGATGCTGCTCTGGCTGTTCCACGTAGTACCGCTTGGCACAAGAAGCGTTTTACCCGGCTGCCCCACAAAAGAACCATCAAACACAAAGCTTTGCTTTTTATATTGATCAACCAAACTACTGCTTATTGATAGTTGCGGTAAGGCGCGTGCGCGGGTTTCATCAATCTGGTAATTGCCGTTTTGTATATCCAGCCTGGCTTTGCGCGTGTTTGAATTGTTTTGCAGCGCATATTGCAAAGCATCCTGTAAAGTAAGCGGTTGCGAAGCAGTTTGTTGCTGTGCCTGCGTTTTGGTTACTGTAAACAATACACTTATACCGGTTATAAAACAAAACAAGTATAGTTTTGATAAATTCAATTTCATTTCAGTTACAGTTCGATTTAGAATAATAAGACGTTTTTAAAAAGGTTTTACTTTAATTCAATTGGTGTTGGTGATGAACAGACGGCAAGCGGTTGCTGTATTTTTTTATCAGGCGTGCGCCTTTTGCCGTAACAATACCATGCAGAAAAAGCAGCGTAGCTTCTCTTTCCACTTCAACAAAATTGAACTGCCTGGCAGGAAACAATTCTATGTTCATCGAGATAATAATATTGGCCAGCCGAAGTCGTATAATAACTTCCAGATCTATCTCTTTCCGGTAAAGCTCTTCCTCAATGCCACGCTTCAAATTTTTCTCAATGCTGTTATACATAAAAGTGTTCTTAAACTGCAGAAATTTCTGGAATACTTCCGGATGAAATTTCTCCAGATCATACAATACATTCTGATTGATTGATTCCATTACGTTGATAAATGTTTCAGAACCCAGCAACACTTCATGAACTGCATTCTCTGCTTTCTCTTCGTCAACAATACAATTTTGCTGGCTGATACAAATATGATTATCAAAGATGGCAGACACTAACTCATTCTTATCGTGAAACGACTGATAAATCGTTTTCTTAGAGATGCCAAGCTTCGCAGCAATTTCATCCATTGTTATGCGCTTGATGCCATATTTTGTGAATAATTCAGTTGCCTTCTCTAAAATCCTTTCCTTCATTTCCATGGGGCGCAAAACTACGGAAACTTTTTTTGTAAAATAAGTTTCCTTTAAAAAATTTAAAATTTTACAGGAACGGTAATTGAATAAAAGCCATGTTTTGGTTACTTGATTTATGTATGAATGAAAACAAATTGCAACCCTTATAAAGCCTTTCATTTGTTTTATAAACCGAAATGATAATTTCTATTCAAAATCTTCACTCAACTTCGCGTTATGAAATATCTATTGTTCTGTTTATTGGTTATGCTCGGTTGTTATTCGTGCATTGCACAGCGAAACAATGGCGGCATGAAAAAAGGAAAGAAGGCGCAAATGCAATTACCAACAGATACAACAATACAAATAAAGAATAATGATAAAACACAGTTCGGCGCACTTATAAAACCGCCTGCGCCCGGCGGCGGTGGTTTGAATTTTAAAGTTAATATCGCCAGGAAATTAGGACTGGATTGTATTCGCGAAGGCATTAGTTTAGACAAACCAAATGATAAACCTATTTTCAATTCAGGCTTTAAAGTAGTGCTGAATGTAAACAACAGTTCGATGGCAAACAAGTCGCAGGCGCCTTTCCCAACTGATACGGCAGATTATAAAACGCGGCTGCAATACCAGCTATCATTAATGATGCGCAAACCTGTTTTATTAGTGATAGAAAATGAAGAAAATAACCAGCGTTTTCATAGCGGATTGGCGCAAGATTATATAAACCAGCTACAAGCCGCAGCAACAGTAGCACATGCAAATGGAATTCCGGTTACCAATGGCGGCATCACGTTTCCGGCTATGCTATATCTTGTTTATCTCGATTATACGGAGCACGGGCAAACCAAAGAAGCCAACGATTTGCAGCAACGTTCTTCCGTTTCTTTTACAGCTAAATGGCTGATAAACCGGAAAGAATTTTTACAGCAATTAATTGCCGGTTATGCAAAGGTGAATATTGATTATGTAAACTTTCATTGGTATGGACGAAACGGCGATACCAAAAGCCTGACCGAAGTGGTAAATTATTTACAACGTGTTACCGGCAAACCTGCTATCAGCAACGAAATAGGTCAGCAGGATAATTCGCCACAAACAGTAAAAACCATTCTGCAAACCTGTCGTCAGCTCAATATGCGTTACGCCATCTGGTATTCGGGCGATGGAGAACGAAACACAGATGAACAGGCAGTTGGTCTTCAAAATAACGATGGTTCTTTACGCGAAAGCGGCGATGCTTTTAAAGAGACTTTGAAATAGTTTTTTTGAACCACGGAGACACGAAGAACACAGAATATTACAAAGGAATAAGAAAAGTTTTTTTGTTTTCTTGCAGCGCCGGAAGTAATCTTTAAACGATAAGTACAAGAACAATATAAAGCAGCTTTGTAAAGAATTTGAGCGTATCAACGTTACAGCTTTGCACACAATATATAGCTGATATTCTTTCCCAAAATACCAATCAAACAAAAGCAACTGTAAAAGAATCTTTTGCAATAGCAACTGTATAAAACAATTATCAGCAGGTATTATATACAAACTGCAATACCTGTTTCCAAATATTCCTTTTCTGCGACCACATGAATATGCGGTTTTGAATTCTAAAACTAATTATACTTTTATAAAAATTTTACTATGAAAAAAAGTTTACCTTTCGTAATACTATGCCTGTCAGCATTTATTACCCATTTATCTTATGCACAAGTCACTTTGGTTTCAGACAATACCAACCTGACAAGTGGTTTTGTTTTACCCAATGGAACTCCTTTATTACAAAGCGATTCGGGAATGCTGTACACAACCAACGGAACAACAGCAACCGTAATTACAACATCTGTTGCAGCTTCGGATTCAGGTTCGTCTGCTTTATATAAAAACCAGCTTTATTTTGCCGGCATCAATGCATCGAAAGACATTGAGCTTTGGGCAACCGACGGCACGAGTGGCGGAACCCGGCTTGTAAAAAACATATCAGCAGCAGGATCTTCACAACCGGATAATTTTTTTATTCTGAACGATAAACTGTATTTCACGGCAAATGACGGTACGACCCGCCGTGAACTTTGGGTTACTGATGGTACAACTAACAATACAACTTTAGTAACCAATATTGATGGTGCAGCTACTAACAGTATTCCCGACGATGCACAATTCTTTTCTACCAGCTCGGTTGTTTATTTTACTGCCGTAAATAATAAGATTCTGGGTTTATACAAAGTTACATCTGGCGGCGTATCGCTGGTAAAAGCAAACATAGGCGACGAGATTGATTTAACATCAAGTCTTTATGCTGCTGCCATTGGAAATAAAGTAGTTTTCACAGTAACGAGTGGTGACTTTGTTACCGGCACGGCGCAGCTTTGGTCAACTGACGGAACAACAAACAACACAGTTCCGCTAAAGGACTTTGGTGCTGGTTCAAACACAGCCTTTATTCCAACACCGGTTTTATTTAAAGGATTACTATATTTTTCTTATACCGACATTTTAGGTGCAACATCTGCCTTATGGACGACAGATGGAACACCAGCTAAAACAACTCTATTTAAGTCTTTTGATTTCGACCTGAACAGCGGCGCTTATCTTGGCTTGCTAAACGCATTTATTTTCGACAACAAATTGTATTTTAACGGCTATAGCACCAACGAAGGCAGCGAGTTGTGGAGTACAGACGGAACGGCAGCCAACACAACCTTATTTAAAGATATCAATCCCGGTATAGATGGCTCTGATCCTTTTTTCCTGTTAGATTACGGAGCCGTTATTAGTGCAATTACCAGCAACAGTGCATTCCAGTTCACTTACCAGTCGTACCATACCGTTTATAATGGCAAAATGTATTTCACGGCTAATGATGGTACGCATGGCATTGAACTTTGGAGCTCAGATGGCACAGCCAATGGTACAACTCTGGTAAAAGACATTAATGCAAATGGTGATGGAATGTCTTTAGTTGAACCAGCTTATTATACAACCAACGGTATTTATTTTTCTGCGGATAACGGCAGCGCAGGCAACGAACCCTGGTTAACAAACGGCACATCTGCCGGAACAAACATTGTTGCCGACATAAATAAAAATGGCAATAACGGTTCCGATCCTACTTACTTGTTCGTTTATAAAAACCAGCTTTATTTTAACGCAAGCAATGGCGGAGAAAACAGTGATCTGTATAAAATAAATCAATCGCTCACTACATTACCGGTAAGTCTTGTAAACTTTACAGCTTCGTTACAACAACAATCTGTATTGCTAAATTGGATTACAACTAACGAAATCAATACAGCCAGATTCTCTGTTGAACGCAGTACCGATGGCGTTCATTTCAGCGAAGCCGGCGCAACAACAGCGCTTGGAAACAGTGCTTCGCAACAGGCTTATCAATTCAACGATGTCGGTGCATTACAAGCAGGTTGGTCCGTATTGTATTATCGTTTAAAAACAATTGATAAAGATGGCAACTACAGCTACTCATCTGTTTTGACCGTTCAATTACAAAACGGAGTATTTACATTCAAACTATCGCCAAATCCGGTGCGTAACCAATTAACGGTTAACTTCTCAACAGGCAATGCCAGCCACATTTCTTTGCGTATAACCGATGCAAACGGTAAGCAGGTTTATCAGCAAACATATCAGTCATCACAAGGATCATCGGTGCAGCAAATTATCAATGCAGCTAAGTTTGCCAAAGGCACTTATTTTATACAACTCATCACAGATAAAGAAACAAAAACACTCAGGTTTATCAAGCAATAAACAGTTCTTTATTACATCAATACAAAACATCCGGCGCAGGTAATTGTGCCGGATGTTTTGTTATCATTATACATTGTACGAATGATAAAATGGTTTCGCTTTGCGAAAGTGAAGTTCCTGTTTGCGTTAGATGTTTGTTGTTTTTACTGTGATGTTTGTAATACAACAAAGGATTGATATGTACTGCAATTTTGAGTCGTTACATTTTACAGATGAAAGCTGTATTGTGCGCTGCAAGCAATGCGGATTTTATAAGATTGCGTTTTTAAATATAGTGATATCGCTGTCGGAAAAGGAATATGGAGAATTGCACAAGGAAGTGATAAGTAAATATGAGATGGCTGATTCTTTACCGGATAATGCAAGACGTATCTTTATCCCGGTTCCTTCCAAAGATATTCACCTGATGTTATCGCCACACGAAATGATAACGCTTTACAACATGATGGAAGAAGCCGATATTGAATCAAAAACGCAGGAATTGTTTACGCTGTTTCAATCGTAGCTTTTTCTTTTGGCTCATTTTTTATACAGCTTATTTCTATGAGTTTGGGATATGCATGTATCAATATGGGCTTGCACGAAGAAGGTATTTCTTCTACGCGCAGTATGATCAGAAAGACTTTTTTAGAAAAGGGAATTCAATATGCGTCGCAGGTTGGTTTGGCGAATGCAAAAGGTTTACTGAAGATTTTACAATGGAATGTTGAGCATGGCGTTAAGGTGTTTCGTGTTACATCAGATTTACTTCCCTGGGCATCAGAATATTCATTAGAATCGTTGCCGGATTTTCCTGAAATCTGCGCTGTGCTTGCAGAAGCGGGCAAACAACCTGTTCGCGTGAGCACACATCCGGGACCTTTTAATAAGCTTGCCGGCAGCGGCGCCACATTAACCAATACCATTAAAGATCTGGAAATTCATGCGCAGATATTTGATATTATGGGTTTGCCGGCTTCGCACCTGCACAAAATTAATATTCATGTGGGTGGCGCGTATGGCGATAAAGCAGAAAGTATAAAACGGTTTGCACAAAACTTTCGTTTTTTATCTGCGAGTGCACAGAAAAGATTGACGGTTGAAAATGATGATAAAGGAGGATTGTATACGGTAATGGATTTGTTGCCGATTCATGAAACAACAGGCATTCCGATTGTGTTCGATTACTTTCATCACAAATTAAATCCCGGTATTCAAACAGAAGAAGAAGCTTTTTTAACTGCGTATAATACGTGGGATGTAAAACCGGTATTTCATTACTCCAGTTCGCGCCGGGAAAATGAAGATGCCACCAGTAAAAAGGAAGCGCACAGCGATTGGGTTTACGAACCTATCAATACATACGGCAAAGACATAGACATCATTTTAGAAACCAAAATGAAAGAGCTGTCGTTAATGAAATATCGCGCGCAATACGGCAATGAAAACGGGTTGTTTTAACCGTTATAAACTTGATCTTTATTCTGTATGAACGATTGCAGACAATACAACGGCAAAGCTATATTTTAAAGAAAATTTTCTTTTTATATAACCAATAACAAATGCCCCATTCGAGAAAGAAAACAACCAGCGATGCAGTGATTAAACTCAGCATATTTGGTGTGTTGATATAACCTAACAAACTGGTTACAATAATGGTGATATATTCTGTAAACCAGCGATGACCAACGATCTCGAAAAACAGGTAAATGAACAATGAATTCATACCAATTACCAAAAAGAATTTGAGATATTTTTTGTGATTGCGAATATCAATCCACCAATAAAACAACGCTAACATTAGTAAGCACCAGCCAAGCGATACCAATACAAAAGATGATGTTGCAATGCGCTTAATGATTGGTGTAATATCAGCCAAATCTAACACGTAGCCTGCTGTCAAACAAATAAACGCCCATAACAAAATCGGCTTTACTTGCTTGCCACCTTTCAATAATAATTTTCCGATTAATGCACCGGCAACAGTATGCACAGCCGTAGGAATACAATTGATAGCCACCCAACCGCCTTCGTTAATCACGTTCATTAATTTCAAATCAATATAATTACCAAAGTTGTGCTGATCGGTAAACGGCTGATCGAAATTCGGAACATGCGTAAAACGGTATAAGCATTCAGTAAGCAATAGCAAAGCAACACAGGTAATAATTTGCGCGGCAGCAGACCAATTGAAAATAAGAAACGCAACCAAGGTGGTAAATGATAACTGCGTTAATACATCCCAATATAAAAAAGACAAGCCTTTTTCGCTTACGGCATAATCCAATACGCCCCAGAAAAACAGCCACCCGCTACGCTTCAAAATCTTCCGGAAAGATTCTGCCCAACTCATGCCTTTTTGTTGCTGTTTATGTAGCGAATATGCCATAGCAACGCCCGCCATAAACATGAATGCGGGCTGCACCAAATCCCAAAAATGCAAGCCATGCCAGGGATGATGAAAGAATTGCTGCAACAAACCGTTTATTGCGTTTCCTTTTGTGGCTTCATCTAAATGGTCGTACAAACCAGCACTTTCCAGGGCTAATAAAACCATGATAAAGCCGCGCATAAAATCTAATGATTGCAGACGATAATAAAACGGAGGAGCGTCAGATGTTTCCGGCATTGTATGTTTGATTGCCCAATAAAAATAAGACAGGAAACGGTTATGCAGAAAGTTTTAGATTTTCTATTTTGAAAATTGTTTCATACAGGGCAAAATAAAAACCTGGATTTCATTATGCGCACATAAAAAATCCAGGTTTTATATTTTGAAAATTATCGGCTTTGTTTCCTTCTTACAAGAAACAATACGAATTTTTAGAACTACTTATTGAACAAGATCGTTACTGTTATTTCCGCTTTGATTATTTTCATTGTTTGTACCTGAATTTGAATTGTTTTGATTTCCGTTCTGATTATTATTCAGACTGCGGCCTGGATAATTCGTTCTCCGGTTCCTGAAATTTTCCTGTGCAGAAATAATTGCCTGTTCTTTTTCATTCTTTAAATTCCTGATGTCGGCTCTTCTTTCAGAATGACTCAGACTTTTATCATGCCTTGTATTCCTGATCTGGTTTTGATAATCCAGTTTTATAGATTGAATTTGCAATTCCAGCTTGGAAGAATAACCTCTGGATCCATACATTGGCCGGTATGCACCATACGGATAACCGTAACCATAATAAGGATAACCCAATGGATAACCAACGCCAATTCTATAACCAATAGAAGGAGCCACAATAACTCTGGGTGCCGAATAACCGCCGCCATGGAAACCACTAATTCTATGTTGTGCAAAAGCGCCGGCAGATAATGATAAAAATGCTGTTAAAACCAATATCGTTTTCATAGATGTTATATTTAAAACTGTTTAGAATATAGACTACGAAAACACAAAAAGTAGTATGTCTGTTTTATAAAAACTTGCTTTTTAACTATGCTTTGATAATTGTACATTTAACGTGATAATCTTACAATTTCTCATACATTATTTATCGTTTTATACGAAGAATTTAAAAGCAAAAAGGGCACAATCGCTTGTACCCTTTTTGCTTTTATTATTTTGAAATATTATAAATCAACTTTGGCTTAACAAGGCTTTTACTGAACCGGACAATTGTTCGCGCGTAAAAGGTTTTTGTATGAAAGTGTCAGCGCCATTGTGTAACGCTACGTCTTTTGCAGCTCCATCAAAGCCGGATATCATAGCTACTTTTACAGACGGATATAGTTTCTTTAAAGCCGGTATAAAATCAACGCCGAAACCATCGGGCAATTTGTTATCCAGCAACACCAGCGATGGTTGTTCTTCTTTCAGGTAAGCTTCTGCCGCAGACAAGCTTTTTACATGGTCAAGTTCTACGTCTTTGTTTTTTAAGATAATGTTTAGTAAAAGGCACATATCGCCTTCGTCTTCTACAATCAATACTTTGTTTGCTTTTGTTGTTGTTTTGGCTGTTGGCATAACCGTACTTTTTTTGGCTTCTTATTCTTCAATACTTGTTCCAGATTTTGGGGATAAACAGAAGTGAAATTGAAAAGCATACGTTCAAATGAAAAATCGCTAATGCGTATAAATCTTTCAATGCGAATGACGCTTCAATTAGCTATAATAAGTTCACGTATTCATTATTTGCTTGTAGATTGTAAATTGTTTCATTTTTACATAAATTAATAGTGATGAGCACTCAACAAAAAATTCGTTTATGGTATCATATTCCTTCCACTTGTATGTGGCTATTGCAAGTGAGAAATGAAGGTTATAAGCAAAGGCTTTATAATGGAAAATGTTCAATGCTTATCATTTCTATTTATTCATTCGTTCAAGGTTTTTTGAGTGAAATAGTTGATAGTGAATTATTGTTTTTAAAAAATTCAGGAAAGTTCTCAGAGGAAATGTATAATCATTTTTACAACCAAAATTGTACTCGCGGTTTAGAAGATGTTTTAAAAAGATTTAAGCTTTTAGTTGGCGTTGATGCTCAATCAGTAAAAGGTTATGATTCAATAATAAATCTTATTAATTTGCGTAACGGAATTGCGCATGGTAAAGGTTATATTGTTGAAATTGAAGGACGACCCAATCTTCTTGATGAGAAGAAACTGAATCTAAAGAATTATAATAGTGTGCTTAAATATTTATATGACAAAAAGGTTCTAATTGAAAGCAAAAATGAAGTTTCTCCTATTGTTTTCTTTAATTTTGAAGTTGCCTTACATTTTTTGACTTACGCACAAAGTTTCCTTTTTGTTCTTATTCAACAATCAAACTTTAATGAAAAATCTGAGTTTCAAAGATTATTGACAGAAGCTTGCGATTATCAAGATGAAACTGATGGTAGTTATATACAAGTGAGTTTGTAATTTTCTATTATTTGTTGGTGAGTTATCAACCGAAATTAAGTCTCACGCCACACTCTCCACACTTAACCCTACCACCGCGGTATGCATCCGCTTCAGAAAAGTATGCAGTTCATTCATGTTCTTCATGTCATCGCTGATTAACAGGAAATTCTTACCGGCTTGTTTTAAACGGGCTTTGTTGGTACCGGTTTGCAGGTAATCAATCACGCGCTTAAACAAGTCGCTTTCAAAATACGGCGAGTCGGGACGATTGATGAAATAACAACGCAACGTATCGTCTTTCAGGCTCATTTTTTCAAAGCCTAAATCGATGGCTAAACGGCGACAGCGAACAGTTGTAAACAAGTCGTCTACCGGCTTTGGCATAGGCCCAAAACGATCAGTCATTTCGGTATGAAAAGCCTGCAATTCTTTTTCATCTTCACAGTTATCAAGGCGTGTATATAACGATAAACGTTCGGTAATACTTTCTACATAACTATCCGGAATCAGAATTTCCAAATCGGTATCAATGGTACAATCCGTAACGAAATCGTCCTGCTTGCTGATTTCTTCTTTAAACAAATCTTTGAAAGATGTGCGCTTCAATTCGCGCACGGCTTCTTCCAGAATTTTTTGGTACATTTCAAATCCAATCTCAGCCATAAAGCCGCTTTGCTCGCCACCTAACAAATTTCCCGCACCGCGAATATCCAAATCGCGCATCGCAATCTGGAAACCGCTTCCCAATTCGCTGAACTGTTCTAATGTTTGCAAACGCTTGCGGCTATCGGTTGGTAATGTACTCATCGGCGGGGCTAACAAGTAACAAAATGCTTTCTTATTGCTACGTCCAACACGACCACGAAGCTGGTGCAAATCGCTCAAGCCAAAGTGGTGCGCATTGTTCACAATAATGGTATTTACATTCGGAATATCAACACCACTTTCTACAATGTTGGTGCAAACCAAAACATCGTATTTGCGATCTATAAAATCGAGAATTTTTTCTTCCAGTTGGTCGCCTTCCATTTGCCCGTGCGCATACGAGATGCTCAGGTCAGGACATTGACCTTGTATCAAAGCAGTCATCTCCGGCAAGCCTTGTATGCGATTGTAAATAAAGAACACTTGGCCGCCGCGTTCTGTTTCATAATAGATGGCATCGCGGATAAAATCCGGATTAAAAACCTGAACTTCCGTTTGTATTGGCTGGCGGTTCGGCGGCGGTGTATTGATGATGCTTAAATCACGCGCACCCATTAAACTAAAATGAAGCGTGCGCGGTATTGGCGTAGCCGTTAACGTTAAGCAATCTACGTTTGTTTTCAGTGTCTTTAATTTCTCTTTATGAGCAACGCCAAACTTTTGTTCTTCATCAATAATCATCAAACCCAAATCCTTAAATTTCACATCTTTTCCCAGCAACGCATGTGTGCCGACAATGATGTCTATTTTACCATCAGCCACCTTTTGATAGGTTTCTTTTTTCTCTTTGGATGATTTGAAACGATTGACATAATCAACACTTACGGGAAACTCTTTTAAGCGGTCGCTAAATGTTTTATAATGCTGAAAGGCAAGGATGGTTGTAGGAACTAAAATCGCTGCCTGTTTGCCATCCAATACAGCTTTAAAAGCCGCACGGATAGCGACTTCTGTCTTGCCAAAACCAACATCACCACAAACCAATCTGTCCATCGGTGCCAACTGTTCCATATCTTTTTTAACATCAGCTACAGCCGTTGCCTGGTCGGGCGTATCTTCATAAATAAAAGAAGCTTCCAACTCTGCCTGCATGTAATTATCCGGTGCAAAAGCAAACCCTTGCTGCGCCTTGCGTTGCGCATATAATTTGATAAGGTCGAAAGCAATTTCTTTAACCTTTGTCTTCGTTTTTTCTTTTAAACGGTTCCATACATCACTACCTAATTTATTAACCTTTGGAACCGTTCCTTCCTTGCCTGTGTATTTGCTGATTTTGTGCAGCGAATTAATGTTGACATACAGAATATCGCTGTCTTTATAAATGATGCGAACCGCTTCCTGAACTCTTCCGTTTATATCTATTTTCTGCAAGCCGCTATATGTGCCGACACCATGATCTATATGCGTAACATAATCGCCGGGTTGCAGGTCACGCAAGGTTTTCAGCGTAATGGCTTTATTTTTATTATACGCTTGCTTAACGCGATATTTATGATAACGCTGGAAGATTTGATGATCAGTATAACACACCACTTTTAAATCTTCATCTATAAAACCTTCATGAATACTTGTAGCAACCGGAATGAATTGTATTTCTGTTTTCAGATCAGTAAAAATCGTATTGAGACGCTCTAACTGTTTGGCTTGTTCGGCAAAAATATAAAGGCTGTATTTAGAAGCTTCGTGTGCTTTTAAATCTTTAATTAATAAATCGAATTGCCGGTTAAAAGATGGTTGTGAACGGGTATTGAAGTTGACAGTCGACGGTCGACCGTCGGCCGATGAGTCATTCACTGCGAAGTAAGGCTTATAGCCAAACTCTACAATATGCCGTTGCTGTATTTGCCGGTCGATTGTTGCCGCGGGCGAAAAATCTTGCAGGCTGACTTCTTTTAAAATCTGCGTTTCATCGTCATCATCTTGTTCATTGTCTAATAACGCAGCCGCTTTCTTAGTCATGCCTTCGGCTTTCAGCTTATCGCTTTCGGCTTGTAAGCGTTCTGCATCTGCTTTTATTCGTTCCAGAAACAATCCCAAATCTTCTTCCTGCACTTCCATTTTTTCCTTAATCACATCCCAATCTTTCAACCAGACAATTGTATTTTCCGGCAGAAATTCAAGCAGAGAAACTTTATCGCCGGTTTCAAATTGCGTTTCCACGTTCGGAATAATCGAAACCTGTAACAGCTTGCGTTCACTCAATTGAGATTCGGGATCGAAGATTCGGATGCTGTCCACTTCATTACCAAACAATTCAACCCGATATGGCTTTTCGTTACCAAACGAATAAATATCGAGAATGCCGCCGCGCAGTGCATACTGTCCCGGCTCGTACACAAAATCGCTCCGCTTAAAGCCGTACATACCAAACAATTCCAGCAAACTTTCTAAGTTAATGGTATCGTTTACTTTAATGCTGATGATGTTTCCGCTCAGTGTTTTTGGCAATACAACTTTTTCAAATAAGGCTTCGGGATAGGTAACAATAATCTTCTTATTGCCACCGGCTGATAACTTGGTTAATGCTTCTGTTCGCAACATCACATGCGAACTATTAAGCAACCGAAAGTTCTTTCGGTTCTTAAACGAAGACGGAAAATAAAACAAGTCTAATGCGCTGGTTAAATTCTCCAGCGTGTTCTGAAAATAAGCCGCTTCTTCTGCATCATTCAGCACCACCAAATGATTCAATCCCTGCGTATTCGGATGCGCAAACACAGAAGCTACCATAAATTCTGCGCTGCTGCCCTGCAGATTTTTCAGGAATATTTTTTCGGAAGAATGTTCGGTTGGGGCAAAAGAGAGCCTATGCGTTAACTGTAAAACGCGCTCGTTTTTCTGATACTGCTCAAGCAGTGTATGTAGATTCATAAATGCAACCGCAAAGATACGACAGGCGCAGGTTTTATAACTGTTTTAGAACGCAAGAGAATGTTAGAAAATAATACATTTATATTATTTTTTCAAGACGATATTCCTGCACAAAAAATAGCTTTATACAAACTGATTAAATGATTTGCCATGAAACTGAAACTATTACTTATTATCTTAATTGCATTTGCCTGCAATCATACAAAAGCGCAAACACTTAATAAAAATTACGATTCGGTATTGGCTAAAAAGTTAGGCGTCAATGAGCGAGGCATGAAAATGTATGTATTAGCCATACTCAAAAGTGGTACAGCTACCAGCTTAACAAAAGAAGCAAAAGACAGTGTTTTTGCCGGTCACATGAAGAATATTAACCGTCTTGCCAGATGAAGGCAAATTAGTTAGCGCCGGACCTTTGGAAAAGAACAACCTGAATTACAGAGGCATTTATATTTTTGATATACCGACTATTGAAGAAGGAAAACAATTGGTTGCAACTGACCCGGCTGTTATTGCAAAATTGCTCGATTTTGATTTGTATTTGCTCTATGGTTCTGCTGCTTTTGTGCAGCTTCCTGCCATTCATAAAGCATTGGCAAAGTATAACTATTAAACATGGCACATTACGTCTGAAAAACGAATAAAATGTTTTGGTTAATACGCATCAATCCTTAAAAAGTTCTAATCTCATTTTATCGCTATTTAATTGCGCAGAGAAATATCAGCCGATACTTTTGTGTCAAATTCAATATCAAAAAAATGAGATTCACTATCCCGAAAGTGTGCGCAGGCATTTTATTATTCAGTATCATCAGTTGTCAGAAAGAGTTATCGGTTAAAGATAACGTGTTACCATCGGCTTCATTTTTACAATTGGGAGGCAAAAAGAACAACAAAGATTCATCCTTTACCATGTACACCATTTTACAAGGTCACCAGTATTGTGTGGGCAATATGTATCCGCCGTATGCAACATCTGCTATGTACTTTACAGTTAAGTTTGACAGCTCGGATGTTTACACAAACCAGCTTGCATCCAATCAATACGATTACAACAAACTGTATGGTTTTTCAGATAACAACAGCGATCATCATAGTTTTAGCGCTCGTTTTGGCTGGCGCTGGTGCCATAACCAGGTTGAATTATCGGCCTACACATACAACGACGGCATCAGAACCATTAAAGATTTAGGCGGAGTTGATATGAGCCGGGAACATAATTGCGCCATCTTAGTGAACGGAAGTCAATATAATTTCGTACTTGATGGTGATACTACGGTTATGGCACGTACCAGTAAAACAAAAAAGGCGAGCGGCTATAAACTTTTGCCTTATTTTGGTGGCGACGAAGTAGCGCCGCACAACATTACCATCAACATCAGAGAAACCAAATAGTCCTATATACAAACAGAAACGCCTTCGTAAATGAAGGCGTTTCTTATTTTAACTAATATCCTTTGTGTAACTTTTTTCTCTGTGCTTTATACTTCACAGAAAACAATTAATAACCGCGTTTATTTACACCTTCCATAAAATGGATAAAGGCTTTATTTACCACGCGGTTTCCGCCTGGTGTGGGATAATTTCCGGTAAAATACCAGTCGCCTGTATTTGTGGGACAGCTATCGTGTAAATCTTCGATGGTTTGATAAATAACCTGAACCGGAATTTGCAAATCCGGAGGCGTTATCAATTCCGCAATTTTATTTGAAATTTCTTCTGTTGTAAACGGCTTATAAACATTGCGGACAAGGTTTTCTGTATGTAGCTGATTATTGCGTTGCGCCTCTTTACATTGATCGTACACACATTTTAATTTATCTTCCATACCGCGCTCTTTTAATAAAGTGATGGCTGCGCGAAATGCAATAAAATCGCCCAGTTTGCTCATATCAATACCATAACAATCGGGATAGCGAATTTGCGGCGCAGAAGAAACAACAATAATTTCTTTCGGATGCAATCTCGCCAGCATTCTTACGATACTTTCTTTTAATGTTGTACCGCGCACAATGGAATCATCAATCACAACCAGCGTATCTGTATCTTTCTTAACCGTTCCGTACGTAATGTCATATACGTGCTGCACCATTTCGTTGCGACTTACATCTTCCGTAATAAACGTACGCAGCTTCACGTCTTTAATGGCAATTTTTTCCTGGCGGATTTTGCGGTTTATTAATTCGCGCAGCGCTTCTTCATTTATATTATCGCCCCAGCTCATAATCTTCTGAATCTTACGCAGGTTCAGGTAATCTTCCATCCCTTTTACCAGGCCATAAAAAGCAACTTCCGCCGTATTGGGTATGTAAGAAAAAATGGTATTCTTCAAATCATAACTGATGTTCTCCAGCACGCGGTTGCTGAGATGATAACCTAAAGCAATACGTTCGCGATAAATTTTTTCATCGCTGCCACGACTGAAATAAATACGTTCGAACGAGCAGGCTCGGCGCTCTTTTCGTTCCTGTACTTGTTCTAATATATAATTTCCTTTATCATCTACAATCAGGGCGCAGGCAGGCATCAGTTCATGCACTTCATTTTCGCCAACATTAAAAGTCGTCCGGATAGAAGCGCGCTCGCTGGCTGCCACAATCACTTCATCATCTATATAATAATATGCCGGGCGAATGCCATGCGCATCGCGCGTTACAAACGAATAACCATTACCTAACAATCCGCCAAACGTATAACCGCCATCAAACAGCGGCGTTGCTTTTTTTAGCACATTTAATATATCCGGCGCGTTCGGGTTTAGTTCATCTTCTTTTGATAAGAAATGATGAATCACTTCCAGCATAGCTGCTAAATCGCTTTGCTTTTGAAAATCGCCGGGCGCCATATTTATCAAATCAAACAACTCGTCTGTATTTACCAGGTTAAAGTTGCCTGCCAGCGCAATATTTTTACTTGGCATCAGGTCGCGTTTGATAAACGGATGGCAAAACTCAACCATATTTTTTCCCTGCGTTCCATAACGAAGATGGCCTAATAACAACTCGCCCAGGAACGGCAGATTTCCTTTCATCAGTCCCGGATGTTGCTTCAGTTCGGGCAAATACTTTTCTATCTCGTGAACTTCCTGTCCCACTTTATGAAAAATATCTGCAATCGGTTGCTGTGCGGTACTCCGTATCCGGTGCAAAAACGGATAACCCGGCTCTACATTTAGCTTTACAGCAGCAATGCCCGCACCATCCTGGCCGCGGTTGTGTTGCTTTTCCATCAGCAGGTACAGCTTGTTTAAGCCGTACATAGCAGTGCCATACTTTTGAAGATAATACGAGAACGGTTTGCGAAGGCGAATGAAGGCTAAGCCACATTCATGTTTTATTTCGTCGCTCATTTTGTTGTAAGAAGCCGCAAAGGTAATATTCCTTTTTGAGGCGGGAAAGTATAACCGGAAAGCTTGTCTTTTTTTACATTGTGTAAACAAGTTCTGTTAGTCTTATTTATGAAAGTGCGGAACTATAAAACAATGTGAAACAGAAGGTTATAGCTGATAAAACAATTTCAATTTGAAAATTTTAAGAATCATTATTTTGCTCGCCGGCAGCCGGATTTTCTTTACCCTGCTTTTTTATTTCTTTCTCTTTATTGTTTAATTCTGTCATCAGCTTTTGCAGCGATGCGCCGGACACTTTGGCTGCGTATTCTAAAATAAATGCCTGTAACGCAAGCAGTTTGTTGGCAAAATCCTCAAAAGCCGGGGCAGACTTATGGATATTGGAATTTTCAAGCAGTTTTTTTTCTAATAAAGAAATGTATTTATCGCGCCAGATAATTTCTGAATCGGAAGCTGTTTTATAAATTTCTTTTTCATCTTCTGCTACCGATTCTTTTGATGCTTTTTTTTGATAGGAAGAAGCATTCTCAACATCCTTGTTTTTAGATTTGAGATGACTATTTTTTAGATTTTCATGTAACAAGCTACCTTCACTAAGACCAAAATATTCGGCTATCCTGATTAAATCTTCGACTTTAGGAAAACTTTTTTTGTTTTCATACCCACTCCATGTTGTTCGCTTAACATTCAGACTATCATAGAATTGCGTTGAATCTAAACCACTTTTTTCTCTCAGATATTTTAAATTATCACCGAAATACAATTTCTCCATATCCGAATATTTTGACATTGACGAAATATTCGTCTTATATTTGATTATTGGTAAGAAATAAAACCATAGTAAAAATAGCAGACAATATAAAAAAAATAGTAAAAAACTTACTATGTATGAAAAGGTGGCTCTTTTTATATCTTAAATTATATTGAAATTACTTTCCTATTCATCCTTATAAATTCGGTAAATTAACAGTAAACCTTTCCTTATGACTCGGATTGTAATTAGTCATAACTTAAAAACAAAATATCAATTTATATTCTTGTTATTCCTTATTGTTTGCTTTTTATATAGCTGCCATTCTTCTTCTAACGACACAAGTAATAATAAAAAGGTTTCACATTATACCGACTCTGTTATTGGTTTTGCGGATACTTTGGAAAAAGTTACAGAAACCAACAAACAAAAAAATGGGATAACAGCATTTAACAAAGAGGATAAGCTATCTGTTATATGTCTTGCAGCAGCCTTGCTATTGTTCGTATTGCTTTTAATTATGCAGAGTTATAAGTTCAGGAAAAGCAAGGAAGTTAACCGGCAGATTCTGCATCAAAACAACCTGTTGCAAAGTAAGACGCTCCTGCTTGAAAACAGCCGGGAAGAAAACATGCGGATGATAAAGATTGTGGCTCACGATCTGCGCAATCCTGTCAGTGCTATTTTATCCATCGTTTCTTTTATGTCCACGGATGATTATCATAATGAAGAAGATAAGATGATGTTTCAAATTATGAAAACAGCAGGCGAAAATTCTCTTTTGCTTATCGGCGACTTGCTTGATGTGAATACAAACAAGGAAAATCTTAAAAAAGAAGTGCTTGATTTATCCGTTATTATTCATCATTGTATTGAACTTCTGATGTTTAAAGCCGTTGCCAAAGAACAGCATATTGAAGAAAAAACAACACCTGTTACTATACATGGCAATCATCAAAAATTATGGCGCGTTATCATTAATCTGTTAAGCAATGCTATAAAATTCAGCTCGAATGGAACGCGTATTTTGGTAAAGCTCGAAGCAAAATCTCAACATGCACTTATTACAATCAAAGATTCCGGCATCGGCATTCCGTTAGCTATACAGGATAAGATATTTGATATTTTTACCGATGCCAAACGATCTGGAACTGCCGGCGAAGTCTCTTACGGACTTGGCTTAGCGGTTTCAAAACAAATTGTTGAAGCGCACGGCGGCAGAATTTGGTTTGAAAGTGAAGCCGGCGAAGGCGCTACTTTTTTCGTAGAACTTCCCTATAAATAAAATGAATTTTACGTGAAAAAGAGGAAGAAGTATAAAGCATGATTTGATTCATTTTATAAAATCAATCACAGCTTAGCCAGCGTTCGCCTTTAAAGATCTTTGAAAGCTGCACTTCATACGTTATTCCACTTTCACCCATTTCCCTTCAACGCCACCACTTACGGTATGATCGTACATTTCTTCCGCATACACACCTGGCCAATAATACGAACCTGTGTACGCCGCATTTAACTGCACATAATATGTAAGCGTTTCCGTTGGCCGCATATCAAAATAATGATACACGCGGTCATCACGGATATCCATATAATCTGCCGGCGATGATTGAAACGCACCTTCACTGTTATACAACCTCGTGTTCAATATTTCCCAGCCCGAAGGAAAGATTTGCGTCAGCGCCATATTCTGGTAAATGCCTCGCAAGCCCGGGTTTGTAATCGTTATTTTTGCCACGAAATCAGTTCCCTGCTTCAGGTTTGTAATATCAACCGGCTTTCCATTGGCAGTCATATAAGCAGCACTCACTTTCAACACCGAAGGATTGTTATTGACCGGCACAATCTGGTTACTCAATGGTTGTCCCTGGTTGATAACCCGAACATACAATACGCTGTTTCCGGTATTGGTAACCGCCACATTACTCTTACCGCTTTGCCAGTTCAAATCGGTTTGCGATATAGTGCTTTCTGTCGTGATCTGATTACTCTTACCATTATTATTTACACTCACATTTATCTTTTGCGCACTGTTAATGGCACCGGTATATTTTGCAATTGCAATCAACGCATAAGCGGTTGTTTGCGTGCTGTACCAGCTTTCCTGCGATAGTTGTGCAGCAATACTTTTTACCAATACAGCACCTTCTGCACGGCGGTTCATGATGGTTAATGTTTCCAATACCATTGCTTCATCGCGCAGGCTGCTGCCAAACGTAAAGCCAGGATTTTTACGCGCCGCGAAATTTGTAGGCAAGCCACTGATTAATTGCAAAGCTGTATTTGATTGACCGATCAATTGATAGGCTGCCGCTAATCTCCATTTGCCTTCCGGCGTTAAGAACTTCCACTCTTTTAAACGGTTCATCGCACCAACTTCAGGAGTTTTTGCAAGAGCTAATAAATACAAGCGATATGCTTGTGATAAATCGGTTCCGTACCAGGGCGCTGTGGTTACATTCCATGTCAATGCCTTATTGCGTTCAAAACTCTTCCATTGGTTTAACAGAGACGATGAAATGTTATAACCATTGGCAGATGCTTCCAGTAAAAAATGACCTGCATAATTGCTTCCCCATTCATCTGCATTCGCCTCAGAAGGCCAATAACTAAAGCCGCCATCATTTGTCTGGAAGTTTTGTATTTTTTGTATCGCTGCGCGAATATTCCTGTCAATATCCGCCTTTTGTTTATCCGATAAATCAAGCAGTTTATTCAATACCAGTTGCGGAAAAACAGAAGACGTTGTTTGCTCAATACAACCATGCGGATAGGTAATTAAATAAGTCAATCGTTCCTGTAAATCCATTGATGGAATCGAACTGATTTCAAGCACCGCTTTGCTGCTGCCGGCATCACCAATCATAGCTACATTGCTCTTCCATGATTGTCCGGCTTGCAGAACAGATTCTGTTGTTTGTGTTTGATATGGATTCGGGTTTCGAATGTCTATTTCCACTTCATACTTCGCTTTCTGATTACCCGAAGTTGCATTGATTGTTAGCTTACCAATACCTGTATTGGGCTTCACTTTGGCTGTAAAATAAACTATCTGCTCGCCCGGTTTAGAGAACGAAACTGTTTGCGTTCCTGCAGCATCTAAATACGGATTGCTTTGCAGTGAAAGGGATACATTTTTTATATTGTTTTCCGTAACAAATACAGTAACCGGAATCTTACATTCTTCTAGCGGAGCCAGCACTCTTGGCAATGTCGCCAGCATCATCAGCGGCTTTTTTACAGTAACTGTTTTTTCTGCCATACCAAATGCCTTATCGTTGGCTGCAATCACCATCGCACGAACGCTTCCCATATAAGGAGGCAGCGTAAAGTTGTGCGTGGTTTTGCCGCCGTTTGTTGTAAAAGGTCCTAAGAATTTTACTACCGGCTGAAACCGGTTGGCACGGCGTGTTTTAGACGACAATTCAGCTTCGGCATCACCGCCAATCGTAAGGATTCTTTCCAGTTCGCCGCCCCACGCACCAATCACATAATCATATACATCCCAACTCTTCACGCTCAAGGCTTCTTTTGCATAAAAAGCTGTATGTGGATCAGGCGTTTTAAAGCGGGTTAAATCCAGCAAGCCATCATCAACAATCGCAATTAAATACGTCATTTTTTTGCCATTGGCTTCCGATACTGTAATGGCTGAATTTTCTTCCGGTTGTATATTGTCCTCCATCGAAATAACCGGCTTTACAATCGTATTTTTATCATCTACCAAAACAGGTAATACACCATACATACGTATCGGCAAATCATTCACAGTTTGCGCATGAGGCTGCACCAGCGTTACATTCACATAAATATTCGGCGACATTTCTTTGTCTGCCGTAAACGAAAAATGCGTTTGTCCTTTTGTGGTTTCTACCCAATACGTTTTTAATACTTTGCTGCCCGCTTCAATGCTGATTAAAGCCCGCCCGCCTTCACTGCTCGGGATAGTAAGATTGATTTTATCATCCACATTATACTTGTCTTTATCAGCCGTAAAAGAAAGCATAGCAGCGGCAGTTGCATCATTATTATCGCTGCGCGATTGCCAGCCATAATCATCTACATAAAAGGTAGAGCCGGTAGTATGCCCGCTCTTTTTATCATGCACTAAAACAAGATAACGTCCCCAATTATCATCGGTTGTTTTAAAGCTGTAAATACCTTTTCCGTTTTGTAATGCCAGGGTTTGTTTTTGAATGAGTTTGTTATAATTGTCCTGCGTAAAATTGCTCAGGTTATCACCTGTATTATCCCACCACCAGCGCCATTGAATTTTATAAAGCTCTACATCAACTTCGTTGTTTCCAGGAAGCAACTCTCCTTTTGTATTCACATCAACAATGTTGAAGTTGTGTGTTTTACCGGCTAATAAAAAGCCCCAGTTTTTATCGCCTTCCGGCACTTGTATTCCAACATAAGAACTGTATGGATTAAACGGCATCGAAATATTATCAATACTAAAATTTCCGCCAGGCTCAAATACTTTTATCATAAGGTTCGCAAGCAGTTGTCCCGGCGCATCTTCGCCAGGCGTAAAAGTTGGTGTAACAGATGCTTTACCACTGCTGTCTAACGTGCCATCAAATACAGTGGTTGATTGTGATGAAAACGAAGAAGTCGGGTTATCAAAATGATAATCTTTGAACTTCGGAAACGAAGTTGTTTTTTTATACAACTGCGCATCAACTTTTGCTTTTAAATTTTGCGCGGTCGCGCCAAATAACCATCGTGCAGAAAGGGTTCCGTTTACATCAGCCTCTTTGCCTAACGCATCTAAACCGCCAAAGTTCAAATCAATTTTCAAGCGGTTGGGCATTACGGTTTCTATCTTCAGTTGCTTTTCAAATTGCGCGCCGCCAACCTTTACACGGCACAACCAATTGCCGGTTGGCGCATCGGCATCCGTTGCCGTTCTGAATACATTGAAACCATTATCTGCATTGGTTTGTACGAGTTTTTTATATAGCTGTCCTTTGGGTGAAATCAAATCCATTTCTACCGGCTGGTCTTCGGGTAATTTATTGTCTTTGTCTTCAATAATGGTACTCAAAAACAAACTATCGCCCGGCCGCCAGACACCGCGTTCTCCGAAGATGAAACCTTTCATTCCGTTCTTTACTTCGTCACCACCAATATCAAAACGGCTGAGTGGCAAACTGCTGCCATCATCCAATTTTAAATAGCCTTTTTCATTGCCGTTTTTGGCAACCAATAAATATGGTTTTCGTTTAACAGGAATTTGCGCCAAACCATCGCCATCACTTTTTGCAGTGCCGATAACCTGATTCTGATAATCTAACACTTGCAAGTCAACGCCATTTACCGGGTTGGTGGTAATGATATTGCTTACGGCAACAAACAGGTTTTTATCGTTGCCATATTTTGCCGTTAAACCGATATTGCTCGCAAGAATATTGCGGCTGGCAAAACGCTCTTTATTGTAGTAAGAACGTGCGCAAGGATCGTCTCTTTCATCCCAGCTATAACCATACGGATAATAGGTATCATAACGTTGCCAGAACGCATCGTCTTCGTCTATGGCGCTGGTTTCATAATAATCATCATTGTCTTCCTCATCTCCTTTTTGCAAGCTGTCGCAGGCATATAAAGAATACTCGGGTTTAAAGCCAATAAATACACGATACAAAGCGCCCGGTTCTGTTTTGATGTATTTATCTAAGTCCAGCGAGAAGCGGTTTTTACGACGAAGATTGAGTGTATTGTCATCATCATCTAATTGAATGGTTGCCTGCACCAAAGGTTTAGCTACTCGACGCAAATCGGATTCGCCGCTTAAATCGTTTTGCTGTAAAAACTGGGCAACATTATTCTCATAAATTTTGATAACAGAAACATCAATCGCTTTTAAATTAATGGCATCAAAAGGCAATACCACTTTGCCGCCGCTGTTAGGTAAAATCACACCTTTGCCGCTTATTTTTACCGAAGGCAAACGGTTCTCGAAAAACGTATTGGCAGAAAATTCTTTTTGCAGTTTATTGCCTTTGCGGCTTTCAATACCTTCATGAATGTTAACGGTATAATTGCCATCCAGATTTCCGTTTGTATATAATTTTACTTCGCTGCCGGTAATGCTGTAACTCAGTTTATCTTGTTCGCTGATAGAAAGCAAACCTTCCAAAGGTTGATTGATAGAAATGGCTTCGCTGAATTGTACCAACGCATATTGCTCATCTTCCTGAACCGCGCGTACAGCCAGCACTTTAAAGTCGCCGATCTTAGGAATGATGATTGGTTTGCTATCTTTTTGTTCGCTGTTAACAGCACTTCCGTTCCATGATAAAACCAGTTGCTGTTCGCTGTTTGTTTTGTGAATATCAGAGATGATAAAACCATGCGTTTTGTTTTGTTCGTTGTGCTGCCAGCTTATTTTCATGGGCGTATTGCCAAGGCTGGCGCTTAAAATCTGCTCTACGTTTTTGCTGTTTTCTACATCAGCAGTTAATAGTTGCCCGCTTACAGACATCACATCGTTATTATTACAACGCAAACCATTTTCTACCACTTCAAATGAAGGTTTGATGGTTTTTATATTGAAGGCAAACTCTTTAAACTTAGAAGGCACTTTCATTACTTTGTTTACGTTGAATGCAACTTCGTACAGCTTGTTTGGCGCTAACTCTTTTTCGGGTTTAAATTCAATGGTTCGCGCATCTGTCCAATACGCTTTACCACTTACAGATGGCGTCAGATCAAACAAATCTTCTTTGATGGTTTCGTTCAAAGTATGCGTTACAGAAGCATCGGCGGCGAGGCGGATTCTGATAACACTTTTTTTGGAAACAACGACAGACGTGTATGCTTCGATATACTGACTGAAAGCCGGGTCAACATCAATCAACTTTTGTTTGGTGGCAGTGCAGGCACTGATACACGCAAGACATACAACAAAAAAGAAGAACAGACAAGCATTAACGATTACGCGATGAAGGCGAAACATGAGGTTGGTTTTATAACATTGTGAAAATAAAGGAAGTCATCAATATGAAGGCGATTGCTTTTCAATAAACAACACGAATATTTTATTTATTATGAAAAAAGAGAAAATATTTTTGAATGATAAAAATTATTTCAAAACCATCGCGGCGAGGCAGGAAGCTTTTTGCTGATTCATTAATTGTATTTACCATTTGCAATATTTTCAAAAGCCAGTCACAAGTTGCTTTGCGTTGTTCGCAATAACGGCAACTGGCTTATTTTATGGACATTTAAAATCTCATCAATATAAACTCAATTCCTTCTTTTTCCCTTATTTTGAATTCTGATGATGCTGATAGATAAATTAAGACATGAAACAAAGCCAGCGCACGAAGAGCTGGATAAAGCGATGATTCCTTACATTCATAACATTCACTCAAAAGAAGATTATAGTAAATTACTCGCAGCGTTTTATGGTTATTTTAAACCGGTGTACGATAAAATAAATACACATCTTGACACCTCTTTTTTACCCGATTATAACAGCCGCCGGAAGCCGGATGATATTCTGCAAAACTTAGCTGCTTTGGGGCATCATCATACCATAGAAAATACTGCGAATCATTTACCAGATGTATATAACAACGCGTCTGCTTTTGGTGCTTTGTATGTACTGGAAGGTTCTACGTTAGGTGGTTTGATGATTAAGAAAATGATAGCCAGCCAAACGCATTTGCCCGACAAAAAAATCTCTTTTTTTGCCGGTTATGGAAAAGCAACACGCGAACGCTGGAACACATTTGTTAACGCATTAAATAACGTTGCAAAAACAAACGAAGAAGAGCAAAATGCCATTCGGGCGGCTGCCGAAACTTTCTCTTTTTTTAAAGATTGGTTACATATAGTTTATTTTTGAGTAAAGTAGGTTTTTAACTTATTTTGCCATTCTGATTTCTAAAATAATTGAATGAAAAATCCGGTAGTTGATGTAACAAATTGTGAGCGTGAGCCGATTCATATTCCAGGAAGTGTACAAAGTCATGGTTTTTTAGCAGCGATAGATAAAACTGATTTTACACTTCGTTATGTCAGCGAGAATGTTAGGTCGCAGACAGGTATGGAAGCCGCGCATGTGTTGGGACAAAGCTTTGAATGGTTTCTGCAAAAAAGCCATATTACATTGCAATCACTGGCTTTACAGCAATTGTTTACTTTTAACCAGGATACCAACTTTGATATTCTGAACCCGGTTCTTGTTGACATTCAGAATGTGCCTCATTATATGATTGTTCATCCCAGCGAAAACAATCTTTTATTAGCCGAATTTGAACCTTCCCAACCTTCTTTAGAAACCAATTTGCAACGCATGGTTGGCGTTTCGGTATCGCGCATTTTAGAAGGCAGAACGGTAAAAGAAATTTTGCAAAATACAGCCCGTCAAATCAGAGAAATTATTCAATACCAGCGCGTAATGGTTTATAAATTCTGGGAAGATGGTCATGGCGAAGTGATAGCCGAAGATTTGGCAGATGGTGCAGAACCTTTTATGGGGCTTCATTACCCGGCATCAGACATTCCTAAACAAGCAAGAGATTTATATATTACGAATCTTACCCGGATTATTGTAGATGTACATTCCCAAACATCACCACTTGTAACTTATAATAACCAAACAGGTAACAAACCGCAACCGCTCGATTTAACTCACTCAACATTGCGTGCAGTTTCGCCGGTGCATATACAATATTTAAAAAATATGGGCGTGGCAGCGAGTTACAGCGTATCAATCGTTTCTAATAATACCTTGTGGGGATTGATTGCCTGTCATAACGATACGCCGAAATTTATTGATTTCAGAGCACGCGAAGCAACCAAATTGTTAGGACAAATTTTGTCGTCGTCAATAGAATACCGGGATAGTGAAGAGAACAAAGATGCGGTTCGTATTCTTCGCCAGTCGGCAGATGATTTAGCCAAACAAATGCAGAAAGAGCAAAATATTGCCGAGGCATTTGAAAAAAATATTGATTTGGCTTTAAAGATGACAACGGCAACCGGCGTAGCTATT
The DNA here is from genome assembly GCA_965199845.1 of Ilyomonas sp. Taxonomy (GTDB): domain Bacteria; phylum Bacteroidota; class Bacteroidia; order Chitinophagales; family Chitinophagaceae; genus Ilyomonas. Next base: position 473,881 of record CBDATZ010000054.1, read on the forward strand.
TTGTTTGAAGGGCACATTTACACGGCAGGCAAAACGCCATCGGAAACAGACATAAAAGACATAGCCGGCTGGCTGAAACAAAATGTGACTTCACAGATTTTTCAGACTGAGCGTTTTTCTGAAAACTATAAACCGGCATTGCGGTTTGCTGATATTGCCAGCGGTATATTAGTCTGCATGTTATCGAAAGAAATGAATGAGTACATTATCTGGTTTAAACCTGAACAGGAAAAAACCGTAAAATGGGCAGGAAATCCTGAAAAACCTGTAGAAGCAACTGCCGACGGAGGAACGAAACTTACGCCACGCAATTCATTTGCCGTATGGAGTCAACAAGTAAAAAATACATCGGAAAGCTGGAGCAAAGCCGAGATTTCGGCCGTGTTACGCTTGCGCGAAGATGTAATTTATATCATCAACCAGAAAGCTAACCAGATACGGCAATTGAACGAGAAACTGAAAGAAGCGTATGATGAGTTAGATACATTCAGCTTTACCATTTCTCACGATTTAAAAACGCCGCTGACTTCCATCCGCAACTATGCCGAACTGATATTGGAAGAAAGCGCCGATCTTGATGAAGACAGGCTAAACATGATGAACCGTATTTTGAAAAGCACAGATAAAATGCAGTTGCTTATCAAAGAAGTATTGTCTTATTCACGCATCAATCGTAAAGAATTAAAGCATGAAGAAATTAATATGCAGAACCTGATTCAGGAAGTAATCAACGAACTCCAAATTGTTTATAAAGACAGCAACCTGGAGATTGAAACGAAAAATATAGTAAATCTCAGAGCAGATAAAATTATGATAATGCAGGTATTTGCCAACATCATTGGTAATGCCGTTAAATATTCACGCAAAGCAAAACAACCTTTAGTAACCATTGAAGGCTCGCAAAACGGCAACGATATACTTTATAAGATTTCTGACAATGGCATAGGAATAGATATTAGTTTCGGGAACCAGATTTTTGAAATTTTTAAGCGTCTTAATAACGCAGCACAATACGAAGGCACCGGCGTTGGTTTATCTATTGTAAAGCGTATTATGGAAAAACATGCCGCTAAAATCTGGTATGAAAGTGAACTGAACCAGGGAACAACTTTTTACTTATCGTTTGTAAACAATAAAGTGTAAGTATGCAATCAGATATATTATATGTTGAAGACAACGAAGATTATATAGACTTTGTAAAGCGTGCCTTAAAAAAAATAGAAGGCAATATAACTTTAACGGCTATTACAGATGGTAAAACGGCGCTTTCTTCAGTAGAAAACGATGTAAGCGCATCACGCTACAAACTGATATTACTTGATATACATATGCCGGGCATTACAGGTATAGAAATATTGCAGAAAATGCGCGAGCAAAAAGAACTGGCGTGTGTACCTATTGTTATGATGTCTACCTCAGATAACCCGAAAGATATAGAAACCTGTTATCGTTCGGGAGCCAATGCTTATTTGGTAAAACCATTGGGAATTCAACCGCTTACAAATACAATGAAGTCGCTGTGCGATTTCTGGCTTACGCATAATTATACAAACCCGAATTAACTTATTTCCATTTCCGTTTTACCTGGGTTTGTATTTAGCTTCCTGGAAAATCTGCTTATCATCTGTTTGTATAAGCTGTTCCATGTTTGTAGCTTTTCCGCGCTCATTCATCCATTTCTTTACAATCTGCCAGCCAATAAACAGCCCGATATTGCCGGGCGATTGCGGACCTAACGTTTCTGTGCGCGGCGCATCGTTGGTATAATCGCGTATCTGTGAAGGATCGTTTATATACAATAGATTGTTCTCGATAAAATAATTCCAGATAGCAGCTTCATTATCATAACAACCTTTTAATTGTGCAGCCGTATAACCGGTTTTTAACGAATCCGCAGTTTCGGGTAAAACCATATCAAGAAGATACATGCGCTTACCTTCTTCAATCATTTGTTCAATCAATGTTTTGGTGCCGGATTGCGTCGGGTAAATATCATTGATAATATTCGTCATGCTGTTTACGGAAATGTATCCGGCTTCAAAACGGCGGCTTTGATAATCGGGATACACTTCTCTGAAAAAATCGGTTTTATAAGCCGTAAAATTGTTTCCCATATATAACTGCAAACCCACCGCAATTCCGCTGCTGGTAAGCACGTTGCTGTAACCTTCGAATGGACCCACAAACGTGATGATTTGCTTTGGCAGTTCGTACTTTGGGAAGTAATATTTTACAAACTGCAAACCGCGTTTTATTTCTTTTTCCTGTTTGTCAAAAGAAGAGAAAGTTTGTTGTACAGAATCGTAAAACGGTTTGTAATCGTGCATAAACAACTTTACGTTTTTTACAACACTATCGGGCACAGATGGCAGCGAAAGAATATTGTATAAATAATCGTTGAGAAACGGTCCGTATTGTTGCTGCAGCTTATTTAACGAAGTCTCTATTTGGTTGGTATCAATAGAAAAAAAATCGCGCTCAAAACGTTTTACGGTAACATCGGCTTTGATATCGGATACATCGGGAATATCTCTTTTGTCTTTGCAGGCAACAAAACATATTAAGGAAGCAAATGCAAAGCACAACCATTTATTCATCGTGCTAAAATAACGGCTGTCTTTGCGTTTCCTGGTGTAAAGACCTGTATTTTATCATTCTTTTAATTGCAGAAGTTGTTTTATCGTTGACTTTTTCATGTAGTTCCATTGTTTTCAGAACGATGAACGGAGCGTCGCAAGTAAAGATCAACCGGAGTTACCGGCGCCCGTAACATAAACCTGTATTTTGTATTTATTCTCTCTATTTACCAGACATTTATTGGCGCAATTATTTATTCCTCAATTTTGCAACAGAAAGAGAAAGTATATGAAGATTTTTTTAGCGCAGCAGAATTATCATATCGGGAATTTTGACAGCAATACAACTAAAATTATTGACGCCATAGAAAAAGCAAAAGCCGAAGGCGGCGATTTGATTGTTTTTAGCGAGCAAAGTGTGTGCGGCTACCCGGCAAGAGATTTTTTAGAATTCAACGATTTTATTAATCATTGTTATGATAGTATTGATAAAATAAAAGAACATGCTGATACAATTGGCGTATTGATTGGCTCACCCGCGCGAAACCCGGAAACAGAAGGGAAAGATTTGTATAATGCTGCTTTCTTTTTGTATGAAAAAGAAGTAAAAGCAGAAGTTCATAAAACGTTGCTGCCAACGTATGATGTGTTTGATGAATACCGCTATTTTGAACCTGCGGCGCAATGGAATGTGATTGATTTTAAAGGGAAAAAATTAGCTGTTACAGTTTGCGAAGACATTTGGAATATTGATGATAATCCGCTGTATTTAACTTGCCCGATGGATGAACTGGCAAAACAGAAACCGGATATTATGATTAACCTTAGCGCTTCGCCTTTTGATTATATGCACGAAGAAGATCGTCGCGATGTAATTCGTAAAAACGTATTGCAATACAAACTGCCGATGGTGTATTGTAATGCGGTGGGAAGCCAGACGGAGATTGTGTTTGACGGCGCTTCGGTGGTATATAATAAAGCCGGGGAGGTTTGTAAATCGCTGCCTGTTTTTGCAGAAGCTTTGGATAGCGTAATCTTCGAAAATGGCGATATTATCAGAGAAGAAACAAAAGGCAAAACACAAGAATACAAACAGCAAAACGAACCAAGTAAAATTACAACGCTGCAGGCTTCGCACAATATTCACCAGGTGTACGAGGCTTTACTAACGGGCATCAGGGATTATTTTAGTAAGATGAATTTTAGCAAAGCGATTCTGGGTTCTTCCGGCGGTATTGATTCGGCTGTTGTGCTGGCGCTGGCTTGCGAGGCGTTAGGTAAACAAAATGTTCGCGCTGTTTTAATGCCATCGCCTTATAGTACAAGTCATAGTGTTGATGATGCCGTGAAGCTAAGTGAAAACTTACAAAATCCGTATGACATCATCCGCATTAATGATGTATACCAAACCTTCCTAAAAACATTGCAGCCGATTTTTGGTGATTTGCCATTTTCTGTGGCCGAAGAAAATCTGCAAAGCCGCACACGCGGAAATATATTGATGAGCATTGCTAATAAATTCAATTTAATTTTATTAAATACCAGCAATAAAAGTGAACTGGCAACTGGTTACGGAACGTTATATGGCGATATGGCCGGCGGTATTGGTGTGCTTGGCGATTGTTATAAAACGCAAATTTATGAACTGGCAAAACATATCAACCGCAATGGTGAAATCATTCCGGAAAATATTATTCACAAAGCGCCAAGCGCAGAATTACGTCCCGACCAAAAGGACAGCGATAGTCTGCCTGATTATGACACGTTAGACAAAATTTTATTTCAATATATTGAGCGAAGACAAGGTCCGGCCGAAATAAAAGCGCAGGGTTTTGATAGTTATACGGTTGATCGTACTTTATCTCTTGTAAACAGAAATGAGTACAAGCGAAACCAGTTCTGCCCTATCATTCGCGTATCGCCAAAGGCATTTGGTGTGGGACGAAGAGTGCCGATAGTTGGTAAATATTTAAGCTGATCATTACAAATCATCATCGTTTTATACCACTATTGTTTTACTCCAAATCAATTTGCTCTTATATAAAACACAATTGCTAACAACAGCGGTGGCGATTGTACATTATTTGGATAAAAAGTTCATAGAAATGAATTCGTAAATTATTCATCAAAACAACAAATAACTTGTATAAAAACAAAGAGCACTCAATTGAGTGCTCTTTGTTTTTATACAAGTCAGAAACTAGTTCTCTTTATCTGGTGATAATCAGTTTATCGGTAAAGAGAGTAACGCCTTTGCTGTTGGTGATGTGCACCTGGTAGCTGCCTTGTGCCAGCTGGCTGCCCAAGCTCAGTGTCTCACTCTGCGTGGTGTTGCTTTGCGAGATGGTCACCTTGCGCTGGTAAACGCTCTGCCCGCCTTCACTGTACACACGCAACAGGTAACTACCTTCTGCTAAGTTGGTCAGTTGCAGGTTCACCTTGCCTTCCTTCCTAACCGGGTTCGGATACATCGTAATCTGTATGTCTTTACGATCTTCTCCAAGGGTTACTTTCACAATCTGGGAGTAGCTGATGTTGCCTTCCTTAGACTCAATTTTAATGCGATACAGGTTATCTCCCTGCTGTGGTGCCGCATCGAAGCCGGCGTAGTTTGTCAGGGCTGCCGCTGTATTATTCTTCGCTGTCTGCGTAGCAATTACGTTGTAAGTGCTTCCGCCATCTGTTGAACGTTCAATGGTATAGCCTTTCATATTTACTTCGTTGGTAACGGTCCAGCTTACCTGTACACCCCCATTTTGCGGTGCCGCCTTTACACTGGTTAGTGTTACCGGCAATACAGAGCTGTTTTGGAACACGACACGGAAGCGGTCTGATTTCCAGGATGCGCTGTCGGAAGTGATCGTGAAGTCTAGCGTTGTGATGCCGCCTGATAAATCTACCGGTTGTTTGCTGCCTAAGTAGTTATCTTCCACCCACGCCTGTACACCGCTGGTGAACTTATCTGCCTTGAGTTGTAACTGGTAGTTTCTCTTCGTTACATTCGACAGCTTTAATTGTACCGTATCTGTTGCCTGCACTTCCGGACGGGCTTCAATAATCAGGCTGTTTGCATGGCGCACAATGCTTAAGTTCTCATTGAAGTTTTCCTGCTTGATGGCATCATCACTATTCACATCATCGGAATAAGAAGCATCGAACTGTGCCAACACACCATCTGCCAGCGTAGATGAGGTACTGTCTTTCAGATTCAGATTTATCCACAGCTTACGGCTCAAATCTTCGCCTCCGCGATATGGATTCACCAGAGCTGTCTGGGTAGGCGCTTTTGCTGATTCGTCTATTGTTACAGAACCGCCTGCAGCACTGGTTGGAACTATAAAGAAGCCGGCGCCGCTAGGTATGTATCGAGCGTTGTTATTGATAACTTCTGTTCCTGGTGTAAATGGTTTGGGAACAATTGTATAACCACTGCCATTATTATTTACCAGTTCAAAAGCTCCATACGTGCTCAGGCTGGCACTCCAGATATAGAACTGGTGTCTGATACCGCTTGTATTTAAGTTGGTGTACACCTGTTCAAAATCAATCGGTGATGCATACGGATTACCTATCAGGGTAAAGCCATTGCTTCCCGGTACGGCAATCGCAGGTTGCGATGATCCTTGCTTTAATGTTCCTTCTGCCCTGAGAGTAGTTGGACCAAAGCCGGTTGTTTGTATCGAGCGGTTACCACGCACATAGAGCATATATGCCGGGTAGACTTCAATATTCAGCCCTTTTAACCCGTTACCCGGTAAACTGTTCCAGAGACCGTTTCCTGCATCAGGCTGGTAGTAACGAATGGAGGAATTACCATTTACAATTGCCGGCCAAAAATCATAGCCATGGCTGAAGGCTGTTGCTGCGGTTTGCTGACTGCGACCGCTAATAAGAGTTCCATAGTTAGGATCACCTATTGCAGGGTTGGTAGTTTCCGCTACCAAGCCTTCCTGCCAGGAAGCATTAATGGTAACACCTGTTACTGGTGAAGTCAATAAACGCCAGGCTCGCTTGCCATTTTGTGTACCATCACCGGCACCAATATAACGTTCTACTCTTACATGTGTAGCGCTTCCAATAGTACCAGCTATCGAACCAATAGCACCTGTACCTGTGTTATCACTTTGCACGATCACCAGGTTACCACCAAAATCAATGGTGCCTGCTGTGGAGCCGAAGTAATGGTTCGGAGCAATGAGCATAGAACCTCCGGTAGTGATCGTAAAGTTACTGGCGGTATTGAAATCTGTATTTAATGTCAACTGGTTTTTCACAGTAACCGGGTTGGTTGCTGTTGGCGGTACAGTAGCATCTAACAGATCAGAACCTACACTTATTTGCCAGGTTGAGGCATTATTAAAGTTACCATCTTGTTTTGTGATATAACCCGAAGTGGCTTCACTATAGACAGTTATAGGTTTGGTAGCAGCGGCTGAGCAGGTAGTTCCGTTAAAGGTATTGCTCACAGTATAGCTGATAGTTGGTGTGCCTGGTGCAACACCATGTACAAGACTTGCTGCTACTGTTGCCTGACCAATATTGCTACTTGACCATACACCATTCGGTGTAGCATCTGTTAAGGTAATATCTTCTCCTACTTTTACAATAGACGGTCCGCCTATCGCTGCTACGGTTGGTAATGCATGGATCGCTACTATAACCGAAGCATTTGTTATGATTCCCGGACAGCCATTACCCAATGTTACACTTGTAATGGTGTAAGTATATGTATCGGCGTTTGTTGAGGTCGGAACCAGAATATTATCACCGTTGGCATCAATTTGAACAGGCGTTTGTGGAGTTGAACCTATATTGTAACTTATAGTAGATCCTGCTGTACCTGTAAACTGAACGTTTACTCCTGTTTCAGCACAACCATCTGTTGGCGCGCTGATAGATGCTGTTGGTGTTAAGTTAACTGTAATTGTATTTGTAGCAGCAGCTAATCCATCACAACCAAAACTATTGTTGTAATTGACAGTTACAGTCTTGCTTCCTGTAGTTAACCAGGTAAGTGTTACAGATGTTGTTGTTGTATACAATGAGCACCACCTGAAGCAGCCACTGTATAAATTACCGTATAAATACCCGTAGTGCTGGTTGATAGATCGATTGCTCCGCTTGTAGCATTAATAGACAAACCGGTAGTAAATGAATATATGCTTCCTGTTGTCCCTGTTGTTGGAGATGCTGATATTGTGTTTAAACAATAAGGTGACCTACTATAAGATATTGTAGCCATTGGAAGTGGATTTACCGTAATAGTAACGCTTGATGCGGAAGGCGTACAAGTTCCATTGAAATAATCCAGGTAAGTACATAACTACCTGCCCCACCGGCTGGTAGTTATGTAGCCCTACGGTTGGTTGTGCTGCTGAACTGTGAAGAAGCCGTATTGGGACCACTTGTTACAGACCATGCACCTGTTCCGCTTGTTGGAGCATTGGCTGCCAGCGTTGTTGATGTACCATCACAAATTGTAGTATTGCTACCTGCATTGGAAGCAGTAAGTGGCTTAGAGATTGTAACAGCAATGCTGTTTGAAGTTACCGGAGTTGTACATGGTGAATTACCTGTCACAACCACATTATAGTTAGTAGCTGCATCGCCTGTTGTAGCTGATGTCACTGTATAAGTTGCGCTGGTTGCATCTGAAATAGCTGTAGTTCCTTTTCTCCACTGGTAACTTGCTGCATTGGTAGCTGTTACACTCCATGTAACCGCACTACCCACGCACACTGTCTGAGCAGTTGGCTGCGTCGTAATTACCGGTGCCAGTGTAACTGCAATCGTTATAGGCGCAGTAGTCATAGATGCGCCTCCGTTAGTACATGTTACGATTGCTCTGTAATATGTTGTTTGGGAAAGAGAGGTAGGTAATGTATAAGTTGCGCCATTATTTGTATCAGTTACGCTTGTGTAAGTAATATTATCTGTAGATTGTTGCCATAAATAAGTAATGCCGCTAACACCCGAATAAATTAAGCTTAGACTTAGGGTAGAAGAAACTGTGGAGCCGGAACAAAAAGCGGTTCCACCTAGAAGAAGAGATTGTACTTGTAGCAGGCATTCCACTACAAGCAGGAAGCGTATAAGTGATAAGTATTTGCTCTGCACCACCGTCGCCGCCAGGTTCGCTGGTTCTAAATGATGCGCCTCCTGTACCACCACTAGGCGCATTTCCATCTATACCTGCCGCATTACATAGGGTAGAACTCATTCTTGCGCCGACTCCTCCTTTATAAGGAGTTGCATTTGGGTTACCTGTACCACCTATCCCCCAGTACTCCCGCTAGTTGATATAATAGCTGCCCCACCAGTACCTGCATTACCTGCACCGCCGCCGGCTTCAACTGATCCATTTCTACCACCGATTGAAGCTACTCCATCAGCAAATGCCGCATCATAACCGGTGCCGGTACCAGCAGAACCCGCAGAATTTAAAGCTGCGCCGCCACCGGCACCGCCGCCGTTCGCAGTTAATGTACCGGCTGCCCCTGTAACTGTCGAAGCGAAATCTGAATTACCAACATTATTACCTGTAGATGCGCCTGCACCACCGGCTCCAACAGTTATTGTAAATTGTTGTCCAGCTAACACATTTACGGTTTTCATGGCGTATGCGCCACCACCGGCGCATACGCCTGTAGAAGCCGACCCGCCAATACCTCCACCTCCATCTCCACCTGCTCCCCCAAGCTTCTACTTTAATTGAGGTAACACCGGGCGGCACAGTAAAAGTGTAAGTGCCCGGTGTAGAAAAAGTGACTACGGTTACCTGCCCCTAGCCTTTGGCACATACGAGAGCGAGTAAGAAACAAAGCGTAATAATTTTCTTCATAAACATGTTTTGAAATTTGGCTATCAGATTTTAAACGATATAGATATACATGAAATAAGCATTAGAATATTTGCCACAAAACGATTGCAGATACATGTATCAGATATTTACAGTTGTAATGAATTAAAAAGTAAATAAGTCGTAAAACTGGCAGATTGGGCAGCCGCATCGGTGAGGGATGGGCAAAGTTGTTTTGGTTACGAATAATAGGTACAATTCTATTCATCAATATCCGGTTTATTGCTTTTGTTATGCCAACTGCTTTTCTTTGGTGAGATTCGCAGTTATTGTTGTTTTGGATGAAGTCTAAAGTCAGTTCTGGTTTAAACTAATACCGGATTCTTTGGAACAAACGAAAATTCGAATGCGCAGACGAAAATTAATATTTTTTAAAAAAAATATTTAATTCCCCTTAATGACATACTGTTTGAAATATGTTGCAGAAAAAAAATTAAAGAATTGCTCATTTAACTTCTAAATAATACAAGCTAAAAATTATAAAATCATTCTTATTTGTTTTAAACCGTTCTATTTTTTTGTTTCTCCGGGTTTATAAACAATTAATACAATATTATAATATGTCTTTTATCAAATTACTAAAATACTTAAACAAGCTAATTAAAAATTGAAATAATCAACCTCAATTCAGGATGTTTCACAAAACTGAAACCGGTAATTTTATAACTAAGAAATGATATCGAATTTGTTTGTATTATAAAAAGCAGATGAGCAGTACTTATTTAACGTCTTCCCAATTTGTATTGAGTTAACTTTTTCTGTATCAGAAATACAGTTTATTACTCCATATAAAAACTTAACATAGCCGGACACGATCCCATATTACTTTTGTGTTATCATTTTAAAAATTGAATTATGGATACTGCTAACAAACCTGAACAAAATAATGTGCCCGGTAAAAAAGAAATGCGCAAACAACTGGCTGATAAAATAATAGCTGCCATACCGGAATTAAAAACAACCTTAGGAGAAAAAAAGTTTCATCATCGTATAAAGAAAGCGGTGAAGCTGATAACAGAAGGCTTGCATAAAAAAGAAACGGCAAACGTGGTGAAGAAAGCGAAAGCTGCTTCCAAAAAAATATCTGCCTCAAAAACAGTCAAAAAAGCAAAGACAGCAAAAAAAGCTTCATCATAAAAATCTACGATTACACAATAGATAGCTTATTAAGATGGCGCTGTAATTTGAGATAATAGTATCCTCTTAATAGGCTACCTGTAACCAATATTTTTTGTTTATATCTTTTCAGTAATAAAATGAAATCATCTATCCATAACATTCGCATAACCTTGCCATAACCTTTTGGTAACCTTCGCATAACATTGCCATAACACACTGTTCGTTGCTTTGCAAAAATTTAGATACGTATGCAACGAGTTATTACTCAACTGCTTTTTCTCTGTACTCTTTTTATTACTTCAATTGGTTTTGCACAGGAAACAAATTCAACATTAAATGGCTTTATAAAAGATGCTTCCGGCGCTGCTGTTAGCGGTGCTTCTATAACTGTGACTTATCAGCCTACCAATAGCGTTGTACAAACCATTACCAATAACAAAGGTCGCTTTGTAATTACCAATTTAAAAACCGGCGGACCTTATACCATTTTGATTTCGTTTGTTGGTTTCCAGGAACAAACCCAGCAGGATGTAAATCTTCAGCTGGGAGAAAATCCTGATATGAACATCACTTTGCAAAGTGCCGCTACGGAACTAAAAGAAGTAGTTGTATCTTCTGCCGGCCGGAGAAGCGATAACGGCAGTGGTCTTACCATTGGTCGTACACAAATGAATACATTGCCCACATTAGGCCGCAGCCTGCAGGATTTTACACGTTTAACACCACAATCAAACAATAACTCTTTTGCCGGAACCAATTTCCGTTATAATAATATTACACTGGACGGCGCCGTAAATAATGATGCCATTGGCTTCAGCAATTCGTTTGGCGGTGTGAGCGGCGGCGGACAAAGCGGTACAGCAGGTTCTGGTACGCGCACCAATCCGTATAGTTTAGATGTGATTCAGGAAGTACAGGTGCAGCTCGCGCCTTACGATGTAAAGCTGGGTAATTTTACCGGTGGCAGTGTAAACGCAGTTACCAAAAGCGGCAGTAACGATTTTCATGGTTCTGCCTATGGTTATGGCAGAAACCAGGGTTTGGTAGGTAAAAGTGTGGATGGTAAAAAGACTTCTATTGGTTCTGATTTTTACGATTATCAATATGGCGCTACGCTAAGCGGACCAATCATCAAAAACAAATTGTTCTTTATTGTAAACGGCGAAATTACCCGCCGCCAGGAACCGACTTTTTATAACGCCGGCGATCCGGGCGCAGCCATCACATTAGAAGATGCGCAAAAAGTAGCTGCCGCTTTCAGAGCACAAGGTTTTGACCCGGGTTCGTATGATCAATATAAAATCTTTACCAACAGCGATAAATTGTTTGCGAGAATTGATTGGAATATCAATACAAAAAGCAGCCTGACACTTCGCGCGATTTATACCAACGGCGAAGGCAACAATTTAGAGCGTTCTTCTACTAACTTCCAGTTTTCTTCTACCGATTTTACACAACATACCAGGAACCTGAACTTAGTTGGCGAACTGAAAACAAGGTTCAGCAACAGTGTGAGCAATAACTTTATAACCAGTTATATTAACGTGCACGATTACCGCGATTTTCCGGGTAATACACCATCGCCGTACGTTGATATTAACGGGCAGGTTTGGTTAGGAACCTGGCGCGAGGCTTCTGTTTATAATACAAAACAGAAAACATTTGAATTGACCGACAACCTTACAGTTACCAAAGGCAATAACAAATTTACGTTCGGCACGCACAACGAGTTTTACGATATTAATTATGGCTTTATTCAATCGTGGAATGGTCGCTGGCAATATAATTCAGTACAAAGTTTCTTAGATAGTATGCCAAACCGTATTCGCGGAACTTATACACTCGACGGCAATAAAAACAACTATCAGAATTTATCAGACAATCTTCCTTCCAGCGAGTTTCATGTGGGTTTGATGAGTATTTACGCACAGGATGAAATTGCAGTAAGTCCTAAGTTCAAAATTACGCCGGGCGTTCGTTTCGATTATTCCTATGTTAGCTCACAACCCGCTACAGATAAAGATCTGAACAATATTCCTGATTACAATTCTGCAAACCCGACTTACTCACATACTTCGTTTTCACAGCTTGATAATAAATGGCTGGGCAATGTAACGGTTTCGCCACGTTTAGGTTTTAACTGGGATGTGAATGGCAATCAGAAATTTACAGTCAGAGGCGGTTCCGGCATCTTTACAGGCAGAATTCCTTTTGCCTGGTTAGGATACGCTTATACGCTTAACGGTAACGATTTTGGCAATATAGACTGGAATAACATTCCTGCCGGAACAAAAGTGCCGTTGGCAAGTCCGGAAAATTTGGTGAATACAATTAATACAGCAAGCAACACTACAAAAAATACAGCCACCAGAGAGTTGGACGTTATAGATAACAACTTTAAGCTGCCAACCATTTGGCGCAGTAATATAGCGACAGACATTAAATGGGGAAAAGGTTATAAACTGACGTTAGATGCGATGTACACAAAGACATTGCAGGATGTAAAGTTCCAGCAGATTAACATTAAAGACAGCGCTTCTTATTTTACAACAGGTCCTGCACAAACGCCTGTATATGCGGCTGGTAAAATGAATGGCAATTATTCGGCGATTTATTTATTGACAAATACAACCGAAGGTTATCGTTATAACTTAACGGCACAGCTTTCCAAATCAACCAATAATATCAGGATGGGCACGCAATCTACCATTAACGTAAACTGGTCTGCAGCTTACACCTATGGTATGAGTAAGGATGTTAGCAACGGTATCCGAAACTCCTTTAGCAGCAATTATGAGTATAATCCGGCCATCAATCCAAATAGTCCATCGCTGGCTTACAGTAATTTTGATCTGCGCCATCGTATTGTAGCCATTGCAGGCGCCTCTTTCAACTGGAACGATCACAATACAACGTCCATCAACTTTTTTTACAGTGGTCAGGCAGGAAGTCCATATACACTGGTTTATGCCAATGCTGGTTTATTTGGTACCGGCACCAGCGCACCTTTGGTTTACATACCAAAAAATCAAAGCGATATTAACTTAAGAGATAACGGAACTTATACGGCTGCGCAACAATGGACAGACTTGAATAATTTTATTGAAGGCAATAAATATCTGAAAAATCACAGGGGTGAATATGCGGAAAGAAATGCTTTGCGTACACCCTGGAACCATGAGCTTGATTTGAAACTGATGCACACCTTCAAACTAAGTAAAACAAATAACCAGCATACTTTACAGCTTAGCTTTGATATGTTTAATGTTCTTAATTTTATTAATAACGATTGGGGACACATTACGTTTGTTTCCAACACAAACAATTATACAGTTAACTTTTTAAAGTTTGCCAACGATAACAGCAGCGCAATCGGCGTAAAGCCAGGCGCACCTGCAACCAATTATCTTCCAACATTCAACTTTGTGAAACCAGCCGGTATAGACAATCAATATTATACAGTTGATCCAATTAGTTCACGCTGGCAAGGTCAGTTAGGAATTAAATATACTTTTTAAGAAAGAAAGTACCAGTTATAAAAATTGAAAGCTCCGGTGTAATGCCGGAGCTTTTCTTTTTGTATTGAATCATATATTTTTCCTGATAAATTAAACAGCCTTGTCTTTTGAACAAGGCTGTTTAATAAACGCTTTAAAAAATCGATTTAATTATTCGTAGCAGGTTCTTGCATCTTCCTAGTATTATCAGCCACCATACTATCAGGCATCATGTTCGCCATGGTTACCTGAGCTTTATTCTTAAATCCCGAAATCACTTTATCATCACCATTCATCAATGCTTCGTAACCGTCTTTAGCAACATCAGCAGCACTCGCCAGCTTGCTTTTATCTTCCACAATCTTCGATTCCTGCATATCAGCTTTGTTGAAGAAATCAGTATCAGTAGCGCCCGGAAGCAAAGCCGTAATTGTTATGCCTTTGTCTTTATTTTCACTGCGGATGGCTTCGGTAAATGATTGTACAAAAGCTTTTGTGCCATGATAAACTGATTGCCACGGACCTGGCAATTTACTGGCGGTTGATGAAAGGTTTAAAATTTTACCTTCACCACGCGCCACCATATCCTGCAAAAACTTCTTGGTAAGTACAAGAAGACTTGCGATGTTCAATTGAACAATATCCAGTTCACGCTCAATATCTGTTTCGGCAAACAAACCGTATAAACCTTGTCCCGCATCGTTCACCAATACATCTATCTCGATGCCTTTGGCTTTTACTTCGTCATACACCGCGAACGCGTTTTCCTTTTTAAATAAATCTTTGGCTAACGTAATTACTTCCACACCATATTGATTTTTCAGTTCAGATGCCGTCTTTTCAAGATCGCCGTTTTCGCCTCTTGCCACAATTATAAGATTGTAACCATCCTGCGCAAAGAGCTTGGTAAGTTCGTAACCAATGCCACTTGTTGCACCCGTTACCAGTGCATACTTTCCGTTCGATTTCATAAGTTATTTTTATTAATTAAAAATTTCAAAACGATAATTGTGCCAGTACAATGCAACAAATCTGTATTTTTCCTATTTGATTCATAAACAATACTTTAAAAAAATCGGGATGAAGAAATGAGGCAGATTACATTTGCGCCATTTACGTTTAATAAGCTGTTTTTAATAAGAGTGAATGGATAATTTTTTCGTACTGCTGCTGGCAGGATTCATCATTGGAACATTCGGAACATTAATTGGCGCAGGCGGTGGTTTTTTACTGGTTCCCCTTTTAATATTTACACACCCGGCTATGCCACCCAATATCACTACGGCAATCTCGATAGCTGTGGTTGCCGCCAACGCCATATCGGGTTCTGTTGCTTATGCACGCTCGGGAAGAATAGATTATAAAGCCGGAATTGTATTTAGCTTATTTACCATTCCGGGTTCTGTTGCCGGCGTTTTTTTAGTAAATTATATACCCAGGCATATCTTCAACATCATCTTTGGAATTCTGTTGATTGTATTGGCTTCTTTTTTATTTATGAAAACAAGCAAACACAGTCAGGAAGTATCGCCTGGAAGTAAAACAACAAAAGGATATAAACATCATACATTGACGGATAAAAACGGAGAAACATTCTCTTACAGCTATAATCAAACGTATGGTATTATCATTAGTATTTTGGTTGGTTTTTTATCTCCGTTATTAGGTATTGGCGGCGGCATTATTCATGTACCGGCAATGGTGCAATGGTTACAATTCCCGGTTTATATTGCTACGGCTACTTCGCATTTTATTTTGGCAATTATGTCAACAGTAAGCGTTGTTGTACACATTTTCCAGGGAAGTTATAACGACCCGCACATATTGAAAATGTTGGCTGGTTTGTGTATTGGTGTTATTCCCGGCGCACAGCTTGGCGCTTATATATCGCACAAAATAGAAACCACTTTAATTGTAAAAATATTAGCCATTTGCTTAGCTTTAGTTGGCTTGCGCATTTTGCTGTAAAGTAAAAAGTTCAGTCTTATTAGAAATCCTTTTGTTGTGCGCAACTTAATAATTTAAAGAACGTGTATGTCATTAAGTTCTAACGTAAGATAATCGCTTGCCTGTAAAATACTAAAAATAACAGTCAGGTCGCTCCGCTCATTATTCATAGGTAACTCATAATGAACCACACCGATTCTTTTAAACATTTCATTATCAGAAGGATTTGGTTCTTCAAACAGTAGAATATTCATGGGATTCCTATTTTCATTATCAACTTTTCTCCAGTCGGTCACTTTATATACTGTTTCTCCTTTTTCGTATGGAAGTCCATATCCGTTTATATAATGTTCGATTAATGTCGGTGTCCATTTATAATAAGGGTCATGCTCTGTCAAATTATAGGCTTCGGTGTAGTCTTCTTTTACTAGCAAATCAATCCAATACCTAATTGCCTTTTCCATTTTGTTTGGGTCAAATGGTAAACTGATTTCAATTGGCATCTTTCAAATTAATTATGCACAAAAAATCGGATCTTATTAAAAATCACTTCTTCTCATCTACCAGCAACCACCTGTTTACTGTATTGTATTTAGCTTCCAAAACAACTTTATAAAATGGCGATGGCATATCGGCAACAGAAATTTTTGCATGACGTTGCGTTACAGGAACCGTTTCCAGTAATTTATAATCGTCTTTGCCACCGGTTTTAAAATTGTTCGTGGTTGTTACATAAATTTTTACATTGCCGGTGGTATCAAACGCCTGCCAGCTAATGTCTATTTTGTTTTGAATAAAATCAAGCTTAGGTTGTGCAATTGATATATTGCCATAAAACGGAATGCCATCTACTTCTCTTGCTGTTTCTGCCGGAATATTTATCTTCATAAAATTAGCAATTGACGGATAAATATCTACAATTCCCGGATCATCATATTTACCATAATTGTTCACTTTTTTATTCGTAACAATCCACGTGGTACGCTCGCGCTGCGATTGCCCGCCATGACCATGACCGTTTTTTGGATCTCTGCCATGATCGGTAGTTAATACAATCATCCAGTCTTCTTTAAAATTCTTTTGCCTGTACTCGATGGCTTTCCATAAGCGACCCATAAAATCATCTACATATTGTATAGCTGTATCCTGTTGTTTGCTATCGCCGTACATGTGTCCCATATCATCCGAATATTCCAAATATACCCACGACAAATCGGGCGCTTGTGTGCGAATGCTTTTCGCAGCAGCGTTTACAACCGTATCGTCTATGCGGTGCATAAACGCTCTTCTTTTATCATGCGGTAAATGAATGGTATCCAGCTCAAAACCATCGGCAGAGTAATCCATTTTAATGTTGTTTGTTTGTGGCAAACTTTCACCAATCAGTTTCGTCCGGTTGTCTTGCCAGCTGCTAAAAACAGCAATTTTTTTTGTTGGATATTGATCTTTTAATAACCTGAAAATCGTTTTATAATGATAGTTTGGATCGGGAATATCATTATCCCAAACGTTATGTTTATTTACCCAGGTTCCGGTAAGCAAACTGTTATAACCGTTGGCAGAAATGGTTGGTGTTTGATTGTACGTACCGCTGTCGCCTCCAACATGCGCACGTATATAAGAGCCTTGCTTTGCAATGGCATTTATATTTGGTGTAGATGCTTTTTCAAGCACATCGGCGGGAATACCATCGGCAATTACAAAAACAACTTTTTGCGCGGTAGCAAACAAGCTAAAACAAGTGAAGAAAAAAAGAAAAACAAACTTTGAAAAACGTATCATGCTGTTGTAATATTAATCAATAAAAGAGACTTTTTAAGAAGCTCCAAATCTAAGCTGGTAAACAAATACAGAATACAGCATTTGAACGATTACGGAAACGATTGCGTTACTAAAAGGTTTGAAGTTTTGGGTGTGAGAAGTAATAATTCATAATAAAATCGCCGTAGGTTCTCACATTGTATTGCCGGGAATAAGAATCAGAATCTACGATTTAAAAGCTAAGACTTTTCTTGACTTCTTCCTTGTATTCTTGTGTCTTGAATCTTGGTAGCTTGTATTCTTGTATTTTGTATTCTTGTTTCTTGTAACTTGCAACTTGAATCTTGATACCTTGAACCTTGTCTCTTATCACTACACTTTCCAGCCATACGTTATATAGTCATTATCGAATGTGCCATCGTCGTAAAGATTCACAAGTGCGTAACCGTTATCTGTCTGGTAACGCTTGCCTTTCCACCAGTTGCCGCTCACAGCGCCGTTGCTGATATACGTGATGCCATTGTATTTAATTTCTTCGTACAAATGAATATGACCACTTAAACAAAGTTTGATGTTAGGATATTTATCAAACACTTCAATAATACGCGCAGAATCGGTGTGCATACTTCCCATTCCTAACACATAACCATTAGGTTCACCTTTCATTTTATTATCTGCTATTACAGCCGCCGCCGATACAATCGGCACATGAGACGTAATAACAATTGGCGTCGTGGAAGGCACAGCAGCAAGGTCTTTCTGCAGCCAGTCAAACTGCGCTTCATCAAGCAAACAATTATACCATGTGCCATCGCTTTTAGGTTGAATACTATCGAGAATAATAAAGTGCCAGCCGGCTTTATTGAAGCTGCGATAAGGCATCGGTAAATTCATCTTTTCCTGCGCATATTTCTTTCCGTATAAAGGATCTTCTTTTTGCCCGAAACCCCAGCAATCGTGGTTACCAATACAATATTCAATGGGCAAAGAATTGTCTTGTTTAAAAATATCATTCCACAATTTCCATTGCGTTTCTACGCGATCTTTGGGTTGCTTTAACGCATCGAAAATAGAATCGCCGCCGCTGACTATAAAAGAAGGTTGGTCTTTCTGATTTTGTAAATGATGCAAGCACGCAGCCAGTCCGGCAGGCGCATTCATTTCCGGCTCCATGTGCACGTCAGTAAGATGTGCAAAGCGAAGCACTCGTTTTCTTTCTTTGTTGCTATTGTTCGCAAAAAGAGAAGTTCCGGTTGTAGCACCAAACAAGCCTAACAAGCCGGCTTGTTTCAGGAGTTGTCTGCGGTTTATCATGATGTGTTTTATTGCCTAAAATAAAGAATTACAGTTGTATTGAACCCGTTTAAAAGAAGATAATAATTTCTTCATTTTGCAAAAAAGAAAAGCCCGATAAGACTACCGGGCTTTATTACACATAAGAAAAACTTTCAGATGCAAATATTGTCGTTGTATATGAAGAGAAGGTAAACAGGATATTAATAAATTGATACGTTATTGAGTAAAGTATAATTCCGGTTTATTGTCTTATCTCAATTTTTACAGGCTTTTATCTGTCTTCTATATACCCGCTTTTGATTTACAAAGCGGAAACAACTGATAAATTAAAACGAGCTTTTAAGCACGCAAAAGAACGTGAGTTGCATATTATCGTTTGCGGAGAAAATAAAAAGTTGATAAAGCTTTAGTCCGCTTACAATTTCATGAATAATCTATTCCGGCAGTTCATTTATTCAATCATTTTCATTACTTCTTCTGCGAAGCCAAACGATAAGGTCATGCCTGCGCCGCCTATACCATTTACAATGGTTACGCCTTCTTCAGGCTGGTAAACAAAGTCTGTTTTACCATCTGTTTTTTTGGGATAAATGCCGTTCCAGCTTTGTAACAAATTCCAGTTTTTAAACTGTGCAAACTGCTTTAAATAATCAATGATTAACTGGTTGATAAACTGCTTATCAAACGGGTCGTGCACCAAACCATATTCATGACTATCACCAATGGTTAATTCACTTTCGCCATTCTGCGAAACCATTACATGAATGCCCCATTTTAAATAATCAGGCATTGTTTCTTTATAATGATTTTGGAGTTGCATTAACGACGATGCCGCTTCGAAACTTTTATAATGAATGAGCGATAAGCCGCCGCAAAGAGAAGGTCCGATGCTCCATTTATCCGGCTGCGCAGCCAGTCGCAGCATCTGCAATTTGCATTTGGTAAAATAGTTTTGAGCAAATACATCAGGATATAAAGTTTCAAAATCGGCACCGCTGCAAACGTATATCAGATCAGCATTCCAGCGATTATCACCAGAAAAAACATTCGGATACGATACATAAGTAATGGCTGTATTAAAATGAAATTCAACACCATATTTTTTACTTAGATAAGCCGGCAGTTTTTCAATGGCAACTCTTGATTCTATAATCATTTCATCTTCGCTCCATAACGCACCCAATAGATTATCGGGATTTATAGCATCGCTTTTTTGCAACGCTTTTTCTTTAGTCAAAGCGGCAACCGGCCTGTCATTCATTACTTCGGCCAACTCTTGTACAACCTGCCATTCCAGTTCGTTATAACAAAGATGAAGACTTCCGCTTTCGTTATACCAAAGGTTCGCTTCGGCACAGATTTGTTTCCAGATTGATTTACTTAACAATGCTCTTTCATACATTTTTCCTTTTGTCTGACCAATTGGCCACAACATACCAAAGTTGCGAATGGATGCACCCACCGCTTTCTCGTTTCTTTCAAAAACCGTTACGGCATACCCTCTTTCTGCAAGACTTCTTGTTACAGCAAGACCCACAATTCCGGCACCAATAACAATAGCAGTTTTACGCGGCATAAACAGGAGAAATTTGTTTTTGTTCTGTCGAATCGTATTTTCTTTTAAAATAAACAGCAGCCAACGCAGTGGCTACAATACCGAAAAGTGAAATGACAAGAACCAGGTTTGTAAAAAAAGAAGTCCACGACAGGTGAAGACCAAAAAATTCTTTGGCAAGTAATACAAATACACTTCCTAAGTAACCAAACGAATCGGATATATACATCAAAAAACCGACATTGCTTTTGATTCGAAAACCAGCAATCATTCGCTCGTAATACAAGGCGTTAAAAGGCACGTAGCTCAGGTATAAACCGGCGCCAACACCCGTCATCCAAACAACGGCGCTGATATAATAATTTATGAACAATAAGGTAGCCAGCAAAGCCACAATATAACCGCCGATAATGATGTAATGGTTAATCATAAATGCTCGCATATTGTTCTTTACGATAACCAAACCGCTCATACAGACCAGCACAATTAAAGAGACATACGTTTCTGTAGTAGCAAAAATATCAGGCTGATTTCCATAGCCCAATTCAATCCATAATTCATTAGAAAAATTATCACGGAAATCACGCAAAATCGTTAGCAAAACATAAGAAATTACAATGATGATAATGCCGGGTAAAAAGGTAGCTGTAAAGTGTTTTCTTTCTTGTTTTGTCATGGAAGTTCTTACAGTTCTGTGCTTTATATCTTCGGCAGTCGGCGGCGGCACATGATTGAGCAACCACACAAATAAAACCATTGGCAGAAAGAAGATAGCTCCCGTTAAAAAAGGCATCCACATTTCACTAACGTTATCATTAACCACCAAACTTTTACCAACTGTTTTTACAACACCGGAAGAAAAAATAAAGCTTACCGCCAGCACCGTTCCCATGAACTCGGTAGCGCGTCTGCCTTCCACATAACTAAATACCAAACCCCAAACAAGACCTAACGGAAAACCATTAATAAGCAGAAAAATAATACCATACGGAACCGGTGTAATGGCAAACAATAACAAAGCCAGCCACGACACCAGAATGATAACAACAATGCTAACGGCACGCTTACTTTTATTTAAGCCGGAAATAAAACGAATGCCGTAAAATTTACTAAGCATATAACCAATAACCTGCGCAATTACCAGCCATACTTTATATGGAATGCCCAGGAACGACAAACCATCGAAACCCGCGGCTGTAAAGGGTTTGCGAAAAGCATACATGCAAAAATAAACTCCAAACGCACAAACAGCTGCATATACGGAAGAGAACCATAAAGGCGATGCAGACAATCGTTTTTCTAAAGCCCGGGAATAAAGCATGAACCACTTAATTGTTTGTGATATAATAGAAATCACGTTTTTCAAATCATCAGTTCCTATGACTCAGATAATCGTCAATAAAGTTTTTAAACATATCCAACGGCAGCAAAACAGCATCATAATCTTTCGCACCTTCATCCCACAAACGTACTTGTATAATCTCATTAAAATAAGGATGATTACGGAACGCTTTGGCTTCTTCTTCCGTCATAGCGCCGCCTTGCCAGCGTAATGTTTCTTTACTTGCCGGCGATAATTTAGCTGCATACGTTTCATCTGTCGCCACCAAATATCTTTTAGCCGCAACGTGGCCATCAACAACAGCGCAAACGCGGTCGCCAAAGCCTTTTTCTTTTAAATAATCAGCACCAATACCTTCATGATTGATGGCACCAAAACCACCCATTTCTTCTGCCTTTTGTTTATGTCCTAACAAATGCCCGATATCGTGAAGAAAAGCGCCTAAAATCAACTCCTGATCGGCATTTGCCTGCATAGCAAGCATAGCACATTGCACCATGTGCGAGGTTTGTGTTACCGGCTCGCCATCATAATCATTGTTACCATATTTTTCAAATAACTGCATGATTTCTCTTGTCGCCTTTTCTGCATTCATTTGTTGTTGCACGTTAAATCATTTATTATATCAGTATAATTAAAAATTAATCAATCCCACCATTACTTTTTTGTAATGCTGCCGATTGGTGGCATTACTTCATGCTCCGGTTTAAAAGTAAAACCTAACAGAGACGCAATGGTAGTAGCATATTGCCGCTGGTAAATTTGTCCCGGTTGTTTTTGCTCGCCGGTTGCCGGTGTATCAGGACCAATCACCGCAAGCCATATCTGGTCAGCGCCTTTTATTTTTTGCCCATGATCGCGCCATTCATCTTTTACCTCATCGCCTCTGCCATGATCGCAGGTAACTATCAAAGTTGTTTTGTCTTTGTATTGCGGCATACTTTGCAACGTGTTCCACAAGTCTTTTATCATACCATCTTCGGCGTGTGCCGCACCCAAATATTGTTCGTAATTGCCACCATGTGCAAAGTCGTCTGTTTCATCAAAAGCAATGTACAGAACTTTCGGTTTGTATTCTTTCAGATATTCTTTACCAGCTATATAAGTCAATATATCGGGGCGCACACCAATCGGGCGCGGCGTAAGAAATTGTATCTGGTTGATGATGTCAAATTGCGGTGATTTAAAAGGCAATGAATCAACATCAGAATTTACATAAATGCCGCTACGCTTAGCATTCAGGATATAAGGAAATACGTCCCACGTACTGAATGCAGCTACTTTTCCTTCATATCCTTTTTGCTTATTGATAAACTCTAACACATTGGTATTCTTGTTTAAAATTTTATCGTTAGAATTTACCGCCGTATCGGGATAGCCGGTAAAAATTTCATTATAACCCGGATAAGAAAACCAATATTTATTGGTAACATTTACATAGTTACCCAAATGGCGGTTACCATATAACTGACCTTCTTTTGTAACCGTGCTCCACAAAAAAGGAAACAATTTTTTTCTCCGTTCCAAAGAATCATTACTCCAGAATTTGGCTTTTAAACCGGCTGTGTCGTGTGTATATTTTTCAGTATTAATCAAAACAGAATCGGCTCCACCAAATACTTCTTCCCAGCGCATACCATCGAGTGTAACAATAACAACGTTTTCTGTTTTATGTGTTTGTGCAAACACTTGCGAATACATCAAAAAACAAATTAAAAAACCAGCTATAATTATCTTCATGCAATTGCTTTATCTGTTTTAAAAGAAGGCAAAACTCAGATAAGTTTTGCCTTTGATTTATGAGAAAAACTAACCTTACTATTTTATTAACCACATAGCGGCATTGATGTCGTCGTTGCCACCATATTGCGATTGCAAAGCTGCAGCGAGGTTATCGCCATTGGTAGTAACCTCATTTGTTGGATATTGAAACCGCAATGGTATTTTATTACCATTGCCGGTTCCGGGTCCTATACTAAAGGCGGGAATACCTGTTCTGCGCCATTGGTAGTAAGCCTGCAAACCAGAATTGCGCGCATACGCAAAATATTTTTCCGTTAATACCTGGTTTAATCCATCTGCATTATCGCCTTTGTATTTTACAAGTGGTTGATTAAAGTAATCGGTAAAACTGAATGGAACTGTGTACGTAACATTTCCGCTGCCATCCGGACTACGGAAAACAACCTGGTTATCGCCATCCTGAATACCATAAAAATCAAACATAGCTGTTGTTCCTTTTACATACCAGGATTCTGCATCGCCTGCTACCCAGCCGCGATTGATGGCTTCGGCTATATCATAACAAATCTCAGCATAACTTAAAATCAATGTTGGCTCGGCGGTATAGGTAGAATAAAAATGATTGTAGTTATAGAAAGAAATATCGCTGTTAGCCGATTGTTTTGCCAGCGTACTTACATCTTCGCCTGATTCGCCACCAACAAATGATTTATAAGATGTATCGCTGAAACCTAAGCCACGTGCAGGTTCAGCAAAAATCATTGCACGAATATCGTGACGTGCGCTCAGGTTATTTAATAAAGTAGCTGCAATATTTAATCGCCCTGCATTATTTCCATAATTGTTTGGGTTATCAGGGTAATAATTATAACTGCTGTTATATTCGTATTGCAGGTTATCGTCGTTGCTGGTAAAAATCGGGTATTGAGTTGGGTTTGATATGATGTTATTGAACTGTTGTTTCACATTCAAATCTGCATCATCAGCATGTTTACTCAATTCAATTAAAACGCGTAGTTTATAGCTGTTTACTACTTTTTGCCAGGCAACCAAAGCATCGCGCCCGTTAGAACCACTCAACGGGTTGTTTAATCTTTCTTTGTAATAATAATCGCCTGAAAATTCAAGAAAGCCGTTGATTAAAAAGCCGTTCAACATGGTATTGGCAGAATCAAGCCAGGATAAAGATTGCTTAAAAATATCTTTTTGTGCATCGTATTTCGGAGACGGATTATCTAATCCCTGCAAAGCTTCCGTCATTGGCAAATCACCTACTTTTTCAGTCATGCTTACAAAGAAGTACGCTCTGAAAAACAAGCCCAGCGCATGATACGGATTGTTGTCTGAACCAGCTAAGCGCCTGGCTTCACTTTCCATAGATAATACATTTCTCAGTGTACTATAATTCAGCGAAGCACTACCTGTCCAATATTGGTTGTTACCATAATAAGTATAGTTCGATACAATAAACTGGCCTGCTTTATCTTCATAGCCGCCGGGCGTTACAGCAAGATCATTTAATACTACCGGCAGTACCAAACCCGGTGTTACCTGTAAAGGAAGATTTTTATTTTCTGAATAATCTTCAAACTTCTTTTGGCAACCTGTTTCAACAACAAAGGCAGCTAATAAAAGAAGTATATAGTAATGGGAGAATTTCATAAAAAATTTGTTTGTTGTTACTTGTATAACAATTGTTTGATAATGCAATTAAAAAGTAACGTTTACGTTTAAACCATAGCTTCTCGTGGTTGGCGTCTGCAGATTATATTCTCTGCTGATGGTACCAAACTGGCTGCGACCCGGAAATTGATCCACATCAATATCATGAAAAGCCTTCGGGAAGAAATACAAAAGGTTTCTGCCTACCAGCGATACATCAATACGACTAATAAATGTTTTCTGTAACAGCTTTGCCGGTAAGGAATATGTAATAACCACTTCACGCAGTTTCGCATAAGTCTTATTTACCATTGTATGTTGCGGATCGTTGTAGAAACTACTTACATAATCCTGAACCCATGCGGTAGTTGAATCATTTGGTCTAAAGGAAAGATTCTTATAATTGGTAATAACGCCCGTAACCGGATCGTATTGAATAGCGCCTGAACCATCCACAACCTGTACGCCATCGCCGCCAAGAATAGGCTTGCCATTTGCGTCGCGCGCGCCGCCTGTATGTTGTGCATCACCCGAACCAAAATAATTTGCATCGCCCCAATGCGCTGCTTCATAAGCACGGGCATCGCCAATAACACCTGTTACCGTATTGGCACCGCGGCCACCTTCTGTTAACTTACGCAATACATAATCCTGAATTTTTCCGCCCACCATACCATCAAACTGGAAAGAAAAAGAAAATGATTTGTAAGAGAATTTGTTATTGAGACCCCAAGACCAATCAGGATCTGCATGACCTAAGTATTGTGATTTAGGCAGATAAATAGGCAATCCTGATTCGTCGTGAATGACTTTGCCGTCTGGCGTTAACGCTTCGTAGCTACCAAATAATTTATCTACCCGGTCACCAATTTTAGTTGGATAACCGGTACCATTATCTACCTGTGTAGCTCCGCCGGCGAAGGATGTATATACTTCTTTATAAGTTGACCAGTTTGCTAATACATCCCAATGAAAACCACTTCTTGTAATTACCGGTGTTCCGGTTACAGAAACCTCAGCACCGTTTCTTTTAGTAGCTCCGCCATTTGTAGTAAAATAGCTTAATCCGCTTGTTTCAGATACATATTGATTTGAGATATTCGGACCATCTTTATAAACAAAATAAGTTGCGCTTAACCCCAAACGGTTATTCAGAAAACGAATGTCTAAACCGCCTTCATAGTTGCTGCGCGAAAATGGTTTTATATTCGTGTTAATAACATAGCTGGGTGAACTTGCCTGTGTTCTGTTATCATAGCCGGGCGTTGTTGCATACGGCGGTGTAGATAAGCTATAATTAGGACCATCATAAGGCGTATAATAACTGTTGCCATAACCAACCGGGCTACCCACACCAAGACTCTGATAAGCTGTACCGATAAAGGCATCTGTACCACCACCTTTTACGTTAGCATAAGCGCCTCTTACTTTCAGGAAGCTGATAGCTTTTGGTAAAGTAATATAATCAGATAAAGCTGTGCTTAACGTTACCGAAGGATAAAAACCGGTATTGTTGCCGGGTGTAAGGGCTGATGTTTTATCAACACGACCCGTAGTAGAAACGGTAAAATATTTCTTGTATGTTAAGTCAACGGAATAATAAGCGCTTAACATTAACAGGTTGCTGCCGTAAGAGTAGGCACGTACCGCTTTCAGTGAATTGGCAAACGTATAAACTTCCGGTACGGTTAGCTGATCGGTACTTACAAAGCTGGAAGTAAATTTCATGTTACGCGCCGTGCCACCTACAAATGCACTTACCGCAAAACCGCTGTTAGCAACATTTTCTTTGTTATATCGTACCAAAAAATCTGTATTGTTTTCCCACAAATCACGACGGTCTTCTCTGTAATTTCCATGATTGTGTTCATCGCCGTAAGGGTGAGCCGAGAACGGTTCTTTCTCAGTTCTCAATACATTGTAAGTGGTGATGTTGGAACGGAGTAATACATCGAAATTTTTGTTGAACCGGTATGTGAATGCTGCCCATCCGTACAAATCATTTTTGTAATGACCTCTCAGCCATTCGTAACTCATAAAGTACGGGTTTTGATAACGTTTGTATTCAACAAAGTTTGATTGAATGCCTTCTTTACCCGGCTGCCAGTAGTTAACGATGTTTGGATCTTTCACGTTCCAGTCAGCACCCGTCCAGATGTCCACGTCATAAATAATACTGTTCGGTCCATAATTCGCATCAGGAATGTTCGGTGTAAACTGGCGGTTATAATTAATGTTGGCTTCAACCCTGAATTTACTGGTAATATCATAACTGCCTAATACATTCAGATTTACTGTGTTTAACTGTGTATTGGGTGTAATACCTGTCTGGTGAGATTCTGATGCCGACATGCGTATTGTAGAACGATCGGTAGTTGATGAAAAGCTGATATTATTCGTTGATAAAAATCCGGGTTTTAAAAAATTCTTCAGGTTGTCTTTACCACGAGCCACCCAGGGTGTTGGTTCAATATGTCCAACATACGTTCTGCCATTGGCAAATGTGGTTGTGTAGTTTTGGGTAGGATCGTACTTGCCATCATATTGCGGCAACAACAAGCCGGCATCCAGTTTTGGTCCCCACACATCATAATCTTTATCATTAATACCCGAGCCGGTACCATTGCTGTTATAATCACCAAATGCATACTGCTGATAATCACCGCCGCCATATTCGCTTTGCACTTTGGGAATTGCAATAAATCCCTGGTTCATCTGGTTGCTGCTATTCACTTCTACGATAAAGCCTTTGCTGTTTTTTCTACCTCTTTTGGTAGTAATTAAAATAGCACCGTTAATACCGCGGTTACCATATAAAGCCGCAGCCGTTGGTCCTTTTAATACCGTATAAGTTTCGATATCATCGGGACTGATGTTCCATGTATCAGAGTTAATGGGAATACCATCAACCACATAAAAATTAAGTGGTGAGCCACGTAACAAAACGGTAGGAGAAGCCAGAATTTCCTGGTTAATTCCCACATTCAAACCTGCTATTTTACCCGCCAAACCATTAATAGGATTAGATTCCCGGGCTTTTACCAAATCAGATCCCTTTACTTCCTGAACAGAATAACCTATGCGTTTTACATCTCTCCTGATACCAAGCGCTGTAACTACAACATCATTCAATTGTGTAGACGAAGGTGCAATTTGTATGGTTACATTGCTTCCGTTTACCACTACGGTTTTGTTCAGGTAACCAATGTAGCTTACCGTTAGCTCATCGTTCATACTGGCTTTAATAGAAAATATACCATTGCCGTTTGTAGCGGTTGATATATTCTTGTTATTTACAGATACACTGGCTCCGATAACAGGCTCATTGGTAACAGAGTCAGTAATTGTTCCCTGGACAGTAATGTCCTGCGCCTGAGTTGTTTGAAAAAAAAGAAAAGACAGCAAGAAGAGAAATAGCATTCTTGCAAATGTGTAATGGTGCTTCATAAACAGATAATTTGTTGAGCAAAACTCGTGTTAGTACAGTGATGTAATATTAACTTAAAATTATTAAAATATGATGTTTATATGAACGGATTGTAAATAAAACTGTCATTGCGCGTTTATATATATCTATGGGAGTTGTAAATGACAAAATATTCTAACAAATGAATAAAAAAAGACAAAAAATTGATAGTTCTAATGTAAGATTCAATAGCGTCGAATTAGATTTTGAACCTGTAACTATGCCTTATAAAATACGCTTTTATCGTTTGCTTAATCGTAAAAGCAAGCAATCTGCACAATCAGAGTAAAGGAAAATGTATAATTACAAGCTCTATTCTTTACTCATAATGTCTTTTACACACGCACCCTTTCTTTTGTTTTTCCAACAATGGCTTCTTTATTTATATGTTATGAATTTCATTGGCAAAAAGAGTTCAATTAGTTTTCTCATATTTGCTTCGTTGCCTTAATTCAATTGTATGAAAAAAAAGTTCATTCCCAGAGACGTTAGCTGGCTCTCTTTTAACGCAAGAGTGTTGCAGGAAGCGGCCGACAAAACCGTTTCTTTAAAAGACAGGATTCGTTTTTTGGGTATTTTTTCAAATAACCTGGATGAGTTTTTCCGTGTGCGTGTAGCTGCTTTAAAACGCATGGTTGAGTTTGGAAATAAAAAGCTGAACATGCACCTGGAAGCGGAACCGCAGGCTGTTCTTGACGAGATACAATTAACTGTATTGAAGCAGCAAAGCGAGTTTGACAGGATATGGAAAGACATCTGCGGTGAAATGCAGGAGCAAAATGTTTTTTTAGTTGATGAAGGTCATCTGGAAGACGACCAGAAAGAATATGTAAGGAAATATTTTATTGATAAAGTTCGCTCAAACATTATTCCTCTGCTCATTGAAGGCGTTCCGCAGTTGCCTTACCTGCGCGAAAAAAGTATTTATCTTGGTGTAGTTATGAGCAATGCAGCTTCGGCTTACACACAAAAATATGCGTTGATAGAAGTGCCGTCAAAAGTATTGGGTCGCTTTGTTATATTACCAACCAAAGGCAACAAAAAGTACATTATTTTACTGGAAGATGTTATTCGTTTCAACCTGCCTTATATCTTTTCTTATTTTAATTACGAACGTTATGATGCGCACATTTTCAAAATAACAAAAGATGCAGAAATTGATTTGGATACCGATTTATCATCTTCATTTGTACAGAAAATAGAGAAAGGAATTAAGAACCGCCGCAAAGGAAAACCAACCCGTTTTGTTTATGATAAAGAGATGGACAGCGGCTTGCTTGAATACCTGATACAACGCCTGCATCTTACCAAACGCGATAATATGATTCCCGGCGGCCGCATCCATAATTTCAGGCATTTCATGGATTTTCCGGATGTATTCCCCAAGAGCGGTACCATTCGTTTGCAGCCATTTACACACCCGGCTTTGCAGCAAAGTCAGCGTGTTACAGATGTGATACAGCAACAGGATATTATGTTGTATTTTCCTTATCATTCGTTCAATACGATTGTTGATTTGCTTCGCGAAGCAGCGATAGAACCGGATGTTATTTCAATTAAAATAACAGCGTATCGCTTAGCAGAAAATTCAACCATTGTGAATGCGTTAATCAACGCGGCGCGCAATGGCAAACAAGTAACCGTTGTATTGGAATTACGGGCGCGGTTTAGTGAAGAAGCGAACTTAGAATGGAAAATACGGTTAGAAGATGAAGGTGTAAAAGTGCTGGTCGGCGTTGAGAATATGAAGGTTCATGCTAAAATATGCGTGATAAAAAAACGTAGTGGCAAACACGTTAAAGAATATGGTTTTGTAAGCACCGGAAACCTCAACGAAAAAACATCAACCGTGTATCTTGATTTCTGTTTGCTGACTTCCAACAAAGCCATTATAGCAGATATTAACCGCGTGTTTCGTTACCTGGAAAGTCCCAAAACAACAGCGCCGCTTTCTGCCTGCAAAACGTTACTCACCGCGCCGCTAAGCATACGCAAACAAATGATGAGTATGACGGAAAGAGAAATCAAGTTGGCAAAGTCAAAAAAGAAAGGTTCGATTACTATAAAATTAAACTCGTTAAGCGACGAAAAACTGATAACAAAATTGTATGATGCGGTAACTGCAGGCGTTACCGTAAACTGTATTGTACGCGGTATTTTCTCGGCTTCATTTGATACATCCAAAGCAAAATATCATGTTACCGCAATCAGTATTGTTGATCAGTATCTGGAACATGCCAGAGTATATATGTTTGGTAATGGCGGGAAAGAAAAAATGTATATTTCATCTGCCGACTGGATGGTGCGAAATTTAGATCATCGTGTTGAAGTTGCGGTGCCAATTATTGATAAAGGATTGCGGCAGGAAATGAAAGACATCATCAATATACAACTAAGCGATAACGTAAAAGCGCGAAACCTGAATGATGGTTTGCATAACGAATATGTGCAGGGCGATAACAAGAAAAAAGTTCGCTCGCAAATAGCCATTTATCAATACCTGTTACAAAAAACAAAAGAATGAAAATCGGAGCTATAGACATCGGCAGCAACGCTGCCAGGCTGGTAATAAAAGAAATTACAAAACAAAAAAACGGTGAAATAGAATTTACCAAGCTTACTTACCTGCGCATTCCTTTGCGTTTAGGTTTTGATGTGTTTGAAACCGGAATTATTTCTGAGCAGCGAAAAGAAATGCTGCTGAACGCAATGATCACCTTTGGCACTTTGCTTAAAACGTACGATGTACATATTTTCAGAGCTTGTGCTACCAGTGCTTTGCGCGATGCAAAAAATGGAAAGGAAATGATGAAAATAGTAAAGAAAAAAACCGGCATTGCTATCGAAATTATTTCGGGCGATGAAGAAGCTTCTTTACTGTTTCAGAATTATTTTTCAGAACATCTGGATGTTACTAAAAATTACTTATTTATAGATGTTGGCGGTGGTAGCACCGAGCTTAGTTTTTTAACTGATGGCAAGCTAAAAATTAAACAGTCTTTCAATATAGGAACCATACGTTTGTTAAAGAATATGATAACCGAAAAAGACTGGGCAGAAATGAGAAAATATATTCTTGATAACAGCCCGTTATCGTCTCAGGTTACGGCTGTTGGTTCGGGTGGAAATATCAATAAAGCATTCTCAATGATCGGGCAAAAAAACGGCAAACCGTTAACTATAAAATCTCTGAAAACGTTACAAAAAACCTTGTCATCGTTAACAGTGGAAGAACGTATGCACCAATACCAGTTGCGTGAAGATCGCGCCGATGTAATTGTACCTGCCTTGCAGATATTTATTAATGTTATGCGCTGGGCAGACAGTGAAGATGTATTGGTACCAAAAGTGGGTCTTGCCGATGGTATGATTCAGGCTTTGTACGATTTACATAAAGCAGAAACAACGTTGAAGTAACATTATTACATCAGTAATAAAACCTCTAAATAAACGGCCAGGCAAATTACCAGTATTATAATACAAATAGTAATTGTATAAGCGTTCTGCTTTTTCTTAGCATCTGCACTTTCGGGCGTGCTGGATAATATAATACTGTGACGGTCAAAGTAAAACCAATCAATAAATCTTCTTCGTTTTATATTTCTGAAATAGTGAACGGTCTTAATAATCAGCAGCAAAAATAGTATTAGTAACAGCACCCCATTAATCAGGATCATTGCGGTCATTGTGATTCGGTTTTGATATAGGAACGCACGACAAAGTAAGCCAAAAAAATCATTTTACTTTTTTTAACGAAAGGATTCATAACCTCTCCCATTTTTTTTCATCTCAATACAGGACAGAATTTCAGGATATTCAAGTAGCGAAGTAACGATCGGCAATGGCTGCTAACAAACTAATAATTCTGTTTCGCTATCATTCAATTACAAAATAAAATCGTATGAAAAAACTATTACACTTTTCTCTTTTTACAGCGATCCTTTTTTCCTTTACCGCCTGCATAAAAACAGTTGAAACACCAACGCCGGTTGTCGTAGATCCGTTAGTCGGTTCGTGGTATTTATATGATGCTTCCGAATCGTACGGCAACGGCTGGTATCCGTTTGATGCCGGTATTGATGGTGTACTTTCTTTTTACGAAAATGGAAATGCGCAATATGATGATGGCAATATATTCTTCCAGGGAAGCTGGTACACAACAGATGTATCGGATGGTTATTATGATGAATACGGAAATTACTACACCGGTTATCATCAAAGCTTTCAGACATCGCTTTCAGGCAACAACAACGGCTCGTTAAGCCTATACTTTGATGATATTTCTTTTGCCGGCAGCAACCAGTTTACCGGCACATATTACACGGGTAAAAGTATAGAGCGATATACATTTAAAAGAAGCCGGTAAGTTATTGGTTTTGTTAGTAAAAAGCCTTGCAGCACAATAGCGGCAAGGCTTTTTACAAACGCTTTATCAATCCTTCACATTACTTTATAAACTGCCACTAACAGAAACTTTTCTTTTTCAAATACATTTGCGCAAACTTATAACCACCATGCTTAAAAAGCTTTTCTCTGTTTCATTTGCATCGTTAATGCTATTAACAGCCAATTACAGTTTTGCGCAAGACCTCAATACGAAGTTACCGATTGATTCAAATATCAAAACAGGCAAACTATCAAATGGTTTAACTTATATCATCAGGAAAAACACAACGCCTGAAAATAAAGTAGAGTTGCGGTTGGTAACTAATGTGGGTTCAATACTGGAAGATGATAACCAGCAAGGTCTGGCGCATTTGATAGAACACATGGCATTTAACGGAACCACGCATTTTGAAAAAAATGAACTGGTTGATTTTTTACAAAAAATGGGTGTTCAATTTGGTGCCGATTTAAATGCTTACACCGGCTTTGACCAAACCGTTTTTATTCTCCCCATTCCATTAAGCGATAGCGGTAACCTGCGCAAAGGCTTAAGCGTATTGCAGGATTGGGCTTCGGGTGTAAGTTTTGATACTGAAGCCATTACCGGCGAACGTCCTGTTATATTAGAAGAAAGTCGCTTGGGCAAAGGTGCCGATGACAGAATGTTTCGTAAATTATATCCCATTCAATACGAAGGTTCGCGCTATGCAGAACGCTTGCCGATTGGCATTGACAGCATCGTTCGAAATACAGCAGATTCAAACTTAACGCGTTTCTATAAAACCTGGTATCGCCCCGATTTGCAGGCTGTCATTATGGTGGGTGATATCAATGTAGATTCTGCCGAGCAATTGATAAAAGAATACTTTGGCGGATTGAAAAATCCGGCAAATGAAAAAGAACGTTTTTATGCTTCGGTACCTGCCAGGCAAACCAGTCGGGCTTTGGTAGTAACCGATAAAGAAGCTACCAATTATGTTGTGCAGGTTCAATATCCGATGTTTAAAGAAAAAGAAGAAGTTACGCTTGGCGATTACCGCAGCGATATGATAAAAAATATTTTTACCGGTTTAATTAACGAGCGTCTCATCGAGCTGGCGCGTAGCAGCAAACCTCCTTTCTTATATGCAGGAACCAGCTATGGAAGTGAAGCGCGTGGATATGATGGCTTTAGTGCTACTGCTGTTGCTGGTCAGCCGGGACCTGATACCGCATTAACAGCTTTGATGACAGAACTGGAAAGAGTAAAAGAATATGGCTTTACACAAAGCGAATTAGATCGTGCAAAAAAAGATCAGATGGCTGGCATAGAACAGCTTTATAACAACCGCGCAAAAACAGAATCGGGACAATTAGCAGCCGAATACATTCGCTTGTTTCTTACACACGAACCTTCGCCGGGAATCGCAGCTGAATACAAATATTACCAGGATTTGTTGCCGGGTATTACTTTGAAAGAAGTAAATACTTTATCTGATTCTTTAAAGTCGAACGAAAACATTTTTGTAAGTCTGCAAGGTCCGGCCAACGGTTCTGTAAAATTGCCCGACAGCACGCAGTTATTAGCAACTGCGAAAAAGATATTAAATACTACCGTAAAAGCTTATGAAGACAAAGCCGTTGCTACGCAACTGATGAAGACAAAACCGGTTGCCGGCAAAATCATAAGTGAAAAGAAGAATGCAGAATTAGGCACAACAGAAATCACATTTGCCAACGGCGCTAAAGCCATTTTAAAACCTACCACTTTTAAAGATGATGAAATCATCATGACTTCATTCCGTAAAGGCGGACAATCCATTTATCCGGCGGCTGATAAAGCGGATGTAACCTTTGCTACCGGCGTGATTCAGCAAATGGGTATCGGCGCTTTTTCTCCGACAGATTTATCAAAAATTTTAGCCGGCAAAACAGCATCAGCGTCACCGGGAATTGGCAGGTTGACTTCCGGTTTTAGCGGCAGAAGCAGTGTAAAAGATATGGAAACGATGTTACAACTCGTTTACTTATTGGCCACAGCGCCACGTAAAGACGAAGCCTTATATACTGCATGGAAAGAAAAACAAAAATCGGCTACGCAATTTGCTTTGCAAGATCCGCAAACAGCGTTTATTGATACGTTTGTACAAGTGCGTTATGGCAACAATCCGTTATCGCCGATTGCTGTTCCATCGCCATCCGATTTTGATAAAACAAACCTGAACCGCATACTGGCTATTTACAAAGAGCAATTCGGCAATGCGCAGGATTTCAACTTCATTTTTGTAGGCAATATTGATGTTGAAAAAATAAAACCTTTACTAACAAGTTATATTGGCGGATTGCCTTCAAATAAAAAGCCCGCCGCCTTTAGAGACAATGGTTTGCGCCCGGTAAAAGGCGACCAGAAATTTACTTTCAAAAAAGGAACCGAGCCAAAAAGCCTTGTTATGAATGTATATTCGGGCGACACGCCTTACAGTGAAGATTTGGACTTGAAAACATCAGCTTTGACTGAAATTCTCAACATCAAAATCACCGAAGATATTCGCGAAAAAATGAGTGCTATTTATGGCGGCGGCATCTATGGCGGCTTAGCTAAATATCCGTATGGTAGTTATTCAATGATAATGCAATTGCCAACCGGGCCGGAACATGTAGATACCGTTTTAAAAGCGGCACAAATGGAGATTGACAGCATTAAGCAAAATGGACCTTCGCAGGTAAATTTAGATAAGGTAAAAAAGACCTGGCTGGAACAATATAAAGTCAGTGTAAAAGAAAACAGTTACTGGAGCAGCAAGTTGCAAGGCATTTATTTTAATGGTGATAATGCGCAACGTATTTACAATTATGTACAACTTGTAAATGCAATAACGGTTGATGATATTAAAGCCACTGCCAACAAATTATTTGATGGCAAAAACGTATTGCAGGCTATATTGCTTCCTGAGAAATAAAAAGATTTTTCTAACCTTAAAACAAAAGCCGGATTATAATTTATCCGGCTTTTGTTTTATACTGATTTTTCTTTTTCAGCAATGTCTTTTGCAATCGTTTTTGCATCTGTTGCAATCTGCCGAATTAATCCGGTAGCTGCAGTATGGAAACCACAGAAATACAATCCGATTGTCTCAAAATATTCCTGTTTTGCAACACTTAATTTATCATCATCAAAAGCACTTATATCATTATCAATAATATTGGGAAGCATAGTTTCATAGCCTGTTGCAGCAACAATAACATCGAAGCTTTTCTCTTTGCCATTATTGAAATAAACTGTTTTTCCATTGATATAATTGATGCCGCCATAAACATCAATATGACCTTTCCCAATATGCCTGATTGTGCCAATATCTAACAAGGGAATAATACCATCTTTTTTGATTTGTTCAAACACGCCACGCTTCTGTTTTTTCAAACCTGATTTTGTAATGTCGCCGAACTTTAACCGCATCAACGGAGCAATTAACGCATCGGCAAAACGAGGTGGAAGTTTCGACAGAAACAAACTAAACTGTTGTATGGGAATTCCCAGCAAATCGCGTGGTACAACATTAACCGGCGAACGAACCGACATAGCAGGTTTAGCGCCTTGTTCATACAAATCAATCGCTATCTCGCAAGCTGAATTTCCAAAGCCAACAACCAATACATTTTGACCTGTAAAAGCCTGACCTGTTTTGTATTGAGAGCTATGTATGATAGTACCGGGAAATGTTTCGATCCCTTTACAGAAAAATGCTTTTGGCTGGTTATAAAAGCCTGTTGCAATGATTATATATTTTGATTTGAATGAGTCGTTATTTGTGTCTGTTATCCAGCTATCATTTTCCTTTTTTATTTGCCTGGCTTCTGTGTTAAAAGCCGGATGAATGTTATGTTCTGCCTGATAATTTTCTAAATAATCAACCACATCCTGCCGTGACGGATAACGAGGTATTTTACTACCAAATTTTTTGTACGGAAGATGAGATAATCTTTTACTGGTATGCAAATGCAGCCGCTCATAATGATTGCGCCAGGGCGAAGCAATCTGCGTTTCCTTCTCAATCATTATATATGAAATGCCTTGCTTTTGCAAAGAAGCCGCCGAAGCCAAACCCGAAACGCTTGCACCAACAATCAATACAGTGGTTTGTTTCATGATGTGGATTGATATATTTACATGATAAGGTACAATCTTCAGAAACTTATGCCATCATAAAAATGAAGAATTGTATTAAGATTGATCAATACAAAAACAGCTTCATAATACACTTACCTGTCATCTTCTTCTTCGCCGGTTCGCAGTCTTATTTTTTCCTCTTCAATATCAATCAAAGTCTGGTATTTCCGAATTACATCTTCATCTACTTCCGACTTCTTGTTTATTTGTTGTAATAAAGAGCGTTGCGCTTCGAACACTTCAGTAGAAATATTGAGATAATGCGTATAAGAACCATCTTTTACTTCGGAAAGCGATTGTACATTATCCGGCACATCGAGCATTTGTATATCGGTCTGGTAACGGATCTGCATATTTTTTACCAATGGATTTTTGTCTGCTTCCCCGCTGTATTTATCCTGTAGTAATTTCAAAGCCGCTTTGGCTAATTTTCTTGCCACAAGCATATCCTGTTGTTCAAATGAAAGCGGGTAATCGTTATCCTCCAGCTTCATCCATTTTACCACAGCAGGCAATGTCAATCCCTGAAGCACAAGCGTTACGAGGATAACAATAAACGTAATGAAGATAATCAGGCTTCTTTGCGGAAACGGAATTTTAGTATCATCCAGAAAGATAGGAATAGATAACGCTGCTGCCAGCGATACCACGCCGCGCATACCTGCCCACCCGAATACAATAGGACCGCGCCATCCAGGATGCGAATCGGCCGTTGTAATAAACCGGCTGATAAAAGTGGTGAATACCGAGCCGCCGAGTGTGCATAATATGCGCGTTATAATCAACACAACTGAAATAATCAATCCATACGTAATTGCCTGCGTTAAGCTAACGCCGTCAAGTTGTTTAATAACGACTGGTAAAACAAGTCCTATCAGCATAAATACCAGCCCGTTTAAAGCAAAACCGAGTGTAGACCATACGCCTTCGCCCTGGAAACGGCTTCGGTAAGTAAGAATCACATCACTTTTGCTGGATAAAAAAAGCCCGCCGCTTACAACTGCCAATACACCCGAAAAATGAAAACTTTCGGCAATGATATACATGAAATAAGGCGTGATTAAAGTGAGCATAATATCAACGTTTGTTGTGGTTGGCAGCCAGCGGTGAATGGCGTAAAAAATCATCGCGATAGCAAGACCGGTAAGTATGCCCATGATGATAACAACAAAGAAACTAAGCGCTGCTTCGCCAAATACAAACTTGCCTGTATTTACAGCGTGCAAGGCAAACCGGAATACAATTAAGCTCGACGCATCATTCAGCAAACTTTCTCCTTCTATAATGCTGGTTACTCTTTTTGGAACGGTGATGTTTTTAAAAACAGTAGTGGCGGCTACCGCATCGGGCGGCGATACAATGCCACCTAATAAGAAGCCTAACGATAAAGTAAAACCGGGAATAAGACTATTAGAAACGTAAGCTACCACGCAGGAAGTAAGCAATACAATTAAGAACGCAAATACACTAATCACCCGCCGCCACTTCCAGAATTCTTTCCATGATACCTGCCAGGCAGCTTCATATAATAAAGGCGGCAGAAAGATGACAAATATAATATCAGGATTGATATTGATATCGGGTAGTCCCGGGATAAAGCTGATGATTAAACCGCCTATAACCAGTATAATCGGGTAGGCAAGCTTCAGCTTTTGCGAGAGCATTACCAGGAAAAGAATAACAAGAAGTAAAATAAGATATAGTAAAAGCGTATTGTGCATGTTAGCTTCAGTTAACTTTCAAAGTTAAGTAAGATGAAATAACAATAATAAGCCATTCAGAATCAAAACACGTCCGCTATCAACTACTTTCCATCCGTATATTTTTTCTCATACTTATCAAACAATTGTGTTTGATGGCTCTCCAGAGAAATCTCCCTGCCTTGTATAAAAGCATGAGTAAGAAGGTTGGTACGCATGTCCAACGCATCGCCATCGCTGATAAAAAGATTGGCATCTTTTCCCACTTCGAGGCTTCCGGTTTTTGCATCAATACCTAAGAGTTTAGCAGCGTTTAATGTAATGGCTTGTAAAGCTTGTTCTTTGGTTAATCCATACGCTACGGCAGTTCCGGCATTAAAAGCCAGGTTACGTCCGCGCGTTTGTTCATCCACATCATTTATAGCAAATAAAACACCAGCAGATTGCAGCATAGCCGGTGTTTTATAGGGCTGATCAACCGCATCGTCATCCGATACAGGTAAACTGTGCATTTGATTTAAAATCACACCTACATTGTTTTGCTTTAAAAGGCTTGCTATCTGCCAGCTATCTTCGCCGCCAACAATTACCAAAGCAACAGATACAGACTTTGCAATATCAATTGCTACCAATATTTGCTTTACGGTGCTGGCATGAATGAACAGCTTTTTCGTACTATCAAACAAACCTTTTATGGCTGCATATTTTAAATTGGTTTCGTTAGGTAAGCGTGTTTTCTGATAAGCTTTTGCTTCTTTCAAAAATGCTTTAAACTGGTCTACTTTTTCCAGTCCTTCTTTTACCGGATCAGGTTGATTTTCACCTTGCGCTCTTCTTCCGCCGGGCGGCGGAGGCAATAAAGAAGGCATATAAAAATGAAGCCCGTTATCTGTTGCATAAGCCGCGTCCTGCCAGTTCCACGCATCGAGTTGCACCACAGAAGAAGAACCGCTTAATAAATCACCTTCGGGAACAATATTCGCCAGCAAAATACCTTCAGGACGAAGCGTATTAATCACTTTCGATTCCGCATTATAAGCTACGATAGAACGCACGCTGGCATTCCAGTTGCCAATCTCATCAGCATCGCTGGTTGCCCGCACGTTGTTTACATCAACCAATCCTAAATTACTGTTCGATAAAATAAATCCCGGATATACCTGTTTGCCTTTGGCATCAATCACTTTGGCATTCATTGTATAATTGATATTTGACCCAACGGCTACTATTTTTCCATTGTCAATTAAAATGGTTGCATTCTCTAAAACCTGACCGTTTCCTACATGAACCATTGCATTGGTAATGACAATCGGCTGCGTTTGTTTTGCCGCGGGCAAAATGGTTTCCTGTGCCGATATTTTTATTGAAATGAGTAAAAAGAGAAAGACATATTTTTTCATAAATGAGTTTGTTAGATAAGTTTTAACCACAGAGAAAAAAGTCATAGAAAACACTAAAATGTATGTAATGAATACTTGTATTTGTGATTCATTAATTTTCCGAATTCAATATCAATACACCATGTTGTTCATGCTCACCACAATTCAAAATCGTTTGATATGAAGGTTCTGCCGGAGGCAAATTTTTACCGCCTTTCTTCTCGCTGTTCATTTTATTAATCAGCCGCAAACGCTCGGCAGCAATGGCTTTCTGCATTTGCTTATCCTTCTCCAAATCAAAATAAATTGTACCATCAACAATGGTATATAATGGCTTTGCGTAAATGCTTAACGGGTTATCACTCCACAAAACAACGTCTGCATCTTTACCCACTTTCAAACTGCCAACCTGTTTATCAATATGAAGCATTTTGGCAGGATTGAGCGTTACCATTTTAAATGCATCTTCTTCGCTCATGCCTCCATATTTCACACTCTTCGCTGCTTCCTGGTTTAATCGTCTTGCCATCTCTGCATCATCCTGAATTAATCGCCACGTTTACGCCTTGCTGATGCATAATATAAGCGTTGTAAGGAATGGCATCCACCACTTCCATTTTATAATTCCACCAGTCAGAAAACGTAGAACCGTTTATGTTGTGCTGCTTCATTTTATCAGCCACTTTATAACCTTCCAGAATATGCGTGAACGTGTTGTAATGATAACCCATTTTATCAGCGATATTCATTGCCATCATTAGTTCGCTTGCCACATAAGAATGACAGGTAATAAACCGCTTGTTGTTTAAAATTTCAACCAAAGCATCCAGCTCTAAATCTTTTCTTGGCGCAATGCCTTTTTTGTTACTTGCTTCATAAGCTTTCCAGGTTTTCCCGTAATCTTTTGTGCGGGTAAACGCATCTTCCAAAACCTGCTCTACGCCCATTCGCGTATCGGGAAAACGATTGTTGTTAGAGCCGTTGCTGACAGAACTGGTTGAACGTTTTACGTTTTCACCCAATGCAAACTTGATAAACGGATCGGCGCCTGCGAACTTCAAACCTTCATCGTCGGCGCCCCAGCGAAGCTTGATCAATTGCGTTTGTCCGCCAATGGTATTTGCCGAACCATGCAGAATATGCGAAGTGGTAACGCCGCCGCTTAGCTGGCGATATATATTGATATCATCCGGATTGAGATTATCACCAATACGAACTTCTGAGGTTACACTTTGCGCACCTTCATTGATAGAAGCAGCGGCAATATGCGAATGTTCATCTATAATACCGGGCGTAAGATGTTTGCCTGTTCCATCAATCACTTTGGCATCTGAGGCTGATAAATTTTTCCCGACCGCGGCTATTTTTCCGTTGCGTAATAAAATGTCTGCACCTTGTAAAATGCCTTCGGCTTCGTTTGTCCAGACGGTTGCGTTTTTAATCAATATTGTTTGCTGTTTGGGTGCGGAACTGTCTGTCCAGCCGTACGGCGCAAACGGATACGTTACTTTGCCCAACACCAATGGTTTTGTTCGCGCACTGTCTTTTTTTAAAACAAGAGAATCGCCTGATTGATAAACCGCTGTCCAGGTAAAACGGTTGCCGGCGCTGTCTTCGCCATAGCCTTGCCATTGATTGCCGCTTACCAAACCGGTTAAGCGAATATTTTGCTCGCCTGTACGTTCCGGCGCGATATTGAGACGCACATTTCGTCCATCATAATAAAACTTCGAGGTAACAGTGTCTTTGCCTGATAAAGTTGTTGCCGAAGAAGCCGATTTAAAATCGAGCGTATAATTCACATTGCCGGAAGGCGTAGTCAGCATGATATTATATTTACCAACCGCCTGGTTATAAATATCATCTTTCACACTGTATTTTTCGCCTTGCACCCAGTTTTGATAGATTGTTGTTTTTTCATCGAAAACAGGTCCGCTGGTAATGAGAAAATTAGCGAGTTTGCCAACATCAAGACTTCCGGCGATATTGCTGATATGAAGCAAATCGGCAGGAACTTTTGTAAGCGCGTTCAGTGCCGTTTTTTCACTCAAACCATAATTGATGGCGGTGCGCAGGTTGGTAAAAAACTGTTTGGTATCTTTTAAATCGGCAGACGTAATACAAAACAAAATACCTGCTTTTTCCATCGCCGCCGGGTTGGTTGGCGCCAGTTCCCAGTTTTTTAAATTGGTTACTGATACAAAACGCGCATCAGTCGGATCTTCTACATTTTGCGCTTCCGGAAAATTAAGTGATAAGATAAAAGCAGCGTTGGTCGCTTTTATTTCGGGAATGCGCTGGTATTCGTTTCCGCCACCTTTTATGATGTATTGATAACCGGCTTCATCGCCAATACGATCTGCGCGCAAATCGTTCCATTTATCGTTGGCTTCAAATATTTGAGGCAAATCGAGGTTACTGTTCCAGGCTTCCAAACTCAGGTTTATTCCTTCGGAAACGGGTTGGGTTTTGTACCATTTTGCATCGAAATACGTTTGCCGCAACAGCGCAATACTTCCCATCATCGAAGTGGGATATGCCTGCGTGGAAGAACCTTTGCTGAAAGAGAAATGCGCGGAAGCTTTTTCTTTCAGCATCACCAGGTTTTCCTTCTCGTTACTGTTTAAGGTAACAATAGCGCCGGTGCCGCGGGCAATGCCATCTTTCACATGAGAGAGCACAGTACCAAAGCCCTGGTCACGCAAATCTTTGGCGTCTTTTTCATTTTCGGCAAACACTTTCGAGGCATCTATTTCCGGTTTTACCGATTCGTTCCAGCCAAAAGCGCCTTTGGTATTCGAGGTAAGCTGGTTGCGCGAACCATAACTAAACCCACCTTGCCGCGCCTGTTGCGCCGGCATTCCATAATCGCTGTAAATATCAATAAAAGACGGGTAAATAAATTTGCCTTTAGCATCAACCAGCACCGCATCATCAGGTACTGTTATGTTGTTGCCAATGGCAATAATTTTTCTGTCGCGGATAATCATTGTAGCGTTGGTGAGCGTTGTGTTGGCGTCTTTTACGATGGTAGCGCCTGTAAAAGCGTAATAGAAATGCTTGGGATTAGCGACATCATTTTGCGGATACGTGGTTTGCGCCTCAGCTTTTATTGTCCAAAACATAACTAAGCAAAATAAGAACGAGTACGGGTGTGTCTTCATGTGAGTTTGTTTCTGTTTGGCTAACCAAAGCTTTTTCAAGATATTAAAAATATAATTAAATCAATCAAAACAACTTATGATATTTATTTTCATTTATGAAAATGCAGCTATATTACTCTTTTGGCGGTCATACTTTTTATTATTTATTATTACAATAGAAATTATTTTACATAAGAATACCTCATTAGTACGCTTATTTGTTTTTATTCATTTATAAATTAATATGATAAAAATATTCCGGCAATCCAATTTCAACCTAATTTTAATCATCAGAATCTAATATATTATTTTTAATTAATTAGAAAACATCAAAAACTAAAAATACCACATGAGAAACAGCAAGCTAATCTATTTATTAACTGTCTTATTAATCACATCATTACACGTCTTTGCACAAAACAAAGTTTTGCAAGGTAAAATTACAGATGCTGCTACAAACACGCCTTTAGAAGGTGTTTCCATCAAAGTAAAAAATACAACAACCGGAACAATTAGTGCAGCCGACGGTTCTTTCCAGATTTCAGTAGAACAAGGCGCTGTTTTGGAAATCAGTTCTGTTGGTTATTTAGACCAAACGGTAAGCACGGCCAATCTATCTTCGGTTGATATTAAACTCGTTAGTGCTACAACCGAACTGGCACAAGTCGTTGTCGTAGGAAATCGCGGCGCGGCGCGATCTGCTACCGAATCGGCAGTTCCGGTGGATGTGATTAATGTAAATTCATTGCGACAAACGACAGCCAAACCCGATTTGATGTCGCAGTTAAACATGAGCATTCCTTCTTTTAATTATAACAAACAAAGCGGTGGCGATGGTTCTGATGCGATTGATTTTGCCAGTTTGCGCGGTTTGGGTTTTGACCAGACATTGGTTTTGGTTAATGGAAAACGCCGCCATTTGTCTGCTTTTGTAAACCAGGTTGGCACACGCGGTCGCGGTAATTCCGGTACTGATTTGAATGCGATTCCGCAAGCGGCGATTGACCGTATTGAAGTATTGCGCGACGGCGCTTCGGCTCAATATGGGTCCGATGCAATCGCGGGCGTGGTGAATATCATCCTGAAAAAAGACATCAAACATTTTTCTGCAACAGTAGGCGGCAGCGGATTTTACGATCATAAATACAATACATTAAACAGCGTTGATCCGACTCAATATTACACCGGTTCCTGGCTTGACGGACAAACGTTTACAGCTGATTTGGATTATGGTTTACCCATTGGTAAAAATGGTGGATTTATTAATGTTGCCGGTAGTTTTATGAACCAGGGAAAAACGTTTCGCG
This sequence comes from Ilyomonas sp., assembly GCA_965199845.1. Taxonomy (GTDB): domain Bacteria; phylum Bacteroidota; class Bacteroidia; order Chitinophagales; family Chitinophagaceae; genus Ilyomonas. The sequence goes on from CBDATZ010000054.1 coordinate 518,766, forward strand.
CCGTTCCCGATACCAACTGGACAACCAATAAAAAGGCATTGGGTATAAACAAATGGAGAAGAGCCGCAGGCGATGGTTCTGTAACGTCGGGCGGCGGTATGTACAATATGGAAATTCCGCTTGGCACTTCAAAAACAACGTTTTATTCGTTTGGTGGTTACAATTACAAACACTCAAATGTGTACGCCTGGACGCGCCGTTGGAACAACGAAAGCAACAAAGTAAAATTTCCTACCGATGCAAACGGCAACCTGATTTATATAGCTGATATTATGCATGTATTTGGTTCAGAAGATCATACTATCAGTGCAGATAATGCGTATTATAATCCGCAGGAAGATGTATATATCAAAGATGTTTCGGGCGCAATTGGTTTTAAAGGAACTTTTGGTGATGATTGGGATTGGGATATCAGCAACAATTTAGGTTATAACGATTTTCATTATTGGGGAAACAAAACATTTAATGCTTCGCTGCCGTTACCTGAACAATATACAAAAACCCGTTTTGATGATGGCGGATTTAATTTCCTGCAAAACACAGCCAATCTTGATATCAGCAAACATTTTAGCAATGTAGCGTCTGGTTTTACGCTTTCTTTTGGCGGCGAATTCAGATACGAAAAATATAAATTGTATGCAGGTGAACCGGATTCTTACAGAAACGGTGGTGCTTTGCTTTATGGCATCAGTCCCCTTACCGGCAACGATACATCATACTTAAAAGCCTCAGGTTCTGAAGGTTATCCAGGTTATCAGCCGGTTGATGCTGTTACGGCTCACCGCACCAATATAAGTGGCTATATAGACGGAACGTTTGACTTTACCAAAGCCTGGCTGGTTGATGTAGCTGCCCGTTTTGAAAACTATTCTGACTTTGGATTTGTAAATATTTACAAACTGGCTACCCGGTATAAAATTGCCAGTAATTTCAATCTTCGTGGCTCTGTCAGCACTGGCTTTCGCGCTCCGACTTTACAACAAATCAACTTCAGTAATACCAATACAAACATTATTGGCGGCGAACTGGTGTATGCCAAGCTGATACCCAATTATAGTGATGCGGCCAGAGCCGTAGGCATTCCGGAACTGAAACCTGAAAAATCTGTAAACGGAAGTTTGGGCTTTACGTGGAAACCGGTTCGCAATCTTACTATCACATTAGATGGTTACTGGATTCATATTAAAGACCGAGTAGTTATTACCGGCAATTTTGATACTTTGATTACAGCTTTAAAACCATACCTGCAGGCAGCCGATGCAAGTACAGCTAACTTCTTTGTAAATGCTGTAAATACAACCAATACAGGTTTAGACCTTGTGGTTGATTATACCAAACGCTGGGGCACAAAACGCTTTACCGCCTTATTAGCCGGAAATCTACAACATATCAAAATCGATAAGATTAATGTTCCGGCTGCATTTAACGATACATACGCACATCAGCAGGCATTTTACAGCACCCGCGAAGAGGCGTTTATGAAAGCTTCGGCGCCAACTGCAAAAGGTTCTTTAAACGTCGAATATGGTGTTGACAAATTCGGTATTGGCGCGCACATCACGTATTATGGAAAAATAACAACGCAAGGTTTTGGGTATGATTCCATTCCGGGTTCGGTTGCCGGTCTGCCGGGCGGTAATGGCATTTCAAATTCCGGAAATGGCTGGGATCCTTATGTAGCAAAGGATGATGGCACAGGCGTAACTCCCGAAAACTTTGTGTTTCAGGGTAAGTTTGTAACTGATTTGTATGCTTCTTATAAAATCAGTAAGAACGTAAACTGGTATATTGGTGTTGATAATATTTTCAACGTACATCCTGACTTGGCGGTAACCAAAGGCGCTATTTACAGTTCCTGGGGCGATAGCGAATCTGGCGGCGCATTTGATGCTGTGCAAATGGGTTCAAATGGTTTGCGGATGTTTACCAAATTTGCCATAAACTTCTAATAAAATCTGATATAAATAAAAAAGCCATTCTGCACTTGCAAAATGGCTTTTTTATTATCGGAAATTATTGATTGCTTCTACTGAGAATTTTCTTTTTGGCTTAATGTTTCCTTTGTTTGTCTTGTCTGTAATTCTGTTTCTAAACGATCCGCTTTTTCCTGCGCTTCCTCATCAGAATTGGCTTCAATAATTGCCCAAATAGTTTCGCCTGTTGTTTCTTCTAAAAATGTATCGTTACCTGGTGTTTCCTGGTTCGTTGGTGTTACCGAAATCAATTTTTTATTGTCGAATAAAGCTCTGTATTTTGCCATGATAATTGTTTTGATAACGGATTCAAAAACGATACCAAGCAGAAAGTTGATGTCTTTATAGATTTTGGCAATTCAGGAGTAAATATGTTATATGTTACTGGGCGATTGCGTGGTTTTGTCCCGTTGAAATATGCGATTTCACCATTTGCAAAACTTCCTGCAACTCGAACGGTTTATGAAGAATATCATCAGCACAATGATCTTTGCTACAACTTTCAAGCGCATGATAATTTGCGGAAAATAGAATAACCGGGCAAGATAATTTCAAATCGCTTTTTACGGTTTTACAAATTTCTCTGCCATCTTCTCCCTGTAAGTTTATATCAAGCAAAATTAAATCAGGAGTTGACTCATCTAAAGCTGTAAACAGATTACGTGAGTTCTCAAATGTATCTACCATAAAGCCCATTTTCCGGAACCATATTCCTAACGATAATAATATATCGTAATCATCATCAACTATAAAAAGTGTTCTCACAAATTGCCATTTTAATCTGTATTAAAATACTATATATCGTGCCAATTCATATTTAAAAAAGCGGCGTAGCTGCATAGCAGAATCAATATCGTTATCAACTTATATAACTTGTTATTAATCAGCAGATTTTTAAGAATTCTTTGTTCTTTTTTCGATTTAAAAAATATATTTATTTTATGTAACCAAGCTAACATCAATTTTTAATAAACTGTATTGATGCAATAATTGCATAGTTTAATAAATATCAGGAAGCAATTCCATAGTTTTATTGTTGTTTATCAATCTACATCATAACAACTCATTGCTGTAACGGAGTATATTTGAAAAGTATTACTTGTTTACCAAACAACTGTTTTTAAAAATGGCGGATGAAAACCGGCATATTGCGCCGGATAAAGAAGATTTCCAGATAGAAAGGATTGCATTTTTCAGCGATGCCGTTTTTGCTATTGCCATTACTTTGCTCATCATAGAAATAAAAGTACCCGACATACATGAATCGCCTGTAACAGACAAAGCTTTATTAAACGGTTTGCTCGTTACCATTCCACAATTTGTGGGCTTTATTGTGAGCTTTTTTGTTATTTCATTATATTGGATGTCGCATCATCGCCTGTTTCGTTATGTGCATCGTTATAATCAAAAGTTTATCTGGAACAATATTGTTTTTCTGCTTACCATTGTTGTTATGCCTTTCAGCACGGCAGTGTACAGCGAATATTTTTACCGGACACTTCATATACCTATCATCCTGTACACAATAAATATTTGCTGTACCGGATTGTACAGCTACCGGCTCTGGCACATCACCGGCAATCCAAAATACAATATAAGTGAAGAATTGAACCCGGTAATACTCAGGTATAACAGCGTTCGTGCTTTGTTGGTTCCGGGATTGTTTTTATTGGTTTCTGTTTTGTCTTTTGTAAGTGTATGGATCGGTTATGTAGTTCCTCCATTTTTACCGATTATCGCCAGGCTGGTACAAAGACACTATTACAAAAAATATCCCGATGTAATGAGCAAGCATTTATAGAAATCGTAACTGTAAATAAACTATCAGGAATACAGTCTAAATCAATACAACCTATATTTGTCTTTTATTTTATAACACCTATGAAGTACTTAAAAATACAACCTGCTTTTGTTGTTTTTGTTCTCTGCTCTTTGTTTTTCTTTGTCTCATGCGCACGCAAAGCCGCTTTTGAAAAATCAGCCGTGGTGCCATCTGCCAGCGGTAGCGTAAAAGTAAAAAAAGACGATAACAACAATTACAAAGTTTCGCTTGAAGTGAGAGATCTTACCACGCCTCAGAATTTAGTACCCGCCCGGAAAGCTTATTTGGTATGGAATGAGGCCGACAATGGTGTATTTAATATCGGTCAGCTTGTTTCTTCGCGCAGTTTTTTGGCAAGAGGTTTTAAAGCATCGCTTACGGTATCAACGCCCAATAAGCCAAAGAAAGTGTTTATTACAGCAGAAGATAATACAAATACATTAGCTCCGAGTTCGCAGGTTATTCTTACCACGCCTGATTTTTAAGTTACTTTTTCTTTTCAAAATGCATTATAAAATACAATTTCCGGTTACCGAATCCGGGTTGATTTTCTATGCCGGTTGCAACCAGCAAATAAATCGTTAATCAAACTTGTATTCATTCGCTAATCAATACCTTTGCAGCCTTTATCATGTATCCGTTTAATGAATTTATCCGACAAATACGAAGCTGTTATTGGTCTTGAAGTACATGCGCAACTGGCTACTGCCAGCAAGTTATTTTGTGGTGATAGCACAGCCTTTGGTGCTGCACCAAACACGCATGTAAGTCCAATTACATTAGGTCATCCCGGCACACTGCCAAAGACAAATAAAAAAGCAGTTGAATATGCTATAAAAATGGGGCTTGCCTGTCACTGCGAAATAGAACGTTACAACTATTTTGCCCGCAAAAATTATTTCTATCCCGATCTTCCCAAAGGCTACCAGGTATCGCAGCATACAACGCCGATTTGTAAAGGCGGAACGGTAACTATTAAGACAGAAAATGGCTTGCGCAACTTGCAACTCAACCGCATACATTTAGAAGAAGATGCCGGTAAAAGTATTCATGATATTGAAGACAATTATACTTGTGTAGATTATAACCGCGCCGGAACGCCGCTGATAGAAATTGTTACCGAACCTGATTTATTCAGTGCAGATGAAGCCTATCAATACGTTACTGAAGTGCGTCGTCTGGTGCGCTGGTTAAGCATTTGCGATGGCAATATGGAAGAAGGCAGTTTGCGTTGCGATGCCAATGTTTCCGTGCGTTTGCGCGGCGAAGCCAGGCTCGGAACAAAGGTGGAAGTGAAGAATTTAAACTCTATCCGCAATGTAAAAAAAGCCATTGAATTCGAGATTGAACGCATGATACATTTGCTTGAACAAGGTGAACGTATTGTACAGCAAACACGCAGTTTTGATGCATCGAACGATACTACGTTTGCCATTCGCGATAAAGAAGAAGCGAACGATTACCGCTACTTTCCCGAACCTGATTTGTCACCATTTCAGTTGAGCGAATCTTTCATTCAGGATATAAAAAACAAACAGCCGGCATTGCCTTACGAATTGCTGGAAAAATATAAAAGCTTTGGGTTAAGCGAGTACGATGCGGCACAACTTTGCGCAGAAAAAGACATCAGCGATTATTTTGAAAAAGTGCTTCAGCAAACCACGCATTATAAAGCTGCCGCCAACTGGATAAACGGACCGTTGCGCCAATATGTAAACGATGCAAAAATTTCTTTTACAGACATCCGTTTATCTGCTTTGCAATTAGCCGCTTTAATACAATTGGTAGAAGATGGCAAAGTAGCTTTTTCTGTTGCTTCGCAACGCATCTTACCTGTATTGATAAATAATGCGGATATCACACCGATACAAGTGGCGACTGATTTGAATTTATTGCAAACAAATAATAGTAATGAAATAGAAACCTGGGTAGATGAAGTGATTGCGGCTATGCCTGATAAAGTGACCGAATACAAAAAAGGAAAAAAAGGTTTGATTGGCTTGTTTGTAGGCGAAGTAAAAAAGAAAAGCAAAGGCAAGGCAGATCCAAAAACAGTTACCGAATTGCTTCAGCAAAAATTAGTGTAAGCTTTTAATTTCATAGAAATTTTAAAATGAAAAGAATAGTATTATGATAAAACAAATCAGTCTTGTATTACTCATTTGCGTTGCTTTATTTGCCTGCAAGCAAAAAAGTGCCGATGGTGAATTTGAAGTAAGCGGAACAGTAAAAGGTGTAAAAAAACAACTGGTTTACCTGCGCCAGTTTCCTTACGAAGGCACGGCTTTGCAGATTGTAGATTCGGCTACGTTAGGTAATGATGGTTCTTACAAACTCAAAACAATTGGTAAAGAAGAAGGCTTGTATGTGGTTGGCGTTAACGATGGTCCGCAGGCAATTTTTATCAATGATAATGATGATATCACGCTCAATTTCGATTCGGTTAATTTCCGTCATCCCGAAATCAAAAATTCTGATGCTACCAGGAGCATTTATAGTTTTATGGATGATTATATCAAAAGAGATTCTCTTACAGGTTTGGCTTATCAGCAGGCACAACAACCCGGCGCCAACGATTCATTAAAACAAGTGTTTCAGCAACAACTCACTTCATTAAATACATTCATCAAAAACTATATTAATCAAGCACCAAGCCCGGCTGCGGTTTATTTTGCAGTGAGCCAGATTCCACCGGGCATGATGGCGCCCGAAGATTTGATTACGTTGGTTAATTCGGCTGCGGCCCGCTTTAAAGGTAATGCCGGGTTGAATACGTTAAAAGCGCAGCTTACCAAATTAGAAGACCAAAATAAACCCAAGCCCTATGCGCTTACCAACAAGCCCGCGCCTAATCTTACCATGCAGGATGTAAACGGAAAAAACGTCAGCATCAGCGACTTTAAAGGCAAGTATTTATTGGTTGATTTCTGGGCAAGCTGGTGCGGACCTTGCCGCCAGGAAAACCCGAATGTGGTAGCGGCTTATAATAAGTTTAAAGACAAAAACTTTACGATTCTTGGTGTGTCTTTAGATGATGACAAACAAGCCTGGAAAGATGCTATTGCAAAAGATGGACTGGCATGGAATCAAATGAGCGATTTAAAGCAATGGAACAGCCAGGCAGTAAGTGCGTATGGCTTCGACGGTATTCCGTTTAATGTATTGATTGATCCAAGCGGTAACATCGTTGCCAGCAGTCTGCGCGGTCCCGATCTGGAAGCCAAGCTGGCTCAGCTTTTACAGTAAAAACATAGCATTACTTATTAATAAAAAGGCTTCTGATCAGAAGCCTTTTTTGTTATCGTTTTGCCATACATCGTTACTTTCCAATTCCTAAATTTTTTGGCATGTTTTCCCTGTTGTTCATTTTACTCAATATTCCTCAGTGCGATTTTTAGCTTCTCTATACCAATTTTAAAAGTTATTCAGTGCCAAACTAACTTATCAACATTTGTTTGTGAATATCTATTTTGTGCAAGCCCGAAACATGCTGAAAATCTTACCTTTATGTTTCCCACAAATAGCCGTTTACTTCTTATCCACAACATGTGACAACGTTGTGCTTTTATCTCAAACACAACATTCGTAATCTTGTATCCGCTCTTTTAGTGAAAATAACAGGTAAAGAAAACTACCAGAATAGAACAGTTTCGGGCTAATGTTTTAAATAACAGAAATCTGTTATACAACTTGTCGCTTCAGACGTTTTAGAACGGTTCATTTTATAAAAAGAAAATATTTTGTGTATGCAGGAAAATGAGATTTTATTACAGGAAAACAAAGACCGTTTTGTTATTCTGCCCATTAATTACCCGGACGTTTGGCAGATGTACAAAAAGCACGAAGCGAGTTTCTGGACGGCAGAAGAAATTGACTTGAGCAGCGATGGAAAAGACTGGGCGAACATGAACGATGGCGAACGTCATTTTGTGTCTCATGTGCTGGCATTTTTTGCGGCAAGCGATGGTATTGTAAACGAAAACTTAGCGGTGAATTTTATGAGCGAAGTGCAACTTCCCGAAGCACGTTGCTTTTATGGTTTCCAGATTATGATGGAAAATATTCACTCCGAAACCTATGCTTTGCTCATTGATACATACGTAAAAGATCCGGTGGAAAAAGACAGGTTGTTTCATGCTATCGACACCGTGCCTGCGGTTAAGAAAAAAGCAGAATGGGCGCTTCGTTGGATTGAGGGCGGAAACTTTGCAGAACGCTTAGTTGCTTTTGCTGCGGTAGAAGGCATTTTCTTTAGCGGCTCTTTTTGTTCTATTTTCTGGTTAAAGAAACGCGGTTTGATGCCGGGCTTAACTTTTAGCAACGAACTTATCAGTCGTGATGAAGGTTTGCATTGCGAATTTGCTTGTTTGTTATATAGCATGTTGAAGAACAAAATGACGCAGGAAGCTGTATATGACATCATCGGCGATGCGGTGAGAATTGAAAAAGAATTTATTACAGAAGCCTTACCGGTTGATTTGATTGGTATGAACGCAAAGCTGATGCAGCAATACATCGAGTTTGTAGCCGATCGTTGGCTGGGCGAATTGGGTTATCCAAAAATGTTCAATGCTACCAATCCATTCGATTTTATGGAAATGATTTCTCTGCAAGGCAAAACCAATTTCTTCGAAAAGCGTGTAGGCGACTACCAGAAAGCGGGCGTCATGTCAGGTACAAAAGAAACGCAGTCGTTCAGTCTGGAGGAAGATTTTTAGGGATTGCTGATTTGTGATTTAGGATTTATGATTTGATGAACTTTCAATACGATTTTTTACTTCATACATCTTAAATGCAAATGACTAAAGAAGAACTTAAAAATCGAACAAAAATATTTCATATATCCATAATTAAAGCATGTGAATATTATCCAAAAAATGCGGCTGGATTTGAAATAGCAAAACAATTAATTCGTTCAGCAGGTTCAGTCGGAGCAAATTATCGGGCTGCATGCAGAGCAAAATCAAATGCAGATTTCATTTATAAAATTGAAGTTGTAATAGAAGAAGCTGATGAATCAATGTACTGGCTTGAAGTAAGTGAAGAAGCCGGATTACTTACGAAAGAAACAACATATCCGTTGATAAAAGAAGCTAATGAACTGGTCAGCATATTTGTTTCTTCTATAAAGACAATCAAGCAAAGTATAGAAGCATCAAAAAAAATCATAATTCATAAATCAAAAATCATTTACTAATCACTAACTAAAATATTAATCATGATGCAGGTAATTAAAAGAAACGGAAAAAAGGAGAGCGTAAAGTTCGATAAAATCACGGCGCGCATACAAAAACTGTCTTACGGTTTAAGCGGTTTAGTCAATGTAATTGAAGTGGCCAAGAAAGTGGTTGACGGAATTTACGATGGCGTTACTACAACAGAACTGGATAACCTGGCGGCAGAAACGGCGGCTTCGTTAACCACTACGCATCCCGATTATGCGGTTTTAGCTTCACGCATCGCAATCAGCAACTTGCACAAAAACACGGTAAAATCTTTTTCACAAACCATGAAGAAGATGTACAATTATACGGATCCTATCACCGGCAGAAAACTTCCGCTGTTGGCTGATGATGTTAACCAGATTATTCAGGACAATGCAGAATTGTTAGATAGCACTATCATTTACGATCGCGATTTTGGTTTTGATTATTTCGGTTTCAAAACACTCGAAAAATCATACTTATTAAAGATTGATGGTAAAATTGTAGAACGCCCGCAGCACATGTATATGCGTGTTGCCATTGGCATTCACAAAGAAAATATCGAAGGCGCTATCAAAACGTACAACCTCATGAGTGAGCGTTGGTACACACACGGCACACCAACTTTATTTAATGCCGGTACGCCAAAGCCACAAATGAGCAGTTGCTTCTTATTAACCATGAAAGAAGATAGTATTGATGGTATTTACGATACATTAAAACAAACAGCAAAGATTTCGCAAAGCGCCGGTGGTATTGGTTTAGCTATTCATAGCATCCGTGCGACCGGCAGCTATATTGGCGGAACAAACGGAACCAGCAACGGTATTATTCCTATGCTGCGTGTATTTAACGATACAGCCCGGTATGTAGACCAGGGCGGCGGTAAACGCAAAGGTGCATTTGCTGTGTACTTAGAACCGTGGCACGCTGATGTATTTGAATTCTTAGATCTGCGTAAAAATCATGGTAAAGAAGAGATGCGTGCGAGAGATTTATTTTATGCCTTGTGGGTTCCGGATTTATTTATGAACCGTGTAGAAGAAAATGGTAACTGGAGTTTATTTTGCCCGAATGAAGCGCCAGGTTTACACGAGTGTCACAGCGCCGAATTTGAAGCGTTATATACCAGGTACGAAGCCGAAGGTCGCGCCCGCAAAACTGTGAAAGCGCAGGATCTTTGGTTTGCTATTGTGGAAGCGCAAGTAGAAACTGGAAATCCGTATTTGTTATATAAAGATGCTGCCAACGCCAAGAGCAATCAGCAGAATCTCGGTACTATTAAAAGCTCGAACCTATGTACTGAAATTATCGAATATACAAGCCCCGATGAAGTGGCGGTTTGTAACCTGGCCTCTATCGCATTGCCACGCTTTGTAAACGAAGGAAAATTTGATTTTGACAAGTTGTATGAAGTAACTTACGAGGCAACCAAAAACCTCAACAAAATTATTGATAACAATTATTACCCGATTGAAGAGGCGCGCAACAGCAATACGCGTCACCGCCCGATTGGTTTAGGCGTACAAGGTTTGGCTGATGTATTTATTTTGTTGCGCCTGCCGTTTGAAAGTGAGTTTGCCAAAATGCTGAACAAGAACATCTTTGAAACCATCTACTTCGCTGCTATGACGGCAAGTAAAGACTTAGCAAAAGAAGAAGGCGCTTATTCAACATTCAAAGGTTCGCCGTTATCGAAAGGCTTGTTCCAGTTTGATTTGTGGAATGTAGCACAAACGGATCGTCATGATTGGGATACACTTCGTAAAGAAGTAATGGAATTTGGCGTTCGTAATTCACTATTGGTTGCGCCAATGCCAACTGCCAGCACATCGCAAATTTTGGGTAACAACGAATGTTTCGAACCTTATACGTCCAACATTTATACACGTCGTGTATTGAGTGGTGAATTTGTAATTGTCAACAAACATTTACTGAAAGATTTAATCGCACTTGGTTTGTGGAGCAACAGCATGAAGAACAAGATTATTGCTGCCAACGGTTCTATTCAAAAGATTGATGGTATACCAGCCGACATCAAAGAATTATACAAAACCGTTTGGGAAATCAAACAACGTAATTTGATTGATATGGCGGCTGATCGCGGTGCTTATATCTGCCAAAGCCAGTCGTTAAATTTGTTTGTAGAAAGTCCAACCACCAGCAAGCTTACTTCTATGCACTTCCACGCCTGGAAGAAAGGTTTAAAAACCGGTATGTATTACCTGCGTACACAAGCGGCTACACAAGCGGTTCAGTTTACTATTGAAAAGAACCAAGCTTCCATTCCTGAGCCGGTTGCCGGCAATACTATCACAGCCGTAATGGCTGCTCCAACTGTTGATCCGGAAAGTGGTGAAATTACCGGCGCAGTTTGTACCATGGAAGAAGGTTGTGTTACCTGCAGTGCTTAATTACTTTGTACTTACTAAACATTTCCATAGCAAAAGGCTGTTCCGAAAGGAGCAGCCTTTATTGTTTTGCAGGTATTGATTATTGTTGGTCAGCAACTAAAAATGGCGGCAGAAAGAAGAAAATCTACTTCTAAATTTTGCATAAATATTTCCATCTTTCCAAAAAGAGTATGGGTATAAGGCATAGGAAAGCCTTTTATCAATTCCAGTCTTATAATATCATCTATCATAACTTTATATTTTACATTCTGAATCCACTCTTTATTGATAAAAATGAAATCAGGATCTGATATTTTCAAAATTTCTGATGAAATAGGATCAGTTAGTTTAAATGATTGTATAAGATGATTGCAGTAATCACCGTTGTCTATTTGCTTTGGAGGAAAAACAAAATTTATGAATTTTGAATAATCATCTTTGTTGTATGGATTTGACTTTACCGAAAAGTATTTAATTCCATCAATATCATTTTCGTTCGCTATCCACTGCAATAAGAACTGCGGGAAAATATATTCATGTTTAAACGGAGCATCTTCATTAATAACACTTAAAGAACAGATTAGTGATAATGGCCAAGTCAGTAAGAAGTAAAAGGCTAGAAAATCATAATCATATTTGCTTGAAACTTTATACTCAGCATGAGTAATCGAAAGCGATTTCATTTGAACTGGTGTTAATGAAATATCAAATATTTTCAAATTGAAATTCTCTTGTTGAAAGCGTGATACTTGAAGTTGATCAATACTTGGTCTATTAAGTTCTTCCCAGCAAACATATATTGAATTGGAAAGATACAAGCACGGAAATCCGGGAATACTGAATCTTTGTGTATTAACAAATTCTCTTTTTGAAAAAGGTAAATGAAACATTTGCTTTTTTGTATAAAGCTTGTTGGCTCCAACCCTGGCTCTATAAAAAGGTTCATGTATTTCTGTACTTTTAACAACATATCCTCTGTCCTTCGGAAATAAAAGTGGTTTTAAAACAGCTAGCGCATTTTTAAAATTGGTGTAAGCTTCATATACATTTCCCTTCTGATAATAAATTAATGATGAAATTAAAGCTTCAAAGAAGTAAGTGATATTATCTTCTTTTTGTTTTATTTCTCTAGCTAAAGTTTCATCTGATATAAGATCAATAATTCTCTTATAGTCTTTAAAAAAAGTTTGCAGATAATTTATTATTCCTTTTTCATCAATGGCTTTTGGCAATAAGAAAATTTCGTCTTCAATACATTCAAGAAACGTCATAAATTTATTTAAAATCTGTTATATCCCTCACTTCATCACAATCGCTTTCAATAAATTCTTTTCCTTCTCCAGCACTCAAAGTCTTATTGGTAATTTTTTTAAGTTAAGAGTTTTTTCCGTAAAAATAATCAGGACAATTAGCAAATTCATTTACCACTCATCTTACCCATCTTCAAATAATAAAACCCAAACACAATACAGATAATAACAGCCGTAATATGCGGATACAATTTACTCACTTCATAATCAATATGCGACATCACGATTAGAAAATCGCTGGCCGGCACCACGGTTGCGCATAGCAAGGTAAAACCGAGGGCACGATATTCTTTTGCCAGTAACAGAACAATAATTAGTAAGCCCGAAAAAATGTCACGGATGCCTTTAATGTAATGAAAAGAATAATCGCCGGTAGTTACATGAATGCCATAACCGAGCTCTGCCACCGAAGGACTTATCAGAAAGCGACCACCAATAAACAATAACCCCAAACCGGTTAATAAGAGTATCCAGAAAGCAAATGTTTTCATCGTATTTTATTTTGTTATCACAAAGTTGCATACGGTGAATAATATAGCCATTCACTTAGGTTAATAAATCAGGACGAGGCTAAGCGTTTGCGGATACGACTTAGCGATTGCGGCTGCACACCCACAAAAGAAGACACATAATATTGCGGAATGCGCTGCTGAAGATCAGGATATAAATTAAGAAATTGCCGGTAACGCTGTTCGGGTGTAAAAGTATACAGAGAAGTGATTTTACGAAGTGCATCAACAAATATTTGCTCGCAAACTATTCGTCCAAAACGTTCTCCTTGCGCTAATTTTTTATAAAGCAATTGCAGGTTATCAAATGAAACTGAAAGCCATGTGCTATCTTCTATAAACTGTATGTTTTTACTGGACGAAGAATGATCTAAAAAGCTTTCGTAATTGCACATAAAATTGCCTTCTTTACCAAAATCATAAATCAATTCTTCACCGTCTTTATTAATAAAATACCGGGTCAATCCAGTCACTATAAAAGCGACCTCTTTACATACGTTTCCTTCCTGTAAAAAGAAATCGCCTTTCGTATTATGCTTCTCGGTAAAGATGTCACAGGTAAAAGCTTTTTCCTTTTCATCCAAGTGAATAATGGTTGTGATAACATCAATCAAAAGTGAATGCGAAGATGGAACGAACATAAGATTAAACAGTATATTGAAGAGATAAGAAAGAAGGTTTTATGCCTGTATTTTTAGTCCTCGTTTTATAATATAAGTGTGCCATAAAATCATCGTAGCAATGGTGCGGTAAGGCCGCCACGACTCAGCTACAGCAAGCATTTCGTCTTTCGTAACGCCTTTATGTAAACCTTTCGTTTCCTTTAAACTATTCACCAATGCCACATCACCCAACGGAAATAAATCGGTGCGGTGCAAAGCATGAATAAGATAGATATCAACCGTCCAGTCGCCGATACCTTTTACTTCTGTTAGTATCGCTCTGATTTCATCGTCGCTTGCCAGAGATAACTTTTTTAAACTGATTTCCTTCTTTGTAATAGCGGTCGCCAAAGCTTTTGCATACACAATTTTTTGGCGGCTGAAATAACAAGCTCTTAGTTCTTCAGCAGACAAAGCCAGTATCTTTTTCGGCGTTACAAAACCAATCTTCTCTTTCAATTTTTTATAAGCCGCATACGCAGATGCAAGCGATACCTGTTGCTCCAGAATGGTAAGAATTAAGGTTTGAAAAATATTAGGTCTCGACCACATGGGCGGATAGCTATATTTATCAATGATGCCTTTTAAATCTTTATCTTTTTGAGCGAGTAAATCACAGATATGATGAAAGTCTTCTTTAGAAAATGTTTGATGCATTAGATAACCAGCTATTACTTTTTATATGGATTATCATCAGCCGAAGGTCCGTAAATAGAAGGCACATCAATTTCGCTGATACGCATATAGACAGTGAGCTGGCCACGATGATGTACCCAATGACTCAGCGTCGGATCAATATACTCAATAACAGGTATAGCAAACAAAACATTGTCGCCGGCTTTCAGCGAAAAGATCTTACCCAAATCTTCTTCCGAAGCATTCTGCAAGGCAGTTTTTGCGCCTTGTATGTTCTCATCAAAATGATCAACCAAATCTTTATTTGTTTTTATTTCCTTATGTTTAAACGTAGCAAAATTGATTTCGTTATCCGTAACCATCACCTGAATCCACAATGGAATTTCAGCCACTAATAAAGCCAGGTATCCCATGGGCATTGATGTTGGATGTGGTTTAAAATCGAACACACTTTCCGAAATTCTTTCTAAGCATTTCCTGGTAGAAGCCGATTCAGATTCCAGCGCTTTCACATATAAAGCTGCTTGTTCTTTGTTTGTCATAATACAAGTTTTTGTTACAGCAATATTATCGAAAAGACTTTGCTAAAAGCACATCCTTTTACATTATACATGAATTATGAAAATCATCTTTATAATATAAACTTTTGTATCTCCGGTTGAGCATCGTTGTCAATTTTATGTCGAAGCAACAAATGGCTCACTTGTACGCTTTGTTATCAATTGAGCTGTTTGCAAACACATTCTCACTACATTCGTTATTGCATAAAACGATTGCATTATGATAAAACAATTCTTTGTTTTTATATCAATACTTATCGTAAGTCTATCGCTTCGCGCGCAGCAAACCACGTATTGCAATCCCATCAATATAGATTATGGTTACACGCCCATTCCCAACTTCAGCGAGCAGGGAAGACATCGCGCTACCGCCGATCCAACCATCACATTATTTAAAGGCTCTTATTATTTATTTAGTACAAATCAATGGGGTTATTGGTGGAGCGATGATATGCTGCACTGGAACTTTGTGTCCCGAAAATTTTTAAAACCGTATCATCATGTATATGATGAGTTATGTGCGCCGGCAACACTTGTTTTGAGTGATACTTTATTGGTAATTGGTTCTACATACACAAAAGATTTTCCGCTCTGGATGAGCACCAACCCGAAAGTTGATGATTGGAAAGAAGCCGTTGATTCTTTCCAGGCCGGCGCCTGGGATCCGGGTTTGTTTGCCGACGATGATGGCAGAGTTTATCTCTATCATGGCAGCAGCAATACATACCCGGTATATGGTTGGGAAATTGATCGCAAAAAGTTACAACCGGTTGGTGAGCAGGTTCCGCTTATTCATTTGAATGATACGATTCATGGCTGGGAACGTTTCGGTGAAGCCAACGACAATACGTTTCTGCCACCGTTTATAGAAGGCGCCTGGATGAATAAACACAACGGAAAATATTATTTGCAATACGGCGCGCCCGGCACTGAATTCAGCGGTTATGGCGATGGCGTTTATGTAAGCGATAAGCCGTTAGGACCGTTTACTTATCAAAGCCACAACCCGTTTTCTTATAAGCCGGGCGGCTTTGCGCGTGGTGCTGGTCATGGCGCAACATACCAGGATAAAATGGGCAACTGGTGGCATGTATCAACCATCAATGTTGTGGTGAAAAACAATTTTGAAAGACGCATTGGCATTTGGCCGGCCGGCTTTGATAAAGATGATATTTTGTATTGCAATACGGCTTACGGAGATTATCCAACCTATTTACCAAAAGGAAAAAACGAAGATCATATCAAAGGTAATTTTACAGGCTGGATGCTGCTGAATTATAACAAGCCGGTTACCGTTTCATCAACGCTTGGCGGTTACACTTCCAACTATGCCGTTGATGAAAATATCAAAACATATTGGAGCGCTAAAACCGGTAACAAAGGTGAAACATTTACCACAGATTTAGGCGCTGTCAGTACCGTTCGCGCTATACAAATTAATTACGCAGACCAGGATGTTGACAGCAGCTTTTTAGGCAAGATAAACGGCATTTATCATCAATATAAATTGTACAGCTCGAATGATGAAAAAACATGGAAATTATTGGTTGATAAAAGCGAAAATAAAACCGATGTTCCGCACGATTATATAGAACTTTCTACACCAGCCAAAGCGCGTTACATTAAGATGGAAAACATACACATGCCAACCGGAAAATTTGCGTTAAGCGGCTTTCGTGTGTTTGGAAAAAGCGATGGTGCATTGCCCGATACGGTAAAGCATTTTATTGTTCTGCGCGGCGATAGCGAGCGCAGAAATGCCTGGCTGAAATGGCAGTTGATGGATGATGCCGATGGTTATGTAATTTATACAGGAACCAGGCCTGATAAGCTTTACACCAGCATCATGTTATATGGCGTGAACGAATATTATTTCAGGGCGATGGAAAAAAATCAGCCGTATTATTTCCAGATAGAAGCGTTTAATGAAAACGGCATTAGTAAGCGAAGTGCAATTGTAAAAGTAGATTGATGAGCGATGCTGTATATTTAGTAATGCATCATTTAAAAAATACCAACAATGGGGAACATTATAATCTATAAATAAACCATAATCCTGCTGAGTGAGCTTCGCCTGCCGCAAACGATTTATTTCTATACCGGCTGCGAACATAACCAGGCGCCACTTCTGCCCGTATGGTAAGCCTTTGTTTCCATACCTCGTATTCAATCCCTAATGGTAGCATGATTTGCCATTGAAAATAATGTTTGCCTTGTAGCGTAGGTAGTTGTTCGCTGTATAACATTTCCCAATCCGTACCAGAAAGTCTTAACTGGCTGCTATCTAAAAATTGTTTAAAATTATGTATCAGCGCAACGCTGCCTTGCACTTGCAAGCCTATTGTTGATTGCAGCCGCTTTGCAAGCTTAGTTGTTCTGTTAATGCCCAGATTTACACCTAAGTATTGCGTATTATGGTAGAGTGAATAGGTAGTATTATGTATGGTAGAATCTTGTAGATAGGAATGATCCAGACCACCCGCGTTAATACTGAGCTTATTTGTCATAAACAATCCGCCTTGCAAATAAATATGTTTCCAGAAGCCGTAACGGTGATTCTTATAAAATTCTGTATTGATATAAACAGTATGAACGGTTTGTGGAGCGGGAGTGCCACCGTACCCATTATAAACAAAATTAGACAAGAACTCGTTATATGGGGTTGGGTCTTTTAGTAAAGGGGAAATATCAAGAGGATTAGTGCCAATAGCATCAATTTCTGAAATGCGATAGCCTACTGAATATCTTTTTATATAAAAACCATTTTGCGCCTGGGTAGTTAATGTCAAAGCGAATAGAAAAATCAGCACCAAGCAGATTCTCGGCTTCATTTTAATCTAAAATTGATTTATAAAAAATAATACAGGATTCATCAACTCATTTCATTGATTGTATAACAGCATAAAACAAGGAAGTTGTTACGTAGCAACTTCCTTGTTTTACAATCTATCAAAATTTATGGAACGATTTGATAAGGCATTGTATAATCAACATGACCATTAGCGTTATAGAGAGGATGTAGGTTTGACATGTAAAGTGGTTTAGGAAATGAAAGTATAAACAATTTGTTGATTAGTAAATTGTTTCTCATGTATTTTCAAACTAAAAAAAACTTCAGTGTCTAATTATAGCGAAAAATTTTTTTAAAATAGAAATTCCATTTTACTTAAAATAATTGTCATCAATATAAAAATATCCGTTGCTTTTTTTCCAGTACCAGAACTTTTTTTCTAACACATAATACGTTCCTTTGGCTGATTTTTTAGCTAATGATGTAGGCACATATAAGATGCGCGGCGGCACTTTTCCAAAACGATACGCTAACGTTTTTGTTTGCGCAGGTGTATAGGCTCTTGCGTTAGCGGGATTGAGAATATCTTTAGAAGCACCGGCTGGTAAAGTACTGTCCGTTACAGCAAAATCGCCTCGTGAATCTACAATTATTATTGCTCGGGTTGCCAAAACCGGCGCAGTGGCAGAAGATTCGCCGGCAGCCGCTTCTGTTTCGCTTAACAGAGGTTTTACAGACTCGTCTCGTGAGCTTGAGGCA
This sequence comes from Ilyomonas sp., assembly GCA_965199845.1. Classification (GTDB taxonomy): domain Bacteria; phylum Bacteroidota; class Bacteroidia; order Chitinophagales; family Chitinophagaceae; genus Ilyomonas. The sequence continues at coordinate 537,385 of CBDATZ010000054.1, forward strand.
ACGGTTTTTCTGTGACAGGCTGAGGCAATACAAAGAAGAAAAAGCAAGCTATACAACCAGGATTTCATGAGATAATTTTCGCTGTAAATTTCACATTTCATGCCATTCGTTGTTTTGTGTAAAATTGTATTGAAGCAACTCTTGTTGTGAAATGGTTTGCTGAACGCCGGTTTGTAACGCTTTTATTTTACAAGTATGGCTTTGCATTTCTTCGCTGCCAATGATAACAATATACGGAATGTTTTTCTTCTCGGCGTATTTAAATTGCTTATCAAATTTTGCAGTTTCAGAATACATTTCGCAGGCAATATTGTTGCTTCGTAATTGTTGCATTAAACTAAAAGCAGCTTTGCTTTCCAGCTCGCCAAGATTGAAAAATAAAACTTTGGTTCCAGTTACTAATTCTTCCGGAAACAGTTTCAATTCTTCCATCACATCGTAGATTCTGTCAACACCGAAAGAGATGCCGACGCCAGGCACATTTGGAACGCCGAACAATCCGGTTAAATCGTCGTAACGACCGCCGCCGCCAATGCTTCCCATTTGTATATTGTTGGCTTTTACTTCGAAGATAACGCCCGTGTAATAATTGAGTCCGCGAGCGAGTGTAAAGTCGGTTAACAGCTTACTGCTAACGGACGACGGAAGATAGCTGATGATGTATTCCAACTCTGCAACACCTTGTTTTCCGGTTTCGTTAGAGAGTAATGATTTGATTTGTTGTAACCGTTCTTCATTGCTTCCATTGATAGATAAATACTGTTCGATGATTTGAATTTGATCTTCATTCAAACCGCGCTGCAATAGTTCTTCTTTTACTTTTTCAATCCCGATTTTATCAAGCTTATCTATGGCAACCGTAATATCAGTTAACTTATCGCTTCCGCCACAGACTTCGGCTAAAGCAGCTAAGATTTTGCGGCTGTTAATTTTGATTTGTACATCAATCCCGAGTTTAGAAAATACTTCTGCATACAAACAAGTCAATTCCACTTCATTCAACAAACTTTTGCTTCCCACAACATCTGCATCGCATTGATAAAACTCGCGGTACCGTCCGCGTTGCGGCCTATCGGCACGCCAGACGGGTTGTATCTGATAACGTTTAAAAGGAAACGCAAGCTGACCAAAATTCATAGCTACATATCGCGCAAACGGAATGGTTAAATCATAACGAAGAGCACGTTCGGTAAGGTTTTTATCATTCTTTCCTTCTATAACATTTTCAAAAGCAACTTTCGCTTTTTCAGTGTTCTTAGCTTCGTTCAAACCATTGTTGAGTATCTTAAAAATCAGCTTATCACCTTCATCGCCATATTTACCCATCAACGTATCTAAATTCTCCATGGCAGGTGTTTCCAGTGGCTGAAAACCATAGTTTTCAAATACATGGCGGATAACAGAAAAAATATAATTGCGCTTGCGCATAACGGCAGCACCAAAATCGCGCGTGCCTTGTGGTACACTTGGTTTCATAGTTAGCTTATGGTTTCTTTTTTACCGTATTTTTCAATAATGATATGGCAGGCTTCGCTGATTTCGGTGAATGTTTTCAGGAAGCCGGGTTCTGTATTATCGTAATACGGATCGTCTATTTCACAATCTTCGCCCGGATATATTTCGTTGAGTAATAAATCAACTTTGGTTTCATCCCATAAATTACCGCTGATGCGTTTTACATCACGATAATTCTGCCTGTCCATCACATAAATTTTATCGTATTCCAGCATAAATTCTTTCTTAAACAGACGTGCCCGCTGTTCGCAAATATCTATTCCGTTCAGCTTTGCTACTTTCTGCGATAACCGATGCGGCGCATCGCCAATATTATAATTTCCTGTACCTGCGCTTTCTACAATCCAGTTTAGCCCGGCTTCTTTTGCTTTGTGTTTTAAAATACCTTCTGCCAAAGGGCTACGGCATATATTACCCAAACAAACCATTAAAATTTTCATGAGCGCAAAGATAAATGGATTGGGAAGAGTTAGGAAAGCTTGCCGGATTCTTAACGAAATGAAGGATGTGTGATATAGCTATCGGGCAATTATTGTCTTACGATTTTTCTGGCACAGAATTATATTGTTTTCTCGTTATTAACTGAACTTTAAAACTTTTTGTATGCTTAAATGGGCAGCTATCTTTTTTGTAATCTCTATTATTGCAGCAATCTTTGGATTTGGCGGTATCTCCGAAGGCTCAGCAGAAATTGCTAAAGTGTTGTTCTTTATTTTTATTGTTCTCTTTGTATTGACGCTCATTTTTGGAGCCAGGATATTTAAATAAGTAAGCTGTTTGCATCGGCTGTAATGATCTTCCTTCTCTATATCACTTGTTGATATGGAGAAGGATTTTTTTTGTTACATTATTTTCTTATATAATTTATAACCTTGAAAGACGCTTTACTACTTTAAAATTTATTAAAAAACCATTGTCGCGACATTCATTCAATTCTTATTAAGAATGAAAATTATCTTAACCGAATTAATACATCTTTTATCAATAATTATTTACCTAAAAATTGATTTAAATAATTCATTTTCAATAAAATATATTTAAAATAAATCAATCAGAATTGTTCTTATCGAAATCAATATATTTAATAAGCTACTTGTATTAATTAAAAAAGAAAAGACTGATTAAAATAATATTAAACTGAAATTAACCAGTTTAAAAGTGTAAATAAAACACTCAAATTTGATTTAAGAAAACCAAAAAATTCAATAATCGAAAATCAAAATTCAGTCGTCAGAAACTAATTTATCCAAAATCAATTTCATTCAAATCCATTACAATGAGCAAACGTTACTTCCGTTTCTTAAACGGTATCTATTCCGTTTACGTAGTTATTTTTTTCTGTCTTTTTTGTTTATCAGCGCAAAGCGTTTCAGCGCAAGTTAAAGACTCAACTATTACAGGCATTTATACCAGTTACAAAACATACTGGGCTTCGAGTACAGCAAGTCTTAACACAGTAAACCCCGACACAAGCCACAATCTGCTGGCATTTACATTCAGAGGTAAAACTTACTCTACAGGAGTTAATAATGCAATTCTGAATACTAAATTAGGCAGTTCGAATTATAGCGCACAGGTATATAAAGCACTTCCTGTAAAAAGTATTGACGGGAATGTTATAGCAGGTGGCGCTACTTATATTGCTACAGCAACAAAGAACGATGGTGATTCTACCAAAGCGTCTTATACATCACCTTATCCAACCATACATATTGCCGATGTATTAACCGATGGCAAATTTGGATTAGACTTGGGCACCGGTGTTACCAATCTTCCGGTAGGCGCACATATTTCTTTTACGATTAAAAGCTTAAGCACAAAAGCTGCGACAGATACGGTACCAGACTTGATTTTTACACAAATAGCCGACCCGACAGCTAACAAGGCTGACACTATTTTTTTCTATGACGCCGCAGGTAAATTAGTAGGGAATAAAAAACTTGTATTCTGGAATACAGTAAGCAAATTGGGAACTTATAAATTAGACTTGTACACTTTATCTTATGAAGCATGTAATACTTCTACAATAAACGGAGTTAGCAATATTAATAACAGCACCAGAGATATAAGAATGGTGGCTTTTTTACTTACTGAATTTGGCATTACCAACGCAGATAGTGCGGCTAAAGTAAAAGGCATTCAGATTAACCCGAACGGTACCAGCGATCAGGCTTTTATTGCTTACAATACAAACATTTTAAATCTTGATGTTCCTGTTATTACAACGCAGCCGGCTACACAAACATTCTGTAGTGCGGCTCTTACTTCTTCGGCTACGTTTAGTGTAGCGGCAAGCAGCGGAACCACTATGAGTTATCAATGGAAGAAAAACGGCGCTGCTATTGCAGGCGCTACGTCATCTTCTTATACAGCAACCGGTTTAACAACAGCAGATACTATCAATGCATATAGTGTAACAATCACAAATAGTATCGGTTCAATAACCAGTGATAACGCTTATGTAAAGTATGTGATTAAAACACAGCCAGCAGATGTTTATGTGGCTCCGGGCAACGCAGCTACCTTTACCATAGGCACAACGGTGGCTTCTACATACCAATGGTATAAAAGTGGTGCTCCTATTTCCGGTGCTACTTCTTCTGCTTTTTCCATTGCATCTCCTACGATGGCTATGTCTGGCACGCCTTACTCTGCTGCGGTTACTTATTCGGGCGGCACCTGCAACAGCAGCCCTGCCACACTTACCGTGGAAAATCTGCCAGCCATTACGACAGCTCCGCAAAGCCAGATATTTTGTAACAGTTCTACAACAACTGCCACATTTAACGTGGTTGCTTCATCAGCATCTGCACTTAGCTACCAGTGGTATAAAGCCAATACAGCTATTTCGGGCGCTACTTCTTCTTCCTATACGGCAACAGATTTAACACTGGCTGATACCATTAATACATACAAAGTAACTGTTACAAGCAGAGTCGGATCTGTAACAAGTGGTACGGTTGGTTTTAAATATTTAATATTAACGCAGCCTACGCCAACAAGCGCTTATCTCGCTACAGGTAATATCAACATATTTACAGCGACTGCATCATTGGCTGCTACCGGTTTTCAGTGGAAGAAAGATGGTATTAATATTACAGGTGCAAATACATTATCTTATAAAATAGACACCGTTACTACAGCATCTGCGGGCAGTTATACATTGAACGTTTCGTATGCAGGTGGTTCATGTCTTAGCAATGCGGGCGTCTTAACCACATCTACTATTTTATATTCCAAAGCTACCGGTAATATGAACGACGCAAATACATGGGGCGTTCAATCAAACGGAAGCGGCAGTACACCGGTTAATTTTACAAGAGCTGAACATACTTTTATTGTTTCTAACAGAGATACAGCTTCCTTAACGGCCAATTTAACTGTTGCCGGAACCTATGATGTGGGTGACGGTGTAACAACAATTACGGCAGGCCGTATACTGGAAGCAGGTCGCTTTACCAGGTCGCTTACCAAAGGAACATTAGCAGGCACAGCTACATCCGGATTGATTGTGCATGGCAAATCAGATCTTTATTTTAATACTGCGAACAAAGTTATGCAGACACTTACCATTAATGCCAATACAACGGATACAGCAACAATACATACCGCTTTAGATATTACAGCCGGTAGCGGACATGGCGTTGTAAAAGTACTGACAGGCGTTCTGAATACCGGTGATTCGCTGACTTTAAAAAGCGATAGTATCGGAACCGCCAGTGTGGGCAATTCTGCCGGAAAGATTCTGGGTAAAGTAACCGTAGAAAGATTTATTCCTGCACATCGCGCCTGGCGTTTATTCTGTTCCCCGGTTGCGGATAGCTTAGCGCCTACTATTAATGCGGCCTGGCAGGAAGGAGCTATCACTTCTACCGACAATCCTCATCCTGGTTTTGGTACGCATATTACTTACGGTCTTACTTCCGATGGCTTTGATCAAAACCCGCAGAAAACTTTCAGCATGAAGTTTTATAATAACGGCGTGTGGTCTGGTGTTCCGGCAACAAACAGAACACGGGTTACAGATTATCCTGCCTTTATGTTCTTCATCAGGGGAAACCGTTCCTACAATATAACAAGTACGATTAACACAATGATACCACTTAGCACTATCATGCGTACAACGGGCTACCTGAATCAGGGAATACAATCTAAGGTACCGGTTGGCAATGGCGCTTTTGGTTTAATCCGTAATCCGTATGCCAGCCCGATAGATTTTGCTAATATATTTACTCATTCAAACAACATCGCACAACGCATCCGTATATGGGATCCAACGCTTGGCGGAACTTATGGTGTAGGAGCTTATCTTACCGTTTACTGGAATGGCAGCAGTTATGCCACGATTCCAAATGTTCCGGGAAGCGCAAACAACCATTTCATACAGGCTTACGAAGGTTTCTTTGTTGAAGGTATTGGTGATAATGCCAATGTTTCAATCATAGAAAATGATAAGGATACAGCAAATACAATCCTTCCGTTTGGAAGGTTAAACAGCGCAGAAGCACAATCAAAATTAGAAGTGAACCTGAAAGTGTTTGATGCTGATAGCGCAACAGCAATTGCTGACGGTATTGCTTACCTGTTTGATAATTCCTTCAACAATAATGTAGATGGGGATGATATTGTAAAGGTGAAAAATACAAGTGAAAACCTGAGTATTGCATCAACCAGCAAATTACTTACGTTAGAACAGCGTGTAATTAATGCCGGTACAGATTCTTTGCACCTGAATATGACAGGTGTAAAAGCCACGGATTATCAACTGGAAATTATACCTTCCAACATCAGCAACAGTTTGTATTTATACGATAAATATTTAAATACAACAACGCCGATTCATTCTTCAGATACAAGCCGTTTTAAAATCAGTATCAACACATCTGATACAGCTTCTAAAGCTGCCGACAGGTTTACCATTATTACTAAATCATTTGCTGTATTACCGGTTACATTTACCAGCATTACCACAGCTGTAAAAGAGCAGGCCATTGCTGTAAACTGGAATATTATTAATGAAGTCGGTACGCGTTCTTACGAGATACAAAAGTTAACTAACGGCAGCAGCTTCAGTAAGATTGGTGAAGTGAATGCAACCGGAAGCAAGAGCTATAATTTTATTGATAGTAAGCCGGTAAAAGGCATCAATTATTATCGCGTAAAAAGTATAAGTGTTGATGGTAAAGTTTCTTATACAAGTATTGCCAACGCCTTGTTTGGAAATGATGGCAAGACTACAATCGCTGTTTATCCAAACCCGGTAACCAGCAATCATTGTATGATAGAAATGCACAACAAACCGGCTGGCAAATACACACTGACTTTAACAAACACAGCAGGTCAGAAAGTATTTACAACTATTATTACTACAACAGAAATAAACAGTTTGCAGCCGATTTTGTTACCACAATCTTTGAGTAAAGGAACGTACCAGTTACAAATAGAAGGTACGGGTAAAAAAGAATCAATTAAGTTGATTACTTTATATTAATTCAGGTTTTTTCAGACAAATCAGACAGCCTTTTAAAATAAAAACCTCACCATAAATGGTGAGGTTTTTTTATTTTGAAGCTTACCAGACAAATTCATATTCTGTCGCTGAACGGAGCGTCGCAAGGAACGATCAACCGGAGTTACCGGCGCTTGCTACCAAAGAAAAAATCTCATATCAACGAAGGTATTTTGCTCCGTGCAAACCTTTACTCAGCTTGGTTTTAACGATTTGTTTCTGCATTTAACGATAGAGTGTACCGGTTAATCGGCAGATAGTTTTTATAGCTTATGAGTGTATGTAAGTTGCACTAAATATAAAACGCCGATTGTAAAATTTCTACGCTTTTGCAATCTAAAATCACATGTATGAAACGCAAAGACTTTTTAAAAAATTCATTTGGCTTCTTAGGTGTTGGCGCTCTTGCCATAAGTTGCAGTAAAATAAGTTCTGAGCCGGTAACAACAACAGATAGTACTACATCGTCTGATAACTGCATAGTTACTGATGAGGAAACTGCCGGACCTTACCCGACAAATACACCTTCGTCGCTGGTTAGAAATAATATTGTTGATGGTCAGGCTGGTGTGCCGCTAACAATAAACATCACAATCAAAAACACCAATAACAGTTGTGCTGTTTTAAAAGATGCTATTGTTGATATCTGGCACTGTACAGCGTTAGGTTATTACTCTGAATATGTTGATACGCCGGGCGGTGGTTACGCAAGCGTTGATTATAAATCGTCTCATTTTTTAAGAGGCAGACAAACAACAGATGAGAATGGATTGGTTACATTTACCAGTATATTTCCGGGCTGGTATTCGCCTCGTGCGCCGCACATTCATGTTCACGTTTACAATAGTTCGGGAACATCACTGCTGGTAACACAAATTGCTTTTCCGGCTGATGTTTGTAATTCCGTTTATACCACCGCTTCCGATTACAAAGCTCATGGAACTCAGGATACAGCGAACGAAAAAGATATGGTATTCAGCGATTCGCTGGATACAGAATTAGCAACTCTTAGCGGCAGCGTTTCGGCAGGTTATACGCTTACACATTCTGTTTCCGTACAAGGTTAATTGTATTGTTTCATTACATCATTTTACAAGTTGATATAGCTGTTATATTTTGATATATGCAGGATAAAATTATCAGGTTTTGTTATAGAAAAATTATTGACGCCAACGCAAATAAACCTTGGGAAAAATATGTGTGGAAAGATACATACAAAGAGTTCCTGATGCAGGCGCAACTGTACAACAGCGAGAAAAAATATAATCTGTACAGCGAGTTATTACACAATGTGCGGGGCGCTGATAAACTTCCTTTTTTAATTAGCGCGACTATGGTTGGTCATTTAAAACAATTGAATGGAATTGTGCCTGATATTACCAATGCGTCAGGCATTTTATTTCTTCCGTTTAAGAATTATAAGTTTGAAATGATAGAGTCGGATATTACAAACAAAGCGGCGCATACAATAGCTGTGAATTTTATTAGTGAACCGGTAACATGGCTGGATACAATAAACGGAATGTTGTTACTTTCACTCCATCAAAACAAAGATGTAAATGATGATGCTTTGCTGACAGAACTGGTAACGCTGCAACCTTTTCTCAGCATTTTTTCACTTCAAAAAGAAATGGCATGATGCCTCACTCAAAAGCTAAAATGTATCCTGCCGAAGAACGTGGTTTGGCAGAATCGAACCTTTACAAAAGCCGTTATTCTTTCAATTTTCATCATTACCAGCAACAACATAAAGTTCCTTTCGGAAACTTGTTTGCCTTGAATGATGATATGCTGGCAGCACAGCAATCTTTGCAGTTTGTGGCGGATGAAAATATGTATCTTGTTTTGATACCTGTAATGGGTAGTGTTATTTTTACTGATAGCAAAGGAAACAGAGCCAGGTTAGTGTCTGGTTTTATACAATCTTTTTTGGTTGCCAAAGGTGACGCGTTTTCGTTATCAAATCCATATAAAAATGAGGTTGTAAATTTCTTACAATTATGGATCAAAAATAATTCTGTCTTTGATAAAACATACATAACAAAGCCTGCCGAAATTGACTTAGATGGAAATAATAACCATTTGACAGATTTGATTTGTAATGCTCAGTTTACGGTTGCGTTAGGCAAATTTGGCGGAAGAAAAGAAGGCGTTTATAAAACAAAAAACAGCCGCAATGGCATTTTTACTTTTGTTATAGATGGACAAATGGAAATACAATACCGGCTGCTGCAATCGCGCGACGGAATGGGTTTGTGGGAACAAAATAAAATTGATTTTGAAGCCTTATCTGCCAGCGCAATTTTAGTAGTTATCGAAGTCATGTTATGAGTTAAATAAAAAGTCATTTTTCATTTTCATAATTAAATGATTGTTCTTCACTGAATAATAGTTTTAGTTTGTGAAAGACGCAGAGATTTATATACAACATCTTACTTAAGCTGCCGAACAATTTCCGGCGATCTTCTTACCAATACGTTTTAACGACAATAGAAATTTTCTACAACTCTTATTATCTTCCAGAGAAGGAGAAATAAATTCCGGTTTTCATTGAATGAAAAGCAACGAATGCTGGCAATACACTTTTAATTGATGTGATGGAATAAAGCAGAAATTAGTATTGCATTAAATCGGGAAATAATATACCAAAAGACAATGTAATTCCATTTATAGTTCCAGCTATGATTTGCTGCCGGATTGGAAAACTTTTTTGTCTTAACCGGTTGTATAATTGCACCTGTTTTTTATTTTTCTGATTTAGAAATGGTTGCTCAGCTAATTTTTGGTACGGTCTTTTCAAGTGAAGGAAAAAATCATTTTGAGACATTCAAAAGAGTAAATTATCAACAGGAAAAATATAATGTGTAGAAAAAAGAAAGCGATAAAATTATTTTATCGCTTTCTTTTTGAGATTCTAATACATATCAAAAATAAATATGTAAAAAAATAGGGGAATTTTTACCCTAAAATTTGCTCAAATGAAAAAACATGTTATTTTCGCACCTGAAAATAATGACTTCACCGTTTTTTTCATTCTATTACGAATACGCACCGAGGGGCTGCAACCGAACTGACTTTTATTTTTCGACAACCATTAAACCCGGTTTTAGCTGCCATATCACCACTACTTAACTGATACCAAAATTATTTCTCACAATCGAGTTGTGTTCTTACTATAACTTCTTGTAGGAACACAACTTTTTTATTTATCATTTTATTACTAATCAAATACCAAACAAAGTGTTTGCACTGTTTCCTTTGCTGATATAACCTTCTTTTTTTAAATGGCTATATGCTTTAAAAGTCACTTCTCTCCCACGTGGCGTGCGTTGTAAAAAACCTTCCTGAATCAAAAATGGTTCATACACTTCTTCCAAGGTTCCGGGTTCTTCGCCTACGGCGGTAGCAATTGTTGTAATACCGACCGGTCCGCCTTTAAATTTTTCGATAATTGTGCTTAGAATTCTATTATCCATTTCATCTAAACCATACTCATCTACATTCAAAGCACGCAGCGCATGTTGGGTAATACCAATATCTATCTGTCCGTCGTTCAACACCTGCGCAAAATCTCTCACACGGCGTAACAAACCATTGGCAATACGAGGTGTGCCGCGACTGCGTCCGGCAATTTCCATTGCGGCATCAGATGAAATGCTTGTTGTTAAAATACCGGCGCTCCTGATAATGATCTTTTGCAGCACATCCGCCGTGTAATATTGCAATCTCGATTTAATGCCGAAGCGCGACAGCAAAGGCGCCGTAAGCAAACCACTTCTTGTAGTAGCGCCGATTAAAGTAAATGGCTGAAGATTGAGCTGAATGCTGCGTGCATTCGGGCCGCTGTCAATCATTATATCAATGCGGTAATCTTCCATGGCTGCGTAGAGATATTCTTCCACAACCGTGCTCAGGCGATGTATTTCATCAATAAAAAGAACATCATTTTTTTCAAGATTGGTAAGCAAACCGGCAAGATCGCCAGGCTTTTCAATTACCGGTCCTGATGTTTCTTTAATACTCACACCTAATTCATTTGCCACAATACGGCTCAATGTTGTTTTGCCCAAACCCGGCGGTCCGTGAAAAAGAACATGATCAAGCGCATCGCCACGCATCTTGGCGGCTTTTATAAAAATGCGCAGATTTTCTATGATCGTCGGTTGCCCGGAAAAATCGTCAATTTCTGTCGGGCGAATTGTATTTTCAAACTCCTTCTCGGCAGAAGAAAGTCCTTCGTTATCTGTTTGTAAATTCGGATTTGCCATACTTATACGGAATCAGTAAAGTTACTAAAATAATTAGTGAATTGAAAGCCGCGCAACCTGATTTTAAGTATTCATTTGAGTGTGCTTTAATCAAACTTTCAAAATAAAATATTACTTCACCAAATACGGCTCAATCGCTTTTTGCCAGATCGCATATCCTTCCGGCTTCATGTGCAGCATATCTTCCTTATATAATTCAGGACGCATATTACCGTTTGCGTCGAGCATCGGGTGAAATACATCTGCAAAAGCCGTATTTTTTTCTTTCAATAAATATTGTTCGATAAGCGTATTGGCAACAATCATTTTGGGCAATAAATTTTCGCGGCTCGGACTTGGTTTGATGGATACAAATAAGACATTTACTTTGTTGCCTAAATTTTTACGAATCAATTTATATAAGGTTTCAAAACGATCAAATACATCTTTACCGGACAGCGAAGTATCGGCTGCCAAATCGTTATCACCGCAATAAATAACAATTTGTTTGGGTTGATATGGATAAATAATATCCGGCGCAAAATGAATAACATCCGGCAACTGGCTGCCGCCAAAACCCCGATTGATAATGGTATAAGCCGGAAAATAATTTTGTACATCGCTCCACATGCGGAACGACGAACTGCCTACAAACAGGATTGCATTTTTGGGCGGAAGCTTAGCGCTGTCTTCTTTTTTAAAATCGTTGATTTCGTTTTGAAACGGCGCTTGTTGCGCATGAACCAACAAAGCGGAAAATAAAAGAGCAATGAGCCAGACTGTTTTCATACAGGCAAGGTAAGAGGAAATTATGTACGATGTGTGATGTACGGTGTACGATGTTGGAAGTTGATATGCTTTGTTGTTTTGTGGGAAGCTTGGGAAGTTGGTTTTGGTGAGTGTGTAGTTTTGAGAATTGTGATTTGGAGAATTTTATCCCTTCTTCCGCATTGTGCTAATATTACGAAGAATAAAAGGATGCCGAAGATGAGGAGATTTATTTTTTAATTTGTAATTGATTGGTTGGTTGTGATATGAAGTTACGGACATCGGAATAGAAGCATTTAAATTGCAAACTACGGTGAGTTGGGGTTATTATCTTTTCTTTGTATCCAGTTAAATTAGGATGATTATAGACATACCAACACCTGATAATAATATTTTACCATCATTATATGCAGACAAGTTAGGTATTCATTATACCTTAATTGTAAGTATTGAACATAAAAAGAAACTTGGTCAATTTTTTACACCTTGGAAAATTGCCAGATTCATGGCTAAATACTGCATAATCAAAAGCGAGAAAATCAGTATTTTAGATCCTGGATGTGGTATTGGAATATTAGCTTGTTCAGTTATTGAAAGATTATTAGAACTTAATAACAAAATTAGAGAAATCGAGTTAAGATGTTTTGAAACAGATAATCAAATAATCGTTTATTCGGACGCATGTCTTAGGTATCTTCATAAGTGGCTTGAAAAGAAGAAAGTCAATCTAACTTATTTTTTGTGTAAAAACGATTTTATCACTCATAACTCAGCTCTCCTTGAAAAGAATGACAATACTCGAGAAGAGTATGATATAATTATTACAAACCCTCCGTATTTTAAACTTAATAAAAAGGAAGCTATAACAGAATATGCAAAATCTATTGTTTATAAACAAACTAATGTGTATTCAGTTTTTGTTCTTTTATCTACTAAGTTATTATCAAGAAATGGTCAATTAATTTTTATAACACCTAGAAGTTTTGCATCTGGAAGTTATTTTCAACTTTTTAGAGAAAAGCTATTTGAAAGTATTTTAATTACCAATATTCATCTTTTCGAATCGAGACGTAGAAATTTTGACAGAGATAAAGTATTGCAAGAAAATGTCATTATAAGTTGTGTCAAAAAAGAAGAAGTGTTGCCAAGTCAATTAGAATTAAATTTTAAATTAGATTCTAATAATGTGAAAATTACTACATCTGAAGGGATTGTTGATGCTTATGCTAGTATAACGCAAGAATATAACTTCGAATCTTTGGTAAATCTTAATTCTTCTCAAAAAATTCTTCATATTCCAATATCAAAAAGAGATGAAAATGCAATACAAGTGTTCAAGTCTTGGTCCAAATCGTTAGAAGATTACGAGATAAGAGTTTCTACTGGTCCTGTAGTTAACTTTCGAAATGCTCAGTTTATAAAAGATTCAGCAAATGAAAATTGTGTTCCGTTGATTTCGTTGGCGCATACTGATAAAATGCAATTGACTTGGCCATTGAATAAAAAAATCAAAGGAAAATACACAGGTGAGTATATCCAAGATAATATTGTTACTAAGTCCGTTTTAATAGAAAATAAAGACTATATTCTGTTAAGAAGATTTAGTACTAAAGAAGATACAAGCCGACTAGTTGCTACTCCATACTTTGCTGATGTATTATCCCGCTATAATAAAATTGGAATAGAAAATCATGTAAATTATATTTATCGACCAATGGATATTCTAAAAAAAGAAGAAACGATAGGTATTGCAGCTATATTGAACAGTAAGTTATTTGATATATATTTTCGAACATTTAATGGTAGCATTAATGTTAGTGCAACTGAATTGAGAAATATACCTTTTCCGGAATTATCAATTGTGAAAGAAATAGGTCAATCAATTTTAAATTCAAAATGTCATGACCAAATATTTATTGATGCTATTGTTGCAAAGTATTTTAAAATTCATTTTGATTGATTGCCATGACTAATACCGAAAAAAAAATAGAAGAAGCTCAAACAATATTAAGAAGCTTTGGATTGCCAGACCAACAACAAAATAAAGTTTCAGCACTTACATTGGATATTTCGCTGATAATGACCAATAGATATTTCGGGAATAGGGTCAACGGTTCCGTGGTAAACTGACCAGTGGATTCCGGCGCAAATTGACCACTTCAATTACCGCGGATTCCGCGGCAAACTGACCACCCTTTCAAAGTGATTGTGACCACTGTGTAAGCAACCTATTTTTAGTTGTCAGCTATAAGAAGCTGACACTACAAAGTATGGCAAACACACCGATCAGCATGAGTAAAATCCGTCAGATCATTCGCCTCTATACACAAGGAACCAGCCGGCTTTCTATTGCAGCCTGGACGGGCGTATCGCGCAATACCGCCAAGAAGTACATACAAGCATTCCAGGACTCCCGTTTTACGTTCGAAGACATCAACCGGCTCACTGACAAAGAGCTCGACGACCTCTTTGGAAAGAGTGATGAAAAGCCTCCTGATCCCCGTTTGTTTGATCTTCATAATCTCTTTCCCCATGTGGAAAAGGAACTGAAGCGCAAGGGAACAACAAGACTTCTCTTATGGCAAGAATACATGAAGCAGCATCCCAAAGGCTTTCAGTACACACAATTTTGCTTTTACTATAACCAGTGGAAAGCGCAGGTGAACCCGGTCATGCATATAGAGCACAAAGCCGGTGACAAGATGTTTGTTGACTTTGCCGGCGAGAAGCTTTCAATCGTTGACAAGAACACAGGGGAAGTAAAGGACGTTGAAGTCTTCATCGCCATTCTGGGTGCCAGCCAGCTGACTTATATCGAAGCTGTCATGACGCAAGGGAAAGAAGACCTGATTCCAGCCTGCGAGAACGCCCTGCACTTCTATGGTGGCGTGCCGCTGGCTATCGTTACCGATAATCTAAAGTCAGCCGTTACCAAGAGCAGCCGCTATGAGCCTACCGTCAACGAGTCGTTTGCTGATTTTGCAGACCACTATTGTATGGCAGTTCTTCCTACCAGAGCCTACCGTCCCCGGGATAAAGCGCTCGTAGAAGGAGCTGTCAGGATCATGTACACGCGCGTTTATACGCTCATCCGACAAAGCATTTATTACAGTTTGGAAGAGCTTAATACAGCCATCAAAGCAGCCCTTGAAGTGCATAACAACCAGCCTTTCAAGGGGCGCCATTACAGCCGCAGAGAACAGTTCGAAGAAGTAGAAAGGTCGGTGTTAGCTCCATTGCCTGTTCTTCGCTATGAATTTAAAAAACAGATGCACGCTACGGTCATGAAGAACGGGCATGTTTGTTTGGGTGTGGACAAGCACTATTACAGTGTTCCTTACCGCTTCATTGGTAAGAAAATAAAGCTGCTCTACTCGCGCTCTTCCGTTGAAGTTTTCTACCATTATGAACGTATTGCTGTACACAAGCGAACGAAGTGCCCTTATGCTTACACGACAGACAAGGAACACCTGGCTTCCACTCACAAGTTCATGGCAGACTGGACGGCAGAGCACTTTATTGAATGGGCAGCTTCTATCCATGAAGATGTGAAGCTGTATATCGTAAAGATACTGGAGCGCAAGCAGCATCCTGAACAGGCTTATAAATCCTGCATGGGTGTGTTGAGCTTTAGCCGGAAAGCAGGCAGTGAAAGGCTGATCGCCGCCTGCAGGAGGGCGCTGGACTATGGTGTCTATAACTATAAAACGATCCAGACCATCCTTGAAAAAGGTATGGATTTACTGAACGAAGACACAGGGACTTCAAAAATGCCATCACACGACAACATCCGGGGAAAACAATACTACCGATAATTTTTTTTGACAATCAAACAATCAATTATGAACGCAAACACACTGGACAGAATCCGCAAATTAAAGCTCTTCGGCATGTTCCGGGCTTTTAAGACCAGCCTCGAGACTGATGGGCTCAACAAGTATACGATCGATGAGATGATCGCTTTTCTGGTAGAAGCCGAATGGGAAGACAGGCAGAACAGAAATACAGAGAGACGGCTCTCCAATGCTCACTTCCGCTACAAAGCTTCTGTGGAAGAGATGTACTACCAGGCTGACCGCTCTCTTGACCGCAACCAGATGGGAAGGCTGGCTGAATGCAACTTTATCAACAAGAAAGAAAATGTGCTCATTACAGGCAGCACCGGCATAGGCAAAAGCTATATTGCGTCCGCCATTGGTCATCAGGCTTGCATCAGTGGCTACCGGGTGCTGTATGCAAGTACACCAAAGCTCTTCGCTAAGCTCAAGATGGCAAAGGCTGATGGTTCTTACATGAAAGAACTTACCCGTATCGAGCGGCAGCAGCTTCTCATCTTAGACGACTTTGGCATACAGCCTTTTGACGCACAAAGCCGGGCAACGCTGATGGAAATCATTGAAGACAGACATGGCAAGGCATCGATGATTATTACCTCTCAGCTGCCGGTATCGAAATGGTATGAAGTGATCGGAGAACAAACCATCGCTGATGCCATTCTTGACAGGATCATCCATGATGCGCACCGGCTGGAACTGAAAGGAGAATCGCTGAGGAAAAAGAAACAAACAATGCAGGAGGTAGAAAAGGAATAAAGTTTAACAACAAAGAAGAAAGTAACTATTTTTGATAACCGCTTACACAGAGCATTACCCGATCACTTTTTGCCAGCATAACCACTGGTCATTTTGCCACGGAATACCCTGGTCAACTTCTACGGAATATACACTTACATTACTTGCGTTGAGTAACATGTTGCCTGACGAAAATTGGAAAGATGCTTACGCATCTAATAAGACATTATCTAAAGACATAATTAACTTCGTTAACTTAAATTATCAGACTGATTATAAAGCAAATTCACGCGAATCATTTCGAAAAATTGCTTTGAAACCATTTGTCGATAACAATATTGCTTTATTAAATCCTGACGAACCTGACTTAAGTACAACTAGTTCAAGAACCCATTATCTCCTTTCTGACTTGGCTTTAAAAGCTATTCAGCAATTCAATTCAGATAAATGGGATGAAGCTGTAAACTATTTTATAAAGAATCAGTTTGTAAGAAATATACCATCAGATGTTTTATTAAAAAGAGTCTCAATAAAAAATTATAAGTCAGTTATTGATGATACAATAGAGTTGGGCATTTTTAATGTTTTTATTGGTGCTAATGGAACAGGGAAAAGCAATATTTTAGAAGCATTGGCTTTTTTTGGAGCTGCTGAAAATAGCGATGCAACTTATGAAGGATTATATAGCAGAGGTATTAGAACTGCAAAACCAAGCCTAACGATTAGCTCGTTCTTAGGTACTACTCAAAACACATCTATTGATTTTTCATTACTTTTTAAAAATAAAGAAAAAGAAGAACTCTACGAGTCATCACTTGAACCAAGAGAAAAAGATGATATATACACGAATTGGTTTGATAAAACCAAATACTACGCTGCAAACGATTTTTTTCAAGTACTCAAAGAT
Source organism: Ilyomonas sp. (assembly GCA_965199845.1). Classification (GTDB taxonomy): domain Bacteria; phylum Bacteroidota; class Bacteroidia; order Chitinophagales; family Chitinophagaceae; genus Ilyomonas. The sequence continues at coordinate 554,902 of CBDATZ010000054.1, forward strand.
ATCTGGAATAACAATCCACAAATCAATTCCAAAGATTTAAATCAAGTAATTGAAGATAAAGCTATTGAGTATAATCTCAAAATTGAACAAGCTTTTATAGGCTTTATCTCTAATTATTCAATCTTTGATCTTAATACAAAATCTCTGCGTGGTATTTCACCAACAGATAGTCGTAAAACACCTTTAGGTTTAAATGGCGAGGGACTTGATTTATTAATAGCCAATTTTAATAGCTATGAAAGAGGCTTTTTAGAGAATAATATTAAAACATTTTTTGATTGGATAGATAAAATTAGCAATGAAAAAGATGAAAAAATGTTAGGATTAAAAGCAGGTAGAAGCTCCTCCACTTTATACTTTACAGATAAGTTTATGCAAAAGCAGAACAATGTTCTGTCAGCTGAAAATTCTAATGAAGGTATTCTGCATGTTCTGTTTTACTTAGCTCTTTTTATTAGTACGAAAACACCGAATTTTTTTGCCATAGATAATATTGAAACTGCTCTTAATCCAAGACTGTGTCAAGTTTTAATGATGTTATTAACCGATCTGGCAAAACAGAGAGGTAAACAGGTACTTATTACGACACACAACCCAGCTATTTTAGATGGATTAAACTTACTTGATGACAGTGTTCGACTGTTTGAGGTGAGTAGGAATAGTCATGGACATACAAAAACCAGGAGAATTAAGTTTAGAAGTGATTTGAAAGACAAACCTTCAAAGCTTTCTGATATGTGGCTTAAAGGAATATTAGGCGCCACTCCTAAAAATTTTTAAAGATGAGGATTGCCATAATAGCTGAAGGACGTTCTGATATAATTGTCTTGGAAAATATTTTGATGGGAATTGTTGGGCTGGATTTAAGTGATATCGAATATTTACGACCACAATCTGCTTATGATGCGACTCATTTAGCAATGATGAGTGAAAGCAATAAAAGCACATGGTCATTGGTAAGAGAAGAATGTATAACTAAGGATAAAATAGAAAAATTCTTTCAAATCGAAGGTAATGAGTTTGTTGTAATACATTTAGATGCAGCGGAAAGAGAAGAATATGAAATTGCAGACTTAACTATTAACCAAGATTGTTCTTCGATTAGGAATCTTATTGTCAATAAGATTGATGAATGGTTAGAATACCAGTATTTAGATAAAATATTACATGCTATTGCTGTTGAAGAAACTGAAGCTTGGCTTCTTACGGTTTTTGAAAATGGGACAGAATCCTGTCAGTGGCCTGATCCTAAAACGCGATTAAATAGAATTTTAGGTAGACAGAAAATAAACACTACAAGAAGCTATGAAAATTATTTCGGGTTAAGTAAGAACTTTTTGAAAAAAAGAAATTGGATAAGAGAAAGATATATTGATTATAATGTAAGCTTGAGAGAGTTTGTTCAAGAAGTAATTACAAAGTTACATTTATAATGTTGATTCGGTATTCACAACATCTTACTGTTATGAATACTTTTTTTGGTAGTGGTACAGTTTGAAATTTAGTGAATAGAATTATGTTTTTCGCTTCTTTGAGATTCTATGTGGTATTTCTGAAAGAGCGCCAATGAGCACACCCACTGTTGCAATAATCCTAAGGATCGCCCAATTAGTTATACCGTTCGCAATGCGGGTATAAAGACCGACGACTATACAAACAAGTAGGCTAATCGTAAACATTCCCCAGATAGCATTTTTGCCTATACTAAAAGACCACAAGAGTAATAGAATAGCAAGTATTCCTAAGTAATCCCAGACGTTTAAAGATGCCATTTCCAAAAATAAAAAAACCGAGTGATTTACTCGGTTTTTTCTTTCTTCTTATAGCTTCCTCTTTTTTCAGGTGCTTGTATATCGGTAAGCCTTGCAATATCTTCTAAAGTCATTGGTTTCTTCATTAACCCTGCCTGCATTGCCGGTGTTACCGAAAGGCTTTTGTGAACCTTACAAAAGTTGTAGTAAACAAAGTGTAAGGCTATTGCATGGCAATGGTTTTCTATCTTCTTGGAAAAGGCATTGGTAAGGCGTGTAAAACGGCGCATGTGCATTCTCATTGTCAGGTTCTGACGTTCAACGTATGAAGTAGAAATAAACTTTTCACGCGGTGTGCCGGTGATAGCTTTTTTTATCTGTCCTGTATATTCAGCAGGGCTGTATCTTTTTTCGTTCATACCGCCATCTAATGAGCCATACAGCTTCATCAATTGCGCATAATCAATATCACCATCAAAAGCATCTTCGACAGCATCTAAATAAGCTCTAAAGCCATCGGTTGTAAGTTGCACTTTATTAGCCAAGCGTGTTGCTACATCGTGCATAAATTCATTAGCTGATTCTGCATCTCTGTTGCCTACAAACCATGAAACAATCAACTTGCTATCTGCATCTAAAGCCGTCCACGTCCATACATCACCGGCTTTATCTTCCATGCCTTCCGGTACGTTCTTTTCTTTAGCATAAACAAAGCTCCAAATTTCATCCGCTTGCACACGTGCTGCCTTTACTCCTTTTACTGTTTCGTTGTGGAATGCTTCACAAGCCTTACCTGTATCTACCAAAAGTTTAAGTATGGTTGTTTTGGAAACATCAGTTAAACGGCTTGTGCTGTTAATGCTGTTTCCTTCAACAAGCAAATGAAGTATTTGCGCTTTCTTTTCGATTGGTAACTTGTTCATAGAACAAAGATAACTGATTTTACTTAAACGGTCAAGCATTTTAGCCATTTTAATTTTAGATATTGTAAACTTACAATTATTTTTTGTGTTGTGTTGTATTTCAAACTAAAACCGCTACTTTTGAGTATTGTATTTATACAATATAGATTTTCATGGAAGATAAATATAAAGACATAAATAGCATTTTAAGGTCGGCGATGAAACCCGAAACTTTAAAGGATTTGTTTGATAATAAATTAAAGCAATTAGAAATCTCCCATACATCGGCGTTGGATATATTGGGTATTTCATACCGTACCTTAAAAGGAATATTGGATGGCTCACAAAAAACATTTGACCATACTCATCTTTTAAAAATTGCAAGTCTTCTTCAAGTGCCTAGAGAAGAAGTGATAAGACTTTACTTAAATACACTAGAAGAAGCACATCCAACACAAACATCAATTACACCGGAGAAAATTAAGTTTATTAAAGACAATTTTGATTTAGGCATCCTAAAGAAAGATGGATTTATTGACAGTATTACCGACTTTCCTCAAATAGAAAAAAAGTTGCTATCAAGGTTAGGATTAAAATCAATTTTTGAATATCGAAAGCCCGATATACATGTGGCATTTAGTTCAGGCTCTCTAAAACTTAGAAATGAATTAACTCGGGCTTTTTGGATTGCATCAGCGAAGACTTGTTTTCTTGAGATAGATAATCCTTACGAATATGATAAACAGGCGTTTCTTGATTATTTTCCTAGAATTAGATGGCAGTCGACAGATGTTAAGCATGGCATGAGAAACATCATTAAAGCCCTCTATAGGCTTGGCATAACAGTTATTTATCAGCCGCGTCTGCATACACTTCAACTGCGTGGTGCAACATTTTCTGTCAATGACAAGCCATGTGTTGTTTTGACCAACTATGTAGGATTTTATAGCACGTTGTGGTTTGCCTTAATTCACGAATTACTACACGTAATTTTTGACTGGGAGGATATTAGAGTTAACAAGTATCATTTGAGCGATGATAGTATTGAGGATTTAGCTGTAAAAGAAAAGGAATTTGAAACAGACAAGTTCGCTCGGCAATATTTATTTTCTATTGAAAAGACCAATGAGGTTCGACCTTATTTAAACGACAATAATTACGTTAAGCGATTTGCAACGGATAACCATGTTCACCCAAGCTTAATTTATACTTTCAATGCCTTTGATGTGGGAAGCCGCGACAGAATGGCTTGGCCTAGAGCTAGACGACAAGATGCTGACATAAAAGAATGCATTGAATCTATAGATATTCCTTGGCAGGAATCGTTACAATTTGAAAAGATAATGAGTAATTTAAAATCACAGTTATACAACTAAGTTATGAAGCAAGAAAACAATGTTAGCACTAAAGACAACTTGAAACAGTCGATTTCTGACCAGCAAATTCCGAAGCCGGAAACATCGTCAGTCCCTATACAAAATAAGCAATCGTTAGTGGATATGCTTACGCAGGGGGCAGAAAATTTTGCTCAAGAATCAACTAAGAAAAAGAGAGAAAGTGAGTATGAAAAAGTCAAGTTCATGCTTAATGGGAAAGAAATTTCTTTAAAGGAAATTAGAGAATTAGTCGCGAGTAAGGTAATGCCTTATTTCCCTATTTTTCCCAATGACATTCCATTTTATAAAGAGATTTATAGGTTAATGGGTTGGCATGATTTAGATCCAAATAAATTTACAAAACCGCGTTCTGTAGCGAACTTAACACTTGCCATTATTTACAAAAGATTTCCTGCTGATGTATTAGCTTCAATACATGTTTTGAATGGTTACCTTCCTAATTGCTGGGTTAGAGAGTATAAGAATTTTCAGTTTCTAAACGAAGAAGGACAGAGACAAGTCAAGGTCTTTAGAGATGAAGCTATAGAAGTCATGAAAACATGTGAAACAATGCACGAGTTCAGAATAAAAATGAACACTCTGTATAAAGTTCCCTACTCTTACCAATTAAAGAATTTATTTGAATAAAAAGTTACTCTGTTTTTTTCCATCTTTTTGCAGCCGCCTTTTTAGCAATTTCTGCACGTCTTTCGGGCGTCAATGACTTAGCCCGTGCCGCGCCACCCTTTAGCCCACCCAAACGCCCCAATTGAACGGCAGCGGCATTTTTTGTACTATCCTCTTTCGGTGTTTCATTGTTTGATTCACCCGTAGCCAAGTCCACAATACTTTTTGCTATCTGATTTATATCTTTATGCTTCTTTGCCATAGACTGCAAATGTACAAACTACTTTTGCCTTTACGGTCAAGCATCGAATTTCAAACTGTACCACTACCCTTTTTTTGAGATACATTGTACAAACATTCCCAAACAAGAGTAATATATCCAATGTTTTGTGTTCTCTTGGTTTTATAGAACGTTCTTCAGATTCCGCATAAAGCCGCCTGCTATTTTGATTATGCACAGTCCGTTGTTAGTGGCAATTGCAGAGTGATGGCGATCTTAATTCTACATTCTCTGCCTTTCTCATTGTTAGGCGCTATATTAATGTATACCTGTTGGCGGAGTTAATTTGAATAGTCAGCAACAATAAATGCTGTGCAGTTGTCTACATGAGTGACTAAACTTACGAATGCAACATGCACAACATCAAAACAAATTTCGATAAAATTATTGTGGTGATAAAAGATATTTTAAGTGATGAAATAAATGAGAAGGGCAATTATTTACGGCGTGGCACCGTGCCAAAATTTTCTGATATTGAAGTGATCGCATTAAGCCTTACAGCAGAATGTTTAAGCATTGACAGTGAGAATTATTTGTTTTCCAAATTGAACAAAGAATATGCGAACGAGTTTGAAAATTTGATTAGCCGCAGACAATATAATGACCGGAGAAAACTGTTGTTTGAAAAAACGGAAGATGTGCGAAACCTGCTATCAGAGCGGCTTAACAGACTATCAGATGTATTTGCAATTGATTCCATGCCACTTGAAATTTGTAAATTATCAAGAGAACAAAGAAATAAAATGGGTAAAGAATCCCTGTGCCACCGCCCGGACAAGGGCTACTGTGCATCACAGAAAAAATATTTCTACGGCTATAAATTGCACAGCGTTTGTTCAGCGGCAGGTGTTATACAATCATTGGATTTAACTAAGGCAAGTGTGCATGATGTACATTACTTGCATGACGTAAAAGAGTTGTTCAGCAATTGCATCCTAACGGGTGATAAAGGATATATTGGAAGAGAGCATCAGATAAATTTATTTGAGGCGGCAGGCATTCAGTTGGAAGTGCCTTTAAGAGCCAATCAAGGGGGACAAAAACCTGTCATGTGGATCTTGAAAAAAGTAAGGAAGCGAATAGAAACAGTTTTTTCTCAATTGTGTGACCAGTTTATGATACAGCGCAATTACGCCAAGTCCTTTACAGGCTTCAGGTCCAGGATACTTGCTAAGGTGACGGCGCTCACCATTTTACAGTTCTTAAACAAATTTATTTACAATCAACCAGTAAGCAGAGTTAAACATGCGCTGGCTAATTAACTCCGCCAACGGGTTAATGTATATATCCGTACATGTTTGCTTTTTATCCTTTATCACTTCACCCACGGACTCTCAAAACCCAACTTTTTCAATCCACTCTGAATCTCAGGGCAACTCATAAATAACTTCCAAATCAAACCGGTGCGATAATTTTCAATCATCACAATTTCAGGTCCCTGGTCTATCGCTAAATACGAATCGGCAACCCAGCTTTTACTCTCGTTAAACGCATCTTTAAAACCATATTCACCCCAGATTTTATCGCCCAGATCATTATAAAAATGCTTCAACGCTTTCATTGAATATTCCGGCGTGTAAGGCATAGCTGAAATGGCTGCTGTTGGTGCAATGGTTCCAAAATCGTTACTTGGCGAAAAGGCGTTATAACCATCATACGTATCGCAGGCAGTTAAGCCCCAGCAGTTTTCTCCATAACCGGCAAAATGATTGGGATTGGTTACGCAATGTTTATAGTTGATAAGCGTATGATTGTAATTCTGTTCCCAGTAATCGGCATATTGATCTTTTAAATTGTGCGGATCTAAACCTAAGAACGAATAATGTGTAAAAAAAAGCGGTCCGCCATAATCAAAACCCAGCGGCAGTTTTACGCCATAAAATTCTTTTCCGTTGTAAAAATGATTGCTTTGCGCCCAGCAGTTCGTGTACACTTTTTTATCAATCGAATAATCGGGCGAAGAAGCGGCAAGAATATATGTAATTAAGGTTTCGTTCCAGCCACGAAGCTCAAAATTCATTGCCCAGCCGTTGTTAGGGCTCCAATGCCAATACAGCAAATCAAGCCCGCCGCGTGTGTGCCAGTTCCATTCAACCTCGTTCCAAAGCCAGGTAATTCGGTTCCGCAATTCCTGTTCTTGCGGATTATCGCCGGTAAAATATTGTCTTGCGCAAAGCAATCCTTCAAATAAAAAAGAGGTTTCTACCAAATCGCCGCCATCATCTTTTCTGCCAAACGGAATGGTTTTGCCGGTTGCGCCATCCAGCCAATGCGGAAATACGCCATGATACGAATTTGCCTTGGAAAGAAATTTTACAGTTTTCAGTAAGTGATTTACAGCCGTATCGCGACTTATCCATTTCCTGTCGGTAGCAACAACAATTGACATAATACCAAACCCGCTGCCGCCGGTTGTTACCACTTCATTGCCATAATCGTAAGCTACGTTGCTGCGTTCGCGCGCTAAACCGCTAACGGGGTGAGCAAAATCCCAAAAATACCGGAACGTCTGTTTTTGTACCAAATCTAACAAAGCCGAATCGGAAAGATTTTTCGGGCGATTGGCAGCATTGAAAGGCTTTGATTTCGTTTGGGCGCCTGCAAAAAAACTTATTACAACGAACAGAAGAAGGAGTGCGTTTTTCATGGACAAATCATTTACAACCGTTTTACAAATGTATGATTGAAAGATGAATCGTATTTTACCGTAGATTTTATGACAATTTATATTAAAGAACAAAACTGGCTGGCAAGAATAGCTGCCCGAAAATTACAATCGCCGCGTGTTGCTATTGTAGTAAAGAAAACCATTTATCTATGGGGCGCAACGCGCGAAGAATTTTTGCAAACACCTTCCTGGGTCCGGCACGAAGTTGCGCATGTTTATCAATACAAAAAATACGGTTTGTTACGGTTCCTTTACTTATACTTATACCAAACTTCTGTAAACGGATATTACAACAACAGGTTTGAGAAAGAAGCGAGAAACAGGGAAAACGAGACGGAACTATTACACAATATTACGTTCCGGTAATATCCATTCTATTTCGCCAAAAGTAAACTGAGGTTGCAAGCCGCCTTCTACTTCCAGCAAGCCGGCAGCATCTGCACCTTTTACAATACCGTTGAAAACAATATTTTCTTTCTTCAGCTTAACTTGTTGGTTTCGTTTGTACAAAACCTCGTTGTAATCTTTCAAAACACTTTCTTTATCTGTTTGCAACTGCTTGTAACGTTGCTGTAAACAATTGCATAGTTCTTTGGCTAATTGCACAGCATTAAATGTTCTTCCGGTTATTTGTTTTAGAGAAACTGGGTTTGGCAGCGCGGGATTAAAAATGGTTTGGTTAATATTCATTCCAATTCCAACAACGCTCCACTGCCATTTACTGCCACGAACGCTGTTTTCAATTAAAATGCCTGCTGCCTTTCTGTCACGCCAATAAATATCATTTGGCCACTTGATAAAAACATTTTCATCTGCGTAAGTTTTAAATAAATCGAAAGCCGCTAAAGCTACTGCGGCCGTCAGGTAAAAGCTTTGCGAAAAAACCAGGTTTTCAGGTTCTACTAATACCGACATCATAATGTTTTCGCCGGGGCTGGCATTCCAGCTTTTTCCACGGCTTCCTTTGCCCGCTGTTTGATAATTCGCAAACCAGGTTTCGCCATGTTTGGCAGCACCGTTTTGTGCCTTTGCCATGGCATAGTTGTTGGTGCTGTCCACGTCTGCAAGTTCTGTGAAAGGTTTACCAATAGTTTGCATAAATAGTATTCAGGTAAATTAATTACATACATTTGCTAAGATAGGTTATCAGCGCTAAGCTTACTGTTGCTCAGGAGATTCCTGGTTCGTTTTGATAAAGTTTAGACACAGGCAGATCAACAATGGGTTAATCTGGTAAAAACGAAAGCAACTGAATTGTATGTCTTATGTTAGATGGCTAACCTAAGAAAAATAAATCATAACATATTTAAACCTCATAGTTTATTGGCACCACTATCCGTTTTAGCTACACGCACCACTCAAAGAACAGGAAAGCTTACCACAAATTCAAGACTTTTTAAGACTATTATTAAAGCAATTCAGGATAAAAAAGGAGAGAATATCATTTCTCTCGATTTACGCAAGATACCTGAAGCGGTTTCCGATTTTTTTATCATTTGCCAGGCAACCAGCACAACGCAGGTTAGAGCGATTGCCGATTCTGTGCAGGACCAGGTAAAAATTGAATGTAGCGAAAATCCTTATAAGTTCGAAGGTTTTCAGGCAATGCAATGGGTTTTGATTGATTATGTAAATATTGTAGTGCATGTTATGCAACCTGATACACGTAATTTTTATAGGCTTGAAGATATGTGGAGCGATGCGGTGGTAAAAGGATATAGCGAAGAATAGTTTTATACATTTATTCAAAAATTTTCGGAATTAATTTATATGGCACAAGAAGAGAAGAAAAAAGGTCCTACCATTTTCGATAAAAACGGCAGCAGCAATGGCGAAGACCGTAACAATATGAAGAAAGGACCTAAGTTAAGTATATATTGGATTTATGCAATTATAGCAGCCATTATACTTGGATATGGATATTTAAAACAAACAGCGCCCGACCTTACACCAACAACCGTTCAAGAGTTTCAGCAGAACATGCTGGCGCAAGGTGATGTGCAACAGATTTCCCTTATACGAAATAAAGATGTTGTTCGTGTTTTTATAAAGAAAGACAGTCTTACCAAACCCTTCTATATCTCGAAATTTAATCATCAGGTTGATGCTTCCAAAGCATCGAATCCGTTGTTTGAATTTAAAGTAACCGATTGGGAAAGCTTCAATACATCAATGGCTGATTTTTATAAAAATTACCCGAACGTATCTCAGATATCGCAACCGGTTGACGACGAAATTCAATGGTTTGGGCCGATAGCTAACATCTTGTTTACTTTCCTTTTGATGGCTGGCTTGTGGGTTCTGCTGATGCGTAAAGTAGGTGGCGGCGGTCCGGGCGGCGGTGGTCCCGGCGGTATTTTTAATATTGGCAAATCAAAAGCGCAGTTGTTTGAAAAAGGCACCAAAGTAAATATCACATTTACAGATGTTGCCGGTTTAGATGAAGCAAAAGTGGAAGTGATGGAAATCGTTGATTTCCTGAAAAATCCAAAAAAATATACGGCTCTTGGTGGCAAAATTCCAAAAGGAGCGTTGCTGGTCGGTCCTCCGGGTACAGGTAAAACCTTACTTGCAAAAGCGATGGCCGGCGAAGCGCAGGTTCCTTTCTTTAGCATGAGCGGTTCCGATTTCGTAGAACTGTTTGTGGGCGTTGGTGCAAGCCGCGTAAGAGATTTGTTTAAACAAGCCCGTGAGAAATCGCCTTGTATAATCTTTATAGATGAAATTGACGCGATTGGTCGTGCGCGCGGCAGAAATGCTATGATGAGCAATGACGAGCGTGAAAATACATTGAACCAGTTACTGGTTGAAATGGATGGTTTTAGTGGCGAAAGCGGAATCATCATATTAGCTGCCACAAACAGACCCGATGTATTGGACACCGCTTTATTGCGCCCGGGTCGTTTCGACAGACAAATCTCAATTGATCGTCCGGATGTAAAAGGTCGCGAGCAAATCTTTAAAGTGCATTTGAAACCCATTAAAGTTTCTCAAACGCTTGATGTCAACAAACTGGCAGAACAAACACCAGGCTTTGCCGGTGCCGATATTGCCAACGTTTGTAACGAAGCTGCGCTGATTGCTGCCCGTAAAGGGAAAACTGCCGTAGATATGAGCGACTTTCAGGATGCCATTGATCGTGTAATCGGTGGTCTGGAAAAGAAAAATAAAATCATTTCTCCGGAAGAAAAAGAAATCATTGCTTATCACGAAGCCGGACACGCTATTTGCGGCTGGTATCTGGAACATGCGTATCCATTATTAAAAGTAACTATCGTTCCGCGCGGTACGGCAGCATTAGGATATGCGCAATACACGCCAAAAGAGCAATATTTATATAATACCGACCAGTTGAATGACCAGATTTGTATGACGCTTGGCGGACGTGCAGCCGAAGAAATTTTCTTTGGTAAAATATCTACCGGTGCCAGCAACGATTTGCAGCAAATTACCAAAACCGCGTATTCTATGATTACGGTATATGGTATGAACGAAAAGCTGGGTAATATCAGTTATTACGATCCGCAGGCTGAAAATACCTTTACCAAACCGTTCAGCGAAGAAACCGGCAAAATGATTGACGAAGAAGTAAGAAAAATGATAGATATTTCTTACGAACGAACAAAAGCATTACTGGTAGATAAAAGAGAACAGGTAGAAAAGTTGGCCAAAGAACTTCTTACTAAAGAAGTCCTTTTTAAAAGTGATGTAGAAGAACTGATTGGCAAACGTCCGTACGAAGAAAAGAAATTGTTGGATGTTGATGATTCCGGTCACGAAAAAGGAACTATTGACGAAGGCGTTCCTCCTTACGACAGCAGTTTGCGAACTCCAAACCTTGCATAATTATGGCAACAGCAAGAGAAAACATTTTACATAAAATACGGCAGGCACTGACTCAATCAGTGCCTGTTCCGTTTCCAAAAAGCGAAGGCACAAAAGATATTTTTAAACCACTCCGGCAAGATATTGAAATTGAGTTTGCCGAAAATTTTACGAAGCTGCAGGGGCGTTTTGCTTTTTGTGGCGACAACCAGGATCTGGTTCTGCAATTACAGGATTTGCTCCGGATTCGTAACTGGAAAAATATTTATTGCCGCGAAGATGTTTTAAAAGATACGCTTGTTCAAAATCAATTTAACCAAACTTATACTGATGATCTCGCCAATTGCGATGCTTCCATCACTACCTGCGAGCAACTCATTGCGCGTACCGGAAGCATCGTTATGAGTGCGGCACAGCAAAGCGGCAGAACAGTAAGCGTATATGCGCCTGTACACATTTGTATTGCTTATACCAGCCAGTTGGTTTACGATATTAAAGATGCTTTACAAAACGTGCAGCAGAAATATCCGAAGCTACCTTCGATAATTACATTAGCCACCGGTCCCAGCCGCACTGCCGATATTGAGAAAACGCTGGTTGTTGGCGTGCACGGACCAAAAGAAGTCTTTTGCTTTTTAGTGCAGGATTAATACTCACTATTTTCCAATTTGTTGATAATATCACTCGCTGCTTGTATTTATATTACGCACTTGTATTTCAATTAAGCATCGTTGCATCGCAATGGAGCGAAGCGACTCATTAAGTCCTTTAAAATTATTATTACTGAATCACTCTTATACGTTCATTCAATCACTCCTCTTTTTTGAACTCAAAAGTCAATAAAAAGTGGTCAACTCTTTAGCTGTTACCTTTGCGTTTAATGGCTGATCAGAAAGAAAAAAAATCGTATTGGGAAAGAGCGTTACAGTTACTATCCCGGTTTGGATTAGACACTTTTATTCTATTGCTGATTGGAATGATTGTATTAGCTAAAATCTTTCCGCAAGGCGGTTCCGGAAAAGGTGATTGGTCGTTATCTTCATTAGCCGGTTATGGCGTTTCACTTATTTTCTTTTTCTATGGTTTAAAGCTCAATTTCGCTAAGCTAAAAACCGGTTTACGCAACTGGAAATTACATATCGTAGTACATCTAAGCACGTTTGTTTTGTTTCCGTTAGTTGTATTGAGCTGCAAACATTTTTTCGAAAATTCCGGTGCAGAAATCTTTTGGGTAGGAACGTTCTTTTTAGCCAGTTTGCCTTCTACAGTTTCTTCTTCTGTAGTCATGGTTTCAATTGCCGAAGGCAATATTCCGGCTGCCATTTTCAATGCGAGTATTTCGAGTATAATCGGCGTATTTATAACACCACTTTGGATGAGCTTTGTAAATACCGGTGCAACCGGAAATGCAGATATGTCGGGCATTATAGTAAAATTAATTCTGCAGGTTTTGGTTCCGGTAATGCTTGGCTTTTTGCTAAATAAAAAATGGGGCTGGTTTGCAGAAAAATACAAAAAAGAACTCAAATATTTTGACCAGACAATTATTCTTTGTATTGTATATACGGCTTTCTGCGAATCGTTTGCCGGCAATATGTTCAGTCATATCAGTATAGGCGCATTAGTGCTTTTAGCCGCATCTATGTTGCTTCTTTTTTTTACGGCTTACGGGTTCATTACGCTTATCAGCAAGCTGCTTTCTTTTAACCGGGAAGACAAAATTACAGCTACATTTTGCGGTTCAAAAAAATCGTTGGTGCATGGTACAGTCATGTCGAAAGTATTGTTTGCCAACAGCACGGCAACAGGTATTTTGTTACTGCCTTTGATGCTTTATCATGCGCTGCAACTGATAGTGGTAAGTATGATTGCACAAAAACTTGCGAAAAATAAATACAGAGCTGTTACGGTAAGCGATCCCGGCGGCGCAGTAACTGTATAAAGAACCCGATAATCAAACGATATTTGCAACGAAATGGAAAGAAGCAATTTTATAGATTATATACGCGTGTTTTGCAAAAGCGGTCATGGCGGCGCAGGCAGCCGGCATTTTATGCGCAATAAATTAACAGCCAAAGGCGGTCCTGATGGCGGCGATGGCGGTCGTGGCGGGCATATTATTTTGCGTGGCAACAGGCAATTGTGGACGTTGCTACATTTACGTTATTATAAGAATGTATTAGCCGAAGATGGCGAAGGCGGAAGTAAAAATAACAGCACCGGCCACGATGGAAAAGATATTGTTATCGAAGTTCCGTTAGGCACCGTAGCCAAAGATGAAGAAACCGATAAAACAGAAGCCGAAATATTAGAAGACGGGCAGGAATTTATCTGGTTACAAGGTGGCCGTGGCGGCTTGGGAAACAGCAATTTTGCAACGCCAACCAACCAGGCGCCCGATCATGCGCAGCCGGGCGAAGAAGGCACGGAAGGCTGGAAGATATTAGAGCTGAAAGTATTGGCAGACGTGGGTTTGGTGGGTTTTCCAAATGCAGGCAAATCTACTTTGTTATCGGTTGTAAGTGCTGCCAAACCAAAGATTGCCAACTATGCATTTACCACATTAACGCCGCAATTGGGTATTGTAGAATATCGCGATGGTAAAAGCTTTGCTATGGCAGATTTGCCGGGTATTATTGAAGGCGCCGCAGAAGGCAAAGGCCTGGGACATCGTTTTTTACGTCATATTGAACGTAATTCCGCCTTGTTGTTTTTAATACCGGCCGATAGTGATAATCATAAAAAAGAATTTGATATTCTGGTAAATGAACTGGAGCAATACAATTCCGAATTATTACAGAAAGATTTTGTGATTGCCATCAGCAAAAGCGATATGCTGGATGATGAACTGAAAGCCGCTATCGAACGTGAATTGCCGCCTAACATTCCGCATCTTTTTATTTCTTCTGTTACCAACCAGGGAATCATACAATTGAAAGATTTATTGTGGCAGATTTTGAATAAGCCGGTGGAAAAGTGAAGGTGTATTTAAATCATTCAAACCTAATATCATTGAAACAGAGATAAAAGAAATTCATTTGGAAGAAGTACAAAAATTTCTGAAAGAAAATCAGCATTGCCTAAAATCAACACAAAAGAAAGTCTCCTTACCTGTTTTAAACAGAATATATAACAAGCTTCAAAAAGGAAGGTTTGGTATTATTCAAGTTGAAAATGATATTATAATTGATAGACATCACAGGTATATTTGTTACGGCTTGCTAAATATAGAAATTAATAAAGTCAACCTGAATCAAAACAACTCAATAGAAATAATTGATTGGAAAAACGTTGAAATAGAACTTATAAATTGGGATCATCCATTTAGAAAATATAACCAAAATGATTTTAAACTTAAAGAATAAAGCCGGTTAAACGGACATATTTTAAAGCTAAAAATTAATTTACTTTTGTAATATGTTTATTCTTTTAGACATAGATGGTGTAATGGTTCCTGCTACATCATGGAAACCGTTAGATATACTTAATGATGGTTTTTACGGCTTTAGTTCTACAGCTACTAAAAATCTTCAGAAAATTATTTCTGAAACAGGCGCATCTATCATTTTAACGACATCTCATAAGTCTAATTATCATATTAACGACTGGAAAAATATTTTTAAGAGCAGAGGAATTGAGACTTCAATTAATAAACTGGACGATAATATTAATTATGCACCGAGGAAAGATGAAATTTTGAATTGGCTTACAAATCACAATATCCAAAAAGACTTCGTAATAATTGATGATGACAAATCATTACATAATTTACCCGCTTCTATCCAAGAAAAGTTAGTTCTTACGAGTTCATATATAGGTCTTACTGACGATAATGCAACAGCGGCAATAGCAATTCTGAAAAGCTCAAAATTATCTTCTGTATTTGAAATAACAGATACTTAAATTGAAAGTAAACGATGAGATAAAACAGCTTTCCGATTATAGAGTTTCAATTTTGATCTTACGTCCAATACAAAATCTTCGCCTGCGGAAAACGCCTTTGTATTTCATACTCAAAAAAGCTGCGGAGTTCCTTCATCACATCTTTTGTGTACACATATTTTACGCCACCAAACTTATTGCGTTTCATAGCCCGGTTTTCTTCGCTCATGTCTAAGCTGGTGTTGGGATACCAACCCGACAATACATCCTTGGAACCGGGCGTAAAACGATGACTAATTAATTCAAAAGTCAAATCAGGAGTAAAGTCAAGTTGCTGCTGCATTTTGTCTAATAAATCTGTATAAGCTTCCTGCCAGTCAGGTATCGGCATAATCGGGGCAACAACAGCACCAACAGGATAGCCACCGCCACCTTGCTCAACAGGCAAAGCAGCTTGCCGCATGGCAGCCAATCGTTGTTCAACAGATGCCGTTCCGCCTTCCAAACGTTTTGAAATCATTTCGGCATTTAAACTAAAACGCCAGCGTGTGTGGTCATTATGCGGCAACTGAAGCAACGGTTCTGTATTGGCAAACTTGGTAACAAAACGAAGTCTGCCATTTTTCTGCCCGCCAAAGAAACGGATGCACTCTGCCAAACTTCCGGTTAGATGCTCGATGCTTAACGGATCGGTATAACAACTGGCTTCAAAGGAAGTGGCTTTGTTAGGATCGATATAGTTCCTTGTATTTTCTAAAATGGCAGGCAGATTGGCAAATACGCGAACGACCGGCGGACCAGATAAACTGCCTGCCAGATAACAGTATTGACAATGCGCCGGGCAACCTTCTGCCAAGTGAAACTGCCAGTCGGCTGATGGCGGAATGGGCCGTAATTTAAAAGCGCCGGGTGCAGCTTTCACCACAGCCATCGTGCTTTTGGATAAGCGGTATGTTTCCTTTTCATCTTCACCACGAAGATTGGTAAGACGATTGGTTTTTAAAATTTCTATAGGTAAATCAAGTGCAGAAACGCGTGCAAAAATCTGTTGTCCAAATGGCTCATCAAGAGCATCCGGTGTAAAAAGAACCCGCTTTGGCATCCAT
Organism: Ilyomonas sp.; assembly: GCA_965199845.1. Lineage (GTDB taxonomy): Bacteria > Bacteroidota > Bacteroidia > Chitinophagales > Chitinophagaceae > Ilyomonas. The sequence goes on from CBDATZ010000054.1 coordinate 571,319, forward strand.
AATTTTTGCGACTTTATAGTATTGGAAAATGATGATGAAATATCAGGTAAAACCGGTTCATTGATTAGCATGACTGATATTGGCAAATGCTGTTCCGGCAAGGCTTTTTTGCCATTTGAGCATGTTAAAATGATGCTTAATTATTTCATAGATTTTATATTGTTTGGAAGATGAAAATGAGCTATAAATCTTTCTGTTTTTAGTCATAAAATTTTAATTTACAACATCCTTTTCAGTTCTAATCAGTGCTGCGAACCTGGAGTTGGATTGCCCGCCAGCTTTTGCAGTGTGAATGATACCATTTATGAATGAAGTTTACTTCTGACCTGTTGCTATTGTCTTACGTCGTAATGTTCATAAGCTAAAAAAACAACTTAGATAATATGAGGTTGGCAGCCAATTTCATTTTCCCTTTACTTTGCTGTTTAACGACAGCAATTGTTATGGTTCAAAAATTATTCAGCATTTATACAGAGCCGGAAGAAAGTCACCATTTACATGTGGAAGTAGGTAATAACCATATTGCCTGCTGGTGCGATGATAAAACAAAAGGCTTTACGGCATTTGAATATTTTACGTTTACCTACGATAATACAGAAGGCGGTTTTATAGATGTGTTCAGAGAATTGAAACGTCGTTCCATATTGCTGAGCAATACATTTGCTTCGGAAGAAATTATGTGGGAAAACGGCAATTTTATGTGCGTGCCCGATAGTTTGTTTACAGAAGAATCAGCCGTTAATTATTTGAATTTAGTAAACAGCCAGAGCTTTCAATCACCACCTATGTATAACCGTTTGGGAGATGTGGTGCTTACTTATACAGCTGATATAATTCTGTATAAAATTGTAAAAGAAGCCTTGCCAAAAGCCTCGCATATACACAAGTTTAAGCAATTATTGCAGCAACATAAAATGGTTGATAACAGTTTGCAGATACAGTTTTATCAGTCATACTTTTTAGTAACGGCAGTAAAAAACGGCGCGTTGCAATTAGCTACGGTTTATCATTTTAAAACACCGCAGGAAGCTGTCTATCATATCTTAAATACACTGGATAAATTAGAGATGCCAAAACAAGAAACGGTAACATCGGTATCGGGTTTTATTGACGAAACTTCACCGTTGTACAAAGAGTTGTATTTGTATGTTAACAACCTGCAGTTTGCGCAAACCGGCCGGATAAAAGACGAATATCCCGCGCATTATTTTACTACTTATAATATGCCTGTAGCATGAGAATTATTTCCGGCGAACTGGGCGGACGGCGCATCAATCCGCCGGCGCAAATGCTGAATACACGCCCGACAACCGATATGGCAAAAGAAGGTTTGTTTAACATCCTGCAAAACCGGATGAGTTTTGATGGCATTACAACACTTGATTTGTTTGGCGGTACAGGCGGCATTAGCTATGAACTGGCATCGCGCGGCGCGGCATCGCTGACTATTATTGAAAAGGATGCGCAGATGTACAACTTCATTAAAAAGAACATTACTACATTAAAAATAGAGAATGCCAATGTATTGATGATGGATGTGTTTCAATACCTCAGCAATTGTACGCAGACGTTTGATTTCATCTTTGCAGGTCCGCCGTATGCATTAACGGCGATTGACGAAATTCCGAAACTGATTGTATCCAAAAAACTGGTTGCGCCAGGCGGTTTTTTTGTATTGGAACACACGCCACGAAATAACTATGATTCGTATGATGGATTTTTGTTTCAACGGAATTATGGAACTACGGTGTTTTCTTTCTTCAGTTAAAAAGTAAAAATGATGATTTTATATTTTCCCATTTTACCTTTTCGTTCGGCAATATTATGAAGCCAATTTTTATAACCGGTATTGGAACGGGTATTGGCAAAACGGTTGTCTCAGCCATTGTTACAGAAGCGTTACAGGCAGATTACTGGAAGCCGGTTCAGGCTGGTTTTGATGAAGGAACAGATGCGCAGACGGTGAGAGATTTATTATCAAATCATAAAACAATCATTCATAAAGAAGTATATAAACTAAAGCTGCCGGCATCGCCACATATTGCAGCAAAAGAAGAAGATGTAAGAATTGATTTAGAAACTATATATCAATCTTATATTCAATTCGCAACGCACGATTCGCAATTGACAATTATAGAAGGTGCAGGCGGTTTATTGGTTCCGTTGAACGAGAAAGAATTTGTATTGGATTTGATAAAAACATTAGACGCCAGGGTGATATTGGTAAGCCGCAATTATTTGGGAAGCATCAATCATTCGTTATTAACGGCATGTGTTTGCAAAGCCACTAATATTGATGTGATTGGCTGGATATTTAACGATCAATACATGCATTATGAAGAAGAGATTGTTGGCTGGAGCGGTTATCCGAAAATAGCTTCGTTACCCTCCACAGATTTGGTTACAAAACAGTTTGTACAGGAACAAGCCAAGCAGCTAAAAGAATCTTTACGAAAGCGTTTATAAACAGATTTATGACAAAGAAAGAAGCCAGGGTAAAATACAGGTCGAAACGTTTGGCGTTGCCGGAAAAAGATAAGCTGAAGCTGGATGATTTGCTCCTGATTCAGTTTCAGAAATTATCGTTTGATAATGTACAAACCTTGCTTTCTTATATGCCGATGCCACACACGGCAGAACCGGAAACACAATACGTTACACGCTATCTCGAACATCTGATTCCCGGCTTGCAAACTGCGTATCCAAGAACCGATTTTACAACGACTTCACTGTATGCAATCGCCACTTACGAAGACACAGAATTTGCCATGAACGAGTTTCAGATTACAGAACCCGTTGGCGATAAAACAATAGAACCGCAAGAGATTGATTTGGTATTTATTCCGATGCTCATTTGCGATAAACAAGGTTATCGTGTGGGTTATGGAAAAGGTTTTTACGACCGCTACTTATCGCTGTGCCGTGAAGATATTATCAAGATAGGATTTAGCTATTTTGAACCAATAGAAAGCATTGATGATTGTAATGAATATGATGTGCCGTTAGATTATTGCATTACGCCAGATTCTATCTATGAATTTTAATACCATTTTCATACGTTCTTTCCGCATTTTATTGTTGCCATTTGCTCTGTTGTATGGTTTCATAATTACTGTTCGCAACTGGCTGTTCGATAAAAAAATTATCAAGTCAGTTACCTTTAATTTTCCCCTGATTTGTGTGGGCAATTTAGTCATTGGCGGAACCGGCAAAAGCCCGATGGTTGAATACTTAATTGCGTTATTAAAAGATGATTATAACGTAGCTACATTAAGTCGCGGTTACAAACGAAAAACAAAAGGATATGCGTTGGCAAACGCGGCTACAACAGCATTAGAAATCGGAGATGAACCGATGCAGTTTCATTCCAAATTTCCTGATGTTTCTATAGCAGTTGGCGAAGAAAGAATCGTAGCTATACCGCAATTGTTACAAGACAAACCCGAAACAGAGGTTATTATTCTGGATGATGCGTTTCAGCATCGTTATATAAAGGCAGGTTTAAATATTTTATTAACCGAATGCAGCAATTTATTTTATAACGATTGGTTTCTTCCAAGCGGTGATTTAAGAGACCAGAGAAAATCATACAAACGTGCGCAGATCATTGTTGTAACCAAGTGTCCGCCGCAAATGAGTTTGGAAGAAAAAAATAAGATTCAGGAGAAGATAACGCTTACCAAACAGCAACATCTTTTTTTTACTTCCATACAATATGGAAAGCCATATCATATTCTTACCAATGCGCCGGCAGATATTACGCAGCAAACAAGTGTATTGCTGATTTGCGGAATTGCAAATCCAAAACCATTGAAGAAATATATGGCCGATAATACGGCTCATTACGATGAGCAATTATACAACGATCATCATATTTTTACGATAGATGATTTGAAAGAAATCCGTAAAAAATTTGAGCAGTTACAGGGTGAAAATAAATTCATCATTACCACAGAAAAAGATGCGGTACGACTTCATAAATTTGAAGAGCAATTACATGATTTGCCGCTGTATGCGTTACCGGTAAAACCTCATTTTTTGTTTGAAGAAAAAGAGAAATTCAATGTTTTGATAAGAGATTTTATTAACAATTATCAAAAATAAAAAAGCACAGAATTATAAAACTCTGTGCTTTAAATAATATGACTCTATGATTAAAACCGCCATCTTACAAAAGCTTCCATCGCTTCATAATCTGCCAATCCAAGTTTATCGTAAATCTTGGCAGTTTCGCGGTTACGTTCCTGCGCACGCACCCAAAATTCACGGCTGTCATCACCCGGAAAAACGGGTATATCTTTTTGCGATTGATGCTTGAAAATCGCGATACGTTTCCGGATTACTTCCTGCGGAGAAAGTGGAACTGCCATTTCTATTTCGTAAGGCTCAAACTCGTGCCACGCGCCGCGATACAGCCACAGCCAGCAGTCTTTTGCCCAGGCTTCCGTAGCACGCAACTGCGTTAACGATTCCAATATAATTTTAAAGCAAACAATGTGCGTCCCATGCGGATCGGCAAAGTCGCCGGCAGCAAATACCTGTTGCGGTTTTACGGCTTGCAATAACTTTTTGGTTTCATCAACATCCAGTTGACTTACAGGGTTCTTTTTAGTCTTACCGGTTTCATAAAACGGCAACGCCATAAAATGAATATGATCGTCTGACAAACCTGCATAACGCGCGCCTGCAATCGCTTCTGTTTTGCGAATTAAACCTTTGGCAGTGCGAATATCTATCAGGTCAATTTCATTCGGCTTTTTCTTCTCCATAAAGCTGCGCATTTCTTTATAGAGGTCTTCCAGCTTTTTATCTTCTTTGCCTAAGCTTTTGTTGAAGTCTATAGCAAATTCAATATAACGCAACACATCATCATCCCAAACGGCTGTATTGCCTGATGTTTGATAAGCCACATGCACATCATGTTTCTGATCAACCAAACGAATAAAAGTTCCGCCCATCGAGATCACATCATCATCCGGATGCGGTGAAAAAATAATCACGCTTTTTTTTGCCGGTTCGGAACGTTCCGGGCGATTGGTATCATCTGTATTTGGCTTACCACCCGGCCAACCCGTAATCGTATGCTGAAGCTTATTAAAAATGTTTAAATTGATGTTATAAGCCGGTCCTTTCTGCGTTGCCAGCTGGCTCATACCATGATTGTTATAATCATCATCGGTAAGTTTTAAAATCGGTTTATCTACTTTAAAAGATAACCAGATTACAGCCTTCTTAATGAGCTGATCTGTCCACTGGCAATCTTTTACCAGCCACGGCGTATCAAAGCGGGTTAGCTCGCTGGCGGCATCGGTATCTAAAACAAATTCTATCTTATCAGACAGTTGTAAATACGTTGCCGGAACTCTTGATGTAATCTCGCCTTCCACAGCTTTTTTAATGATGGAAGCTTTGGTCTGGCTCCACGCCATCAATATAATTTCGCGGGCTTTGAAGATGGTTCCGATGCCCATGGTAATGGCTTTGGCAGGAACGTTTTCTTTGCTGCCAAATTCACGCGAGGCATCGCGGCGGGTAAGGTCGGCAAGCGTTACCAAACGGGTTCCTGAATTGGGCGCAGAACCTGGTTCGTTAAAACCAATATGACCTGTACGACCAATACCCAATATCTGTAAATCAAGTCCGCCGAGCGCTTCAATTTTTCTTTCATAATCCACACAAAAAGAAGCAATGTCTTTTTGTGAAATCGTGCCGTCAGGTATATGAATATTCGCTTTGTCTATATCAATATGATTAAACAAATTCTCGTTCATAAACGCTACGTAGCTCTGCTTAGCATCGGGCTGCATCGGGTAATATTCATCAAGATTAAACGTAATCACGTTTGAAAAACTAAGGTCTTCTTCCCTGTGCATCCGCACCAGTTCCTGGTACACATTTACAGGCGTATCGCCGGTTGCTAAACCCAAAACAGCCGCTTCGCCCCGGTGCTGTTTTGATGTAATAATAGACGCGATACGACGGGCTACTTCTATAGATGCTACATTACGGTTGGGATACACGGTAACAGGTAGCTTTTCAAAACGGGTTTCTTCTAATAAATTAAGTCTTGCCATAAATTAGAGTAAATATAATACAGTTCATCAATGCATCAGCCAGCTTGCCGGTACAGGCTGATGAGTTTTATTGTCTTTGCTATATAACAGTTGCAGCTTATAGCCGCCACCGCCTTCTATAAAAGATAAATGAAAAGGCTGATATCCTTTTTCCAAAGCTATCTGCCCGCTCTTTTCAATGGCTGAATGTAAGCCATCATTGTTAACCACTTCTTTGCCGGATATGTTTAGCACACCACCGTCATCGCAAGTTAAGAAGAATGAATAAATACCGGTTTCAGGCACGTTGATATAACCCTTATACTGCAAAGCAAAACTCGGCGCCGTAACCGATGCAGGCACAACCACACTATCTATAACAAAGGTACTGTCGGGCTTTGCATCCTGAATCGCTTTTACATTTTTAAAAAATGCTTTGTAATAATCGCACTGCAAACCCGGGAACGCATTGGCAGCCATTACCGGTTCTCTGTACGTTTCTTTTGTATAATGCAAAGTATAAATATCACCTCTTGCGCCACCCGGCGTAAAGCCGGCCAGTTTTACGGTTATGTTATTTTTTATAACGAGTGATTTTCCTAAAACAGCTGATGTTTTATTTGGTAAAGAACCATCTGTTGTGTAATGAATTATCATATTGTTCATTGGCGGATTTACAGCCAATACAGCCGAATCGGTAAATACATTTTCTTCTACCAGATTGGGCAAATCGGGCAACCGATAATGAACATGTAAAGCATCTAATAAAGCATAGTGTTGTTCTAATCTTTGCAAATAAGAATCGTAATTGTTATCACCGCTCCAAAGCCTTTCTGCTAACGCCGTCATACGCGGCATAAACATATAATCGGCTCTGTTTTCCGAAGGAATATGTTCTGTCCAGATGTTTGCCTGCGCGCCTTGTATATACTTCGCTTCTTCGGCATTCAATCCTTTTGGTACAACAGAAAAATGATAGACATTATCAAGCGAATGCGCATCCGGCGGAGAATCAAAATACAAAGGATTGCCAGGCGTCATAATTACTTTGTTGCCATGTTTGGCTGCTTTTACCGGCGCATCGGGCACCCAGCTTCGCCAGTACATAACAACGGCTGTAGAACTAACGCCGCCTTCTAAAATCTCGTCCCAGCCAATCAGTTCCCTGCCTTTCGACTGAAAGAATTTCTCCATGCGTTTTACAAAATAACTCTGCAATTCATCTACATCTTTCAAACCTTCTTTCTGCATCCAATCTTTGCACAACGGCGATTGTGCCCAGCTTTTTCTATCCACTTCATCGGCTCCTAAATGAATGTATTTGCCCGGAAAAATATCCATGATTTCACTGAATACATTTTCAGCAAATTCAAACGTCGTTTCTTTACACGGACAAACAGGCGTCGAGAACAATTCACCCCATTTGCTTCCATCGGTACAGGAAAGAAAAGGATAGGAATGAATAGCTGCCATCATGTGCCCCGGCATGTCTATTTCCGGCACAATATCAATATGTTTTGAGGAAGCATAAGTCACCAGATCTTTAAGCTGCTGTTGCGTATAAAAGCCACCATACATTTTCTTTCCGTTGCGCGTAATAATGTGCGTTGAATCTATTGCAAAATCAGGATTTTCGGCAGATAGTTTTATACAATCCGAATCTTGGTTATTAAAGGTTCGCCACGCTCCTTCTTCGGTAAGTTTCGGATATTTTTTTATCTCAACACGCCAACCCTGATCGTCGGTTAAATGCAAATGAAACTTGTTCATTTTATACAACGCCATCACATCTATAAACTTCTTTAGATAATCTATAGAAAAAAAATGACGAGATACATCCAAGTGCATTCCACGCCAGTTATATAGGGGCGCATCTTCAATTTCAACACAAGGAATTTGAAAGTTAAGTGATGATTTTTTTGCTGATTGATTTGTTACCGGAATTAATTGTCTGATTGTTTCAACAGCTCTGAATGCGCCTGCCGGTTCTTTTGCCGATATTGTTATGGCTTTGGCGGAGATAGAAAGTGTATAACCTTCCGGCGCTTTTATATTTGTATCTCTCGTAAAAGAAATCGTATTGTCTTGTTTTATTGATGATGAAAGACGTTCTGATTTTGATGTTTTGATTTGGGCAGGTAAACGGTAAGGAACCTCATCAATCAACAATCGTAACTGCTTCATTTCATTACTAAAAAAAGAATTACCTGTAATAACCGTATTTTTAGTGATTGTGAATGAACCTTTCGCGGCTTCCAAATGAGTTGGATAAGGTATCAATGCATATCGTTCTGCATCAGGTATATTCTGTGCAATTGTTATTTTACAAAAGAGAAAAAAGGATAGAAATAAACAGATATAGCGGCTACCGAATGTCATGAACAACAGTTTATTTGCTGACACCATTTGAACAAAAATAAAACTTCTCTTTATTTATCCGGTTTGTATAACAGCAATCAGTTGTTTTGGTAAAAAATTGACAAGCATCAGTAAAATATAGATTGGCATTGCGCTGTTGTTTTTCATTTATAAAAACAGACCAATCAAAAATGTTGTGGTATGCGTTAATTTGAAAGCCGCTTTTTTGTTTCTTTTTAATCATATTGCAATTCAATTTTTTCTTTCCGCATGAAATACATTGCCTGTTTTCTCCTGTCGTTTTGTATTCTTCAGTTTGCTTTTGCACAAACCGCATTGCCTTATAAAAATCCATCGCTTCCGGTTGAAGAACGTGTAAAAGATTTGCTGTCGCGAATGACAACAGAAGAAAAATTCTGGCAGTTGTTTATGATTTCGGGCGAAATGAAAAAAGGCGAAGAAGAAAAATATAAGAACGGTATTTTTGGTTTCCAGGTTGGCGCCGGCGCGCAGGAAGGCAATGCAAACGGACAAATATTAAATTATAATAGTACAGAAAATGCAGTTGCTTTTATCGAGAAAATAAATGCCATGCAGCATTACTTTGCAGAAGGCACACGGCTCGGCATTCCCATCATTGCGTTTGATGAAGCGTTACATGGTTTGGTGCGTGGCGGCGCTACTTCGTTTCCGCAAGCTATTGCATTAGCCGCAACGTTTGATACGGCTTTAATGCGCCAGGTTTCTACAGCCATAATGCAGGAAACCAAGTTGCGCGGCATTCGCGATATTCTTACGCCGGTTATCAATATCGCCAGCGACCAACGCTGGGGAAGAGTGGAAGAAACGTATGGTGAAGATCCGTTCCTGACTTCAGAAATGGGCGTTGCTTTTGTGCAGCCTTTCGAGCAAAATGGAATTGTTACCACGCCCAAACATTTTATAGCCAATCTCGGTGATGGCGGCAGAGATAGTTACCCGATTGATTTGGATGAAAGAATTTTGCGCGAAATTTATTTTCCGCCGTTTAAAGCTTGTTTTGAACGTGGCGGTTCGCGCAGCGTAATGATGGCTTACAATTCGGTAAACGGCTTACCTACAACCGCCAGCGACTGGCTGCAGCAAACCATTATAAAACAGGATTGGAAGTTTCCGGGCTTTATAATTTCCGATGCGAATGCAGTAGGCGGCGCAAACGTTTTGCATTATACATCACCCGATATTCAAACGTCTTCGCAGCAAGCCATTAATGCAGGTTTGGATGTTATTTTTCAAACCGAATACAATCATTACAAATTATTTATTCCGCCATTTTTAAACGACAGTATAAAAAAAGAACGTATTGATGATGCTGTATCAAGAGTGTTGCGCGCCAAGTTTGAACTGGGTTTGTTTGAGCATCCGTATGTAAACGAAGACAGCGCGGTTGAGGTTTTAAAAACAATCAATCATAAACCGTTGGCAAAACAAGCTGCTATTGAATCTATTGTATTGTTGAAGAATGAAAAAAATGTATTGCCTCTGAATCCGTCTGTCAAAACCCTTGCTATGATTGGTGTTGAAGCTACTGAAGCCCGTCTTGGCGGATACAGTTCGCAAGGCAATGGAACGGTAAATATATTGGATGGCATTAAGAAACGGGTTCCTTCTGCCAATATTTTTTATGCGCCCGGTTGTGGCCGGAAAACAGATGACTGGGAAGTTGTTGCTGATTCGTTTTTTACCGCAGGTTTACAAGGTGAATATTACAACAACATAACATTATCCGGCAAAGCCGATGTTATAAGAAAAGATAAAAACATCAACTTTCACTGGACGCTTTCTTCACCCGATCTAAAAATCAATCTTGACTTTTATTCTGCCCGGTGGACGGGCAAATTAACCGCACCAAAAACCGGCACATATAAGATCGGGCTTGATGGAAATGATGGCTATCGTTTATATATCAACAATAAAATAGTGATAGACCTTTGGGAAAAACAAACCTATACAACATCGTTAATTGATTACTCTTTCGAGAAAAATAAAACCTATGATATTAAAGTTGAGTTTTACGAACCAAGAGGCAATGCAACTGTAAAATTGATTTGGAATGCAACGATTATTAACAACTGGCAACAACAAATAAAAGATGCGGTTACGGCCGCGCAAAAAGCTGATGTTGCGGTGGTTGCGGTTGGCATTCATGAAGGGGAATTTCAGGATAGAGCTATGCTTTCACTTCCCGGTCACCAGGAAGAAATGATTGAAGCGATTGCCGCTACCAAAAAACCGGTTGTTGTATTGCTGGTTGGCGGCAGCGCCATTACCATGAACAATTGGTTACACAAAGTAAACAGCGTATTGGATGTTTGGTATCCCGGCGAAGAAGGTGGCAATGCGGTGGCTTCTGTTTTGTTTGGTGATGCCAATCCGGCTGGTCGTTTGCCCGTAACATTTCCGGTTTCCGAAGCGCAATTGCCATTGGTTTATAATCACAAACCAACCGGCAGAGGCGATGATTATTATAACCTAACCGGCTTGCCGTTATTTCCGTTTGGTTATGGTTTGAGTTATACCACATTTACTTATAAAAATCTTACTTTCAGCAAGAATCATATTGCCAATACAGATTCTGTTACCGCAACCTGCACCGTTACAAATTCCGGCAAACGCGAAGGCGATGAAGTGGTGCAACTTTATATCCGCGATGTGGTTACGTCTGTATCTCAACCTGTATTGCAATTAAAAGGTTTTCAGCGAATTCATTTGCAGCCGGGCGAAAGCAAACAGGTTTCTTTTACCATCAATCCTGAGATGTTGAGTTTGTTAGATAAAGACTTACAACCGGTGGTTGAACCCGGCGATTTCAGAATTATGATAGGACCTTCTTCGCTCAATATTCAACTGAAAGAAACACTTACAGTGAAGTGAAATTTTCTTTCGTATAATACAGAAACAGGTATCTTTAGCACATCATTACATGTAATACCAGATAGCTTCGTTTTATGAAAAAAAGTTTTTCGTTCTTATTGCTTGCCGGCTTTGTTTTTTTATTGTCTTCTGTTCATGCGCAAAATATATCTGTTGGTGTAAAAGGTGGTATTAGCATTCCGAATCTCACGGGCGGTGGCAGTGAAGAAAACCCAATAAATACAGGTTACAGTTCTATCTCAGGTCCTGATTTTGCAGTGTTTGCCGAGTTCAAAGTGTCTAAATTATTTGCCATTCAGCCTATGCTGGAATATTCAACACAAGGCGGAAAAAAAAATGGATTACAGGCTTTTCCAACGCCTTCTGAAGCAGGTCTTTATTTTACTCTTATGGGTAAACCAACGCCCACTTACCTGTATGGAAATTTTAAAAATGAAACCAAACTGAATTATCTTATGCTGCCGGTGCTGGCAAATTTTGGATTTGATTTGGGACATTCGCCTTTCCGCATTTATGCCTCAGCCGGACCTTTTGCTTCCCTGCTTTTGAAAGCGACTGTTACTACGCGCGACAGCAGTATGATTTACGAAGATGCAGCCGGTCAACAACCTTTGCCGATTGGTAAATTTTCTTTTGATAGTTCTATGGATATTAAAGACCAGGTTAAAAATTACAATGCGGGTATAGAAGGAAACATTGGCATCGCTTATCGTTTTGGCAACAGCAGTATCTTTTTAGAAGGCGGCGGCAATTATGGTTTTGTAAAGCTTCAGAAAGACAAAGCCAATGGTCAAAACAATATCGGCGCAGCCTTCGTTATGATTGGGTATAAATTTATTCTTGGTTCTCCGGAATAATATCTTACAATACAGTCTGCGTTTCACTTCTTTTATGTTATAAATCTATTTTAAAAAACCACAGTCGCAAGAAAATACGACTGTAGTTTTTTTGATTGAAAAGAAAATTCAATACATCAGATTCTATAAGATTTTATTTAGTCAATCTATAAGAATTATATTAAGCAAACGACAACGAATTGCCTGCCGGAATATGTGTTACCGGAACGTTCGGAACATTTGTTTTCAACCAGTTCAGCATCCATTCAGAACCGGGTTCTTCACTCGCAATATGTCCTAATACAAGAAGCGAAATCTTACCTCCTTTGGCTCTTGCATCACGCACATATTCTGCGGTTTCCCATTCGTGTATTTCACCACAAACCAATACATCCGGTTTGCTTTTATTCATCATTGTTATTTGTGTAGTTCCGCCGGCGGCGCCAGGCAATAACAGCACTCTTTTACATGGCTGAGATAAGTCGCCGATATATCTTACTTCCTTTATGTTCAACTTGTCTTTGGTATGTTTTATCAAAGCAGATAAATTCATATCCGGAATGTTTACAATGGCATCTGCATTACCATCATAATAGTTTGTCCAGCCCAATTGCTTTAACACGCCTTCGCCAACACCATCTTTTTTCAGGCTATGAATATAATCGTGATTACGCCACACAGCTATATTATGTTGTTTTAATAAATTGGCTTTGTATTGATAGACATCATTATCCTGAAGCCAGTCTGTTTTGTCTTCATGATTATAAAAAGTTGGTTCATGCGCAATAATGAAATTGGCTTTTGCATCAATAGCTTTTCGTATCACATCTATGGTGGCGAACATAGTTGTTACAACGCCGGTTACAACCATATCGCGGCTTCCGGCTTTTAAAGTATCCACCGTATCTTTAAAAGGCGCGCCGGGAACTTGTTTGATGAATAAATTCATAATATCACCCACTGTGATAGTTGCATGGTTGCTAAAGAAACTATTTGCACTACCAATAACAGGCATGGAAAGAAGTGCAGCGCCACCAACCGATTTCGAAAGCGTAGTTATAAAATCTCTTCTGTGCAGAAACATATCTTCATTTACATTTTTGTTCATAAAAAAGTATGATATCAAGTTAAAAAATCAATACAACAATGTAATTTAAAATATCAATACAAGTGTTCCGGTTATTATCAAACCTGCGCCTACACCGGTTTTGAGCGTTAATTGTTCACCTAAAAATAATACAGATAAAGCAATGGCAATGGCAACGCTAAGCTTATCTACCGGCGCAACCTGCGATACTTTTCCCAATTGTAAAGCTTTAAAATAAAATATCCACGATAAGCCGGTTGCTACGCCTGATAACAACAAAAACAACAGGTTTTGTTTGGTTAATGTCCCGGTTGTCGCAATGCCGCCACGAAAAATAGCAATTGCCCACGCAAGCACTAAAATAACGCTGGTACGAATGGCTGTTGCCAGATCAGTATCTACGCCTTTAATTCCCACTTTTGCAAAAATGGCTGTAAGCGCGGCAAACAAAGCCGATAACAAAGCATAAATCCACCACATAAAATTGATTTGAAAAGTAAAGATGATAAATATCTGCCGACATTACCTTTGCGGTCTTAACGATTATGTATGAATGAAACTTTTGTAACCCGTATAAAAAAAGAATTAGACGAAGTAGAAGCTGCCGGTCTATTTAAAAAAGAACGAATTATAACCAGCGAACAAGGGCCTGAAATTGTAGTAAACGGAAAAACCGTATTGAATTTTTGCGCCAATAATTACCTGGGTTTGTCTTCTCACCCTAAGGTAATAGAAGCCGCACACAAAGCGATTGACACACACGGCTATGGTATGAGCAGCGTACGTTTTATCTGCGGCACGCAGGATATTCATAAAGAGCTGGAGCAAAAAATTTCTGAGTTCCTGGTAACAGAAGATACTATTTTGTACGCAGCTTGTTTTGATGCGAACGGCGGTGTGTTTGAGCCTTTGTTTAACGAGCAGGATGCGATTATAAGCGATGCGTTAAATCATGCTTCTATTATTGATGGTGTTCGCCTTTGTAAAGCGCAGCGTTATCGTTATGAGCATAACAGCATGGAAGATTTGGAAGATAAACTAAAGGAAACACAAACCTTGCGCAACCGCATTATTGTTACCGATGGTTCTTTTAGTATGGATGGAACCATTGCGCAATTGGATAAGATTGTTGAGCTGGCAGAAAAATACAATGCTGTTATTATGATTGATGAATGTCACAGCTCCGGTTTTTTGGGTAAAACAGGACGCGGCACACACGAATATCGCGGTGTCATGGGAAAGATTGATATTATTACCGGAACGCTTGGCAAAGCACTTGGCGGCGCGAGCGGCGGCTTTACCTCAGGGCGTAAAGAAATAATTGAATTACTTCGCCAGCGCAGTCGTCCATATTTGTTCTCAAACACAGTCGCACCAAGCATTGTAGGCGCTTCTATCGCTGTATTGGAGATGCTTACAGAAACAACAGAATTGCGTGATAAATTGGAATATAACACCAAATATTTCCGAAATAAAATGACGGAAGCGGGTTTTGATATTAAGCCCGGCGATCACCCGATTGTTCCTATTATGTTGTATGATGCTGTCGTGGCACAAAGCTTTGCCGCTAAGTTGCTGGATGAAGGCATTTATGTAATTGGCTTTTTCTTCCCGGTTGTGGCAAAAGGATTGGCGCGCATTCGTGTACAATTAAGTGCCGCGCACGAGCCACATCATCTTGATAAAGCTATTGAAGCGTTTACCAAAGTAGGCAAAGAGTTAGGCGTTTTGAAAGAACCGGTTACCGAGAATAGCTAACTTATTATAGTTCCCAATTTGTATATTGTAAGTAAAACAATTTGGTAAATAAAATAACAGCAAGTGAACTTTTCACTTGCCGTTATTTTATTTACAGAACAATATATTATTTCATACTTGCCTTAATGGCTTTTACCGAATCGAGGTGCATTTGCAACATCGGAATTGTTTTTTTGGCAAAGCCTTTTATATCAGCATCATCTATTTTTTCTGAGGCATCGGTGTATTCTTCAATGTCTCCTTTATGGTCGCTTTGCATCATGTCTATATAAGCTTTATCGAAGTCTTTACCTTCCTGTTTTCCCAATTCATCAAGATGCTTTTGATGGTCATCAGATAATGTTTGCGGAACTGTAATTCCTTTTTGCGCAGCCAGCGCTTTCAGTTCATCGTTGCCTTTTGTGTGGTCGCGAATCATCATCAAACCAAAATCTTTTACCCGCGGGTCAATGCCATTTTGCTGCGCCATTTGTCCCAGTTGAACTTCGAGTATTCCGCCGCTGGCGGCTTTGGTAAGAAAGTCCGAAGCTTTTTTATCTACTGCCGGCATCGTATCGTTCTGCGATCTTGCGCTGTCAACGCTGTCTTCTTTGTTGTCAGATGTATTGCCGCCGCAGGCAATCAGGCTAACTGTACAGGTGAAAAATAAGGAGATGGCAAATATTTTTTTCATAGTTTTTTTCTTTGTTGAAACAAATGATAAGCCACTTAGTGAATGGTGCAAACTGTTTACTTAATAACCGAACGTACAAGAGTGCGACGCAACGATGTTCAATTGTATTACAGGCGCTCGTTACCAAAGAAAAATAATAAAATGCCGAAGGCGTTTGTATTGCTTCAAATAACGACATATTAAAAAGTAAATGCCTGTTGAATTTATCAACAGGCATTTATAAATTTTCCTGAGTTGGTCTTACGAATCTAAATTTTTCTGAGTGTCAGAATCCTCTGACTATTTCCACGGCCTGTTGATTTTTGTTTTTTATGATTGTAGTTATTGCATAAGAAAGTCACGAACAAATTTCGGCATACATAAGTGCAGCATCAGCTTTACAAACGGACGTAATACTATGTTTAATACGCGTGTTGATGCCCATTGAAATAAAAATAAAATGGCAGCGATAAGTGATGTAGAAAAAATCTCAAATTTCATATGATATTAGATTGAGTGTTTAAAAAATATGATATTGTTGATAACAAGTTACGTTACAATTTAAAAAGGCATGAATCGGATTCCTTTTTTTGATATTGTAAAGCTAAATTACACATCCTCTTTTTAATAAAAAAAATATCCTGTCGTTTTAATCGTCTTATAATTGGTTTTTAATGCGTTTTTAATCGTGTGATTTTTATCGCGGTTTTTTTAATGTTTTATAAAGATGTGCCGGCTGTACAATACAGTCTGGCAGCAAGCCGTATTGCAGGTGCATTTAACAATAAGTTGTTTCATAAAAACTAATTTTGTTGTTTTACAAAATTGTCCGAAACGTCTCCGGCTTTTCCGGTTCAATTAAACGTTTATGCTAAAGCGTAAAGCTGTTAACAGGTAATTCTTTCAACAACACAAATAGATTATGCGCAACCACGAAATAGACTATCGCATTTTTGGTGAAGAAATGCAATACGTAGAAATAGAACTCGACCCGCAGGAAACTGCAATTGCTGAAAGCGGCGCTTTTTTAATGATGGATGATGGCATACAAATGCAAACCATTTTTGGCGATGGCAGCCAGCAGCAGGGCGGCGGTATTTTTAATAAGTTAATGAGCGCCGGTAAGCGTATGCTGATAGGCGAAAGCTTGTTTATGACGGCTTTTACAAATGTTGAATACGGCAAAAAACATGTAAGCTTTGCCTCGCCTTACCCCGGCAAGATTATCCCATTAAACCTGTCTGATCTTGGCGGCACTATTGTTTGCCAGAAAGATGCTTTTTTATGCGCGGCAAAAGGTGTAAGTATCAGCATTGAGTTTCAGAGAAAATTAGGCACCGGCTTATTTGGCGGCGAAGGTTTTATTATGGAAAAACTCGAAGGCGATGGCATGGCGTTTATGCACGCCGGTGGTCATGTATTTTCTAAACAACTAAGGCCCGGCGAAGGTTTAAAAATTGATACCGGCTGCCTTGTTGGATTTACGGCCGGCGTTACATACGACATCCAGTTTATTGGTGGTATTAAGAATTCTATTTTCGGTGGTGAAGGATTATTTTTTGCTACTCTTCGCGGTCCCGGAACAGTATGGATACAAACGTTGCCGGTAAGTCGCTTGGCGTCAAGGATATTGAGCTATGGCACCGTACAACGCAAAGAAGAAGGCAGCATCTTAGGGAAGTTGGGAAATATAATTGATGGCGACGGGTATTAAATTAATGATGAATTATGAATGATGAGTTATGAATAAATACAAACCATCCTGCTCACTTCATTCATAATTCACAACTCATCATTCATAATTTTTTTTCTTGAGTATAAAAAGCTTGGCCGGGCAAACCGTCTGGTATGGCGTCAGCAGTATTGCGGCGCGTTTTATTAATTATTTAGTTACACCCATACTTGTTTATTCTGTACTTGTTACGAAGGCCGATTTTGGCCGGATGGGCGCTGTGTACGCCATCATGCCCCTGATGAATGTATTGTTTACTTATGGGATGGAAACGACATATTTCCGGTTTTTACAAAACAAAGAAGTAAAAGATAGTGTCAATTCAACCGCTTCTATTAGTTTGTTAGCCAGCACTATTTTATTTTCTGTTTTGTTATGGTTTAATCAATCGTTTTTAGTTGAAGTAACTACGTTACAGGATTTTCCGGTACTTATCCAGTTAAGCATCATCATTATTATGCTTGATGCATTCTGCACCATTCCGTTTGCCAAAATTCGCATTGAAGGCCGACCCAAATTGTTTGCCTTAATTAAAGTAGCAGGTATTTTTATTTATGTTGGACTGATTGCCTTCTTCATAATATATTGTCCGTATCTGTATAAGCAGTCGGGTGGCAATTCATGGATTGTTATGATTTATCGTCCCGATGTAAATCCTATTACATACGTACTCATTGCCAATATAGCGCAATCTGCATTTACCTTATTATTACTGCTCAAATGGCTGATACCTAAACCATTTGTTTTCAATTTTTCACTCTGGAAACAAATGATGATATATACATTGCCCATGTTGGTAGCTGGTCTGGGTGGAATGATAAATGAAACTTTTGACAGGTTAATGCTTGGCTGGTGGCTTCCACACGCTAATAATTTTGCCGATGACCAGCGCGGTATTTACAATGCCTGTTATAAACTTTCGATTTTGATAAGTTTGTTTATTCAAGCCTTTCGTATGGGTGCCGAGCCTTTCTTTTTTAAACAGGCAGAAGGCAAAGATGCACAAGCCGTTTATGCGCGGGTAATGAAATTTTTTGTACTTACCATAACGGTCATGTTCTTAGTTGTAAGCTTATATATACCAATATGGAAATATTTTATTTCGCCGCCTTATTGGGAAGGATTAAAAGTCGTTCCCATCTTATTGCTGGCTAATATGAGCCTCGGTATTTATTACAACTTAAGCATCTGGTATAAAATAACAAATAAGACTTTCGCAGGCGGCATTATAACGCTGATAGGCGTAGTAATTACCTGTGTTATCAACTGGCTGTTTATTCCAAAATACAGTTACGTTGCCTGCGCCTGGGCTACTTTATTGTGTTATGGAACCATGATGATAGTAAGTTACATCTGGGGACAGAAGCATTATCCTGTTCCTTACGCTGCTAAGAAGCTGCTATCCTATCTTATAATTGTTGTGTTGCTTTTCTTTATTCACCAGGGATTGTCTTCTTTATGGAACAATACATCGTTCAGCTTATCTGTAGCAACGGTTTTATTGCTGTTTTATATGTGGTTAATAAGCCGGATTGAGCGAAAAGAATTTCAGCAATTGCCAATTGTAGGAAGATATATCAGGTAGATAATTTTAAAAGAAAAAAGCTTGCAAAGTGGTTCATGCAAGCTCATTGAAAATAAAATTCTAACAGTAGTTAATTCATAATTTTAAATACAGTTTTATGTTACAAGCGTCTTATACTCCGATTAAACATCGTTGCGACGCTCCGTTCAAGGTTCCGTTATAAATTGAGCATAAAGCTTATAAAAGCAAAAAACATTATACCAGCGAAATATCAAAATTTACCAACTGCACAAACGCTTCCATTCGGTCGGCAATGTCTTGTTTGGTAATTTCTTTCATGCGTTCGGTACCGAATTTTTCAACACAAAAACTTGCCATGGCAGAGCCAACAATAATGGCGGTTTTCATGTTCTCAAACGAAATATCTTTTGTCTTAGCCAAATGACCAATAAAGCCGCCGGCAAATGTGTCGCCGGCACCGGTCGGGTCAAATACATCTTCCAAAGGCAGCGCCGGTGCGAAGAAAACTTTATCACCGTGAAATAATAAAGCGCCATGTTCGCCTTTCTTAATGATGAGATATTTTGGTCCCATCTGCAAAATTTTACGTGCTGCTTTTACCATCGAAAAATCGCCGGTTAATTGCCTGGCTTCACTATCATTTACGAGCAATACATCAACCATTGTCAGCACTTCTTTCAAATCATCCAAAGCCGAATCCATCCAAAAGTTCATCGTGTCCATCACAATCAGTTTCGGCCTTGTTTTCAGTTGGTCAATTACACTCTTTTGCAATTTCGGCATCAGGTTTCCCAGCATCACAAATTCAGCGCCTTGATAACTTTCCGGCACTTGCGGATCAAAGTCGGCCAACACATTCAAATCTGTTATCAATGTGTCGCGAGTATTCATGTCTAAATGATAGCGGCCACTCCAGAAAAAAGAAGGTTTGTCTTTTACAATTTCAACGCCGTCTAACTGAACTCCGCGGGCTTTCAAATCATCAAATTCCTCTTGCGGAAAATCGTTACCGACAATAGAAATTTGCTGAACCGGCGTTACAAAATGCGAAGCTGCATAAGCTGCGTAGGAGGCAGAACCGCCAATGATTTTATCTGTTTTTCCAAACGGCGTTTCTATGGCATCGAACGCCATGGTGCCGACTACTATTACTGACATAGTTTGTTTTGATGAGACGCAAATATAGGTGGTAAGTAGTAGGTAATAAGTATTGAGTAGTAAGTATTATGTATTGTGTATTATGTATTATGACTTAGATACAATAGTTGCTTTCTCTCTTACTACTTATTACCTAATACTTATTACCTGATACTTCTCTCTCACACTTTCTTCGTTTGCGAATAATTATTCTTAATCAGCCATTGCAAAACTTTATCGCGCTGATCTCCCTGCACAATAATTTCTGCGTCTTTTGCGCTGCCGCCGGTACCGCAAAAGTTTCTTAACTGTTTACCCAATTCCTGCAAATCTTCATCTGTACCAATAAAGCCGGATATTAAAGTAACGGCTTTACCGGCGCGTTTTTTTGTATCTAATTTGATATGTAGCTTTTGCTGCGCTGGCTGCAAAGTTTTTACGGTTTCTTCATTATTATTCTGATATTGAAAATCGGGATTTGTGCTATAAACGAATCCATTTGTATCAGCTTTATTTTTCTTACTCATGAAAGTTGTATTATGTAGTAAGTAGTAGGTATTAAGTAGTTGGTAGTAAGTATTAGGTAGTAAGTAATAAGACAAGAGAGCAATTATAGTATCCAAGTCTTAATACTTACTACCTAATACTTAATACTTATTACTCATCATTCCATCTCTGCTTTTAAGCTCAAATCTAAACTTTGCGCCTGGTGAATTAAGCCGCCGACACTCACATAATCAACACCGGTTTTGGCAAAGGCTTCTACGGTATTCAGGTTAATGCCGCCGCTGGCTTCAGTTTCAAAATCTGTATTGATGATTTGCAAAGCTTGTGTTACTTGTTCGGGTGTAAAATTATCAAGCATAATACGAAACACTTTGTCTTTGGCGAATCTGCAAACTGTTTTTACATCTTCTAATGTTCGTGTTTCAACTTCAATTTTCAAGTCTAAATGATTATCCTGTACATATTGATAGGCCTTATAAATAGCAGGTTGTAAGCCACCGCAATAATCAATATGATTGTCTTTCAGCATTATCATATCATACAATCCAAAACGATGATTCACGCCGCCGCCAATATGCACAGCTTCTTTTTCAAGCAGGCGAAAGTTAGGCGTTGTTTTACGTGTGTCTAACACTTTGGTATGATAACCCTGCAGTTTGTTTACATATTGCCTGGTTAGCGTGGCAATGCCGCTCATACGCTGCATACAGTTGAGAACCAAACGCTCGCATTGCAAAATAGTTTGTATGGAAGTAGAAACTTCAAATGCGTTTTCACCAGCTTTCATTTCTTCGCCATCCTTTTTATACAATACAAAAACAGAAGAAGGTTCAACTAAAGAAAATATTTTTTCTGCAACGGCTACACCAGCTAAAATGCCATCTTGCTTTATTTTTAAAACCGCCTTTCCTTTTTTGCCTTTTGGAATACAGCTTAAGGTAGAATAATCGCCATCGCCAATATCTTCCTGCAAAGCTTCTTTTATTAAACGTGTAAGTTGTTCGTCGTAAGATTTCATGATGGCAAAAATAGTTTTTATCGAACACGGATGACATGGATTTAAGGCACGGATAGAAAGGATTGAATAGGTAATATGTAATGGTTGATATTACACACACTATATTATTTATATCAAACCCACTTTTTTTTCAAGTTAATCTTCAACCTTATTTATTCAATATTACATCCCGCACAATCCGTGCATAAAAATCCGTGTCATCCGTGTTCCATAAAACAAAAAGCCACCCGTTTATGACGGATGGCTCTGTTTTTTGTATGTACCTTTTCCTTATCTCTTTTGTCTTCTCGACGGGAAGAAGTTACCCGTCTTTTGTTTTGCTGATGTGCCTTCCGGCGCACCATAATGCGTCATCGCACAACGGAAACCAATGCTGCTGCTGCTTTGGTCTTCCTGCATAAAGCGGCGTGTTCCCGGGCTTAACCAATAAGGCATATCATTCCAGCTTCCGCCTTTATATACACGCGACTTATCGTTAATTAACGAAGTATGACCGTAATCGTAAACATCGCGGCTTAAAGAATCGCCATCCAGGAAATCCACTGCATAAGCGTGATTGTAATTACGACGGTTATGCAAATCAGAATCATTCTCCGGAACTTCTTTAATACGTCCCATAGAGTCTAACCAGGCAGACGGATCTTCTCCACCGCTTTTATCAACTTTTGTAAACACATTACCACGGAACGGGTTCATATCTTCCGTTTCCTGGCTTGTAGTCGGACGATACACATCGGCAACCCACTCATTTACATTCCCACTCATATTGTATAAACCATAACCATTCGGAAAGAAAGAAGTCACATTTGCAGGAATTGCAGAACGGTCGTTCAAACCACCTGCCGTACCCATGTAGTCACCATTACCACGTTTGAAGTTTGCAAGAAACGAACCTTGCCAGGAACCATGGCGGGCAGAGCGCAGGTTATCAAAACCATCATTCTGCCAGGCGTAAACCTGTTTATTGGCAATCAACTCCTCACCTCTTTTCTTTTCACTGGTGCGTTTTTGCGGATTGGCAGACACATAGCCTAACGCAGCATATTCCCATTCGGCTTCTGTTGGCAGGCGATAATCGGGGAATAAAATACCATCAGAAAAATCTACTTTAGAACGCGGACGACCTTGTGCGTCTTTCAGCTCATTATTTTTTGGCTTGCCGGGCACACCTTCATAAGCACCCATCAGGTAAGCTTTTGTATTGAAATTATCTTGTCCGCCACCATTCAATTCTGTTTTCAATACATTTTTATTCTGGTAGCCTTTATCTATCAAAGCAATTTCGTTTACGCGGTCTGTTCTCCACATACAGAAATCGTGCGCCTGGCGCCAGGTAACACCAACTACCGGGTAATAATTATACGATGGATGACGGAAGTAATATTCTACATACACATCGTTAAACGCAAGTTCTTTACGCCACGCGAGCGTATCCGGCATAGCGGCATCTATTACAGGTTGGTTATCCTGGAAAACATTTTCCAGCCAGTGAATATATTCGCGGTAGTGCACATTAGCAACTTCCGTTTTATCTATAAAAAAGGAGTTTACCGTAACACGGCGCGGTACATTGTTCCAGTCGCTCATAACATCGTCCTGCGTAGAACCCATAGTAAAGGTACCACCCTGAACGAATACGAGACCCGGACCTGTTTTAATATCTTTGAGTTTGGCAACAAAAAAACCACCCTGGTTTTTGTCATTGTAATTCCAGCCGGTAGAAGTTGATTTTTCCGGCTTTTTATGACACGATGCCAAAGCACCTAAAGCAGTAATTAATAAAGTAGCGTTGCGGAGCTGCTTAAACATGGACGAACAGATTTTTATAACTTATTAGTGAAACGGCGATTCCGTTTTTTTATTGCAGGTAGAAGTGGCGAAAATATAAATTATTATGCAGATAACAGCGCCTGTTACTTAAAAAATGATTAGAACAAAATAAAAACGTATTCCTGAAAGTTTGTAGTGTAATGCAAAAGATACATCTTTGCGACGTATCAAGACAACCTCATAACGAATTTAAGTTTTGTCTATCGAAGAAAATATCTACACAATCCGGCTGAGAATAAAAGCGGTTCGCCGTTTCTGATAATCATAATTTTTTCTCTCCGGCTATCGTTTATTTTATTTAAAAAACCACTTGAATGAAGTTTACAAAACTGCTGACTGCTGCTTTGGCTGCTACTATCTTTTTGTCTGTAGGTGCTTACGCACAAACGGCTCCGATTAATATCGTTACAACAGCTGTTCCCTTTTTACGCATTTCGCCCGACGCCAGAACCGGCGGTATGGGCGATGTTGGAATTGCCACTTTGCCGGATGCCAATTCCGGTTTTTCAAATCTTGCTAAAATTCCGTTTGCTACCAGCGCCACACAAGCTTCTGTTACATACACGCCCTGGTTAAAAGATATTGCATCGGATGTGTATCTCGCTTCGTTAGGCGGCTATCATAAGATTGATGATAACCAGGCAATCGCCTTCGGTGTACGTTACTTTAATCTGGGTGATATCCAGTTTACAGACCAGAACGGAAGCAGCCTTGGCAGCGGCAGACCCAGAGAATTCGGGATTGATTTTGGCTACACGCGCAAATTATCTGATAAACTATCATTGGGCGTTGCTTTACGCTACATTAATTCCAGCCTCGCAAAAGGCGATGTTAATAACAGTGGAAATGTTTACAAAGCTGGCAATGCCGTAGCCGGCGATCTTTCCTTATATCACAGTGGTTTAAATGCAGATGGTCAAGGTCTTACGTATGGTCTTACAATAAGCAATTTGGGTTCTAAGATTGGCTATACCAATAATGCTGAAACCAAAGATTTTATTCCGTCTAATATGGGTATTGGCGCTGCCTATACAGGTGTGTTAGATGAGGACAATAAAATAACCATTGCTGCCGATATAAATCATTTGCTGGTGCCGGGCTTTCCGGTATTGAGCGATGATGGATCTGACCAGGCAGGTGATTCAGCTAAATTGGCAGATTACCGCAGCACCGGCGTTTTTGAAAGCTGGTTTAAATCATTTGATAATAAAGTTTACACCGTTCAGTTAGGCGCTGAGTATTGGTATAACAACCAGTTTGCCGCCCGCGCCGGTTATTATTGGGAAACGAAAGAAGGCGGTAACCGTAAATATTTTACCGTTGGTGTTGGTGTAAAATACAATGTATTCGGACTTAACTTTTCTTACCTCGTTCCTTCCGGCAATGGTGTAACCAGAAATCCGCTTTCCAATACATTACGTTTCAGTTTATTGTTCGATCTGGATAACGAAACGAACGGTACAAATACAGCACAGTAATTTTTTATAAATCAATATATACGAAAAGCGAAGGCACTGTTACCTTCGCTTTTTTATTTTATTATGAACATACGCATTGGTCAGGGTATTGATTTTCATCGTTTGGTAGAAGGCAGAGATTTGTGGTTGGGCGGCGTTCTGATACCGCATACAAAAGGAGCTTTGGGGCATAGCGATGCAGATGTATTGCTTCATGCTGTTTGCGATGGTTTATTGGGCGCGGCTTGCCTCGGCGATATTGGCACTCATTTTCCCGATACATCGCAGGAATTTAAAAATATCGACAGCAAAATTCTCTTGCAACGAACCATTGTTTTATTAAAAGAAAAAAATTATTCTGTCATTAATGTAGATTGTATGCTTTGCCTGCAAGCACCAAAAATCAAATCCTATGTTAACCAGATGCAGGAAATAATTGCCAACATTTTAGGAGTCGGATTAGACTGCGTTTCCATAAAAGCAACGACTACGGAAGGGCTTGGTTTTGTAGGTCGCGAAGAAGGTGTAATGGCTTACGCAACCGTACTGGTTGAAAAAAACAACCTGTTGTTTTAAAGCCATTGCGACTGATTGTATTTGCGTTTTTCAATCTTGTAATATAAATATCTCCAAGACTTTTGATCCAAGATAAATTCCTGACTAGATCATAACAATTAAACAAAAAAGTTTGTAATAAGATAATCTCTTTTGTCTTGCAAAGCAATTGATAATGCAAAACCGCTATTTTTATTTAAATTCAGCACATGCAAGCAGTAACAGCAACCACACAAAAACAATTTAAGCCAGCTTTTAGTTTGTTAGATGCCACCATGATTGTTGCCGGCTCTATGATTGGTTTCCGGTATTTTTCTGGTAAGTGCTGATATGACGCGTACTGTTGGCTCGGCTGGCTGGCTGATTTTGTTATGGGTATTAACGGGTGTATTAACGTTAATTGCAGCCTTAAGCTATGGCGAATTGAGCGGCATGTTTCCTAAAGCCGGCGGACAATATGTATATTTAAAAGAAGCTTACAATCCATTAATCGCTTTTCTGTTTGGCTGGAGTTTTTTTGCTGTCATACAAACCGGAACCATTGCTGCCGTTGGCGTTGCGTTTAGTAAATTTGCCGCTTACATTTTTCCTGCACTAAGCGAAAACCATATACTTGCCGATTTAGGTTTTATCAAAATCACGGCGGCGCAAATCACTTCCATTTTACTTATCATCTTTCTTACCTGGGTAAATACGCGGGGCGTAAAAGAAGGCAAGTTTATACAAACTCTTTTTACACTAACCAAGCTCGTGGCTTTATTTGGATTGATCATTTTTGGCTTTATTACGGCTGGCAAAACAACCTGGAGCGCCAACTGGAGCACTGGTTTTTCATTTGGCAAAATGGATGGCAATATTCTCATTCCCTATACAGGCACAGCGGCTTTGGGCGCCATTGCAGGAGCCATGGTCGGAAGTCTTTTCAGCAGCGATAGCTGGAACAATGTAACTTTTATCGCGGGTGAAATTGAAAATCCAAAACGTAATATCGGGTTGAGTTTATTTTTAGGAACGCTCATCGTTACATTGATTTATACAGCAACCAATTTGATGTATCTGGCTGTTATGCCGTTGCAAAGCATTGCTCATGCTGAGAACGATCGCGTTGGCGTAGAAGCTGCCAAACTCATTTTCGGCAACACCGGAACCATCATCATTGCCATTATGCTTATGGTTTCCACGTTTGGTTGTAATAACGGATTGATTCTTTCTGGCGCGCGCGTATATTATACCATGGCAAAAGATGGTTTGTTTTTTCGGCAAGCCGGCGATTTAAATAAAAATGCCGTTCCTTCCAAAGGCTTATGGATACAGTGTTTGTGGGCATCTTTGCTTTGCCTCAGCGGCAGGTATGGCGACTTGTTAGATTATATTATTTTCACCGTTCTTATCTTCTACATTCTCACCATTGCGGGTGTATTTATATTGCGCCGCAAACGCCCTGATATTCCACGTCCCTACAAAGCGTTTGGTTACCCGGTGCTGCCAATGTTATATATTATTATCGCCAGCATTATTTGCGTTTCGCTTTTAAAATATAAACCCAATTATACATTTCCGGGCTTAATCATTGTCCTGATTGGCATTCCCATTTATTATGCAATCGGAAAAAACAAACATGTAATAGAAGAAACGCCGGGCGAAGAAGGTACAATAATGAAACAGTAAAAGACACTCATTCAGGCTACAAAATACAGTTTTATGTTCCCGGCGCCGGTAACTCCGGTTAATCGTCTGTTGCGACGCTCCGTTCAACGTTCTGAAATCAATCGATCTGTCATAAATACAAATGTCAATATCAATGTACAGAATTATTTTACAAAAAGAAATCCTGAACATCCGCACATAAAATCCATATCATTCATGTTCTCACATTCCGCCATTTCTTATCTTCGCCCGCCTATGAAAGAAGTGGTTGTTAGCGGCATTCGGCCAACAGGTTTTTTACACCTGGGAAACTATTTTGGAGCTTTGCGAAATTATGTGCGTATGCAGGAAGATTTCAATTGTTACTTCTTTGTTGCCGACTGGCACAGCCTGACCACGCATCCCGATACCAGCGAGCTAAAGAACAGTGTTCATCGTGTATTAGCCGAAAATATTGCCTGCGGTCTCGACCCCGAAAAAGTAGCTTTATTTGTACAAAGCGATGTGCCTGAAATAGCTGAATTGTATTTATATTTAAACATGATGGCTTACAAAGGCGAGCTTGAAAAGACAGTTACATTTAAAGAAAAAGTGCGCCAGCAGCCAGAGAATGTAAATGCCGGATTATTAACTTACCCGGTATTGCAGGCGGCTGATATTTTAATACATCGCGCGGTAAAAGTTCCGGTTGGTAAAGATCAGGAACAACATCTTGAAATGGCGCGCAACTTTGCGGTTCGTTTCAATAGTCGTTATGGCGATGTATTGCCGCCGCCGCAAGCTTTTAATTATGGTGATAATCTCATAAAAATATTAAGTCTCGATGGCAACGGCAAGATGAGTAAAAGCGAAAACCAGATAGCAACCATTTACTTAGCCGATGAAGATGATGCCATTCGCAAAAAAATTATGAAAGCAAAAACCGACAGCGGCCCAACTGAGCCTGATTCTGAAAAGCCGGATTATATTGCCAACTTATTTACTCTGATGAAAATGGTAAGTAATGAAGAAGTTACGGCTTCTTTTGAGCACGCATTCAACACTTGCAACATTCGTTATGGCGATATGAAAAAGAAACTTGCCGAAGACATGGTTGCGTTTCTTACACCGGTGCGCGAAAAAGCAAAAGCCATTCAAAACGATAACGAATCTCTTTCCAAAATCATTCGTTTGGGAAAAGATAAAGCACACGAAAGCGCCGCTAAAACATTAGCTTTAGTTCGCAGCGCGGTTGGCGTGCAATATGTATAGCCACCGGATTTATCTGGTGAAAAAAAAAGAATAATTAAAAATATAAGCGATTGCAAAACGCAGAAGCTGATGGAGCTGGCTGCCAAAAAATAATAACCATGTCCAAACTTCATAAACCGAAGCATGTAGCCGTTGCCGGAAATATCGGCGCCGGAAAAACCACGCTAACCGAATTGTTGAGCAAGCATTACAAATGGATTCCGCAGTTTGAAGATGTTGATAACAATCCGTATCTGAATGATTTTTACGATGAAATGCCGCGCTGGAGTTTCAACCTGCAGATTTATTTCTTAAATAGCCGTCTCAACCAATTGTTAGAAATTGCCAGCGGAACAGAGACTGTTATACAAGACAGAACCATTTATGAAGATGCTAATATTTTCGCGCCCAATCTTCATGATATGGGTTTGATGAGCCAGCGCGATTTTGACAATTATTACAACTTTTTTTCTACCTTAAAAAACATGATTCAGCCGCCGGATTTGCTGATTTATTTAAAAGCATCTGTGCCTACTTTGGTTGGACAAATTCAGAAACGCGGCCGGGAATACGAAGAAAATATCAGGCTGGATTATCTGAAAAAACTCAATCTTTTATATGAGAAATGGATTGATTCTTACAAAGAAGGAAAACTGCTGGTGATAGATGTTGACAAAAACAAATTTGCCGAGAACAGCGAAGATTTAGGAAGCATCATTAATAAAGTAGATGGAATGTTGTTTGGCTTGTTTTAATAAAAAAATCCATCGCATGAAAATGCAATGGATTCAACAAACTAACACATGAAGAAAAACAAGAAAGATTTATGTTTATTACAAACAAGCCGATAATTCAATAAAAGCCTGCTTCCCTTCTGCAGTTGTAGCAGGCTTGATAAACCCTCAAAAAAACACTATAAAAATCATGGAAAACCCACTAACACAACCCTTTTTTTATTTGCTGACGCCTTTCTTTAACGCCTTTGTTTTAACAAGTCAAAAGTAAATCATACAAATTCTGCGCACACTTAAATAAGACTTTAAACAGCTTAAAAAAGAATAAAGAAAATCTTTACAATACAACTTAAAAAACGAATCTGCTTCTATTCTTTTTACAACTTTCTTTTACCACCTCACAGACGTAAATTTGCGCAGCAATAAAAACAGCTATGTTAATAGGACTTAATAATGTAACCTTTGAATTTGGTGCGCGTGTGATTGTTCAGGAAGCAACCTGGCATATTCATCCCGGAGAAAGAATTGGTTTGATTGGTTACAATGGTACCGGAAAATCTACTTTGCTCAAAGTATTGGTGGGCGAATACACACCTTCGGAAGGAACGGTGGAACGCGGCAGAGGCGTTACCATTGGTTATTTGCATCAGGACTTGTTAAGTTTTGATACCAACGATTCTATTCGCGAAGTGGCAATGGGCGCATTTGAAAGAGTGAAGCAATTAGAAAAGGAAATCGAAACCATTGGTACTGAGCTTGAGAAAACGGGCGATGAAAAACTGCTGGAACAATATACCGATAAGCTTCACGAAATGGAAGTGCTTGGCGGTTACGAAATTGAGCATAAAACAGAAGAAGTTTTGCAAGGTCTTGGTTTTGAAAACGAGCAATTGGGCAAGCCGTACAAAGAGTTTAGCGGCGGCTGGCGCATGCGCGTTTTATTAGCCAAAATGATTCTTCAGCAACCGGATGTTTTATTGCTCGATGAACCGACAAATCACCTGGATTTGCCTTCTATCGAATGGCTTGAAAAATACCTGATACATTATGCCGGAAGCGTGGTAATTGTAAGCCACGATAAGTATTTTTTAAACCGCATGGTAAATAAGATTGTTGAACTGTATCAACAGGAACTGCATATTTACAGCGGCAATTATGAATATTACGAAAAGGAAAAAGAGATACGTGTTGAAATGCAGCAACGCGCCTTCGAAAATCAGCAGGATTATATACGCCAGCAGGAACGTTTCATAGAACGTTTCAGAAGCAAAGCCAGCAAAGCAGCGGCGGCGCAAAGTGCCATCAAGCGTTTGGATAAATTAGATCGCATTGAAAATGTTGAAATCGAACGACCGAATCTTCGCATCAATTTCCAGGTTGACAAACAACCCGGAAGAGTGTTGACAACATTGAAAGATGTATCGAAAAGCTTTGGCAAATTAGACATTGTTCAAAAGACAAGTGCAGAAATTGACCGTGGTGATAAAATTGCTTTGATTGGTGCTAATGGCAAAGGCAAATCAACGTTGTTGCGCATCATCGGCGGCACGGATAGCAACTTTGAAGGCGAACGGGTTTGGGGACATAATGTAGATGAAAGTTTCTACGCCCAGCACCAGTTGGAAGCGCTGAACATCAACAATACGGTTCTGGAAGAAATGCAGGAATGCAGAAGCGGAAAAACAGAAATGGAACTGCGTTCTTTATTGGGTTGTTTTCTTTTTAGTGGTGATGATGTTGAAAAGAAAATCCGCCTGTTAAGCGGCGGCGAAAAAGCACGTGTGGCTTTGGCAAAAGTCATTGTTAGTAAAGCGAATTTTCTTTTGCTTGATGAGCCGACGAACCACTTAGACATGCACAGCGTTGAGCTTCTTACTGATGCATTAAACAAGTACGAAGGCAGCATTATTTTTGTTAGCCACGACCGTTATTTTATTTCCAACGCAGCCAATAAAATCTGGGAAATTGTTGATCATGAAATCAAAGAATTTAAAGGCACTTACCAGGAATATGTAGAGTGGAAAGAACGGATGAGTAAACTAAAAGCATCCGAAGAAAAAAAGACTTCTGAAGGCACCCAAAAAGAAACGGATAACAAGAAGGATGAAGTTGTAAACAAGCCGGTTAATCAACCAAAACAAAATACATCTTTATCAAACGAACAACAGAAAGAACTTCAAAAATTGCAGAAGCAATTCAGCAAAACAGAATCGGAATTAGAGAAAATAAAAAGCCATCAGCAACAGGTAGAATTAGATATGGCTGCACCAGGTGTTTATGCTGATAAAAATAAGTTTTTACAATTGGAAAATGAGCATAAGAACAATCTTGTAAAGATCAATTTGATGAATAAAGAGTACGAACAGTTATTTGAAAAAATTCTTGATATGGAAGCGCAACTGCAAAACTGATTGAACAATGCAGTAAATAAACCACTTCCATATTTTATTGTATCAGTGTTCATATACGCGCCGTTATTATAGTATGTTAGCGCTATCTCTGAAATAATCTGTTTTTATAGCTTCTCCCCTGCTTTATTTTATTGTGCTTGTGAGTTAATTATTTATGATCTAATATATTAAATATTGAATACAAAAAATACTAAAATATTTAGTTTTATACTAAAAATATTAGTACATTTGTGTAACAATAAGCCACTGCCAATGCCCTTTCATAATCAACATAATACCCCCATTCATTATTCTTTTAGTTTAAAAAGAGTAATGAACTTTTTTTCTTACGAGCATCATAGAGGTGATGAAAAAAAGACAAAATTCAACCTGATAATTAATCAGACTATCGATTTACTACCGTCCAATGATCATTCAATAAAAAAATACAGATTTATTTATAAATTAAACTTATTACTGTATTACAAGACAACTGGATTTATACCTCCATAAACATGTTTTCAAACTTAACTCATCCTTATTACATAGACCAATTACACAATAATTTTAAACCTTAATTTATGCCTTTAACAGCAGATACAGTGTATTCAGTTAATAATATCAGTTCATTACAAAGTAATCCCGGTACAAGTACAATAAAAGAAGTTTTAGTATTAGGTTATTATACGCCGGGAGATGGTGGTGGCGGTACTTTTTATTGGGATGCTACTTCTACATCAACACCTGATGGCGTCTTCATTATACAAACTTCAGGAACTTCAACCGGAAGATGGAGAAGAGTAGAATCGAATGAAACAAATGAAATTAATATTTTATGGTATGGTGCAAAAGGTGATGGCACAATCGATAATTCGACATTTGTAAGCAGTGCTATATATAAAGCAGTTGCTTTACAAAAGCCGTTATTGTTTCCTAAAGGTGTTTATTTAATTAACTCTACAATGCCCTTACCTGCTTATATTCATTTAAAAGGTGCCGGAATAGGATTTACAATTATAGAATACAACGACAAATGGGTATATCCTATTTCTACAAATAACTTTATGTTTGAATCGGATGGTAACAGTTATATAGAAATAGAAGGTATTACATTTTCAGGTGTTCACACAACGCGAATCGACGCATTTATTGGAATGAACAGTTATCCCAATCTCAACAGGCATATAAAAATTCATGATTGTGAGTTTAAAGATGCAAATGTGTTTGGCGCTATTGAAATGAATGGAGTATATACAATAACCGGTAATACAGATGTGTATATACAGTACAATTATTTTCACGATCTTTATTTGAATACTGGTGTTGTTAAAGATGCTAACGGAGCAGTTACGAATCTAGGCACTCCATTACCTAATCCTAAAGGAGATAATTGGGAAAGTTTTAATTGCAATGGTATCGTATTAGGTCAGGTAACAAGAAACTGTGATATTTCGTATAACAGGTTTGAGAACATAAGTAAAGACGGCATATTTGGGGAAGGGCAAGGAGTAGAAAATAACAAAGACAGCGGAAACGTGAATATACACCATAATGTTTTTAATAATTGCTGGTTTCATGTAGAAATTAATGGTGATTATTTTAACTATAACACTACTATAGAAGCCAACTATTTTTATTGGCCCAGATGTAACGGAGGCTTTTGCGTATCAGTTGATGGTGTAAACATGAAAGTTGTAAAAAACTTTTTCTTTACACACGACAGATGCGCACTGGAATATACTTCTATAGGCGGTTCAATTGATGATAATACCTTTTATTTCAGTCCTTATACAACAGGAGAAGGATATGCAACTGATACAGCGGTAGCAAGCTTCCCAAGCATGGCATTATATGGGTTTAGCAATACTGTATCTAATAATAAGCTTATTTATAATGGATACAGTGCAACGGGCACAATACCGAGAGGTATTGCAATAGTAGGACCTAATACAGAAATATTGAACAATCCTAACCCACAACCCATCCAATATAATGGCAGCATTGTTACAATACAAAATAAAGTATCTACAGGATATCCAACATGGTTTTATATTACCGACAATTATTTTGAGAACTGCCAGGGCAATCACATATTTTCTGATGCTTATGCTACAAACTTCTCTTATAATGTTTATATTAAAGGCAATATTATATCTAGCAGATACTTAAGAGAAAATCCTATTAGAATACTTGGTTACAAATGGATGATACAAGATAATACATTCGATTTTACAAATCCTGTTAGTGGCTCTTTTACATCTGGAAATATTGCCTGGGTTGATAACAGGCAGACTGACTATACAAACTCCTTAATAAAAGGAAATACAGTGCTTGGAAATGGCTGGGATTTTACAGACAACACAAAATATATTTCATATAATAACACTTACAAAGGAAGTAATAATATTGTGTATTTAAAATATCCTGCTCCTCCTGTAACGCAAACCCAAAGAACAACATTAACTGGTGAAGAAGGCATGCAGGTATATCAGACAGATGGTACAAAAGGGGTTTATCTGTTTACAAACGGTGCTTGGAAAAGAGTAGATTTGGTATAGAAATATAAAGAAATGTAATTCTTATTTTTTAATCAAATTGTTCTTGTAAGAATTATTGTTCTCAGTAACTTCTTTTAAAGTATTACCTTATAAAAACCGGCAAAATATTTTGCCGGTTTTTATATTTCAAATAACCTCAGCTATTTTAGATTACTATAACTTCACGATGTCAATTCAATAAACAATTCATAATAAACCATTGCCGTTTATAGTAGCATACAAATATCATCAATGAATCACAAAACGATTGCTAACATTCTCTTTTTCTTCTTGTTGTCAGTATTCTTCATGTCTTCAGAAGTCACTTTTGCGCAACGCGAGCCGGATCAGATATTCATGAGCAATATTCATACGCCGCAGTTATTTCCCACCGGCAATCAGTATGCATATCCGATAATATCTTTAGGTTCAGTTGGTGGCGTTGAACTGCATTTTGATGATTTTGATAACTATATAAAAACATACTATTATAGTTACCAGTTGTGCAATGCAGATTGGCAGCCGGTTGATTTAAGTCCGTTCGATTATATTGATGGGTTTTCGCAAAACAGGCTGGTGCAATATCGCCAGTCGTCTATTGCATTAACCAAGTATGTTCACTACATGGCTTCATTACCCGAAAGAAATTGTTTACCTAAAAAAAGCGGGAATTATTTACTGAAAGTCTTTTTAAATGGCGATACTTCCAAGCTCGCTTTTACACGACGACTTTTAATTGTTGATAACAAAATTTCGGTTGCTGCACAAATATTGCAACCGTTCAATACAGAACTTTTTAAAACACATCAAAAGGTTCAGTTTAGTATTGATGTTACTAAGCTGAACGTATTAAATCCGCAGCAACAGATTAAGGTGGTTGCTTTGCAAAATTATCGTTGGGATAATGCGGTTACCGGCGCGCAGCCTGCTTTTATGCGTCAGAATGTTTATGAATATAACGGAGAAAAAGACTTTGTTTTTCCTGCGGGAAAAGAATATCGCTGGCTCGATTTGCGAAGCTTCCGTTATATGAGCGACCGCATTAAAACTATTAATCGCGATGTGCAACCGTACGATGTAATGGCGGCGCCCGATGGCGAGCGAACCTCACAACGCTATATCTGGTACAGCGATTTAAACGGCTTTTATCAAATCAGTTGCACAGACGCCGACAATCCGTTCTGGCAGGGCGATTATGGCAATGTTCACTTCTTATTTGCACCCAATAATCGCCAGGCTTATGCTGGTAAAAATTTATACATCATGGGACAAATGACGAATTATAAATACAATTCGTCCACGCAAATGATATGGAACGATAATCTGGGTGTGTATGAAGGAAATATGCTTTTAAAACAAGGATATTATACTTACTTGTTTGGCACAAAAGACGCTGAACAATGCGAAGATGATTTCGCAGATGAATGTTACCGAAGGCAATTACTGGGAAACTGAAAACGATTATACGATTCTCGTTTATTATCGTTCGTTCAGCGATAGAAGTGATGAATTGATCGGTATCAAAACCATCAATTCCAGAGCTTCACGCGCGGGCTTATAATTTTACATTTGTTTTTTATTTCGCAACGCTTACTTTTGCGGCTGGCAGGTCTTACACGACCAGCTCCTGTTGAATCCTCCCAGGGTCGGAAGGCAGCAAGAGTAGACGGTTGTAGCGGTGCGATGTGAGTAGCCTGCCTTTTTTATTTTATATTGTTAAAGGTCAATTTTCAATTTTCTCTCCCGTTTTATTACTTAATTTCAGTTTATAATTCAAATCAAAAACTTCGCTTTGCGAACAGTACCTTTGTGTAAGGTTATTTCAAACAATAAACTTGGAAAGATTGTTGAATGTTGTTGTATAGTTAAAAGAACAAGTAAACAATCAATCATTACAACTAAAAAGAATTATAATGAAGTTTTTTATTGACACGGCTAATCTTGACCAAATACGCGAAGCCAACGATTTGGGTATTTTAGATGGCGTTACCACCAATCCATCTCTTATGGCTAAGGAAGGCATTACCGGAAGAGATGCCATTATGAAACATTACGAAACCATTTGTGGTATTGTAGATGGCGATGTAAGTGCAGAAGTGATTTCTGTAAAATTTGATGATATTGTTGAGGAAGGAAAGAAATTAGCAGAAATTCACAAGAACATTGTAGTAAAAGTGCCGATGCTAAAAGATGGTATAAAAGCCATCAAATGGTTTACCGACAATGGTATTCCAACCAACTGCACGCTTTGCTTTTCTGCCGGTCAGGCAATATTAGCCGCTAAAGCAGGTGCTCGTTACATTTCACCATTTATTGGTCGTATTGATGACAGCGGCTGGGAAGGCGTACAACTCATTGAGCAGATTGTAAATATTTATACCATACAAGGTTACCAGACGCAGGTTTTGGCAGCTTCTATCCGTAATCCAAACCATATTATTCAGTGTGCTGAAGTTGGCGCTCATGTCATCACGTCGCCGCTTGAATCTATTTTAGGTTTATTAAAGCATCCGCTTACCGATATTGGATTAGCGAAGTTTCTGGAAGACGCTAAAAAGCTGAATCTCTGATGAGAAATAGATTTCAAACAAAAACAGCAGGCAAAAATTGCCTGCTGTTTTTGTTTGCGCATGAAGCAGTAATACATTTTTCAGGTTACCAGCGACAGTGCTCCGATTGAACATCGTTGCGACGCTCCGTTCAAGGTTCTGTTATTAATTGAGCAATCCAGTTATTCTTTATTTATTTCTTCGCTTTTTACTTTTCATTTCATTCATAATTTCATCTTCTGTTTTCAATCGCTCGTCATCAGGTCTTTGCTTCAGGTAAATGGTAATTGTTTTTTGTAAGGAAGGATTCTTTTTTAACTGAACTGTTACTGTAACAAATTTCTTATCAAAAGAAGGATCAAACATCAGGTTATTTCCAATCCATTTACCATCAGAAGAAGAAAATAAAACCTGCGTAGTATCTAACGGTAAATAATGTCCGTTGCTAAGCAATCCATCAACATTAATGTAATTATAAACGCCTTTCTTTAAACTGTCTGTATATAAATGAAAATAAATGCTGTCAATCTTTTGCGCATCCGCTTTTGTATGCAACAGGCAAATCATCAGGCAAATAAAAACAACAAATTTCATCACACAAGTTTAGAATAAGATACAATAGAAGCAAATAAGTTTAGGTGTAAAAATAAAAAGCCCCGCTTTTGCAGGGCTTTTTATTTATGATGCGCTGGTATTCTTTTTCTTCATTTCTGCTGTATCACTTTCTTCCATGGTCTTTCGCATATTCGATGCGCCGGCTTGTTCAGGCATAATATTACTCATAGCGGCCTGTAATTTATTTTTAAAGCCAGAAATTATCTGGTTTTCGCCGGACATCAAAGCTTCGTAACCGTCTTTTGCCACGTCAGCCGGATCGTCCAATTTCATATCCTGCACCTGCTTTGTGTTGTCAGCTTCAGCTTTGTTAAAAAAGTCTGTATCTGTTGCACCGGGCAGCAAAGCTGTTATGGTAACGTTCGTGTCTTTTATTTCGTTAATAATGGCTTGCGTAAACGACTGTACATACGCTTTGGTGGCTGAATAAACAGCAAGTAATGGTCCCGGCGTTTTAGAAGCCAAAGATGATAAATTGAGAATTTTACCTTCGTTACGCGCCACCATATCTTTTAAATATAATTTGGTAAGAACAGTAAGCGAAACAATGTTCAATTGAATAATATCAACATCTCTCTGCAAATCGTAATCTACAAATTTTCCATGCTGACCTTGCCCTGCATTGTTTACCAGTACGTTTACAGTAATGCCTTTTTGTTTCACTTCATCATACAATTCTTCGGCTGCATTTGGCTCCATCAGGTCTTTCGAAATTGTATCTACCTTCACACCAAAACGTTGCGAAATTTCCTGTGAAGTCATCTTCAATTCATCTTCGTCGCGCGCCACAATCAGTAAGTTGTAGCCATCCTGCGCAAACAATTTTGCAAGTTCTCTTCCTATGCCGCTGGTACCACCGGTAATTAACGCATATTGTGCATTTATGTTTTCCATATATAAGTTATTTTATGGTGAAAGAGAATAAACATTGTGCCAATCAAATCAATTATATAAATAAAAAAAGCCTCCTGTAACAAGAGGCTTTATATCAATCTGATACAAACAATTTATCGCAAAGGAAAGAAAACACCGGCATGAAAATTAACCGCGTTCAGATTGTTGTATCCAAAGTTTTTATACGGTGTGTAACTATAATCGGCACCAAGCTGAAAACCGGAAGCGCTCAGTTTTCCAAACGGAATCATAACACCGGCGCCGGCCTGCGCTGTAAAAGCAGCGCTGTTCTTTTGGTTGGCTGAAAACTCGCCGAGATATTGATTGAAGTTGATGATGGAAGCACCAGCACCCGCAGTGATATAAGGCTGCACAAAGCTTTTATTTGCCAGCGGCATAAAGGTAGCTTTTGCAATCACAGGCGTTGTTTCTACCTGGTTTGTAAGCACGGCCGATACAGTTTGTGTTTTACTTAAACTATACAAATCGCGCGGGAACTTCTGGTTAAAATTCTGGTAACCCGCGCCCAAACCAATTGCCCATTTATCGGTAAGATAATATTGCAGGCTTCCCATTCCGCCTTCTGCCGAACCTTTACTGATAATATCATTTTTAAAGCTGCCTAAAGGAAGACTATAATTATAATTCAGATCTAATTTCAGTTGTCCTTTCTGTGCCTGCACTGTATATGTTCCGGCTACGAGCAGCACAGCTATAACAATTATATTTTTTACAGTTTTCATTGTATTAATCATTTGTTTTTAAATAAGGTGATTGGTCAAATAAAGCTTTTACTTGGCTGTCCGTAGAAGCCGCATCAGCAAGTCCTTCGCCACGAATGAGACCCGACCAAACCAATTCTATTTTGTTACTTGCCGAAGCATTTTTCAGGTCGAGCATGTCTATTGACACAGCACCTTCACGAATGGTATAAACACCATAAGAATAAGGTGAATAATAATCGTAGCCGCTGTAACCCCAATAATACGGATCCCAATAACTGCCATAACCGCCGTAATAATCAGGATAACTGATAACACCTGTTGATGTGTTAATAATACGGCTGACATCAACACCCAAATCGGGCTTGTTGCTTTTATCAACCAGCGTATAACCGTCTTGTGTCATATACTTCTTTACCGCATCAATATAAGACTGGTCGGAAGCCGTTAATTGTTTTACACTTTGATTATTATCAATTACAGCCACGGAGTCTGAAATGCTGTAGGTTTTGTAGCTGGTAAAGTTTTTTGTTGAATCGTAATCAGTAATATAAATGCGCGATTCTTCATTGCTCAGGTTATCAACCGGCTGTTTATTGCAAGCTGTAACGGCAACAGCAAATACAGCAACCAGCGGCAGTAACCATCCTTGTTTCTTCATCATAAAAAAAAATTTTTAATCGTTATATAAATAACTATTCCTGAGATAAAAAATTGTCGGTACAGTTTAGCTATCCACAGAATTTAGGAGTTCTTTAAAACGGTGTTAGTGAAACGATAAGAGAGATAGAAAGTGAATGTTGATAAGGAAAACTCGGGTTTACATTACGTTCAATTATTTTTTGAACGTACAAGAGTGATTATTCTTTCTCTTTACTTAAAAGATAAAAAAAACAAATCTAAGATTGCAATAGACGACCAACCGGAGTTGCAAAACTTCGTAACAGAAAACTGTATTTTGTATTGAAAAGCAGAATAATAAAAATCTTACTCCAAATATTTTTTTGACAGCAAAAGCAACCGGTTAATATCAAAAGGTTTGGCTAAATAATCATCTGCGCGAGCTTCTTCAGCATGTTGTTTTATATCGCGGTTTGCCGACATAATTACAACAGGAATGTTTTTGTAAGCTGTATCATTTTTTAAAGCAAGGCAAATGTCTTTTCCATTTATTCCTGAAAGCCACATATCAAGCAAAATAAGTCCCGGTGTATCATTAGAAAGCCCGGAAATAAATGAATCATCAGCAAAAGAATCAACCCGGTAATCTTCCTGTTCGAGGATAATAGTTAGCACCTCTGCTATAGAAGCGTCGTCTTCCACTAGAACGATGCGTTTCGGCATAAGTAATTATTATTCAGTTATGATTGACGGTATAAAGGTAACCGGAAACTAAATACAGAACCAGAGTTTACAGAACTTTTAAACCAGATTTCTCCCTGTTGTTTTTTTATGATTTCGGCAGAAATGTACAAACCAAGTCCTAAACCCGGATATGTATTCCGCGAATTATCTGTAACCCGGTAAAAACGGTCGAAAATAAACTTTTGGCTTTCTGCCGGAATACCAATACCAAAGTCTTCTACCGAACAGGTTACATGCGAATCGGCAATGGATACCCAAACAATAACCTGGTCGGCTTTCGGCGAATATTTGGCAGCGTTGGTAAGAAAATTAACCAATACCTGCGAGGTTCTTTCCACATCAGCAAACACATACGCTTCCGGCATAGAGTTGTAAACAATGGTGTGAGATGGCAACGTGCGTTGAACTTCTTCAATCGTATTCATTACCATCATTCTGAAATCGAAGACTTCGTGGCGAAACTGCATCAGTTTGCCTTCCAAACGTGTTACATCAAGTAAATCCTGAACCAATATAGTAAGCCGGTTTATCTGGCTTTCCATTTTTTCAAGCATAGCAGCTGATTGCTGGTCGCCGGCTTTCGAAAAGCGCATTTGCAAAACCTGGGCGTAAGCTTTTAAAGAGGTAACCGGCGTTTTTAGTTCGTGGCTGGCAACGCCCATAAAATCGTCTTTTTGCTTTTCGATAGTTTTACGGTCGGTAATATCTATACAAACCGTTACAATACTTTGTGTTTTATTTTGCGCATCGCTGATACTGGAAATGGTTTCATTTATCCAGATTTCTGTTTTGTCTTTACCGATGATTCTCTTCTCGCTGACGAATGGTTTTCC
Source organism: Ilyomonas sp. (assembly GCA_965199845.1). Taxonomy (GTDB): domain Bacteria; phylum Bacteroidota; class Bacteroidia; order Chitinophagales; family Chitinophagaceae; genus Ilyomonas. The sequence continues at coordinate 612,274 of CBDATZ010000054.1, forward strand.
GGTCGCTACGGTTTGCCGGAACAATTGTTCGCACTGCGCTTTATCATCAGGATGCACATAATCGAAACACTTCTGCGTGTACAACTCTTCTTCGCTGAAGCCAGTCATTTCGCAGAATTTTTTATTCACGAATAAATGATTTCCCTGCAAGTCCATTTCAGCCACACCTGCGGTTGCCTGATGAATGATAGCGCTGTACCTGTCTTCCGATTCCTGCAAAGCTTTTTCGGCAAGTTTTCGCTCTGTAATGTCTGTTGCCACGGCATATAAAACACTTTCTTCCAAATAAGGTTTTGCATTCCAGCTAAACCAGCGGTACGAACCATCTTTATGACGATAACGATTTTCCCAGGCTATGGTTTCTCCGCCGGAAAAATTTGCCTTCGCCATGTCTAACGATTTTGGCAAATCATCTGGATGCACAAATTCCAGCCAGCTTACAGAAGTTAGTTCTTCTGCCGTATAACCGAGCGCACGTTTCCATGCCGAACTTACCCAGAGGAATTTAAAATTATTACCTGCAATTACCTGTAAATCTGAACCCAAAGCCAGAAACCGTTCCTGCTCACGCTCAATTAATTTACGCTGGGTGATATTGGTAAATACAATCGCTACTTTGCGGCTGTGTGAATCTTCCACGCGCGAAGCATATACATTAAACCAGCGGTTCATTCGTTCGCTGCTGTTTTCAAAACGAATTGGCTCGCCGGTAAGAGCTACGTTACCATAAGTTTCAATCCAAAACGGTTCTAAGTTAGGCACAAGTTCAAGAGCTGTTTTTCCAAAAGCGCCATATAAACCTGTCATTTCCTCGAAATGAGGATTGTATTCTAAGAACCGATAATCGCAAGGTTTATTGCTTTCATCGAATATCATTTCGATGATGCAAAAACCTTCGTCAATAGTATTGAACAGCGTGCGGAGATTTTCTTCCGATTTCCGAAGCGATTCTTCAGCTTCTACCTGTTCAGTTACATTTTTAAAATACGCTACAATACCATCTTTGGATGGAAAAGCATGAACTTCGTACCACTGATTATCTGCAGGCGAACGGGCAATTACAGATGCAGCCAATCGCTGCTCAGCTACCTGTTGGTACAGCTTTCCGTATTGCGTTTCTTTTAGTGAGGGAAATTCTTCCCATAACACTTTTCCCAGCAAGTCATCGTGAGCGCGGTTGTTTAGTTGCCCGGCTTTTTTATTAGCATATGTAATTTGCCAGTTATTATTTACTGCAAAAAAAGCATCCGTAATACTTTCTAAAATATCTAAGTTCTTTTCATCCTGCAGCCATCTTGTTTCCTGCTGTTTTTGACCATCAATATTCCTGATGGCGGTGATAAAAGAAGTGGTGTTACTATAAATGTTTTTTATGGGCGATGTATGAGCAGAAACCCATTTTTGCGAACCATCGGCACACACACAACGCAGTTCTGTTTCAACAGCAAAATCTTCTTCCAGCCGGCGAAGCATTTCCTGGTACGTACCTATATCATCAGGATGAAGGATATTCTGCATATTCATACCATACAGGCTTTCTTCTGTGTAGCCCGTGATACCCGTAAAACCTTTATTTATAAAAATGAATTTTCCTTCCACATCGTATTCTGCAATACCCGTATGCGATTGATTTACAATTGCCTGGAAACGGTTTTCAGATGTACGAAGCGCACTGTTAACCGCCCTGAGTTCCGGGTTTGTGCGTGGCAAGTGGCTTTCATCGCCAGGCTCTTTCTGCGGTTGTATTGGATTCGTAAAATCACCCGGCATATCATTATTTTTATAGATATAATAAAAACGAAATTAATGATCGAAAATCGTCTGAAAAATATTGTCATCATATTTATTTGATGATATTCAGACAACCCACTTATTTTTTGTTCCCCATACTTTGCATGAAGATAAGCTGTTACTTTTTTGCAAGCATGTTGCTTCTTTTATTATTTCTGTTTTACCAAACAATGTTTTTACAGGCTGCAATGCCTGCTTTTATTACATTTGTCTTTATACATCGCCTGAAATAATCTGCTTTGCAAGTAGATTTTGTAAGCAGAACAAATTCCGGCAACTGAAATTTTATATTCGGCTTCGCTGAAATTTTATATCAGGTAAGAATTTTGTTGATTATTTACTTCTAAACAAATTAAGCTCATTTTATGCCTAACCAGACAGTATCAGAAACAGCTACCGGCATTGACCAGCTAAGTGTAAACACCATCCGTTTTCTTTCGGTTGATATGGTGCAGAAAGCCAATTCCGGTCACCCGGGTTTACCGTTGGGTGCCGCACCAATGGCGTATGTTCTCTGGCAAAAATTTCTTCGTTTCGACCCGAAAGATTTTGCCTGGCCAAATCACGACAGGTTTATTTTATCAGCCGGACATGGCTCGGCGCTTTTATATAGCTTGCTCAATTTGTACGGCTACGATTTGCCAATGGAAGAATTGAAAAAATTCCGCCAGGTTGGTTCTAAAACACCCGGACATCCGGAATCTATGTTGACTGATGGCATCGAGGTAACAACCGGACCATTAGGACAAGGTTTTGGCAACGGCGTTGGTTCTGCAATGGCTGAAGAATTTTTAGCTGCGCGATATAACAAACCTGATTTTAAATTGTACGATCATTATACGTATGGCATTGTAAGCGATGGCGACCTGATGGAAGGCGTTGCTTCCGAAGCGGCTTCTCTTGCCGGGCATTTGAAATTGGGTAAATTAATTTATCTCTGGGATGATAATCATATTTCTCTCGATGGTCCTACCAACCTGGCTTTTACAGAAGATGTATTGATGCGTTTTGATGCGTATGGCTGGCACACGCAGATTGTAGAAGATGGCAACGATTTAGGTGCCATTGAACGTGCCATTTATCTTGCCCAGGAAGAAACTGAAAAGCCTTCTATCATTGCTGTAAAAACCATTATCGGTTTTGGCAGCCCGCTGGAAGGCACCAATAAAGTGCACGGCAGTGCGTTAGGCGAAGACAATGTAAAAAAGACAAAAGAAAATCTGGGTTGGGATCCGAACGAATACTTTTTTGTTCCCGGCGAAGTAAAAGAACATACGCTGGAAGCTGGTAAAAAAGGTGCTGAATTAAATGAACAATGGAAAAAATTGTTTGAAGATTACGGCAAATCATTTTCAAAAGAAAAAGAAGAGTTAGATATTAATTATGCGGGCAAATTGCCCGAAGGCTGGGATAAAGATATGCCTGTCTTTAAAGTCGGCGAAGGTTTAGCTACACGCCAGGCATCGGGCAAAGCTTTAGAAGTTATCAAGAAAAATGTTCCCTGGGTATTAGGTGGTTCTGCCGACCTGGCTTCTTCTAACGAAATGCCAACCAAAGGCGATATCAGTTTCCAGCCAGATCATTACGAGAATGGCAACGTTTGGTTCGGTGTACGCGAGCATGGTATGGCTTCTATTATGAATGGTATTTCCTCTCATCGCGGCGTTCGCACGTATGGCGGAACATTCTTAACTTTCTCCGATTATATGCGTGGCGCGATTCGTTTGGCAGCTTTAACCGAAGCGCCGGTTACGTATGTATTTACACACGATAGTGTTGGTTTGGGTGAAGACGGACCAACGCACCAGCCGGTTGAACATATAACGTCTTTGCGTACGGTTCCTAACTTAACAGTCATTCGTCCCGGCGATGCCAACGAAACCGTTGAAGCCTGGAAGATTGCTATGACAAGAATGAAAGGACCTGTTGCCTTGATTTTATCGCGTCAGAAAATGCCAAATATTGACCAGGAAAAATATGCTCCGGCAGCCGGTAATGTGCAAAAAGGTGCTTATATATTGAGTGAAGCCGAAGGCGGCAAACCCGATGTTATCTTACTGGGTACCGGTTCTGAACTGAACTTATGTGTGTCTGCGCAGGAAAAATTAAAAGCGGATGGCATTAAAGCCCGCGTGGTTAGTATGCCTTCATGGGAGTTGTTTGAGAAGCAAGACAAGTCTTATATTGATGAAGTATTGCCTCCTGCCATTCATCAGCGTGTATCTGTAGAAGCCGGCATTACCATGGGCTGGTGGAAATGGATTACTGCAGAAGGTACTCCTATTGGTATTGACCGCTTTGGCGAATCGGGTCCTGGTGAAGAAGTCATGAAGATATTTGGGTTTACCGTAGAAAATGTAGTAGAAAAAGCAAAGGCTCTGGTAAAAAAATAATATCTTGCCATCCTGTTTTCGATTTTTATAAATCTACATAACGCTTTACTGAACCAATAACCAAGATTGAGAGCCGCTTATAAAGCGGCTTTCTTATTTAAAATATACAGCTTACATACAATTATCTGTTCACATAGCTGATTACTACCAAATCATACAATACTTACAAACTCTCATCATTCACATGGATTCAAAACATTATAAAAAAGGCACGGCCGCCGTGTGGGCAGGCGAAGGAAACACCAATACAAAAGGCGCTGTTACAACACCCATTGTTAATAGCGTTGCTTTTTCTTATACCGATTTAGATAAGTGGCATAACGTAGCTCTTGGTAAGGAAGAAGGCTATATTTATAGCCGTAATACCAACCCGACGGTGGCTGCGTTAGAAGAAAAAATCCGTGTGCTGGAAAACGCAGAAATGGCAACTTCTTTTGCAACCGGAATGGCGGCTATCAGCAACACCTTATTTACCTTTCTGACTTCCGGTAAGCGTGTGGTTTCTATAAAAGATTCGTATGGCGGTGCCAGTAAAATTTTTCTCGATTTTTTACCCAAATACCAAATAGATGTACAGCTTTGCGATACGTCGAACTATGAGCAACTGGAAGAGGAAATTGCCAAAGGCTGCGATGTGGTTTACTTAGAAACACCAACCAATCCAACACTAAAAATTGTTGATATTAAACGCTTATCAGGCGCTGCCAAAAAGGTCGGTGCCATTGTGGTTGTTGATAACACATTTGCCACGCCTATCAATCAAAATCCTTTGCAGTTGGGTGCCGATTTGGTCATTCACAGCGCTACTAAATTTCTTTGTGGTCATTCCGATGCAATGGGTGGTTTGTTAGCCGGTAAAAAAGATTTGGTACAGCAGGTATTTCATTTCCGCGAAATAAACGGCGCCAGCCTGCAAGCCGATCCGGCTTATATGATTGCGCGTGGTATGAAAACACTCGAGCTTCGTATTGAACGGCAAAATGCGTCAGCTTTACAAATCGCCAAATGGCTGAAAACACATCCTAAAATCAGCGATGTATTTTATCCGGGTTTAGAAACGCATCTCAATCATGATATTGCAGCGCAACAAATGAGTGGCTTTGGTGGCATTCTTAGTTTTGCGTTAGCCGGTAATTATGATATGGTTAAACAATTTTTACCCAAACTAAAATTAGCGCATCTCGCGGCCAGCTTGGGTTCTGTAAGTACATTGGCGGGTCCGCCAAGAACAACAAGTCATGTAGAATTAACGGAAGCGCAACGGAAATTGCTTGGTATTCCGGAAGCCTTAATCCGTTATTCTGTTGGTATAGAAAATGTGGATGATCTGATGCAGGATGTGGAAGATGCGTTAGCTTCTTTATAACTGCAATTGTGTATCTTTAAGTAAACAGCAGAAACATAAAATGCGTATAGAGGCAGATATAAAACTTGGTTTTAAAGATGTGATGATACGTCCAAAACGTTCTACATTAGGTTCGCGTTCCGAAGTATCTTTAATCAGGAAATTTACTTTTTTACATAATGGCAAAAGCTGGGAAGGAATACCTGTTATGGCAGCCAATATGGATACCGTCGGCACTTTTGAGATGGCAAAATCGTTAGCTGAACATAAATTATTTACCGTCATTCACAAGCATTACAGCTTTAACCAATGGCAGGAATTTATGCTTAACACAAACGAAAATATTACAGAACATATTGCCGTTAGCACCGGCACCAGCGCAGCCGATTCGGAGAAGGCAGATGCTTTACTGAAAGCGTTTCCACAAATCAGATTTATTTGTATTGATGTAGCGAATGGCTATTCGGAACAGTTTGTTCGTTTTGTAAAAAAAACAAGAAATAAATATCCCGATAAAGTAATTATTGCCGGCAATGTGGTAACCGGCGAAATGGTGGAAGAGCTTCTTTTATCCGGTGCTGATATTGTAAAAGTCGGTATTGGCCCGGGTTCTGTTTGCACCACACGAGTTAAAACGGGCGTTGGTTATCCGCAGCTTTCTGCCATTATTGAATGTGCCGATGCGGCGCATGGTTTAGGCGGACAAATTGTTTCGGACGGTGGTTGTAAAGTGCCCGGCGATGTGGCTAAAGCTTTCGGTGGCGGAGCCGATTTTGTAATGCTTGGCGGTATGCTGGCAGTACATGAAGAAAGCGGTGGCGAACTGGTGGAAGAAGATGGCAGGCAATACAAACAATTCTACGGTATGAGTTCGGAAACTGCAATGAATAAATATTCTGGTGGTGTTGCCAACTATCGTGCCTCCGAAGGCAAAACCGTTCAGGTTCCTTATCGTGGTCATGTATCAGAAACCATTCTTTCTATTCTCGGCGGCATACGTTCTACCTGTACGTATGTGGGCGCGCGACAATTAAAAGAATTAACCAAACGCACTACATTTATCCGTGTTCAGGAACAACATAATGAAGTGTTCGGGCAATGATTTCATTTTATTACAGAAAATAAAAAGACCATCTTATTGATGGTCTTTTTTATAAATTGAATGATTTTATTTTATCTGTACTTTTTAACCACGTATGTTTTACCAATAAAATCGTGCAGGGAACGATTCTCTTTATCAACCAGCAAAACAATAATATCTGTCATATAAATCAGGAATACGAATGTGCCGAAAGCTATTGAATAAATCATATCATCGCTAAGCATAGAAAAATCTGTTGGCGGAGCCTGATTGATATGCGGATGAGCAAATTCTTTAACCGAAATATAAAAGCTGATTAAACCAGATACAATCCCGAAAATATTGCGCAGAATGGCTTCTCGCGCGTTTGGCTTTTGATATGTCCAGCCTGTAACAGCAATGGATAAAGCTTTTTTGCCGGGTGTTGCGCCATACAAATATTCGAGCAGCGGTTTATAAACCAGGGCAATTAAACTGGCAATAATCAGTATGGCTATATTGTTCCAATGCTGACGGTTGTAGTAATTGATAAGACTAACAGGTAATAAAATTAACCCATCTAAAAACAGGGCGCCAAACCGCTCCCAAAAACCTGCATATACAACAGGTATTTGTTCTTCTTCAAAAATGCTTTTTTCGTAATTATTTTCTTCCATGTTTTTGTTTTGGATTAGACTGGCAATATAAGAATTTATATTATTTACTCTTTCGTCCTGTATTTTTTAAAACCATAAAAGGCGCACCTGATTTCTAGTTATAAGCAGAGTAATTAATGGTAGGTCCAACGGAACAATTGGCCAATAAAATATCCGGTTGATGATCGCCGTCTACATCTGCAACATCCATATTTATCCATCTGCCTTGTTTTGTTGCAGGTAAAGAATAAGGCTGAAAAGTAAGATTACTTTTATTCTCTAAATAAATAAAACTTTCTTCAGGTTGATGCGCAAAATCGGCAAAGTAAGCTATTGTGGCAATGTCTAAATCGCCATCATTATCAAAGTCTTTTGCCACCGCTTTATAACAACCATCAACAGGAAAAAATAAGCTTGTGTAAAGTTGTTGTGCTTATCGTTTAAGTAAATATAAACGCCGTGATACGGTTTCAAAATTTGCGAGTAATCGGCATTATCGCCACATGTATATAAGATATCAGGATAACCATCCTTATTAAAATCATCAAGCTCAAAATAGCTCGATCCATAGCTTGGAGGAAAACGTAAAAGTTCCCTACTATCAAAACCGTTATTGCCTTTATTCGTAAACAAGAAAATGCCTTCATCACCTTGCGCAAACAAAGCCAAAATATCAGGCTTTCCATCTTTATTTATATCAGTAATTATGGATTTGATAGCTCCCGGCACATCTCGCACAACGTGTCTTGTATATGTGCTGTTGCCATTGTTTTGCAACCAAGAAAGCGCACCAATCAGGTAACCAAATTCGCAAACAACAAAGTCATTTTTTCCATCCGAATTTATATTGACTTCAGAGATATGAACAGGTCGCAAAAGCTGATTGTAAACTGCTTTCTTTTGCAGTTGCATTTTATCGTTTTTGAAGCGCAAATTTTGTATGCTTCCTGCTACTATGCAGAAAGTTTATATATCGTAATCATATTAAAAGTTTATTTCCATTCAGATTTGGGATAAACAGCAATTCTGTGTGTTCTTAACATATACGCAATACTGTTTCCTATTGTTTGATTATTAAAATCCAGGCTCTTTGAAGCCTGCAATGGCATGTGGCAGGTAATACAGTTACTACTGGGACTATTCATTTGCGCAGCATGTTGTGTTGCTTGCTGATGGCAGGAAGTACATTTCAGAATGACAGCCTGGATATCATCCTTTGCCTCGTGCGATTGGTGGCAGGTAATGCAGGTCATCACATTACTTTTACGAAAACACTCGCTGGATTGAAGCGATTGCAACTGCATTCCATGCACATCCGGTGCACTTCCGTTTGTAAAAAACAAATAGTATTTGGAAAGCGTATCGCCAGGTTTAAATGCAAATATGGAATGCATTTCAACCGGGTCTCCGGCATGGCAGGAAGCACATATATCTAATTGCCGCTGCCTGGTAAGAGATTTGATTTTAGTGATAAATTTTGCTTCTTTTATACCCGGATTGCTTTTCTGAAACTGCACATGTTCGGCGCCGGGACCATGACACCGTTCACAATCAATACCGTATAGTATAGAAGAGGAATCAAACTTTTCAGTCATTTTCAGGAGTCCACTTTCCCGCACTTGTTTAGTGTTAACAAAAGAAGAATGACATTCCATACACCGGCTTGGAATGACACGGGTGTAATACGGTTTGGCAATCGGAAATCCCGGGCTGTTTGTAAATGTTTGCTGTTTCGATAAGTAAGTCAGGGGCAATTCGTAAAGCTGCGAATCTTTCCAATAGCCATACGTTTGGGCATTTTTTCCAGAGCCAAATACAATGTTCATTTCTTTTGACTCAATACGATTTCCATTTACCGAATACGATTGAAAAAATTGCGAGTGAGCATCTTCGAGAGATACTTGTTGATTATTTGCATAACGAACAATATTATTGGTTGGGTTGATAAGCTTTTGAAGCTCCGTATAAGATGCTTTTGAAGAAGAATTATAATGGCTTGTATGAACATGTGAATCTGCAATATCCTTATGGCAGGAAATGCAGGCGGCGGAACCTGCATACAATACTCCTCTTGGATCACCTTGCGTAGAATTGCTTGTATTGCTAGTGCATGTAATAAAAACAATAATAATTACTATTAAAAATGCAATAATGAAGAATGCTTTTTTATGGCTCTGCATTTACAATTTACTTCTGTTATTTTTAAAAATATCCACTTATCTGTTACAAAGTAGTTCTGAAATAATAAAAAGGCAGAACTGTATGTTCTGCCTTTTTATTATTTCAAACAAAACCCATTAATATCCTGAGTTTTGAGTTAATGCACTATTGCTTTTATCTATTTCAGTTTGAGGAATTGGATAGTATGTATTCTTATTATCATCGAATGTAATGCCTTTGTTGTTCGGCAAGAATTGTCCTTCGAAAGCTGAATAGCTTTCAATGGTTGTTTTGGCAATGCCCCATCTTACAAGATCGAAGAAGCGCTGACCTTCCATAGCCAGCTCAAGTCTTCTTTCGAAACGTACAGCAGAACGGGCATAATCTGCACTTAGGAAAGATGGATACAAACCCACTTTATAAGCTGCAGCCGGAGTACCGTTAACCGATACAACAGGAAGTGTAGCAGCCCTCGCACGAACGGCATTCACCCAGGTAAGAGCAGAAGCAAGATCGCTTGTTTCGATAGCACATTCTGCAGCCATCAAATAAACATCAGCTAACCTGATGATGTTTATATTAAGCCCTGTTATATATAAACCACCCGATACAGTATTGCCGGTGAAATCAGCTTGATTGATTCGTGCTTTATAGCCAACGAAAGGACCGGCATACGCAGGGTCACGTATCCAGGGATCGCCCGGCATTACACCCCAATCTCTGAAAGGTACACCGCGGCGGCCTACTGTATAGTCAAGGCGCGGATCAAAAGCAATCGTCTGATCAACCTTATAATTATCTTTTGCAGCACCGGTCAGCGACATGTCTGACGTATAAGGATTAGTCCTGTAAGAGTCATCAAGATATGGTAATCCGTTTGCATCTACTTTATAGGAATTTACCAAATCAATAGATGGCTGGCTGAACCCGCAACAGTTTACAGGAGCGGTTCCATAAAAGCCGGACAACATATCGCCTACATTGGCATTATCACCAGTTCCATCAGAGTTTATTACATCTTGAGCTGTGAAAATTGATTCCGGGCCATTTTCAGTAGTGATATTAAAGTTGTTCTGAAAAGGCAAAGTAGCAAGAGCTGGTTTTGCAGCAATAACGGTTTTAAATAAATCTAATGCCTGTGCATATTGTTTTTGGTATAAATAAACCTTTCCTAAATAAGCCTCGGCTGCTATTTTATTACATCTTCCCACTTCACCCTGGACTTCAGGCAAGTTGGTAATAGCAAACTGCAAATCTGCTATAATGTTAGGCATTACATCTTGATCGTTTTTTACAGTTGCAGCATCAGCACCAGAAGTCGTTTCATCTACATATGGTATATGAACAAATAACCTATACAGTAAGAAGTAATAATGTGCTCTAAGCATTCTTGCTTCTGCCTGTATTACTATAGCTCTGTCATCAGCTACTTTATCTCCGGAGCCGGCTTGCACCTGAGCTAAGAAAGATAATGTATTATTACAACGAATAATTCCTTCGTAGTAATTGTGCCAGGTAATACTAAGATTATCGTTCGTTGTTGTTAGTGTATGATGTTCTATTTCATTCATATAGCTTTGGTCGGTACTGCTGCTGCCTTTATGAGCATCATCTGCAGCCACTTCACCAAACAACCACATACTCGGAGCCGGAGCATAATTACCCCAGGTTCCATTTATATTTCCATTCATTAAACCATAAGCACCAATTAACAAAGCTTCTACGCCCTGTGGATTTGATAATTGAGGAGATGTAAGCTGACCTTGAGGCTCTTGCTCTAAAAACCCTTTGCTGCAGGATGCTGTCAGCAATATAAAAGCGGCAATCGATAAATAATATATTCGTTTCATAGTAATTTAATTTGATTTGTTCAGTTTAGAATGTTGCATTTATACCTACTAAGAACTGGCGGGACATTGGTATGATACCATAATCTACACCGGGTGCGCTATAGGTACTCGATACTGAACTAACCTCAGGATCTAAACCAGTATATTTTGTAATAGTGAATAAATTGGTGCCGCTTACATATAGACGCAGTTTGCTGATCGCATTCTTGAATAAACCTGAAGAAAAATTGTAGCCGATTTGTAAGTTTTTCATTTTCATGTAGCTGCCATCCTGGATGTAATAGCTGGAAGATTGCAATTCAGTTGTGCTGCGGCCTCTGTAAGGTGAAGGTATCATACTTGAAGTGTTGGTAGGGCTCCATGCGTTTAACATTCTTGTACTAACTGCACCATCGAAACCGTTGAAATCAGTGTAATAACGGGTTTGTTCATAAATGTCATTACCCTGAGAACCGTTAAAGAACATTACAATGTCGAAGTTTTTATAAGATGCATTGAATGACAATGAGTATATAAAGTCTGGCATCGGGCTACCAATAATAGTTCTGTCATTAGCATCAATTATTCCATCCGGTGTACCATTAGGTCCGGAAACGTCAGCATACTTAGGACCACCAATTCTGGCACCACTGTAAGATGGGCTTTTTGAGATATCATCTGCGCTTTGGTAAATACCAGTCATTTTATAACCATAAAAAGCTCCGAAAGGCTGCCCCGTTTCTAAAACAGAAGTGGTTATATCTCTCACACTGTTATAGGGAACATTTTTAATAGTAGGCGTTAGTTCTACAATTTCATTTTTGTTATGTGAAATATTTCCTGTTACATCAAAATGAAATGCGTTTGGCGCCGGGTTGCCGGTGTAATGATAAGTAAGCGCAAACTCAACACCTTTGTTATTCATTTTTCCAATGTTAACGTAAGGCGATGCCCCTCCGCCCACAGCTGTAGAAGGTAATGGTACAGGATATAACATGTCTTTGGTATCCTTATTATACCAATCGAATGTACCTTCCAGTTTGCTTTTAAGAATGGTAAAGTCTAACCCAACATTTACCGATTGAACCTGCTCCCATTTAATGGAAGAGTTATCATAAGCATTACCCCACACGCCAGAACTTGTACCACTACCGCCTATAGGGTAATACGATGTAGTAAGACTTGCCTGATATAGTTTTAGATACTGAAAAGCAGGAATGTTCTGATTACCTGTAACACCATAGCCGACACGAAACTTAAGGTCGTTAAGCCAGGATACACTTTTCATGAAATTTTCCTGAGATACTCTCCAGGCGCCGCTAACAGCAGGGAAAGTACCATACCTGTTTTCAGGACCAAAATTAGAAGAGCCATCTCTGCGTACGGTTCCTGATATCAGGTATCTGTCTTTGTATGAATAATCAGCACGGGCAAAGGTTGAGAACAATGTGCTAAAACTTGCTGCACTTGTAGAACTTGTAGTACTTGCCGCACTTAAATAATAATAGTTTATATCGCCATACAGAAAGAATCCATTACCATTGCCGGTTACCTGCCTGTATTGAGATTTAACAGCTTCGGTGCCTACAAATACAGATATGTCATGTACATCCTTAATCCTTTTTTTGTAAGTTAAAGTATTAGTCCATGTCCAGTCGGTAGAAAAACCCTGATATTCAGACATGCTGTTTGCATCTACGCTACCTTCCGACATTTCCGGATTTGGCACCGTAATGCCTATACCTTTATAGTTATCATATCTTAATCCGTAAGTTGATCTTAAATTTAATCCGTCAATAATCTTAAGATCGGCAAAAGCACTTCCGAAAAATTGATTATCAGTATTTACATTATTTCTTGACCGGTATAATGCGGCTAATGGGTTAGCTGCATTACCTAAAATACTACCCTTGGTACCTGCAAAATTTCCTGCAATATCATAAACAGGTATAATTGTCTGCATACGATACACCTCAAATACAGCCGCGCCTTCATTCTGATAACTACCTGCTACATTAGTGTTTGTAGCATAACCTACACCTTTGTTCCAGGAATATTGCATATTCTCACCAATAGTCAGGTGCTTGTTTAATGCAAAGAAATTAGAGTTGGCACGTATGTTAGCCCGTTTAAAATAAGTGTACTTCAACGTACCCTGCTGATCAAAATAATTACCGCTTATGGCATACTGCGAGTTATCTCCGCCACCTAACAAACTCAACTCATAATTTTGAATAGGTGCATTTCTGGTTATTTCACGCATCCAGTTAGTCCCCTGCTGGTTTGCCTTTGTAATTTGATAAAAGGTTGCTGCGTTTGTAGTGTAATTATATTTGGAAGGATCTGCATCCGCTGCTGTTATATTTTGTCCGGTAATTGTACCTGCTATAAGATATTCAGGCAAGGTAGGTGTAGTGGGTGATGTACCATAATTTGTACCCGTTGTACCACTTGTGCCAGGCGTTTGGCCTGCATTGATAAACTCCTGGTAAAAGTACTGAGCGTACTGTTGAGGATTTAAAAAATCAGGGTAGCTTGACCTGTTGGGATTTTGCGTTCCATAATAGGCATCTAAACTAATTTTTGGCGCACCGGATTTACCTTTTCTGGTTGTTATAATTACAACGCCGTTGTTAGCTCTGGAACCATATATAGAAGCAGCAGAAGCATCTTTCAAAACCTGCATAGTTTCTATATCATTTGAGCTTAACCAGCTTAATTTACCTCGGTAAGGCATTCCATCAATTATATAAAGCGGGTCGTTATCATTAATTGTACTAAATCCTCTGATTCTTATTTGTGGTGTACTGCCGGCGGCGCCATCATTAACAATTTGTACGCCCGCTGCTTTACCTTGCAATCCTTCTATAGGGCTTGCTGCCGGTTGAGCTTTTACATCATTCATGTTCACGATAGAAACAGCTCCCGTTAAATCCTTTTTTCTTTGTGATGTGTAGCCGGTTACTACAATTTCATTTAAATTACCAGTTGTTGCCGTAAGTACAAAGTCTAAAGAAGTTTTTCCGTTTACAGACATTTCCATAGTTTCATATCCAACTGTGGATACCACTAACGTGCTATTGTCGTTAGGAACACTAATAGAAAAAGAACCTTCGGCATTCGTTTGTGTGCCGGTGTTTGTTCCCTTTACTTGTACTGATACACCTGTCAAAGGTTGATTGTTTGCTTTATCAGTAATTTTACCGCTAACTGTTTTTTGCGCAAATAAAATGGAAGAAATAAAAATGGAAAGAAATAGAAAAAATGACCTGACGGTTAAAAAATGGATTCTTTTAAGCATAAGCAATCGTATTACAAATTAGAAACACTAAGCTATATTTTAAAAATAACTTGTTAAAAAGGTAAAACTAACACTTATTTATATGTTAAAACAAAATATTCTTTAATTTGTATTGATTATCAAAGTATTATTGAATGCAATATAAAATTTGACCTTTAAAAACTGGTAAAAACAAACTAAAAACTGATAAAAAAGTACAAGTTAGAGGTTTGAACACCCGTTTGTCAGGAAAAAACATCAGTTTATTCTACCATAAAGCCGTTAATTAAGATGGAATGGTTGATTATATAGATGAATAGCAACAAACAAGTTTTTTGTATTTTATAGGATGAGATTAAAAAGTATAAGTGAATTAATGCACCAACGCTTTTATATCATCGTCACCCTGCAAATTATTCATTTGGCGAAGAATCCAGTTGCTTTTCCAGTTTACAAAACGACTAACTGGTTTTACTGTAAATTTCTTAGGGTTAGGCAAGCAGGCAATAATCATAGCAGCCTCTTTGCGCGATACATTTTTAGCAGATTTTCCAAAATAAGCTTGTGAAGCCGCTTCGGCGCCATAAATACCTTTGCCCATTTCAATTACATTCAAATACACTTCTAATATTCGCTGTTTTCCCCAAATCCATTCTATCATTTTGGTAAAATAAAACTCAGGTATTTTGCGGATGTATTTAGTAATGCCTTCACCCTGCCATAAAAAAACATTTTTAGCTACTTGCTGGCTTATAGTACTTGCGGCGCTTCCGCGTACGCGGTTCTTTTTCTTTGGATCGGTTGATAAGCTTTTCTCTAAACTCTTCCAGTCAAAACCGCTGTGTAGAGGAAATAACTGATCTTCACCCGCTATAGCTGCCAGTTTCAGATTAGGCGATAAATCGCTTCCGTTTACATAATCGCGCTTTAATCCATCACCACTTATCCATGCGCCAAACTGCGTAAGTGTTATGGGTGGCATGATCCATTTGCAAAGAAGGATATATAAAAAAGAAGAAAGAAACAGGAACAAAAAAATGCGTTTGCACCAGCGCCAGATACGGGCACGTTTGGTTTTGGTTGCGGAAGCCATGAAACAAAATTAATTAAGCTGTTTGCCAGCCATGTGGCCGGTAAAAATACCATACATCAGCACAAGGCCAAAAATCATTAAAATAAGTCCGGAAATGCGGTCAATAATATGAATGTTATGCGGTGTGAGTTTGGTTCGGATTTTACCAGCTAATATTACTTTGCTGATGTCTGCCGCCAATACAAATAACAAACAAGTAGTAAATACAATTAAGCGGTATTGCTCCGGTGCTGCTACCGTTTCCGAATCTTCTAAAATTGTTGCTGAAGCGGCAAACCAAAATAAGGATACGCCGGGATTCAGCAGGTTCATAAAAAAACCGGAAAAAAAACCGGCTACCATATCACGCTTGCGAAATACAGTAATCACTTTTACGTCATCAGGACGCGGAACTTTTTTAAAAAAGAAATTAAAAATTCCCAATAAAATTAAGAAAACGCTTCCGGCAATACCTATTGTTTTTTCATGGCTCATTGCCTGTTTAAACAATTGCGAAAAGATATTACAAACCAGCACCAGCAGCACATCGCTGGCAGATACGCCTGCCACAAATGCAAAACCGCCTTTATGACCATTGTTCAGACTCTGGCGGATGATAGAAAAAACAACAGGTCCCACGGAGATGCTAAGCAATAGTCCTAATGCCAAACCTTTTATCAGGGCTGCAATCATTACTCCTGTTTATATAAAAATGAACAACGAATATAGAGGTTTCGGTGATAGTTTTATTTAGGCAGTTCGTGTATAAAAATATAAATATTCACGGCTCCATGTTTTTATCTGTTTCGCCTTTTACTTATCATTTTATTTTTAACAGGAAAAACACAGCTATTTACCTTACACATATCTCTGCTTTCATTCTGCCATATTATCTTCATCGCGTTTAAAAAGAAAAGAAAGTTCATGAGAAAAATATGGATGTTACTGGCTGTTGCCGGTATGTTATCAGGCTGTGCGGCAAGAAAGAAATCGAAATCAAATCCTCCGTCAACGGCGACAACACATACTTCAACACCTTCCGGTGATACAACAAGACGATTGCCACCACAAAAAATTGGTGCGCCAAAAGCTTACAGCGATGTGATAACAAGCAAAGCCATCACTAAAAAAGGTTTATTTACAGTTCATAAAGTAGATGAGAAATGGTATTTTGAAATACCGGATAGTTTACTGAACAAAGAAATTTTGGCGGTTACACGTTACAGCCGCACACCTGCCGGCGGGGATGTATATGGTGGCGAACTTACCAATCAGCAAACTCTTGAATGGCAAAAAGGACCGAACAATAATATTTTTCTTCGCGTTATTACGACCATTAATGTTGCCGATTCTACCAATCAGATTTATAAGGCAGTTAGCAACTCCAACGAAAACCCGATTGCGGCAGTATTTGATATAAAAGCGTTTGGTAAAGACACCGTTACAAATAAAGATTCTGCAAGCGTGGTAATTGACGTTACCGATTTTTTTCGTGGCGATAACCAGGTTGTTTCTATTAATCCGTGGGACAAGCGCAGCTATAATTTATCGGGTTTAATCAGCGATCGTTCTTATATTGATAACATCAATAGTTACCCCTTAAATATTGAAATCAAATCAGTAAAAACTTTTGGTTCAAGCGCAGGTTTTGGCGGGTTTTCTGCAGGGCCTTTTCCTTCCGTTTCTTTCCCGGCAGCCAGTGCAGCCGGTGCCGTAACGCTTGAAATCAATAACTCGTTTATCCTGTTGCCGCCAAAGCCAATGGCAAAGCGGGCTTTCGATCCGCGTGTTGGCTATTTTGCCGATGACTATACTATTTATGGTGATGATCAGCAGAAAGTAAAAAACGATGTATTTGTGGTGCGTTGGCGCTTAGAGCCAAAGCCGGAAGATATGGATAAATGGAAAAACGGAGAGTTGGTTGAGCCACAAAAACCAATTGTTTATTATATAGATCCGGCCACACCAAAAAAATGGCGTCCGTATTTAATTCAAGGCATTAACGACTGGCAAAAAGCGTTTGAAAAAGCTGGTTTTAAAAATGCCATCATGGCAAAAGAATGGCCGGAAAGCGATACGAGTATGAGTTTGGAAGATGCGCGCTTTTCGGTATTGCGATATTTTGCTTCTGATATAGAAAATGCGTACGGACCTAATGTTCACGACCCGCGTACAGGTGAAATTTTAGAAAGTCATATTGGCTGGTATCACAATGTAATGAAGCTGTTGCACGATTGGTATATGGTGCAGGCCGGCGCTGTAGATCCTAAAGCGCGCAAAATGAAATTAGACGATTCGTTAATGGGTGAATTAATCCGTTTTGTTTCTTCCCACGAAATTGGTCATACACTCGGTTTGCGCCATAATATGGGCAGCAGCAGCACCACGCCGGTTGAAAAATTACGTGATAAAGCCTGGGTGGAAGCGCATGGTCATACGGCTTCTATTATGGATTATGCTCGCTTTAATTATGTAGCACAACCGGAAGATCATATTTCGGAAGCCGGCTTATTTCCACGCATTGGCGATTACGATAAATGGGCAATACAATGGGGTTATTCTTACAGCGGCGGGAAAAGTGAGGAAGATGATAAAAAGATTGTCAACAAATGGATTATTGACAGCCTGAAAGCCAATCCACGTTTGTGGTTTGGAACAGAAACCAATCCATACGATCCGCATTCGCAGACAGAAGATTTGGGCGATAATAATATGAAGGCAAGTGAATACGGCATCAAGAATATGAAACGTATTTTACCACAATTGCCAACCTGGACGAAGGAAGAAGGCGATGTGTATGAGAACCTCGAAGATATGTATGCACAGCTTACCATCCAGTTTAACCGTTATATGTTTCATGTGCTGAAAAATGTAGGTGGCATTTACGAAGTTCCGAAAAGTGTAGAGCAAGCCGGCGATGTGTATGCGCCTACACCAAAGACAACACAAAAAGAAGCGGTTGCCTTTTTAAACCAGCAATTGTTTACTACGCCAACCTGGTTATTAGATAAAAATATTCTAAACAAATTCAGCAATCCGGCAGTTGCAGAAGCGGTTGGAAATATCCAGGTGAATACCATCAATAGTTTGGTTTCTAATTCGCGGCTTGCGCGTTTGGTTTATACCAGTTATCGTTTTAGTGATAAAAATCCATACACAGCCGATGACATGCTTACCGACGCCGAAAATGGTATCTGGAGCGAATTACAAAGCAAAAAACCAATTGATATGTATCGCCGCAACGTGCAAAAAGCTTATACAGAAGCGTTAATCAATATTTTAAATCCATCGGCTGGTGGCATTACCATTTCGTTTGGCTCATTAGGAACGCTGGGTAATACAAGTGTAAAAACAACCGATGTGGTTTCTATTGCGCGGGCACATCTGGTGGCATTGCGCAGCAGAATCTTAGCAGCTATTCCGGGTACGGTTGATAAAATGAGTAAGTATCATTTGCAGGACGAAGCGGAAAGAATACGCAAAGCGTTGGATCCGAAATAAGATTATAAAAAGACAGCCTGAATAGTCAGGCTGTCTTTTTATCTATCAAATAAAAATCACTTTTTACCAATAATTACCTGGTGCATGGTTGGAATAAATTGTTGCGAAATAATTTCTATTCCTAAGTAAGTAAATATTTCTCCCAAAACATCCTGGCTGAATACATGATGATGCAAACACCTGTTTTCAAAATTTAATTCGCCGCGCTGCCTGAATCTTTCAAAATCTTTTCCCGAACCTGGGTCCAGTTCTAAACAATGTAATTGTAAGGTTTCGGGCAAATGTGTAAGATCATTTTCACCTATATCATTCTTAAAATCGTCAAGCAAATGGCTGAACGTTGTGTATGGGCGCTTCTTATCAAACGTAAATCTCTTATCGGGCAGAACAAGTAAAAGTGCGCCACCTTTCTTTACAACCCGCTGCCATTCTTTAACTGCTTTAATAGGATTTGCAATATGTTCGAGGTTATGGCAGGAAAGTAAAAAATCGTATTGCTCATCTTCTATTTGCCTGAGATCCGAACCTTCAGAAATAAACTGCTTTCCTTTTTTATTTTTATAATAGCGGTAATCATCAGATGTTATATTACCTTCCCAAACTGTTGAACTACTGAAATTACATCCATCAATTGTGTTTGCCAATTCGTAAACGGGAATTATAGATCCGCTAAATAAACCGCTTGGACCGCCTACTTCAAAGCCTTTTTTATTTTTAAAAAACTCATCGTAATTTTTAAACCATTTTCCATATTTTATTTTCCGCAAATATTCCGAAATTCCTATTTTAGGTAAGCTTATATATTTTGACATATTTGTTTTGATTAAACTGAAACTTCATTACTGGTAAAAGCATTTACAGCCTCCATTCTTATCAACTTTTTTACAAGTATTTTATTGGCAAAGCAGGTAAATTATCATACAAAAACTGATTACTCAAAGGTTGATTTAGCAACATATTTTTTTCAATAGTAAAATAATATTTGAGAAGTAATTGCAAAAAAGTTGATAAGCTAAATTTTACATTACTCAATATGCCTTTTTATCATACCTTTGCCACCCTTAATTTGTGACCATGAATAACCGGAGAGCGTATGAAATAGCGTTTGTGGGATTAAAGCCGGGCATTCACGAGTATAACTACGAAATTACAGACAAGTTCTTTGCGAATTACGATGAACAGGATTTTACCAATTGCAAGGCAAACGTAAAACTATTATTAG
The DNA here is from genome assembly GCA_965199845.1 of Ilyomonas sp. GTDB lineage: Bacteria > Bacteroidota > Bacteroidia > Chitinophagales > Chitinophagaceae > Ilyomonas. Next base: position 632,583 of record CBDATZ010000054.1, read on the forward strand.
ATAAAAAGAATGGTTTTCTAATGCTGAAGTTTGATGTTGACGGTTTAGCTGATGTGCTTTGCGACCGTTGCGGAAACTCGCTTACCGTAAAGCTTTGGGATGAATTCAACATCGTGGTAAAAATGGTTGATGAGCCGGACAAAATGAACAACCAGGAAGAAGATCCGGATGTGTATTATATCAGTAAAACAGAAAGTCATTTGTATGTGGCAGACTGGATTTATGAATTCATCAACCTGAGTATTCCGTCGCAAAAAATTTGTGCTGATGATGTGAATGGCGGAAAGTCCTGCAACGAGGAAGTGATAAGCAAGCTGGAACAGATGAAGAATGAAGCCGAAAAAGGAGCAAATCCAATCTGGAAAGGCTTGGAACAATTTAAAGATTTACAATAAACATTTTTGATATTTTAAAAATTAGGTTATGCCAAATCCGAAACGCAGACACTCGCAGCAACGCAGCGCAAAACGCAGAACACATTATGTTGCTGAAGAAGTAACGCTGAGCAAAGACACAACAACCGGCGAATTGCATGTACGCCACCGCGCTCATGTAAGTGAAGGAAAATTGTATTATAAAGGAAAACTTGTTTCTGAAAAAGCGCCGCTGAAAGCGTAAGTTTAACCAGGCATTTTTTCGGTTTCCACTTTTATTATTAGCTTGCCGGCTATGAATATTGGGATAGACATGATGGGTGGCGATTATGCTCCACTCGAAGCAGTATTAGGTTTACAACTGTATTTGTCTGCCAGTTTAAAGCCGGCAACTTTGTTTTGTATTGGCGATGAGCCACAGATACAACTTTTACTCAACCAGCACCAAGTTTCTTCCGAATCTATCCGGCTCATTCATGCACCGGAAGTGATTGGTTACCACGAACATCCTACCAAAGCCTTAAAAGAAAAACAGAAATCTTCCATTGCCATTGGCTTTTATTTGTTAGCAACCGGCAAAATAGACGCTTTCTTGAGCGCTGGAAATACAGGCGCCATGCTTGTGGGAACGATGTACACCATTAAAGCGATTGAAGGTGTTTTACGCCCGAGCATTTCTACCATTGTTCCTAAGATAGATGGCTCTACCGGTTTGTTACTCGATGTAGGTTTAAATGCAGATTGCAAACCGGAACAACTAAATCAATTTGCCATGCTCGGAAGTTTATATGCCGAACATGTATTGGGCATCAGCCATCCTAAAATCGGGTTATTGAATGTGGGTGAAGAAGAAGGCAAAGGAAATATTCTAGCGCAGGCAACCTATCCGTTGTTAAAAGAAAATGCAGCTATCAATTTTATAGGAAATATAGAAGGCAGAGATGTATTTACGCCAAAAGCGGATGTAATTGTGTGTGATGGTTTTACCGGAAACGTAATCTTAAAACTGGCAGAATCTTTTTACGATACCATTGCGGTACAGCGCGGTCTTGAAAAGGATGAATACATGAATCGTTTTCATTATGAAAACTATGGCGGAACGCCAGTTCTGGGTGTGGGGAAACCGGTAATTATCGGTCATGGCATCAGCAATGCAAACGCGTTCCGGAATATGATTTTAGCCGCAGAAAAAATGATTAAATCTGATTTTTGCAATACCATAAAAAAGACGTTTGCCAATACAGTTGCGTAACAAAATAAATTCATTTTTATAAACAAAACCGCACTACAATTTTGTAGTGCGGTTTTTTATAAGTTGTGCTTACTTTCAGATTCATTTATGTTCCGAACTTTGAACGGAGCGTCGCAAGTAAAGATCAACCGGAGTTACCGGCGATGGTAACATAAAACTGTATTTTGTATTGATTTTTTACAGCTTGAATCTATAAATATCTTCAACATCTGCACCAACAGGCATTTCGAAGACAGGATTGATTCTTCCATCTTTTAAACCATATACCCAACCATGTATTTGCGGGCGTTGCTCATTCTTCCAGGCGCGCTGGATAATAGCCGTGCGGGCAACGTGTTTTACCTGCTCAATCACGTTTAATTCAACCAGACGATCCGATTTTGCTTTTTTATCTTCAAAGCTGTCCAATTCGTCTTTATATAAACTAATTACATCTTTAATATTGCGCAGCCACATATTGAGGATATTATCAAAATCCGCATCGCTTAAAGCTGCGTTTATGCCACCACAACCATAATGCCCGCACACAATTACGTGCTTTACTTTGAGATGATTTACCGCATAATCCAGAACACTTAACAGGTTTACATCGGTTGAAATTACCAGGTTTGCCACGTTGCGATGTACAAAAATTTCGCCCGGCTGCGTATTGGTAATCTGGTTAGCCGGAACGCGGCTGTCGCTGCAACCAATCCATAAAAATTCCGGTGTTTGTAAATCTGCCAGACGTTTAAAATAATCGGGATCATCTTCTATTTTTTCCTGCGCCCAGGCTTTGTTTTCCAACAGTAATTTTTCGTAAGAAGTCATTGTATTATAGTTTTAAGTTAATAGGCCATCTCAGGCTCAGATATATCTATTTTAATAACCTGCTGATGAGAACTTCGGGTCAAATTTCGTTTAATATCAACTTTTATATTCTTTAGCTGTGAATGATGAGTAAAATCGTTAATCACACCCACGACATCCTGATCTATAAATTCGGCGCGCGTAATATCTATAATCACATAAGAATTAGCCGGCACTTCTTCCAGTTTACTTTTCAATAAAGGTTTATTCAAAAAAGAAATATCTTTTCTGAAGCGAAATAAGTATCGCTGATCATCATTAACAACTAACAAAGATGTTTTAAAATTACTTCTTATTACAAAAAACAAACCGACGCCAATACCAATTGCAATACCTATTAAAAGGTCAGTTAAAATAATAGCAATTACTGTAATAATGAAAGGAAAAAATTGATCGAATCCTTTTTTATACAGCTCTGTAAAAATAGACGGCTTAGCAAGTTTATAACCTGTATAAATAAGAATGGCAGCTAAAGCGGAAAGTGGAATCAAATCGAGCACGGCAGGAATAAATGCCACACAAAGCAATAGCAAAATACCATGCAGAATAGAAGACATTTTTGACTTTGCGCCTGCATTTAAATTGGCTGATGTACGAACCACAACCGAAGTAATAGGCAAGCCGCCAATCATACCGGAAAGTAAGTTGCCAATACCTTGCGCTTTCAGTTCGCGGTTGGTTGGTGTAACCCGGCGATATGGATCGAGGTTATCCGCAGCTTCAATATTTAATAAGGTTTCTAAGCTGGCTACAATAGCTATGGTAATGCCTGTTGTCCATACAATCGGCAGATTGAGATAATTGAAATCCGGCATTGTAAATAAGGCAAAAAACTCGCTGGTTGATTTTGCAATGGGAATGCTTACCATGTGCTCTTCTTTTAAAACCAGCGCATCTCCATTCGATAAAAAATAACTCATCAATACACCAACAATAACAACAACTAACGGCGCCGGAAAGAGTTGAAAGAAACGTGCTTTTTTATACAATACTTTATCCCAGAAAATCTGCACCAGCAAACACGTAACACCAATAAGTATAGCTAACGGGGTAATGCGCGCAAAAGCGCCGGTAATGCTGCTGAACGTATTGTTTTTATCGCCCTGCTGAAACGTGTAATCACCTTCGTAATCTTTATCGTAGCCAATCAGGTGAGGAATTTGTTTTAAAATAAGAATAACCCCAATGGCGGTTAGCATTCCTTTAATCACGCTGCTGGGAATATAATCGCCAAACACACCGGCTTTTACAACACCCAATATAACCTGGATAAATCCTGCAATCACAACCGAAAGCAGGAATGCTTCAAAGGCAGGCATTTTACCAATAGCCGTAACTACAATAGCCGTTAAACCGGCGGCGGGTCCGCTGATGCTGAGGTTAGAACCACTGAGAGCGCCTACCACAATACCACCAATAATACCGGCAATCAATCCGGAAAACAAAGGTGCGCCTGAGCCTAATGCAATGCCAAGACAAAGTGGAAGTGCAATTAAAAACACAACAACAGAAGCCGGAAAATCAGCTCCCATGTTTTTGAATATCTTTTTCATAAAACAGTATAATGAAGTAACAGAATGTTTTTATAACGGAATAACAGATCGCAAATAAGAAAAAATAAGACAATCATATGCAGCGATAAGGCGATGCTTATCACGTAAAATAATTTTTCGAAAATAAAGTGAATTATGCCAGAGAGTTAGGCGGCGGCGTATGAATATCGCCGGCAAAATGTGTGGGTAATGCAGCCGCAAAATGAATGTATTGCGTAGCCGTTGCTGTTATAAAAGAAAGGTTGAAGGAATGATTAGAAAATGTAAAATCTTTCTTATAAAAAAAACCGTCTTTACATTCTTTGGATGTACAATCATCATGCGGAAGCTCTTCGGTAAGCCCGTTTTTAAACAGCAAACTTCCTAACTGGCGAACCGGCAAAAGCTGGAACGACAATACAAGGAAACAACAAAGTGTGATTGCTTTTTTAAGCCACATGATAGTTGCAATAGTACAACGGTTTTGCTGAATAATAAACAGCAATTACAAGTTTAACAAGAAGTATCATACGGGTTAGAACTCCATTACTATCAGGCTTTTTACTTATTTTGCACACTATTAAATGTTTCTATGCAAAAGATATTGGTAACTGGCGGCTGCGGCTATATTGGCTCTCATACGGTAGTAGATTTAATAGAGAATGGCTATGAAGTCGTTTCGATAGACGATAATTCGCGCTCAACAACTTATTTGCTGGATGGCATAGAAAAAATAACCGGCAAAAAGCTGAAAAATTATAAAGTTGATTTGAAGAATTTTGATGAAACACTGGCTGTTTTTCAGGAGAACGAAGACATTACCGGCATCATACATTTTGCGGCTTATAAAGCCGTTGGCGAATCGGTTGCCGAGCCGATTCTTTATTATGAAAATAACCTGGGTTCTTTAGTTAATATTCTCAAATGCGCAAAGGAATTTAATGTTCCCAACTTTGTTTTCTCTTCTTCCTGCACAGTATATGGAAATCCGGATACAATCCCGGTTACAGAATCTTCGCCAACCAAAAAAGCCGAATCTCCTTATGGCGCTACCAAGCAAATGAGCGAAGACATTATTAAGGATTTTGTAAATGTGTCGAACGTTAACGCTATTTTATTGCGTTATTTTAACCCGGTTGGCGCGCATCCGTCTATTAAGATTGGCGAATTGCCTTTGGGAAAACCGCAGAATTTAGTTCCTGCCATTACACAAACCGCGATTGGTAAATTGCCGCAAATGATGGTGTATGGTGATGATTATGATACCCGCGACGGAAGCTGTCTGCGCGATTATATTCATGTGAGCGATATTGCTCACGCACATACGCTTGCGTTAGAGTATCTGCAGAAAAAAAACAATAAAACCAATTGCGATATTTTCAACTTGGGCAGTGGCAACGGCGTAACCGTTTTGGAAGCCATCAACGCTTTTGAAGAAGTATCAGGCGTGAAATTGAATTATAAAATTGGTCCGCGCCGTTCCGGCGATGTGGTTGCTATTTATGCAAACAATCAATTGGCGGTAGATGAATTACAATGGAAGCTGCAATACGATTTAAAAGATATGATGCGCACCGCCTGGCAATGGGAGCAAAAAGTAAAAGAAGATGAAAAGCTGATGACAAGCCAGAACCCGGTTTTGAATTAAGATTGCTGATTTATGAATTTTGATTTTTTATTTTCGGTTACTATCATATATCAAATCATAATTCATAAATCCTAAATCAAAAATTGATTGATGCATTCACCCATTCACCATCAAAATCCATATTGTATTTTTTGTAAAAATTAATAGCCGGTTCATTCCAGTCGAGAACCTGTAACATCATACCACTGAATTTTTTCTCTTTGGCTTCTTCGATAATTCTATCAAATAACTTCTTACCAATACCTCTGCCGCGCGCTTCTTCCGTTACAATAAAATCTTCCAGGTATAAACGCTGACCTTTCCAGGTAGAGTAGCGAATATAATACAAAGCAAAGCCGAGAATCACATCGTTCTCTTCCGCTACAAACGCCCACCAAACCGGCTTTTCGCCAAAACCGCTTTCTATAAAATGGTCAAGTGTTACGGTAACTTCTTCCGGCGCACGTTCGTATATAGCCAATTCTTTTACAAGATGAAGCATTGCTTCGCAGTCTTCTTTTATCGCTCTTCGTAAGGTAATCATGCGGTAAAAATAAAAATAAAACGAGCCGGTTATACAAAATAACCGGCTCGTTCGCATTTAAATCTTCTTTTTTAATTACTTTTTCTTACCTCGTCACTGTCGCTTTGTGTCTTATCTGCGTCTGCTGCAATTTCTGTCTGCGTATCAGAGTTAACAGGAGTCGGTGCTACATGTTTATCGTTTGCTTTACCTAAAGTTGTGGTTGGTCCGCCTTTGGCAGCCATGTCTCTTTGCTGATCCGGATTTTCGGTAGAAAAACCTAATGAATCTGTTTTTTCGTTTGGCATAACATAAAATTTATCGTGATTAATAATTTATAAAAAATAAATACCGTGCCATAGAAAATAAACGCATCGTATTAGCAAGACAAAACAAAATTTTAGAAGGCAGGAATTTGTCTTGATGAAAAAAAATTGTCTTGTTTATCTCTTCTCCAGCTTGTTTTGATTTGTGATAATTAAAACCGCATATCTTTAAATTAAATTCTATATTTCGATCTATGAAACGATTGTTTTACTATGTATTGATACTTAGTTTATGTTTATTTATGCAACTACACAGCTTTGCGCAAAAGGTAATGCCATTATATGCCGACAGCATTCCCAACAGCAAGTTTACAAAAGATGAAGAAACCAGCAGCAACAATGGCGTGTTGATTATCAGTAAAGTAAGTCGTCCGACATTAACGGCTTACCTGCCGGCAAAAGGAATGTCAAGCGGAGCCGCTGTAGTGATTTGCCCGGGCGGCGGATATAGTGTATTGGCGGCTGCACATGAAGGTTCGGATGTGGCAAAAGAATTAAACAAACAAGGTGTTGCAGCCTTTGTTTTAAAATACCGCATTCCCGATGATGCCACGATGCCCAACAAAGAAATCGGGCCGCTGCAAGATGCGCAACAAGCTATCAAAACCGTTCGGGAACATGCAACAGAATGGAATATTGATCCGAAACGCGTTGGTATTATGGGTTTCTCTGCAGGCGGACATTTGGCTTCTACCGAAGGCACGCATTATACAAAAGCCGTAATTGAAAATAAAAACAACACCAGCCTGCGCCCCGATTTTATGATTCTTGTTTACCCGGTTATTTCTTTCCAGGATAGTATTGCACACATGGGCTCGCGCGAAAACCTGATTGGTAAAAACGCAGCCAAAGAAAAAGTTGATTTGTATTCAAATGAATTACAGGTTACCGGCGATACGCCACCCACATTTTTGGTTCACGCCAGCGACGATGATGTAGTAAAAGTTGAGAACAGCATTGCTTTTTATGAAGCTTGTTTGCACAATAAAGTTCCTGCCGAAATGCACATATATCAAAACGGCGGTCATGGTTTCGGAATGCATTTGGCCAAAAGCAAAGAACTCTGGTTGTCGAGCTGCATTAACTGGATGACGGCTAATAACTGGTTAAAGAAAAGCGGCGTAATGGCGCCTATTCCGTAGTACCGAAAATCAGTTGCTGTAACTTTTCGTCATTATAATCTTTGATAAAGAGAATGATGTTATCGTACTTCTCAAAGTCTTCTTTTTCATGCATGGTGGTAATGGCAACAGCCTGCATACCGGCATTCAGCGCGGTTTCAATTCCTTTTGGCGAATCTTCAAATACAATACAATCATTGGGTTTCATGCTTAAAGCGTCGGCAGCTTTTAAAAATGTTTCCGGATGCGGTTTGCTTTTAACTACATCATCGGCACTAATCACAGCCTGGAAGTAATGACGCAAGTCAAGATTATCAAGTACAAAATCAATATTAAAAGGAATGGCAGCCGTACCAATTGCCATTAGAATACCAGACACATAAGCTTTTTCTAAAAACTCTTTTAATCCATCAATTAAAGTAAGATGCGGGCGAAAAGCGGTTTGATAAGCTTCTTCTTTTTTTGTTGAAATACGCGACATTTCTTCTAAATTAAAGCGATTGGCGCCGAACACGCGTTCCAGCACTTCTTCATTTTTACCATACATCTCGCGCTTTACTTCTTCCGGCGTCAGGCTGCCTTGTAAATCGCCGTTTATAATATTACGCCAGGCTTCGGCATGATAGCTCATATCATCTACCATGGTTCCGTTCATATCGAATATCAATGCTTTTTTCATGTGCGCGAAGGTAAAACAGGAAATAAGATTGACAATATCTAAACATTTGCCTGTACATGTATTTATATTGTTTTGGCTTTTGTAAATTCTCCGTATGTATGAAAGAACAAGAAACCAATCAATATAAGCAGTGCTTTATTTAGGAGTAACAGTTTCGATAAATTAAAAGGTTGCGCCTGTCTTTTTACAGATGAGCACAACCTTAAACGGGGTTGTTTCAGGATTGTTTAATTGATAACAAAGTGTTGAACGGAGCGTCGCAAGTAAAGATCAACCGGAGTTACCGGCGATGGTAACATAAATATGATGTTATGCAATAAACCGGCTTATTTACTGTATGGAAAATTGCGGGCTACTTTACGCATCATACGTTCAATCAGTTCGTCGCTTGAGCTGAACACATCATCGTTCATGGCTTTATAAAAACGCCATAAAAGTTCGCCATCGCTGCCATTATAAACTTGCATGGTTAAGCCGCCGCTGCCGGTTTTGCTGCCCAGTCCGCCAAATAAAATTGTCTTGGCAATGGCGCCGCTTTCGCTGGCTGTTTTTTCATACACATACTTGCAACGGATAGCAGCATCAACATGTAAAATTTTGCAGATAGAATCCTGCGTTAGTTCATCAAGTTTATCGTAAACACCAGCTTGTTTTAATAACGCATTGGTGCGCTCTACATCCTGAAAAGCTCAGGAATAACCGTCGCCTTTGCGTAACAGAAACGTGTACATAGAAGATTGCAAACTGGTTGATAACGATTTCTCTTCTGCCTTGTGCGCATCGGCATCGTAATTTTTTGGCGGACGTTTGTAAACGATAGATGTATTAAAAGGTAAAATGGCCACTGATTTGTGTTTTGGAATTTCAGCTTCCATTTTAGGCGATTTGTACACTTCTTTAGAGCCTTCAAACTGGGCAAAGCTGCCAGCTGCCATTGTGCAGAGAGCAAAGGTTGTAATGATTTTTAAAAATTTCATGGTGGTATGATTTTTTGATTTTGATGATGCAAATGTAGAAGCACAAAACGCCGCCTGCAATCGCATAAACATGTGATAACATTAGCATTTCGGAATCATACGCGAAGCAGCATTCAATACGTTAGTTCGTTTATTTTGCAACGAAATGTAAGTATGCGTTTACTTGTTTGTATAGCTGCCATCTTCGTGTTGTTTTCGTGTAAAAAACCGCAGGGTTTTGAATACCGGACCATGACAAATTTTATGATAGATAGTCTTGGTTTTGAACGATCAACACTGTCTATGAACTTAGTTTATTTTAACCCGAACAGCTTTGGCGTTGATTTAAAACACGTGGATTGTGATGTATTTGTAAACAAGAATTTTTTAGGTAAATATGTGCTGGATACAAGTATGCACATTGCGCGCCGGTCGGAGTTTTCGCTGCCATCAAAAATGCAGGTTGATATGCGCAATATTTATAAAAATTCGCTGAATGTTTTGTTCAACAATGAAATTCAGGTGGATGTAAAAGGCACGACGAGAGTGGGCAAAGCCGGTATTTTTGTAAACGTTCCATTCACGTATTCGGGCAAGCAGAAAGTGAGTTTATTTTAGAGATTTTTAGTTACATTTTTCTTTTCGTCTGGTATCAATTAAATATTGAATTTTCCATACGCCATTGATACGAACCAGTTGAAAAGAATCGGCTCCGCAATGGCTGAATATTCCTTTCCAGTAAAATTGATATGGCGCCCAAACGATAGCTAAATCACCATCAATTTTTACAACATCAAAAGAGATTCGTTCATCGGCATCGCCTTTCGATATTTTACTGATAGATGTTGCAAAGTCTTTCACAGCTTCGGTTTCAACTACTGTTTTGCCATTTTTATCCAGAATCGTTTGCAGTATCGCGCTATCGGCAAAGGCTTCCTGTAATGATTTTCTATCCGATTCTTTCATGGCTGCAAAAAGCTTATTTACTGTTTGCTTTACAGAATCTTCCGCAGTTTGTGCGTGAATTATGGTAGTAAGAACAAGCAAAGTAAAGAGAATAAGAAAGCGATTCATAAGAGTTTATTTTATTAAATCATAAAGCTGTTTTGTTTATCAAACATTCATAAAAAAACCGCTTGTTAAGCGGCTTGTAATCAGATTTATAAATAACCCAAAATCTTCAGCATACTTTGTGCCGTTTGTTCTTTTGCATATAACCAATCTGTTAGCTGACCATTCTTATCATATTCTACAATTACGTGCTTGGGCGATGGAATTAAACAATGCTTAATTCCGCCATAACCACTAATCTGATCCTGGTAAGCGCCGGTATGAAAAAATCCAACATACAGAGGTTCCGTATTTTGTTGCGCATTCTTCACTTCCGTGCTTTGGATTTTTGGTAAAAACACTTCATTGATATGTTCCTCCGAATCGTAATAATCATGACTATCACAAGTCAATCCTCCCAAAACGACTCGCTGATAATCATTCTCCCATTTATTAATCGGCAGCAATAAAAATTTCTCACCAATTCCCCAGGTATCCGGCAAAGTGGTAATAAAAGAAGAATCAATCATGTACCAGTTCTCACGATCGTTTTGCGCTTTCTGACCAATCACGCTGTAAATATGCGCCATGCTTTCACCAACCGTATAACTGCCAAATTCAGTATAAATATTGGGCATTGGCACACCAGTGCGCTTGCAGGCTTTCTTTATATTGCTTACAATTTCGTTAATCATAAACTGGTAATCATATTCAAAACCGAGCGAGTGTTTGATAGGAAAACCGCCGCCAATATTAATGGAATCCAGCTCAGGACAAATCTTCTTTAATTGGCAATACAGGTTAATAATCTTATTCAGCTCGCTCCAATAATAAATATCATCCTTAATGCCTTTATTTAAAAAGATATGAAGCATTTTGAGCTGAAACTTATGTTCGTTGCCTTCTATTTCATCAACATAATATTCCAGGATGTCTCTTGGCCGGATGCCAAGCCGTGATGTATAAAACGGAAAGCTGGGTTCTTCTTCAGCCGCCACGCGAATGCCCAATTTAAAAGGCTGTTTTACGCTGCGTTTATAAGCCTGCAATTCATCTTTATTATCCAGTACCGGGATTACATTTTTAAAGCCCGAATTAATAAGCTTTGCAATACGCGACGTATAAGACTTTTGCTTATAACCATTGCAAATAATAAAAATGTCTTTAGTTATTTTTCTTCGCTCGTAAAGCCGGTTGATAATTTCTATATCATACGCATACGAAGTTTCAAGATGAATTTCGTGCTTCAAAGCTTCTTCGACAACAAAAGAAAAATGCGAGCTTTTGGTACAATAGCAATAGAAATATTTGCCTTCGTACTTATGCTTTTTAAAAGCATTCTCAAACATTTTTTTTGCCTTGTTTATCTGCATACCAATTTTAGGAAGATAGGTCAGCTTCATGGGCGTACCGTACTTCTCAATCAGGTGTTTCAGGTCAAGACCATTAAATTCAAGATAACCATTATCAGCGAGCTCAAAGCCTTCTTGCGGAAAGTGAAAGGTTTGCTCTACCAGGCCAGTATACGTATTATTCATCCTTGCTGCTTACAAAAAAATTCAGGTGAGACAAATAGAGAGAACAAGCAAAAATAATTGTTTGACAATATCAGAATGTTATAATTTTTAGATTGTGCGTTTATTTATATTATGTATCAGGTAATAAGTATTCTGATGTGTGTTCTTTGCGTCGTATTGTTCACGTCTTGTCAATAATTGAATTAATCATCAATTATCATTCACATTGTACATAATACTTACTTCATAATACCGGATACAACAAAATCACCACGTTGCCAGCACCGTTACGCCACCTTTTACTTTTTGGTTCAGTTGCACTTTAATATCAGCATCCAAAGGCAGCAGCACATCTACCCGACTGCCGAATTTAATAAAACCCATTTCATTTCCCTGGCTTACTTCCATGCTTGGTTTTAAGTAATTCACAATTCGTTTTGCCAGTGCACCCGCAATTTGTTTTATCAATAATTGCCCATTCTCATTTTCAATTACAACACTATGACGTTCATTTTCCGTAGATGATTTCGGATGCCAGGCAACTAAATATTTTCCTTTATGATATTGACTGTACAATACATCGCCGCTGATTGGATTGCGGTTTACATGCACATTTGCCGGGCTCATAAAAATACTAACCTGAATGCGCTTGTCTTTAAAATATTCCACCTCTGTTATCTCTTCTATCACCACAACTTTTCCATCAGCCGGGCAAATAATCTGGCTTTCATGCACAGAAAGCATTCTGTTTGGCAACCGGAAAAATGAAATGATAAACAGGAACAAGACTAACGAAACAATAAAAATAAGGAGCGCCAGCCACTCGTAATTATGTCCTAAAAAATGAAATGATATTAAATTAATAATGCCAAATAACAGAGCGGCAATAGTAATAGATTGATAACCTTCCTTGTGTATTTTCATACAACGTAAACAATAATTAAGCGGCAAAGATAAGCGTTAGAAAATAGCAGGCTCATAAAGCAAAATACAGATACAACCATACAAAAGGAGTAGCTACTAATAATGAATCAAAACGATCTAAAAAACCGCCATGTCCCGGCATAATTTGTCCGCTGTCTTTTACATTGGCCACGCGTTTAAGTTTGCTTTCCAATAAATCTCCCAACGTTCCCATTACAGCGGCGATGGCAGAGATAATCATCACTTGTATGACCGGCAAATGAAAAGCGGAATAACAAATGGCTGTTGTAACTACAACTGCCAGCAAAGCCCCGCCGGCCGTGCCTTCCCAGGTTTTTTTTGGAGAGATAGAACTGAGTGGGGTTCTGCCAATTAACGAACCAACAATATAAGCCATCGTATCATTAATCCATATAGATGCAATCAGCACAAGCGGTATGGTTCTGCCATCGTGAGAAGGTAACAATTCTTTGCCTCGCAGGCTAATCATCAACGTCCAGCTAAGAGAAATATATAACAGGCCTAACAGCGAATAACCAAGATTTTTTAATGAATAATTTTTCCATCGAATGATTTCAATAACCAACAAAATCACAATCATAGCGAGCATCAGCCATTTACCTATCAATACAATAAGAACGTGTTTGGTAACGCAAAGCATAAAACTCCAGCCAAGCAACATAATACCATATTCATGGAACAGAGAAACTTTTTTATAATCATTATCTATCACACCAATCAGTTTCTGGTATTCGAACCAGCAACCAAAATGAATAATGGAAAAAAGAGCGAAAAAGGAATAATAATTAAACAGCAAACCGGCAAGCATAACGGCAACGAAAACAACTGCCGTTACGGATCGCGTCTTAAATGTTTGCAGGTTAAAAGCCATAAGTAAGAATTGGGTTAAAAATACAGGTTATGTGTTTTACATAAATCACAAGGTTTAAATTTCCTGCTATGAAGTTGTTGAAACAAGTAGCTCAATCCTTTTCTAACCATACAAAAGCAACTTTTTTTCTCTTTCCGTAAAAGGGAAAAAACAACAAATCTTCGATGGCAACGATGCGCAACAGGAACAGCAAAAACTGGTGATATAAAACTGTATTTTATTTTATGATAAAACAGATACCGGCATGTCGCACAGAAAAAAGACTTTGTATTTTGACGTGCCAAACTCAACTTTTTTATTAACAAAAGTGTATAAACACATCATAGGAAAAACCGGGAATTTGTACTAAGTTTGGATATACAGTTTTACTAAAATATTTACAATTTGACAGACACAATTATTAACCTCGAAACGGTAAACCCCATTGAATTTTTTGGGGTAAACAACCGCAAGCTGGATCTTCTGAAGAAGAAATTTCCATTGCTGAAAATTTTGTCTCGCGGTACTCAAATCAAACTGAGTGGCGCGCCCGAGCAAATAGACCAGGCGAAAGAAAAGATTGACCTGGTGGTGCAATATATGGAACGCAACGGCGACCTGAGCGACAATTATTTTGAACAGATTTTAGGTGGTGACGATGCTGAAACCATTGACAATTTTGTTGACCGGAACCCGAACGACATTCTGGTTTTTGGACCGAACGGTAAAACGGTTCGCGCCCGTACTGCTAACCAGAAACGAATGGTTTCGGCTGCCGACAGAAACGACATCGTGTTTGCCGTTGGACCTGCCGGTACCGGTAAAACTTACACAGCCGTAGCGCTTGCTGTTCGTGCATTGAAAAACAAACAGGTTAAGAAAATTATTTTAACTCGCCCGGCTGTAGAAGCCGGCGAAAGTTTAGGCTTTTTGCCAGGCGATTTAAAAGAAAAAATTGACCCGTATTTACGTCCTTTGTACGATGCGCTTGATGATATGATACCAGCCGATAAGCTTGGTTATTATATGAGCACACGAACCATTGAAATTGCGCCGCTGGCTTATATGCGTGGTCGTACTTTGGATAATGCTTTCATTATTTTAGATGAAGCGCAGAATACAAATGACCTGCAATTGAAGATGTTTTTAACTCGTATTGGTGCAAATGCAAAAGCTATTATTACCGGCGATCCGACACAGGTTGATTTGCCGCGTAATATGCAAAGCGGTTTGATGAAAGCCTCCCGCATTTTACAGAATATTGATGGTATTGCACACATCCAGTTAGATGAAGAAGATGTAGTTCGTCACCGTTTGGTAAAAGCCATTATCAGAGCATACGATAAAGATGGACAGGAAGCAATGAATCAACAGCCGCTGAATCGCCCGAACTTAGTTAAGAAAGAAGAAAAGTTATAAATATTTGGGTGTAGAAAATACCAGCCGGTCTGATAGAAGACCGGCTTTTTTATTGATACATTACAAAGAAAACCGGCAGTTATTGCATCGAACCAAAGCAGGAAATAATAGCTTCCGGAAAACGTTTTGCCCACGAAGCTTCGGAATGATTTGCCCTGATATCTGACACATACTTTATATCTTTCCCTTCTTCATACCCTTTCTTGCGTAAGGCAGAAACCATCGCATTTACACCGGGCTGCAGTTGCGCATCCAATCCCACGCCGCCATTATCAATATAAAAGAAAAGAGGCTTCTTTTTTCCTTTGTAAGTCATTACATTTTTTACATAATCGAGACGGGTAATTTTAAATGCCGGTGACATACAAATGGCTTTTGAAAACACATCCGGATGTTGCCAGGCGAGCATAAAAGAAATGAGTCCGCCGAGTGAAGAGCCGCCTGTTAGTGTATGTTCATTATCGGGATTGGTATGATAAGCAGAATCAATAAACGGCTTTAATTTTTTGATAATAAAATTCATATAAGATTCGCCATCTCTACCGGGCACATATTCAGATGAACGGTTCGATGTATTGTAAATGCCAACGACAATAAGCGGCGGAATTAAACCTTGTTTTATAAGACTATCGCAGGTTTCATCTATGTTCCATTCCACTCCAAACGCGCTGGTTGCCGGGTCAAAAGCATTTTGTCCATCATGCATATAAAGAACCGCGTAACGCGTGTTTCCCGAGCTGTCGTAATTTGGCGGAAGCCACACCGCCACATCTCTGTCTTTAATGCCTGCACCTGTTATTGCCGGGTGATATTGAACGGTGCCGGTTACATGATGTTCAATAACTTTATTCTCTGTACCTGTTGTCCACGAATTGATTGTATCTCTTACCGTTGTATCATGCTGTAAATCAGCAGAAAAATTTGAGAGTGGCGAACCATCAGAAGCTGCCGCTTCATGCTCCCAGGAACCAAGTGTGTATTTATATTCAACCGATACAGGCTTATCAAGTGTAAAGCTGGTGCGCCAGGTATTATTACCTTCATAATCCATCTTTACTTTGCCCGGATTCCAGTTTCCCAACGGCTCAATACTCCCTGTTATATACACAGCGCTATCTGCCGGCAATACAGTTGACGTAAGCATGAATGTGATGTGTATAGGCGTTGCTGTTTGTGCGTTTACTTGCATAACATAAAATAGAATAAATACGAGATAAAGGATATTCTTTTTTCCTTTCATAATTCACAAGACTAATGTCTGCTAAAGTAAGTGATTGATAATATTGTTTGTGAGAATTTGCTTTTTGAGCGATTTGTGGCAGAACAATTCATTTAGCATGTTCCAAAATTTACAGAAAATGAAACAGGCGATGTATATTACACACATCGCCTGTTTCATTTTAATAATTGATTTTACTTACAAAAGAATCACACCACAGCTTCGCTGATGGGTGCTGTATAAACCGGTTTCTTCAAGCCCATTTTATGCCCTGATATTGCAAAGTATAAGATGAATAAATAACAGGGAACCATAATCCAAAACGCTTGCTGAAAGCCGACTTCTTCACCCAGCCAGGCCCATAGCTTTGGCAATATCGCGCCGCCTGAAATACCAATGATTAAAAGCGCAGAACCTGTCTTTGTATATTTACCCAAACCGTTAATGGCTAACGGCCAAAGTGCCGGCCACATCAATGCATTTGCCAAGCCCAACAAAGCGATAAACAATACAGATATATAACCATTTGTAAAAATGGCGCATACTGTAAAAATCACACCCAGGATGGCTGAGATTCGCAAGGCTGTGCTTTGTGATAAATACTTTGGAATAGTAGCAATTCCAATGACATAACCAATCAGCATTCCAACCATAGTATATGTTGTAAAATGCTTGGCAACATCGAGACTGATGCCGATACTGCTTCCGTAAATCTGGATAATATCACCCGCCATTACTTCAACACCCACATATAAAAACAAGCTTACAAAGCCAATCCATAAATAAGGATAATCAAAGATGCTGCTGCGGTTAGCTGTTGATGTATTGTCTGTTGTATCATCTTCGCCTTCGGCTTTTACTTCTGGTAAATGAGAGAAATAAACAAACAGCGCCAATGCAATCAATACAATAGCAATAATGATATACGGCATGATAACCCGCGAAGCCAACGCATCTAATTCAACGGCTTTTTGTGCAGCATCTAATGTATCTAACCGCTTCACCAGTTCATCAGAATTATTAAGCATTATAGCACCCATAATTAATGGCGCAATAGCACCGGCTGTTTTATTGCAAATGCCCATGATACTGATACGCTTGGCGGCGCTTTCAATCGGGCCTAAAATGGTGATGTACGGGTTAGATGCAGTTTGCAATAAAGCTAATCCCACACCGATCACAAACAAACCAAACAGGAACAAACCAAAAGTTCTTTCTTTCGCTGCCGGGATGAATAATAAAGCACCGATTGCCATTATGATCAATCCCAGCACCATTCCTTTTTTAAATCCTGTTTTCTTTAATACCCACGATGATGGAAACGCCATCACCGCATACGAAATATAAAAAGCAAACGTAACCAGCACGGCTTCCGATGTTTCTAACTGGCAGGCTATTTTTAAATAAGGAATCAGCGTACTGTTTACCCAGGTTACAAAACCAAAAACAAAGAATAATGCGCCAATAATAAACATGGCTTTGTCGGTGCGTACGGTTGTATTATTCATGTTGGTTGGTTTGTCTGTTTGTTTTCTGCGGCTCTTATTTTATTTGCGGATTGAACACACAGTGCGGACCAGCAAAGTAATTGATTTGCGGTTTTTTATCTCTGTTTTCCGTTGCTTCATTTTTAACTTCTATTGCTTCGTTCTTTGCAGAAGACTTTATCTTGTTGGCACGCTTCGGAACTTTTACCAAACTTTCAAACTGTGTTGCATACATGTTTAATATACTAACTGATAACATAATATTTACTTTTAAAATTTATAAAATAGCAGATGTATTTTCATCATCCGGCAATTACACATTTACACCGGAAATTGTTTTTCTTTTATGTAAACAAAAGCCTGCTCTTTCGAGACAGGCAATCGTTTTATTTATTTTATACTGAGAAGATAAATTCTACATAAAGCAAAACTTACCTGTTTTTTTCTCTTTCGGATACAAAGATAAGAATAATGTTTAAACGTTTAAACAAATCGTGATTAATTTAACATTAACGTTTTTCCACGCGAAACGTTACTTTGTTTGCCATCTAACCGAAAACAAGAGAGTAAAGCCATATTTTTAAACGATTAAATTTACTTTCGTATAATAACGATGCTGTGGTATGGACAAAAGAATTTCACTAAAAGATATTGCTCAAAAAGTTGGTGTTTCTACGGCTTTGGTTTCTTATGTGTTGAACAACCAGAAAGAAGGTAGAATTAAAAAGGAAGTTGCACAAAAAATTCGCGATACGGCGAAGGCTTTAAATTATCGTACCAACCAGATAGCCCGCAGCCTGAAGATGAGTAAGACATTTACTATCGGGTTAATTGTGTCGAATATTTCGAACCCGTTTTCTTCCGGCCTGGCGCGTATTATTGAAGATGAAGCCGACAAGCAGAAATACACCGTAATCTTTGGCAGTTCAGATGAAAATGTGTCTAAATTTACTAAACTGGTTGATTTATTTTTAAATCGCCAGGTTGATGGTTTGATCGTGGCGCCGCCAGCAGGTGCCGATGAACAAATTAAGTATATAGGCCAACAGAATATTCCATTTGTTTTGATTGACCGCTATTTTCCTTCGCTTGAAACAAGTTATGTGGTGCTTGATAATTTTGAAGCAGCTTATCGTTCTACCGAATACATTATCAAAGGCGGTTCTAAACGACCGGCAATGATTACTTACGAAACGGGTTTGGCGCATATCCAGGATCGTACGCTTGGTTACCAGAAAGCTTTACAAGATAACAATATAGAATTTTCGGAAAGCCGTTTAAAAACGGTCGACATCAGCAATATAAAAGAACAAATTGAAAAGGCTGTATATGAAGTTCTGTATAACAAAGAACCGGCTGATGCCATTTTGTTTGGTTCAAACAGCATAACCAATCATGCCGTAAAATACATCAATATGTTGCCGGTAAAAATACCGCAGGATGTAGCTTTAATCAGCTTTGATGAAACAGAATCGCTTGATCTTTTTTATGCACCTATTACCTATATGAAACAGCCTTTGCTTGAAATGGGAAAAGATGCGGTTTCCGTTTTATTGAATATAATTAATAAACCACAGGAACCTTTGCAGCAGGTTTTGCTGAAAGGAGAAATGATAATAAAGAAATCAACAAGATAAATTGTTCTGTAAGCTATAACAGGCAAGGGTTTCACAAAAACGGAATCGCTATAAAATAAAGAGGGGCTCCCTAGAAAAGGTGCCCCTTTTTTCAACCCTAAACCCTTAAAAAACATTTTATTTTACGCGATAATCATGCCATAAAGGATGTTTATACACTTATTTTTAAAATGTCGGAAAAATATGTTATACCTAAAATATTTCAAATGCAGAAAAGAAGAAGCTGCCTTCGATGGCTGCATTTTCATCACTATCACTGCCATGCACTGCATTCTCTCCAATTGATGAAGCATATTTTTTACGAATCGTTCCTTCATCTGCCTGCGCCGGATTGGTAGCGCCAATCAGTTTTCTGAATTCAGCAACCGCATTTTCTTTTTCTAAAATCGCAGCTACGATATTACCGCTGCTCATAAACTGTACAAGTTCGCCATAAAACGGGCGTTCTTTATGCACCGCGTAAAATTCGCCTGCTTTTTCCTCAGTCAGCTTTACCCATTTTAAAGCTTTAATGTTAAAGCCAGCCTTAATTATCATATCTATAATCTGACCGGTATAACCCTTTGATGTAGCATCAGGCTTAATCATGGTAAACGTTCTGTTTGTCATGGTGTAAAATTTTGGCGGCAAAAGTAGGAATTGCAGGTAAATTTAACTGCTTTATTTACAATGGATACGAGATCAATTACTAAGCTTCAAACAATATCTGCTATTTAATAATTTCCAGACAAATTGATTAAAGACCTTGCTACAACTGCATTTACAGATAAACTGTTTTGTAAAACTTTGTTGAACATGGCATGATTTTATTCTTTAGAATTCATTACTATTATATAAAACACAGTAATATGAAATTCATTAAATCAACAGACAAGGCAAGCGGTGAAGAAGTTAAACTCGCTTATTTTGATTACGGTAAAGGCGCACCGGTAGTTATGCTGCATGGCTGGCCGGTTAGTAAAGAAATGTTTGAATACCAGTTACAACCTTTAGTAGATGCAGGTCTTCGTGTAATAGCTTATGACCGTCGTGGATTTGGTAAATCTGATCAGCCGTGGAGTAGTTATGATTACGATACACTTACCGATGATTTAAAAGCTGTAATAGATGGTTTGGATTTGAATGATGTAACCTTAGTTGGTTTCTCAATGGGCGGCGGCGAAGTAGCCCGTTATTTTACAAGATATGGCGGTGCAAAAGTATCGAAAGCTGTATTGATATCTTCTGTAGTTCCTTATTTGCCACAGACAGATGATAATCCGAATGGTGTTCCGCAAGATAAATTGCAGGATATGTCTGAGCAGGCAAAAGATGATAGAATTGGCTTTATGGAAACTTTCTTTAAACAGTTCTATGGAGTTGGTTTTTTAAACAAACCTGTGAGCACTCCGTTCTTAAATTATAATATATCATTGGCTTCTGTGGCTTCTGGTAAAGCTACTTTAGAATGTATGAAATCTTTTGCGTTTACCGATTTCAGACAAGATGCAGCCAACATTAATGTGCCAACTTTAATTATACATGGCGATGCTGATAAAACAGTTCCTATTGAAACAAGTGGTCAGCGTGCTGCAGAGTTAATTAAGAATAACCAGTTTATTGTTTATGAAGGTGCGCCTCACGGTTTGCATTACACAGAAAAAGAAAGACTGAACCAGGATTTAATAAACTTTATTACCGGCGGTAATGCTTACTCGATGGGTTTTCAGCCCAAGGCTGATACAACTACAACAGAACCAACAAGAGTAATATTATCAGGCAATACAGAAGCATTAACTACACGATAATTTAGATATTCAACTATAGTAAAAGCAACTTCAAAACGAAGTTGCTTTTTTATTTGTCTGAACCAGGATTTGAATAAATGTTTTGAATTGCGGGATTTAATTTGAACAATCAAATTGATATATGTATTCGCTGAAAGTGCGATGTAACCTTTGTGTTGCTTATTTACTTTCTGCCTTTGTGGTTTAAAAAAGTTCAATTGATTACAAGGCGTACAAGTGAGCAATTTACTGCTTTGACACGCAAATTGACAACGATGCTCAATCGGAGTTACTACTGTCTGTAACATAAAAATCCTTTGCAACACCAGCGTGAGATATAAGGTGAACTTGTTGCAATCTTATCAATTTGTTACAGTTATATTGCGGTT
Organism: Ilyomonas sp.; assembly: GCA_965199845.1. Taxonomy (GTDB): domain Bacteria; phylum Bacteroidota; class Bacteroidia; order Chitinophagales; family Chitinophagaceae; genus Ilyomonas. Next base: position 654,101 of record CBDATZ010000054.1, read on the forward strand.
AATAAAATTGTATGTCTTTTACTACACAACTTTCTATACGTTGGTCTGATATTGATGCGAATTATCATTTACGACATAGTATTTATTATGATTTTTGTGCGCAACATCGTATGGATATTTTATCGGGTTTAGGACTCACAATGTTGGTAATGCAGCAGCAACATTTTGGTCCTGTATTGTTCCGGGAAGAAGGTGTGTTTCGGAAAGAAATCCGCTACGAAGATGTTGTGTGGCTAACAACTTCTGTTATAAAAATGAAAGAAGACGGCTCGCGTTTTTCAATCAGGCATGAGATGAAAGATGAGCAACATTTGCTGGCTGTTGTAACTGTTGACGGCGCATGGATAGATACTAAATTGCGGAAGCTGGCAAAGCCGGTTCCGCAAATCGTTTTAGATGTTATGAACGCGATTCCAAAATCGGCTGACTTTGAAATACTGACTGTATAAATTAGTAAACAGTTTTTTGTTTTGCATGTGATGTAATGTTGAAAATACGCGACACATTGAAGCCAAAGAAGATATCGCCTTTGCTCCATCTGCCGGTGGTTTGCCCGATATATTGCGGCTCTGTCATAGCCTGCGAATTGGTAAAAATAAGTTGAAATACATGCCCGCCGGTTTCAATATCAAGCCCGAGCGAAAGCGAGTTGTGCCTGTCTGCTGAAACCAATTGGTTATCGGGAACAAAATTATATTCCGCATTAATACTCATCCGTTTTGTAATTTTTACCCTGCCGCCAATACCAAGTGCAAACACATCATTTTTATCGCGAACTGTAGGAACTAAATTATAATGAAGCCATGTAGGAACCAATTGCAACGAAATGCTGTTGCTGAACTTTTTCGCCAACAACAATTGTGTAAAATAAGCTGACCGATACTTAGCATTCAGATACGATTTATCACTGAACTTCTGCGTATAATTGGCAATGCCAATAAGAAGACTTGCTGTTACCGGCATCTTGTTACTGCCGTCTGTTTGTCGCAGTAATTTATACTTGCCATATGCATCAAATGTTTTTAAGTAAGAGCTTCTGCCAATGCCAACAGAAAAACGGTCGGTAACACCATAATCGAGACCTAAGCGAATGGTTGCATTATCCAAACCAAAAAAATTATAAGCACCATCGTTTAACTTGCCAAAGCGATGCATGATGATAAAGTTAAGCGCGCCTTTTGCGGGCGCTTCCACCGTTTGCATATTGATAACATGCACACCTTTAAACGTGCCTGTAACATAAGCCGGCTTTGCGTTTACCGACAGAGAATCATTAAGCATCTGCATTAACGTAGAGTCTTGCGCTTTGGCAGATAAGAATATAAAAGCAAATAAAGTAATTGAGCAAATCAGTTGTTTCAGCATAAGTGTTTTATTTAGGTGTGCAGTTGGTTACTACATCAATGGTTATTTCTTTGGCTATCTTTTCTCTTACCAAAGAAGGAATGGAAATATTATAATCTTCGGGCTTTACTTTAAACTGCGTTTTCCCGGTCAGCGTATTGTTTTTTACTTCAATGGTAGCAGGCGCTTCCACTTCTTTTGTAACACCATGTATGGTTACATTTCCTTTTGTTGTTACATTATAAACACCATCTTTTGCTGTGTTTACATCGCCGCTGTAAGAACCGCTGAAAGAGGCTTTTGGATACTTATCGCTTTCGGCATAATTCTCATTAAAGTGTTCCTGCATCAGTTCTTTCTCAAACTGAAAACCTTTCATCAGGAGTGTGAAGGCAATGTTCTTTTTACCGGCATCTATAACCGCATATACCTGGTTATTTACTGCATTGATCGTTTCTTTAGACGTAGCCGAAAAGAAAGAAATGCGACCTGTGCGCGTCATGTAAATCTGGCTGAAAGCAGAAATGCTGATTGAGAAAATGACGAGGAAAAGAAATATCTTTTTCATAAGTATAATTTTTTACTGGTTAATTATTCTGAGCGCCGTTACCAATCCAAGATTTGATTTTATTAATATCGCAATCTGAAAGCTGCGGCGCATTTAAAGGCATAGGAACAAAGCCGGAAGCATGTGTAATAGCACCCAGCAAACTACCATTATCGGCTACGATTTTTACATTGTCATACGTGTCCAGATTCACGCCGCCGCTATTGCCGCCGTTACCGTGACAGCTGTAACAATTGGCTTGCAATATGGGCACAACATCAGCTGTATAAGCCATATTCACGGTATCGCAAGTCGTAACCGGCGTGTCTGTGCCAAGCTTGTCTTCACTTGTTTTGGAGCAGCTTATAACAAGAACAGTAATAACAAAACATGCAGTAATAAGAATGGTTGTTTTTTTCATCATATCTGATTTTTATAGCCACCGGATTTATGAGGCGGAAAGGAAGATTTATTATTTTTCAATTACACAATCGGTAAGCGCGACATCCATTAGGAAACCGGTGCATCTGCCTTTGATTGTTATGGTTTCGCCTTTCTGTATTTGCAGGTTGCTATTATTTCTGGTAAATACATTACAGCTAATGCCACCCATATCATTACCTTGTAACTGGATGAGATATGTGCTGTCTGTTTTATTTACTTCGGTTGTTGTGCCGGTAACAGCAATGACTTTGTTTAAAAATTTCTTGTTTGCAGCCTCTTCATTTTCGCTGTATTGATTATATAAATTCTTTGCCTCGATGGTAACATCCGGTTTAATATCGCCGACTCCCTGGCGGGGTTTGTTGTATAAATAGAATCCCCAGCCTGCCAGGCATAGCAAAGCAATCCCAATGAAAAAAAATACTTTTTTTCTCATGATGTCAGATTAAAACGAGTGAATAAAAACTTAGAATGATCGGGTAAAACCAGCCGAAATACCTGTGCTTGTAATAGGTAGTTTCGCGATGCCAATACCGGTAAGCGGCATCTTGATATATGGTTCTACACGTAGTGTTGTATGCTTATTTAAGTTTAACTGGTAACCAATGCTAAAACCTGCAACGGAAAACCAATTGCTACCTGAATTTTTATATTTTTTTGTTGCGCTGTAATAGTTTCCTTCATGGTCGGCATAGTAATCATACTTCTCATCTCTCATAATATAAGAAGACAAACCAGCCGTTGCAAACAGGTTGCTTTTTGACCTGAATGCAAAATCGTATTTTATATTCACCGGTATCTCGTACATATTGCAAACACCATTGGTATAAATGATTTTTGATTGTTCTGAAATACCGGTTCTGCTCTTGTCAAAATACTGCCCGGTGCTGTAATATTTTTTGCTTGTCCAATCAATACCCGATTCTACAGATACATGTTTAGCAAAGCGATAACCTAATAAAACATTCAAGCTATATCCTGTATTATTTACCTTTTGCAACTTAATTGTACTAATATCAAAACTTGCCATTAAACCCGCATAAAAGCCTTTCTGCGGCTGAATCTTGGCTTTTACTTTCTTTGTTGTTTTAGCCGCTTCCGTTGTGTTTTTTGTAGCAGCACTATCTTCTTTTTGAACGATTGTTTTATTACTATCAACTTGCTCCTTTTGTAAAGCGACAGACAAGCTATCACTTGTTGCTTGTATATTTTGAATACGTGATGATGTTATATCCGGTTGCTTTACGATTTCACTTTTTTTATTAGCAGTCAACGTTACTTCATCGTTGTTTTTATCCTGTGTCAATGAAGCTTTGTCATTACTTTTATTCAATACTTTGTACCTGCTTTTATCTTCTGTTTCATCGTTCTTTTTATTACCGGATCCAGGTAAATAAGAAGATGCATTTTTCTTGTTATCTTTCTTTGTATTTATTCCAGCAACGATGGTTTGATTTGATGAACGATCTTGAACAATACCAGGATTTTGACTTGTATTATCAATCTTATTTAATTCATTTCCTTTCTTGCTCTCTGATAAATTGTTTGCCTGTTGGTTATTAGCTCCTGGTGTTTTTAAATTGTCTTCTTTAGGTTTATCTGTTTGCTTATTTTGTTGTATTTGTTTTTCTGTAACCGCTGCTTTTTTACTAATTTCAGAATGATTATAAGATACTATATACAGCAAAGCAAGCGGCAGTAATAATAACAGCCATAACGCCCTGTATTTACGTTTTTTATTATCTTCTATGGATGCCGGCAAAGGAATATCATTGCGCTGCAAATTTTGCAACACTTTATCCCAGTCTTTGCCGTCTGTCCGCAGCGGGTAATTCTCCGCAGCTTGCCGAAACAGATCGTCCATATCGTTATTCAAATCCTGCATATTTCGCTGTTGTGTTCTGCTCTTTTATATATGCCTGCAATAAGTGTCTCGCCTTCCACAAATTAGATTTTGATGTACCGACGGCAATGCCTAAAATTTCTGCAATTTCATTATGACTTAAGCCATCAATTACGTGCATATTAAAGACAGCTCTGTAAACCGGCGGTAGTTTTCTAACTTGTTCCATTAAATCTTTATATAACAGTAACTGATCTGCATTCTGGGAGTTATCGGCTTCCAGCCAAACCGATTCAGATGTGTAACCCGTTTCGGGCGTCATATTATTTTTACGAAGTTCATCAATGGCATTATTTATCATAATGCGTCGTATCCATCCCATCAACATTCTTTCTGTATTGTCATTGTCTTCAGCTTTAAACTGATCTATATGACGCAGCAACTTCACAAAGCCATCATTCACCACATCTACTGCTTTTTCGTATTTAAAAATATAACGAAAAACAGTTTTCAGCGCATAACCATAATATCGCTCGTAGAGCAATTTCTGGCACTTTTGGTCATGCTTAATGCAGCCGCTGATGATATCTCTGATGTCAGTCAAACGATTGGGATGCTTTTGATTGTGAGTAAATACGCAAGCCGGAACCTGCAGGTTGCCTGGTGAAAAATATTTTCATATTATTCTAAAAAAACTTTAGTAGCAGCAACGCTTGCTTTTGTAACCACGTTTTATCTTATTAAATATACAGTCTTATGAAAAACTATTTACTTCTCACAATCATCCTGTTTGGATGCTTATCTCTGCACGCTGCTGTTTTCACCGTTCAGGTTGCCAATTATCAGTTTACGCCTTCCACTGTAAATGCCGTTGTGGGCGACAGCATTACCTGGACTTGGGTAAACGGAAGCCACACAACAACTTCAACCAGTGTTCCTGACGGCGCAGCTACTTGGGATCATAATATGAACTCCGCCAGTACCTCTTTTACTTACAAACTTGAAGTTGCCGGTACGTATAATTATTGGTGTATTCCACATGCGCCGGACATGGCCGGCGTTATTAATGTAACAGCTGTTTTGCCTGTTGTGCTTTTAAACTTTACAGCAACAATTACACAAGATAATAAAGCTCTTTTGAAATGGACGGTTGCCGGCGAACAGAACACAGATTATTATTCGGTACAAAAAAGTACGGATGGAAAAACGTTTTCAGATATCAGTCGTGTAGCAGCAAGCGGCAATTCATCCACCCAAAAAGTATATACGTTTACCGATAACAATGCTGCCGCAAGCCGCTATGTTTATTACGCATTAAAAACAGTAGATAAAGATGGAAAAACGCAGCTTTCGCCGATTGTTTTATATAAGAACGAAAATATAAAGAGCGGCATTATTGTAAGCCTGAGTCCAAACCCAATCAGCAGTCCGGGGCATTTAATGTTGCAATTCAACGCTGATAAGCCGGGAACTATGCTGGTACAATTGTTTGATATGAACGGCAAACAAATAAAACAAGCCAATATGATGGCAGTTGCCGGAATCAACAACGGGCATTTTCATCTTGGCGATTTGCCTGCCGGTACATATACCGTTAGGTTTACTTTAGATGGAAAAACAGAAACCAGGCGATTACAATTTGAATAGGTGTTTTAAGAGTTATGTTGGTGGGCGGCGCTTCTGTTTTTACAGAGCGCCGTTTTTTTCGGGTAAATAAAACTTCGTAAAATGGATTAATTATGCAGTAAAGTAAAACCATGTTCACGCTTAACTGCAAAGGAAAATTATTGGTGATTGATAAGCCCGTTGTCATGGGCATCATCAATACAACACCAGATTCTTTTTACAGCCATAGCCGTGCAGCAGCGATTGATATTGCTTTGCAACAGGCAGAAATCATGCTGGCAGAAGGCGCCACTTTCTTAGATATTGGCGGGCAAAGCACAGCGCCGGGAAGTACAAGAATTGGCAGGGAAGAAGAAGCTGATCGTGTATTGCCCGTTATAGAATCAATACAAAAAAACTTCCCGCAGTCATACATTTCTATTGATACGTTTTATGCTGATGTTGCTAAGCAAAGTGTTCAGGCAGGCGCTTGTATTATCAATGATATTAGCGGCGGAATGATAGATGATGAAATGCTCACAACGGCAGGTTCTCTATCTGTTCCTTATATTTTAATGCACATAAAAGGAACACCGCAAACCATGCAGCAATACGCTGTATATGAAAACGTAACCCGGGAAGTGCTTGATTATTTTATACAAAAAATATACGAATGCAAAACGGCCGGCATTCACGATATTATTATTGATCCCGGCTTTGGCTTCGCTAAAACAATAGATCAGAATTTCGAGTTACTCCGTAAAATGGATGCATTGTCTATTCTTCAAAAACCAATATTAGCAGGCATTTCGCGCAAAGGAACCATTTACAAAACATTAGGAACAACGCCCGACAAAGCCTTAAACGGAACCTCCGTTTTAAACACCATTGCTTTATTAAAAGGCGCGAATATTCTTCGCGTTCACGACGTAAAAGAAGCTGTTGAAGCCATAGAACTTGTTGAAAGAACAACCGCATAAAATCGGCGACCACGCTTTAATTAATTGTAAAGTAGTTTCTGTAAACAGATGTTCACTTTACATTTGCAATGCGCAGTATTTATGTAAATACGTTGCTGTTTCAGAAAAACACAAACTATGATTTTCTCATCCAAAGTCTTTGCCGCCTTACGTTTTAAATCAGCCCTGGTTCTGTCTTTTGCATTGGTTGTTATTCATGTAGCTGCCTTTGCACAACAGAAAATATCAAACGAAACAACACACCCGAAATTGGTTGTTGGTATTGTGGTTGACCAGATGCGATGGGATTTTTTATATCGTTATGCAAGTCGTTACACGAACGATGGTTTTAAGCGAATGCTTCGCGAAGGCTTTTCCTGCGAAAACACAATGATTCCTTATACGCCGACTTATACAGCCTGCGGTCATACTTGTGTATATACAGGTTCGGTTCCGGCGGTGCACGGAATCATCGGCAACAGTTGGTATAGTCGTGAATTAAAAAGAAGCGTGTATTGTGCAGAAGATTCAACTGTAAAAACGGTGGGAAGTTCATCAACAGAAGGTATTATGAGCCCGCGCAATATGCTGGTAACAACCATTGGCGACGAATTGGATTTGGCTACCAACTTTCAAAGCAAAGTGGTAGGAATTGCTATCAAAGACCGCGGCGCTATTCTTCCGGCCGGTCATTCTGCAACGGCTTCTTATTGGTACGACGGAACCGTTGGTAAATTCATCAGCAGCTCGTATTATATGGATTCGTTGCCGCAATGGGTAAATACATTTAACGATAAAAAATTGCCTTCTCAATACATCGCAAAACCCTGGAATACATTGTACCCGGTTGATACTTATAAAGAAAGTTCGCCCGATGATGAACCCTATGAAGGATTATTTACAAACGAAAAGCAATCGAACTTTCCGCATACATTAACTGCGGGTAAAGATGCACCTTACGAGATTTTAGCTTCTTCGCCGTTTGGCAATACGTACACATTAGATTTTGCCAAACAGGCGATTGAAAGTTATAGGTTGGGCAAAGGTTCTGTAACTGATATGCTTTGTGTAAGCTTGTCTTCCACCGATTATGTAGGTCATAAATTCGGACCGAATTCTATTGAAACAGAAGACACCTATTTGCGATTAGATAAAGACCTGGCTGCGTTTTTTCAATATTTAGATAAAACAGTTGGCAAAGGTCAATACACCGTGTTTCTTACAGCCGATCATGGCGTTGAGCATGTGTCGGGTTTTTTAAAACAACATAAAATTCCCGGTGGTAATTTCGACGACAGCAAAATGCGCAAATCGCTCGACAGCTTATTGAAGCAACAATTTGGTATTGATAAACCTATTTTGAGCACCGATAATTACCAGGTTTATTTCAATCATAAAGCCATTGAAGATGCCGGCAAAAGTTTGGCTGATGTAAAGAAATTTGCAATGCAGGAACTGATGAAAATGCCTGATATTACCAATGTAATTGACCTGGAAAATTTAGCTGTCAAAACAGTAAGCGAACCTTTAAAAACGATGATAACCAATGGGTACAACACCAAACGCAGCGGCGACATTCAATACATTTTATTGCCCGATTATATGTCCGGCAGCATTCAAAGCGGAACGACACACGGCGTGTATTATTCTTACGATGCGCACATTCCGTTGGTATGGATGGGCTGGGGCATTCAGCATGGCAAAACCAATACGGTTACTTACATGAACGATATTGCGCCAACCGTTACGGCTTTATTGCAAATCCAGATGCCAAGCGGCTGCACCGGCAAACCCATTACTGAAATCACAAATAAAAAATAAAGAAACAAGAAACAAGATTCAAGAAAGAAGAGACAAGGTTCAGGAATACAGTTTAGTACCTGAACCGGAGTTACAAACGCTATAATATAAAGCTGTATTTATTCTTTCCATTCTATATGGCAAATGGGCACGGGAACTACGCGTACCAAAGCTGCCTGCGCAGGATTGGAAGGAATATCAACAATATAAATAGTGAAAGATGGTTCGCTGATTTTGGAAAGCAAATCGGACATTGAAAATGATACTGTTTTGCATTTGGATGTCAGCTCTTTTCGCAGTAATGTATTTCTCTTTTCATTCATTATCATCACCGAGCGGTTAAAGCCGGTATCGCGTTTCGAAAAATCAAATTTTACTGTTCCGATACTTCTTTTTGATAACTGAACATTTGCCATACTATCTGTAGAAGCTGATAACAACTTTGTTTTGTTCAGGTACAATTTCCAGTCAGATGAGCTTTGTGTCATAGCGGTAATTGAAAGAGATAAGAGAAGTAAAAGAATAATTCCTGAACGCATGATAAATGAATTAAAAAGTAAAAATAAAAAAACCGTTTCCGTATTCTGACACGGAAACGGTTTTTTAGTTACATGGTTATATAATTGAATCGTTATTCTTTCACAATTTTAAAAGACGCTGTATTGTCGCTGGTTTCTATTTATGAAAATAGATTTATCATTAATAAAAACAGCAGCTAACGTTGTTATAATGGTTCGCATAAACGATTAGAATAACTTATACTTACTACTATCAATTATTCTTTTAAAATCTTAAATGATTTAGAACGATTGTTGGTTTGCACTTTCAGAATATAAACGGCTTTGCTAAGCGAAACCATATTAATGCCTGTTTGTCCCTGAACCGTAGTTTGGGCTTTATAAAGCACTTTGCCGCTCATATCAGTCAGAAGCAGGTTTACACTTTGCGAAGTGGTATTGCTAAAATTCAACGTCAGCTTATCGTGCACCGGGTTTGGATACACTTTTACCCATTGCGTTGTCGTATCGCCACCGCCCGGATTTATTATGATCGTGCTGTTATCAGTCAGCATAAATTGTCCAAAGCCGGAAAGCGTTACGGTGTACGTGATAAACCCTTCCGATGATAACTTATCATCTATCGAAACGGGCGTAATGGTAACCGCATCGGAAGAAGACAGATTGCTTGTTAAATCAACTCCATTTTTTATTTTGAGGATTTTGAGATTTGCAGCAGCCGAACCCCAGGCAGCGACTTCATCGGCTGTAAAATAAAGAGTCGCTGTGTAGGTTGCTGAAGAATCGGCTCCGGATGGTCGTAACGTAATGACTTTGCCTGAACGGCTGATATTGGTTCCTTCTATCAAAACATTTACTTTGCTGTTACCGGCTTCACTTACAGCAGCGCTAACACCGGCGATGGTTGCCGAAGCGGCTGTTATATTCGCCACAATCTTATTATTACTGCTTCTGAATTTGTTGATGCTTGCGGGCTGCACATCAAAACCATAGCTTGCCGAAACATTTGTTTCAATATGATAAGGTTCTGCCGAAAGAGAAATATCATCAATATTCAGTCCCGGGTCGCCGCCGGTTTTGGCGGTTCCTGTTTCCCAGTAAAAAGCAATATTGAATTTTTTACTCAGAATGCCGGAAGGTACGGGCAGGGAAAGTGAAGCTGATTGTACCGAATTGGTTCCATAATACGGACCGCTTCCGGTAAGACCTTGCACACCCCAGAAATACAAGCTGCCATCACCAATATCGTACAATACATAACCATGATCATCGGTACTTCCTTTCACCCGGTATTTGAACTTCAACGAATCTATTGACTGATATTGTAATGGGTTGATTTCGGGTGATAACAATTCGGCTTTGCCGTCTTGTCCTTTTGTGTACGTGTTTGGTTTGGTTGTTTCATTATTGGTAATGTGTGCGGCTTTACCACTTCCGCCTGCATTACCATTTTTGCTTACGACAAATGAATTTGGATAACCGCCGCCGGTTGTATAAGAAGCCCATCCATCGGGAACAGAAGCGCCGTCGGGAACTTCATCAAAATTTTCCGATAGAATCGGAACCACATCGTTGCCTGCAAAAACAATATCATCATCATCCGTAACATTGATAGTTACCGATTGTGAAGCCGTATCGGCTACAACGCCGGAGCCATTAATTGTATAGTTGATATTGAGCGTTCTGTCGCCATCAACTGCAGCATTATCAAGCAACCGGATGGTAACAGGTTTATATGCATCGCCTTTGGCAAACGTAAGTGTTGGTGTCAGCACCTGGTATTGCGAGCTGGTTGCTGAACCGCTAACATTAATCGTCACGGTTGCGTCGGCGCTTGCTTTATCTTCTGCGTTTAACGTAAGCGAAATATCTTTATAACGAGGATATGTTCCGGTGGTGCCGGTTTCGGTTGTGAAAATATCACCAGTACAACTTGCAAATGAAATCCGGTTGCTGCCGGTTACCGTTACAAAACCTGCGGTTGAGTTAGGCAAATTTGCACGGCGCGGGCTGTTGAGCATAACGGTTTGCATCCTGTCAACCTGGTCGGCAGTAAATGTATTGAGCACTTCATCGTCGCTGTAATCCATATAATTTTCAAACATCTCATCTGCGGTACCGCAACTGTTTGGTTTGGGATGAATGGGTTTGCCGTAATTAGCGTCTTCCTGAACCGGCGTATCATCTACATAATCATTACCACATTTTTCATCGCCCCAGATATGACGCAAGCCAAAAAAATGTCCCAGCTCGTGCGATAATGTTTTGCCTTTTCCCCAGCCAACATCGCAGGTTTGCGGGCGAAAAATACTGCCAACCGTAGAATAATCTACCACCACACCGGCAGTCGTATTGCTTTCTATCGGGTCGGCGTCCAATCCTTCTAAAGTAGACGTTACCGGGAAGGTTGAAAAGCCCAGCAGTTTGCCGGTTCCGCCGTTGTTCATAGCGGGAACAAGCCACACATTGATGTATTTTTCCGGATCCCAGATAGATTGCGGCTTGATAGTGCTTACAATATAATCGCGCGCCCAGCCTTTGGTGCCGGGCACTGTCCAGCTTTTGCTGCTGCGGTTAATGCGTTCAATGCCGGGTTCTGCCAATACACTTCCGGATGGCGATTTTTGCGCAAGCGTAAATTGTATTCCTGTGGCAGCGGCAACCGCATATTGACTGTTGGAAAGATTTGCATAATCTTTATTTAACTGCAACATCTGCTGCTGAATAAATGCCTGCGATAAATTGCTGCCGTTGCCTTCTGTTTCGCCATCATAAATAATATGAAAAATAACCGGAACAATATAAGGCTTCACTTCAATATGCTCGCTTTTGCGCTCGCCTGTTTTTCGTTTCAGCCAGGCTTCAAACTGCGCGTCAGTTTCAGCGTTCGGCGTTTTTTTGCGCAAGTCGTTTATCGTTTCGGTAGTGTAGCAACGGATTATGGTTTGACCCGTACTTTTTATTATTCGCATTTGTGCCGATAATTGCGCAGCAACAAAAACGGTAAGCAGCAGTAACAAATTCTTTTTTCTCATGAATTATAAATTAGACACAAGCTTGCATTATAGCATTATTCAAACGATTATTATTTTACAGCAGCGATACAGATTATTTTTATTGGATTTAATTTTCCCAAACGCATATTTCAGCAATTATAAAACAGATACGGTAATAAAAAATTGCGTATAAAAATAAATGTTTCTGCAAACAGCCGGCAAATTTTTATTTTGGTTCTGAAACTTGTAACGTTATACTTTCAGTTTCAGCCAATTGATTTTATAAACAATATCCAAATCCTGTTTTTATCTTTCACTTTTGCAACTATGATTACCAAAATCCGAAGCCATTATATTGTATTGCTACTTGTATTGTTTTATTATCCGCTGTCAGCGCAAAGCGATAAAAAAACCGATTCGTCAGTGCAACAATTTTACAAACCACAAACAGATAATAATGATGAGGAAGACAGCTCTGTTTGGCTGGTAAAAGTAAAAGAAGGTAAGGCTGATGTTTGTAAGCAATTATATAAAAATGATATTTGGAGACAGATAAATGCAAACTGGTTTGTTGTAAACAGGAAACCCAATATAGAAAGCGATTCTGTATTGTTTGTAACGATTCAAAAAGCCAATTACAACTGGAAATTATCGCCGTCGTTACTGCGTTTGCAAAACAGATTTCCGCTACATAAAACAACCACATTTTTAGTTCAGGTAAAAGACCAAAATTCTTTTACAAAAAGCTTAGCTAATAATCGTGAAGTTTCTATCATTTCAATTAATGAAAAAACAAAAACATTCCAGGTAAAAACAACGCTGTCTTTTGTATTGCAAACATTTCCGCAATCATCAAAACGTCGTATTTATTGATATAAAAAACAACGCGCCAAAAGAAGAAATGGTGATTAACGATTATGATAACAGTGTGAATGATATTGATTTGTTTTTCTCGCGATATCCGGCTGTTACCGGCAGTGGTTTATCCGTTTCAGTAAAAGAAAATTTATTTGATACGGCAGATATTGATTTTAAAAATCGTTATCAGCCTACAAACAATATCAGTTCTACAATAACCACACATGCAACTACGATGGCTACGCTGATTGGCGGCGGCGGAAATTCGTTTTATACCGCCAAAGGAATTGCGCCGGCAAGCCTTCTTTCATCGTCTGATTTTGCTAATCTTTTGCCCGACAGCGACAGCAGTTATATGCAATACGGCACATCGGTTCAGAACCATTCTTACGGCACAGGCATTGAGAATTTTTACGGCGCCGATGCGGCTGCTTTCGATCAGGCATTGCTTTCCAATCCGCACCTGGTTTATATATTTTCGTCGGGCAATTCGGGTATGCTTACAGATAGCGATGGCGTATATAAAAATATAACCGGCTTCGCCAATCTCACAGGAAGTTTTAAGCAGGCAAAAAACATTATTACCGTTGGCTCGGTTGATTCTTTTTACCAGGTTCCAACGGCTTCTTCAAAAGGTCCGGCTTACGATGGTAGAATCAAACCAGAACTGGTAGCTTATGGAAATGACGGCAGTTCGGGCGCGGCGGCAATTACATCCGGAACGGCGTTGGCAGTTCAGTCGGCTTACACTTCGCTTCATCACGATTCTTTGCCCGATAACACTTTGGTAAAAGCCATTTTGCTGAACAGTGCGGATGATGTATTTAACGCAGGTCCCGATTATTATTCCGGTTATGGAAATGTAAATACTTATAAAGCTGTGCGTGATATAAGTTCTGGCAGTTTCTTTCAGAAAAATGCAAAGCAAAATAGCTTGGATAGCTTTACGATTTCTGTGCCTGCCAACATAAGCAATCTGAAAATAATGCTGGTATGGAATGATGAACCTGCACAAGCCAATGCGTTTACAGCTTTGGTAAATGATTTGGATTTGGAAGTACAAAACAAAAGCAACAACATTTCCTGGTTGCCCTGGGTAGTAAACGCTTCGCCCGATAGTTCTTCTTTATTGTCTCCGGCGCAAAGAAAGCGCGACAGCCTGAATGTAGCGGAACAAATAACTTTATCGCAACCATCAAAAGGCGATTATACGGTTTATGTAAAAGGCTACCAGGTAACAACAGCTTCACAGCCATATTATGTGGTGTACGAAATGGATACGGCAAATCAATTTCAATTTATTACACCATCTGCGGTTGATCATTTTTCAAGCGGCAACAAAGCCATCATTCGATGGAATCATACATATAACAATACAACCGGAAAGCTGGAATACAGTACAGATAAAGGTTTGCGCTGGCAACTGATTAACAACAATATTTCTTTGGCAGATAAATATTATACATGGCAGGTGCCGGACACGTCTGCTCCTGCGCTAATGCGAATGACGATCGGGAACAATGTTTATATATCTGATACATTTGATTTTTCAAAACAATTATCTCCGCAGGTTGTGGTTAATTGCAACGATTCGGTGTTGATAAAATGGAATGAAATTGAAGGAATTCATCAATATAAAATTTTTCAATTGGGCGAAAAGTATCTGCAGGAATACGCAACCGTAACTGATACAAGCGTAATAGTTACAAACAGCGTTTCGCCTTATATAGCTGTTGCGCCGGTTTTTGATAACGGCCGGGTTGGATTGATTAGTTATACATTCAATTATAACACACAAGGTGTTGGCTGTTATATCAATAATTTTTTGGCTGATTTAACGGTTGATAATAAAGCTAATTTATCGTTGACGTTAGGTACAATTTCGGGCGTAGATTTAATACAATTTCAGCAGTTGATTAAAAATAACTGGCAAACAATTAATGCGGTTCAGCCAGTCACTGATGTAAACATTAATTATACATATTCTTCTTTATTGAACGGTATCAACACTTTCAGAGCGGTTGTTTGGGTTGGCGGAAATGCAATTGTGAGCAATACGGCTGATATTCTTTACTTTTTACATAGCGACTTTATCGCGAAGCCAAATCCATTACGGCAAGGGCAAAACCTGTCCATTCTTTCGAGCACGCTGATAGATGGAACGCTGGTTATTTATGACTTGCTGGGAAGAAAATTATGGCAGCAGGAAGTAACAAACCAGGAGACTATTATCCGAACAAATACGTTATCAAAAGGCATTTATTTTTTGGTTATTTATGATGATAAACAGCGTGTATTTACAAACAAATTGATTGTTGAGTAATGCAGAAGCGCCATTCCGCAAATGATATTTGATGTACGATGTTAGATGTACGGTGTACGATGTGGTATTTGTGCGGATTCTGTCTTATTTAAAACAATTTATAATAACATATTTTAGTTATAAAACGGCTTCATTTTTCTGTCTTCAGATTCCGTCAAAGCTCTCATAAAAAGTTGATTTTTTTAGTTCGTATTAAGGGCATTTGCGGAATGAAGATCCAAGCATTTTCAAACTGATGCACTATTGACGGTTTGTATTTTCTATCGCCTTAGAAAAAGAGATGTTGCCAATAGAGTTACAGGTAGCAAACTATCCATTCTCTTTTTGATATATTCTATAAATAAAAACGGCTGTCCTGCCGGACAGCCGTTTTATAACTTAAGCCGTAATTATTTATACAAATACTTTAAAGCGGTAATGTCGTTTGTATTGAAAGGACGATTGGTGCCGTCTGTGCAAGCCAGCATCCAGCTTCCCGGATCGGCATAACTTGAGTTTGTACCTGGTATATAAATAGCGCCTACACCAGCTTGTCCTTCGTTGTTGCCCGGCAGCCTGATGCCACAGCTATATTTGCGGTTGGCATAATCGGTATGACGCATACCGATTGTATGACCTACTTCATGAGCAATAACAGTAGCCAGCCACTGAACATCTGTGTTGGCGGTAAATGTTCCTTTCTTTGAATTTAATGTAATAGGAGAAGCCGGTTTACCGTTTGCGTCAGGGAAGCCGGAAGATTGACCCAATACGCCGCCGCCGCCTAAGTTAGCACCTATAATATTAATATCGGCATTAGAAGCCGCAGTTATTCTCTTGAAGGTTAAGCGCAAACCCAGTTTGTTATAACGGGCTACCACACTATCGGTAGCAGCTGTGAACAAAGGTTTTAAGTTTGGATAAGAATTACAGATTGTAATGACTCTTGGCAATCCGGTAACCAGAAGCGTGGTGCGATACTGTTCTTCCTGTCCTACTATAATGTTTGGACCTACCTGCGTCTTACTCAGCGATTCGTTAGAAAAGAATAAATCACCTTCTACCAGGTAACCGCCTTGTACGGCTGTAATTCCATCGGTGCTGAATCCTTTTGCGGTTAATTGATCAATCACTTCGTTAGGCACACCGGCATATTGCTGAACGGCTTTGGCATCATTGGTTTTCTGGCAGGAAAAAAACACCGGGCCGGCTAATAATAAAGCTACGGGTAGTACAAGTTTCATTTTCATAGTTTGTATAATTGTGGTTTTGTGAGAAAATTTTTAGTTCCGGCTATCTTGTTTATATGTCAAAGTTTACCTGGTTAATAAACCCATTAATTAATACTATATCGTTTTTAATGCGTCTTTAGGAAGTCATAAAAATAATAGTTTCTTAATTAAAAGTGAAGGAGTCAACCAAATTTAATTTCACGAACATTTAATATGATTTTTACTTTATTTACCTAAACAAAAAAAGTAAAGTATTTATCTTAAAAAACGGTGGAGTTATAAAAGGAATGCAGAGTATTCTTGCTCCACATTCCTTTTATTCTTCTCAATATGAATTCTAAATAAGTGCTGTTGCTTCTGCAATGAATTGATTGCAAATTATTTATAAGCAAACCAAAGCCTTGTTTAATTTAGATTCACCAACGATTATTTATATAAATACTTCAAAGCAGTTACATCATTAGGATTAAAGGGACGATTGGTATCCCATCCATTTACGCAGGCAAGCATCCAGCTATTTGGATCGCCGCCGGTTGGTGTACCGGGAATATAAACAGCTCCGACGCCTAAAAAGCCTAAAGCTCTTTCATTATATTTTTTTCCGCCACAACTGTAAGATCTGTCTTTATAATCGGTATGACGAAACCCGATGCAATGCCCAACTTCGTGAGCCATAACAGTAGCTAAAGCCTGCACATCTTCGTGGTCGGGAGAGCCGTAAGCTGCAGGGTTGCTATTGAGCGTTATTGGGGAAGGTGGATTTCCGGCTTTATCCGGGAAACCCGCAGATTGCCCTAAAATAATACCAGCGCTGGTAGCTCCGCCCAAATCATCAAATACAATAGCAATGTTACCGTTTGAAGCTACACGTTTAAAAGTAAGACGCAGCTTTAAAGCATTGTATCTTGCAATGGCAGAATCTAAAGCGGCTGAATAATTGGGTGAAGTAGAACCGGAAAGAGATAAAGTAATTACTCTTGGCAACGCTCTGATGAGATACTTGGTGCTGTATTGCTCTGTTTGGGCAACACGTATATCGTTCGTTGCAATCACTTCAGGATTGGCGACTTCATCATCTGAAAGAAAAATATCGCCTTCTACAAAGTAACCACCTTTAGCACGTCTTACATCATCGGTTCGGAAGCCTTGCGCTGCTATCTGGCTTATTACTTCCGAGCTAACTGTATTGGCACTTACAGTTGTCGTTTTGTTTTCTTTCTGGCAGGAAGCTAACATAGCGCAAATGAATGCAGCATAGAAAATCTTTTTCATTCTTTTTAGATTAAGTGTGATAAATATTGATCTTACTAGTGAGCAAGTATAATCTATTAGTATTTCGGAGGAAGGTTTTCTTACAAAAAATATAAATATTTACTAAAAAAAGTTTAAAATACTATCCTTGCTGTATGTCTACCGACAATTCTCTTAGTTCTTTAATGCGCTTCCGGTAAAATAACCTGATAATCCAGATGGTAAGAAAATACAAAATCATTTCAAACAGAATATCAAAACCAACTAAAAAAGAATATTTAGCTATAGGTTGTAAGCTGTTGGCAAAGTCTGTAAACTTTCTTCCGTATTGTTCTTTTTCGGGTCCGATTGTGCATAAGCGAATCAATCGGTAACCAAAATCTATGAGACAGTAATAAAAGGCAAACAGAACGTAATTGCGATAAAACCGTTCTATTATTGATAATAATGTTTTTACATAATCAGCCAGCGGCAATGTAATTAACCGTGGATGATTCATACGGCGAATGAGTTTGATAAAAATGAAAATGAAAACAGCCGACAAAACGATATTGAAAATATTGTAACCTATAAAAAGGTTGTCTTTTGCAGAAGAAAGTGCAAAACAATCCTGAACAATTTCTATCAGGCAAATCAGAATTTCAATCCGGAAAACCAGCTTTAGTTTCTTTACTATCGAATGCTCTCTTTTCTTAAGCATGGCAGTAATAGAGCTTGCCGATAAATTGTCAAAAACCGGTTTGCTCCATAATTCATTAAGCTGATTTTTGTGCTCGTCTAAATCAATCATACCAAGTCGTTTAAATGTATTTTCCCTTCCCGTTTCAAGTAATGTTTTATCCTGTTTATTTTAACGCCAACATTGCTTACAGATATTCCCATTATGGCTGAGATTTCCTGATAATCATGATTGTCTATATATAACATAATAAGCGCCTTATCAACAGGCGATAAGTCTGCAATCAGTTGATATAATATATCAATTTTTTCGCTGTCTGCTATATCGTGTAAACCATACAGGTATTGTGTATTTTGTTCATTTAAAAAATGTTTTTTCTTTTTTTGCTTTTTTGAAAAGCCAATCGCCGTGTTTAATGCCACCCGGTAAAGCCATGTGGGAAATTTAGCTTCTTCTTTAAACGAAGAAAACGATATCCATGCCTGGTATAAAATCTCCTGAAACAACTCGGCTTTATCATTAACGTCCTGCACGTACAAGTTGATGGCTTTATATATAATACTTTGGTGTTGCTCTATAAGTTTTATAAATTGTTGCTGCACTTCCTGTTGCTGAGTTTTAGAAATTGAATTGTATAAAAGTCAGGTTGTCTTGTTTTCGTTGCGCCTGCTTTTGCAGGCTTTATTATTTTGCGGCTATATAATAGAAAAAAAACCTCTGACTTAAACTGTGAAAAATAATTTTGTATCGCCATTTGTCTGTAAGTCAATCCAATAACCGCAATAATTTCTCAGGCTTTTTTGTTTTTTTAAATTCATGTTACCAGGTTTAATAGTGAGTTTACGTATTTTGTTTTTATGGATTTCTAAAATCTGTTTGCAATTCTGAATTGTATTTCAGTCCGGTTTAGTTAGCGATTTTCAAAACAATGTTAAGTCTTTTTTTTCTTTTAATCTTTACGCCATTATAGTCGTCTCTGTATATACTTTATAAAGATGAATTTACTATGAAAAAAGTATTGTTGCTAAGCCTGCCGCTGATGCTTCTTTTTGCAGCGTGCAGCACATCGGAAATTACAAATAGTTACACAAGCAATCAAAGTACCACCGCACCGGCAAAAAAAATATTAGTGTTGGGTTTGTTTAGCGAAAAAAACAACAGAGCCAAAAAAGCTATGGAAAACGAGCTGGTGAAAGATTTAAACAAGTTTGGCTACGATGCTATGTCGGCAACCGATGAGTTTGGTGCCACTGCTTTTCGCGGAATGAACGAAAAGGATGTTGTGCAAAAACTACACGATGAAGGTATTGAAAGTGTGGTTACCATTACGCTGGTAAACAAAGACAAACAAAAACGTTATGTACCTTCTACGCCTGGTTATGGTCAGGGTTTCTGGGGTTATTATTCGTATTATTCGCCCTGGGGCTTCAATCCCAATTATCGCCCGGGTTATACAGAAGTAAATACAAGCTATGTATTTGAAACAAACCTGTATGATGTAAATAATAACCAGCTGATTTATTCCGCCGAATCGAAAACCGCAGATGCCAGCAATATGTCAACGCTGGCTGATGATTATGCTCGCTCCGTTGTACGTGATATGAAAAAGAAAAATGTATTGGGGTAACGGAAATTGTGAGGGATTGGAGAAGCCGCTTTTACAAAAGCGGCTTTTTAGTTAACTGAGTTGCCGGTAAAATTCAGGTATTATAAGCTGTTATCGAATTGCTAAGAGGCGAAGTAATACCACCAAATTAAAAAATCTTACTTCATAAAACGGTAAAAAATAGTGTTAACCAATAATGAATAAAGATTATCATCACATCTTTACCGTAATTTTGTGGATAATTAAGCAAGAGGAAAAATAATAATTATCGTATGCTGAAACTCCCCGTTTATTTAGATAATAACGCTACCACACCGATGGATCCACGTGTGCTGGAAGCCATGATTCCATATTTTACCGAGCATTTTGGTAATGCTGCCAGCCGCAATCACCCGTTTGGCTGGGAAGCAGAAGAAGCTGTTGATTATGCGCGTGAACAAGTTGCCAAACTGATTGGTGCGGATCCTAAAGAAATCATTTTTACTTCAGGTGCTACCGAAGGCGATAATCTGGGTATTAAAGGTGTGTACGAAATGTATGCATCTAAAGGTAACCATATCATTACTGCGGTTACCGAGCATAAAGCGGTGTTAGATACTTGTAAGCATATTGAAAAACTGGGTGGTGAAGTCACTTATCTGCCGGTTAAAGAAGATGGTTTGATTGATTTGGCTGAATTGGAAGCTGCTGTTAAACCAACTACCATTTTGATTGCCATCATGTATGCGAACAATGAAGTCGGCGTTATTCAGCCAATTAAAGAAATCAGCAATATTGCCCGCAAACATGGCGTATTGTTCTTTACCGATGCTACACAGGCTGCTGGTAAAATTCCGGTTGATGTAAACAAAGATGGCATTGATTTGCTGACTTTTTCTGCACATAAAATGTACGGACCAAAAGGTGTAGGTGCTTTATATGTTCGTCGCAAAAATCCGCGTGTAAAAGTTACGGCACAAATGGATGGCGGCGGTCATGAGCGTGGTATGCGCAGCGGCACGTTAAACGTTCCTGGCATTGTTGGCTTTGGTAAAGCTTGCGAGCTTTGTCGTCTCGATATGGAAGAAGACACCAAACGCATCAGCGCTTTGCGTGATAAATTAGAAAATGCGCTTACACAGATTGAAGAAAGTTATGTAAATGGTAACCGCGAACATCGTTTGCCGCATGTTGCCAATATCTCTTTCAAATATGTAGAAGGTGAAGGTTTAATGATGGGCTTTAATAAAAACATTGCACTTTCGTCTGGTTCGGCTTGTACCAGCGCTTCTCTCGAGCCAAGTTATGTATTAAAAGCTTTGGGTTTAGGAGATGATTTGGCACACAGTTCTCTGCGTTTCGGTTTGGGCAGATTTACAACAGAAGAACAAATTGATTATACGATAGAGCACGTAAAAACAACAGTTTTAAAGCTGCGCGAAATGAGTCCTTTGTGGGAAATGTTTAAAGAAGGTGTTGACATCAACGCCATTGAATGGGCAGCTCATTAATAAGTTCTTTTATTATTTAAAATACTTACAAAAAATAAAATCCTGTTGCCTCACAGGTTTCAAGTCCCCCTTCAGGGGATAGGGGCTTATCATCATGGCATACTCAGATAAAGTGATTGATCACTACAGCAACCCTAAAAATGTAGGTACGCTGGATAAAAGCAAAAAGAATGTTGGAACTGGTCTGGTTGGTGCTCCTGAATGTGGCGACGTAATGCGTCTCCAGATTGAAGTTGACGATGAAACCGGCGTTATCAGCGATGCAAAATTCAAAACCTTTGGTTGTGGTTCTGCTATTGCGTCTTCTTCACTGGCTACAGAATGGCTGAAAGGCAAATCTGTAGACGAAGCTCTTTCTATTGACAACATGACTATAGTGGAAGAGCTGAATTTGCCGCCGGTAAAAATTCACTGTTCTGTATTGGCTGAAGATGCTATCAAAGCAGCTATCAACGACTATCGCCAAAAGAACGGTTTGGAAGTTTTACAGTTTGAAGAAAGAATTCACTAAGAAACCCCATCCCCTAAAGGGGAGTGAGAAAAGGTTACACGAAGTGAAAGTAAATAGTTATACAATTTAAAACTCCCCTTCAGGGGATCAGGGGTTTCGTATGGTAGCAACAGATAATGCAATATATGTAAGCGAGAAGGCAAAATCCAAAGTTCACAAACTGATGGAAGATGCTGGCATAGCTGATGATTCTTCTTATTTTCTCAGGGTTTCTGTTGTGGGCGGAGGTTGTTCCGGATTGAGTTATAAGCTTGACTTTGATAACGAAACCAAACCGATGGATCAAAGCTTTGAAGATAACGGAGTAAAAGTCGTGACCGACTTAAAAAGCTTTTTGTATTTAGTAAATACAGAGCTTGATTTTTCTGATGGTTTGAATGGCAAAGGTTTTTACTTTAATAATCCAAATGCCAGCCGTAGTTGTGGTTGTGGCGAAAGCTTCGCAGTATAGTTTTTTGAACCACAAAGACACGAAGAACATGGAGTAACACAAAGTTTAATTTATAAAAGCCGGATGATTTACTTCACCCGGCTTTTTTGTGTTTCAACCACAAAGACAGGAAGGACACTAAGTAACACAAAGTTTATTTATAGAAGCCGGTTGATTTGTTTCAGACGGCTTTTTTAGTCTGCAAAAGAATCTAGGCTTATTGTCCCTAAATTACTTGGATCATCCCAGCGAGCCCACTTAGGCTTTATAAAAACTCCGCCCAGCTTTTCTTTTAAGATTTGCTTAGAAGCTTCTGAAAAATAAAAATCTTTTTCAGCTATAGTTCCTCCTTCCTTTATCCATTCAATTGCATCTCTAACATTATTAGCATCCGGATCAAATGCCTTTGTTTTATAAATTTTTTCTTTGCCGTTCTTTTCAATCTTTATTGAATTAAACTGTTCCTTTACAAAAGGAGTTGGCTTTGGTAATTCTCTAAATATTTCTAGGTCGATATAAAACTCTTCCCAATTTTTTATTATCCATTCAATATAATCGGGTGCGAATTGATAAACCTGTCTTACACTAAAACCTGAATATTTTCCCCCAACAATTACAGAGTCCAACTTATAATGTTCTAATGGCATATAAGAAATTTGGAGTTAAAATTAGAGAATAGTACAATCTTAAATAAACAATAATAGTTCTTTGTGCACCGCCGTGTCTTCGTGCCTTTGTGGCAAACAAAAAACAAACTTAGCTTTACCGCATGTGGATGATTTGCAAAAAAGAATGGCTGCAATTTTTCAGCAGTCTCACCGGATATATTGCGTTAATCATTTTTTTACTTCTAACCGGCTTATTCCTGTTCGTATTTCCGGATACCGATTTGCTCACATTCGGTTATGCTTCGCTGTCTGCATTCTTTAACCTGGCGCCCTGGATTTTGTTATTCTTAGTACCAACCATCACCATGCGAAGTTTAGCCGATGAATACAAAGCCGGCACATTTGAATTATTAAAAACGCTGCCTGTCAGTTCATCACAAATTGTTTGGGGTAAATACTTCGGAGCCTTGCTGGTTGTGGCTTTGGCTTTATTGCCAACCGTTATTTATGCTGTTTCTATACAACAGCTAAGTGCAATCGGCGGTATTGATATTGGCGCAACCATCGGCAGTTATATTGGTTTATTATTGCTTGGCGCAGTGTTTACTGCAATCGGAATTTGCACCAGCAGTTTTACCAACAATACTGTAGTTGCTTTTATTACCGGCGCATTTGTTTGCTTCATTTTATATACGGGTTTTGAAGCCATTAGCCAGTTGCCGGTTTTTCGTTCCGGAGCTGATTATTATATTGAAATGATAGGCATTAATTACCATTATAACAGCATTAGTCGTGGCGTAATTGATCTGCGTGATATTGTTTATTTTATGGGTGTGATTGTTTTGTTTCTACTCATCACACAAAGAAATATTGCCACCCGTTAAAAGCCAAATTATTCAGCATGAAATCATTGTTCAATAAACTTCTGTTACATAAATTCTGGTGGCTTACTATTGTGGTTTTATTTGCCATTGTTGTATTTATTTCATCGTTACTTTATTATCGCATAGATCTTACGGCAGAGAAGCGTTTTACGTTAAGCAAATCAACCAAAACTTTATTGCAAAACATAGATACTACGATAAATATAAAAGTGTTTTTAACCGGCGATCTGCCTGCCGATTATAAGAAGTTAAGTATTGCTACGCAAGATTTATTAAGAGAGTTTTCCGACCTAAGCAATAACAATATCAAAGTTAGTTTTGAAACGCCGGGCGAAGGTTTGGCAGATAGTACAAAGATGCAGTTGTATGATAGTTTAGCTCATCTCGGAGTTGTATTTGATCGCAACGAAGAAATCAGTGAAACCAATAATAAATCTACCAACCAAATCATCATTCCGTCTGCATTGGTGTATTATAAAAATCAGCCGCCATTTGCTATTGATTTGCGCAGCAGCCGTACCGTATTTAAAAATTTCAATGTAGTAAATGAAGAGCCGCAACCCGATAAGGAAGCCACCCGAAATGCGGCCGAAGCTTTGCTGGAATTCAAGTTTGCAAATGCAATTGATAAACTAACAAGAACCGTTGTTCCGGTAATTGCGTTTTGTGTTGGCAATGGCGAGCCAACCGATTTGAAAGTTAATGATCTTGGTGAAAGCTTGCGCAACGAATATCGTCTTGGTGTTTTTGATTTGAAAGCAGGTTATCCAAACGCTGATCAAATCAATGCTTTATTGATTGTAAAACCAACACAGGCTTTTACCGAAGAAGACAAACTGAAAATTGACCAATACGTTATGCACGGCGGTAAAGTGCTTTGGTTTGTAGATAAATTATATGCGGAACTGGACAGCCTCATGCGCAGCCAGGCAGACTTTATTGCTTACGACCGCAACCTGAATATTGATGATATTTTATTTAAGTATGGCGTGCGTATTAACGGCGATTTATTGCAGGATTTAAACTGTTCTAAAATTCCGGTTGTTACCGGTTATAATCCCGATAACAGTCCGCGAATGCAACGAATTCCGTTTCCGTATTACCCGTTTTTGCAATCAACAAATAACAACCCGATTTCTAAGAATTTAGACCGCGTATTATCTGTTTTCCCTTCAAGTATAGATACTGTAAAAGCACCTGGAATTACTAAAACCATTTTGCTTGCCAGCGATACTAACAGCCGTACAATTAGTTCGCCTGCTTTGGTAAGTTTAAACAGCGTTCGTACAGATGAAGATTTCAATTCTATGAATCGCAGTCACATTCCGGTAGCTGTATTGTTAGAAGGCAAATTCAACAGTTTATTTGCCAATCGGTTAGATGCAACTGTGCAGGATTCGGTAGCGAAAAGTTTGGGGGAAGGAAGTAAGTTTGAAAGACAATCTAAGGAGACAAAACAAATTGTGGTTTCCGATGCTGATATTGTAACCAATTCTATCAGCAATACAACCGGCCCTTTGCCAATGGGCGAATTGCCATTGGAAAATTATCGCTTTGCCAACCGCGAATTTCTGTTAAACAGTGTAGATTATTTAGTGAGCAATAGCGGTATTTTTGAATCGCGCAATAAAGATTTTGTGCTTCGTTTACTCGATAAAAAGAAAGTGCAGGAACAACGAACAACCTGGCAATTGATAAACATTGCGGTTCCTATTATTTTGATTGTTTTTTTTGGATTTATCTTTCAATACATTAGAAAGCAACGATACGCGGGTTAAACTTTTTAGAACACGGATGACACTGATTATATACACGGATTTTTGGGATAAAATTCAAAAAAATCCTGTCGCAGACTATGTTATCCGTTTTCCATTATAACTGGTTTATCAAACCAATATATTACCAATCCAACGGCTAAAATCCCGATTCCCATAAGGCTTTCAACCGGACGATCAATAAAAGTAAAAACAAGAACCCAGCTATTAAATAATAAAAAAATAATCTGCAGTATTGGCTTCAAAGGACTTTTAAATGCACCTTGCTGAATGTTACTCCAATCCGAAGGCTGGCTGCAACTGTTAATGATGACATTACCTGTAACACAAAACCCGCGTACAACAACACTCTTTCGAACGAGCCGGATAATATCAATACAATGCTGATAGCTGCGTGAAGCCAGATAGAAGCTACCGGTATATGATGTTTATTTTGTTTTGCCAACGGTTTCCAGAGAGTAAATTCTTTTGCCATGGCTGCGGTTACTCTTGGGCCAACCCATAAATACGAACTGATTGTGGCGACTAATTGTATGGCAATAAAAAAACTTACCCATTTGCCACCGGCAGTTCCTAATAAATGGGTAAACGAAATAAAGGTAACTTCTTCTTTACCTTGCAATTCGGCTACACTTGCATTCTTCAATAACACAATCTGAAAAAGGATATACACAACCGAAACAAATAATGTGCTGCTGATTAATGCAAGCGGCAGGTTTCGCAATGGCTTATTAATTTCGTCGGCTACGTAAGCAGCTGCGTTCCAGCCGGTATAAGCAAAGCTTACATATATCATAGATACTGCAAAGCCCGGCTTTTCCAAATCCTGCTGCCACGAATGGCTGAAGTTTAAAGCGTTTGCTTCTTGTGCCGGCAATATAAAAGCAATCACAATAAGCGTAACAATAAACAGAACTTTTATTAGTGTGGTTACATTTTGAAAACGGCTGCTGTGCTTAATAGTAAAGCTGTGCATGCAACTGATTACAACAATGATTACAACAGCTAACCAAAAATTGTTTTGTAAATGAAATGGCGCTAAGTACTTAATAAATGCCATCGCTGCCAGCGCAACAGGCGCAGAAAAACCAACCGTTAGTCCTGCCCAGGCAGACAAATAGCCAAGTAACGGATGAAACAACCTTGATAAATAAATGTAATCGCCACCCGATTCTTTAAAATGGGTTCCTAATTCTGCATAAGCAAAAGCACCAAACAAAGCCAGCAAACCGCCTGCTAACCAAAGCAATAAAATACTCCAGGTATTTTGTACTGATGACAATTGAAACCCAACGCTGGTAAAAACACCTGTGCCAATCATATTGGCAATAACAATGGATGTGGCCGTAAAAAGATTGATTCTTTTTTTCAATAGTAAGATATAAGCAGAAAGGCTAAATATACCAAAAATCAGCTTCTTTAGAAGAAGGTTTTATAACATACATTTTGCTTATAGTTCATATATACAATCAAACAAAAGTGAGTAATTTTTTACCACATTTTTTTTCTCTTACTATTTCATAACTCATTCAGTAGCATCAAAATAGTTTTTTTAAACGTCGTTATAATGTTTTTCTTATCAATCTGAATCGGTAAACAGAATTGTAGAAAATTGGCACACATGGCTTGGCATGGTTTATGAAAATTGGCAAATCATTAATTGAAATTGAGAAATATGAAAAAGATCATTGTCTTATTACTGGTAGCCACAACTGCTGCTACTGTATCCCATGCCCAGTTACAAAAAGGAAATGCGTTAGTCGGAGGCGATATTGCTAATTTTGATATTGGTTTGAAGAAAAATACAGGATATGATATACAAATCAATCCAAAAGCAGCTTGGTTTATCAATAATAATGTTGCAGTTGGTGCTTACGTAAAGTTTGGTATTAGTAAAGCAAATAAAGAATCTGCTTCTTATACTACTTACGGCGTTGGTCCTTTAGCTCGTTATTATGTAAATAGTCCGAAAGTAAATTTGTTACAACACGGCCGTTTTTTCTTTGAAGGTAATGTAGGAATAGAAGGTAATAATGTGTCTAAAGGCGGTGGCAGCACCAATGGTTTAGGTTTAGGAATTGGACCAGGTTATGCTTATTTCATTACACCAAATATTGGTTTGGAAACTTTGTTGAAATACAATGGTTTGGTAGGATTTGGTGATTTAGGTTCACAGAGCGATCTGAATTTGAATATTGGTTTCCAGATTTATTTACCTGGAAAAGCCACGCGTGACAAAATAATGCGTGCTGAGAAAATGTAATTACATTTAAACAATCAAAATAAAAATCCCTGATAACATTTGCTATCAGGGATTTTTTATGCGCTTTAATCAATTTGAATTTTACAATTTATAATCAGGCTTTTCAATAATCATATACACCGGCTGATATGGTTGCTTTACTCTAAGTAGTAAGTATAGTCATTAAATACTTCTTCCGATTTAATGGCACCTGTAGAACGAAACAAGGCTTGTCCTCCTGTATTGTCGATTCCAGTGCCAAGCCAAAGCTCGCTTACATTATCAGGTTTTAGATGTTCAAGTATCGTTTCAATAAGTAATTTGCCAATTCCTTTTCGCCTGTAATTTATTGAAACTTCTATATCGTATAAATAAGTTAAATATCCGGAAGTATATAAAGATGGAAATCTGTATGCCAGTGCATATCCAACAACAAAATTCTCTTTTATAGCAGCAAATAAATAACTCCTGTTATCATCAAGCAGTGTCTGCAAATGCGTTAAAGAAGGAAGCGATTCTTTTTTGTCAGATATATCAATATGGTTAATGAGAATATCATTTATAATGTCTAAGTCAGACTTACTAACTTTAATAATCTGCATTTCAATTCTGTATTTATTATTTTATTGAATTGATGTCAGATAAAATTACCACGAACCAGCAAATTCTACAACCTGAATTACATTTTGTTCTTCAAAACTTTAAAAAAGTCTTATTTTGCTGTTGCGAAATTTATTTCTTTATCTAAATTTATTGCTATGTCGTTACCAACAAATAACAAAGGTGCAGGCAAACAAGCTGAAAAAAATCCGAAAGGACAAATGGGTGCCGGCGGTTCAAAATTTATTAGCAAACCCAAAGCTGGCGGTGCCGGTAAAAAGCCTGTAAAAACAGGTGGCAGCCGCGGAAGCTGATTGTAACGGAGATAATATAAACAGAAAGCCTTCTGATATGATGCAGAAGGCTTTTTGTTTTTCTAATTATTTGCTGAGATTACAAATCTTTTAAAGTTGCCGGATCGTAAATGTTACCACTTGTACTTTCCGAATGTGTAATCACATTATGTGTGGTGCTGGCTGCATCTCCTGTAAAGTCTAACATATCGTCTGACAATAGCTTTTTAAAATCATTGCCACGTTGAGCAAGCATTTCCCTTGTTTCGGCACCGCTGCGGGGCGCAAATAAATAAACAAGCAAGCCACCGAAAGCCATACCGCGTAAAAAAGATACTAAATGCATAAATAATTTTTTATGTAGTGAATGTTTCTTGTTTCCATTTATTCTACCTAAAAGCCTGCCAGTATGTTGTTGTTCTTTGTTTGATTTATAGTTGCTTTGAAGAAGGCATGATTTTGTTGGTTGAGAAATAAAAAAGATGAGCCAGGCATTTGTAAAAGAAAGCGACGAGCAATGGTTGCACGATGTATTGCCAACCTTACCGGCTTTAATTGTTTATCTAACCCGGGAAAATAATGGTGTTCGGGTGTACGAGAAAGGACAATATCTTCATGCGAAAACCGGCAAAGAAGTCTATAATATGAGTAATGGTTTGTCGTACACAAAAGACAAGGAAGGGCGTTGGGAAATTTCCTGGTAAAGAGATTGACTTTGAAAGTTTATAACACTAATAAAAAAGCGTTTACAACTCAACTTGTAAACGCTTTTTTTATTTTTAATGAATTACAGCATATTTTCTGCTGAACTGTAAATATAACCTTCGCCATAAGAACGGAATAATTCCAGATCTTTGTCCATCATATCTTTCACCAGCATTTCAAGACTGTATTCAGGTTCCCAGCCAAGTGTTGTACGGGCTTTGGTAGCATCGCCAATCAGCAATTCAACTTCTGTCGGACGGAAATAGCGCGGATCAACCGAAACTACTTCTTTACCAATCGGCAAATCATACAATTCGTTGCTGCAAGATGCCACAATTCCTTTTTCGTCTATGCCTTCTCCTTTAAATTCCAACTTAATACCCACCTCGCTAAATGACATGCTAATAAAATCACGAACGGTAGTTGTAACGCCGGTTGCAATTACAAAATCTTCTGCTTTGTCTTGCTGCAGAATCATCCACATAGCTTTTACATAATCACGCGCATGTCCCCAATCGCGTTTAGCATCTAAGTTTCCTAAGAATAAAGCATTCTGCATTCCCAGTGCAATGGCAGATACCGCACGTGTAATTTTACGTGTTACAAACGTTTCGCCACGTAACGGACTTTCATGGTTAAATAAAATACCGTTACAGGCAAACATATTATAAGCTTCACGATAGTTTACGATAATCCAAAAGCCATATAATTTAGCAACAGCATACGGGCTGCGCGGATAGAAAGGAGTTGTTTCTTTCTGCGGCACTTCCTGCACCAAACCATACAATTCTGAAGTTGAGGCCTGGTAAAGTTTGGTTTTCTTTTCAAGACCTAAAATACGAATAGCTTCCAGTAAACGAAGCGTGCCGATACCATCGGCATTGGCCGTATATTCAGGTGTATCGAAACTTACTTTTACATGGCTCATTGCCGCCAGGTTATATATCTCGTCTGGCTGAACTTCCTGCACAATACGAATCAGGTTCGTGCTGTCTGTCAGATCGCCGTAATGCAATTTGAAACGTACATTTTTCTCGTGCGGATCCTGATACAGGTGATCAATACGATCTGTATTAATAAGTGATGCACGGCGCTTGATGCCATGAACCATATAACCTTTTTCGAGTAATAATTCTGCCAGGTAAGCACCATCCTGTCCGGTAATACCTGTGATTAGAGCCGTCTTCATAAGAGTATCATTTTAAATTTAATCGGTAACTAATTGTGTTTGTTTATATTTTTTTAAAAAATCCGCAAAAGCCATTTGGATTCCTTCCCGTAAAGAAATTTTATGTTTCCAGCCTTTAGAATGAAGTTTAGATACATCCATCAGTTTGCGCGGCGTACCATCTGGTTTGGAAGAATCAAAAACAATATTGCCTTCAAATCCAATAATATCTTTTACCAGTTCTGCCAATTCTTTTATACTTAAATCTTCGCCCACACCTACATTCACTAAACCTGCTTCATCAAAGGTTTCCATTAAAAATACACAGGCATCTGCCAAATCATCGGCATACAAAAATTCACGCTTCGGTGCACCGCTGCCCCAAACCATAACATCGGGATCGCCGTTTTGCTTAGCTTCGTAAAATTTGCGGATAAGAGCCGGGAGAACGTGAGAATTTTTTAAATCGTAATTGTCATTTGGACCATACAGATTGGTTGGCATTACCGAAATAAAATTACATCCATACTGACTGCGATAAGCATCGCACATTTTGATACCGGCAATTTTTGCAATGGCATACGGTTCATTTGTTTCTTCTAAAAGACCTGTCAGCAGATAATCTTCGGTAAGCGGTTGCGGAGCCATTTTTGGATAAATGCAGGAAGAACCCAAAAACATAAGCTTCTTTACACCACTTTTATAAGCATAATGAATCAGATTGGTTTCTATCATCAGGTTATCGTAGATAAATTCTGCGCGATAGGTATTGTTGGCAATAATACCACCTACTTTAGCTGCTGCGAGGAACACATAATCGGGCTGTTCTTCCGAAAAAAATTTAGCCACTGCTTCCTGGTTTCTTAAATCGAGTTCTGCGGAGGAACGGGTAAGGATATTTTCAAATCCATCGTCTTGCAGACGTCTCATAATAGCACTACCAACCATGCCTCTGTGGCCTGCAATGTATATCTTATCTTGTTTTTGCATATTGTTGTATAATATTCATTCTATAATGCGGAACAGGAGCTGCTATAATCTTAACTATTGTTTTCTTCTCCGCTGCTGTCATAACATAACCTAAAGCAGGAAAAGAAAATTGAATAATGCTGTTATTATTAGCAGAAGATATTGTAGATATTGACGCTGATTCCTGTAGTTTTATTTTTATCTTTTCGATACGAATATTGTCGTGTGTATTTGTAAACTGTCTGAGCAAATATATATCATTTTCACAAATCTTTACCGGCTGTGCCAGCCAATGAACAAAACTAAGAATACCAGCCTGTTTTATAATATCCAGATCGTCTTCCTGTGAAGCTATAAATACATATCTTTCGAGTAAAGGTTTGTAAGAAATCTTCTCTTTGCCATACCGTGTTGTCTTCATCGTTTTGGTAACCGGGTAAAAGGCGTCAAGCTTTTTACGGCGTAAAACTTCGCAAACCTTTTGCTCCCGCCCTGTTTTGGTATAAACGACAAACCATTGTTTCTGTTTCTCCATAAGCGTATGTTTTACATACATTAACTCCGCTCTGTACGAATCTGAAATTCAAATTGGTTTTATATTTTGCTTTTAAACTATTGAATTTAAAATACCACTATCTAAGTATGAATGATGACGGAAATTTTAATTTCTTAGCAATTGCGTAACAAGGATTGCCCCAAACGACAGCAGACTTATAACAATAGGTGCCAATTGTGTTGTTTGCGAAGAACTGTTAATTCTTGCTTTAGTAGGTTCTACATACACAATGTCATTTGATTTTAAATAATAATACTGAGAAGTAAAAACTTCGCTTGAATTTAAATCCAGGTATTTTATATTTTTTATTCCGTCTTCTTCACGTATAACCATTACATGGTCTTTTTTTCCATAAATGGTAATATCTCCTGCCAAACCCAAGGCTTCCAGAAGCGTTATTTTTTCATTTAATACATTCACTACTGTCGGGTGCGAAACCTCACCCAGAACCGTTACTTTAAAATTAAGCATCCTGATACTTACGATCGGATCAACCAACAGCTTTCGCTGCAACAAAGTGTCTGTCAGTTTCAATCTGAGTTCATTGGTTGTTAACCCAAGCGCTTTTACATTTCCTAAGATCGGGAACTGGATGCTGCCACTTGAATCTACCAAATAACCTGATGCCTGTACAGAAGCGCCGCTGGTTGTTGCAACATTCGCATACGTATAATTCGGAGCATTAAACTGAGCATCCGCATCTTTACTCGCGCTGCTTACCGCAATTCCTAATATATCATTTGGCTGAATTCTATTCTGTGGTATCGTTACATTGGAAGCAACACGGGCATCACCCTGATTATTAAAATAAGTTGCTCTATGGGTATTTACACAGGAGATATTGTATAATGTTAAACAAAGGAATAAATACAGGGTAGTTTTTTTCAAGTTACTCATGTTTTAATATAGCTGTTTT
Source organism: Ilyomonas sp. (assembly GCA_965199845.1). GTDB lineage: Bacteria > Bacteroidota > Bacteroidia > Chitinophagales > Chitinophagaceae > Ilyomonas. The sequence goes on from CBDATZ010000054.1 coordinate 687,232, forward strand.
GTCAAATATTAGTAAACAATTTAAAGAATGTTATGGTTACAGCAGTTGTTACCGGATTTTATGGATACCATTTTTATTCCGTCGCCATATGTATAAAAACTATGCCTTTTTTTGTAAATCCTTATTTTACAATAGATACTATATCTATAGTAAATAAAATCTGGTTGCAAAAGTAAAAAGATTAAGTAATATAGTTTCAATATGGGAAACCTTAATGAGTTTTTAATCTCCGCCCGGGATAAACTTCCTACTATCAACCAAAAATAAATATATACGTATTTAGAAGTGTACAGAAGTTTTGTTTCCCTGAATTAAAATATATATAATGCAACAGAACACATTTACAGAAATATGATTAAATCAATATATAGAATAGGTTGAGACAAACGATCGTTTTTGTATCAATATAAACATGACATACAAATGACATTCACATGAACATGCGATGAGGCATAAAATAAGTTGCCAAGTACCTTTGCGGTAGTTAGCAGAAAGGATTACTTAGGATTAAAACACATGGATATAAATCATTTTTTTGTTACCGGAATTAATTATAAAAAAACAGATGCGGCTATCCGGAGTCAATACGCCGTTAGTTCAGCTGTTTATTCTTCCCTTTTATCAAAAGCATCCCGGTTTGGTTTGCAGGAATCTTTCATTATCAGCACCTGCAACCGTACCGAAATATATGGTATTACAGATGATGTAAATAATCTTACTCATCTTCTTTGTTCGGAAACACAAGGTGATGAATGTACATTTCGCAAACTATCTTATACAAAACAAGGTTATAAAGCTATTGAGCATCTGTGGCAGGTAGCAGCCGGACTCGACTCACAGATATTGGGTGATTACGAAATTGTAGGTCAGTTAAAAGGAGCAGTGAAATTTTCTAAAGAGCAAGGCTGTATTGGTATGTTTACCGAACGCATTGTAAATGGTGCGTTACAAGCATCAAAAGCCATCAGGAGCGCAACGCAAATCAGCGGCGGAACGGTGTCGGTTTCTTTTGCCGTTATTCAATATATAAAAGCTCGCGTTTTGGATATTCAAAACAAAAAAATATTATTAATTGGTACAGGTAAAATAGGTCGTAACACATGCCGCAACCTCATTGATTATCTGGGCAATACCAATATTACGCTCATAAACCGCACACCGGAAAAAGCGAAGGAACTGGCTGACGAATTGAATTTGTCATGGGCTTCTTATGAAGATATCATTCCGCAAAGCCAGGCAGCCGATATTGTTATTGTATCAACCAATTCTACCGAAGCTGTTTTACGAAAAGAGCATTTTACGGCAGCAGACAAAAAGGTATTGGTTGATCTATCGATACCGAATAATATAGAAACATCGCTTAGAGAATTGCCACATATTGAGTTGGTAAATGTGGATGATTTATCTAAAATAAATGATGCAACTCTACAGAAACGCAAAGACGAAGTGCCGAAAGCGAAAGCTATTATGGCTGAACATTTATGCGAACTAAAGGAATGGCACACCAACCGCAAACATGTTCCCGTTCTGAAAGCAGTAAAGCAAAAGCTGATGGACATGCACGGCTGCAGTATTATGATGTCGTCAAAAATTAAGGAAGACAACAAAGCACTTCAACCCATAGATTCGAATGCAATACAAAAAGTAATCAATACAATGGCAGTCAAAATGCGTTGCGTTAACCAGCCTGGCTGCAACTATATTGAAGCAATTAACGATTACATAGACGGTTCTAATGAATAACTGTCTATGAAAACACCACTCCGAATTGGCACCCGCGACAGCCAGTTAGCCGTTTGGCAGGCTACGCTGGTTAAAGATGAATTAGCAATACATAACGTTCCGTCTGAACTTCACTTTATAAAAAGCGAAGGTGATATTGATTTGGTAACGCCTTTGTATGAAATTGGTGTACAAGGCATATTTACCAAAACGCTCGATGCAGCTCTTCTCAATAAACGTATTGATATTGCTGTTCATTCCATGAAAGATGTGCCGACACAATTGGCGCACGGAATTATACAGGCTGCTGTTTTGCCGCGCGCTAATTACAAAGACATTTTTGTTTATAAAGAAGACTCATCTTTTTTAGAAGATAATAACTCTGTAGCAACTATTGCAACCAGCAGCGTGCGCCGTATTGCACAATGGTTGTATAAATATCCCAATCATAGTATCGAAAACCTTCGCGGCAATGTAAATACACGTCTGCGAAAAGTGGCTGATAACAATTGGCAGGGAGCCATTTTTGCAGCTGCGGGTTTAGAACGCATTCAATTGCGCCCGAAAAATTCGGTTGATTTAGATTGGATGTTGCCCGCGCCGGCGCAAGGTGCTATTATGGTGGTTTGCCGGGAACAAGATAAGGATACAAAAGAAAAATGTGCGCCGCTTCACGATGAAATGACAGCGATTTGTACAAAAGCAGAACGCGATTTTTTACGCGCTTTAGGTGGCGGATGTTCTACACCCATTGGCGCCTTAGCCGAAACAAACGGAGATTTTATTACTTTTAAAGGGAATATTTTTTCTATGGATGGCAGGCAAAAATTAGAAATTGAAAAACACATTTCCTTAGCTTCACCCAACATTAATTTTGGTATGGCAGTAGCTAATGAAATGATGGAAAAAGACAACTTATCAATCATTGAAACAATTCGCAATGCAAAGCGATAAAATACATATTCTCAGCACACGCGGTCTCGACGAATCCGTTCTTACCAGGGCAGCCGATATGAATATCGAAATTGATTCAACAACTTTTATTCATACTAAACCATTGGATTCAGATGAGCTAACAGCACAATTACAGGAACTGGCAACGCAATCTTTATGCGTTGTATTTACAAGTACAAATGCGGTTATTTCTGTAGCTGAACAAATAAACAAGCCAGTCAACTGGAAAATATTTTGCACTGGTGGTAAAACTAAAGAATTTGTAATAAGCGCTTTTGGCGAAGAAGCCATTGTGGCAACGGCTAAAAATGCAAGTGTATTGGCAGAGCGCATAATTGCTTCGGAACGCATTGTAAAAGTTACCTTTTTCTGCGGCGACCAGCGTTTAAATGATTTGCCTGAAAGATTGAACAATAACAACATACAAACAGATGAAGTAATTGTGTACACAACGGTACAAACACCTGTTTTTATTGAAAAAAATTACGACGGTATTTTATTTTTTAGTCCGAGCGCGGTGCATAGTTTTTTTTCTATGAACACAGTACCAACAGGTATTACGTTGTTTTCGATTGGTCAAACCACAACATCAGCCATTCAATCGTATTGCACCAATCATATTATTACCAGCGAATGGCCGGGAACAGAAAGTTTATTAGAACTCGCAGCCGATTATTACAACACAGCTTCGCGGCAAGCTGAATAGAATTTTTACATGAACAATTTATTACTAAAAGTTTTACGCGGCGAACCAGCCGAACGCACACCTGTCTGGATGATGAGACAGGCAGGAAGATATCTTCCCGATTATATTAAACTCAGAGAAAAATATTCCTTTTTCGAGCGTGTGCAAACACCAGAATTGGCTACAGAAATTACATTGCAGCCGGTTGATCAGATTGGTGTTGATGCGGCGATTTTATTTTCTGATATTTTGGTTGTTCCGCAGGCAATGGGTTTGGAAGTTCAACTGATAGAAAATAAGGGACCGAATCTTCCTGATCCAATTAAAACCGAGGCCGATTTACAACGCATTTGTGTGCCCGATGTAAAGGAAAGATTGCATTATGTTTTCGATGCAATAAAGCTTATCAAACAAGAATTAAACAACCGGGTTCCGCTTATTGGTTTTGCCGGCGCGCCGTGGACGCTTCTTTGTTATATGGTTCAAGGCAAAGGCAGCAAAACATTCGATGAAGCCAAAGCGTTTTGCTACCAGCAGCCACAGCTTGCACATACACTTTTGCAAATGATAACCGATACAACCATCGCTTATATGCAAGAGCAAATCAATGCCGGTGCCGATACCGTTCAGATATTTGATAGCTGGGGCGGTTTGCTTTCTCCTGCCGATTTTGAAGTATTGTCGCTACAATATATCAGGCAGATTGTGGCTGCTTTACAAAACAAAGTTCCCGTCATTATTTTTGCAAAAGGCGCCTGGCATTCGTTAGATAAAATGGCTGCTACCGGCGCACAAGGTTTGGGAATTGATTGGTGCATTACTCCACAAATGGCGCGTCATTTTGCCGGGAACAATATTACCTTACAAGGCAATTTTGATCCGGCAAAATTGTTATCACCCATTCCGGTTATTGAAAAAGAAGTTAAGCAAATGCTGGCTGATTTCGGCAATACAAGACACGTTGCAAATCTTGGTCACGGTATTTTACCAAATGTTCCGGTTGATGCAGCAAAAGCGTTCGTAAATACAGTGAAAGAATACGGAAACAGAATTAACAAATAAGAAATACACTTCGATTTTTTATCTTCATTCCTTTACATCACTCGTTACTGATGTAAAGGAATTTTTATGTTACAAGCATTTGTAACTCCGGTTGAGCATCGTTGCGTCGCACTCTTGTACGCCTTATTATCAATTGAACTTTTATAAAACAAACTAATCCAGCCGCTTACTGATTTCATCATTAATTTTCACAAACAAATGTTCTGGTTTAAAGGCGCGCCAGTTGGGAAGATTCATCAGTTCAATATAATAATTAAGCTTACGTTTTTTAAAATCGTGTTGCGTGGCTTCCGGCATATTTAATAAAACAATCCAGCCATTTTCATCGGTTACTTCTTCAAACCATTCGTTATAATAATCCTTATCACCACTATGAAAGTTCAATACATTTTCGCCAATCAAAATAAACTTGGTAATGCCTTCTGCTTCCAGCTTATCAATTACATCACGCTTTAACGTCATGATGTCGTTTTCAATCGCATCATTCCACTCTCCTATCAATTCAATAATAACAAACTGCTGTTCATAATCGGCATATAACAACTTCATGTATAAAGTGCGGCTGCCAAACTCATCCCACTGCGGATGTATGTAATAGTTATAAACTGTTTGCGAAAATTCAAACTCGCTGTATATGCGACCATAAAACGGCGACCGCTCGTCTTCTTCCGCTGTATATAAATGCCGCCAGTTAAAATATGGTTCAATCTCGTGCATTATTCTCCTCTGTTATCATTCAAAATAAAATCGCTGTAAAGCAAGATGCAGTCTTGCTTTACAGCGATAAAAGTACAAATAAAAACGCCTTTCCAAATCAGAAAGGCGCTTGTAAAATTCTTATTGAATGTTAAATGCTTTCTTCACTTTATCTACGTAATCCAGTTTCTCCCAGGTAAATAGTTCTACTTCTTTACTTACTGTTTTTCCTTCGGGTGAGCGGTATTCTTTTACCACCGTTTTTGGCTGGCGCCCCATGTGTCCGTAAGCTGCCGTTTCGCTATAAATAGGATTGCGAAGTTTTAAACGTTGCTCAATAAAATAAGGACGCATATCAAACACTTCGCTTACTTTTTTGGCAATTTCGCCATCGGTCATGTTTAGTTTACTTGTATTATACGTGTTTACATAAATACCCATTGGTTCTGCCACGCCAATTGCATACGAAACCTGTACCAGCACTTCATCGGCCACACCGGCAGCTACTAAATTTTTAGCAATATGACGTGTTGCATAAGCCGCACTTCTATCTACTTTGCTTGGATCTTTTCCGCTGAACGCACCGCCGCCGTGAGCACCTTTTCCACCATATGTATCTACAATAATTTTTCTTCCGGTTAAACCGGTATCGCCATGCGGACCGCCGATTACAAACTTGCCGGTTGGATTGATATGATATTTGATTTGATCGTTGAAAAAATGAGCGAATTTGGTATATCTTTCTTTTACTCTTGGTATGAGAACAGAGATAATATCGTTCTTGATTTTTTCCAGCATCTCATCTTCCGCATCAAAATCATCATGCTGTGTAGAAATCACAATCGCATCAATACGTATCGGCTGATTGTTATCATCATACTCAAGTGTTACCTGGCTTTTCGCATCGGGACGTAAATATGTAATGTCTGTATTTTCTCTGCGTAATTCAGCCAATTCCTGTAAAAGTTTATGTGCCAGGTCGAGAGCCAGCGGCATATAATCATCCGTTTCGTTGGTTGCGTAGCCAAACATCATTCCCTGGTCGCCGGCGCCTTGCTGTTCTTTTTCGGCTCTGTCAACGCCCTGGTTAATATCGGAAGATTGCTCATGAATGGCAGACAATACACCGCAGGAGTTGGCTTCGAACATATACTCGCTTTTGGTATAACCAATACGACGTATTACACCACGCGCAATCTCCTGAACGTCAAGATAGGCGCGGCTTTTAACTTCGCCGGCAAGTATTACCTGCCCGGTTGTAACCAATGTTTCGCAAGCCACTTTACTTTCGGGATCGAAGGCTAAAAAATTATCTATCAATGCATCAGAAATCTGGTCGGCTACTTTATCAGGATGACCTTCTGAAACACTTTCCGAAGTGAACAGGTACGGCATAATTAATTATAGTGTTTAAAGTAAATAAAGGTGCAAATATAAGTTTGCAAACCGTATTAATTAGTGCGGTATTGAGTAAACAATATGCAGCTTCATACGGTGCGGATCAGCTGTATTACTTCCGCCGCCGTACAACCTTACTCTTCCGATACCCGCATCATTAGGTGGCGTAGCAGAAATATAAACATACGATTCAATTCCTTTTAATACTTTAAAACGTTCTTTGTAAGGCGTGTACAATACAAATGTATAAGGCACACTCTTTTTGGTAACAATACCCTGAATATATCTTGATATATTGAAGTTGTAATAATTGATGCTTTGCCCTTCTGTATTATTTTTCCTGAAAGGCAAACCACCAAATTCTGTATAATTCGCCAATACACCGTTACTGAACTGTGCATCAGAATTCACAACTGAGTTTGAATCAAAACCCGGTATATTAAACCATGATGTTGTTGTTGTTGAATCCTTGTCTTTTGCCAGCAGGAACAGGTTGGGTGCTGTAAAGTTGTCGAGAATTGTTGTGCTGGCATCAGGCGCTTGCTCCATAACAATTTCAGCCCGATGTATAATCCAGTTTGGAAGATTTTTTAAGGCAGATGAATCTATTGTTATCGTTGCTCTTGTGCCGGGACTTGATTGCACATAAATAAAGTTATCATTACTGTCAGATGCAGGAATTGGATAAAAACCACCAGCCTGACCGGCGCTCAAATTTCTTTTGATGTAATTAGAATGTGCGCTGGTTGATGTATTGATTGTAAAATAAGAGACCAGTGCAGTATCGGTACCTGAAGATCTTTTTTGCTTATAATAAATTGCCAGTTTAGTATTTGGCTCCACGCCAGAACTTGTAGTAGCAAGACCAATTCTGACTAAAGAATTCCCAATATCATTATCAGCGCTAACCTGAAAACCTTTGAAAGCTATGCGAAAAGCAGAATCAGATTTATAATTTGATGTATCGAACGTATGAAGCAGGCGGTTTCCGAAATCATCAGTCAGCCGTACACGAAGCATATTGCTACCTGAATCTTGATACGCCTTAAAACTATCATTCAGTGTTTTTGGGTCAATATTGGCCACACCATTATAAGTAAGATCTCCGGTTGTTGTAAACACGGAAGTATTATTATAAATTATAAAAGAAGTATCCGGCTCAAATGTTTGCGCGTTATCCAGTTCTTTCACATGCAAAGCGAGATTTTGATTTGTATCGCCCCAAACACCGCGGGTTGCCAATGCCAGCACAACAGAATCTAATGTCAAACTATCGCTGCTTGTTCCAAATGAAAAAGGAAATGTAGTTGGCTGCATTTGTACATTGATGGCTGCCATGGTAGTTCCAAACACAGGATCATTAATATAACCTAACGCATGATCATCAGACAAATCGGGTCTTACCGTGTCAGCATTATTCCAGTTTTTGGCGTAAATGGTAATATTTGTATCTTTTGTAATGACGCCATCAACAGGCGGAATTAAGCCGGTTCCTATTTGTGTTTCGGAAATTTTGGTACAGGCAGATACATAAAATATAATAATAAAAGAAAGGAATAAGTATTTGATTTTCACAGCAAAATTCAGGTTATTGAAGAATAATTTACTTTGCCGCAAGCTCGTTATACAAATCTAAATACGGAGTTAAATCACCCGTCCAGCTTGTAAACGGCAATATCTTCTTACCCTTTATTTTAGTAAATTCTGTGAGCAGTTTTTTATCTACCTGGTCAGAGCCAAATGTTATAGCATCGGCAAACGTAGCGCCGCCTTTAAACATAGCTGTATTATCAGCTTCCTTAAAAGGTTCTAAATCTTTTTCTTTGATATTGGCATGTATGTTTGCGAGCTTGGTAAAGTCTTTTCCCAGGCTGTCGTTAAATGTATTTTCACCAATGGTATATACAATTTTACTCTGGCTAAACACCGCATCTTTTTTATAAGCCGTCTTTATATACATCGGTATCAAACCTGTCATCCAGCCGCTGCAATGAATCACATCCGGCGGCCAGCCAAATTTCTTTACGGTTTCCAAAGCACCTTTACAAAAGAAAACAGTGCGCAAAGCATTGTCATCAAACCATTGGTCTTTCTCATCGGTAAAAGCCTGCTTGCGTTTAAACAGATCTTCATTATCTAAAAAATAAACCTGCAAACGTGCTGTAGGCAAAGAAGCCACTTTTATCTGCAGCGGATAATCATCATTATCTACAGAAACGTTTATGCCGGAAAGTCTTACCACTTCGTGCAACCGGTGCCTGCGTTCATTAATCACACCAAAACGCGGCATAATGCAACGCACTTCGTATCCGTTATTACTACAGGTAATGGCAAGTTTATTTATTACTTCTGCAAACTCTGTCAGTTCAAGGTAAGGCGACATTTCAGTAGCAATAAATAAAATTCGTTTCTTTAACATTCTGCTATCCTGCTTTTACTTTTAAATTTTGAAAAGGTGGCAAAGGTAAAAAAATTAATCGAATGAGAGAATAGTACAAAGTGTTATAAACTGTGTAAAGCAAATGCAGACTGCATTGCGGCACGCAATTGATATTCTGTCGTTGTAAAATCAGATTGGTTGTTGTTATCAATATGCTTCTTTGTGAAGAATAAAACCGGTTTTGTTTTATTAAAACATTTGTACCTGCACAAAACGTAACCAACTATTTTTGTTCAAATTTCAGGTATGAAAAAAGGGCTTGCTTTAATAGCCATTGTTGTAATTATTGTGGGTTTATACTTTGTTTTTTTTAGTAAAAAGGAAGAAGACAAAAAGGTTTCGGTTAAGAACGAAAAGCAACCTCGTCTTACGATAAGCAAAAACCCACAGGTGTTTAACGATGCTTTTACCAATATGCTTACCAGCTATTACAATATAAAAGATAACCTGATAAACTGGGATAGCACAACCGCCGGCAAGGAAGCTAAAACGCTTAACCAGCTTGCCTTACAGCTTCCTATCAATTCATTACAAGGCGATAGTAATTTAATACTGACAGCCAGAAACTATGCGGCTGCGGTAGCTACCGAAAGCGAGAAATTGTCTGATGCAAAAACAATTGAAGACAAGCGCCGCGCTTTTAGTACTGTAACAGATAATTTATATAGTTTGATTAATACCGTTCGCTACGATAAGGAAGTGATTTATTATGACATGTGCCCGATGGCATTTAATGAAAGCGAACAGGCTTACTGGCTTAGCCGCGACAGCGCTATTCAAAATCCGTATCTGGGTAATAAGCATCCGAAATATAAAGGCAGCATGGTGACTTGCGGTGATGTAGAGCAATCTATTGATTATGCAACAGCGAAAAAATAATTCAATGTACGATGTACTTACTTATTGAGGTTAAGTTTATTATCCAATAATAGTTTAGACGATTTGTTTTATCTTTTTCTTTATTTTATGTTCATCTTGTAAAGATGCGGATGTAATACCTAAATACATCGTACACCGTACATCTAACATCGTACATAGACTCACGCTTTTACCTGCAGAAGTTGCTTTACGCGATTGGCTTTATGATTCATATCAGCAACGTCGGTACATAATATAGTAACGTGTCCCATTTTTCTGCCGGGCTTGGTATGTGTTTTTCCATATAAATGAACAAAAGCACCATCCATTTTCAACACATCTTCCAGTCCTTCATATATGGCAACACCGTTATAACCGTTAGCACCAATGATATTGACAATAGTTGAACAGGTAATATTAGCTGTATTGCCAAGCGGATATTTCAATATCACGCGCCACAACATATCGTATTGACTGCAATAGCTGGCTTCAATGGTATGATGACCGCTATTGTGAACGCGAGGCGCCGTTTCGTTTACAGATACTTCATTGTTTCTGTCAACAAACAATTCGATGGCAAACAAGCCGGCGCTTTGTAAACTTTTTACTACTTTAATAGCAATCGCTTCGGCTTTCCACAATACAGCCTGCGTAAGTCGGGCAGGCGCAATCTGATAATCCAATAAGTTCAGATTTTGATTAAAAACCATTTCTACCGGCGGATAAATAGCGGTTTCGCCCTTTTCATTCATGGCAATAATGATGGCAATTTCTTTCTGTATCGTTACCATCTTCTCTAAAACCGCAGGCGCGTCAAACGCTTTATCTACATCTTTTTTATCGTTGATGATTTGTACGCCTTTTCCATCGTAACCACCTTCTGCAATCTTATGTACGGCAGGCAAAAAAGAAAGATGATTGTTTACATCAACCGCTTTATTTGTAACGATAAAAGCTGGCGTCGGAATTGAATTTTCTTTATAAAATTCTTTCTGTAAAATCTTATTGCGAATTGTTTTGATAGCCGATGGTTTGGGAAATACTTTGATGCCTTCTGCTTCCAGCTTTTCTAAGGCTTCTACATTTACAGCTTCAATTTCTATGGTAATGGCATCAACCATTTTACCAAAGTTATAAACGGTAGCAAAGTCTTTAATGTCGCCTTTTATAAAATGCGTGCACAAATGTGCGGCCGGGCAGTTTTCATCGTTTTCCAAAACGTAGGTTTCTACTACATAATTTGCAGCTGCCTGCAACAACATTCTGCCCAACTGTCCGCCACCAAGAATGCCAACTTTCATAATCATTGAAATGAAACGCGAAGATAGCTGTACATATTTCCTCAGGAAAAAAAAGGCTTTAACCTCTATTTAATAATTTATTATAAACAGATTGAAATATTTTTGGCAACTATGAGTCGCACTGTCTTGTTCTTTATTTTTATATGCTTGTGTATTTCTTCTTTCTCGCAAAGTTCATTTGTTGATTTTCAAAAAACATTTTCGCGTGTGGCTTATGCCATGAAAATTAAGGAAGATACACTGCGTAAACAGTTTGCTGCGGCGAACATCAATTGGCCGCCCAAACAAATTTATATTCGTTCGTTTAAATACGACAGCCAGCTTGAAGTTTGGGTGCGTGATGATAACAGCGAAAAATTTAAACTCTTTAAAATATACAAGGTTTGTGCGATGGCAGGCACATTAGGTCCCAAACGTTTTCAGGACGATTACCAGGTGCCGGAAGGCTTTTATTATATCAATCAATTTAAACCCAACAGCAATTATCATTTGGCATTAGGCATCAATTATCCAAACGAATCAGACAGAATTGCAAGCGATTCGCTATCGCCCGGCGGCGGTATTTATATACATGGCAATTGTGTTACCACCGGTTGCATTCCTATCCTGGATAATCAAATTGAAGAAGTGTATTTATTGGCTGCAATGGCAAAAAGCGCCGGTGAAGATTTTATACCGGTACATATTTTTTCGGTTCGATATAATAAAGAGAAAAGTATGCAGTACCTGAGCAAGACAACCAAAGACAACCAGGACGTACAAAAATTTGAAGTAAACCTGAAAGAAGCCTACGATTATTTTGAAGAACATAAAACGCTTCCGCTGATTACTGTAAATAAAAAAGGCGAATATGTAATTATGTAAAATTTTATACAGAGATTTGCCGCAATAATTATAACCAGGAAACACTTTTGCCAACTCAGAATTATACAGAGAATGAATTGCTAAGCAGCCTGAAGCAGCACGATGGGCAGGCTTATCAATTTCTGTATGATAACTATTCCAAATCACTTTTTATTGTCATCAAACAAATTATTCCTCAGCAGGAAATAGCTGAAGATGTATTGCAGGAAGTGTTTGTAAAAGTGTGGCAGAATATTCAGACTTACGATGTAAGTAAAGGCAGACTTTATACATGGATGATAAGTATTGCAAGAAATTTATCAATAGACCGTACGCGTTCAAAAGAATTTAATAAGCAAAGTAAAACCGCATCGCTACAGGATAACGTACATATTTCCGGTAACACAGAAGAAAATAAAATTTCTGATATCGGTCTAAAAAAAGTATTAACCGCATTACCTGCAGACAATGCCAAACTAATAGACCTTGCTTACTTCAAGGGATATACCCAGGAAGAAATTTCAAAAATTATGATGATACCGGTGGGCACCGTGAAAACACGGATGAGGAGTGCTATATCATTTTTAAGAACTAAAATAAAACCTAATTCGTTTTAATTGGATATCAGTTGCATCATATCGTCCGGAGATCTTGAACTTTACGTTCTTGGGATGCTTTCGCAGGAAGACAACCTGAAGGTTGCTCAGCTTGCTGAAATGTTCCCGGAAATAAAGCAAGAGATAGACGACATACAGCAATCGCTTTTACAAATAAGCGATGATGCTGATGCTACTGATTTGCCTTCTGCTTCCGTAAAAGATAATTTATTTGCGAAGCTAAAAACGCTTGAAACGACTGAAAATACGGCTGTTTCTCCTGATAATAATATAGATACTGTTGCAGAAGAAAAACAGGAAGCAAAAGTTATCCAAATGCGCCAGCCAAAACGCAACAACGGATTACTTGCCGCTTCTGTAATTGCCTTGCTTGCCTGCGCAGCATTGATTGGTTATCTGGTTTCTAATAATAACAAACTGCAAAACACAACCAACAATTTACAGGCACAGGTGACCGATTTGCGGAAGAATGCAGACACGCAACAACAACAACTGTCAACGTTTGCCAATGCATTACAACTATATCAAAATCCATCATATCAAAAAATCAATTTAACGCCGGTTCCTGGTAAGCCGGAAGCTTTGGTGCAACTGTTCTGGAATAAAGCCACACACGATGTTTATGTAGCCGATATTTCATTACCACAGGCGCCTGCCGGAAAGCAGTATCAACTCTGGGCTTTGATAGATGGAAAACCTGTAAATGCCGGTATGCTGACAGGTAATAAACTGCCTCAGCAAATGATTGATTTTTCAAAAGCCGATGCTTTTGCGATTACGCTTGAAAAAGCCGGCGGCAGCCTAACACCAACCCTTACAGAAATGTATGTAATGGGTAAAACATCAGGTTAGTTTCTTACTTCTTTTCCTTTTATTTTATTGTATTTTCTCTTTGTTATGAAGAAAGAATAGTTATATGACAAGCGTTTAGTAATCTGTTAGCTGCTACATAAATGCGACACCTTTTAATTTTCATGTCGACACTTCTCTTAAGCTCCTGCTGGATTCTTTCATTTGATAAGGACTTTTATGAAAGAGTAACAGGAATTAAATTTCCAGACAAATACAAAGTGTTACAAACATTTGACAACGGAGAATATTTAACAGGAGCAGCCTTCCAACTTGACAGTTCTACTTTTCATAACTTCATTGCAAATAATCACTTTGACATTTTAAAAAACAAAAGACATTTTACCATGTTAAGTATTGGATTATTTGACAAGTCCTTTCAACCAGACACTTCGGGTAACAATACATTTTTTGTTATTCAAGACAGTAGGGACAAGAATGATTGGACATATTTGGCAGACCCGATGACATACAGACTCTGGACAGAAATCAGTTATCCAGATTGGGGAGGACAATAACAGAACAATCTAAAAGCACATTTCACTTATTTAGACTAAATGCAGCGTACAACAAATACTTGCTGCCATAGCGGCTGACGAACCTCAGTCATTTAGCAGCATCTCTCTTTTCATCTTTATCTCTACATTTGAACTGACGGTTTGCTAAGTCCGCTACGGACAGCAAGCAGTGAGCCGTTATACAAATAAAATTCATTTCTCTTTATTCGTATAAAACCTGCAAGGTTTCCTGCGTTTGTTGTCGTAACAGAATGGTTTTATCGCGCAGCATATTTTCTACAATTTCATTTGTAAAATGCCGGATGGTTAAGAGAGATAAATTACGTTCAACCTGCACATCAAATATTGTTGCGGCAGCCGCAGCCAGTTGATTTACTTTATCGCTTTTATCATCCATACAAAGCTGTAAACTGATGGCTCCGGTTTGAATTAAATTGGGCTTTAATTTTAACTGCCCAAACATTTCATACAACTTACTTATTGGCGCTTCGCCAACAAAAGAAAAATCCTGGCTACGCAATAATAATAACGCCTGGTTTTGTTTAATGATAACAACCGGCGGCAACTGTTTACTTTGTTTTTTCGAGATCATAGTTCCGGGAAGATTGCTATCCAAAAAACATTTTACATGCAATGGAATTCCTTTGTTCTGTAAGGGTTTTATTGTTTTGGGATGAATAACCTGCGCACCGTAATATGCCATCTCAATCACTTCATCAAAGCTAAGTTCAGGAATAAACTGCGCGTCTTCAAACTGGCGTGGATCGGCATTCATAACGCCTTCCACATCTTTCCAGATGGTAAGACTTTCTGCGTTTAATAAGTTGGCAAAAATAGCAGCCGTAAAATCGCTTCCTTCTCTGCCTAAAGTTGTGCTTTCATTCTCGTCTGTGCTGCCAATAAAACCTTGTGTAATAAGGATATTGGTTTCTTCGAAAAGCGGCAATACATTTTCATCGCTTTTGCTTTGCGTTGTTGTCCAGTCAATGTTTGCATCGCGAAAATTATTATCGGTACGAATAATATCACGCACATCAATCCATGTATTTGTTATACTTTTTTCGTTTAAATAATGGCTGATGATACAAGTGCTTAAAAGCTCACCAATACAAACAATCTGGTCGTAATAATAATCAAAAGGTTTTGCCGGTTTATCGTGCAGCAACCATTCAACTTCGGTAAAAAAATCGCTGAGCTGCGCAAAGCAAGCATTGTATTGCGTTACCAATAAATATTTTGCAGTTGTTATGTGTTGTTGTTTTACGGTAGCAAACAATTGCAGACTTTCGTCTTTATTGCTTGCATAAAAAGCTTCGGCTACTTTTTCTAACGCATTGGTTGTTTTGCCCATCGCAGAAATAATAATAACCAGCTTTTCAGCCGCATATTGCCTGATAATATCCTCTGTATTTTGTATCCGCTCTATTGAATTTACGCTGGCGCCGCCGAACTTAAAAACCTTCATCATGGTTACGAAAAGTTTACAAATCTTTTATAATGAAAATGCCTTTGTTTACGTTGAAAGACAAGAAAACAAAGATAGCTTTTCAGGATTCAGGAATACAAGAAACAAGATTTAGAAAAGCAAAGATTTGTAATGACTTTGGATAGATTTTAGAGTTGTTAAAACCGGAAAATCAATTTTATTATTCAAACAATGAACAGTCTGATACTGACGATGAAAAAAAGAATGTTGATACTGCTGCTGGTTTTGGCAGTTATAAATGGTTTTACGGCTTGTGCCCAGGTAAAGGATTTACATAACCGGATTACGGCTTATAATCGTATTGATATGGCAACTATGAATCAGCAGATTTTACAGTTGATAAATCAACATCGCAAAAGCATTGGTAAAAGTGATTTGCAGATGATTGATGTAGCGTCGTCGCAAGCCATACAACATAGCCGCGATATGATGAATGGCGCTACACCGTTTGGCCATGAAGGTTTTGAGCAACGTGTTGATGTAGTAAAAAAATCAATTGGCTTTATTAACGCCGCAGCAGAAAATGTGGCTTACGGACAAATGAGCGCAGATGAAGTGGTGGATGGCTGGCTGCATAGCCCGGGACATAAAAAGAATATTGAGGGCGATTATAATTTAACCGGTATTGGTGTTTCGCAAAACAAAGATGGTGTGATTTATTTCACGCAGATTTTCGTATTGAAGAAGTAACTTGCCGACATGAACAGAACGATTATTTCTGTAAATAACCTGGTTAAAAATTACGGAGATTTTCAGGCAGTCAAAGGCATTTCGTTTGACGTGTATGAAGGCGAAATTTTTGGCTTGTTAGGTCCAAACGGCGCCGGAAAATCTACCACGCTTGAAATTATTGAAACGCTGCGCACCAAAACCAGCGGCGATGTTATTGTTGACGGTTTTAATCTTGATAAACAGCCGGAAGAAATTAAGAAAATTATTGGTGTGCAATTACAGGCTGCGGGTTATTATCCAAACCTTACGCTGGTTGAATTGCTCCACATGTTTGCAGGTTTATACAACCGGAAAATAGAACCGCTCACTGTGCTGGATTCTGTAAATCTTCGCGATAAAGCCAAAGCCAAATATAAAGAACTCAGCGGCGGCCAGAAGCAGCGTTTCTCAATTGCTGTTACGCTTATCAATCAGCCAAAAATTATTTTTCTGGATGAACCAACAACGGGTTTAGACCCGCAGGCACGACGCAATTTGTGGAACTTAATTCGCCAGATTCGCGAACAGGGAACGACCGTTATTATTACCACGCATTATATGGATGAAGCTGAAATTTTGTGCGACCGCGTAGCGATTATTGACGCTGGTAAAATTATTTCGTTAGCCTCTCCCGACCAGATGATTGATGATTTGGTAGCTTCCGGTTTTGAACGTCCGAAACAAGTAAAGATGGCG
Source organism: Ilyomonas sp. (assembly GCA_965199845.1). GTDB lineage: Bacteria > Bacteroidota > Bacteroidia > Chitinophagales > Chitinophagaceae > Ilyomonas. The sequence continues at coordinate 704,068 of CBDATZ010000054.1, forward strand.
AACCTGGAAGATGTATTTATTAATTTAACCGGCAAGAGCATTCGGGAAGAATAGTTTTGTAATAAGTAGTATGTAATAAGTATTACGACAATCATATACCAAGCAATTCTTCGTTCATCTTACTACTTATTACTTAATACTTACTACTTAATACATAATACTTACTACACAATACAACCAATATGACCAACAACCTTCGTTATCCCATCGGTAAATATGAACCACAACCTTTCTCGCAGGAACAAAAAAAGAAGTGGTTGTTAGACATACAATATCTTCCTTCCGATATAGAAAATGCAATTCTTAATTTAGATGAAGCACAACTTCAAACGCCTTACCGCGATGGCGGCTGGACGGTTCATCAGTTGGTGCATCATATTGCCGATAGTCACATGAATGCGTATATCCGTTTCAAGCTGGGATTAACAGAAACCAATCCGGCTATCAAACCGTATGAAGAAGCTGAATGGGCAAAGCTGGATGATGTGAAAGCTTTACCGATAAATGTTTCTGTTACTTTGTTATTTGCTTTGCATGAACGCTGGTATGAAGCCATAAAAAATTTATCTGAAGAACAATGGATGAGAACGGTATTTCATCCCGAACATAAAAAAGAAATGACGCTCTGGCATTTGCTTGGCATGTATGCCTGGCACGGAAAACATCACAAACAACATATTTTATCACTAAGAGAAAGAATGCAATGGTAGATCACACAAACGACGACAAACTAAGATGGAAAACGTTATCATCACAATATTTGTTTAACGATATCTGGTTACGCGCACGTGCAGACCGTTGCCTGCGGCCGGACGGAAAAATTATCGAGCCGTATTATGTTATCGAATATCCGCAATGGGTAACCGGCGTCGGCATTACAGAGAACAATGAAGTTGTATTGGTAAAACAATACCGGCAGGCATTACAGATTGTTTGTATGGAAATTCCGGGTGGTTGTATTGATGCCGAAGATAAGACCAAAGAAGAAGCCATTAGACGCGAATTTCTGGAAGAAACCGGTTACAGTTTTGACAACGTTGAGTATTTGGGACGAACATCGCCAAACCCAAGCACCAACGCAAACTGGATGCACATGTATTTATTAACCGGTGGCAAACAAACGCACGATCAATCGGTTGATGAGAATGAAGAGATTGAAGTTCACGTGGTACCTATGCAGGAGTTTATTGATATGGTAATGCAGGGCGAAATTGTTCAAAGTATGCACATGACAACTGTGTTTTTTGCTTTGCACAAATTGGGTTTGATGAAGATTACGGTTTGATGTGTTTAAACCACGAAGGCTGAAAGAAAAAACTTGCACGAAGGTTTTAATCTTATTTTTTCATCCTTTTATATTTCTAAAAAAGACAAATTTATTTCCGAACGTTGAACGGAGCGTCGCAAGAGACGATCAACCGGAGCGTTGTCGCTGGTAACATAAAAATTATTAAACATCGGCTTTAGCCGGTGTAAAAACAAAAGCACCATAATTAGTATGGTGCTTTTGTTTTGAATATGATTCAAGAAATAATGTTACACTTCTTCAGCCATTAATTCCTGTTCTTTAATATGAACAACGGCAGGCTTTTCGGCTTTAACTATTTTGATAACGCCGGTGTAATTCAGAAACTTAATAATCGGGTAACAAGGATCGAACTCACCTTTTACAGAAGCAAAATTGCTGCGTGACGGATATACGTGGTGATTGTTGTGATAACCTTCACCAAACATCAGCCAATCAACTTTAAATAAGTTCTTGGATGTGTTATCAGTTTCGTGATTTACATTACCATATTTATGTGCAAACCAGTTGATAACAACGCCATGAACCGGCCCCATAGTAATGTGTATCGGCAGCAATAAAAACCACCACGCAGATGGCGCAAAAGCTACATAAAACGCAACATACAAACCAACCCAGAGAAGGCGTGAAAAATAAGAATGCGCAAACTTATCGAAGGCATCCCAACGCGGAATATTTTTTGTAAAGCGTTTTTCTACTTGCGTAGTGCCATAAAATATATTTGTATAAATATCTTTGGTACGCCACATCATAGCAAAGAAATTCTTATCGAAAAGCGGTGAATGCGGATCATCTTCTGTATCGGTAAACGCATGATGCATACGATGCATAATACCATACGCTGTTGCACTTAAATACGATGAACCTTGTGTAAGCCACGTTAGAATAAAAAAGAAACGTTCCCAGCCTTTACTCATGGTAAACGATTTGTGAGCGGCATAACGATGAAGAAAAAACGTTTGTGTAAAAAGAGAAAGATACCAATGTAAGACGAATGCAACGAGAATGATGGCCAAATCTGATGATTGTAAAATGACGAAATATAATTTGAAACGGCAGCAAGATAAATCAATTGAAGCACTTATAAATCAGTATTAGATTAATGTTAGGTTATTTAAGTTTTTCTTCAGTTACAAACGTTAGTTTTTACATCAGACGATATTGACTTCGCGTTCTAACACAACACCAAACTTGTTGCTAACACTCTCTATAATTTGTTGTGATAACCCGTAAATGTCTGCGCCTTTTGCCTTACCATAATTCACCAAAACCAAAGCTTGTTTATCATAACAACCGGCATCGCCGTTCCGGTAACCTTTCCAGCCACATTGTTCAATAAGCCAGCCGGCAGCCAGCTTGGTTTTATTATCGTCTGTAGCAAAACCAACAATGTTTGGATATGTATGTTTCAAACTAAAAAATGACTCATTTGCTACGGTTGGATTTTTAAAAAAACTGCCTGCATTGCCAACAACATTCGGGTCGGGCAATTTGCTTCTGCGGATATTGATAACAGCTTGTGAAATAGCCGCAACAGACAATTGCGAAACATTCATCTTTTCCAACTCTTGTTGTATGGCTCCGTATTCGATATGAAAAACGGGTTGTTTGCGAAGCTGAAACGTAACGTTTAAAATAACAAAACGACCTTTGTATTTATGTTTGAAAACGCTTTCGCGATAACCAAAATGGCAGTCGTTTTTTGTAAATGTTACGATAGATTTTTCGTGTAAATCATACGCCTGCAATTCATAAAAAATATCTTTAATTTCTACACCATACGCGCCAATATTTTGCATGGGGCTGGCGCCAACATTGCCGGGAATCAGGCTCAGGTTTTCCATTCCTGCGTAATTATTTTCTACGCAATACATCACAAGCTGATGCCAGTTCTCTCCGGCAGCAGCTTGCACATAATAAAAGTCTTCATCTTCGCGAAAAAGTTGAATGCCGTGCAATTCGTTTTTTAAAACCGTTCCATCAAAGTTTTTGGTTAATAAAATATTGCTGCCGCCACCAAGAATAAAAAGCGGTGAAGTCATCATCAAATCAACAACGATTTGTTTTAATTCATCAACAGAAGAAACCGCAGCAAAGTATCTTGCCGAAGCATCAATACCAAATGTATTGTATGGTTTGAGAGATACGTTTTGCTGCAGTTGCATAATTTGTAATTGAAAAATCAAAAGTAAAAATGAGATACTTGCTTCTTTTGAATTTTGAATTTTGACTTTTTTACTTTTTATTTACACATTAAATCTAAAGTGCATGATGTCACCATCTTCTACCAGGTAATCTTTGCCCTGCACAGCAAGCTTTCCGGCATCGCGGCAAGCGGCTTCCGAACCTAGACGAACAAAATCTACATACTTAATTACTTCTGCACGAATAAAGCCTTTTTCGAAATCGGTATGAATAACACCGGCAGCCTGCGGAGCCAACATGCCTTTGGTGATTGTCCACGCGCGAACTTCCTGCACACCAGCGGTAAAATAAGTAGCCAGGTGAAGTAAAGAATATGTTGATTTAATTAATCGCGCCACGCCGCTTTCGTGCAAACCCATATCTTCCAAAAACATTTGCCTGTCTTCAAAGCTGTCCATTACTGCAATTTCACTTTCAATCTCTGCGCTTACAAATAAAATTTCAGCTTGTTCTCCTTTAATGGCTTCGGCTATGGCTTGTGTATGTTTGTTTCCGGTAATCACAGATTTTTCATCTACATTACATACATAAATCACAGGTTTGATGGTTAATAAAAATAAATCATCAACAAACTTGGCTTTGTCTTCCGGCGATACGGCAAAGCCGCGTGCATTTTTTCCCTGTTCTAAATGAGACTTTAGTTGTACCAAAATTTCCAGTCCGCGCTGGGCTTCTTTATCGCCGCCTGTTTTAGCTTGCTTTTCGGTACGCGAAATTTTTTTCTCAACGCTATCCAAATCTTTCAACTGAAGTTCGGTGTCAATAATTTCTTTATCGCGAACCGGGTTAATGCTGCCATCAACATGGATCACATTATCGTCATCAAAACAACGAAGCACATGAATAATAGCGTCGGTTGCGCGAATGTTTCCTAAAAACTGGTTGCCTAAGCCTTCGCCTTTGCTGGCGCCTTTTACCAAACCGGCAATATCAACAATCTCAACTGTTGTCGGCACTACCTTGTGTGGTTTCACCAATTTTTCGAGTTCTATTAACCGTTCATCAGGAACGGTGATAACGCCAATGTTGGGTTCTATGGTGCAAAACGGAAAATTGGCTGCCTGCGCTTTTGCATTGCTTAACGCGTTAAACAATGTTGATTTTCCTACGTTTGGTAAGCCTACAATACCTGCTTGAAGAGACATAATGTTGTGTGATGTTAGATGTGATGTGCGATTTTGTTTTACAGATATTTCTTTGAAAAGTTTTTTTTACCTGCTTATCAAAATCAGTTATTACAAATCAGAAGCATTTTGTTTGATGCTCAATATCTTTTACTAAAAGATTATATTGATGATAATAAAAAAGCTTCATTTTTTTTAGCGGGCAAAAGTAGGAAACGAAATTTATTCATCTCGTTTATAGTTTTGGTTTTAAACTTGTTTAACACCGGAAAGAGCAGGTTGCAGATAATCATTTTTATCCTTGGCTATTTTAAAAACACCGGATTGCGGAACAGAAACAGATTATGGAAACGAGACGAACTTTTACAGAAGAACACATCGTAACCGACGAACAGGTTGAACAATTGCTGACGGATGCACTTGAAATATATGGTTACGATTTTACAAATTATTCAAAAGCTTCCGTAAAGCGGCGCATCAACCGTTTGTTTGCCATTGACCGTTTTCCGTCTTTTGCCGAACTGCGTTACCGGCTGCGAAACGATAAAACTTACCTCAATCATTTTGTAGAATCTATCAGTGTAAACGTTACCGAAATGTTTCGCGACCCGATGTTTTACTTAGCCTTGCGAAATGTTGTATTGCCGCAATTAGCCACTTATCCATATATCCGCATCTGGCATGCCGGCTGTGCTACCGGCGAAGAAGTTTATTCAATGGCAATCTTATTAAAAGAACTGAATTTACTGCATAAATCGGTGCTGTATGCAACCGACATTAACCAGGAAGCTTTGGAACGTGCGCGGCAAGGTATTGTGCCTTTAAACAACATGAAGTTATATTCTGAAAACTATATTCGGTCGGGCGGCACGCAGGCATTCAGCAACTACTATTCGGCCACTTACGATAGAGCTAAGTTGAATGATGATTTAAAAAGCAAAATGGTATTTGCCATGCACAACTTAGTGTCTGATGGCTCGTTTAACGAGTTCCAGTTAATCTTGTGCCGGAACGTTTTAATTTACTTTAATAAAGATTTGCAGGATAATGTTATTCGCTTATTTAATAACAGCTTAGAAAAGCTTGGCTTCCTCGCACTTGGCACAAAAGAAACACTTCGCTTTACCGATGTAACCAAACAATTCAGGCAGATAGACGGAAAAGAAAAGATATGGAGAAAGATTCAATAAATAAGCTGTTTGTAATTGGCGGTTCAAGCGGCAGTCTTGATGTTTTGCTTTCCGTTTTCCCGCTTTTACAACCGCTTCGCAATGCTGCCCTGGTTATTGTTCTACACCGAAAAAATACATGGGATTCGATGCTGCCCGACATCTTTGCCATCCGCACTTCGATGAATATAAAAGAAGCAGAAGAAAAGGAAAATATAAAAGCCGGTTACATTTATATTGCACCGGCAGATTATCATTTATTAATTGAGAAAGATGGCTCGCTTTCGCTTGATGTTTCCGAGAAAATCAATTACAGTCGTCCCAGTATTGATATTAGTATGGAAACGGCTGCTGAAGCTTACCACGATAAAGTGGTTGGTATTTTATTATCCGGCGCAAACGCAGATGGTGTGCAGGGTTTACAAAAAATAAAACAATGCGGCGGTTATACCATTGCACAATCTCCCGAAACCGCCGATGTTGATTATATGCCCAGACAAGCTATAGAAAGAGGCGTGGTAAATGCGGTGCTCGCGCCAAAAGAAATTGCTCACTTCATTAATACACAATAACCAGTAAGCTTTTTAAAAAGTGATTCTTTTCCTGTAGATAAATAAGCAAACAAACTTTGTATAAAACGCCTTGGCTATGCAAAATTTACTATCGAAAAAGATACTTATTTTTTTTAGTATCAACTGTATAAATGTATGCCCAATATATCAATACAAATTGAAGCGGAAGCCTTAGAATGGTTATCCATAAATACGGGTTATTTTCTTTATAATAAGTAATTGTCATTTGCACATTAGCCGGAAACACAGCAACCAGTAAGGCAATAATTAATAAAGCGGCCAAACTTCTCGTGGCAGGAAAAAGGAGCAGCAAACCATAGAAACTTTCCAACACTCCGCTTATATAAACAAGCGTGTGGTGCCAGGGCAGCCACGGCGGCACGATGGATGCATACTGTTCTGTAAAGATAAAATGATTGATGCCTGCCAGTATATAAAATACAGACATCACATAGAGGAGTACGTTTTTCATATGTGTTAATCGCAAGATAGATTCGGTAAAATGCCGGGGTATGCAAATACTAAAAATATCTGCCTGATTGCTTTGTAAATATAAAGATTGCCGGCAAATTATTATACAATTCATCACAAAAAAGAAAACCTTATACCTTATTGTTTTATGTTAGCATTTTGAATGAGATATTATGAAAAGAAGTTTATTTATAGTTATGATTTTGGTTAGCAGCTTGTCTGTTCAGTCGCAGGATTTATATATGCCGCGCAATATAAAGCAGGCTTACAGTAGCGAAACCCGCTCGCCGGATGGAAGACCCGGAAGTAAATACTGGCAGAATTATGGCCGTTATAATATTAGTATTTTGGCTATGCCGCCAAACAGAACAATAAAAGGCAGCGAAGAAATTGTATATACCAATAATAGCCCGGCTCCGTTAAAAGATATTATCATCCGTATCATCGCCAACATTCATAAAACCGGTGCGCCACGAGGCGGCTTTGCCGGTCCTGATTATCTTACAGATGGCGTTAGCATAGATTCATTTGTAATCAATGGCGTAAAGCAAACCTGGAAAGAAGATAATTATCATAACACATGGTACCCGGTTACATTACCCAAAGAACTGGCATCCAAAGATTCGATGAAACTCAACATTGCCTGGCATTACCAGATGTCGAAACAAAGCGGCCGCGAAGGCATGTTAGATTCCACTACTTTTTACCTTGCGTACTTCTATCCGCGCGTATCGGTTTACGATGATTATAACGGCTGGGACAAAATCAATTTTACCGACCAGCAGGAATTTTACAGCGACTTCAACGATTATACATTGAGCGTTTCGGTTCCGCAGAATTATGTTGTATGGGCAACCGGTATTTTACAAAATCCGGATGCTGTTTTACAACCCGGTTATGCAAAGCGTTTACAGGAATCTATGATGACGGATTCTGTTATTCATATTGCTACTCTACCAAATATGCTTGATAAAAATGTAACCACTAAGAATGCAACAAATACGTGGAAATGGGCTGCCACTTACGTGCCTGATGTTACCGTTGCAATAAGCGATCATTATGTGTGGGATGCATCGAGTGTTGCGGTTGATGATGTTACGCATCGTCGCGTTAGTATGCAGTCTGCCTTTGACGATACAGCGGCTGATTTTCACCAGATGACTTCTTTTGGCACACATGCATTAGGCTGGCTTTCTCTTAACTGGCCGGGACAACCGTATCCGTACCCGAAAATGACAGCCGTACAAGGTGAAGCTGATATGGAATATCCCATGATGATTAATGATAGTCATAACGAGCAACCGGAGTTTAGCCGCTTTGTAGCCGAACACGAAATAGCACACACCTGGATGCCGTTTTATATGGGCATTAATGAAAGCCGTTATGCTTTTATGGATGAAGGATGGGCTACCACATTTGAATATTTAATTGGCATTCATGATTTGGGAAAACAAGCCGCCGATAATTTTTACAAACAGTTTCGCGTGCAAAACTGGATTCACGATAAATCAATGGAAGAAGATTTGCCCATTATTACGCCGGCAAATGTATTGAGCGGAGTTGCGTATGGAAACAATGCGTATGGAAAACCATCGCTGGGATATTTAGCGGTAAAAGATATGCTCGGCGATACAGTGTTTAAGAAATGCCTGCTCGAATACATGGACCGCTGGCATGGAAAACATCCCATTCCGTGGGATTTCTTTTATACGTTCAATAATGTTTCCGGCAAAAATCTAAACTGGTTCTGGAATAACTGGTTTTTCACAAACGGTTATATTGATATGGCTTTGCAGAACATTGTAACCAGCAAAAAAAACAGTACCGCTTATATTCAAAATGTTGGCGGCTTTGCGGCACCTTTCGATCTGGTTGTAACTTATAAAGATGGCAGCACAGATACATTGCATCAAACACCAGAAGTTTGGAGTACGAATCAAAAAGCAACTTCTGTTACCATTTCTTCTAACAAAGCAATACAATCTGCACAATTGCAAACGGGTATTTTTATGGATGCCGACGAAAGTAATAACAACTGGAAAGCAAAGTAGAATTGAAATAAAAAATACAGTTTTAGTAATGATGATTATCGGGAACCGCTACGCAAAGTTTGCAATTGGTTAATTGATATTATCTACCTACAATTCAGATGTAAGGAAGTCATCATTTACAAAACAGAACAAAGCCACCGGCTCTGATGTTCTGGTAAGGCATTCATTTTCATCGTTATTGATTTGTAAACAGGCAAATCTCATTTTACAATATACACGTATTTTAAGCGTTTGTTTACGGTTAAATCTTTTCTACACATCCGAAAAGTGGTACTTTAGCGCACGAATTGTATTCGCAACAAACCAAAAAGACTGAGATGCATGATAATGGATATCTTATGAGATCAACCTTTGCATTTACATATCTTAAAGCCTTACCCATTATTGCACTTGCTGTATTGGTTTGTTTTTCCTGTACAAAAATTCATCTTTCACCCGAACCGCCTCCTGTTGATTCTATACCGCCGGTGGTTGTGCCTACGCCGCCAAATTTAGCCGGTCAGCCTAATATTATTCTTATCCTGGCAGATGATATTGGCTATGAAGTGCCAACATTTAACGGCGGACAATCGTATAGCACACCGAACTTAGACCGCATAGCAGCAAATGGCTTACGCTTCACCAACTGTTTTGCTATGCCACTTTCTTCGCCGTCGCGTTTTATGCTCACGACCGGGAAATATAATTTCCGCAATTATACCAAATGGGGTGTGATGAACCAATCGGAAGTTACTTTATCAAACTTGTTGCACAATGCAGGTTATACAACTTGTGTTGCGGGCAAATGGCAGTTCGATGGCGGCGAGGCTTCTATTAAAGCATTTGGTTATGATAAATATTGTGTGTGGAATGCTTTTAAAAGTGGTGATGAAGAAGAAGCCGAATTTGGTACGTCTTATAAAGACCCGACGGTTTACCAGGATGGTACTTATTTAGGAACAGATTCGGTAGTAACAGGTCAGTATGGAATCGATATTTTTAATCGTTATGTAACTAATTTTATTGACAGTAATAAAAACCATCCGTTCTTTATTTATTACCCGATCCCGATTGCACATGCGCCTTTTAGCCCGACTCCGGATGATGAAAAATATGCCGGCTGGATAAGCAAGCGCGGCAAAAGTGATACAAGCCTTTACCGCTCGATGGTGCATTATATGGACAAAGCGATTGATTCGGTAATTGAGAAAGTAAAAGCCGCCGGTCTGGCAGACAATACCGTTATTTTATTTGCCAGCGACAATGGCACACCGGCAGAAATTATTTCGATATATAAAAACAGGAAGGTTGCGGGTGGTATGGGCAGCACATCTGTTTACGGCACGCACGTTCCTTTGGTTGCGTATTGTCCCGGTTCTATCACGCCCGGTACTTGCTCTGCTTTTATAGATTTTACCGATTTTTTGCCCACAATAATTGGTTTGGCAAATACAACCATCCCGGCAGGGTTTGTTACGGATGGCATTAGCTTTCGCAACCAATTATTTCAGTCTTCCTTAGCCAACAGGTATTATTTGTACAGCTATTTCTTTCCGCATCCCGAATATCCAACCACAATACAAAGAGAGTATGTGCAGGATACGATGTATAAATATTATGATAACGGATACGGATTTTTTAATGTGTCTTCAGATCCGGCTGAAGAGAGTAAAATAAACGGAAGCACCTTAACACAAGATCAGCAAAAAATTATATCCGGATTCCGAAAAGTGATAGACAGCATACACCCGTAAATTTCACTCTAAATAAAATCTGGTACAAGATATAAACTGTATTTAAAAGAATATGACGATGTTACGGAAACCTACTTATACTATTTATCTCCTGTTATTCTTTTTCTGTTTGCAATCTGCAGCAAAAGCGCAGGCTGTAAGATACCTGAACACAACACATGATATTGCTTATGCCTGGGGTCTGATAGACTGGGAAGGAAAACCGGAAGATAGTCTCCGGTTCGATATTTATTATCCGCCCGGTGCTACTTCAGACAAAAAATATCCCATGATATTAAGTCTTCATGCGGGCAGCTTTACCGGCGGTTCAAAAGAAGGCCAGGTTTCCGGCGCTGATGCCTTAAATGATATGGGATTTGTCGTGGTATCGCCCGATTACCGTACGGGTTATAACAACAATACAGACTCTTGTCAGGATGATACATTGGGATTGAATATGGCTACATATCGCGCTACGCAAGATGGTAACGCTTGTATGCGCTACTTATACCAGTTTGCGGATAGTCTTCATATTGATACTGCAAATTTCTTTTTAATGGGAAACAGTGCCGGAGCCGACTTAGCCCTGCACATGGAATTTGTTACTGACCTGGTAGCCAAAGTAAAAATTCCGTATGCTTACAGAGATTTGGGCGGTGTGCAAAGTACCGGAAACCCTTATCCGTTTAAGTATAAAGTAAAAGCACTTTGTGCTATGTGGGGCGCTTTGCCAAACTGGAACCTGGTAAATCAATTTACAGCCATTCCCATGATTCTTTTTAAAGGCGGACAAGATCCGGGATTGCCGCCCGATACAGCGCCTAATTTTGGCGTTGGAAATTACAAAAAATGCCCGAATTATTCTGAGCTTTTCGGCGGCATTGGTATTTATAAAGCCATGCAGACATTAAACGTGCCTTGTGTTTATCATTATCAGCCAAAAGGTTTTCATGCAGCTTACGACGAAGAGTTTTGTACGCAAGCTACCAATTCGTTCTTCAAATCTCTTATGAACGGGCAAGGTTACTCAGGTCAATACTTTTACTATCAGCAAAGCTGGTAATTTTTATTTTTAATTACGTACGATGAAATCTACATATCTTTTTAGTTTACTTTTTTCAGCTCTTTTACTGCCGTTTGTAAAAACGGCGGCGCAAGCGCCGCCTATATTATGGCAAAAAACAATTGGCGGCGATAGTGCTGATATTTTATCCGGCGTGCAGGCACTGAATGGCGGCGGCATTGTATTGAGCGGATATAGCAAATCGGGTATTTCCGGCGATAAAAAAGATACCTCACGCGGCGGTTTCGATTTTTGGGTAGTGAAGCTAAACGAAAACGGTTCTCTCGCCTGGGAAAAAACCTATGGCGGTTCTTCCGACGATACTACTACGCGCATTATCAGAACGACCGATAACGGCTTCCTGTTAGGTGGCACCAGTTTATCTACACGCTCAGGCGATAAAGCCTATTTAACCAACAGCTTAAGCCCCGATTATTGGGTATTGAAATTAGATAAGAACGGACAATTATTATGGCAAAAAAACTTCGGTGGCGATTTTACTGAAAAGTTAATGGGACTTTCTGAAAACAGCTATGGCTATGCCATTTTAGGACATTCCTATTCCGATATCAGCGGCGATAAAGAAACCGATAATACAGGTTCTGAAAACCGCGCCGATTACTGGCTGGTTTCAACAGACAAAACCGGCAAATTAAAACATACTTATACATACGGAACCGTTGGACCTGAATTATCTTGCTGCAGCATTGCTTCTGATTTTGGAAACGTGATAGGCGGTTCCAGTTATTCGCGCGCGCAACAGGGCGCTAAAACAAGCAATCCGTATGGCGGCTGCGATTACTGGATTGTAAGAACCGATTTAAGCGGTACGAAAGTTTATGATAGTACAATAGGCGGTTCATCATCCGATTTTATGACCTGTCTGAAAGGAACACACGATGGCGGCTATATGGCCGGCGGTTATTCCGAATCACCCATCTCAGGAAAAAAAACAGATTCTTCCCGCGGCGCTTACGATTACTGGTTGTTGAAAATGAATATTGATGGCAGCATCAAATGGCAAAAAACATTGGGCGGTAACTTAGGCGATTATATGACATCGGTTGATGAAACACATGATGGCGGTTATATTGTAGGCGGTTATTCCAGCTCTGACATCAGCGGTGAAAAATCGGAAAATTCAAAAGGTGGAAATGATTACTGGATTGTAAAACTTGATTCGCTTGGAAATAAACAATGGGATAAAACCTTTGGCGGCAGCGGCGACGATAAACTAACCGGCGTAGCCGAATACGCTTTGGGTGAATACATTTTATGCGGTACTTCCAACTCACCCATTTCCGGCGATAAAACAGCCGGCACCATGGGTGGAACCGGAAAACCGGATTATTGGGTAATCAGGCTGGGCAAAGGTCTTACCGATTCTACCGGCGGAACCGATACAACAGGCGGCGGTATTGACACCTTACCAACTAAAGGCGTTTACAATCTTACCATTCTTGCTAACCCGACTTCGGGTAATAATCTGGGTATCCGCTTTAGCTCTACCGATAATGAAACCACTCCTTTTATTGTACATAGTTACGATGGCAAAAAAGTAATTTCGGTTACATACATAGCAACACCGGAATCGCAGGACAAACAGATAGCCATTGCAAAACTTCCGAAAGGTGTGTACTACATAACCATGTACACAAAACAGAAAAAATTAACCAAGATGTTTATAAAACAATAATCTTATTTTATTGGAATTGAAAAGCCTTTCATAAGTTATTTATGAAAGGCTTTTTTGTTATTTTTCATCAATACAAATCAATAAAATAATGGCGCCGAAACAAGTGGTAGAGAAATGGGTAAAAGCTTTTAATAATACAAATGTAAGTTCACTACAAAATTTATATGTTGTTGATGCGGTAAATCATCAAATGCCCAACGAAACGGTACACGGAAAAGAAGGCATCGGCAATATGTTTCGTGATGAATTTAAAGCAGCACCAGATATGCATTGCATACCTGAACAGATTATTTCGGAAGGCGATTGGGCAGTATTGGAATGACGCGATCCGAAAGGTTTCAGAGGCTGTGGTTTTTTCCTGGTAAAAAACGATTTGATACAAACGCAGCGCGGCTATTGGGATAAACCAAGCTTTCGTAAACTGTACGGCATTGCGGAGTAATTTATAAGCAATAATTTCAGTAAATAAAATCTATACAGTTTACATTTATAACTTGTAAATATTTTATGCATGGATATAATTATAAAAGAGCAAATTGAAACAACAGCCGCGTAAACCAAAATCATTACAGGAAGAACTAAAAAGTTTACTTCCGATGACGCAAGAACAGGAAAAACGATTGAATGAAAAATTCAATCTTGAATTCAATTACAATTCGAATCATATTGAAGGCAATACGCTTACTTACACGGAAACAAAACAATTTCTTCAATTTGAAGAAACGGACAATAAACATACACTTCGGGAATATGAAGAAATGAAAGCCAGTGAATTTGCATTGGAATTGATAAAAGAATTGGCTGCAGATGAAGAACGTCCGTTAAACGAACTGAATACGCTCTGTTTGACGTTGCACGGATAAAATACCTGAATCAAATTTTATTGGTTCGTCCTTATTGGAAAGAAGCGCTCACAGTTGACGGACAACCTATCCGCAGAAAAATATTAGTTGGTGAATACAAAGCACAACCCAATTCTGTATTGCTGGAAAACGGAAAAATGTTCGATTATGCTTCTCCTGCCGAAACACCTATGCTGATGCATGATTTACTGAATTGGTATAAAGAAGAAATGGACAAAGGCGAATTGCATCCGGTTGAATTAGCGGCTTTGCTTCATTATAAACTCTTTCCATAAATTCGTTTGTATTCATCCATTTGATGATGGGAACGGAAGGATTTCTCGTTTGCTAATGAATTATGTTTTATACAAAAATAACTTTCCTCCTATTATTGTAAAAACAGAAGATAAAAACAATTATCGTCGTGCTTTACATGATGCCGATTCCGGCAATCTGGAATCGTTTATAAATTATATAGCTGAACAATTTATTTGGTCTTTACAATTAAACATCAAAGCAGCCAAAAATGAAAGTTTAGAAGAAAGGCAAGATTGGAGAAAAAAACTAAGTTTGATGAGGAAGAATCTAGATAAGCAAGATGGCATTCAAGAAACGAAATCAACAGAAGTACTTATAAAGCTCATTACTGAAAGGCTCTATCCTTTACTCAACAATCTTTTTCAAAAGTTAGACATAGTTCGAGAGCTTTTTCTTAATTCATATATTTTGGTTTATGAAGGAAATAGTAGGTTTAGACAAACACCAATAACTGAAGAAACTGTAAAAAGATACTTTAAAGATGAGTTGAATACTTATATGATGTTTGATAGCTTTAAAAAAAATGGGATTAACACTTTTGATGTTTTAATAAAAATAGGTTTTAAATTTCATAGTCATTACTATGAAATTATTATAGAAAATGATGAACTATTAAACAAGTTCTATCATCAAGATTTTTCTATTCAAGAAATTGATTCAATTTCTGATATGTGTGGTAAATTTCTTCTATCAAAGATTCAATCGAAAATAAACTCATTTACATAAATTCCTCATCATTCAAATCTGCTAAAGCCTTCTATATTTCTATACGGCGTACTAAAGAAATGATACACCACATCGTTAAACTGATCTTTATAAAAGATAGGCGTAGAATGCCCGGAATTGGGTAATATCCATAAATACGATTTCGGAATATTGTCCGCAATCAGCATTGTGTGTTTTGTGCGGATCACATCGTGGTCGCCGCCTATAATTAGTGTCGGGCAAGCAATGGTTTTGAGTTGTTGTAAAGAAATATGCGGTTCGTAAGTTAACAGGTGTGCCAGCTTTAACGTGTTCTTTGTTTTCGCATCCTGGGGTTTACTTTGTAAAGTCGTATTATAGTTCATCGCCCAGTTGTAAACAAATGGATCTACCGCACTTGTATCAGGCGTCAGGTTGGCGCCGGTAACGGCTAACTTCTTTACTTTTTCGGGGTGGTGAATGGCTAATAAAAGTCCGTTAATGCCGCCGTCGCTCCAGCCAATTACATTGCAGGAATCTATGTGTAGTGTATCAAGCAAAGCATTCAAATCATCCGTCATCATTTCATAGCTAAGCGAATCACCGTTGTCAACCGATTTTCCCTGTGCGCGACTATCAGCCAATATGACTTTATAATGCTGTGAGAAAAAAGGAATCTGGTACATAAAATTGTTGATAGAACCACCGTTACCATGAATAATAAGCAGCGGCTCACCTTGTCCGTAAGTTTCATAATACATCTTGAAACCGCGTGTATTTACATACTTACCAACCTTCTCATTTCTGCCATAAACAGATGTATCAAAAGGCGATTGCGCGCAGGCAATCTGGGCAAAACTAAAAAGCACAAACACGAAATATAAAATACGGTTTATCATATTGATTTTTATAGCCACGAAGGCACAAAGTTTTTTTATTTCAAAATTTAATTTCCCTCTTGTAATCTTGTCTCTTGAATCTTGTTGCTTGTCTCTTGTAATCTTGTTTCTTATCCATTTATTGTTCAAAATAAGCCAGCGTTCCGCCAACCCACTCGCGGTCTTTATTGTAGCGCACACCAATCATTTTACCTTTACTCATGCGCGATAAGTTTTGCGTGGCAACAGGTCTGGCATCGCCTTCTTTCCAGAAATAAAAAATGCGGATTTCTGCCTTGGCAGGCACGTCAGGAGTTGGTATGATGTCGGCATAATTTACCTTACGCTGCAATATCCAGTTATGGCGGTCGGTTACTTTATCAATATCTGCTTTGGTAACATCAATAACAACGCCTTGCCCGGCAAAAGAAAACAACGGTTTCAATACATAGTTTTCCAAATCTTCCGGCAGCTTTTTAATATCGCTTAGAAAGCGGGTTTCCGGCACAAAAGGATGATGAATAAAAGGCAATGTAAATTTGCTGATGCGGTAAAACCAGTTGGGATGCGGAACCCATTGCACATCCAAATCTTCTAACAGCAATTTGCCCCGCTCCTGCACTTCGGCGCTTTGCTGTTGCAAATCATCGAAGATGATGCGGTTATAAATACGCTTTACCTGAATTTTCCTGCCTTCTTTTTCATAATACAATTTGTTGCCTTCTTTTATCAGTTCCATTAAGTCAACAACAGGAATGTGCAGGTAATCTTCGGTACAATAAAAATCAACTCTTGTCTTTTGCTGATGCGGCAATATTTCAAGCAGAATTACATTCTCCGGATTTTCATCTTTTAAAATAACCTCTTTTAATAATTGCAGGTAGGTTTCTTTGGTAAATCCATTTAAATACGAAGAATAACCTTCGGGAATGTTCAGATATTTTCTTGCCATTTCATCCTGAAAAACCTGGAAAGCAAACAAGGTTGGAAAGCCCTGCATCTCTATCAGTTGCGGTTCCAGTTCGCCCTTATCATTTTTACAAATGCCAAAATCAAAAGCTATAAAATGCGTATGCTCATTTTCGTTCGGCACTTTTGCATCAGCCGGAATAGCGTGCGCAGTCAGCGTTTTAAAGTTATAGCCGGTAATCACATCAACAATACTTTCGCAGGCATCCAGTATTTTTTTGGTGAATTCTTTACCAATAAAGATGGGCGTTTCTACAATGCGAAACTGAAGTGCATCATGATGAAGATTAGACAACTCAGCCACATAAGCTTTATACTTCTCTTTATCAAAATGGCTGTTGTACCAGGTGCGTATTTCTGTAACCATAAGCTTTTGTTGAAAAAAATAAAAGTACGAAACGAGTAAATACAATCGGTAAAAGAAATGAATACAGAGTTATGTTGCAGAATAATCAGGTATTGACTTTTATGCAACAACCAACCGGAATACAGTCACCAAAACAACACAAACTTTTTGGGCTCGATCATTTACGCGCGCTGGCTATCATTCTTGTTTTCGTTTATCATTACGGACGACTTTTTCCGCATCCTGACTGGACAAATACCATCAGTAAATTCGGCTGGACAGGTGTTGATTTGTTCTTTGTTTTAAGCGGTTATTTAATTGCTTCGCAATTGTTCTTCTCTCTTACTAAAACAGGAAATATATCGCTGAAAGAATTTTTTATAAAACGATTCTTCCGCATTTTACCGGCTTATTTTGTTGTTGTCGCGCTTTACTTTTTATTTCCTGTTTTACGCGAACACGAATCACTCGCGCCGCTTTGGAAATACCTGACTTTCTCACAAAATATTGGTCTTGATTTGCGCACGCAAGGAACGTTTTCTCATGCGTGGTCGCTGTGTATAGAAGAACAGTTTTATTTATTGTTTCCACTGATATTACTTGGGCTTCATCATTATAATTTTTTACGCAAAGGCTTTTGGTTATTGATGATTTTATTCGTGTTTGGTTTTGCCGCCAGGTTGTATTCGTGGTATGTGTTAGTAGCGCCACACGCAGGCGAAGATGTGTTTTGGGTGTATTGGCACAAATGGATTTATTACATCACTGTTTGCCGTTTAGATGGTTTGCTCATTGGCGTTTCTATCGCTGCCTTATTTCAATATAAACCGGTTATAAAAACGCGGATACAACAGCATGGAAATGGCTTGCTGATAGCAGGCTTGATTGTATTAACAGCCGCGTACTTTTTGTGTTTGAACGAAGATAGCTTTGGTGCATCTGTGTTTGGTTTTCCGTTGGTAGATTTTGGTTATGGTTTGTTAGTAACGGCTGCCATCAGCCCGAGAACTTTTTTATATAAAACACCATCGCGATGGACAACAAAAATTGCGGCTTTGTCTTTTGCTGTTTATCTCACACATAAAATCATCATTCACCAAACGCAGGAACAGCTCGTAAAAATGAACGTTGATAAAGAAAGCAATGTTATGTTTTTCATTTGCATTCTTACCTGTTTGCTTGGTGCATTTTTACTAAATGAATTGATTGAAAAACCATTTTTGAAATGGAAAAGCCAGTTACTGAAAACAATATAAAATAATGGCTTTGCAAAAAGTCAGATGACGAATCAATTATGTATGAATTGATATGATGAACTACATTATCAAAAGAAAATTCTTTTTATAGAATCCAATAGTTATTATAGAATTCTGTTTTTCTTTCTGCTTGATATAGAGAAAACGATTACCAGAATTATTCTTTCACACCATCCGTTTCCTTCGCAACGCCATCGCTTTTTTTCTGCACCGGTTTCGAAGCCAGGATTCCCGCAGGCACTTTAAGTTCGCCGGTTCCGGCGTCTATAATGCCGTTACGTTCTTCTTCTATATTGGTTGCCTGTGTATATACATCGCCTGCAATCTGCCGTTTGCGAAGTTCTTCTTTAAACAATCTTATTTGTACAGCTCTGTCGTCATTATCTTTCGGTCCGCCATAATTTACAAAGCCAAAACCGCCCCACTCACTCACGATTATAGGCACCTGGTGACGATAAAAAAACGGGTCGCCCACAACAAGCGGAAAAGCGGCAACACCATTCAGTTGCCCGGCTACCAATCTGTCCAATACATTTTTCCAGTGTTCTAAATCAGGTGTGTAAAGATGCGCTGTCAGCAAATCAGATTTCAAACGACCTTCAAAAGATACATGCTGCCAGCCATCATTATCAACCACCAAAAACTGCGGATGCGCCAGTTGCATGTAATGATAGGTTTCGATGATATATTGTCTTGTATCCGCGCTGGTCGCTACATCTTCTATGCCCCAGTCTTCGTTATACAAACTCCAGATAACAACAGACGGATGCGTTTCTATTAACGACAACATCCGCAGTAATTCGGCGCGATGTGCGGCGCGGCTTACCGCATTTGAACGATGCGGGCTTGGCACTTCTACCCACAACAGCATTCCCATTTTATCTGCGAGGTTATACACGCGCGGGTCAACCCCGGCAATATGAATGCGAACGAGGTTGCAACCCAGTTCCTTCATAGCGTACATGTGTTTTTTAATGTCTTCGTAAGTAGATGTATTGGGCTGATACAAAATGCCATCTAAATAAATTTGCTTGTTATTCAGATACACACAACAACCGCGGGCTTCTATTTTGCGCAAGCCGAAATGCGTTTCTATTTCGGCGATATAATTTTTGGTATCAATAAGCTGGGCTACCAAACGATACATGTGCGGCGACTGGTGCGACCAATGTTTCGCCTCTGGTATTTCCAATACAAGACGCTGTCTTTTTTGCCCGGGTTCTAAATGCAGCGGATAATCGGATGTAGCAATTGGTTCATCGGTTTCCTGTTTGCGGTTGAATATTTTTAAACGGATGACGTAATCACCCACATCATGAATGCGTGTTGTTAAATTAAACCGAACCAGGTTATCTTCCAAAATACTTACTACACCCACACGCGAGCGAAGACGATTGCGTTCTACCGCTTCGAGCCACACGCTGCGCACAGCGCCGCTGTAAGTCTGATACCAGATACCGCCGCGTTTATATACATACGATTCCTGCTTTCCGCGTGGCCGGTCGGCATCCATATTATCCGCAATCCGGACGGTAAGACGATTTACCAGTTGCAAACTTTCATCGTTAATTTCATAAGAGAACGAAGTGTATTCGCCGATATGTATTTCTTCACCTTCAATGGTAGAAAGCGGCTTCCCGTTCAGCCAAACTCTTGTCTCATAGCCACAAGCTCCAAACGTAAGCTGCATCATAGTTTGCGGAGATAATTGCGAGCGGTCGGGCATAGGAAATTCGCGCTCATACCAAACCACCACTTTATCTTGCCAGGCGGGTTTGCCTGTTTCAGATTTGCCTTTATTTATCTGCTCTTCTATGCTGCCCGGCCATTGCGCGGTTCCGTTATATTGATGCCATAAAAACCAGCCTTCCTGCAAACCAACATCTTCGTTATCAAGTGCAAATTTCCATTCGCCATCCAGCAGCACATACGTGTTGGGACGAATAACAGCGCGTGGTAACGGATTGTTGAAAATTTCATCAAAAGCACCTTCCTCGCGACTTTTGGTAAGATTGTAATTGGGATGAACCTGTTCCATACTTTTTATTTATCCGAGGCTATTAACAAGTAAAATTTTTATTTGTAATCGTGGCGCGCCAGCAAATGTGCAGCGCAAAAGGTGTATCAGATTTCAGTTTACCAGAAAGATCATCACCCGTTACAATCCATACTCAAAAACAAAACCAACCACAAGCTTCTTATAAGTTATGGCAACTTTTTAAGAAGATATAAATATGCGTTGATGCTGTGATGAACAAATACTTTTTCTTTACTGTCGGGAAAGTTCTTATAATAATCGGCATCAGCATTTAGAATAACAAAATTGCCGGCACGCTCAAACTGCATAGAATTATAGTAATCCGGCTCTTTCAGATCAGGCAACGTTTTGCGGGCAAATTTGTAAACAATATCACCCAAATATCGCTGGTACGTTTTCCTGGCTTTACGCGTTGTTTTCGATAAGCGATTATACACATGCCGCAACACTAAATCTTTCGGAAATTTTTGTTTGCGGATGATAGCGTTCACATCAGCAAACGGATTTGTTTTATTAAAGTCTTCCAGCGTTTGAATAGCAACCGGCGTTTGCGGAACCCAATCTGCCGAATTGACTACATTACAAGCCCAGCCGCCGGCTGTTATTTTCTCATAATCGTACGCATAAAACAGGTTGCCGGGTTTTGGCCCGGCGCTACAGTACGTTTTAAACAGAATGTCTCTTGGCAGGCTGCTGTTCATTTGCTGGTAATGCAAATAAGAGGTTAGCAAATAAGCAATGGCGCCGCCCTGGCTATGTCCCATAATATAGAAATCTCGGATGCCGGTTTTATAACAGGAATCTATTTTAGCCGTTATATTATTTGCCATACCAGCCAAACCCACCAGCCAGCCAATATGCACAGCCGCTTTTTCATTCTCTGCCAATTGATATGTAAAAGTTGTACTGTCGTTGAGTTGCAGTTCTCCTTTGGCGGGAATCATCGCCGCATAAAAATTTTCGAGCCAGCTTACGCTACTGGCAGTTGTGCCGCGTATGCTGATGGTGGCAATGGTGTGTTCTTTATTTACCCACAAATCCCAGCGATTGTCTAACCCTGTTACCGGCGCACGATAGGCAAGTGAAAAATCGGAAGGTGGCGCTATTGAAAATTTCGACCAATGTGCTGTATCTACCTGTCGGGCTGAAATACGCAGCAATTCTGCATATTCGGCTTTATCGAAACCTGGTTTTAGTATTTGTGCGAAAGAAAGCAGCGGACAAAAAAGAAAACAGAACCAAATGCGTTTATCAACCATAGCTTGCTTAAAAAAGTAATTATAAAAAGAGAATTGAATATAAGAAAAACAGAGTTGGTTTATAGAAGAGAATATTAAAAAGATATTGATAAGCTTAAAAAGAAAAATCAGATGCATTTGTGTTTCGGAAAACATCGTTCTTCCACAAATCTCCCCGTAGCCTGTTATTGTAAACGGATGAATTTGTTTTATCGGTTTGCAAACTTCTTCGCATAATGGCAGCAACGCCATTGGCAGGTGCCGGGCTTCCGCCAAAATCAAAATCATTATCGGTTATCACCCAGCCATATCCCCAGATTGGTATGGGAACATCAATCGCATATCGTGTTGTAAACGTACAGTGCTCAATGTGCACGTTTCTTATTTTATGCACTTCAGCATATACTGCATGATACGTATAATCATACACTTTTACACCTTCTAACATAAAGCCGTATGGATAATCGGTAATTCCTTTCCAGGCTGTATCTGCATACTCAAGGTTATCACCTTTCCCCACACAATGAATACCGCTTAACTGTTGTGGTGTATAATCATCGGTATAACCATTGTATTCAAAATCAATTTCTGTATTGTAGGTATTATTAAAACCAGAAGCATCTACACCATTTGCCTGGTACATTTTTGTTGAAGTTTGTGTGCCATAGCAACCTTTCTTCCAGGGATAAATAAATATTTTATCGTGCCCGTATGTGCATTGAATACCTTTGAACTCAGCACCGTTCCGGTTAAAAGTAATGATGGTATTACGGTCTGTCATTACATTAAAACCAATCAGCGAAAGTCCGTAACCGCCATCGCAGGTAGGATCATAAATGTAATTATCAAACACTTTTAAATTTCTGCCGTTGCCATTTCCCTGAACTTCAACACCCATCCAGGTATGCAAAATTGTGTTAGCCTGAATCAGCCAGTTTCCATACAACGGATCAGGCGCAATTTTAGATGTATCGGCACTCCAACCCCAACCCAAAATTGCATCGCCGGATAATCGTTCCATTCTGTTATAAGTAATGAATGCTCTGCGCGTTGTTTGTGCAAGATTGATAGCATAAAATCTGTCACTTATGTTTGTGTAATCACCTGTTGTTATAACAGGTTGTTTGGGATCGTAAATATCGTGAAACCAGTTGCGCGTAATAAACACCATATCATTAGTATGCGTTGTATCGCCCAAGGTTGTGTTCCCCATCAAAATAGCATTCTTTACATAACCGGTAAATTCACAGTCTTCAACCGTAATATCATGATTGTGCCTGGGATGACTGTTGAAACGGAGAAAGGCTTCAATTCCTTTGGCATCTTTTTCAACAAGAAAAGTAATTCCTTCAATCTTAATATTTGATAGCCCGATTGCCAGCATCAAATCAGTCATAGAATGTCCGGCTTTCACAATAAAAAAAGTTCTCCCTTTACCCGCGCCTTTATAATATTTGTTATCGCCGCCAATCAAAGCATCATGGTTGATTACGTATCTGCCATCGGGAAAATAAACATTGTGTGCAGCTTCTGCTTTTAATATGGTTTGCAGTTTATCAGCGTTATCTGTAACGCCATCGCCAATCATATTGGCAGATAGAGAAGCAAAATCTTTTGTTGCATTGTACCAATCGCCAAAGCCGGAAGGCGTTTGCGAAAAAGAAAAAACAAAAAGAAAACAAGACAGAATCAAAAAGATTATATTCTTCATGAATATTGTATTATGTAATTGTATTGTTATGGTTGCTTAGCAGCGTATCAAATTTTATTCACTCGTAACAAACAAATGCAAAACGCAAAATAAGCGCATAATGTTTTCCGGCTTTTTTTATTGTGTTTTATTTCCAATGAACAAATGCAGAGTAAACCATTCCATAACTTGTTTCCTGAACCTTGAATCTTGCTTCCTGTATCTTGTTCCTTGAATCTTTATCCTGTTTCTTTTCTTCCCGCTTACCTTTGCATTTATAAACACACCTTGATATGACAACAATTGCGGTAGCGAAAGGAGATGGAATTGGTCCGGAAATTATGGACGCTGTAATTCATATTTTTAAAAATGCCAATGTGCCGCTTGATTATAAAGTTGTAGATATGGGCAAGTGGGTTTTTGATAAAGGTTACAGCAATGGTATGACGCCCGAAGCGCAGCAAACCATAGAAACGCTGGGTATTTTATTTAAAGGACCGATGGAAACACCAAAAGGAAAAGGCGTAAAAAGTGTAAACGTTACAGCGCGCAAAACATGGAACACGTATGCAAACAACCGCGTGTTTCAAACGCTTCACGGCGTGGATACCGTGTTTAGCAAAGCAGGCATTCCGATAGATATAACAATCGTTCGCGAGAACATCGAAGATACGTACGGTGGCGTTGAACACATGCTGACGCATGATGTGGCGCTGAGTCGCCGTTTTATTACACGTCCGGGCAGTGAGCAAGTGATTCGTTATGCATTTGAGATGGCGAAAAAGAAAGGCGCACGCCGCATTACCTGCGGGCACAAAGCCAACATCATGAAGATTACAGATGGCTTGTTCCTCGAAGTGTTTTATGAAGTGGCGAAGCAATACCCGGAACTAAAATCGGATGATGTAATTGTGGATGATTTATGTATGAAATTGGTAACTCGACCCGATACTTTTGACGTGGTGGTACTTACCAATTTACAAGGTGATATTGTGAGTGATTTGTGCGCTGGTTTGGTTGGTGGTTTGGGCTTTGCGCCAAGTGCAAACATCGGCGACCACATTTGTATTTTTGAAGCGGTTCATGGCACAGCGCCGGATATTGCCGGTAAAAATATTGCTAACCCAACGGCTTTATTATTGAGTGGCATTGCGATGTTGCGTCATTTGGGTTTGATGAACAGTGCAGCAAACATTGAGAATGCTTTGCTGTTTACGTTAGAGCAAGGCGTGCATACCGGCGACTTTGGGAATAAGGAAATACCATCTTTAAATACAACGCAATTTGCCGATACTATTATAGCTAATTTTGGCAAAATACCGGAACAAGGTGCGAAGCCGGTTATCGATAATCAAACGCCAACACCAACGCATTTTAAACTTGAAAAAAATGCAATGATGGAATCGAAAGAACTGGCGCCTGAACTAATTGGCGGCGTCGATTTTTTTATTGAAAGTAATGAGCAGCCGGTATTTATTGCCAACAAATGTATGCGCCACGCCGGTGTAAAATTTAAACTGGTAAATATCAGTAATCGCGGCACACAGGTTTGGCCAACCGGTTCGGTTTATACCAACCTGGTAAATCAATATAACGTTCGTTTTGAAAGCATTGATGATACGCCAATGAACCAGCAGGATATACTTGGTTTATACGTTAGTTTGAGTGGTAATTTTAAGATTTGCTCTTCCGAATTGTTATTGAAACTGGGCGATAAAAAAGCTTACAGTTTAGCGCAGGGACAATAATAATTGTTGATTGATAAGTTAATGGTTGATAGATGACAGTTTGTTATTTTGATATTAGATAAGATAAGAAATCATTGTTGTTTTGATGTGATTCATTAACAAATATTTTGAGTGTGTTGATTTGATAATGAAACAACAAAAAACTGTTTGTGAATCTTTGTGTTCTCCCTGTCTTCGTGGTTCAAAATGTTTCATTGATAACAAGGCGTACAAGTGAGTGACACAACGATGCTAAACCGGAGTTTCAAAAGCCTGTAACATGAACTGTATTTTGTATTGATTTATACAAATCAATTCTATGTACAAATCAGTTTGAAAATATAGAAAGTCATTCTGCAAATACTACACCGTACATCTAACATCATACTGAATGATGGCTCAGATCAAACACAATAAAGCTCATTTATTCGTTCAAAAGTTTATTCACTTCTTCGCTAAATTCTTTCTTGAATTCTTCATAATGAACACCGGTTGCAGGACCATCGTAGCCGGTGTGTATCTTATCAACCTTACCATCTTTACTGATAAAAATTGTGGTTGGAAAAACCTTAATGTCATCAATTTGCGGAAGCGTTTTCTCTGTCTTCAGCGTGTCAGAAACAGAAACGCCGGTTACTAAAAAAGGATAGTCAACGGCAAAGCGTTTACGAAATGGTTGCAGCGATTCTTTCGACTCGGTAAAGTCTTCGGTGCGTTCGTAAGAAAGACCAATAATCTCAAGCCCTTTTTGTTTATTTTCTTTATAGTACTGGCTTAAAAAAGAAGTTTCATCCATACAGTTAGGACACCACGAACCCAATATCTGCACAATCACAACTTTACCTTTGTAAGCATCATCTGTAATAGAAACCATATTGCTGTCTGTAGAGGGAAAACGAAACGAAAGACTTGTTTCGCCGGGGCGCATTTTGGTAATGCCGTAACTATCCGGCAATCCTGCTTTATTGTTTTTAACAGCGTCCCATTTTTCGGTTGCTGTTAGTCCTGAATATAACATACCATTGGTAAGCGTAGTAGCATTTTTTATTTTGGCAGCAAACAAAATAGCATGACCGCCATCGAAGCCGGATAGCAGCAAACTATCGCCATTTATGTTGCCTTCGAGATAGCGATAATCGCCGGCTGATGTGCGGAACGTGCCGGTTACAATGCTTTTACTATTCTGTGTAAATTCACCGATTGCGAGGGCTGATAAACTATCCATACCGGCAAATGTGGCTTGCCATTTTCCGCTAACATTATACAGCGGTTTGGCAGTGGTTTGATACCTGTAACCAATGCCGTGCGTTGCTGTAAACGGCATCGTCATTTGCCGGGCGCCATAGCTTTTTATATAGCTGCCTTCGAGGTTGCCATCGTCTTTTATTTTAATTGCAAACCGCGATGCGAAAAAAGGCATTTGTATCCGGAGAGAATCGCCGGAAAGACGAACACTGTCAACAAGCAATCTTTCACTTCCGTTGTGGATGTATAAAACAGGTTTGTTGCCTTCTTTGGCAACTGTAAAATTGAAAGCAATGTTTTTATTATCGGAACGATGCAAAATTCCCTGCCATGTGCCTGACTGCAAGCTATTTTTTTTGTTTTGTGCAAATGAAAAATACGGTATTGCAGCACTCAAAATCACACAAAATAAAATGGCTTTATAAACAATTTTTTTCTTCAAAATCATATTACAAAGTAAAGCCGCTAATTTGATTTGAGCCAAAGACATTAAGAAATAAGAATTATAAAGAAGCTGTTTTGC
This sequence comes from Ilyomonas sp., assembly GCA_965199845.1. Lineage (GTDB taxonomy): Bacteria > Bacteroidota > Bacteroidia > Chitinophagales > Chitinophagaceae > Ilyomonas. The sequence goes on from CBDATZ010000054.1 coordinate 731,191, forward strand.
TATTTTAAATACTGTAGTCTGTGTGTATCAATAGAAAGCGATTATTTACAAAACAAAATTTGAAAAAATTTCAGTAAGAAATGTACGTTATCCGTGTTCTGTTAACACTTTCATCATCGCTTCTGCTTTCAATAAACACTCGTTATATTCTTCTCCTGCATCGCTGTTAAACGTAATGGCACCGCCGGTTTGAAAGCTGAGATACTGGCTGCGTTTATTGTATAAAATGCTCCGGATCACAACATTAAAATCCCAGTCGTTATCGGGTGTTATATAGCCAATGGCGCCGGAATACAACCCACGTTTTGAGCGTTCACATTGTTCAATCAATTGCATTACTTTCTGCTTTGGCGCGCCGGTCATAGAACCCATCGGGAATGTTGCCTGCAATACATCAGCAATATTGATTTGTTCATCTACTTCGCCTTGTATTGTTGTTATCATCTGGTGCACCTGCGGGTAAGAATAAATACCAAACAGTTCTGTTACTTCAACCGTTCCGCGCTTGCTTATTTTGCTTACATCATTACGAACAAGATCTGTAATCATTACATTTTCTATCTTGTCTTTTGCACTGTTTTGCAGTTGTTGTTTTAAAGCATTATCTGAAATCAAATCACTCAAATTTCTTTTGGCTGTTCCTTTTATGGGTTGCGAAATAAGGCGGTTTTTTTTCTTTTGCATGTAGCGTTCCGGGCTGGCACATAACGCATATTTATCGCCTAATTTATAATACGCCGAAAATGGTGAAGGAGATAACTGCGAAAGCTGTTTGTATAATTCAACAGGATGATTGAGAATTATATTTTCTGCGAAAAATTCCTGGCAAAAATTAATCTCATAACAATCGCCGCGAAGAATATGTTCTTTTAATTTATGAATGATATTGATGTATTCTTCTTTTGAAATGCGACTTTGTATCTGCGCCTTTTTATGATATGAATCAGTCTTCTCAAATTCAGTGTGGATAAGGCTTTGGTAAATAATTTCCGGTTCGTCAAACAAACTTTCAATTGTCAGAACATCATCTTTTAACAGCAATACGATTTGCGGCTGAAAGAAAAAAAGGTCAGGAAAATTCAGCTTGTCTGTATGCAAAGAAGAAAGCTCTTCAATCTCATTTTTCAAATCATAACTCACGTGCCCGAACAACCAGTCTTTATGTGTTTGTGCAAAAGCTTTTAGTTCGGATAACGCATTGTTTTCCGGTAAAAGAAAATCATTAGCACCGGCAGCGGCTATGCAATCGTAAACCGAATATGAGTTTGTATAATCACAGCTATCCATAAAAGAACAGATGCTAAACCGGTTTGCCCAGTTTAGCATCTGCTGCTTGCACAAAGAAGCATTTTCTGTTCTGAATGATGCTTTCTTACGCATCAGGTTGCAGAACGAAACGAATTAATAATCATCGTCGTCATCATCAAAACTGCTGCCACCACCGCGGCCGCCTTTTTCGTTGAATAAACCAAATTCCTTGAAGTCGTCATCCAGTTTAAAATCATCATCGTCATCGCCTTTCTTACTGGTTTTTTTAGCCGCGCCGCCGCTGCTACTGCTGCTTTTACTTTTCGATTTCGGAACATCAAACTCATCAAAGTCCGGATCCCAGTTATCCTCCTCATCAGGTTTGTTCCAGGTATCTTCTACTTCATCAACATCTTCATCGTCGTCATCTTCCGACTTCGATTTGGATGTTTTTTTAGACGATGATTTGGCTACGGTTTCATTATCGTCATCCATATCATCGTCATCGTCTTCCAATTGTTTTTTGTTTTTAGAAGACGGCTTTTTTTCCTCTTTTTCTTCAGCCGGTTTGGAAACCCGGGTTGTGCTTTTTTTGTTTACTGATTTTGCCATAATTCCTGAATTAACAACGTAAAATTTCAACGAGTTTTTCAATCAGCAAAAAAAATTTTTTGTGCCGGAACTTGTTTATAAAGTGATAATTTGTTCCCTGCCCGGTCCGTTCGAAATATACTTTACCGGCGCACCGATATACTGATTGATAAATGAAATATATTCTGACATTTCCGCAGGTAAATTCGCTGCATCCCGAAGAGTTTCGGAACTGGTATGCCAGCCTTTAAATGCCTGATATACCGGCTTCATATTTACTTTCATCATCTGGAACGGAACTTCTTTTTTCTCTTCGCCATTTATATTATAAGCCGTGCACATCTGCAGCGTTTCAAAACTGTCGAGCACATCCGCTTTCGTCATCACAACCTGGGTTACGCCGTTAATCATACAAGTATATTGCAGCGCCACCAAATCTATCCAGCCACAACGGCGCGGCCGGCCGGTTGTGGCGCCAAACTCGTTGCCAATTTTCCGAAGTTCTTCACCGGTTGCATCTTCCAGTTCTGTTGGAAACGGACCGCCGCCAACACGCGTGCAATACGCTTTGGTAACGCCTAAAACATCATTTATTTTTTGCGGCGCCACACCTAAACCGGTACAAACGCCAGCCGAAATGGTATTGGACGATGTGACAAAAGGAAACGTGCCGAAATCAACATCGAGCATGCTGCCCTGTGCGCCTTCGGCTAATATTTTTTTACCTTCAGAAATTTTATTATTAATGAAATATTCGCCATTAACAACCGGTATAGTGCGAAGAAATTCTATGGCTTCGAAAAACTCTTCTTCCCAGGCAGAAATGTCTTCGCCGAAATGATAGCTGTCTAATATCTTTTGGTGCTTTAAACGAAGCTTGATATAATCGGTAATAAAACTTTTGGTGAGCATATCGCCAACGCGCAACGCATTGCGACCGGTTTTATCCATATAAGCCGGACCAATTCCTTTTAACGTAGAACCGATTTTCGATTCGCCTTTCGATAGCTCGGAAGCCTTATCCAGCGCGCGGTGCGTAGGCACAATCAGGTTTGTGCGCTCAGCAATAAAGAGGTTCTTTTTTACATCAATACCAAAAGAAGCCACCGTATCGCATTCGCGCTTTAACGTAACCGGATCGAGCACAACGCCGTTGCCGATAAGGTTAATTGTGTTCTGGTGAAAGATGCCCGATGGTATCTGGTGCAGCACTATTTTTTTACCATCAACATAAAGTGTATGACCTGCGTTTGGTCCGCCCTGGAAGCGGGCAATAACATCATATCGCGGAGCAAAATAATCTACTATTTTTCCTTTTCCTTCGTCGCCCCACTGCAAGCCGAGAATAACATCAACCATTATTTATTTTTTTATCAGAAGGACAAAAGTAACAGCCCTGTTTGGTTTTGGATAAATGAATTTTATAAAATGATTTTTCCAGCTTCTCAAAAGACATTTTTACTAATGAAATCTTTATATAGTTCTGTACTTATCCTGTAAAAAATGAATTCCTTTTAACGAATCGGTAAAATCAAAAACATGATTTATCGAAAACAATTCCACACAATTATTACGTCAAAATTTTTTAAAAGCAGGTAATCAATTAGAAATCCCGTTGCCCCGACTTTAGTTTGGGGAAGTTTGGAGGAAAAGAAGAAGCAAAGCGACATTTTCTTTTATAACGCTACAATATAAACCGCTTCTGTTTTTATTTATGCAACCATTTTTATAGGTTTAGGTTCTATATCAATACAATACGTTACAAAACCACAGGCATTTTATTGAACAATCAATTTAGAAAATCACAAACCCGGAAACAAGAACAGTTATTGTTTATGATATAGAAATGTGAAGCATGGATACGACCGAAATAATCGGATTGGTAGCTGGTATTTGTACATCGTCGGCTTTATTACCTCAGTTATTTACAACGATAAAAAAGAAGAAAGCCAATGATGTATCCTTGTTTATGTTTATTGTAATGTTTGCCGGTAATGCGTTATGGACATATTATGGTTTTGCTAAACAAGAGTTTCCTATTATTCTCACCAATATTTTTTCTCTTATTTTAAACATTGTTATGTTGTGTTTAAAGTTTAAATACAAGGATAATAAGTAACATTCTTACGGATAAAAATCACGGATCATGAAAATGCTATTCGCTTTCTTAATTCCCATTATTATGTATGCTAACAGAGACATTTATATCTTTTATAACACAGCGGGCAATGAGCTAAAAACAAAACAAATCGAAGAATTAAATACAGATAAACCAGGTTTACAAGAGCGTGATATTACTGTGCATGTATTGAATACAAACGAGGCAATTACAGAAGTAAAGAAGTGGAAAATAGATACCAAACAGGCTTTTACTTTTCTGCTGGTTGGTAAAGATGGTGGTGAAAAATTAAGATCGAAAAGCATGGTAACAAAAGAAAAACTATTTAGCATTATTGATGCTATGCCAATGCGGCAAGCCGAAATGAAACAGAAGTAAGCCTTTTATTTGATTAATACAACGGTTCCGCCTGCTTTCTTCATCGAAGTATAAGAAAATTCGGCAAAGAAAACATACGTTGTGGCTGCCTGCTCAATACCATTTATCAAACCGTTCCAGCCTTTGGTTATATCGTATGTTTCAAACACAGTTCTTCCCCATCTGTCTTTTATAACGAGGTGATAAAAGCGAGGTTGCTTGTTATATAAGGGACGAAACACATCATTTTTTCCATCTTTGTTTGGCGTAAAAGCGGAAGGAAAAAAAATAGAATCCACGCATGGATAAGGATTCACTTTAATGGTTGCAAAAGCCTTGCTGGTACAGTGGTTTGCGTCTGTTATTTTGATTGTATAATTTCCGACAGGCAGGTTTGCAAACACACTATCGCTTTGCGATAACATATCGTTCAGTTGATATGTAAATGGTGCAAAGCCTGACAGATTCGCAAGTGTAATTTTGCCATTGTGATTGCATTCCACATCTTCATGAATGGCTCTGACTGTTAATTTATCTTCAGAAATATTGATCGTAGTATCGTAAGAACATCCTTTTGAATTTTGCAATTGCAAAACATGATTTCCCGAAGAAATATGGCTGAATTGAGGCGAAGAACCAAAGCCATTATTATCTAATTGATATTTATAATTTTCCCCGTTATCAGTCATGGTTATTATGGCTTGACCAGAGTAAAAATCAATACATGAAGGCAAAGTTGAAATATTATATTGAGGCTTTGTTGCAGCAAGTATAGAAAAAGAAGAATCGTAATAACAAAGACTATCCTGCCGGATGCTTACGTTATATTGTCCGGCCGGTAAGTTTGTAAAGTCAGGATTGCTTGTATAATTGTTCTCATTTATTTTATAAGCAAAAAATCCTTCGCCGCTAATCAGGTTAATACTCGCCGAGCCATCTTGCGAATAAGAACAGGTAGTTGCTCTTGTAACAATTTGATATGTAACAGGCGAAAGAACAGGAATGATAACCGTGGTATCTTCCCGGCAACCCACTTCATCTAAAACAGCAATGGCATGTCTGCCGGCAGAAAGCAGGTTAAAAGAGTCTTTCTCAGCAAAGTCACTATTATCCAAACTAAAACTTAATATGCCTGCGCCTGATGCTGTTACTTTAATAGTACCGTTATTGTTAGCCGGGCAGGTAGCGGAAGTTATAACGCTGTCTATGGAAGCTTTTTTAAAACTGCCTGATTCTACTACGCTGGCTGCGCCGTACGTTAAAAATGGCAGTTTGCATTTTACACCTAACACCTTTTTGTTTGCCAAGTCAACTTCTATTAAACTGGTTTCATTATCTGTAAAAGATGTGATGTAAGTTTTAAACTCATTACAATTGTCCGGTATTGTTATAATGCCATACGCATTGGGCAAAGAAGTTTCCATATATAAAAAACTGGCTTGCGGATGTTTAATATTTACTTGTACAATACCTTTATCTGTAGCCATATAAAGTTCTCCGTTAAAGAAAGTAAGATCGCCATACGCCTGTATGCCGGGCGGAAAACTACCGAGGTTAGAAGCTTTTTTGGTTACCGGATCGTACACATACAAGGAATCGTACGCGCCATATATTTTCCCGACAGAATCAACCACCAACGAATTAATAAGCTGTGAATTAAACGTGGCTAATACGGTACAATTTTTATCCAGGCTATCTAAATTTCTTACTACAATAGCTCCTGTTATGCCATCAATATAATACAGGTTATTGTTTCTGTCTAACGCAATATCGAGATAGTACATACCGTCTGGCCTTGAACATGCATCAATATAACTGCTGCTGCAATTATGAATATCTACACGACTTACCTGACCGCCGGGATCGCTTAATAAATAGCAGATCTGCGCTTTTACACAACATGTATTTAGTAAAAGAAAAATGAGCAGGTTGATAATAAATTTCATACAGCTATTGCATAATACTGCAAAATAATTGTTTCATAAAGCAAACGAAATCTATACAAAAATTATCCGGATAAGTAAGGTGATTGAAAGATAAAATTTATTCATTACATTTCTGCAAGTAACTTGTAAGGCATTCATATTCTTACTTCGCCGGTAAATGAATCACAAAGCTTGTTCCTTCGCCTTCTTTGCTTTCAACTTGTATAGTTCCGCTATGTTCTTTGGTGATGATATCATAACTCAAACTCAAGCCTAAACCGGTTCCTTGCCCGGTTGGTTTGGTAGTAAAAAAAGGCTGAAAGATTTTGTTTGCAATGTTTTGCGGAATTCCGTTTCCATTATCGCTTACAACAATTTCTATCTTGTCAGCTAATCTTTTTGTTTGAATGGAAATCGTTGGTTGATAACTGTTGGCAGATAGCTTTCGCTTTTCATTTACAGCATAAAACGCATTGTTAAACAGGTTCAATAACACTCTGCCTATATCTTGTGTTACGATATTTATTTTGCCAATCGTATTATCAAAGTTCGTTTGTAAAATCGCGTTGAACGATTTGTCTTTAGTGCGCATACCATGATAACTCAAACGCAAATATTCATCGCACAACGCATTGATGTCTGTAGCTTCTTTTTGACCGTTGCTTTTTTGAGAATGCTGCAACATTCCTTTTACAATAGCATCGGCGCGCTTGCCGTGATGATTTATTTTCTTAAGATTCGCAGAAATATCATTCAGTATTTCATCTTCTAATTCTTCATCTCTCTCAACTTTCACCTTTGATCTTTCGCCTTGCAGTTCTTCAATCAATTCATTACTTACCTCACTAAAATTAGTCACGAAGTTTAGCGGGTTTTGAATTTCGTGCGCAATGCCTGCCGTGAGTTCGCCAAGCGAAGCCATCTTTTCGCTTTGTACCAATTGCGCCTGTGTAACTTTCAAATCTTCTAACGATTGGTTTAGTTGTTGTGTGCGTTCGGTTACCCGTTCTTCCAATATTTTATTTTCTTTTATTAACCGTTTGGAACGATAGATAATAAATGCCCATACAGCCGTTGCAAACAAAATGATATACAAAAGATACGCCCACCAGGTTTTCCACCACGGCGGAGAAATAACAATAGAAAATGAAATGGGTTTCTCATTCCACAAACCATCGCTGTTAGCTGCTTTTACATAAAACGTATATGTGCCCGGCGATAAGTTGGTGTAAATTGCCTGGCGTTGCGTGCCGGCTATAATCCAGTCTTTATCGTAGCCTTCGAGCTTGTAAGAATATTTTATCAGCGATGTATTCTGATATAATAAACCTAAATAGTCAATCACAATTCTGTTCTCATCGTAACGAAGCTGTACCTCTTTTTTGCCAAACGTAACAAGAGAAGAATCGAATGTTTTGCCGGATGTTTGCCGGGTAAAAGTGAGCTGTTCTATATGAACTACCGGCAGGTTTGTATCAGGTAAAAAATCATCAGGATTAAATTCTCCGAAACCATCTTTTGTTCCATAAAAAAAATGTCCGTTGCTGCTTTTAAAAATGGTAAACGACATGGGTTCTGCCGGTAAACCATTGGCTGAAGTAAGAGTTCGTACCTGTTTGCTGGTTGAATTTATAATACTAAAACCACGCGGCGATAACACCCAAATGTTTCCCTTATTATCGCCCTGTATGCCCCAGCCGCCATTGTAAATCAAACCATCTTTTTCTGACAGTTTGGTAACCGTATTTTGTTTTGTATCTAACAGGTACAACCCGTTCATATAAGAACCCGACCATAATTTGCCCTGCCTGTCGCTATACATATCCATTACGCAATACATACCTGTAACCGTCTTCTGGTACGGAACAAACGTGTTTGCGTTTCTGTCAAACCAGTTAATACTTCCGTTGTTGGTTCCCACCCAAAGCGTGCCTTCTTTATCTTCATAAATACTTTGCACCTGGTCATCATCCAATACCTTTTTTTGAATGGCTTCTTTGTTAATAATACCGTTGTTGGTAAGGTAAGGATAAGAGGTAAATTTTTCTGTTTGTTTATTGAAGCTGCACATGCCATCGCCAAACGTACCAATCCAGATAATGCCTGTATGATCTTCATACAGAAAGCGTATATTATTATTGGGCAAAGAAGAAGAATCGTTATCAATATGACGATAATTTTTTACTCTTCCGTTCTTTGGATAGTAACAATACAAACCGCTTGTTTTTCCGTTATTTCCATATTCTCTGCACCACACTAAACCATCACGATCTATCATAACAGAGTTGGCATATAAATCTTCTGTTCCTAACTTGTCAAGCTTAACCAATACAAATGAATCTGTTGCCGCATTCCAATGATATAAACCATTACTGCTGCTGAGCCAGAACGTACCATCTTTGGCTTCGGCAAACGAGTTTACCGAGCCGCCCGAATAATAATGATTAAGCGCAGGATTGCTTTGATATAAAGAGAATTTTGAATCGCTGGTATTTATCCACTGCACACCCAGTTGCTCAACGCCAAACCAAAGAATGCCTGATTTGTCTATCATTAAATTATGAACATAGCTGCCTGCTATATTGTTGTTACTTTTCGGGTTGTAAGTATGACGGGTAAATTGTTTTCTTTTTGTATCAAAATAAAGCAGCCCGTCGTTTGACATGCACCAGAGATTGCCTTTTTTATCTTCTTTTATATCACCAATTTCTACATCGCGGTAACCGGGTCTTGCATCGGCAGGAGAATAGTTTGTAAACCGGTTGGTGCTGGTGTTTAGCATAGATAAACCACTATCTGTTGCAATCCATACATTACCCTTATCATCGTTATAAACAGCTTCTATTCCGTTGCTCTCAATACTGTTTGTGTCTTTGAAATTATGCGTGTAAGATTGATAGGTATTGGTTTGGATATTATACTTTATCAATTCGCCTTTTGACGACAGATTGCCTTGCCAGACGCCAGCGCCAAGCCACAATATATTTGTATCTTTTTTGTCTTTTGTGATGATAAAAATATTCTTTTGTTTAGCTGAATCGCGGGCAGATAAAAGCGGAACAAAAGAATCATGTGCCGCATCATAACGATACATGCCGTTATCGGAACCAACGAACAGATTGCCTGACGATGATTTGGCAAAACCAGCAAATGCGCTGCTGTTTACATAATGACTTCCTTTTTCTTTATTGCTGTAATTTGAGAATACGTGAGAGGAAGGATTGAAAGAATTGATAACCGTGTATTGCTTTATGGTATTGTAAAGAATCAGCCATAGATTTCCTTTCGCATCATCCATCATCTCGCGGATAACAAATACATCCTGCGGATTTTGTTTTTGAATGTCAGTTATATAGTTAATAAACCTGTCGTTACTTCTGTCGTAATAATACAATCCGTCGTTATGAGAGCCGATCCAGAGTCTGCCGTTGTTATCTTCATAAATGCACCTGATTCTCGCCTTGCCTGTTTCCTGCACAGTAAGATTGTACACGCGGGTTGTATAACCATCATATCTTACCAAACCATTTTGCGTACCCATCCAGATATATCCGTATCTATCCTGAACTAACGCATTTACAGTGCCTTCGGGCAAGCCATCTTTCACACCTAAAAAATGAAAGCGTAATGAGGATTGATTGTGCTGCGCTTTGCCTGTAAAATAACAAAGTATAAGAAAGATAATGAACAAACAATTTCTAATCATAAACAGATCTTTTCGATAGCACAAGTCATAGAATCTCCAAATTGCATTGACTAAAATAGTTGTTTAGCCAATACAATAAAGCTGGCAAGCCTATTTTATTCTTACGTAGCTACAAACAAAAAAGCATTTTACTTTTTGTAAAATGCTTTTTCTATAAAATAAACGCAGATTCTTATGCGCCTTTCAGCTTTTTAACTTCTTCTGTAAGCTTGGGAATTACATCAAACAAATCGCCTATAATACCATAATCGGCGGCTTTAAAAAACGGCGCTTCCGCATCTTTGTTAATCACCACAATTACTTTACTCCGGTTCACGCCGGCAAGGTGTTGTATAGCGCCGGAAATACCCAAGGCAACATATAATTTCGGAGAAATCTGGATGCCGGTTTGTCCCACATGTTCATGATGCGGACGCCAGTGCGCATCTGCCACCGGGCGGCTGCAGGCAAGTGCTGCGTGAAGTGAATGTGCCAGGTCTTCTACCATGCCCCAGTTTTCAGGACCCTTTAAACCACGACCGCCGCTTACTACAATTTCAGCTTCTGTAAGCGGCACTTCGCCACTTACTTTGTTGGTAGCTGTTGTTTTTACTTTTGGTTGTGCATCTATACTTAGTGCAACCACTTCTGCATTTGCACTTCCTGTTTCTTTTATGCGAAAATTATTTGGCGTAATGGTAATTATTTTTACGGCTGACGTAATATCAACATTGGCAAAAGCTTTACCCGAAAACACGGTTTTACGAACTATAAAACCAGCTTCTGTTTTGGGCAAACCGGCAACACCTGTTACCAGCCCGGCTTTCAACCTTGCCGATACGCGTGGCGCAACCGCTCGCCCGGTTTGATTATGCGAAAAAATAACAACCGATGCATCGCTTTCGCTTACGGCTTCTGCTACCGCTTTGGTATAAACCTGCGCATCAACGTGGTTATAGACATCGCCGGCAAACAGGAATGTTTTTTCAATACCATATTTTCCTAATGAAGCCGCTTCGTCATTCGACACATTACCAAGAATAACGGCATTTGCATTTGTATTGATTTGTTTTGCCAAAGCAAAACCATAAGAAAGAGCTTCGAAAGATGATTTGCTGATATGACCTTCAGCGTGATCTACAAATATGAGAACAGGCATGTTGTATTAATTATGAATGATAAATTATGAATGATGATTTGTGATTGTTGATATATGATTGTTGTTAGCTGCTCAGTCCGCAAATCATAATTCATAAATCCGGAATCAAAAATTCCTAAATTACTTTGGCTTCTTCGTGAAGCAAACGAACTAACTCTGCTACGTTATCAGCCGCAATTAATTTAACACCGGCTTTTGGAGCAGGCAACTCGTAGCTTTCAATTTTCGTAAGCGTATCTGCGGCAACAGGTTCTACCACTTTTAACGGTTTGGTTCGTGCCGACATAATACCGCGCATATTAGGAATGCGCTGTTCTGCCACGCCTTTCTGGCAACTCACCACAGCCGGAAGTGCCATTTCATTTATTTCTTCGCCGCCTTCTATTTCGCGGGTTACAACAGCCGTTGTTCCGTTCAACTCAAATTTCGTAGCTAAAGAAATATAAGGCAAATCAAGCAGTTCGGCAACCATGCCGCCTATGGCTGAAGCATTATAATCAATGGTTTCTTTGCCGGTAAATATCAAATCGTAACCACCGTTTTTTGCCACTTCGGCTATTTGCGCCGCTACAAAATAACTGTCATCGCTTTGCGCATTTACCCGAATGGCTTCATCGCCGCCCAATGCCAATGCTTTTCGAATAATCGGCTCCGTATCGGCTCCGCCAACCGTAATTAAATGAATGGCAATAGAAGCATATTTTTCTTTTAATTCGATAGCCCGCACCAATGAATACCATTCGTCGTATGGATTGATAATCCACTGTACACCGGCTTCTTCAAACTTTGTATTATTATCTTTAAAAGCAATCTTCGACGTTGTGTCGGGTGTCTTGCTGATACAAACCAATATTTTCATACCTGATTTTTGAGAGGTGCAAAGATAATTGCCTGCCGGTAGCAATGGCAAAGAGAATCGTTAATACAAAAGTTTTCCGCTTTTAGATAACAAAAGATAAAAAGTGTAATGTTCAGTTTGTTTTGATGTATGATGTTATATGTACGGTGTACGATGTGGAATTTGCGGAAAATAACTTTGCCTGTACAGGAAAGTTTTCAAACAGCCTTTAAATGAATATTGATAAACTAAATTCAGGGAGCCGGAAGAAATTATACATTACAAGTAACGCACTTCTTTTTCTTTCTCGTTCATCATCGCGCATCATTGTGTATTTTGCCATCGTAAATTTTATTTGCTCATACATCTGGTTTTAGCGATGAATAAACATCATCTTTTTTTACTACTGCTTTTGATTCTTTTTTTTACAAATGCGTTTGCGCAAGACAAGGTTGAACTAAACAGCGGCTGGCAATGCAGCCAGGCTTCTGTTGTTACACTAACGGGCGATCAAATTTCTGCACCTGCAACGGCTTTAACCGGCTGGAAACCAGCTGTAGTGCCCGGTACCGTACTTACTACGCTGCTGGCAAACAAAGAAATTCCCGATCCGTTTTATGGTATGAACAACAAGCATATTGCGGATATTTATGATTCGGGAAAAGCAAAATACACGTATTGGTTTGTAAAAGATTTTGTAGAACAGGCGGCTTCTAACGAACAGGTTTGGCTCTATTTCAGAGGCGTAAATTATAGCTGCGATGTGTACCTGAACGGAACCAAATTAAACGACAGCACACACAAAGGCATGTTCCTGAGCCAGACGTACAATATTTCTTCGCTTTTGCAAACCGGCAACAACCGGTTAGCTGTTCTTGTATATCCGCCGGATGAAGTTGGCAACCCGAATGGCGGACAAGGCGGTGATGGAACGATTGCGAAAAATGTAGCTCATCAATACGTTGCCGGCTGGGATTGGATTCAGCCAATACGCGACCGCAACACCGGCATTTGGGATAAAGTGTTTATTGAAAAAACCAAAAATGTAAATGTGAAAAATGTTCACATCATTACACAGGTTCCCGGTGTTCGTATGCCAACTGCCATCAAGCAAGATCCGGCTGTCATCAAGGTGTCAACCGAACTGGAAAATCCTACCAATCTTTCGGTGTCAGGCAAATTGTTTTATACGATTGGAAGAGATACAATATCAAAACAAATTGTAGTTCCTATTCATTCTACACTTCCGGTTTCGCTGCCGGATTATACGTTGAACAATCCGAAATTGTGGTGGCCAAATACATACGGCGAGCAAAATTTATATGCTATCAATGTTCGGTTCATCATTAACAATACAACCGTTTCGGATAGTGAACACCTAACCTTTGGTGTGCGTGAAATTCAAACGGAATGGAATGATGTTACACGCAGTAAAGAAGTAAGAGTAAACGGTCAGAAGATATTTATTAAAGGCGGCAACTGGATTATTTCCGACGCTATGCTTCGCTTTTCGCAGGAACGTTATGATGCTGAAATCCGCTTTCACAGAGACATGAATTTGAACCTCATTCGTGTGTGGGGCGGCGCCATTACCGAGCGTCCTGAATTTTATGATGCCTGCGATAAATATGGTTTGCTGGTGATGCAGGATTTCTGGGGTTCGGGCGATTGTAATGGCCGCTGGCAAGATCCGCAAAAGAAAGATGACCAATGGACAAGAAGAAATTACCCCGACGATCATAATTTGTTTTTAGCTTCTGCGGCAGATCAAATCAAATTAATCCGCAATCATCCTTCTTTGGCTATTTGGTGCGGCGGCAATGAAATCACATTACCGGAAGATATTTTTCGTCCTTTAAAAGATTCGATTATTCCTTTGTTAGATGGCACGCGCTGGTTTATAGATTATTCCAATTCAGACAGCATGTCGTATAATTTTTTAGGCGGCAACGGCGATGGTCCGTATGGCATTCAAAACGTCAAAACATTCTGGCAAACCAAAACCTTTCCGTTCAATTCCGAAATCGGTTCGGTTGGTGTAAGCGATTATACTTCGTTGCAACGTTTTATTCCCGACAGCAATATGCGCGCACCCGTTTTTGCCAATGGCCGAACAACGGTAGATTCTGTTTGGGATTATCATAAATACATTGGTTACGATAACAGCATTGCGGCTTACGGAAACAGTACAACAGCAAAAGATTTTGCCAATAAAGCGCAGCTTGTTAATTACGATCAATACAGAGGTTTGATAGAAGGATTTACTTCTCACATGTGGGATTGGTATACAGGCGTTATCATCTGGAAAACACAAAATCCGTGGACAGCGATGCGCGGTCAGATGTACGATTATTATCTTGATCCGAATGCGTGTTTATATGGTTTGCATACAGCCAGCGAGCCTTTGCATATTATGTTTAATGCGGCAGATAGTGTGGTGATGATTGCCAACAATACATTTGAAACGCACCGGGATTTGATGTTGCAAATCATGTTATATAATATGAAAGGCGAATCAAAATTATTAACGCAAGTGTTTTCCGAAATTGGCCCGACAACCGTAAAAAGAATTTTTTCCATTCGCAGAGAACTGCAGGAATCGGCTAAAGATTCCGGTGCTTTTATCGTGTTGCGTTTATTGAATCTGAAGAAGCAAATTGTAAGCGATAATTTGTATTGGCTGCCCGATGCGACCGGCAACTACAGCGGTTTGCAGAGCATGAGTAAAACAGACCTGGCTGCACAAGCTTTATATGCCGACAATGGAAAAATAGAACTGACTTTACGTAATCCGGCCGGCGGACCGATTGCTTTTTTCAACCGCATTTCATTGATTGACAGTACAACAAAACTGAGAATTTTGCCTGCTTTTTACAGCGATAATTATGTGTCTGTATTACCAGGCGAATCGAAGACAATTGTAATAGATTACAAACCGGTTGATAACAATCTTCCGTTAGTGGAAATAGAAGGCTGGAATGTAGATATGAAGCATGTAACGGTTGAAGAGTAGAAAAATATAAACGATACTTTAAATGATTATACGCTATGAAAAAATTCCGGCTGCTTGCCTTACTTTTCCCTGTTGTTTGTGCTGCGCAAAATGGTAGCAATCACGTTACAATATTATCAACCGATACGGAAAAAGATATTATCCGCAAAGCGGCGAATGTTACGCCATCGCCGCGCCAGCTTCGCTGGCAGCAATTAGAAATCACAGCCTTTTTTCATTTCGGCATCAATACATTTACCAATAAAGAATGGGGCGATGGGAAGGAAGACATCAGCTTATTTAACCCAACTGAATTAGACGCCAAGCAATGGGTAAAAACAGCCAAAGAAGCCGGTATTAATCAGGTGATAATTACCGCCAAACATCATGACGGATTTTGTTTGTGGCCAAGTCAATATACAAAGCATTCTATTCAATACACGCCCTGGAAAAACGGCAAAGGCGATATAGTAAAAGAAGTGGCTGAAGCCTGCCATTTATATAACATCGGTTTTGGTGTTTACTTGTCTCCGTGGGATCGAAACTCGGCTTACTATGGCGATTCTGCCAAGTATAATGCATATTTCATGAATCAACTTACAGAGCTGCTTTCTAATTATGGAAAAGTAGATGAAGTTTGGTTTGACGGCGCCAATGGCGAAGGACCAAATGGTAAAAAACAAGTGTACAATTTTGGTGACTGGTATAAGCTGATAAGAAAGCTGCAACCTTCGGCCGTAATTGCTGTGATGGGACCTGATGTGCGCTGGGTTGGCACAGAAAGCGGTGTGGGAAGAACAACAGAATGGAGCGTGGTGCCTGCCGACCAAAGACTGCAGGATAAGATTGCGTCCGGCTCGCAAAAAGATGTAACGTTTGTTCCGAATGGCGATATGATGGATACAGTTTTGGGAAGTCGTGAAAAGCTAATGACGGCAAAAGGTTTAATCTGGTACCCGGCTGAAACGGATGTTTCCATTCGCCCGGGCTGGTTTTATCATCCGGCAGAAGATACGGCTGTAAAATCACCACAAACATTAACTGACATCTACTTTTCATCGGTGGGAAGAAACAGTTTGTTGTTATTAAATATACCACCTGATACAAGAGGATTGCTTAGTAATAACGACAGTCTTCATTTGCTGCAGTGGAAAGAAATGTTAGACAAAACTTTTGTTGATAATAAAGCGGCAAAAGCTGTTGCGAATTGTGATAATGGTGTACACACATCTGCATTGCTTGATAATAACAACAATACATTTTTTACCACCAAAGGCGGCGATACAACGGCAACCATCAACTTTACTTTATCCAAATCACAAACCTTTAATGTATTGTTGTTACAGGAACATATACAAACCGGTCAACGTATTGAAAGCTTTCGGTTAGAATATTGGGATGAAACAACAAACAACTGGAAAGAAGCTACAAAAGGCACAACCGTTGGTTATAAGCGTTTGCTTCGCTTTGATGAGGTTACAACAAAGAAAGTAAGACTTGTTATAGAATCATCGCGATTAAATCCAACATTGAATGAGTTTGGTTTGTATAAGATGAGTTTATAAAAATATTTTTGCGTGAAGCTCAATTGATAACAGAACGTTGAACGGAGCGTCGCAACGATATTCAACCGGAGTTTCAGACGCCCGTAACATAAAATTGTATTTGAATAATACACTACTGTGTTATCTCAAAAGCAACTGCATATTTACCAACGGTTTTGTTCTGTAATGATTTTGGAATTTGTATTGTACTGCCCGCGCCTTCTGCTTTCCAGCTTATTTTTCCGGCAGCATCAATCAATTTTATTTGGCTTCCTTTTGCTATAACATATTTGCCTAACTGAATGGTTGGCGGCAACATTATATTTTCATTATTCTTATCTGCCAATACATAAATAAATTGCTTTGTTTTATCTTTCGATTGCAGGTAAACGATATTATTTTCTTCGTAAGGTTGTAAAGGAATTGTCTTATAAATGCCGTCGCCATGCACTTTCATCCACGAACCAATTTTTTGTAAACGATCGTAAGCAGAGTCGGCAAAATCGCCTTCGGGCGAAGGTCCGATGTTCAATAACAAATTGCCGCCGCGCGACACGATTTTGAGGAGCAATTGAATCAATTCGTTTGCCGGTTTATAATGATCGTTCGGTACATAACTCCACGAATTTCCCATCGTAATGCAAGACTCCCAGGGATGATCTAACGGCTCTGCCGGAACAGTTTGCTCTGGTGTTACATAGTTTTCATTTTCACCGGAAACCGTTCTGTCAACCGATAATAAACCAGGCTGATAGGTACGCGCCATTTTGATAATCTTGTTCATATCAATATCCTGGTTTTGCCTGATGCCGCGTTGCCATTCTACACCTTTATCAACGGAAGAAAGCGGCCGTACCCAGCCGCCATCAAGCCACAAAATATCTACGCTGCCATAACCTGTCATCAGTTCTTTTATCTGGTTGTAAGTAAACGTTTTAAAACTGTCGAAGCGTTCCGGATGTTTACTGATTTCGTAGTTTACATTCCTGTCTTTTGGCGGAAAATACGGCCACCAGAAATACGGCGAATGCCAATCGGGTTTGGAAAAATAAGCGCCAATCATAAAGCTGTCTTTGCGAAAAGCACTAAAAACTTCTTTGGCAATATTGGCTTTTGCGTTGGTTGAAAAAGGCGTTTTGGAAGATGTGATTTTATAGTCGGTTTCTTTTGTATCGAACATACAAAAACCATCGTGATGCTTGGTTGTAAAAACAACATATTTCATCCCTGCATTTTTTGCTGCCGCCGCCCATTTATCAGGATTAAACTGCGTTGGGTTGAACGTTGTTTGTAAATTTTCGTACGCTTTTACATAACTAAAATAGTTGTTGCTGTATGGACCTTTGCGCTCGCACCAGCCTTCGTCTTCCGGGCAAATACTCCAGCTTTCTACAATGCCCCACTGGCTGTATGTTCCCCAGTGCATCAGCAAACCAAACTTATAATCCTGCCAGGTATGAAGTTTTTGTAAAACAAGGCTATCTGTTGGCCAAACGTAAGCGCTGCTTGTATTGTGTTCCTGCGCTTTCGTTTTTATAATTGATAGTAAAATAAGAAAGGAAAGGCAGATTCTGGCTTTATAGAAAAGAGATGCATTCATAAAATGATACATTTTATTGGACAGCAAAGTAATAACAGCTTGCGCTACAGAAAATCATAGGTTAAATAAAGAAAGCTATCCGTTAATCAATTACTGATGAAAACGATCTACCAAAGTTGGCTATGATGTTTATGTATAAACACTAAGCATTCCGTTTGAAATGTGCCGTTGCTTTTTCGCGGTACGCTTTCGGTGCTACGCCAATGTTCTTTTTAAAAATTTTATTGAAGTTGGAAACTGTTTTGTAACCGCAATGAAAAGCGATTTCAGAAATGTTTAAATCGGTTTCCAGTAATTGCTTGCATGCTTTCGATATACGCACATCGTTCAGGTAAGATACAAAATGACGGTTAGTTCTTTTCTTAAACAACCGGCAGAAAGCAGGCGGCGTCAGGTTCGTCATTTTAGCTACATCGTCAAGAGAAATTTCTTTGCTAAAATTTTCCGATATATAATTATACACTTCTGCCAGCCGGTCAACTTTGTTTTGCGCCAACATACCCGAATATCCTTTGTAAGAAATGTATTCCGTTTCCTTCGACAACGCAATGATATTCAATATTTCCAGCAGCCCGATAATGCGCTCCAGGTCTTTTCGTGTATTCAGCCGGCTCATTTTTTCGGTAACCACTTCCTGTGTTTTTCCCACTATTTTAATGCCTCTTACCGAGCGGGTAAACAACTCGTTCAGTTTGCTGCTTTCTTGGAGTTGCAGCAAAGCATCAGAAAAAATGTCTTTCTTAAAATGAACGGCTAAAGAATTGGATCTGAAGTTGGCAAAACCTTTATGAAAAATTTCATCGTTTTGCCAGACGTGCGGCACATTCGGTCCTAAAAAAACCAGGTCGCCAGCGTAGAAAGCTTCTATTTTATCTGCAATAATGCGCCTGCCAAAACCTTCCTTTATATAAGCCAGTTCAAATTCGGGATGATAGTGAAAGGAAGAATTATTGTAAGGCTCATTTTTCTCTACCACTGAAATCCTATCCTGGGCTTCACTATATATTTCTGTATAATGAGCTTTCATATTGTTGCCTTTTTCCTGCAGTTACTTTGATGTTGTGAATGCTATTCTCTAAAAATCTTCGGCAAAGATGTTCAATATTATTTAATGGTTAAAATTTTCCTCTTTTTTATTAAAAACAAAGCAGCGTTTATCCTAATTAGGTTGTTAATATTGCAAAAGCTATTGATGAAAACAATAAACTAATCTGCTGTTTACGGTTTGTGTCTTAAAATTTTGTAAGAAAACTGTTTCTGATTCTTGTTTGAAAAATAGTATTTTCTTTTCTGCCGATTTCTTGCTGTGCAAACTATTATTCTGTTGTTTATAATGCAACATGTTAATAGATTTTCTACCTGTAACTGCTTAATAAATTTAAAAAATAAAAACTGCAACTAACATGAAAAATGGGTTCCTGTTATTTTTTGTGATGCTGGTAAGCTGTGCCGCCATGGCACAAACCTGTACCTTAACCGGGTTTGTGTGGGATTCTGCCACAAGTGCGCCTATACAGTTTGTTACTTAGAGCTGAAAGGCAAACAAACGGCAGTTGTAACTGGTGCGCGTGGAATACTTCTTTGTAAGATGAACCGCCGCCATAAAACCTATCTGTTTTGTGTGTTGAGAGCTTTGCAACGCCTATTACACATTTTAATCTATTAGTTTCCTAACTTAATCATTTATTAACCAAATCAAATTGCACAATGATGAAATCCAGACTCCTCATGCTATTCCTGTTAATAGCTAGTATTGCGTCGGCACAAAGCCGCCAGTTAACAGGGACAGTAACCGACTCTTTAAACAAGGGTGTAACTGCTGCCACCGTAAAAGTTAAAGGTAAAAACATCCAAACTATTACAGATGCAGATGGAAAATTTACCTTGTCAGTGCCTTCTGAAGGATTTACGTTGGAAGTTTCTTCAATTGGGTTCGATAAAAAAGAATTTCCAATCTCTGCAACAGACAATGATGTTGCCATTTCTTTGTCTACATCATCCGGTTCATTAAGCGAGGTGGTGGTAACGGCGTTGGGTATCAGGCGCGAAAAAAAGTCACTTACTTATGCTACACAAACCGTAACAGGCGATGAGCTCAGAAGGGCATCCAACATCAACTTCGTAGATGCTTTGAGTGGTAAAGCCGCAGGTTTAGACATTAAAGTAAGTTCTTCCGGCGCTGGTGGTTCTACCAAGGCTGTATTAAGAGGTAATAAATCTCTTACAGGGCTTAGCGAAGCGCTGTATGTTATTGACGGTATCCCTATGATAAACAACAAGGGCGCACAACCAGGTTCTTACGGTGGTAACGACCAGGGAGATGGTTTGTCTGCAATAAATCCGGATGATATTGAAAGTGTAAATATTCTCAGGGGTGCAAACGCGTCTATATTGTATGGCAGCCTGGGTGCTAATGGTGTAATATTAATTACTACTAAAAAAGGCAAATCCGGAATAACCTCCGTTAACATTACTTCAAGTACTTTTTTAGACCAGGTTTCTGATCTTCCTAAGTTTCAATATGATTACGGTGCAGAAGGCAGTTCTGTTTATAACTGGAGTACTACAAAAGGAAATTATCAAAAAGGGTATATCAAAGACTTCTTTCAAACAGGTGTAAATACTACTAACTCTGTTTCAATAGCTGGTGGTAACGACAAAACAACAGCCTATTTTTCTTATTCAAACGTTTCGGCTAAAGGCATTATGCCCACCAATACTTATCTCAAAAACAACATTGCTTTTAATCAATCAACCAAGTTATTGAACGACAAATTAACGGTTAGTTCAAATGTGTTGTTTTCAAGTGAAACATCGCATAACCGCCCTGGTGCTGGTTACTACAATAATCCTCTTACCGGCTTGTATTTATTTGCCCGCCAACTGGATTTCGATTCTTACAAAAACAACTACCAGACATTCGATAGTACAAGGAACCTGTATAAGATGAATTGGTATTCTACTGAAGAAAAACAAAACAACCCTTTTTGGGAACTTAACAAAGATCCTAAACTGGCAAAGACAAACCGTGTTATTGCCAGCGCAAAGGCATCTTATGATATAGCTAAGCACTTTAAATTTGAAGCAAAAGCAAACATTGACTATGCAAGTAAATTGTTTGATAACCGTTATGCCGCAGGAGGTAATTCTGTAACCGTTAGTCCTACAGGCACATGGTCTTATTCAAAATTCACAGATCAATCTTTGTACACAGACGGTATTTTTAGCTATAACAACACATTTGGTGGTTTAAATGTTACCGCAATTGCAGGTGCCAGCTATCAGAAAACCGTTTTTAACGATGGTCTCAGTGTAGGTAATGGTACTACTGCCTTGCAGTACCCTAACATTTTTACTTTTGCAAACTTTCCTTACCAGACAATATTTTACAAAACTGGCAGCACGGCTGTAAAACAAGGTGCATTTGCAGATGTACAATTAGGCTGGAAGGAAATGTTATATGTAGATATCGCAGGTCGTAACGACTGGGCATCTACTTTGGCGTTAAGCGGTAATCAATCTTACTTTTATCCTTCTGTAGGGCTTACTGCTATTATTAGCGAAATGGTTAGGTTGCCAGAAGCAATTTCTTTCTTTAAAGTAAGAGCATCAGCTTCACAAACTGCCAACGATGTACCTTTTAACGTGGTAAATCCATTAAACTCAATTGGTGGAGCAGGCGATCCTATTTCAGGTATTGGTGGTATTAATTACAATACACAAGTTCCATTTACTAATTTAAAACCAGAAAAGATAAAAAGTAACGAGTTTGGTGCTGAAATGAGATTTTTAAAGGGCAAACTTGGATTTGATTTCACTTATTACAGTGATATAAGTACTAATCAGTTTCTTACCTTACCTGCACCTTCAGGTTCTGGCTATACAATTCAGTACGTAAATGCTGGTAAAATTACCAACAAGGGCTTTGAAGTTACAGTGAATGCTGACATAGTAACCCATGCAAAGTTTCAATGGAAAACGTCGGTTAACTTCTCGCACAACCAAAACAAAATCGTAGATCTTATTTCATCAAATCCTGATTACCAGGTAGGTGGCGATGATGAAGGCTTTGCTTCTATTATTAAAGCAGGCGGCTCTTTTAACGATGTATACATATACAAATTTGCCAGAAATGATGACGGGGCAATTATACTTGACGACAATGGCGTACCAACAAAAGCTGCCACACAAGTAAAAGTTGGTAATGTAAATCCAAATTATCTTTTAGGTTGGAACAACAATTTAAATTTTGGAAATTTCTTTTTAAGTGCATTGGTTAATGGTAAATTTGGTGGCGTTGCATTTTCTAAAACTGAAGCCTTCTTAGATTCTTACGGCGTAAGCCAAAGAAGTGCAGATGCAAGAGCGTCAGCAACTATTCCTATTGATGCGGTACAAGCCGGCACTAAAGTAACATCTATTGATCCTGTTGTGTATTACTCAAGTATTGGGGACAGAAATAAAATTATGGAACCCTATATCTACTCAAGAACAAATGTTCGCTTAGGCCAGTTTGTGTTGGGTTACAATATTCCTGTAGGTTCTAAATCATTTGTAAAAGCCTTATCGGCTTCTATTATTGGAAGAAATTTATTCTTCTTCTATAAAAAGGCTCCATACGATCCTGAACAAGCAATGAGCACCAGCAACGCTATGCAATCTAACGACGTGTTTAATGTTCCGCCAACAAGAACGTATGGTATCACATTAAAAGCTACATTATAATACTATAAAAAAATAGGTATGAAGAAAATTATTTTTGCGATACTATTGATAGGCATGTTCGCGGCCTGTACCAAAGATTTTACTAAGCTCAATCAGGATCCCAATCAACTTTCCAACGAGGATTTGTTGCAGGACAACAACCTATTGGGCGCGCCTTTCAAAAGCATCATGTTTAATTTGTTCGGACACCAGATTGAGGAAGATCTGTGTTACGATTCGTGGATGGGTTACATGAACACACCAACAGATTTTGTGGGCAACGTAAACAACACCACTTATTACATCCGCTGGAATAGTTACTGGGATCGTGTGTATGGTAGCGTAATGTCGCCCACAAAAAAGGTAATTGAGTATGCAGCAACTTATCAGAAGCCTTTGTTTGCAGACTGGGCTAAACTGCTTCGGATAATTTCAATATCAAAACTTACCGCTATACACGGCCCGGTTATCTATTCAAACTACGGTTCTACTGAAAATTCTATCCTTTACGATAAAGAGTCGGACTTATACAACACGTTATTTGCACAATTAGATACTATCCAAACCGATTTTGCAGCAAATCAAACATATACTGGTTTTGCCGCTTTTGACCCAAGCTACAAGGGTAGTATTCCACAATGGATGAAAGTGGTAAATTCAATGCGTTTAAGATTAGCAATGCGTTTATCTAAAGTGGCTCCGGAACTGGCAAAAGCACAAGGCGAAAAAGCAATGGCAGATCCTGGAGGATTAATAGAAACCAATGCAGACAATTTTATGGTTGCTTTACTTGGTAATATTATGCCGGTAGCGCAAATTTGTTACCAATGGGATGATACCCGAATGGGTGGCGTTTTTGAATCTTTTATGGCTGGTCTTAACGACGGAAGAGTATCAAAAATGTTTGAACCTGCTACCTCTGCTCCGGATCCTATTCATCCAACTTTTCAATACAAAGGCATCCGCAACGGTGCTTATTGCGGCACCACAAAGCCTGCTATGCTTAAATATTCAAAAGTTAGCAACGACTTTAATTCTGTACAAAGCAGAAGAGCGTTTACTGCTTCTGAAGTGGCTTTCCTAAAAGCTGAAGCTGCACTGCGCGGTTGGGCCGGAGCTGGTGATGCAAAAGAAGATTATGAAAATGGTGTGAAACTTTCTTTCGCAGATTGGGGGGCCGGTGGCGTAGATGCTTACCTGGCAGATGCAACCAGCAAGCCATTAAACTATGTAGATCCTGCTGATGCAAGAAATAATTTTACCCAACCTTCAACCATAACTGTTGCCTGGAATGAAGCTGACAGCAAAGAGTTGAAACTGGAAAAAATTATTACACAGAAATACCTGAACACCTTTACCAACACATTAGAAGCATGGGTTGATTTTAGAAGAACAGGCTACCCTAAAATTCCGCACGTTGCTAAAAACGACAGCAGCCCGGATTGGGGTGTTATACCGGCTGACCAGTGGATAAAAAGAATGCCGTTTGTAACTGCTGAAAGAACCGGCAATACCGACGCCGTTGCAGATGCTGTGTCAAAAATGGGATCGGGAGCTAAAGATGATATAGCAACCCGCCTGTGGTGGGATACTGGTGTTGCTTCAAACTTCTAGTTTATACACATGATAAAACAACAAGTCGTTTCCTTTATAAAGGAAACGACTTGTTGTTTTATCGAACCATTGGTAGCCTTTTTATTCAAAGTAGTAATGCTGTGCAATATAGAAAACAGGATGCAAATATGGTATCTTAACGTTGAATGATGGCAACTCAGCTCTTTATTATATTTCTCTAATCAATAAAGCTACCAGGTTGTGTTGACATCTACAGGGACAGATTGACAAAAGTAGCGGCGAGGCAACACAACCTGGTAGCTTTCAGTAAAAGTGAAACACAAAAACAGGTAAATCAATTTTGATAAAAATCATTCTCATTCTAACCATTCAACAAAAAAATTTGTCTTGTATCAAATTGTTTTTACTTTCGCACTTTCAATGAACATATCACGTACATACAACTCCTTTTATTTTTTCTTTTTTTACTTTACTAAGTAAAACCGGGTTGTATTGCAAAAAAGTAAACACTAACTAATCAATATAAAATCCCGGTTCACAAGCCGGGATTTTTGTTTTATATCATCATGGCAACAAAAGTTTCGATACAAGGTTATGAAGGCTCGTTTCACCAGGAAGCCGCGCAGCGCTATTACGGCAAAAGCGTAGAAGTCTTACCCTGCGCCACTTTCAGGGAAGTGATTAAAACAGCACAGAACAAAAACGAAACAGATGGCGGCGTAATGGCGATAGAAAACTCCATTGCCGGAAGCATTTTGCCAAACTATACCTTGCTGCAAAACAGCAAGCTTTGTATTGCCGGCGAAGTATATTTGCAAATCAATCAAAACCTGATGGTAAACCCGGGTGTTTCCTTAGAAAATGTTCGCGAAGTGCATTCGCATTATATGGCACTTTTGCAATGCCAGGCTTTTCTTGATAAGCACAATTGGAAGCTGGTAGAAACAGAAGATACGGCATTAAGTGCAAAACATATTCATCAACATAAAAGCAAACAAACAGCTGCCATTGCAAGCAAATTAGCCGCAGATCTTTACAATTTAGATATTGTTGCACCCAACATTCATACGCTACAAAATAACTATACACGGTTTCTTATTTTACAACGGGAAGAAACCATACAGCCAATTGAAAATGCCAATAAAGCATCGGTAAATTTTCATACCAATCACTCAAAAGGAAGCCTGGCAAAAGTGTTGACAGCCATTGCCGAAGGCGACATTAATTTAAGCAAACTGCAAAGCTTCCCGATACCGGGAACCGACTTTAAATACAGCTTTCATGCAGACATGGAATTCGATAATATTGATCAGTTTAATAAAGTAACAGAAAAGATAAAAACGTTAACCGAAGAAGTAAAAATTTACGGCATTTATAAAAGCGGAACGGGAAGTTTGAAAGTTTTGAATGATTAACAGATACTTCAATTCTAAAGAGGAAATTTAAAAATGGCAAGATCATAGATATAATTTTATGAAGAAAGAAGATTCAAATAATAATACTGTTCAAAACTCCCCTTCAGGGGTTGGGGGCACAGCAAAACGATTAGATGGCATCGGTGAATATTATTTCTCGCAAAAACTGCGTGAGATAGACGATCTGAATAAACAAGGCAAAAACATTATCAATTTAGGTATTGGCAATCCTGATTTGCCGCCGCATCCCGATGTGATTAAAACCTTGCAGCAGGAAAGTGAAAGCAACAAGCCGAATGTGCATGGTTATCAAAGCTATAAAGGCTCGCCGGTTTTGCGGCAGGCATTTGCTGACTGGTACAAAAAGTATTATGACGTTGACCTGAATATTGACACTGAATTGTTACCTCTTATTGGCAGCAAAGAAGGCATCATGCATATCTGCATGACGTATTTAGATGACGGCGACGAAGCACTTGTGCCGAACCCCGGTTATCCTACGTATCGCAGCGCTGTAAAACTTGCCGGTGGCGTTTGTGTAGATTATGATTTGAAAGAAGAGAACAGCTATTTTCCTGACTTTAATGAATTGGAAAAAACAGATTTATCCCGTGTAAAAATTATGTGGGCAAACTATCCGCAAATGCCAACCGGTCAATTGCCGACAAAAGAAATGTTTGCGCAATTAATCGCCTTCGGCAAAAAGCATAACATTCTCATTTGTCATGATAATCCATATAGTTTTATTCTGAACGAGAATCCAATGAGCTTGCTAAGTATTGAAGGTGCCAAAGAAGTTGCGGTTGAATTAAATTCACTAAGTAAAAGTCAGAATATGGCTGGCTGGCGCGTTGGTGTTTTATGCGGCGCGAAACAAAGAATTGATGAAGTGCTGCGCTTTAAAAGCAATATGGACAGCGGCATGTTTTTACCGCTGCAACTCGCTGCTGCAAAGGCTTTGAGCTTAGGTGAAGATTGGTACCAAAGCATCAATATAATATATAAAGAAAGGCGATCAAAAGTGTATGAATTGCTTGATGCATTAGCTTGTAAATATTCAAACAACCAGGCAGGTTTATTTATCTGGGCAAAGATTCCGCCAACATACAAAGACGGCTATGAGTTGAGCGACGAAGTGTTGTACAAAGCAAATGTATTCATCACGCCGGGTGGCATTTTTGGCAGCGCAGGCAATAATTATATTCGTATTAGTTTATGTGGTTCTGTCGGGCGGTTCGACGAAGCCATTAAAAGAATTATGAGTTATAAATGATAATTTATTAAAGTCATCATTATTCATAGTTCATCATTCATAACTCATAATTATTTATGAATATCACTATCATTGGTACAGGTTTAATTGGAGGTTCTATAGCACTCGCTTTAAAAGACAAAAATTTTGGCTGTCATATCATTGGTGTAGATGCCAGCAAAGACAATCAGCAAAAGGCGTTAGACTTAGGCTTGGTTGATGAAATATTGCCGCTTTATCCGGCTGTGGTAAAAGCCGAACTGATTATTCTTGCAATTCCGGTAAGTGCCTGTGTCATCATGCTTCCGCAATTATTGGATAACATTCAAAAACAGGTAATTGTTGATACCGGCTCTACCAAAGAAAACCTGATAGATGCTGTAAAAGGACATCCGAACCGCGGCAGGTATGTTGCCACGCATCCGATGTGGGGAACCGAATACAGCGGGCCGGAAGCGGCTGTGCACGGCGCCTTTGCCAACAAAGCAACCGTTATTTGCAACAAAGAGGAAAGCGATGAAGATGCCGTAAAAATAGCAGAAGATTTATACAAAACGCTTGGCATGTACCTCGTTTATCTCAACGCTTTCGACCACGATATGCAAGTGGCTTATGTCAGTCATATTTCGCACATTACTTCATTTGCATTAGCCAATACGGTATTGGAAAAAGAGAAGGAAGAAGATGCCATTTTCCGCCTGGCTTCTGCCGGTTTTGAGAGTACGGTACGATTGGCAAAAAGCAATCCCGCTATGTGGGTTCCTATCTTCATGCAGAACCGTGAAAATGTGCTGGATGTTTTGAACGAGCACATCACACAATTGCGAAAATTCAAAGCTTGCCTGGAGAAAGAAAACACAGAGTATTTACAGCAGTTAATTGAGAACGCAAACAAGATAAGAAAGATAATTAAATGATGGAACACGGATGACATTGATTTCATGCACGGATTTGTAAGGATTCTCTTTGAGTTATAATAGAAAAGCACCAAAGTGAAATACAGTGATATTACTGAGCAGATTTTGAAATCATTTTACAAAGTCTATAATGTTTTGGGTTATGGATTTTTAGAGAAAGTGTACGAAAATGCGTTGTGTATCGAACTGTTGTCAGAAGGTTTTATTGTTGAGAAACAGAAGTTGATTTGATGTTTATTATGCATGAAAAAGAGTGGGAGAATATTATGCTGACATCATTGTAAACGATATAATTATTATTGAAATAAAAGCACATGAATGTTTATTAGTTGAACATGAAAATCAGCTTATCAATTATTTAAAAGCAACAAGAATGGAAGCTGGACTGTTGCTCAATTTTGGCAAAAAGCCAGAGGTAAAACGAAAAATATTTGATAACGATTTGAAGAAATAAACACGCTGCTGAAGTATGGAATAAAAATCTTTTGTGAAAATCCATATAAATCAGCGCACACCGTCCGTGTCATCTGTGTTCAATTCTTTCATCCGTGTTCAATCAGTTACCTTTGCGCAAAATTTATAAAAAAGATTAATGGCAACATTTGAAGAATTGGGATTATCGGAGCCGCTGGTAAAGGCTACCAGTGATTTAGGCTTCGAGAATCCTACAGAAATACAGGAAAAAGCAATTCCTGTTTTATTAAGTGGTACAAAAGATTTAATCGGGCTGGCGCAAACCGGCACCGGAAAAACAGCAGCCTTTGGCTTGCCTTTGTTACAATTAATTGATGTAGAAAAGAAGCATCCGCAGGCATTGATCGTTTGCCCTACGCGTGAGCTTTGCATACAGATTGTAACCGAAATGGAACTCTTTAAAAAACATATACGCGGCGTTCACGTGGTGGCTGTTTACGGCGGCGCATCCATTGGCACACAAATCAGAGATCTGAAACGTGGTGTGCAGATCGTAGTAGCTACGCCCGGACGTTTAATTGATTTGATAGAACGCAAAGCCATCAACTTGGAACAGATTCAATATGTAGTGTTGGATGAAGCAGATGAAATGCTGAACATGGGTTTCCAGGATGATATTGAATTCATTTTGCAGAACACACCTAAGCGTGAAAGCACATGGTTGTTCAGCGCTACGATGCCGTCGGAAATCCGCAAAGTGAGCAAGAAGTACATGAAAGAACCGTTTGAAATTATCGTTGGCAAAGCCAATACAGGTAACAAAAACATCGATCATCAATACTTTGTTACAGCAGGTCATCAGCGTTACGAAACATTAAAGCGATTGATAGATTTTAACCCCGGTATTTATGGATTAATCTTTACACGAACCAAATTAGATGCGCAGGATATTGCCGAAAAACTTACCCGCGAAGGTTATGATATAGATGCTTTGCATGGCGATCTTACACAAGGTCAGCGCGATAAAGTAATGGGACAATTCCGCGATAAAAGTTTACAGCTTCTTATTGCAACCGATGTGGCTGCACGTGGTATTGATGTAAAAGATATTACGCACGTTATTAATTACGAATTGCCCGACGATGTAGAAGTGTACACGCATAGAAGCGGTCGTACGGGTCGTGCCGGCGCCGTTGGTATTAGCATGAGCATTGTACACAGCCGTGAAGTTGGCAAGCTGCGACAGATAGAACGCATGGTGCAATCGCAGTTTCATAAGATGGAAATACCAAGTGGTAAAGATGTTTGCCGCAAACAGTTCTTTTATTTTATGGATAAATTGCTGCAGGCAGATGTAAGCCACGGCGATTATGAAAGTTATGTGCCGATGCTGGAAGAACGCTTTGCCGATGTAAGCAAAGAAGAGGTTTTAAAACGCGTTGCCGCCCTGGAGTTTGACCGCTTTTTGAAGTACTACGAAAACGCAGGCGATTTGAATGCCCGCGATGACAGAAGGAATAGCCGTGAAGCTGGCGCGCGCGATCAAAGCCGCAGCCGTATTGAAAGAGGTGGCGGAGGCGAACGCAATTATCGTGATACGAAAGGCAGAACCTTTAATAATGAAGGAGATGGCGAGTATGCACGTTTATTTGTAAATTTAGGAACGAAAGATGGTTTTTATAAAGCCAGTTTCTTACAGTTTATTTTAGATATGAGCGATTTGCGTAAAGATTCGCTGGGCAGAATAGACATGAAGGAAATGAACAGTTGGATAGAAGTAGATAAAAGCGCAGCTCCGCAAATGATTCGTGCCCTGGATGGAAAAAATTTCAAAGGCAGACGCATCAGGATGAATGATGCAAACAGCCGGTAATAGCCACCGGATTTATCCGGTGTTATGAGATAAATATGCAGGAAACCAACATTATATATCAACATTTACCGCAGATACAGCGTTTGATGCAAAAGTATGGCGTGAAAAAAGCGTATGCTTTTGGCAGTGCTGTAAAAGGTAATATGCGTATTGATAGCGATGTTGATTTCCTGATAAGCTTTCCTGCAAATGTTGAAGTTGAACAGTATACCAATAATTACTTTTCTCTGATAGATGAGTTGGAAGTTTTGTTAGGAAGAAAAGTAGAGTTGCTGGCTGAAGAGACTTTATCGAATCCATTTTTGATTCAAAGTATCGACAGTCATAAAGTGCCGGTGATATGAAACTCGAAGATAAGAAATTATTGTTTGATATAAAAACAGCAATTACTTCTATTGACGAGCATCTGGAAGGTAAAAGAAACTTTGAAGAATATAAGCGGAATAAAACAAAGCGAAGGGCTGTAGAAAGAGAACTTGAAATTATTGGTGAGGCGATGAATTTGCTGCTGAAAATAAATCCTCAAATTCAATTGTCTTATTCACGAGCGATAGTTGATTTGAGAAACAGAATTATTCATGCTTACGATAATATTAATGATATTATCATCTGGAAAATTGTAACGAAAGATATTCCGGTTCTGGAAAGTGAAGTGAACCGTTTATTTGAACTGGAATAGTAAACAACAAAGTTCTTTTAATAAATAAGGCAGGTGAAGTTCAATTGGTATTCGGTTGCCGAATGGCTGCCGGATAGAAGCGGAAAGCCCGCAGCGACGAAGGAGCGAGGACTTGCAGCGGATAGCCGGAACAAAAGTTGACAATTGGGTTGCAGATAACAGCCCCAAAAAATAATTATAAATTATTACTTATGAATGATGAGTGTTATGAAGAACAATAACATTCACACCATTCATAATTCATCATTCATCATTCATAATTAAAAAGAGATGGAAGCAACACAGGCAGCATCAATGAAAGAATTGGTGCAGGAAAAATGGAACAAACGTCCATTAATTATTGCCGGTCCATGCAGTGCAGAGACCGAAACACAAGTAATGGAAACCGCAGCGCGCCTGGCTAATACGGGCAAAGTAGATATTATGCGTGCCGGCATCTGGAAACCGCGTACACGTCCCGGTTCGTTTGAAGGCATTGGTACTAAAGGCTTACCATGGCTGCAGCAAGCTAAAAAGCTTACCGGTATTCCCGTGGCGGTGGAAGTGGCAACGGCAAAGCAGGTTCAGGATGCGCTGCACTTTGATGTGGATGTGTTGTGGATTGGTGCGCGTACAACCGTGAACCCGTTTAGTGTACAGGATGTGGCTGATGCATTGCGCGGTGTTGATGTTCCGGTGTTGATAAAAAATCCGATCAATCCTGATTTGGAACTTTGGTTAGGCGCCGTAGAACGCGTAGCCAAAGCGGGTATTAAACAAATCGGGCTGATTCATCGCGGGTTTTCTTCGTATGGCAATACGCAGTTCCGCAATGCGCCGATGTGGCATTTGGCTATCGAAATGAAGCGCCGCAACCCGGAGCTGATGATGATTAATGATCCTTCTCATATTTGTGGCCGCCGCGATATTTTGCAGGAAGTGGCGCAGGAAGCGATTGATTTGGACTACGATGGTTTGATTATCGAAAGTCATATTGATCCCGACAAAGCCTGGAGCGATGCAAAGCAACAGATTACGCCGGAACGTTTGGCTGATATGTTAAACGCAATTCAATGGCGCAGAGAAGATATATCAACGGTAGATCATGGACCATTGGATAAAATGCGCCAGCAGATTAATCATTTGGATGATGAGCTGATGCAGATATTGAGTCAGCGCATGAAGATTGCCGACCAGATTGGTGGA
This sequence comes from Ilyomonas sp., assembly GCA_965199845.1. Lineage (GTDB taxonomy): Bacteria > Bacteroidota > Bacteroidia > Chitinophagales > Chitinophagaceae > Ilyomonas. Next base: position 763,263 of record CBDATZ010000054.1, read on the forward strand.
TATAAAAAAGAAAACAATCTTACCATTTTGCAAACCAACCGCTGGAACGAAATTCTGGAACGTGTTACGGCAAAAGCGGCTCAGCTTGGTTTAAGCAAAGAGTTTATTACCAAATATTACGATGCGGTGCACATGGAAAGCATCAATCACCAAAATAAGGTGATGAACGATTAATAGCCACCAGATTTATCCGGTGATATGAAATCCGGTTTTATCCATAGCCACCGGTTTTATCCGGTGGTATTTAAACAAACCAATTACAAAATCATCCCAGCTTCATGCACAACCTACACAACAAAACCTATTTGTTTGTTCATGTGATTTGGAGTGTGAAGAACAGGAAACCGTTATTAGCTAAATCCATTCGTATAAAACTGTACGAATATATGCACCAAAATGCAAAGGCAAAAGACATACAGATTTTCAATTTGAATGGGGTGGAAGATCATGTTCATTGTTTACTGCAACTGCATCCAACGCAAAATATTTCTGCAGTTGTTCATTTATTGAAAGGCGGTTCTGCGTTTTGGTTAAACCAGAATAAATTGATCAACAAAGAATTCAAATGGCAAGATGGTTATGCAGCTTATTCGATAAGTCCATCGATGGTAAAAACAGTGATGAATTATATTGATAAACAGGAAGAACATCATCGCGTGAAATCGCTGGAGGATGAATTGGGTGTGATGGATGACATGAATATTTTACCATAGCCACCAGATTTATCCGGTGAATTGAATAAAACGGCATGAATATTTTATCAAAATCCACCGGATAAATCCGGTGGCTAAGCGATAATACAATGACCAAAAAACAAATACAATTTTCCTCTTCTTCCACCACGTTTTATTTCGATGCTTCTTTTGAATATCTCGAAACAATAACAGCAAAAGACAGCACCATTTTGTTGACTGATGAAAACGTTTTTGCGAAACATAAAAAGTGCTTTAAAGGCTGGCAAAGCATTGTTATCAAAGCTGGCGAGCAGCACAAAAATCAATCAACTGTTGATGATGTAATTGGGCAGATGATTGGTTTGGGTGCCGATAGAAAAACAACATTGGTTGGCATCGGCGGCGGTATAATTACAGACATGGCAGGTTATGTTGCCGGTGTGTATATGCGTGGCATTAGCTTCGGCTTTTTACCAACTTCTGTTCTTGCTATGGTTGATGCGTGTATTGGTGGAAAGAATGGTGTTGATGTTGGCATTTATAAGAATATGGTTGGCTTAATTCGTCAGCCATCCTTTCTTTTATACGATTATAGTTTATTAAAATCATTACCCAAACAAGAATGGATCAACGGCTTCGCCGAAATCATAAAACATGCGGCTATAAAAGATGCTGCTATGTTTACATTATTAGAACAACATAAGCTGGCTGACTTTCAAAAAGACAATGCTTTATTAAACAAACTGATTCAGCGCAACGCAATGCTGAAAAGCAAAGTGGTTGTGGAAGATGAGTTTGAACAAGGTGAAAGAAAGCTGCTCAATTATGGACATACGTTAGGTCATGCGATAGAGAATGATTATCAGCTTCCACATGGTTTTGCCATCGCTATAGGAATGGTAGTCGCAGCACACATCAGCGAACAATACGCTGGCTTTTCATCAACAGAAAAATTAGTAAAAGTTCTCAAACAATACGGCTTGCCAACGTTCCTGCAATTCAATGCAGGTAAGGCTTTGCAGAATATGCAGGCAGATAAGAAACGCTTTAAAAAAGAGATTCATTATGTGCTGTTACATAAGATTGGTAAAGCTGTTGTTCAGCCATTAACCATTGAAGAAATACAAGCGGCAATTGAGCCGCTATCCCCTAAAGGGGAATTTTAAAACACGATTATTGTTCTCCAACTTTATTTATATGGAAAATGAAAACACGAGCGATCTTAAACAGTCACAAAATAATGAAACGGCTCATAGCTCCCCTTTAGAGGATGGGAGTTTACGCGTAACCATACAACCATCATCTGTTTCAGGAAACATATTTGCACCGGCGTCTAAAAGTTCTATGCAGCGCGCGTGTGCGGCAGCCTTGGTTCGTAAAGGAGAAAGCATCATCCGCAATCCCGGAATCAGTAATGATGATAAAGCCGCGCTTGGTGTGATTCAAACATTGGGCGCAACAGTTACGAAACAAGACGATGGTTCGTTGCGAATTATTAGCCATGGTATTTATCCCGTGGAAAAAGAAGTAAACTGTGGCGAAAGTGGTTTGGGAATCCGCATGTTTGCACCATTAATTGCCATGAGTGAACAAGCGATGACGATAAATGGCGAAGGCAGTTTGCTAACACGTCCCATGAATTTCTTTGATGATGTATTGCCACAATTGGATGTAAAAATCACATCTAAAGATGGCAAGCTTCCGATACAGTTACAAGGTCCGTTACAACCAAAAAATATTGCGATTGATGGCTCGCTCAGTTCGCAGTTTTTAACGGGTTTGTTAATAGCTTATGCAGCATCTGATGCAAAGGATGTAACCATTTATGTGACTGATTTAAAGAGCAAACCGTATGTTGATTTAACGCTGAAAGTAATGGAAGCATTTCAGTTAGACATTCCTGTCAATAACAACTACGAATCGTTCGAATTTATAGATGCGCCTGCGGCTATTACAGACACTTATATTGATTATACCGTGGAAGGAGATTGGAGCGGCGGCGCCTTCTTATTAGTGGCTGCCGCAATTGCTGGAAACGTTACTGTACAAGGGTTAGACATTGCTTCTACACAAGCCGATAAAGCGATTCTGCAGGCTTTAATGGATTGCGGCTGCAAGCTTTCTTTACAAGCCGATCAAATAGAAATCGGGCCGGCGCCATTGAAAGCTTTTCAGTTTGATGCAACGGATTGCCCTGATTTATTTCCGCCGCTTGTTGCGCTGGCTTCTTATTGTAACGGCACAACGGTGATAGAAGGTGTGCATCGTTTAACGCATAAAGAAAGCAATCGTGCATTGACGCTTCAAGATGAGTTTGGAAAGATGGGTGTAAAGATTGAACTTCAGGATAATCTTATGTTGATTTATGGAGGCAAAGGCGTAAAAGGAGCAAAGGTTCATTCGCGTCACGATCATCGTATTGCGATGGCTTGTGCCGTAGCTGCATTGAAAGCCGAAGGTGAAACAATAATTGAGGAAGCACAAGCCGTTGGAAAGAGTTATCCGAATTTTTATGAGCACATTGCATCTTTAGGCGCAACTGTTGCGAAAGATTAATTTCATCATTGAACATTTATGTATGAATTATTCGCAGATAACAGAATTATTAGGTAAAGAAAACGAAGCTCTTTTTACACATACTTGTAATACAGTTACAAAAGATAAATTGCATTTGCCATCACCCACATTTATAGATGATGTGTTTGCTGTATCAAACAGAAACATACAAACGTTGCGAAGCTTGCAGCAGCTTCACAATCACGGGCGTTTAGCGGGCACAGGTTATCTTTCTATTTTGCCGGTCGACCAGGGAATTGAACATAGCGCCGGTGCGTCTTTTGCGCCGAATCCTGAGTATTTTGATCCGGAAAATATTATAAAGCTGGCGGTGGATGGCGGTTGTAATGCAGTGGCTACAACCTTTGGCGTACTGGCTTCGGTTGCCAGGAAATACGCGCATAAGATTCCTTTTATCACCAAGATCAATCATAATGAACTACTGACTTATCCAAATAAATACGACCAGATTTTGTTTGGTACGGTTCGCGATGCCTGGAACTTAGGTTCTGTAGCAATTGGCGCTACCATTTATTTTGGGTCGGAAGAAAGTGACAGGCAGATAATTGAAATTGCAAAAGCTTTTGAAGAAGCACATTCGTTAGGAATGGCAACCGTTTTATGGTGTTATTTACGCAACAACGCGTTTAAAAAAGAAGGCGTAGATTATCATGTATCGGCAGACTTAACAGGACAAGCCAATCATTTGGGTGTAACCATACAGGCTGATATTATCAAACAGAAATTACCGGAAAATAATGGCGGTTATAAGGCTTTAAATAGTGATGGAAAAAGCTATGGTAAGTTTGATGAACGCATGTATTCGCAATTGAGCAGCGATAGCCCGATTGATTTGTGCCGCTACCAGGTTTTGAATTGTTATATGGGTCGTGCGGGATTGATAAATTCCGGTGGCGAGTCGAAAGGCGAAACTGATTTGAGAGAAGCGGTAAAAACAGCCGTGATTAATAAACGCGGCGGCGGAACAGGAATGATATCGGGACGCAAATCGTTTCAGCGACCTATGAAAGATGGCATTGCTTTGCTGAATGCAATACAAGATGTGTATTTGGAGAATGAGATTACGGTAGCATAAGATTGATTATAGAACACGGATGACATGGATTTCATGCACGGATGTTGGAGAATTTTTATTATTGAGTATCCGTAAAAAACTGTGCTGAAGCTGTGTTATCCGTGTTCGATTGTATTTGTTCAATTGATTTCTGAACGTACAAGAGTGCGACGCAACAGACGATCAATCGGAGACTTATCGCTCGTAACATAACCTGTATTTTTCTGTCTTTTTATTTTTGAATTTTTACTTTCACAGAATGGATAATCAACGCATAAAAACATTGTTTACAGATATTGGCGGCGTATTGCTTACAAACGGCTGGGATCATAATTCGCGTGCCAAAGCGGTTGAAAAATTTGGCTTGGATGCGCATGAAACGCAGGAGCGCCATAGCATGACGTTTGATACGTATGAAGTGGGGAAACTGACGTTGCATGAGTATCTGGAACGCGTGGTATTTTATGAAGAAAGAGATTTTTCTTTTGAAGATTTCAGGCAATTTATGTTCGATCAATCGCAGCCGTATAATGATATGCTCACTTTAGTGAAAGGCTTGAAGCAGAAGTATAACCTGAAGATTGCCGTAGTGAGTAATGAAGGCAGAGAGCTGAATGAACATCGCATCAATACGTTTCAACTGAATCGCTTTGTCGACTTTTTTATCTCGTCGTCGTTTGTGCATTTTCGCAAGCCTGATGTTGATATTTTTAAAGTGGCGATTGATATTGCACAGGTGAAACCGGAAGAAACATTATACTTAGAAGACAGACCGATGTTTGTGCAAGTGGCGGAAACAGTGGGTTTGCGCGGTGTTCATCATGAAGATTATGAAACAACAAAAGCGATATTTGCTTCTTACGGCTTAACGCTTTGATAGAGATTTGAGTAAACGTGGTAAACATGATTATTAATACTTTTACAAAATGAAATATCTGGAACGCATAACAGTTGATCCTGCCATTTGTCATGGAAAGCCATGCATCAGAGGAATGCGCTTTTCGGTAGTTGTACTTCTTGATTTGTTGGGTTCGGAAATGACATACGATGAAATTTTAGAAGATCATCCGCAATTGGAAAAAGAAGATATTTACGCCTGTATAAATTATGCTTTGTTATACATGAACAAAAGCATTGTAGCATAATGCGTTTTCTATGCGATGTTCATATTTCTTTTAAGATAAAAAACTTCCTGGTTTACAGTGGTTGTGAATGTGGTCATGTAAATGAAATATTACAGGGTGATCTTACTTCTGATCATAATATTGCCACGTATTGTAATGAACACGATCTCATATTAATTTCAAAAGATCAGGACTTTACCGATAGTTATTTTTTAAGAAGGCTGCCACAGAAATTTATAAAAATCAGTTTGGGTAATATTTCTACCAATCAACTGATTGACTTAATAAAAACAACATTACCTATCATAGAAGAACTGCAGACGCGAGATCATTTTATGATAGAAATTCATAAACACAGCATTCAAATTTCGGAGGACTAATACAAGTGAATTCATTTGGTCGCATATTTCGGGTAAACATTTTTGGAGAATCGCATGGCGAAAGCGCAGGTGTAAATATTGATGGCGTGCCAGCCGGTTTGCCATTAACGGTAGATGATTTTTTAGAAGATATTGAGCGCCGAAAAGGTGGCACACAAAAAGGTACAACGCCAAGACAGGAAAGCGATTTGCCCATTTTTAAAAGCGGCATTTTTAATAATAAAACAACCGGCGCACCCATTACAATTTTATTTGAAAACAACAATACACGTAGCGGCGATTATGCCAAGCAACGTGCAGTGCCTCGTCCCGGCCACGCAGATTTTGTAGCCGGCAAAAAGTTTGGTGGTTATGAAGATTACCGCGGCGGCGGACATTTCAGCGGAAGATTGACGGTTTGTTTGGTTGCGATTGGTGTGATTGCTAAGAAGCTGTTACAATACAATAACATCACCGTAAAATCTACCATTTTAGAAATTGGAGGAGAAGCCGATCTGGAAAAAGGTTTGCAGAAAGCGATTGATCATAAAGATTCAATTGGCGGCATTGTAGAATGTCGTGTTCATGGTTTGCCGATTGGTTTAGGCGAACCTTTTTTCGATAGCGCAGAATCTCTGTTAGCACATGCGGCTTTTGCCATTCCTGCCGTCCGCGGCGTTGAATTCGGAACCGGCTTCGCAGCCGCAAAAATGTTTGGTGTTGAACATAACGATGCTATCGAAGACGCATCGGGAAAAACAAAAACCAACCACGCCGGTGGTATTGTTGGTGGTATTACAAACGGAAATGAACTGGTGTATCGCATCGCTGTAAAACCCACTTCTTCCACACCCAAAGAACAACAAACCTGGAACCAGGAAACCAATGAAATTGAAAACTTTTCTGTAAAAGGCAGACATGATTTGTGTATTGCCTTACGTGTGCCTGTAGTAATGGAAGCCGTTACAGCTATGGTTTTAACCGACCTGCTGATATTAGAGCAACGCATACCTCGAATCTTATAAACCTATTGGCATATTTATTGAAAACAATTGCGCAAAGTGAATGTGCAGTATCAATTATGAATTGAGCGATAACCTGTTACAAACAAAAAGAGGTTCACATTTCAACGAAGCCGCGTTGCGGTTGTAGTATCGTTATTTTTCAATCATAAAATGCCATGTTTATAATAAAAAAATTACCCGGCCGGATATTTGAAACAGGTTACAGCGGATTGTATAGCCAAAGAGCAGCTTAAAAATGTATAAGGATTAGGAATGAGGTTTTATGTAAGTAAAACATAACAGCCGTATGTTTACAAGACTATCCATTATAAATAGAACCACAACCATCAACTGGCTATTCAATTATCTTAGACGTATAGCTTTTTTATTCGTAGCCTTATTGATATGCAATACAATATTTTGTCAGAAAAATGAAGCTGCTTTTAAAAAGAATAAAGTTGTTTTTGGCGTAGCCAGCTTTTATAATAAACGAATGGAAGGAACAATGACAGCAACCGGCGAAATATTTCATCATAGCCAAATGATAGCTGCCAGCAATCATTTTCCATTAAACAGCTGGGTGCGTATTACCAATCTCAAAAATGGTAAATCGGTATTGGTGCGTATTAATGACCGAATGAATAAAAGTATGGAAGCATTGGGACGAGTAGCCGATATGACGCGGGTTGCAGCCATGCAACTTGATTTTATGAATCGTGGATTGGCAAGGGTAAAAGTGGAACAAATAAAACAGTTTTAAATGAAAATCTATATATCAAATCAATGTATAAAATTAAACAACAAAGTATGAAAAAACTATTCCTGATGAGCTGCCTTGTAATATGGGCAGCAGGACTGTTTGCACAGTCAGAAATCTCTTCAACGTCTTCCCCCTCTATTACGAATTATAAGAAGCGGCCAACTCTTGTAATTCATTTTTTAGCCAACGATTTTAAAAGTGCTGATTATTGGCGCACTCATTCAGTTAGTGATCTCACAAATAACTTTGCCAAGTTAAGCGATATGGATTTCGGTTTAGGCCTTGAATATCTGCAAGGTCTTACCAATCATATTGATTTCACAGGGAGGTTAGATGGTTCTTTTACCGATTATCTTTTTCGTAACCGCCCGCAGACCGGCGATAATAATTTTTTACTGGAAGCTGATGCCGGTTTCAATTTTAAATTGTTATCAGACAGATATGCGATAGTACCTTATTTACACGCTGGTTTTGGTGGTTCTATGTACAATGGCAGCTACTTTGCTGCGTATGTACCGTTGGGTGCCGGTTTGCAGTTTAACCTGGGTAAAGGCGATGCTTTTATTTTCAGTAATGCACAATACCGACTTCGTGTAACAGACAATGCCAACGATCATTTCAACTTTAATATCGGTATTGGTGGAGCACTCTCCAGCCGCAAACCAGCCGAAGTAACTCCGCCCCCGCCGCCGCCGGCTCCTGCTGATACCGATGGCGATGGCATTACCGATAATTTAGACTCTTGTAAAACGGTTCCGGGTGTTGCCAAATACAATGGTTGCCCGGTGCCTGACTCAGACAAAGACGGTATTAATGATGATGAAGATAAATGCCCGACTCAGCCAGGTTTAGCCAAATATCAAGGTTGCCCGATACCGGATACTGACGGTGATGGTATTAACGATGAAGTTGACAGATGTCCAAACCAGCCGGGTACCGCAAAATATAATGGCTGCCCGATTCCGGATACAGATGGCGATGGTGTAAATGATGAAGTAGATAAATGTCCAAACCAGCCAGGTCCTGCCCGCAACAATGGTTGTCCGGAAAAGGCGCAGATTATGCAGAGCAAAGTAGATACAACAGCACACCAGATTTTCTTTGCTACCGGAAAAGCTACTTTACTGGCTAAATCGTTCAAACCATTAAATGCGTTGGCTGCTTTATTAAAAGCCAATACAGATTTGGGCATGGACATCGAAGGTCATACAGATAATACAGGTACAGATGCTATCAATATAAAATTGTCTCAGCAACGTGCCGAATCTGTAATGAAATATTTAAAGAGTAAAGGCATAACTACAGATAGAATGACCGCAAAAGGCTATGGCTCATCCTTGCCTAAAGAGGACAACAGCACTGCCGCCGGACGCGCTGCAAACAGAAGAGTAGAATTAAAATTGCGCCAGTTATAATAACAATATAAGTTCGCAATATTACAAAAACTGCCTCTGTAAAAAGAGGCAGTTTTGTTTTGTCATCTCATCCACTTTACATCACAGGTTAAAGTTATAAATGAATGTTTTTATTACGAGATTTTACAACTCCGGTTTAACATCGTTACAATTATTGATTTGTTGTTTTTCTCTTTTAAATTAAGAGAAAAAGAGAATCACTTTTCAGCGTTTTTGAATAAATGAAACGAGTAAGCGATTACTATATTAAACTGTATTATATAATAATAAAAAAACAGGTTCTCATTCCTTGTTTTCATACAATCATTATTCGCCTTTCATAATCTTCTTTACTACATCCAAAGCGTTTACCAGCGCAGCTTCTACCGTTCCACCCGATTTACCGGAATACAAAGCTTCACCGGCAAAAAAGAGAGTATTTGATACGGGTTCATTCAATATTTTTCTTGCCTTATCCGATTCAACTTTATTGTATGAATAAGCGCCTGCTGCATACACATTTTTCTGCCAGTTTATAACTTGCGAAGCGGTTAGCCATTGCTGAATATCTTCTTTACTTTTATTAAAAATAGCAGCAATTGACTGTAAGGCAATTTGTAAAATATCGTCATCATTCATATCATTAAATTCATCGGTTTTCTTTCCGGCAATCCAGCCCGTTAGCAAAGGATAACCAGATGGCTGTTGCGTCCACCAGGTTGCTATTTTTTGATCAGAAAAAAAGAATAACGCATTTTTTTGCTGTTGCCAGAATAAGGAAGGAAACTGTAGTAATATCTTAATTACATTACCATAACCTATCTGTTGCACAGCCTGATGTATTTGTGGTAAAGCTGGTGTAAAACGAATATGAGAAATTGTGTTTTCAGCAGATTGTAATACACCCAGCGAAACTGTAACAATCACCTGTTTTGCCCGAAATATTTCTTTCGTTTGCGTGATAATTTCAACTTCGCCTGGCTGCCATTTTATTTCTTTTACGGGTTTATCAAAACCAATCTCGCAATTGTTTTGCTTACAGGCATCGAGCAAAAAATGTATTAATTTTCTATATCCACCGTTTACGCGATAAGTAGCTTCTTCCTCATGTTGCCATTCGTTATGTAGCGCCATTGTGCTGGCATCGTCAGGATTCACAGCATCGAAACCTTGTGCGTATTGCAGTGCTGATTGTCGCAAGGATGTATATTTTTCTTCTTTAAAATATGTATTTAAAAAACGAGTGAATGGAACATCTTGTGTAAGCCGGCTCATTGTTTTCATCAATTCGTCCCAGCCTTCAATCTGCTCTTCTGTTTTTATCCATTTGCCGTCTTCATTGCGAAGCATATCACCACTAACTTTGGTGTAACTGATGTTTGCTTCGTTTAGTAATTGTAATGTAACAGGAAGATTGCCATGTATAAATTCGGCACCACCTTCTACCGGCTGCACAAAGGCATCGTTACGTATTGTATCTATGCGCCCGCCGGCGCAATGTCTCGCTTCCAGCACAAATACTTTTTTCCCTTTTGCTGAAAGTTCGCGGGCTGCCAATAATCCACAAGCTCCGGCGCCAACAATTAAAATATCTGACCGATTTATCATAACTTTCTATATCTGCTTTTTATAACCAGATTGCAGATATGAAGATAAAGGAAGAAGGAAAACAGAACTATAAAATTGTATTTACCAGTTTCGTTTTTTGGGTATATTGGTTTGATATAGGAAATATTATTTCAGATTGATATACCCAAAAAACGAAATAGTTTTGTATTGATGCTGAATGAAAAACATATTTTTGTCCTGCCTAATTAGCGATACAAAAGTTTCGTATATTTAAGTGTTAAGCGCAACTTTTGATAACAGCCGGTCTTTATTTTGTTAAGTTCTTTCAGTTGGATTCTTCTAAGCCAACGCTTTATTTTGCAAAACTCTTTTGCCTGGTGTTGCTTTGGTTGGCAACTTCACGTTGCCAACATAAAGTCTGCGCTTAACAGGTGCTTGCCAAAATAGCGGCTGACTCAAATCAGTCAGCAAATCAATTCTATTGAGCTTTTGTATTAGATTTGAACGCAGGAACAAAAACGCCGCTACTTCGGCAAGCAGTGGACGTTATGCGGCAGCTTAGACTAACCATAATAAACATATAGTGAAAGAAAAAAGGCTTCAAAAAATAAAAGATTTTGAAACGTTTTATGACAACTGCGATTCTATTTTCACAGTCCTAAGAAACAATGACAATAGAGCCGTAATATTTCAAAATGAATACATACTATATATCTGTCCAGGTAGCAGAGCAGGCGGAAATGAAAAAAGAATTATAGAAATCTTCTGGGGAGCAAGACCTTACGAATTTGAGACGACAAGTACACAGTGGAAAAGTTTGAAAGAAACAGGAACAACCTTATTTTTCTATCGTAACGACACAGGTGACATAACCATTTATCTTTATCCAGCAAAATCTGAATTCCGACAGCCAATAGAAAATCATATCGCTTTGTATGAGTGGCTTGACCCGAAGCAACTCAATAGCCAGAAATTTATTAAGTCTCTTTGGAACGATTTTATGGCATATATGGAATGTACGAGTCTTGACGGTAAACCAACATTTGCCCAACGAACGAGAATTTCATACTTACGGAATTTCAAACATTTAGTTGTTGACAACAAATGGACACCGACGAAATTTTCACTCTTCAACAAAGAAGTTCTCAAGTGGGTTTTGACTGTTGGACTTAGTGGCGTTATTATTTACATAGTGACACTTTTGACACAGCCACAAACAACTGAAACCGAAATTCAACTACGACAAGTAAACAAAAGTTTAGAGACAGTTTCAAAGCAACTTGACAAAATTTCAGCAAATAACAATAGCACAAATACTCTTTCAGTAGCGCTGGACAGTATTCAAATAAACACAAAACAGATTTTGGACAACATCAAAACCCTTCAAAAGTGACGGACAGAAAAGCCGAACGCATAACCTAGGGTTTGCTACTATGGCGGGGCGACGGAAGCCATTCAGCAGTAGTAATTCTAATCAGCTTTTGATGCTATATTTGGTCTGACGAATCACGGAATGCCGCCACAGCAACAAGCCCCGGCTCGTTAAGCGCAACTTTTAGTAACAGCCAGTTGTTATTTTGTTTAGTTCTTTCAGTTGGATTCTTCTAAGCCAGCGCTTTATTTTGCAAAACTCTTTTGCCTGGTGTAACTTATGTTGGCAACTTCACGTTGCCAACATAAAGTCTGCGCTTAACAAGTGCTCCTATGTAAAGCGGTAGGAAGAGGTAAGTGATATGTGTTGTAAAGTTAGTGCATAATGATATTTGGTACGCTGTGGATTTGTATGATTGTACGTTTTACCGGCGTGTTCTGTTCTGCCGTTGTTACAATCATACAAATCCACAGCGGTTATTCTTTCTTCGTTTTTATTTATTCAGCTCCGCATCCTATTTGTAGTCCTGCTTCCGGTAAGGGAAGCTGCTACCTGCATCTATCTTAGTGTAAAAAAGAACAGCTGCCAGCTTGCCGTTTGCAGTCGAAGTATCGCTGCTGCTTTTGTTTTGCAGTCTGTTCCCATCTTATGCTTATGTAATGAGCTTAAATAAAGTGAATCAATAAAATTATTTTACCAGCCCTGTCTGATACGGCACCCCTGTGATGACCACAGACCTGATGCGGCTCAGCAGCTTATGGGCTACTTTAATGATAGCTTTGTTTGGTTCTTTGGCTGCATGTTTTCTGTAGTAAGCCTGTAGTGCCATATCACTTCTCACTGCCACCCACGAGGCTTCGACCAGCAGACTTCTCAGGTAACGGTTACTGCGCCTGGTAAGTCCCAAGCAAGTCTCTCTGTCACTGCTTTGATGAATACCCGGCACAAGCCCTACCAGCGAAGCCAGTTCATCGAGACGTGTAAACCTGCGCAGATCACCCAGCTCAGAAAGGATAGCCGTAGCAGTGATGCCACCAATGCCTGGAACGCTTTTGAGCAGGTAATAGTCTTTCTTATAATGCTTTCTGCAGTAGGCTCTCAAAGCAGTGCTGATATCTAACTCCTCATACCATAAGAAGTGAAGCTGTTTAAGTCGGCTACTGAGAGCCAGTGAAGCAGTAGAGAACTTCCATTCCAGATTATGCAGCCAGTCCTTCATTTGATGACTCCAGTTTGGGTTGTCATATTCTTCCGGGACTTTGATGCCATAGTAAAGCAACTGGCTTTTGATATGATTTTTTGTAGCTCTCAGTTGTCGGACCAGGTGGTTTCTTCGCCTGAGCAAACTTCTAAGTCCTTCCCTTTCTTCTTCAGGAATACCGATGGAGTGAAGGTTGTTGTGCTGCAGCTGCTGACAGAGGTTACGACAGTCGATCTTGTCTGTCTTCTGCCAGCCCTGCTTACTTGTTCGGGGCACATCGGCCGGGTTTACGACAAGTACCTTCCACTTTAATTGCTGCAGCTTCCTTGCAATCCAGTAGCCGCAGCAACCGGCTTCATAGCAACAGGTAACCTGATGGTCTGAGAAATGCTTCTGCACATAATCAATCAGACAATCAGGATCAGAAGGCATGGTAATCGTTTTGTGATCAAAGAGGTCTGTTTTGAAGTGGCAGGTCCAGCTTTTCTTGTGCACGTCCATGCCAATAAATAACTTTGGAGAGGCGGTAGTTTGAGTATTCATATCTTATGAATTTAAGTCACTCTCAAATTACCGCTTTTACATAGATGCTTGCTGCCCTAGCGGCTGACTCAAGTCATTCAGCAGCAGTAATTCTATGAAACGGTATATCTTTAACCAAGCTAACACTTCGCTATATCCGCTACGTTCAGCAAGCAGCGAGCCGTTAAGCGCAACTTTTAGTAACAGCCAGTCGTTATTTTGTTTAGTTCTTTCATCAGGATTCTTCCAAGCCAGCGCTTTATTTTGCAAAACTCTTTTGTCTGGTGTAACTTCTGTTGGCAACTTCACATTGCCAACATAAAGTCTGCGCTTAACAAGTGCTTGCCAAAATAGCGGCTGACTCAAATCAGTCAGCAAATGGTTTCTGTTGAACGATATAACTATATTTGAGCAGACGGAATGCTATTGCCGCTACTTCGGCAAGCAGTCGGACGTTAAGCGCAACTTTCGATAACAGCCAGTCGTTATTTTGTTTAGTTCATTCAGTTGGATTCTTCCAAGCCAGCGCTTTATTTTGCAAAACTCTTTTGCCTGGTGTAACTTATGTTGGCAACTTCATATTGCCAACATAAAGTCTGCGCTTAACAGGTGCTTGCCAAAATAGCGGCTGACGGAATTTAGTCAGCAAATCAACTCTGTTGAACTTTTGTATTAGATTTGAACGCAGGAACAAAAACGCCGCTACTTCGGCAAGCAGTGATCGTTGGGCGTCACCTTTACGGACACATTAAAATCTTTACCGAAATTTTATTATTAGTCTATGAGTATTGCAGCAATAAACACGTTGATTAGCCTTGTGCTTCTGAGTGGAATACTTATTTTATGTATCTATTTAATGAATCGCACACGAAAGATGGATTTTAAAAAGAAACTAATAATCTTTCTGCCAAGTTTCTGTTTGACATTGCTGATTCAATATTTTATTGCAAGACTTACCCTTTCAAAAGGAATAATTTTAATATCATTTATTTTATTACCTATTATTTTTTCTTTTATTCTTTCAAAGATTGTCCAACAACAAGAAAATAATTAAGACTTGAAATGTATAGTTGTTCTCATAATTTAATGAGCTAAAGAATTTTTACTAAAGTTTAATAACACTGTTTGCAAAGAATAATAGTTTGACAATACTTTATGTGACAAGTATAAGTATTAGTTGACACATTAAATTTTGTTCAATAGTGACTTGAATTTTTTTAGAAACTTATAATAACAAAAGGCGAACGCCCAACAAAAGTATTTATGCAAGCAGGGCTGACATTACGCACTTCGGCAGCAGGTTCGCTAATCAGCTTTTGTTCCGGCTGACACTACCTGTTGTACTTTTTATTATAACTTCATCTTTTGTTTTTCAAATCAGCAGCAGTCTGGGCTTGACGTTTCGCTATTGCCCTGCCTGCGATAAATACCGAGCCGTTGCCTGCTATCTTTTGACTTGTTTCATTTCAGAGTTGTTTGTTCTTTTGTTCCTGGTTGTTTTGCTTACAAAGTGCTAAGCATCAACGTTTGTTTGCAACGCAGTTTTGTATTGTGTTGCCGGCGCAGGTTCGTTGTGGTGACACAATAAAGCAGGCAGGCAACAAATGGCTTTACGCCAGCCCGGCTGACACTTGTCAGCCGCTACTTCCGTTCTCTTTCCATCTGCGGTTCGTGGCTCGACGGAACGCGGCTGAACATTGGGTTTTGTTTGTTTCTTTTGTGCTACTTTCGGCTTCCGTTCCGAGCCGACGGATTGCATCCGTCGTGCCGGGCGTAAAGCCTGGACGTTGGCTGCTATGCAATTTGACAACAACTTTATGAAACAGTTTTCGACAGACACCTCTCCCATAACATTAAAATTATTATCGGGACATTTGCTATTTATTGACCCGTTATATTTTCAAGATATTATCGAGGGACAGGATCAGGTTGATACCTCCGCTTTAGCTGACAGAAAAGAATTTGTAAGACAACTGGAAGAAAGACTATTTCCATATAGCGGTGGTGTACTCTTAGGTTATAAACATGTAGACATAGGCACAGGCAACTACCTGTTTGATCCATTAACTCTTAGAAAATGGAATTATGACGACATAGAACTGCGATTACTTGCTCAACAGAAACAAATAACGGCTTTTGGACTTGACACTGCATCTTTCCTGATTATTGATCTTGATAATTTTGAGAAATTGATTCAACTTATCACTTACGACACTTTGATAGATGCATTGCTTTCTAACCAACTTGACAAATACTTCGAGCAGATAAATAGTGAGTTGGGGAATAACGGCTGGGCTTACTTATCGAGTGAAGGTGTTGAGACAAGTTCAGAGTTTGACGGAGACGGCTCATACATAGTTGACTAAGCACAAGTGACTAAGCACAAGCAGCCAACACATGCTTGCTGCCATAGCGGCTGATTGCTATGGAATAAAAAAGTTTTTTAGTAATTATTTTCAGGCTGCTGTTTTTGTGTAATCAACGTATGGTTTCTGATGACTGACGACGGCTACTGCCCTGAGCACAATTTTGTTTTTGATAGCATTGAGAACAGACATACTGTGCTTACCTTCTTTCTTTTTACGGTCATAATAATCTTTGAACTCCGGGTAGTATTTAATAGCTGACAGGGCGCACAGGTGCAGGCTCTTCTTAAGTATTTTGTTTGCCATCGGGTGCACTTTTTTTCTACCCCTGACACTTGTGCCGCTGGTATGTTCAAACGGCACTACGCCGGCATAGCAGGCAAGCTGCTTGCCCGTGATCTGACAGATGAAGTTATTAGTGCAGCAAATCAGGTACACCGCCGTCAGGTGACCAATGCCGGGCACCGTGAGAAGCAGATCATAATTTACTTTTAGCGGCTCCTCTTTTTCTATTCTTTGTTTGATTTCTTTTTCCAGCAAGACAATAGACTTCTTCAGTCCCGTCAGGGCATCCTTGTGTGCTTTCTCCACCAGTTTCTGCGTGTCTGTATCATTCACCCCCTTCAGTTCTTTAAGCCATGTCTTAATCGCATTAATTTGGATAACCAGTTTGGTTCTGGCCGTCATCAGGTCTTTGAGCGTCAGCAGCACAGGATTTAGTGCAGGCGTGGCTTTCAGCTCTTCGCCATGCTTATAGGCATAGTGGCACAGGCGCAGGCTGTCCACAACATCATTCTTACCCCTGGCAATGCCAAAGCTCCACTTGATATGAGCGGCATTACCGATATGCAGAGGCAGGTTGTGCGCTGAGCAGAACTGCCAGATGAGCCGGTGATAGATGCCCGTGTTTTCAATGACCAGCAGCGACTGTTCATCAAAGGTTACGCCTTGTTCTTTGAGCCACCCGTGGAAGGCTTTGATGCCTGCGGCTGTGTTGGCAAAACGCTGGGTGAGGATGTCCTGCTTCTGATGGTTGATGACTTTCATCAGTGACAAGTCGAAGTAAGGTTTGGAGACGTCAATGCCGAGGTAGCACTTTGTAATCTGTTTCATAACTTGGTTTTTTATTTGTAAAGCCCGACCGGTTTACTTCCCGAAGTCTGAGTCCTTAATAATGGGTATAACAACCCTAATTGCTATATAGACACGAAAAGAAGTAAAAGGCAGTAGCGGATTTGATCAGCCGATAGGTCGTAAGCCTTGACGAAAGCAAAATGAGCCGCTGCTGCCCGGTTAGGTTGTCTGCAAAGTAATGTGCTGACGAAAAGAAAAATACAGTATCTAATCATACTCTTTCCGGCAAAACAAACCTAAAGGACGGAAGCCATTCAACTGTATCTCTCTTTTCATCTTTATCTCTACATTTGAGCTGACGAACTGCTAATTCCGCTACGGACAGCAAGCAGCGAACCGTTGCCTGCAATTATTTTTGACACTTCACGATTATGGAAAAGAAATATCAAGTTTTCGTTAGCTCCACATACAAAGACTTATCCGAAGAACGACAAGAAGTAATGCAAGCTTTATTAGAACTAGATTGTATTCCTGTTGGCATGGAATTATTTCCTGCCGCAGATGATGACCAGTGGACACTAATTAAAAGACTGATAGATGATTGCGATTATTACATTCTAATTGTTGGAGGTAGATATGGGTCAATGAATAAAGACGGAATTAGTTATACGCAAATGGAGTATGAATATGCGCTATCTAAAGAAATACCAATTATAGGATTTCTTCACAAAAACCCTGGAGATATTGCTGTTGATAAAAGTGAAAAAGAACCAGCTCTCGTAAAAAAACTTAATCAGTTCAAAGATTTTGTTCAAAAGAAAATGTGCCGTTATTGGGAAAACCCTACTGATTTAGGTTCTCAAGTTAGTCGCAGTTTGGTAAAGCTTATAAAAGACAAACCAAGAGATGGGTGGGTTAAAGCAACTTATCTTCCAGATGAAGACACAACAAAAGAAATATTGGAATTAAGAAAGCAAATTGAAGCTTTGAATATTGAACTTGAAAAAGCAAAAACTATAGCCCCAGAAGGAACAGAAAAATTGTCTCAAGGAAGTGACACTATTGAGCTTGAATTTAAATTTGATGCGCATGGAAAAGATTGGCAAATAAGTCCACAAACACAATATTACAATTCCAAAGCAGAGTGCTCTTGGGATGAAATTTTTTCAGAAATAAGTCCTTTAATGATTGATGAAGCAAGTGAATTAGCGATAAAAGGGAAAATTAACGACCTTATACTTAAAAAAACATTTGATGAGCTTAAAAAGAAGTTTGAAAAACAATCAAGAACGCCGAGGGATTTTAAAATTGATGATAATAATTTTCACACATTAAAAATTCAATTTAGAGCACTTGGTCTAATAACTGAAAGTGTGAAAAAGAGAAGTATTCACGATAAAGGAACATACTGGACATTAACTCCTTATGGAGATACCGTAATGACAAGGCTACGTGCTATAAGGAAAGAATAACTGCAGGCAACAAGAGTATTGCCAATAGTGGGGCGGGACGTTGGAGCCATCGGCAGCCTATCGCTTATCAGCTTTGGTTCAGGCGGAAGAAACTCTTTTGAACATCAGAATAAATTTTTCATCTTTGAATAAATAATGAACTTCGGTTGCCAGGCGGACGTTTTTCAATTTCCCCACCATCGGCAATACTTGTTCGTTATGCGCCACCTTATTACAACACTATAATTACAATGAAAAAGTTTAGCAAGCAGACATTTATTATTTCGACTGTATTGTTCGGACTTTTATTAATTCCGTGTTTTTTAGCGGCTTGGGGAGAAGATGAAGGAACACTTGGAACAAACATTTTTTTGTTGGCTTTTGCAAAACTGTTTTATATACTTCGCTTTCCGACACATACTTTATTTTGGACATTAATCACGAAAGGCGGAGCATTTATGTTTTTTGCAGGACTTTTTATTAACTGCATATTTTATGGATTATTAACCGAACGATTTATTAGACTTGTAAAGACAACTACATAATCTTCTGGACTTTTTGTTCTATTGAAACCGTGTTTTATTTAACGTTTTGCTGGATTCATGTTTTGATTGAACTCATGTTTTGTTGAACTCACGCTTTGTTGAACTTATGTTTTGTTTGAATCTGTGTTTGTTGGATTAGAGCGAAGCCAAGGCGGCGCATAACAAGAGTATTGCCAATAGTGGGGCTGGATTGCTATGGAAAAAACAAAACTATTTTTAGGCTATTTTTATGCTGCTTCCGATACGTTATTAACATAGGGTTGTTGTTTATTCACTACTGCTACTACTCTTAGTAGGAGCTTATTTCTGATTGCGTTTAGTACCAGCATTCCATTTTTACCTTCTGCCTTTTTACGGTGGAAATATTGTTTGAATTCGGGTGAGTATTTGATGGCGACAAGTGCGCAGAGATGTAACATTTTTTTGAGTTCTTTGTTTGCCATTTTGTGTACTTTATTTTTGCCTTTAATGCTGGTGCCGCTGCTGTTGCCAAAAGGTACTACGCCTGCATAACTGCCCAGTTGTTTACCACTTGGTCTTGAAGCAAAATTATTGGTGCAGCAGATGATATATATCGCTGTAAGATGTCCGATACCCGGTACGGTTTTTATTAGATTATAATTGGTGTAAATAGCCTGGTTTTGTTGTATGATTTTTTCAATCATTGCTTCTATTTGTTCAATGCTTTTTTTGATACCTTCTATAGCGGCATAATGTGCTTTATTTAGCATAGTCAGCAGCACTTTATCATCAGTACATTTTACCTCGTTAAGATAGTTTTTAGTGCTGTGCAGTTGGGTTAACAGGCGACTGCGACTGCTCATAAGGTCTTTAAGCATCATAAACACAGGATCCAGTGCTGGTGTAGCTTTCAGTTCATCTGCCTGCTTTAGGCAGTACATGCAAAGACGCTTTGAGTCAACTACATCATTCTTGCCGCGGGTAATACCCAGGCTCCATTTAATATGTGCTGCATTACCGATATGCAGTTGTAGGTTGTGAGTGCTGCAAAAGCTCCAGATAAGGCGGTGATATACCCCTGTGTTTTCTATAACTAACAAGCTGTTTTCATCATAAGAAACAAGTTGCAGCTTAAGCCATTTTTTAAAGCCTTTCATGCCCTGTGGTGTATTGTCAAAGCGCTCTGTAATTACAGGTTGTTTAGCGTGTTGGACCACTGCGATTAAAGAGACATCAAACCAAAGTTTAGAGACATCAATACCGAGATAATTTTTTCTTTCTGAGAGCATAATTTTGTTTTTACATTTGAGTATAAGCCTGACCTTTTTTTGCCCCATCGTCTTAGTCCTTAATAATGGGTATAGAAGCCCTAATTGCTATAGAGACACTAAGGGGAAAAACCGGCAGTGGATTGTATCCAGCCCTGGGTCATTAACCCTGACGTTGTGATAATGCGCTACTGCCGGTGGTTAGGTTTATCAACAAATAAATGTGAATTGTAAAGAAAAAAAGTAGCAAAAAAAGAAAGTTGTGATAATAGTAAGTATTTTATGTTCAATTAATGAATGCAAACCTAAAGGACGTTGGAGCAATCGACTGCATATCGCTATCAGCTTTGGTTCAGGCGGAAGAAACTCTTTTGAACATCAGAATAAATTTTCCATCTTTTAATAAATAATGAACTTCAGTTGCCAGGCGGACGTTTTTCAACTTCCCCACCATCGGCAATACTGAATCGTTGGTAGCAATGGTATGACGACCCTACACTAACAAAAATCAAAACTTGACAATGACATTAAAAGAAGCCGTTTTAAAAAGTTTAGAAGACATCAACGACATCACAAATTATTTGGCGGTTCTTAACCACATAATTGACAAAAATTATTATGATTTCGGAGGTGCAAAAACACCTGGCTCGACAATATCAGCAGTTTTAGGTGACTTTATTCGTAATGGCGACACAAGAATAAAACGTATCAAGCAAGACGGAGGAACTTACTCTTACTACTTGACAATTAATGAACCAAATATTCCAATAGAAATTTTAAGTGGCACAACTGAAACCGCAATAACAAAAGTCGTTAAGGTTGACAAAAACAAAACTTATGACGAACGAGATTTGCATAAACTTTTGAGTAGCTATTTAAAAAACACAGGTATTTACTCAAAGACAATTTTTCACGAACAATCAAACGGCAAGGACAACAATCAAATTTGGACACACCCAGATATGGTCGGTATCAAGTTTTTAAACTTGCAGACAAAAGCCAGCCAAAATTTTTTAAAATCTATAAATAGGGTTGATACCTTTAAACTAAGTTCATACGAACTAAAAAGAGAAATCAACAGCGATAGCGAACTGAAAAAAGCATTCTTTCAAGCCGTTTCAAATTCGAGTTGGGCAAATTATGGTTATTTGGTAGCCTTTGAATTTAGCGACAGTTTGACCGAGGAAATGGAAAGATTAAATCAATCTTTTGGAATTGGAATAATCGAATTGAATGCAAATCCTTATCAAAGCAGAATTTTATTTCCTGCAAAGTATCGGGACTTAGATTTTAAAACCATTGACAAGCTTTGCAAAATCAACAAAGAGTTTGACAAGTTTATTGAGCAGACGGAAAAACTAATGACAGCAGAAGAACGTTATTACAAATCGACAGAAAAAGAACTGAACGAATTTTGTGACGAGTATTTTGCCAACGACAGTGAAGTTGAAAAATATTGTAAGGACAAGCATATTCCGACAGAGACTGAATGACGTGGAAAACCACTGCTACCAACAAAAGTATTTCCGCTAACTGGGCTTGACTTTCAAACTTCAAGAGTTAATCGCTATTCTACTTCAGTCTGGGCGTGACGTTTTCCAATTTGGCATTTGCAACTAATCTTGTACTTTAGTCTTTCAATCAACATTTGTTCCGGGCAGGACAATCATTAAATTCCCAGTCAGCGGAAATACTCGAACGTAAGGTGCAATTATATTTTCATCTTATGTAATTCTATTCGGCTTCACATCTTGACATAAAACTTATGTTACGACACTGTCTTGCTTTAACAACTTTTTTTATTCTTTATTTACCGGCTTTCGGACAAAATAATTCATTGCAGAATCTTCTCGACACCGCAAGTAGAAAAGTTGGGCAATTTGTAAGGGTGATTCCTTCCAACAACCTTCGTATTGACCTGTCTGATACCGCCGAGTATAAAAATTATCTCTTTGAAGTTTATCAGAAAAAGGTTGACACAAAAGATTTGGTACAAATAGTTCAAAACAGCAAAACGGTTGACACATTACGCTGGCTTGACAGTGAAATACCAAATTCAATTTTAGTTCAAGATTATTTTGGCATTGTTAGACTGAATTACGTTTATATGAAATTCAATGTGACAGACAAAAAAGCGAAAAGAAATTACAAAAGAATTATTGACGACTTTAATAATAATTACAACGACAGAAAAATTTATTATATCTCAAGACCTGTTTTTAATGACAATAAACAATTTGCAGTTATTAGCATTTCAAACAACTTTGAAGGCGGCATGTTGACGTTATTCAAAAAAACAGGTGACAGTTGGCAAGAAGTGGGAAACATCAACAGATGGAAATATTAATAACTGCACCTTACAATGGGCTTGCTGCTATGCTGGCTGACGAATAAGTATTCATCATTTTGTTCGCTATCAGCAGCGATTCGGGCAGACGTAATTCGATTGAACTTTGTTCTTAACTTCATCATTAGTAATTCTATTGGGCTTTAGTTCCGAGCTGGACATTATAAATCCCAGCACAGCAGCAAGCCCTAACGTTAGCCGCTATATTTTTGCGAACCTTTTTCAATGACAAAGAAACTCAGGACATTAATTGCTGTATTGATATTTGGAGGACTATTAATTGCTGTTTGCATAAAATTTATTCGTAGAGACATTAATATTGACCTAAATAAGGCAAAACAAATAACTGGCAAAGTGATTGACTTAGGTCTGACTGAAAAGTCGTCAAGAGTTGGTGGCCGGACGAACCTTAAAAGCAAAATCTTCTACCTTCAATTGAATAATACTACAGAGACCTTAGCGTCATTTAGGCCTGAACAGGATTATTCTGCCTTATTGAAGAATATAGGACTTGGCGACACAATTACAGTATATTATAAACCAAGTCAAACCAATGAACTGAACCTTGACGTCTATCAGATCGTGAAAGCAGGGAAAATTATTCAAGATTATGATAGCTATAATAAGAATCATCGAACCATGGCTTGGGTGACAGGAATTGGTGGAATTTTAATGGTTGGTTTTGGAATTTATGGCTATCGAAAGGGCTGGACTTAATACAGCGGCTAACAGTGTGTTTATAAAATTGTGGCTGGACGCTCGAGCCTTTAACTATAAATCGCTATTTTGCCTTTGTGGTTAATTGAAACTGACGTTTTTCAATTGCCACAACTTCATAAACACGTTAACGTTAGTGGCAATTATGACTGCTTTATATGGACACAACAAAAGAATTTGAAGTTTTAGTCAGACGTAAGTTTCCATACTTGAGTAGTGGACTTATGTACATAATGACGGCTTTGTTTGTTGTTCTTTTCCTGTTTTATATCGTCATGTATCCCACAAAGAACTCTTCGGGCGAAATGGCGACAGCATATTACATTTTGGTTGTGCCGGATTGGCTAAAAACATTTTCAGCTTTAGCCTTTGCAGGACTGATAATAGTTATTCCGTTGTATAACGTAACAAGACTTCAAAAAGCGGCTTTGCTGACAATTGATACTGACAACGTTTTTATTAAAGGAGACAAAGTTGACATCACAATTAAGAACCGATTTATTACCAAAGTTTACATTAGTGACCTTACAGATTTATTAAGACGACCAAAGAACAAAATGCAAATAGTAATCAGACACAGAAAGAAAAAGCTGACTGTTTTCCGACTGAAGAATTATGACGACAGCGAAGAAGTAATTGATGCTTTGAGTAAGGTTGACAATGCTGAGTTTATGTTCTTTGACAAAAGTATTCCAACAATGCACAACGAAGAAATATAACTGCCACTAACAGCAGGTTTGGCAATAGGCTGGCTCGACGGGAAAACATTCAGCAGCAAATCATTATCAGCAGGGGTTCTGGCTTGACGTTAATAATTTGGCTTTTGCTGTTATCTTCAATTTCAGTTTTTCAATCAGCTTTGGTTCCGGGCTTGACATTATAAAATACCAGCCCATCGCCAAGCCTTAACGTTAAGCGCAACTTTTAATAACAGCCAGTCGTTATTTTGTTTAGTTCTTCAGTTGGATTCTTCTAAGCCAGCGATTTATTTTGCAAAACTCTTTTGCCTGGTGTTGCTTTGGTTGGCAACTTCACGTTGCCAATATAAAGTCTGCGCTTAACAAGTGCTTGCCAAAATAGCGGCTGACTCAAATCAGTCAGCAAATGGTTTCTGTTGAACGATATAACTATATTTGAGCAGACGGAATGCTATTGCCGCTACTTCGGCAAGCAGTGATCGTTGGCTGTAACCTTTTTTGAAACAGTTCTAAATTTATAAATAATACAAAATGACTTCTTACTTAATTGGCTATGACCTTAATAAAACCGGACAAGATTACAAAGACCTCATTGATAAAATAAAAACTCTTGGAACTTGGTGGCATTGCCTCGACTCCACATGGATTATAAAATCCAACTTGACTGCTGTACAAATACGTGACATATTAAGGTCACATATTGACAGCAACGATGAACTCTTAGTTGCCAAGTTAAGCGGCGAAGCTGCATGGACAGGCTTTGATGACCAATGTTCTAAATGGCTTAAAGACAATTTATAACGACACCAAGTCTTGTTCTTAAAAATTTTAAAGTATGCCTCTTCGACATTAAGTTTTTTATCGAATGCACTTTGCAGTTCGTTTGACACAAATTCGTTTGCATTTGATACAGACCAATTATATCTTCTGACCAGCATGACTTTAAAATCTTTTATATATTCTGCAAATGTTTTTTGACATATGATTTTTATTTTAAATTAATATGGGCAAGAACTTATAAGTGGACGGTAGAACTCTTATAGTTAGATTTTTATGACTGTCTATCAAACACGAGAAATACTATGTCTTGCCCACCATATTCTGACTAAGGCTACAGCCAACAAAAGGTTTGGCAATATGGTGGCTGGACGTTGAAACCTCAACTGCGTACTTCTATCAGCAGCATATCCAGCCGACGAATATCTATGGACTTTTATTTGTTATCTTCATCTTTGTTTTTTAATCGGCTGCGGTTGTGGGCTGACAGTTATAAAATGCCACCACATCGCCAAGCCTCGAACGTTAGTGGCAATTTAAAATGACACCTACAATAACAGACATAATTTCGAGAATTAAAAGAGACAAAGCAGATCTTGGGATAATGCTTTATGAGGGCGCATCAATGGGTGACATTGTTTATTTTGAAAAAATGATGGAGGTGAACTTTCCTGACGACATTAAGACTTTCTATCGATTTTGTAACGGCTTTGAATCCAATGAAGACATGTTTCGACTATTACCATTAGATGAGATGATAGAGAATAAAAACAATGGTAGAAACTCATATTTAGTTGACCCAAAGGACTTTCATTTCGCCGAGTACATGATTTATTGTGACATGTGGACAATATCAATAAATGGACAAAACGGAAATGAGTATTTTATCTATAACAAAGCCGAAACTGCGGTTACTTTGACTAATTCATTTGTAGAGTTTCTTGAAGTTTTTTTGTCCGGCGGTGTGTTTAAGGGATTATATGAATGGAAAGAGCGAATTGAAGCGAGTGTATAGCAAAACTGCCACTAACAGTGTGTTTATAAAATTGTGGCTGGACGGTAAGCATTCAACTATAAATCATTATTTTGCTGTTGGGGGGTAATTGAAACTGAGGTTTTTCAATTGCCACAACTTCATAAACACTTTAACGTTAGCTGGCATTTTAAGACAGACAACTATTGTGACAAAGATCATCTTTAAGAGACCTAACATCAACGACGGACTACCCGTGACTTATGCGTTGGTTATAATTTCAATCTTTTCTTCTAGTTTGACTTATGGCAAAGTAGACTTAGTGCTATTGCTCATTGGACACCTGTTTATAATTTTACTTCCATTGGTTTTAGCGACATATAATGTGACTATACAAGGACACATAATAACTGTGACAAAGTCATTTGTTGGATTAACTTATGAGTCATTGACTCAGCACTTTAACGACATTCAATTAAGTAGAGATACGATTGGTTTTATCAATGGTATTTCTAAACTTGAATTTATAGATTACACAGGTGACGGTTATTGGCTCGGTGACTTTCCTGACTGTATTCTAGTGACACTTGACAACAAAAGCTTTGTTCTTGGACGAAAGAAAGACTTTACAAAACTACAAAGCAAGTTGTCTGTCCTGAAACAAAACACCAGCTAACAGTTGCTTGCCAAAATAGCGGCTGACAGAAGTCATTCAGCAAAAGGAATTCTATTGAACGATATAACTATATTTGAACTGACGGAACGCTATTGCCGCTACTATCGCCAAGCAGTCGGACGTTAAGCGCAATAGGAAACGATGACGACTATAAAAACGTAAATGCTTAAATATTTAAAGACATTCTTTTTCCCGACAGTTCTTACTTATTCTTATAATCTCCCTAAGGAGATGGTTATTTGTAAAGTATCGGAGATTTTTTCAAATAGAACGACATTATTTAGTAGCAACGACATGACCGGAAAGTTTTTAAGTAGTGATACATTTTCAATAGATATCGATTCTGTAGCTTTTACAAGAGGTATCAAATATAGTTCTAACCTTGTTGGACAAATTGTAGAGTTGCAAAATGGAATATCAGAAATAAAGACAAAAGCCAAACCTAGCCTTGTGTTCTATTTTTTATTTTTCGTGACAATTATTTTGGGTCTTAACTATTTGTATAAGTTTATAGAAACAGGCTCGACAGAATTTGTAGTTTGGTCTTTAGCGATGTTAGTTATTGGACCTGCTTTATCAATTGGATTTTCAAATGTTGCTATTGCTTCAATTTGTGAAAGGTATAAAATGTCTGTTGACAAAGCGTTGAAGGCTTAGGCTAAACCTAATGCAGCTAACACTGTGTTTATAAAATTGTGGCTGGATTGCTATGGAAAAAACAAAACTATTTTTAGGCTATTTTTATGCTGCTTCCGATACGTTATTAACATAGGGTTGTTGTTTATTCACTACTGCTACTACTCTTAGTAGGAGCTTATTTCTGATTGCGTTTAGTACCAGCATTCCATTTTTACCTTCTGCCTTTTTACGGTGGAAATATTGTTTGAATTCGGGTGAGTATTTGATGGCGACAAGTGCGCAGAGATGTAACATTTTTTTGAGTTCTTTGTTTGCCATTTTGTGTACTTTATTTTTGCCTTTAATGCTGGTGCCGCTGCTGTTGCCAAAAGGTACTACGCCTGCATAACTGCCCAGTTGTTTACCACTTGGTCTTGAAGCAAAATTATTGGTGCAGCAGATGATATATATCGCTGTAAGATGTCCGATACCCGGTACGGTTTTTATTAGATTATAATTGGTGTAAATAGCCTGGTTTTGTTGTATGATTTTTTCAATCATTGCTTCTATTTGTTCAATGCTTTTTTTGATACCTTCTATAGCGGCATAATGTGCTTTATTTAGCATAGTCAGCAGCACTTTATCATCAGTACATTTTACCTCGTTAAGATAGTTTTTAGTGCTGTGCAGTTGGGTTAACAGGCGACTGCGACTGCTCATAAGGTCTTTAAGCATCATAAACACAGGATCCAGTGCTGGTGTAGCTTTCAGTTCATCTGCCTGCTTTAGGCAGTACATGCAAAGACGCTTTGAGTCAACTACATCATTCTTGCCGCGGGTAATACCCAGGCTCCATTTAATATGTGCTGCATTACCGATATGCAGTTGTAGGTTGTGAGTGCTGCAAAAGCTCCAGATAAGGCGGTGATATACCCCTGTGTTTTCTATAACTAACAAGCTGTTTTCATCATAAGAAACAAGTTGCAGCTTAAGCCATTTTTTAAAGCCTTTCATGCCCTGTGGTGTATTGTCAAAGCGCTCTGTAATTACAGGTTGTTTAGCGTGTTGGACCACTGCGATTAAAGAGACATCAAACCAAAGTTTAGAGACATCAATACCGAGATAATTTTTTCTTTCTGAGAGCATAATTTTGTTTTTACATTTGAGTATAAGCCTGACCTTTTTTTGCCCCATCGTCTTAGTCCTTAATAATGGGTATAGAAGCCCTAATTGCTATAGAGACACTAAGGGGAAAAACCGGCAGTGGATTGTATCCAGCCCTGGGTCATTAACCCTGACGTTGTGATAATGCGCTACTGCCGGTGGTTAGGTTTATCAACAAATAAATGTGAATTGTAAAGAAAAAAAGTAGCAAAAAAAGAAAGTTGTGATAATAGTAAGTATTTTATGTTCAATTAATGAATGCAAACCTAAAGGACGTTAAGCGTTCGACTATAAATCATTATTTTGCTTTTGGAGTTAATTGAAACTGACGTTTTTCAATTGCCACAACTTCATAAACACTTAAACGTTAGCAGCCATTGCTGGACAGCCGAAATTGAATCAGCTTTTATCAGTTAAAATAACACAGACATTTAGTTTGACACAAAAATGAACGAATTACTTTATACTGATTTAGAAGGGCAATATTTTATGTTGGACTATTCGCCAAGTCATAGCGAAATGATTATTCGCAGAATTAATAAGACAGATCCTGACGATGTTTTCAATATTGACCTTTTTTTTAAAGCTGTCTATAATATACAACTTGGGACAAAACTGACTGGAATAAAAGTTTATAAAGTTTCTAGACATGACGAAGCCATTTCAATTCCAAATCTTGTAAACAGAAAAGAAATTTATAAAATTGTCGACGGGGAAGGAAATGTTGGTTTCATTGATGCAAGTGTCTTCGTCGTTTTTCATAACAATTTGGACATTTTAACAACAAGTCTTGGTGACTATACTTGGACAAAGGAAAATAAGGAAATGTTTTCGACTGTAATTCATTGAACCCTGTTAAACGGCTGCTAACAAGGGGTTTTCTGCTATGCTGGCTGAAGAATATATACTGATCGTCCTGTTCGCTTATCATCTTTAGTCCGGGCTGAACGAGTTAAGCCAAGCAACAGAATATAACATCAACTACATAACTTTACTCAGCAGCGGTTCGGGCTGACGAATCACAGAATATCAGCACAGCAGAAAGCCTTGGACGTTGTGCGTCACTTTAACCAACATTCCGTTGACAGACAAAAATAAATGGAAGTACTATTTCACTTTTTATTTGAGCTTGTTAAGATTGCAATTTTAGCTTCTATATACAGCACCTTATTATTATTGCTTTTTAAGACTTTGGGTAAATACAAATCTGGCTCTTGGTTTTACAGAGTTTCCAAAAAGAGGCTAAAACTTTGGTTCATAACCGGACTGACTATTTCAATTCTGTTATTTGTTTTTATGTTTTCATATTGGGGTGACCACGGGCTTGGGGACAGTGCACGAATTCCTGTTGGACACGGAAAAGCAGTGGACCAAATAAATGGCAATATGACTTATATAACTGCGACAGGCTATGAAATGGAAACATTAGACATCAATGAATTTGCAACCTCAGACAATTTTCTGTTTGCCAAAATTTCAAGTGACAGACCAGCAGCTACAAATAAGGAGATTGCAATTTGGAATTTGAAAACAAATGAAGTTGAATTTTTGGACCACTTTTCCGACATAGAGGGATTCAAAAGTAAAAACAATATTAAAGACCAATTATTATTTCAAGACTTCCAAAATAATTATAGCAAGTATTGGAATGGCTGGCGTTTTTGGTTGTTACCCTGACACACAAGTAGAAAAAAGCGAACGCACAACAAAAGGTTTGCCGCAAGGCTGGCAGACGGAATAACAATCAGCAGTTGTACTACTATCAGCTAATATCGGGCTGACCGAATTCTATTCAGCTTTTAGTTGTTAACTTCATCATCAGTTTTTTAATTGGCTTCAGTTGCCGGGCGGACACAGCAATTATTCTAGCCCTGCGGCAAGCCTCGAACGTTAAGCGTCACTTTAAAGGACTCTAATCAATGAAAGACTTTTATTATATTCTTGGGGTCAAACAAACTGCCTCGACAGAAGAAATTAAGACAGCATATAGAAAACTATCGCTTAAATTTCACCCTGACAAAAACGACGGAGATGAATTTTTTATTGAAAGATTCAAAGAAATACAAGAAGCATATGAGGTGTTAAGTGATCCAATTAGAAGAACCAATTTTGACAATGAAAAATTCCAGCCAAGACAAAATACGTACGGAGCTAATTTCATACCTGAAGTAGAATATTTTAGATCTAATAGAGATATTTTTGAATTTGGTGGAGAAGTTACTTTTAGTTGGAAAACAATAAATGCCGATAAGGTCACTTTGAAACCGATTGGGGCAGTACAACCGATTGGACAGAAAACTTACAAATTAAAAGACTACAAAAACCCAACTCAAACATTTGAATTAATAGCGGAAAACAGTAATATTGGTAGACAAGTAAAATCAATCTTAATATTAAAAAACAAAACCTTTGAAGACCAATATCAATTTTTTAAAAATAAAATAAATAAAGAACAATCAGAAAGGACTTATGGTTCTGAATATAGCCAGCCAAATCATAGTAACCAAAGAACAAAAGAAAACAAAAAATCTCAAAAAGAACTTGATGCCGAAGCTGATAGTATAGCAACTCCCATATTTGTTTTTTTAATTATTGTGATAGGAGTAGTGATAACCTATATCGTTGCAAATCATTCTAACCAATAAAAAGCGAACGCACAACATTGCATTGCCAAAATTGGGGCAGGACATTGCAACAATTAACATCGGTCCACTTACGATCATTTGTTCCGGCAGACGTTTTTCAATTTGACGTTTGTTGTTTATTTGAACTTTTGTTTTTCAATTTAACTTCGGTCCGGGCAGCAACAGCAACAATGCCCCAAACTTCGGCAAGCAGTGGAACGTTGGCTGTAAGTTTATGAGAACAATAAAATTTATATGCTTTTTTTTCATTTGCAGTTTGTCTTGTGTGGGGCAGGACAAAACAGACACTGAAACTGCTAAAGTTTTTTCATTTTTAATTAATGACAAAAGAAACCCTTTGCTCTCGCCACAGCTTGACTCGTTTTCACTTAAAGGAATTTATGACGGATTATTATCAAACCGATTTATTAAGAGGACAACAATTAAAGGTGTTTTACATCTTGACACATTAACTCTAACCAACGACGAACGAGATTTTATTGACAGCGTTATGAAAACTTTGGGTAGAACAAAGTGGACAAGCGAAAAGATGATTCGGAAAGGGCTTTCAAATTTTAAGTTAACCGACAAAAATGAATCTAATAAAGTTGGCAACGTTAATGCCTTCGTTTATCAAATAATGGAACCAATTTTTATCCGAGATAAATCAATTTGTTTCGTTTTTTATGAATATGCATGTGGTGGTTTATGCGGGCACGGAGAACTATCGATTTTGATAAAGAAAAATGGAAGGTGGCACTATTGGGAAAATATTTATAGTATTGAGAGCTAACAAACCTACAGCCAACATTGTGTTTATAAAATTGTGGCTGGATTGCTATGGAAAAAACAAAACTATTTTTAGGCTATTTTTATGCTGCTTCCGATACGTTATTAACATAGGGTTGTTGTTTATTCACTACTGCTACTACTCTTAGTAGGAGCTTATTTCTGATTGCGTTTAGTACCAGCATTCCATTTTTACCTTCTGCCTTTTTACGGTGGAAATATTGTTTGAATTCGGGTGAGTATTTGATGGCGACAAGTGCGCAGAGATGTAACATTTTTTTGAGTTCTTTGTTTGCCATTTTGTGTACTTTATTTTTGCCTTTAATGCTGGTGCCGCTGCTGTTGCCAAAAGGTACTACGCCTGCATAACTGCCCAGTTGTTTACCACTTGGTCTTGAAGCAAAATTATTGGTGCAGCAGATGATATATATCGCTGTAAGATGTCCGATACCCGGTACGGTTTTTATTAGATTATAATTGGTGTAAATAGCCTGGTTTTGTTGTATGATTTTTTCAATCATTGCTTCTATTTGTTCAATGCTTTTTTTGATACCTTCTATAGCGGCATAATGTGCTTTATTTAGCATAGTCAGCAGCACTTTATCATCAGTACATTTTACCTCGTTAAGATAGTTTTTAGTGCTGTGCAGTTGGGTTAACAGGCGACTGCGACTGCTCATAAGGTCTTTAAGCATCATAAACACAGGATCCAGTGCTGGTGTAGCTTTCAGTTCATCTGCCTGCTTTAGGCAGTACATGCAAAGACGCTTTGAGTCAACTACATCATTCTTGCCGCGGGTAATACCCAGGCTCCATTTAATATGTGCTGCATTACCGATATGCAGTTGTAGGTTGTGAGTGCTGCAAAAGCTCCAGATAAGGCGGTGATATACCCCTGTGTTTTCTATAACTAACAAGCTGTTTTCATCATAAGAAACAAGTTGCAGCTTAAGCCATTTTTTAAAGCCTTTCATGCCCTGTGGTGTATTGTCAAAGCGCTCTGTAATTACAGGTTGTTTAGCGTGTTGGACCACTGCGATTAAAGAGACATCAAACCAAAGTTTAGAGACATCAATACCGAGATAATTTTTTCTTTCTGAGAGCATAATTTTGTTTTTACATTTGAGTATAAGCCTGACCTTTTTTTGCCCCATCGTCTTAGTCCTTAATAATGGGTATAGAAGCCCTAATTGCTATAGAGACACTAAGGGGAAAAACCGGCAGTGGATTGTATCCAGCCCTGGGTCATTAACCCTGACGTTGTGATAATGCGCTACTGCCGGTGGTTAGGTTTATCAACAAATAAATGTGAATTGTAAAGAAAAAAAGTAGCAAAAAAAGAAAGTTGTGATAATAGTAAGTATTTTATGTTCAATTAATGAATGCAAACCTAAAGGACGTTAAGCATTCGCCATTTAATCATTATTTTGCTTTTGTGGTTAATTGAAACTGACGTTTTTCAATTGCCACAACTTCATAAACACTTAACGTTGGGTGTAATTATGAAAAAATACAACCTCATATTTCTAAGAAGTGACAAAATGCTTTTAAGCAGAAAACAATATTTTGACTGGCGAGAGATTCAGAATGAGTATGATGATTATATGGCTTCGTTGGACTTTGAGAGTTTATTAGATGTTCAGAACTATATCAGGACAGATTACAAGCTGACTTTAGATAAAGCAAAACAAGAAGTTAACAGAATTATTGAAACTTTGGACGAAACCGTAGAAATCGAAATATGAGCGATTTTGACAAATCACTTACAAAGGCAATTGCTGAAAAACTCAAAACATGGCTTAATCGAGACCTGACTAGGTTGGAGTTAGACACTTTCACAATGAGAC
The DNA here is from genome assembly GCA_965199845.1 of Ilyomonas sp. Lineage (GTDB taxonomy): Bacteria > Bacteroidota > Bacteroidia > Chitinophagales > Chitinophagaceae > Ilyomonas. The sequence continues at coordinate 796,768 of CBDATZ010000054.1, forward strand.
GTTCTGGAATAGCATATGAAATGATTTTGGATTATATTTCAAATGAGCGAAAAGAAAAAGCCGAAATTGAAGAATATGTTTCATCCGTTGTGAAAGAGAACAAAAACTAAAAAACTACACCCAACATTTGCTTGCCAAAATAGCGGCTTGACTCAAGCCGTTCAACAGCGGTAATTCTATTGAACGATATAACTATATTTGAGCTGACGGAATCCTAATGCCGCTACTTCGGCAAGCAGTCGGACGTAAGCCGCCATTTTAAAAGACCTTTTAATGAAAAATGTTTTAGAACTCAAACCGAAAATAATACTTGGAGATAATTACGAAGGACAAATAACATTGTCATCTTGGAAAGGTTTTCAAAGTAGACAAGGATTCTACGGGTCGAGAGATACAAACGATGACTCAAATGGAAATGTCAAAGTTTTTATCAATGGACGACAAGTTGACTACGTGAGAATTTCAACAGAAGAACAAGTTAATGCAATCGGCTTTTTATACAACAATGATGAAAAGATTCGTGATGAAATCCTAACTAAGCTGTTTCAAGAGTTGCCAGAAATAAAAGAGATTTATGAAGATTTAGTTCCTGAAATTAATAAAATTTCTGACTTTAGGAATGTACTTGGACTATCTATCGTTCATATTATGGAGAGCGACAAAGAAGGATTTGCTTACGTTGGTTATGAACTTGGATGCGATTGGGACGACGAACACGGGATTGGCATTATGACACATAAGGACAAAGTCATTGAGATTGGACAGGCTGATGTTTCCTTTAATTCCTGGATAACATATAAAGACAAAGGGACTATTGAACAAGAGGAAGAGCGGTGGAATGATGAAACTAAAGTGTCAGTTCAACAAGACAAAATCCAAGTAAAAAAACCTTGGTGGAAGTTTTGGTAGCCTTGGGTCTTGTGCGACAAAAACGGCGGCTTACATGGGTTTTGCGTTATGGTGGGCGGACGAACAAAGGCTGTACATTTGTATTTCAATCGGGGTTTTAGTACATGGGCTGGGCAGATGAGCCCTGATGCCCACCACAACGCAAAGCCCTAAACGTTGTAAGCTATGTTATGAGAGTACGTAATGCTGACACAGTTTTAGATAAGACCGACTTTAATAACCAGATTGATTGGGAGACTTATCCGACTGCTGATTATACCTGCGACAACTGCAAGCAAACAATTTCTTTAAGTTTAAAAGACCTGACTAAACATGCTTATGATGACTTTTCTAACTTGTCAGACTCAGACAGACAAACTGTTGACAAAACAATACGAACAAATACTGACAACGTTCCTTCCTCGTATTTAGACTTTTATTGTCCTGCTTGCAAGCGACCAGTCTGCCTTTATTATGACAGTTGGGCTGGTGGTCATCATGGAGAAGCCGGATATATTTTAAAGTATGTTGTTGATTGATGAATATGACTGTTGCAAGCCATAAATTTTTGATAGAGCTCTTAATGACAAAAAACACAGCTTACAACAAAAGGTTTTCTGCTATGCTGGCTGACACCGCTTATCTCAACATTTGTAATTCTATTTATCTTGAGTAACTTGTTGGGCTGACGAACAAGAATGCCAGAACAGCAGAAAGCCCTCACCGTTAAGTGTAATTTTAAATGATGACAGTTCCTGAAAATATCATTGACAGAAAACGAGAAAAGAAAATTGAAATTGATGAAAAATATTCTAAGAAGCTTTCTGGAATTCTTTCTCATATCGTTTCTGAAGATGAAATAAAGGACACTTCTGAACTTGCAAATAATTACGACACAACTGATTTTTCACCAAGTGGATTTATAATAAATAACTCAACTTTTACTTCAGCATTTCACTTAGTAATCATTCATGCAGCTCAGATTGGCATTCTTCTTTTTTCTGACAAAGAGTTTAGAAGCTCAACTGTTTTTATTATTATTGAGGTTGTTCTTGCTGTAGCTGCAATTGCAGGCTGGTCAATTTTACTAAATCGTAATCCTAAAATAAAAATAGACCCTTCTTCAATAAATATTTTGTTTGACAACGTGGAAATAGAGTGGGACAACCTTATTGCGACACACGTCAAATCTTCATACACTCCAAAAAATCAATATGACCATTTAGTAATTAATTTTTATCAACCATACTCCGACAGTTTTATTGAAAAAGAAATAGACTTGACATATTTGGATGTAACCAAGTGGACATTAGCCGCAGCAATTGAATACTACAAAAAACTACACACAACAAATGGCTTGGCAAAAAACTGGCAGACGTAACGCAACATGAACTTTTGTCTTGCTATTCAGCTTCAATAATCATCACGACGATATAAATTTGGCAACAGAAATAACAATCAACTTTTTATTATAAATTTAGCTTCCTTTCGCTGACGAATTTCAAATGCCAGTTCTTCGCCAAGCTGTAGCCGTTAAGCGCAACTTTTAATAACAACCAGTCGTTTTTTTTCTAAGTTCTTCCGTTGGATTCTTCTAAGCCGGTTTGTTTTGATAGTAATTTGTTTTGGCTGGTGTAACTTCTGTTAGCAACTTCACGTTGCCAACAGAAAGTCTGCGCTTAACAGGTGCTTGCCAAAATAGCGGCTGACTCAAATCAGTCAGCAAATGGTTTCTGTTGAACGATATAACTATATTTGAGCAGACGGAATGCTATTGCCGCTACTTCGGCAAGCAGTCTGATTTTATATTTATCATCAATCCATTCTGCCATAAATAAAAGAGGATAATTAAGATTGCCACAAAGGTTTGTAAAAATGTTAGAGTTCTTTCCTCGTGGAGGATGTAATTGAAAATTTAATACTGCTTTCTTTTTACCTTCTGCCTGAATGTACCATTTTTCACAAACTGCCCTAAATAATCCATCTTGCATAGGTCTCACAGCCCATACTCTACATCGCTCATGTTTATTTATAGGTTCTTTATCCCATAGTACAAAAAATAAAAAAGGTAAATTATCCAAATATTCCATTTTACCAGAGACAGTACTTTTTGTACCATATTTTATAACTCCATTGAAACGGGGTGTATCAATTGCATCCCAAGTATTTGCAGCTTTCACATCTGAACCGTCTGCTAAATCTGCTCCTTTATTTCTTGCAAGACCATCTATGCCTGTAAGTAAACTTATAAGTATTTGAGACCAAGACCTTGTATCAGACGGAGTAGGGTGTTTGGTTTCATCCGCATACGGTTTAGCATCAAAGAAAGCGTCATGATGCAGTTTCAAAAGGTCTAAGACTTTTCTTTTGTTCATGCTTATTTGTAAGATTAATTTGTAGAAGCAAAATAGGCAAAAAAGAAATACTATTCGCAAATTGACAGCCGACGCACCAAGTCATGCACATTCGCAAGGAACACAAAGCTGCCACACAAAAGCTAACCTTTCGAAAGAGCCTCCCTTGTTCCTACGCTTCTTTGACACACCCTGCTTCGTTGGACACATACATTATAGTGACACATCTTAAAAAGGGCGAACGTACAACATGAGTATTGCCAAAAGGTGGGCTGACGTAACCTGTGTATCAACTTTTGTTTTTCAATTTAGCTGCATATCCAGCTCGACGTTATAAATTTGGCTAATGAATAAATCATCAACAAAAAATCGTTAATCAGCTTCGATTGCCGGGCTTGACGGAATGCTATTGCCGCTACTTCGGCAAGCAGTGTGTATATTCCGTAGAAGTTGACCAGGGTATTCCGTGGCAAAATGACCAGTGGTTATGCTGGCAAAAAGTGATCGGGTAATGCTCTGTGTAAGCGGTTATCAAAAATAGTTACTTTCTTCTTTGTTGTTAAACTTTATTCCTTTTCTACCTCCTGCATTGTTTGTTTCTTTTTCCTCAGCGATTCTCCTTTCAGTTCCAGCCGGTGCGCATCATGGATGATCCTGTCAAGAATGGCATCAGCGATGGTTTGTTCTCCGATCACTTCATACCATTTCGATACCGGCAGCTGAGAGGTAATAATCATCGATGCCTTGCCATGTCTGTCTTCAATGATTTCCATCAGCGTTGCCCGGCTTTGTGCGTCAAAAGGCTGTATGCCAAAGTCGTCTAAGATGAGAAGCTGCTGCCGCTCGATACGGGTAAGTTCTTTCATGTAAGAACCATCAGCCTTTGCCATCTTGAGCTTAGCGAAGAGCTTTGGTGTACTTGCATACAGCACCCGGTAGCCACTGATGCAAGCCTGATGACCAATGGCGGACGCAATATAGCTTTTGCCTATGCCGGTGCTGCCTGTAATGAGCACATTTTCTTTCTTGTTGATAAAGTTGCATTCAGCCAGCCTTCCCATCTGGTTGCGGTCAAGAGAGCGGTCAGCCTGGTAGTACATCTCTTCCACAGAAGCTTTGTAGCGGAAGTGAGCATTGGAGAGCCGTCTCTCTGTATTTCTGTTCTGCCTGTCTTCCCATTCGGCTTCTACCAGAAAAGCGATCATCTCATCGATCGTATACTTGTTGAGCCCATCAGTCTCGAGGCTGGTCTTAAAAGCCCGGAACATGCCGAAGAGCTTTAATTTGCGGATTCTGTCCAGTGTGTTTGCGTTCATAATTGATTGTTTGATTGTCAAAAAAAATTATCGGTAGTATTGTTTTCCCCGGATGTTGTCGTGTGATGGCATTTTTGAAGTCCCTGTGTCTTCGTTCAGTAAATCCATACCTTTTTCAAGGATGGTCTGGATCGTTTTATAGTTATAGACACCATAGTCCAGCGCCCTCCTGCAGGCGGCGATCAGCCTTTCACTGCCTGCTTTCCGGCTAAAGCTCAACACACCCATGCAGGATTTATAAGCCTGTTCAGGATGCTGCTTGCGCTCCAGTATCTTTACGATATACAGCTTCACATCTTCATGGATAGAAGCTGCCCATTCAATAAAGTGCTCTGCCGTCCAGTCTGCCATGAACTTGTGAGTGGAAGCCAGGTGTTCCTTGTCTGTCGTGTAAGCATAAGGGCACTTCGTTCGCTTGTGTACAGCAATACGTTCATAATGGTAGAAGACTTCAACGGAAGAGCGCGAGTAGAGCAGCTTTATTTTCTTACCAATGAAGCGGTAAGGAACACTGTAATAGTGCTTGTCCACACCCAAACAAACATGCCCGTTCTTCATGACCGTAGCGTGCATCTGTTTTTTAAATTCATAGCGAAGAACAGGCAATGGAGCTAACACCGACCTTTCTACTTCTTCGAACTGTTCTCTGCGGCTGTAATGGCGCCCCTTGAAAGGCTGGTTGTTATGCACTTCAAGGGCTGCTTTGATGGCTGTATTAAGCTCTTCCAAACTGTAATAAATGCTTTGTCGGATGAGCGTATAAACGCGCGTGTACATGATCCTGACAGCTCCTTCTACGAGCGCTTTATCCCGGGGACGGTAGGCTCTGGTAGGAAGAACTGCCATACAATAGTGGTCTGCAAAATCAGCAAACGACTCGTTGACGGTAGGCTCATAGCGGCTGCTCTTGGTAACGGCTGACTTTAGATTATCGGTAACGATAGCCAGCGGCACGCCACCATAGAAGTGCAGGGCGTTCTCGCAGGCTGGAATCAGGTCTTCTTTCCCTTGCGTCATGACAGCTTCGATATAAGTCAGCTGGCTGGCACCCAGAATGGCGATGAAGACTTCAACGTCCTTTACTTCCCCTGTGTTCTTGTCAACGATTGAAAGCTTCTCGCCGGCAAAGTCAACAAACATCTTGTCACCGGCTTTGTGCTCTATATGCATGACCGGGTTCACCTGCGCTTTCCACTGGTTATAGTAAAAGCAAAATTGTGTGTACTGAAAGCCTTTGGGATGCTGCTTCATGTATTCTTGCCATAAGAGAAGTCTTGTTGTTCCCTTGCGCTTCAGTTCCTTTTCCACATGGGGAAAGAGATTATGAAGATCAAACAAACGGGGATCAGGAGGCTTTTCATCACTCTTTCCAAAGAGGTCGTCGAGCTCTTTGTCAGTGAGCCGGTTGATGTCTTCGAACGTAAAACGGGAGTCCTGGAATGCTTGTATGTACTTCTTGGCGGTATTGCGCGATACGCCCGTCCAGGCTGCAATAGAAAGCCGGCTGGTTCCTTGTGTATAGAGGCGAATGATCTGACGGATTTTACTCATGCTGATCGGTGTGTTTGCCATACTTTGTAGTGTCAGCTTCTTATAGCTGACAACTAAAAATAGGTTGCTTACACAGTGGTCACAATCACTTTGAAAGGGTGGTCAGTTTGCCGCGGAATCCGCGGTAATTGAAGTGGTCAATTTGCGCCGGAATCCACTGGTCAGTTTACCACGGAACCGTTGACCCTATTCCCGAAATATCTATTGGTCATTATCAGCGAAATATCCAGCTTGACCTGCAACACTCATCAATAGTTTTTCAATTTAGCTTTTATACTATATTCGGCAGACGAATAAAAATGTCCGCCACAAACGCCAAGCCTTGTTCGTAGGCAGAAATTTTTTTGACAGCGTTTCAGACCGGACCAATTATTTTATTTAGCTTACTTTTATTTGACAAAGCAAAAAACATGTTGATAGAAAGAACATCAAGTGAAGTTATTATTCGCATACCTGCATCAGTTGACACAACAGGATTGCAAAGGCTTGTTGACTATTTAACTTATAAAGAAGTTACAGCAAATTCAAAAGCGACACAAGAACAAGTTGACCAACTTGCAAATGATGTAAAAAAAGGATGGTGGAAGAAGAATCGTAAACGTTTCATTAAATGAAGAAGGTAATTGTTGACACAAACATTATTTTCTCTTGCCTTTTAAATTCTCAAGGAACTATTGGTGACTTAATTTTTAACTCTGAAGCAGTCTTTTATTTTTATAGTAATGAATACATGCTTTATGAAATTCGCAAACATTGGGAAAAACTTAAAAAAATTTCTAAGCTAACGGACTTTGAACTGCAAACTTCTTATGACAAATTGCTTACAAAATTGACTTTTATAAACGAGCAATTAATTCCTGAAAACATTTGGCAGACATCAGAATCTTTAGTAGCCGGCATTGATATAGATGACACAGATTTTGTTGCTCTTACAAAGTATTTAAAAGGCATTCTTTGGACGGGTGATAAACCTTTATATAATGGACTAAAAGCAAAACGTTTTCGTTCTGTTTACAATACAGTTGACCTGATTAAATTACGCAACAAACTGCTCAAAGAATAAAACTTCTGCCAACAAAAGTATTGCTGCAAGCGGGGCAGACATGGCGCAGCATCAGCAGCAGTATGCTATTTAGCTTTAGTTCCAGCGTGACGGAATGCTATTAAACATTGGTTGTAAAGATCAGCAATTAATCATTAATTTAGCTTCGGTATCGGCTGACACGGCGCTATTATCCCGCCTGCAAGCAATACCAAACGTTGCACGCCATACTATGACATCGCTAAAATATCTACTCGGATTTATTTTTTTACTCAGTTTTTGTTCGACAAATCAGAAACAAATGGACACATCTTTTAGGCAGCAGGGCATAATACATAACTTAGAAAGTTATGACCAAGAAACTTATCATTTTTTTATTGACTTTGAGCATCCATATTTTTATACGGCTGGTACACGTTTGACACTTTTTGCCGATGAGAAACGATGGGCGATTGTATTTGAGAAAGCAGGCTATTCAACTGGTAATAATTGCGGAGAAATCGAATTTGCCTACTTCGGTAATTGCCTGCAAAATCTAAAAAGCGGAATAGCGGGCGATGAAACAACATCGAATATGAAAACTGTAATTTTAATCAATGACACAGACTTAGAGCAAATTGATGATGGTGAGTTTGAAGAACTGGTTTCTAAAGACAAAAATAAAATTAAAGTCAGAGATACTCTTCTAACCATCGAACATGACACTTCTACATATCAGGCAAAGAATATTAAATTGCACGATTACGACAATCCGAAAGGGCTTATTGACTTTCCTTCTTTAATTCGTTTTTTAGATGAAGAATATCCTGCTGTTTTCAGAGCGACAGACGAAGAATTAAGAGCATGCTTGCCAAGTGACTTGCCAAAGCTTATGCAAATAAATCAGTGGCATCATAAAGCTTATTACAAACACAAGTACAAGAATTCGCCAAATACGTATGCGGTAGAAGAAGTTGGAACAAAGCCGAGTGATTATGAAACTTATAAGATGATTGCAGATGTTTTGGTTTCAAGAGACACTACTAAATGGAAACCGACATTGCAACCAAACAACGACTGGAGAAACTGGCCAAAAGCTGGATATATGTAAAGCAAGAACGGCGTGCAACATAAGGTTTTCTGCTATGCCGGCTGACATAGCGCAGCATCAGCTTTAGTTCTTTTCTCATCTATTGTTCCGGCTTATGTTTCTCTGTTGAGCTGTAAATCTTATCTTCAACATTCAAATCATTATTCAGCTTTCGTTCCGGGCTGACCAATAAGAAAGTCCGGCACAGCCGAAAGCCCGACCGTTGCCTGCCATTAATATAACTGCTCTATGCGTGACAAGAGACGTAAACTATTAGGACTTCTATTTTCTATTGCACCTTTAGTTGTTGGACTGTTTTTAATCCATAGAGGAACAATTAATAAGACTGACATGAAGGTTGTGACTGGAAAGGTTATTTCTAAGAGTATAACATCCAGTTATAGTTATAAAGGTGGACGACACTTTTTCTTAACCTTTGGAATTGACAACCTACCTTATAAAATAGCTATAAGTTATGCTACCGAACACCAAGCAAAAACTGACTCTGCCGTTAATTTAATAGACATCGGAAAGGCTTACACATTTTATCTCGACCCAACTTATCCAATCAATAATGGTCAAAATAACGGAATAGATGTTATCGATGATAATGGTGCTGACATTTATAAAGCATCGTACAAGACAAACTTGTATGCTGGTATCTTTTTCATTGTATTGAGTTTAATTTTGACTTCTCTGATACTTCTATATAAAAAGAAAGAAAACGGCAGCCAACAAGTGCATTTGTAAAAGCATGGCTTGGCCAGCAGCATTTGTGCGACAGTAATTCTTATCATCTTTGTTCAAGCCGACAATACGCTATTGAACATTTGTAATTATCTTCAACATCAGTTTTCCAATTAGCATTTGCATCGGCTGACAAATCGCTATTGCCATGCCTTCACAAATGCTTCCACGTTGGCTGCTATATCTCGACACTATGCAAAAAGTATTTATTTTAATTCTATGTCTTTCAATTTCTGAATGTATATTTTCTCAAACATTTTTTGAAGGAGATATAACTTACAAGTTTGACCTGCAAAAAAAGGATAGCTCTTTCGACGAAACAATAATACTTACATATCCAGCAAAGACGACAACTAATATTTATAAAAACGGGAACTGGTTGCAAAAGCCTGATGATGGAATGATAGAGTATTCATATTTTAATCACTTAGTCAATAAGAATTATTGGAAATTAAAAGGCACTGACACTTTATTTTATGAATTAGGAAATGAAAGTAGAGAAGGAGAAGTTGATTCAACTTTAAAAACAAAAATTGAATACAACACTGACACTATTCTTGGATTTATTTGTAACAGATTAATCATTCAAACTCAAAACTTAAAACTTACTATTATTTATTCACCTTTATTTGTAATTAATCCTGCTTGGTATCAAAATACAAAAATGGGTTACTATGACATAATTTATAGTTCAACAAAAGCGGTTTATTTAGAATCTATCGTTGAAACAAAAGATTACGTTTCAGAAATGACAGCACAAGAAGTGCATAAAAGGAAAATTCTTGACACAGAATTTCCTGACATAAGTCAAGCAGCCCTAAAAAAATTATAATACAGCAGCCAACAAAAGTATCCTATGTAAAGCGGTAGGAAGAGGTAAGTGATATGTGTTGTAAAGTTAGTGCATAATGATATTTGGTACGCTGTGGATTTGTATGATTGTACGTTTTACCGGCGTGTTCTGTTCTGCCGTTGTTACAATCATACAAATCCACAGCGGTTATTCTTTCTTCGTTTTTATTTATTCAGCTCCGCATCCTATTTGTAGTCCTGCTTCCGGTAAGGGAAGCTGCTACCTGCATCTATCTTAGTGTAAAAAAGAACAGCTGCCAGCTTGCCGTTTGCAGTCGAAGTATCGCTGCTGCTTTTGTTTTGCAGTCTGTTCCCATCTTATGCTTATGTAATGAGCTTAAATAAAGTGAATCAATAAAATTATTTTACCAGCCCTGTCTGATACGGCACCCCTGTGATGACCACAGACCTGATGCGGCTCAGCAGCTTATGGGCTACTTTAATGATAGCTTTGTTTGGTTCTTTGGCTGCATGTTTTCTGTAGTAAGCCTGTAGTGCCATATCACTTCTCACTGCCACCCACGAGGCTTCGACCAGCAGACTTCTCAGGTAACGGTTACTGCGCCTGGTAAGTCCCAAGCAAGTCTCTCTGTCACTGCTTTGATGAATACCCGGCACAAGCCCTACCAGCGAAGCCAGTTCATCGAGACGTGTAAACCTGCGCAGATCACCCAGCTCAGAAAGGATAGCCGTAGCAGTGATGCCACCAATGCCTGGAACGCTTTTGAGCAGGTAATAGTCTTTCTTATAATGCTTTCTGCAGTAGGCTCTCAAAGCAGTGCTGATATCTAACTCCTCATACCATAAGAAGTGAAGCTGTTTAAGTCGGCTACTGAGAGCCAGTGAAGCAGTAGAGAACTTCCATTCCAGATTATGCAGCCAGTCCTTCATTTGATGACTCCAGTTTGGGTTGTCATATTCTTCCGGGACTTTGATGCCATAGTAAAGCAACTGGCTTTTGATATGATTTTTTGTAGCTCTCAGTTGTCGGACCAGGTGGTTTCTTCGCCTGAGCAAACTTCTAAGTCCTTCCCTTTCTTCTTCAGGAATACCGATGGAGTGAAGGTTGTTGTGCTGCAGCTGCTGACAGAGGTTACGACAGTCGATCTTGTCTGTCTTCTGCCAGCCCTGCTTACTTGTTCGGGGCACATCGGCCGGGTTTACGACAAGTACCTTCCACTTTAATTGCTGCAGCTTCCTTGCAATCCAGTAGCCGCAGCAACCGGCTTCATAGCAACAGGTAACCTGATGGTCTGAGAAATGCTTCTGCACATAATCAATCAGACAATCAGGATCAGAAGGCATGGTAATCGTTTTGTGATCAAAGAGGTCTGTTTTGAAGTGGCAGGTCCAGCTTTTCTTGTGCACGTCCATGCCAATAAATAACTTTGGAGAGGCGGTAGTTTGAGTATTCATATCTTATGAATTTAAGTCACTCTCAAATTACCGCTTTTACATAGATGCTTGCTGCAAGCGGGGCTGACACAGCGCAGCATCAGCAGTTGTAGTGCTATTCAGCTTCAGTTCCAGCGCGACGGAACGCAGTTGAGCATTAGGAAGTAAACATCAGCAATTAATCATTAATTTAGCTTCGGTTACCGGCTGACACGGCGTTATTATCCCGCCTGCAAGCAATACCAAACGTTAAGCGCAACTTTTTTTGCAGTCCAAAATTTAAAAAAATGAAATACTTAATTTCTATATTATTGCTATTCCCAAGTTTTATTATAGCCCAAACTTATAACGCAAAATTAATTGACTACACAGACGATAAAACTCCAGCCTATTGTGGATATAGTATTGCGTATGGAATTTTAAAATTAGAACTGCAAGAGAATATAAAAAATTTAAAAAAGGGTGACACAATTTTTGTATTTCAAGAGTGTCCAAGAGAAGCAATGGAAATGAGTGTAGGGAAGTATATAAATTATCAACTGTATTCTTTAACACTTTTAGACGAGATTAATGAAAACTCTTCTCAATTTGGTATAGCTCTACGCATATACAAAAAAGATTACCCAAATGACAAACCCAAAAACTTTTGGCAAGGAATGCTCGGAAAATTACAATAATTAACTGCCACCAACATTGCATTGGCGTTATGTCGGCGGACAGATTAATAAACCTCGGCTTCATTTATCTATCATCTTTAGTTCCAGCCCGACGTTATTAATTTAGCTGCGGTTCTTATCTTCAACTTTTATATCTTTATTCAGCCTTGGTTCCCGGCGGACGTTTTTCAAATTCCGCCACAACGCCAATGCGCTAACGTTGTGCGTCATGCGGTTTGACACTTCAAAATTATTTATCATGAACAATAAAATCATTTTCTTCTTTGCGACATTTTTCATCAGTATACCGTTGTTTGCTAAACAGTGGATTATATTTAGCTCACAAGCGGGTTTAGAGCCTCATGCATTTGCATTGTTTATTAAAGAAGACCCAAGTACTAAAACACTTGAAAAAGTAGGGTGTTGGGGTTTTAATCCTAAAGATTATCCTTATATATCATTGTTTTACGGAGATGGGACTATATCAGATAATAGTGCTAAAGAAATTGGAGATTATTTTATTGCAGAAGTGACAGATGAAGAATGGAAATTAGGATTGACAACTGTTAACGAGTGGAAAAACAAATTCTATGGACTTGTAACCAATAATTGTGTTGACTTTTTAGCAGCTCTTGCGCAGAATTTAAAATTTATAAATCTGCCAAACCGTAGAGACTTTAATACTCCTGGATTATACGTAGGAATGCTTAAAAGATTAAACGAAGAATGGCATATTCATAGTAAGCTGTCTAATGATTTTTCTATTGCTCAAGCAAAAAAGCATTCTACAGATGTATCAAATTCTGAAGTCGTAAATAACGTTAATTCAACTGAAAAAGCTAAGCAGGAGATTAAAGAAGCCGCAATAAATTTTTATAAGTGGTATGAGAATGTATGGCAAAGAGGTAGAAAATCAGAGACCTTTAAAATGGTTTTGAATAAATTCGGGAAGCCTGTCGGTGATGAAAGTGCTTGCCCATGTAAAGTAGATTGGAAAGCTGTTGATACTTATTTCTTTTGGATGACTAAAAATGCGCCAATGGTTAGCAACAAGTATTTATCACTTTATAAAACTCAAATGGTTAGTGCAGAAAAATCTATGAAAGCTGCAAAAAAATTTGAAAATCATTTTGCAGCAGTTGAAGAGTTTTATGTTCCTTATTTAAATTTTCTAGGACAGCTGGGTCAAGATGTTGCTGACCAATTCGGAATGATGGGGTTTTATGGAGATAGAGTTATTTGGGATATAGATATTCAGTCAAACGAAAGTGCTTTTATAACGACCACCTTTAAAATGCCGAAGGTGAGATGGTCTAATAAAACCGGACAGTAAAGTTGCTATAAATTAGCAACAGGAATGAAAGAGAACAGCAGCGGTATCAAGCGCCGCAAGTACGATGCTTCGTTTAAGGAAGAGGTGTTACAAATGATCAGCAACGGTCGCCCGGTGAGCGAGGTTGCCCGCAGCTTAGGCATTGGTGAGAACATTATCTACCGGTGGAGAAGCCGCAGTCACAACAGCAGCCAGGGACAGCCAAATACAGTTGGTAAGGAGAACAGCCCTGCTGCGGGTGAAGATCAACTTTCCTTACTCAAACGGATCAAAGAGTTGGAGCAGGAGCGTGATATTTTAAAAAAAGCCTTGCTCATTTTCAGCCGTCAGACCTGAGGGAGCGCTACCGGTTTATTGAGACACAAGCGGGGCAATACAAGGCACAGATGCTATGCCGGGTGCTTCAGGTAAGCCGCAGCGCTTACTACGACTGGAAGCAGCAGAAAAGAAGCCGCCTTGCTGACCAAAAGAAAAAAGAAATGGAAGAGCATATTGTTGATATTTTTCAGGAGCACCGCAGGCGCTATGGTGCGCGCAGGATAGTGGCGGAACTGAAAGCAGCAGAGGTAAAGACAAGCCGGTACAAAGTTCGTAAAGTGCTGACAGAGCACGGCTTGAAAGCGATCCAGCCCCGCAGCTTTGTGCCCCGTACAACTGACAGCCGTCATCCTTACCCCATTAGCCCCAACCTGCTTTTGGAAAGAGAGGCGCCGCAAAAGCCCGGTGAAGTCTGGGTGGGAGACATCACTTATATCCCGCTGGCAGGTGGCGGCTTTCTTTACCTGGCAGTCTGGATGGATTTGTATTCCCGCAGAATTACCGGCTGGCAGTTAGACAGTCACATGAAAGAAGCGCTGGTGGTAACAGCTTTCAAAAAAGCACTGATGAGCCGCCGCAGCGATGCAAAAGGATTGATGGTTCATACTGATCGCGGCGGTCAGTATGCAGGCAACGGGTTCCGGGAACTGATTGCATCGGGGCAGATGTTGCAGAGCATGAGCCGGTCAGATAACCCCTACGATAATGCCTTTATGGAGTCCTGCTTCAGCCGTTTCAAAACAGAACTGTTGCAGGATGGTGCTTTCGACGATCTGCAGGATGCCCACACAGAAATCTTTGAGTACATAGAGATGTATTACAACACAAAACGAAGGCACTCATCTCTCGGTTATCAATGCCCCAATGACTTTGAAAAAAACTACTATTTTTACAAAACCTAAGCAACTTCTCTGTCCGGCAAAATCGACACACCTCAATGAACTTAAAGTTTATTTGATTCGGTTAAGAAGGTTTTTGAAAGACCAAAATTGTCTCTTGCTTGTTACCATTATATTCTCTTCTCACTCTTCGATTACTTGGTATTAAGCTCTCGTGTTTAAAAATCAATTTATAGTCATCTAATTTTTCAAAAATTATTTTTTCTATAAGTTGAGGTAAGGTTAAGCGATGGGATTTACTATAATTATCACCCAAGAATAAAATGATTTTTCCGCCGTCTTTTAGAATACTGTCCCAATTGATAATAGCTCTATTAATCATATTCAAAAAGTCAGTTTCGCTAGGAGAAATAATATTATCTATACTTTTATAGTCATATATATTTAAAAACCAAAGTCTTAATCTATTATCACGAGCATAATCAAGTTGTCGCATATAAGGTGGACTTGTAATTATAGAATCAACTTTTGTATTAGGACTAAACATTGATGCATCGTTATTATAGCACATCCTTAAAATATCCTTGTTTAAGTATGGAATTCTCTTATATGCTCTCTTAACCTTTTTGATTAATCGCTCTTTTACTTCCCTATATTCATATAATTCAGGGTAATCAATTCTTGGAAATTTTTTTATTCGCAAATAAGGTACAGTATGACTAGAGGGAAAAGATAAAAATCCTGGACGTTGATGATGTAAAATACCAAGTAAACAGGCTATCAAAAAGTATTGCTTCTTTTCACGCAAAATGACAATCCAAGCAAGAATCTCTTTTAATGTTTCTGGATGAAAGAAATTTCTCACCCATTCTGGAATAACTATATTTTGATTATTTTTTGTCAACTGGATTTCGTCATTTAGACTTTCTATTAGTTCTAGTGTGCTATCGAGTGAAGTTGGTGGAAAAAGTTTTGCTTGAGTCAGTACAAAAGCATAAAAGCTTAAATCATTAGCAACGACGTTCCTTTCCTGTAGCCAAGCTTCTAATGGAATAGTTCCAGCGCCGCAGAAAGGATCAAATATTAGGTCACCTTTTGATGTAAAATTTTCAATTAAAAAGCTAGCTATAGAAGATTTAATTTTTCCAATATATGGAGAAAGTTGATGTAAAGTACTTTCATAACCGATTGCACTCAGTGTACACTTCTCTTCAAATATTTCAGTTAGATAGATATTATAAATACTCGTTTTCAAATAATTTGAATTAACAATTATTACTAAATCAAAAGTAGATTAAACAATGTAAGTAGATTGTTCTTTTTTTTATCCCTGAAACTCATCGTAGTTTATCGAGAATAATGAATCCTACAAACTGCTCGTAGATGTTCTACGAGCAGTTTTCTTTCTCTGCAATGTCTCCTTTCATAACTCTTCAAATATTAGTCAAAGGACATTGTGGCATTTCATTATATCGGTGGTATAAGTAAATTGCAATGAAATAAACGAAATTTTTTTCAGCAATCGCTTACGAACAGGAAAAGGAAATCATAATTAAATAGCTAATTAAGTTGAAAATATTCACTTAACGCAGTAGTCAGAATTGCACAAAGCAGGAAGGACTCAAATCAATTTAATTCTCTCTTCTTCCAGATCAATTTGGTAAATCTGCCAGCGAATCATATTTTCGTCAAACTGCGGGTCTTGATTCAAACGGGCTACAAATTGCCGCTGACTTTCCAGCACGTCTAAGTAATGCTGTTTTGCCTCGGCTGTCATTGTAAAATTATCGGGCTGTTTCAGTTTATTTTCCCATTGGTCAACCATGCGTAACAAGTGAGCGTCTCTAAACAAACCCTGTTGATGTTTTTCTTTTAACAGGGTTACCGTAAAGACAGCCAGTTGGTTCTTTATTTTCAGCTTTGTTTCTTCTTCCGGCACATCATCGAAGTTGTCAAACAGTTTCGACCGTTTAATAAAATAAGGCAGCGTTAAACCCTGCATCAACAACGTAAGCAGGATCACCAGAAATGTAATAAACAGAATCAGGTTCCGGTAAGGGAAGGGTTTATCGTTTTGCAATGTTAGCGGAATGGCTAACGCTGATGCCAGCGATACAACGCCACGCATTCCCGTCCAGCCTAATAACAACGGCAGTTTCCACATTCTGCCCCGGTTTTGCCGGCTTGGCGCCACGCTGGGTCTGAAGATAAGCGTGGCTAACAATGCAGTGTAAGAGCTGATGATTCTGGCTGCTATCAAAATAGCCGTTACCAAGATACCATAGGTAATTGCTGTGCTAAGCGGTATGCCATCGGCACGAAGACCGGCTACGACTTCCGGTAATTCCAGTCCAATCAGCATAAACACAATGCCATTCAAAATAAAAATAAAAGCTTCCCAAAAGCTATATCCTCTCACGCGACTTTCACTAGATAAAAACTGGAATCGCCTGTTGGCTAAAAACAAGCTTCCCGACACAACAGCCAGCACGCCTGAACTGTGTAACTGTTCGCCAATCCAATACAAAAAATAAGGTTCAATCAAGGTAAATGCAATGTCTGAAGAAGCATCGGTTGGTAACCGTTTATGTGCCTGCATAAATAGCCAGCCAAATAACAACCCGATACCAATGCCTCCCACTACCATCCAGGAAAAGCTTAGCAACGCATCCTGAAAAATAAATTGCCCCGTACCTACAGCCAATAACGCAAACCTGAAAATAATGAGTGAAGAGGCGTCATTCAACAAGCTTTCGCCTTCTAAAATAGCAGACGTGGTTTTGGATATTTTTACAAATCGTGTGATAGCGCCTGTACTAACAGCGTCTGGTGGCGATACAATGCCACCCAGTAAAAAACCAAGTGCCAGTGTAAATCCCGGGATAAAATAGTTGGTTAATACAGCAACAGCCAGGGCAGAAAAAAGTACGACCAAAAAAGCAAAGCTGCCGATAATGCGCCACCACTTTTTCATCTCTTTAAATGAAATGCTCCAGGCAGCTTCAAAAAGAAGTGGCGGCAAAAAAATAAAAAATATCATATCCGGCTTTACCTGAACTTTAGGTAAACCAGGTATAAAACTGATGAGCAAACCCGCTACTACCAGCAACACCGGGTAAGCAATACGCAGTTTCGTTGCCAGCATTTCTATCAGCACAATAGCCGCTACAAGTGCCAGCATAAAAGGTAACTGTTCATGCATAGTTAAAATAGATGTGATTGAGCGATGCCAAACAGCAAATATAATTAACCTGTCATCGTTTTTTATCTATACATAACATATCATCTAAGCGCACTTATCAATACAAAAATCTAAATGTTATCTTTTCAATTGCTTATGCGAGTTTATAAAAAATCGGTTTTCATTTGTTCATAGTTTATCATGAAAAGGTACAATACTTGCAGTGCCATTTCCAAATTAAAAGAATAAATACTGCCGTACTTCTTATCTGCCCATTTTATAAATCTATATTTCCTGAGAGGATATTTGTTTGATTAATCAGGTTTACTGATACCCAAATTTTCTTTTGAATAAAGTGCTGGATTTTTTATGATCGTTGCTACGAAAGCAGCAATGCTTTTTCGTGATATGGCTGTACCTTTTTCAGACTCGCTTTTACGGGTAATTGCATAGTTAATTTCATCGGCATTTGTGAACTAATTTGGTCTTAAAATAGTATAATCGAGACCAGATGCTTCAATCACATCTGATAACTTTCTGTAAGGCTGTAACAGGTTTCTTTTCATTAGCGAAGCTTTATTTAACATCTTGTCCATGCCTAACGAAACAGTTCTTGAAAATCCTGATGTCATATTCAAAGCCATTCATCCTGACGAAATTTCTTATCTTTTAAAATCGCTTGATGAATTAAAAACCGAGAAGAAAAAACAAGATTTACAGTTCAGATTTGTATTGCCCGATCAAACAATTAAATGGATAAGTCTTAGTATTTCCCTGGCAAACTATGAAGGAACAGAAGTTATTATTGGTACAGCACAAGACATCACAATATAAAAAGAGTACAGCGATACTTTGCATAAATACTCGCACAAAAACAATTCTGTACTGACGATGGTTCCCCATGACTTGTTAGGACCATTAGGCACTATTGAACTTATAATCGGCATGTTAAAGGAAATGTCTGACTTGGCAGAAAATGTCCAGGTAAATCGCATGTTACATCTTGCTCGCACTTATCTTATGAACGTTTTCTAACTGCCAGTTTTTAGATTGTACAACTTCCAGCAATAAGGTGCGCATTTGTTCGGCTGCTATTTTTGGTAACTGACTTTTGATAGCTGTTAGTTCTACCTGCTTTTTTCCATTTGCCTGTATGCGCGTAAGATCTTCTCTGCTTAACAGGTTGAAAATGTTTTCATCGAAATTGTAATATTTATAATCCGATTCAATGCTTATAATTTCAGGCTCAGGAAAAGAAACCAGTTTTATTTTTTTGTTTACTTCATCAGCTTCCCATACGCATTTTTCAAAATTATATCCAACCAATACCTTTGCCTGTATAATCACAAGCGCGCGCTTTGTAGAGGGTATAAAGCCAAATAGTTTCTTGGTTTCTTCAAAGTTGTAAAGTTCATTAAATTGACCTTCAGCAAAAACAATTTTAAAAACTTTTCGCATACTTTCTACTACGGTATGCGAACTTTCTTTTACAATATCTTGTTTATTGGTTCGGGTTAATTTACCAATTAAAAACATAACAAGAGCACCAAGCAATAATCCAACAAGTAAAAGCATTGACATATTAGAAGCGTTTGATTGGCTGAGTGGCGAACAACCCATTGTTAGAAACAACAACGATGTTGCAAGCGTTATCCAAGTATTTTTAATCAAAGCAATCATTGTTTTATATTACCGGTTGTAATAAAATAAGTATTCACATAATGTGCAAATTCCATGCGCGTAAGTATTACCGAATCGTCTAACCTTATTAGGCAACAAAGATTTGATCTAACGTTTCTGTTCTTATAATTCAAAGATATTGCCTGGGCAATTTGTTTTGTTTATCTATTGTGAATTAAGAAACATTTTCTAATAAGCAAGAGTTTAATTTAACCAAGCTGATATTTTGGTTCTGTTTTTAAGTGCATTCGCAACAAGCACACAATTACAAAAAAATAAGGCAGTTGTTTTTGATATTGATGGCACATTAGGTAATACAATTTCGCTTTGCATACAAGCGTTTCGGCAAACAGTATAATCTTTGATTTATCATTTTTTATCCGATGATAAAATTACAGAAAACTCAATTGTAAATTGATAGAAGCATACTTGATAGAACAGCTCAAATCTTTGCTAACACATCTATATGAAGATGTAAACTAAAGCCCATCTTTATGCTGTGTTGTATCAGAAACAACATGTGATTCTTCCGGCTTCAACAACTGGTTATAAATCAATTGTAACGGTGTCGGCTTTACACTTACAGTGCCTCTGAAAGGACAGTCAAGCGTACCAACAAGAAATACCATTAAACCAATCAATATAGAAAGTAATGATGTCATCCAGAAATGCATCATAAAGCTGCGTGTATCGAAAAACATTGTTACAATAATGCTTAGCAAACCACCGAATATGACCAAACACCAAATAGAAGCCGGCAAACCTGTAGTAACATTATTTAAACGTGCGCGCCTGTATTCTACCAGTATATTAAACTGTTTAAACACTTCTGATTGCGTAATCTGTTCACCTGGTGTTTGTGGCTGAAACGACATCAGGTGCTTCTGAAATTTATCTAAATAAACGCCTGATCCCGATGGAACAATTCCCTTTTGTTGCTGTGGCCAGCTAACTGTAATTACGTGATGAACATAGTCTTTCAAATCGCCTCTCAGTTCTGTTTTTAAAGGATCTTTATAACTGTCAACATCGCGATACATGCTGGCGATTACCTGAGCTTCGCTGCTCACCTTATCTTGAATAGAAGTGAAAGTTGTCCAGGTTCCGGCAGCCACCAAACCCAATGTAATACCATACAAAACCATAATCGCACTCAGGTAAAAACCAACAATATCATTGTGCGAAGCATCGCCCTGGTGCAGACGCTTTATCCATTTGCGGGTAAGAAAAAGACCACCAATACCAAACATTGTAAATGCTGATATGGTAATAAGCGCAAACAGCCAGTTTGGAATATTGTATAACCAGTATAAATTCATTCTTATAACATCTGATGTTTGCCTTATTAGTCAAAGCACAGACCACAAGTCGAATAATATTTTTTTATTTTGAAAAAGATATTTACTCTGTTTTTATTCATGTTGATATAAGAAATCCGTAACGTTCCAGATTTATAACTGATCGCTAATTATTGGATAATAAGATAGTTATACCAATAAAGCGGTCTGTGTAAAAGTTGACTGAGATATAGCTACTAACGAAACTACCAATCTCTTTTTAGCAAAGACAGGCTGGATATTACTTATTGGAACGGTTTTCCTTCTAACAGGTTTATACATAAAATATGAAGAAGCGCCTCAATTTATCACTATATCTTACTTACGCTGTTATTTGTGCTGTAGTTTATTCCGTTCCCATGTTACTACTTCTTACCAACCGGATGTTTGAAGATGTCTGGTTATTGTTTCTGGGAAATTCTTTGTTCTTTATCAGCATTTTGTTTTCTATCATTCACATTAATAATAAATTATACCAGAATGGTAATTTAGGTACTCTTATATTGTCTGGCATTTGTGTTACACTTGCTTCGATGGCCATGATTGCAGTAATCACGTTTCTCTTATATCTTGGCTTCGATATATCAAGTTTACATAGAACAGGTACTGCTGCTTCTATTCATGATTCTCCCAATACGAATAGCCCTGATGGCAAATCGTCCGGACTGGTATTTATGCTATTTGTTTGCGGGTTGTTTGTCAATTTATTTGTCGGAGCGTTTGCTTCTTTTGTGGCGTCCGTTACAGCCAAAGGCAGGCAAACAACAGAGAAAGGTAAAAAAGCCCGCGTAACAGATGATGTAACAGAAAAACAATAACAAACTACGCTAGTATCTTTTTAAAGATGGCATAGTTATTAATCAATAATGTAAAAATAAATAACAATGGCGAAAGCATCAGGCACACCGGTAAAATCCGGTAAAAGTCAATACAAACCCGGCATAGCAGCAAAAGATTCTATGCTGAAAGAGTTTTTTACTGGTGAATTAAAAGACATTTATTGGGCTGAAAAGCACGTGGTTACTACACTGCCTAAAATGAAGAAAGCAGCTACCAGTGAAGAGCTTCAGAAAGCCTTTGCAGATCATACCGAACAATCGAAAACACAGGTTTCGCGCCTTGAAAAAGTATTTGAATTATTGGGTGAAAAAGCACAGGCAAAAAAGTGTGATGCAATGGCAGGAATTATTGAAGAAGGTGAAGGTATTATCGAAGATACAGAAGAAGGCACAGCTACCCGGGATGTAGGTTTGATATTGGCAGCGCAAAAGGTAGAACATTATGAAATCTCTACGTATGGCGGCTTGCATCAGTTGGCAATTACATTAGGCTTGACTGAGGTTGCTGATTTGCTGAAAGAAACATTAGAAGAAGAAAAACAAACAGACATTCTCTTAACTCAAATTGCAGAAAGCAGCGTCAATTATGAAGCGGCTGAAGAAGTGGAAGACTAATTGTTTGTATTGTATAATAGTGAAGACCAGCTTGTATTATAGCTGGTCTTTTTGTTGCTGCTTATGAATAGAAACAGGTGCTGAAACATGTGATGGTCAATCGCAGAGGACACCAATAATAGTATAACTAAAGATGTAAAAAATAAAATAAGGCACCATGAAATGCAACTGTGACAATATATCTTTTGTAGTGCTTTGTTTAGTTGCTATCAGGCAGTTTTAGTTCAGGAATCATTATCGTATTATGATAACGATTATGCCATTGCTAAAGGTTTCTATGCAGTAGTTAATACTTCCATGTACTGGGCTATGGTTTAAAAAATTCAAAAGGATGTCTCAACAGGAACAACCTTTTGAATTTTTTTAATGATTGCTTGTACACCTTACCTCTTCTGCTTTACGTCTATTCCTGCTCTTGCTTTGGTTGCTTTTCACTTATACATCATATAGTACAGACCATGCCATATCATTTATGTACAGTAATTCAGATGATCAAAATGCATCGGTATTGCTTAGCTGAACAGAGAGAAGGTTATCCTTATTTCTGAGTTGTATCCCTAAGTGTAAACTTGCCTTTATGTACGTCTACTTTAACGCCGGGAGAATCTTTCGTCGCATCTTTTGCCTGTAAAGTTTGTATATCACGAGGTGTGGCGGCTACAGTCGTAGATTCCGCTGGCATCATCGTATCAGAAGGAGAAGAAACTGCGCTGTTATCAGCTGCTTGTTTATTCATCGGGCGATTACCATCGCAGGAAGAACAGAAAAAAAGAAAGAGGAAAGCACTTGCTACTGAACCTGTTTTTAAAAACAGAAGTTTCATGATTTTTTGTTTTGAACCTTAAAACCTTCCGTATTGACCTGATAAAAAATCTCAGCCATACTTTTACCGGAAGAATTATTGATTGATGAAAGATTGATAGGAAGGGAAGAAAAAAGTGGTAGCTATATAACCACCACTTTTAAAAATTTCTGCTATAAAGCAAAAGACTAATTATTCTTGCTGGTCTTCTTATTATCTGGTGCTATTTTTTGGGTAGCAGCCGGAATGTTTTCTACATCCACTTCTGTCTTTCTTACCGTATCACGAACGGTTTCATCGCGTTCGCTCGTTTCTTTACCTAAGCTAACCTCTTCTACCACGCGGGCTTCTTTGGATACCACGGGAATTTCAGCATATTCTTTCATTTCCACTTCTCCTTCTTTAAAAGTATCAAAGTCGGCAGAAGTAGCTGTACGGTTTACAGGGTTACGGTTTACATATACACGTTCTTCTTTCAGGCGAAGATTTTCTTCCACCTGGCGTTCTACAATGCGGCTTCTCAGCCTGGCGCCACCGGTTTCTACCGTGCGTTTACCTACCTGCAATTCTTCTTCGATAACAGGAATGGAAGTAGCGCCGGCATTGGTATCCTGCATAGAAGATATTGTATTAGCTTCATCAAAAGTTCCTGTTGTATCTGTTTCTACTGTACTGGCAGAAGCACCTGCTGTTTCATTAAATACGCCTACAGGTGCTGCACCGGTTGATCCATAGCCATCAGCATCTTCATCTACGTTAATTGCGCCATATTCATCCAGCAAATCAGCGGCTCTTCCTGCTTCGTCTGCCGACTGTGCATGAACGGTTACAATAGAACTTCCGCGGCTGGCGGCTGTGCTGTATTTTGATACCTGGTCATTGCTGGTATCATCATCACTGCCAAAAAGATTTTTAAAAAATTTGGTTACACCGCTTTCGTGCTCGTTATTGTTATCTAAATCAAAATCCTGGCTGCTGCTTTCGTTCATATCAGAACGGCTTGTACCGGCTGATAAATCAATATTACTGTTGCTGAAACCCTTAGCAATTAGCTGCTGAACGGCTTCCTGTGCTTCGCTCTGCTTGTTAAACAAGCCTACTACTGTCTGTGTCATAAATGTGGTTGTTTTATATGGTGATGTACTCATATCTTGTTTTGTATTACAGATTGCTATCGTTTCGTTCAACCGTAACCGATTCCTTACGCAGTGTTACCATCTGTTGTTCTGTACGCTGCGTTGTTCTCTTTGTAATCCTTACTTCTTCTACCAGCAGCAATCTCTTTACCATCACTTCTTTTACCAGGGGTAAAATCAATGTATCACCTTCCTGTCTTGCCTTTGGCATATCGTTATCCACGTAGCTGTTTACAGGAACATGTTCAATGATGTATTCATCGCTTGCCAGGCTAATATCAATGGATTCAATTCTTTCTTCTACATGCTTGGTAACGATTATGCTACCACTTTCAACCTTCTTTTTATCTATTAATACAGATTCTTCGATAACAGGTATAACAAGTTCTTTAGAATGTTGTATATCGTTACTGACAATATAAGTTTCGCTTGCCTGCGGGAAGATGTCTGTTTGTAACATAGGAGCATGAGAAGTGTGAAAACTATGCCGTTATTGCTATGTGCTGAGTGATTGCATCTTAATCAAAAATCGTTATTTGAGAAAAACGGGAATGTGTAGAATGTTTGCCTTTCTTTAGTTATTCTTTTACTGATCCAGCATTTTTCATGCAAACGATATTTATCAAAAAACGCCTTAGCAGGAAGAACACTTTTTCTAATTCATCATTTTCACGCAGGAGATGTACTTACAGAAGATAAAGAATGCCTTTTCAAATCAAATTTTAAAGCGACTTTTACAAAGCTGCGGTAACACTGCCTGAGTTGTAAAATACAAATGGACTGATAAGTTATTTATTTAGTTTAATAAAGTTGAATACACTAATAAAAGCAGATGTTTTGCTGTCAGAAATAAAAACGGCAGGCATAATAGTAAAAAGAAGATAGCTTGCTTTCCGGCTTCAAAAGTGAGCATTTTGAGCCGGAAAGTATCTTTCTGATTCTACTGCAATTGTTTTATTTTATTTGAAGATTATGAATCAAACACCAGGCAGAAATGAAAAGCCGAAAACCAGGCTGGAAGCTTTAGCAGACGGCACTTTTGCTATTGTTTTTACCATCCTTGTGTTAGAACTTATCATCCGCGATAAGCACTTTGAAGACGCTTCTGCTTTCAGGGATTATCTTCTGACATTGCTGCCCAAATTTTTAAGTTATCTCCTGTCGTTTGGTATTTTAGCCACCTACTGGCTCGGACATACTGAACAGTTATATTTTGTTAGCCGTATTAACCGCCCTTTTGTGCTTACCAACCTGTTGTTCCTCTTTTTTATATCATTGATTCCTTTTTCTACAACATTAATTTCCGAGTACCGGGAATTTCCGTTATCAGTAAGAATCTATGGCCTTAATCTGCTGGGTTGCCAGCTATCTTTTTATCTCAACTGGCGGCTGGCTTCTTCCAAACGGTTAAAGGAAGACAACCTGCACCAGAAGATTATTAAAGGGCTTAACCGCTATATTGTAGCTGGTCTGTTTTTTCAAATCGCAGGCATTGCAGTGTCTTATCTCCATGCACTAACCGGCTTGTTTGTATTGGCAGCCATTCCCATTGCGTATGTCATCCTGTTTGCTTTTGACAAAAGAAGTTTTGAAGAACTGTATGTAAAATAAATCGGTTCGTTATGAATACGTTTCTTTGGATCCTGCAGGTTTTTCTGGCTGTTAGTTTTGGGTATTCCGGCTTATTTCAAAAAATTACTATTGTTTGTCCTGTTTCCTGTTTTCCGGTCATTATTATTTAATACAAATACTATCAATCGATAACGACTATGGATACATTTCTTTCTCCTGTTGAACATCCCGACAGCTTCGGAATGAAGCTGGCTTATTTCTTTACCAAAAAACGATTTGGCAAAGTGCTGATGCCGTTGAAAGTGCATTCCTCACGACTGCCTGTTGCATTTGGAATGTGGTATGCTAAAATATCAGGACTGGATAAAAAACTAATCCTGCCGGCAGAAATGGCGCTTTTAATCCGGCAACAGGTGGCACAGCTTAACACCTGTTTATTTTGTATTGATGCCAGCCGCGCAGCCGCCATCAAAGCTTTTATGAATGAAGCTAAATTTGATGCGTTAGCCAATTATTCAACTAGTTCGATATTTTCTGAAGCGGAGAAAGCAGCGATTCAATACGCCACCGAACTAACAATAAACAAAGAAGTAAAACGGGACACATTTGCACAATTGACGAAGCATTTCTCTGAGCGACAGATCTGCGAGATTGTGTATCTCGTAGCTAGCGAGCATGTTTATAATCTCACGAATATTGGTCTGAACATTCATTCGGATATGCTTTGCGATATCAGCCGGAAGAATGTGTAACCAGTAGAAATGGAAAGCGCATTTCGCTTCTATTCATTATTCGTAAAGCCGGGAGCTATCATAATTTTATAATTCGATGCTTTGCAAGAAGATGCTACCATCTTTTATACTTATTCATCAAATCAATGTATAAATAAAAAATATGCAGGAATTTTTATTACTATTCAGACAGCCTGATTATGATTATAAAGAGGCAACGCCCGAAAAGATGCAGGAGCTGGCTAAAAAATGGCATCAATGGGTTAGTCATATTGCTGCCCAGGAAAAATTAGTCAGCAACGGAACAAGACTTTCGATGGAAGGAAAAGTATTGCGGACAGGCGGCGTGATAACTGACGGACCGTTTGTAGAGATTAAAGAAAAGCTGGGAAGCTTTATTATTGTAAGCGCAGAAGACTTGGAGGAAGCTACTACGCTGGCGCACGGATGCCCGGCGATTGACGAAGGCGGCAGCGTGGAAATAAGAACCGTATATGTATGAAAGGAATGATGTCAACAACAGTTTGCTGTCGCACCTGTTTCGAACGGAATTTTACAAAATGGTCGCTGTCATCAGCAAAGGGTTTGGCTTGCAACATCTTGAAATAGCAGAAGATATTGTTAGTGAAACCTTTCTGACAGCAACCGAAGCCTGGCAAGCAAAAATTCCTCCGAACCCAACCGCCTGGTTGTATGCAGTTGCCAGGCAAAAAACGCTGTATCATTTTCGGAGAAACAAAATTTTCAGAGACAAAGTTCTTCCCCGGCTATCAGGAGAAAATATAAATCAGGCAACGATCAGCGAGCCGGATTTTTCTGACCGGAATATTCAGGATAGCCAGCTTCGTATGATGTTTGCCATTTGTCATCCCGCTATCCGGAGTGAAGCCCAGATCGGGCTGGCACTGCGTATTTTATGCGGCTTTAGTATAGATGAAATTGCAGACGCTTTTTTCAGCAATAAAGAAGCTATCGCTAAGCGTTTGTTCCGCGCGAAAGAAAAATTAAAAAGCGAAGCCGCAGACCTGGCGTTGCCATCTAAAAAGGAAATTGACAAACGACTTGATAATGTGCTTCATACCATTTACCTGTTATTTAATGAAGGCTATTATTCCGCGACACAAAATCAAACCCTGCGAAAAGAACTCTGTTTTGAAGCTTTGCGGCTGGGTTTGCTGTTAACACAATACAAGGGAACAAATCTTCCAAAAACAAATGCTTTGATTGCCCTGATGTGTTTTCATGCTTCCCGTTTTGATGCACGGCAAAACAGCCATCAGGACATGATATTGTATGAAGACCAGGATGAAGCCTTATGGAATAAAGAACTGATAGCCCAAGGCAATACACACCTGTGTCTTTCTGCGCAGGGAACCGAATTAAGTTCGTATCATCTGGAAGCAGGCATCGCTTTCTGGCATTGCATAAAAGAAGACGGGGATGAAAAATGGCAAAGCATTCTGGATCATTATGATTTATTGTTAGCTATCCATTACTCACCCGCTGGAGCCCTTAACCGCATCTATGCTTTGTATAAATTAAAAGGAAAAGAAATGGCGCTTACAGAAGCAGAAATATTAGTCTTTGCTAACAATCATTTTTATTTTACCCTGCTTGGCGAGCTTTACCAAGATGTAGATAATGAAAAGGCAAAAGCCTGCCTGCAAAAAGCATTGACATTAGCCAAAACACAAGCCGATAAAAACCTCATTCAAACCAGGATAGACTCTCTTTAAATAAACCTGTTATTGTTGTCCTGTTTTCCTTTTAATTAATGAGTCTGTTTAGTATTTTAACAAAGCTAGACTTTTCGTAATAAAACAATAGAAAAAGCCATCCAATGCAGCGCCATCCAGCTTTTTATTTTCTTTTCATAACGGAGGAGCAAGCCTTTACAACCATCGAGCCAGGCATTGGTTCTTTCCACCACATAGCGTTCTTTGTATAGTTCCTCATCAAAGTACCGATAGGTATCTTCAAAGGTTGTTGTTTGCTGCTGCGGGATTGTCAGCCACGTTGGCCTCTATTTGCTGCTCTGCACATACGTGAAGTTGATACATTTGATTGGAGAAAGAATACAGGCAGATTTAAATAAGCAATAAATTTGACTATCATGAAAAAGTGAGTGTATGATGTAGCATTTAAAAAGATGGCAGTAGAGTTATCTGAGGCTAAAGGATCAGTAAAGGAAGCTGCAGTTGAGTTGAGCATAGATCCGGGCCGGATCAGCAAGTGAAAGACTCTGTATAACAGTAGCGTTAACAACAGCGGATCTGTCATTCATTTAAATGATGAACAAAAAGAAATCAGGAGGTTACAAAAGGCGTTGAAGGAGGCACAGCAGGAGCGTGATATCCTAAAAAAGGCGGTCAGCATCTTTTCCGGGGGCGACGGGAAATATTCAGATTTATAAAAATCAACCGAACAGAATATACCGTAGAAAAGATGTGCAGGGTGTTAGGCGTAAGTTGCAGCTATTATTACTGGTTAAAGCATCCTGTTAGCTTAACTGAACTTACATCACAGCAGTTACCGGAGCAAATACAAAAGGTATATCAAAAAAATAAATGCCGCTATGGTAGTCCCTGCATTACTACAGAGTTGAAAGAAGCTGGTATCCTGGTATCCAGACCTTGGCCAGGGTAATGAAAAGAGCGAACCTAAAAAGCATTGTCAGAAGAAAGTACCATATTAAGACTACAGATTCAAAGCACAGTTATGCTGTGTGTGAGAATTATTTAGATCAGGCCTTTACAGCTGAACGGATAGCTCAAAAATGGGTGTCTGATCTTACTTATATTAAAACAGCTGAAGGATGGCTGTATCTGACCCCTGTTATAGACCTGGCAGACCGAAAAGTGATAGGATGGTCGCTAAGCGAAACGATGAAAGCCGGGGATACTACCGTGCCGGCTTTAAAGATGGCCGTAAAAAACAGGCTGGTAGTGCAACCACTTTTATTTCATTCAGATAGAGGTGTACAATATGCCTGTCATGAATTTACATCGGAACTAAAGAAATGGCCTGTCACACAAAGTATGAGCAGAAGAGGAAACTGCTGGGATAATGCAGTTGCTGAAAGCTTTTTTAAAACCATGAAAACAGAAATGGTTTATCATAGAGATTTCAAAACAAAGGCAGAAGCGAAGTTGGCTATCTTTGAATACATAGAAGTTTGGTACAACCGCCAAAGAAGGCATTTGGCACTGGGGTATCTTGCACCTTGCCAGTATGAAAAACTCCTGATAAATAATAAAATGTCTGCCTGAATAAGCTCTCCAAAAAAATATTGCAATTCCAACCCGGCACTGCCTTGCAATCCCTGACACCGCTGCCTCTGACAAGCATCTTTACCAGCTTTTCCTTTACCTGCGGGTCTGAGCCTTTGTTTCGATACTCACACTGAAGCTGTCTTGTACAGTCTTTACATAACAAGTTCTGTTTCCCAGTTTTCTTCATCCCGTTCTTTACTATCTTCACACTACAGCAGTTGGGGCAAACTATTTCAATTTGCAACTTCACAACTGCAAAAGTGGCTCTCTCCCTGCTTACTTTTATTCTATCATACTTTTAAGAGCACTACCTATGATCGATTATCGCCCGATATAAAGTTACTTTTCATTCTCGCCACGCTATAAAGTTTCGTATACTTCCGGTCATTATTGTTCGATATATACACCATATCTTCCTGATCCATAATCAAGATGATCGCAACAAGCTGTACACATATATTCCATTGGCTAGAAAATTCCACAATAAAAGCTCAAGAGTCAATAGAATTTGATAGCGTTGAGTAGAAAAATGTTTTACAGATAAATAGTAAATTCACTTGGCAGCTTATTTTTTGAAAATAGTTACTAGTGGATTATACCACGTTAGCGATTTAAGGATTGATAACATTTAATGAAATACCATCTCCAGTTCTTCCAGGGTTTTGCCTTTGGTCTCCTTTACTTTAAAATAAACAAAGATGCCGCCGATGAAGCAGATGGCTGAATAAATATAAAAGGTTTTATCGCCAAGCTTGTCGAACAATATAGGGAAGGTGAATACGAGTACAAAATAGGCAGCCCATAAACTGATGATGGCAATGGACGTGGCTACACTGCGCACATTGTTTGGAAATATCTCGGATATCAATACCCATGTTACCGGCGCTAACGACATGGCATAGACACCGATTGAAGACAATAAAAACCATGATACTTGGGTGGACCCGGCAGCCAGCATGCGCACTACAACGATATATAAAATACATAAACCAACCGAGCCAATAAGCATTAAAGGCTTGCGCCCGAGCTTGTCGACCAACAGCATGGCGAGTATGGTGAAAATGAGGTTGACAACACCTATGAAAACGGTTTGCAAAAGTTGATTATCCTGCGATACACCAATGCTTTGAAAGATGCGCGGGGTATAATTAAACACCACGTTGATGCCACATAACTGCTGAAACACAGCAAGACCGATACCTACCATTACGGCAGGTAACACTCCTTTTTTAAATGCAGCGCCGTAGCCTTGCTTTAGCGTGCTATGGCTTGCTGATTGAATAGACGCTAATGTTGTTTGCGCAAAACTTTCGTTGCCTATTTTTTTCAAGATTTTCAATGCTTCTGCTACTCTTGAAACGTTCACGAGCCAGCGCGGGCTTTCGGGCAATACCCATGCGCCGATAAAGAATAATCCTGATGGAATGGTGCCCAAACCAAACATCCATCGCCAGGCATCATCGCCCATGTTGCGCAGGGAATAATTGACAAGATTTGTTATTAAAATACCGGTTACAATAGTGAGCTGATTGATGGCAACCATTCGTCCACGAACTTCTGCCGGCGCAATTTCAGCTATGTACATCGGCGACAACATAGACGCCATACCCACACCGATACCAGCTAAAAAACGGGACGCGATGAAAACACCTTTATTAATTGAAAATGCCATGAATAAAGAAGAGATAAAGAATAGTGCAGCCGCTACCAGCAAGCCTCGCTTACGTCCATATTTATCGGCAATTTGCCCGGCAATTAAACACCCTGCAATGGCGCCTAAGGCAAGACTGCCGGTGGCAAATCCTTCCCAGTATGCGGTTAGCCCAAACTGCTTTTGCAGAAATGGCAAGGCTCCGGAAATAACGGCAAAATCGAATCCGAACAGGTAGCCGCCTAATGCTGAGATAAATGAAATACCGGTGATATAGGTGCTGTTATAATTCTTCATTTGTTAGGCTTTGTATGGTATGCAAATCGATGGATTGTGTGGGATTGAAACTTGCTGTTGACATGTATTTTTCGAAGCTGTATAAAAGCTGTTTTGCCTCGGGGCGCTGCGCAAGATTTGAGGCAAGGTCAATGCCGGAAACCATTAGTTTTCCCTTGCCCACTTTACACTCGAACACCAAGCCTAACGGGCGCGCCGTGAACCAGTCATCAATAACTCTTACAATTGGCTGTATGTTTTTTGAAAGACTATCTAAACGAATAGCGTTGGAATGAGACATGGCATCCCACCATTCGTAACCGGAATAATAATCAGTAGGAAAATATTGCAAAGCCGGGTGTTTGGGATTGCATAAAATGCCAAGCGTTTGCGGTGCCTGACCGCCCGTCCATGCTGTGTTCCAGAAGATACTGGAGAAACCAATGGCAATATCGCCGCCTTTATTTTTTGTCAGCGATCCTTGCTTCAAATTGAGCAGAACATTGCCGCCGTTGTTTAATATTTGCATCGCTTTATCATCTAACGATTGCGTAGTATAAACATTCTTTACGTCGGGCAATTGCTTTGGGTAAACATATATATCCCAACTGTTTTTATATCCTTCCACACTCACTTCTACTATTAGTTTTTCAGGTGTTGTAATGGATGATAAAGATGTTTTGATTTCACCAATGTTAATGCCATTACCAAATGGAATATGCGATGCATTTAATTCACCATGAAACAAAATACTACCTGTACTATTTTTAATTCGCCACGAAGCACTGCCGTCCTGTATTTCGCGATTACCGTAATTTGCCACTTCTACTTTTGCCGATATGGTTTCGTCGTTATTATAAATCATTTTAATAAAGCGCACCAGCGGTACTACACTATTGCAAAACCGGTTATATTCTTTTGCATTAATGTATCCTTTATCTCCCCACATAGCATTTACCACGCCTACCAGCGCAGTGCCCTGTCCCGGAAAATCATTTAAACCTAATAGCTGGAAGCCACCAAAACCTTTGGTTCGCAATGCCGCTTCTATATCGGCTTTGTAACAGAGTGCCTGCAATTTTCCCGACGCCAGCAGGAATGAATCTTCCAGGTGTTGCATGCCGTGTTCTTTCAAAAAATCTCTGAAAATTTCAAAGTTTTTAGCTTTTAAAACACCGGTGTATTTTTTTATTTCTTTAAAGTCGGGATACACGCACCATTGCCCGATTTCGTGACTTACCGTTGGATGTTTCCATTTTGAAATGATCTTGTCCCAATCATACATTGTTGATGGCGGTTCATGATTGATAATGCTTTTTAATCCATCGCCCCAAGCCTGTATGCGCGGATCGGATGTGCTGTTATAATCGTTCTCATCAATCACCGGCCAGCCGCTGGCTGAAGTGTACAAACGGCGGTTATCTTTCCCCTTCCAGTAGTCAACAAATTTTGTAAGATATCCTTTGTAGTCTTTGCCAGCGGGCTCATTGCCATAGGTCAACATGCAAAAGGAAGGATGATTGCCGAAGTTGTTTACGATACGTTCGCTTTCGCTGTAGATGAATGTGTCGAGCGGCATACCATTGCCTATGGTAGCGCCCTGGTTAGCCCAGGAAGAACATTCAATTTGCAGGTAAAAGCCAGCACTGTCGGCTTCATCAAATGCCACTTCAGGCGGGCACCAGGAATGGAAACGGAGATGATTTAAGCCATAGTATTTAGCCACCGAAAACATGTGTTTCCAGTATGAGCTTTCTGTTGATGGATAACCGGTAAGCGGCGTGACTGCACACTCTAAAGTGCCGCGCAAAAACGTTGGGCGACCATTGATGAGGAACTGTGTATTATTAGTTGAAAAATTCCGCATGCCGAAGGCAATCATCTTCTTATCGCTTTCGCCAGCGGATTGTAGGCTGAT
Source organism: Ilyomonas sp. (assembly GCA_965199845.1). Lineage (GTDB taxonomy): Bacteria > Bacteroidota > Bacteroidia > Chitinophagales > Chitinophagaceae > Ilyomonas. The sequence continues at coordinate 830,138 of CBDATZ010000054.1, forward strand.
ATGCATGTTGTATAAAGCCGGATTGAATTCATCCCACAGCGAAGGCTTATCACCCATATTGTATGTAAGAGATATTGTTCCAATGCTTTCCTTCAGTTCTTTTTCAACAGACATTGATTTCAGAAGGCTTGCGGTTTTGTTGCCGGATGTAGCCTGAAGAACAACAGAAGCTTTTAATGTATTGTTATCGTTCTTTTTATAATCGATGAGCACAGTAACTTGTTTCTTGTTTATGTCGGGAAACAGCTTTACGTTTTCGATGTGCAGCAGCGGTTTTTCTATCAGCGCTAATATACCAACCATTCCGTTCCAGTTGGTTTGTGTATGATCGGAAATACTGTGCGAATTGGGACCTGGATTTACTTCGTGAACTCTATTGTCAATGCAAATGGTGATGCGGTGTTTGCCTGGTGTTAGCAACGCTGACAGATCATACTCGTGTGGCGTTCCGAGGCTCATACAACTGCCGGTTTCCTGATCGTCAATCCATACTGTCGATTTCCAGTGGCATCTCTCCAAAAACAACGAAATGTACTTATGATTCCATCCCTGTGGAATGGTTACTTCCTTGTGATACCAGGCTGCGCCTTTATAATATTTTGTCGGCTGCAGCCAGAACGGGACTTTAAAGTTTTCAGGCGTGCGATACTTTGCGTATTGCGGTTTTGTAAAGAAAGATGAATCAATGATATCGCCAGTCCACGGCGTGCTAAGAGAGATATCATCGCCGATGTTGTTGGTTGTTAGCGAACCTGGCAGCATGAGTTCATCACTAAAAGATTTATGAAACCATTGCTCCTGTTTACCCACATCTGTTCTATCAAGTTTATAATGCCAGGTGCCCGCAAGGTTGATAACGGTTGGTGTTGATGATTGCGCAAATACACTAACAGAAAAGAGCAACGGAAGTGTAAGTAATAACCAGTACTTTTTAAATGATTGCATGCAAATCGTTTTATTTATTGATGATCCCGAAAGCATATATCGTTGTTGAGTTATACTCTTCGCCGGGATGCAAAATTGTATTCGGGAAATGAGGATGATTCGGGCTATCGGGAAATGCTTGTGTTTCCAGAGCAACAGCGCTATGTTTATTATAAATTATGTTTTGCGCACCCTTTATAGAACCATCAAAAAAGTTAGCAGTATACACCTGGATAGCAGGTGCCGTGGTGAATACATCCAGTTGTCTGCCCGTTTCATCTTCCTGCAAATGAGCCGCATGAACAAGTGTATCGGAATGCGTATGTTTTAAAACAAAGTTGTGATCATAGCCTTTGTCCTCTTTTAGTACATCATTATTGATGTCTGTACCGATCATTTTTTCGGAACGAAAATCAAACACTGTATTGTCAACATTCATCAGCTTCCCGGTAGGCTGATTGTGCTGATTTTTTTCCGTGTATTCATCACTGTAAATGGTTAACGAATGATTGAGCACAGAATCATTTTCGAAACCTGTCAGGTTAAAATATGAATGGTTTGTTAGGCTTACCGGAGTGGCTTTATCAGTTACTGCTTTGTAATGAATGATGAGTTCGTTTTTTTGATTTAAGATGTAGGAAACAGATACAGTAAGAGTGCCGGGGAAACCCTCCTCGCTATCTTTACTGATGTATGAAAACTCAACCCCAGCTTCCGTTTCATCGCTAATGATTTGTTGAACATCCCAAACTTTTTTATCGAATCCTTCCTTGCCACCATGCAAATTATTTACGCCATCATTCAACATAAGATGATAAGTTTTATCATCAATTTTGAAAGTTCCGTTTGCAATCCGGTTGGTATATCTTCCTACCACGCAACCGAAGTAAAATGTATTCTGTTTATATTCTTCAATTGTTTTAAAGCCAGCTACGATGTTCTTTACAACACCACTTTTATCAGGCGTTTTTATTGATAAAATAATACAGCCAAGGTTGGTGATTTCTATCTCAACAAAATCATTTTTTAGGGTGAACGAATGCACTTCGTTTCCGTCGACTAAACCGTAATAGCGACGGCTAACATTTAATGATTGTGTTATTGTTTGCAAAATAAAAAATTACGCAGGATGATGAATGAATGCTGTGTTTTGAACAAAATGAATCATACGCAAATAGGTGGCAGCGCCCTGGTGATTGATGTCGCTTTGTAAAACGAGATTCAAATATTCAGCGCCTTTTTCATAATTGCCTAACCCAATGTTACCTAGCCCTATAAGGTAGTAACAGTGCAATTTATTACGTTGGTTCAGGTCAATATCAAACACCAGCATATCCGGCAGCGATACCGCAAAATAATCAATGTGTATGTTGTCGTTTATATGTGCTTCGCCAAAGTCAATCAACCGCTTGCATATTGTTTTAGAATGTTCAGGCTTTTCTAAGTTCATCCACGCTAAAACCTGGTAAAATATCTTATCTGGTTGCGGATCATTGTAGTAAATTGCCTGCACCGGCTCGCTGATTCCCACCGTTGCGTTTTCGAAATATTCAAACGCTTTTTCACGCTTCCCTAATCCTTCATAAGCGCATGCCATTAAGTAATCCAGGTCGTTTTCCTGTGCGCCGTATAACTTTCCTTCTCCCAGGTTATCAGGAAAATACCTGGCCTCATTCAACAGCGATATCGCTTCCTCAAATTGTTGATTTAGGATAGCCTGTTTCGCAAGTTCTGTATGGCATAACAGGTATTGACTTGTCACTTTTCCTTCGCCACCTTCCCATGGATGAAAATGTCGTAACGCCAATAATTTTTTTGCAGTTTGATAATCTTCGAGGTTGTTGTGCAAAGTGATTCTTTCAATATATAAATCATCCCGTTGCTCAACAAGCGATTCATATTTTTGAAGAGTCTGCCATCTTTTTGAAAACGATTCGCCCAATAACTTATACAATTGATCGAGCTCCATAAAAACCCTGGCATCAGCGTTATCGAGTGCGAAAGCTTTCTCTAAATATTGCAAAGCCTTTTGTTTATCGTTCCTTTTATTGTAGTAAGCAATGGCAAGATTTCGATAAGGCGTAGCAAAATTTAGATTAACAGCAATCGCTTTCTCCCAGCATGATATGGCTTCGTTGTACTGGCGTTTATCGTACCAGAGATTGCCTGAGTAATAGTATGCTGTTATATCAGAAGGATTCATAGTAACCGCCGATTGCAGAATACCAATCTCTTCAATTTTATTTGGAAACACGAGCGCATTATCGCTGCTTGCAGCTATGCGATAATGTTTGATTGCTTTCTCAAAATCATTATTTTTTTCATGAAGCCAACCCAGGTAATAATGTGTGAGCGATTTATCTACATCATCATTTTTTACTTCGCTTGCATAAGTGGTATAGCTGCTCAATAAAGTAATAGCATCCTCATATAAACCGGCGTGTGCGTATTGCAAAGCCAGTTCAAGAAAATTATTTTCAGCATAGCGCATCAGCCTGAATATATCATGTAAATATGAGCTTTGCTCGTTCTTGTTTACTAATGATTCTGCCAGATATTTTTCATACAAGCAACCAAAATTGAAGGCATCAATGCGTATACTTTCATTGCATAAGACAATACATTCTTCCGGTAAATTTTTATGTCGCAACAAAGCGGCTTTCAGATGTCTCGTTGTATTGCTATGATAATTTTTTACTAATGATTTCTCTGCCAGTTGCAACGCATCATCTATTCTCTGCTCGCGCGCAGCTATTCTTGCCAGCCATAAAAAAGAAGCATGTTGCCAGGCATCATTCCAGGTAGCTTTATAGAAAGCATCATACGCTTCCTTATATTTTTCCTGAAACACTAAACTTAAACCGAGGTTATAATATGGCTCACCGTCATAAGGATTCGGATTGCGTTTGGTAAGCGTAGAAATGGCAGTTCTTAAATAAGGTTCAGCGTTTGCAAACTGACCGCGACGCAGCAGCAGCAAGCCTTTCGCATTGTTGCAGCGAGCATCGTTTGGACTTCTTTTTAATCCTTCTTCATAATAATCCATCGGGTTGAAAGTGGCATGACGGTATTGCTCCAAATGCAAGCCGTTTAGGAACAAATCTTCTACCTGTTCTATCTCAGAAGGCAACTTTGCTGCAATGGCCGGAGAAGGAATTTCTTCTTTATTAAGAGGTAACGGCTGATAAGAGACTAACTCCCTATTTTCGTTATTCAGCACACACACTTTCCACTTTCCTTCTTCGCCTTTTTGAGATACCGTAAAAGCTTCGGAAAATATGTTGGCAGGTGAAAGATTGGCAGTGAATCTTTTTACTTCTTTGCCATCATCCCAAACAATAATTGCAGCGTTATTATATTCGGAAGTGGTATACACTTTTATCTGCAGCGTATCATCATTCCATTCAATATTTATAGCCGCTTCCTTCGTTGCATTCTTCACATAACCAATGCCCGCATACGGCATAAAATATTGCGTGAAGTTTTTGATTTCATTCGGCTGCATCCAAGAAAAATCGGGTTGATTATCCGTGAAGATGCCGGTCATCAATTCGATGTATGGACCATCTTCATCCGTTAATTGTTTATCCCACGCATAGCCAAAATCGCCCTTGCCCCAGGTCCATTGTTTTTTGCCCGGCGAGAAGTGATGATCGGCAACATGCAACATGCCGGCTTCCGTATCATTCTCATAACAACCCATAAAATTGTATTGCGATTGTATGGCCATGTACGAGGTAGGTACCGGTATATTTTTATACTTCGAAATATCGTTTCCGGGTGCGTAATTGACTTTATAATACGTGCCGGTCGCAATGGGAAAATCACTCACATCACGCTTGCCATGATCAAACACAGCATACACATCAGGTGGAAAAACAGATTGATATTCATCATTCACTTTCACCGCCGGATTTGCCCACCATAGAAACGTTTGCGGAAAAGAGGTACCATTGAATAACTGACCTTTAATTTCTAGATAAGCTTTGTTTTTGTATAAAGTAAAGCCTGCCATTCCTTTTGTGCGAAACATCAACTCTGTTTCACTAACCCATACAGTTTTGCTTCCGTCTTCAAATTCTTCGATTGTAAAATCAACGGGACTGAAAGTACTTGGGCGATGATGTTGTGGCCAGTTAAATTCTATTCCACCTGATATCCACGGACCTGACAAACCCACCAGTGCAGGCTTTATAACCTGATTGTAATAAACAAAATCGCGGTTTTTTACTTTGTCATACGCACGCTGAATCCTGCCGCCTAATTCTGGCAGAATCATAATTTTCAAGTAATCATTTTCTATAAAAACTGCTTCGTATTCTTTAGATGTTTTTTCATTGCTTATGCTTTCAATTACAGGGTGCGGATATACAACTCCACTGCTTCCCTGGTAAACACGTTTTTCAAGAAACATCGGATTTTTTTCCGGTTTGCCAGTTTCGTAGGTAGGTATAGATACCCGCTCTACCCATGCTTTTACTTCCATAATAACCAGTTGGTTCTTTAGTTAACTATTCCTTTTTTTTGCATTAAAAGGAACTGCATACCGTTATAAAGTTTATTGTTTCACGAGTTGTATTACAGCGCTTTCGTAATCGTTGTACATATCAAACTGTAACCCGGCTTTCATCAGGTAATCACCGCTAAATGTTTTGCCTTCATAGTCTTGCAGGCGTGTAAAACTGCCCTTATTTACTTCGGTTACTTTGTACTGTGCATTGGCATCCAATCCTTTCAGTAACAGCTTCGATCGATCGGGATAAGGTTCCTTTTTTTGTAAAAAAGAAAACACCAAAGCAGAGTCTTTATTCTCACTTACATACATCAGTGCAGCACGATTATTTTCGTAAGGCGATAACAATCGATATAGATCACCTTGCAATACAATATTCCTGATTTGCTTGTAAGAAGCAATCGCATTGATGGCAAATGTTTTTTCTTCTTCACTCAATTTATCAACTCGATAATCCAGGCCTAACCGACCTGTCATTGCTACATCAAAACGGAACTTTAAAGGTGTAATTCTTTCGTCGGAATGGTTAGGCGTAACGTGAGCTGCCAAACCAACTGCCGGGTAGAAATATTCAACGCCCCACTGAATTTTAAGCCTGTCTATCGGGTCTGTATTATCACTTGGCCAATACTCCTGGAAGTAAGGCATCGTAGCATAATCCATTCTGCCACCGCCACCGGAACAGACCATCATATTCACATCCGGATATTTTTTCCGGAAGCGTTGAATGATGTTGAGTAAAGCTGTTGGATAATTGATGAATAGTTTTGATTGCTGCTTACCTAAATACGATGAACCTGCATTGGTTACATAACGGTTGCAATCCCATTTAATATAGCTGATGCCTTTATTTTGTAACATTAGATTATCCAGCACGCTGTACACATAATCCTGCACCTTTGGATTGGTGATGTCGAGAATCAATTGATTACGAAATAAATTGAGGTCGCGATGTTGCGCGCCAATCACCCAATCAGAATGTTTTTCATAAAGTTCGCTTTTGGGATTCACCATTTCTGGCTCTACCCAAATACCAAATTTTAAATTGTTTTGTTTACAGAGGTCGGCTAAGTAAGATAGTCCATGTGGCAGTTTTTTATGATTCACTTCCCAATCGCCCAATCCCGCGTCATCGTTGTTGCGCGGATATTTATTGGCAAACCATCCATCATCAAGTAAAAACAACTCGAAGCCCATTGCACCTGCATTTTTGATGATATCGGATAGCTTATTTTCATCAAAATCAAAGTAGGTGGCTTCCCAGTTATTGAGCAATACATCGCGGCTGTCGTACCCGTTTGCAATACCATATTTTCTTGCCCAGCGATGCAAATTTCTTGTAGTTTCTCCTGCGCCATTTTTACTATAAGTAAACAGGAAGCCTGGTGTGGTAAATGTAGTGTCTGCTTTTAATGTATAGTCCGATGCAAATGGATTTATTCCCGCTGTTACCTGCAGGCGGTTGTAATGATCTTCGTTAAACTGAAGCTGCCAGTTTCCCGGCCAGGCAAGCGTGCCGGCAACCACTTCACCATCATCTTCATGCAGCTTTCCATTCAGTGATAAAAGAAAGGATTGATTTGAGCGTAAATCCGTTCTTACTCCCAGTTTAGAATCAATGGTTTTGGTTCCTTCGGAAAGCTTTGTTTCAACGAGGTTGAATTCATTTGCCCAATCGCCATAGAAGTAAGAAAGGTATGCATCAGGAGTTTGAAAATTGAGCGATGAAGAAGCAAAATTATACAGCGTTACCGAGCCCTTTTCTTTGTGGCTGAAGGTCATCCATTGCTCAATTATATTTTGCTCGTGGTATGTTTTATAAAACAGGTTTACTTCGTCGGGATAGTATTTATCTTTCAAAGTAATTTTCGTGATGCTTATGTTGCTGTCTGCTCTTTCCGTGTTATCACCTGCGTACACAAGCTCCGTAGTCAGGTTGCCATCAGCATGAGTAAGGCGCAGTGCAAAATTATCTACCTCGTCGCCATAAGCTGCATATGCTGGCTTGCTGTCATTTAGGTTTTGAGACGCCATTCCATCATTGCTTATTTTGGCGCCGAAATATAACTGCTTAAGCATGGAATCTTTGCCAACACCGAGTAGCAAAAGATTGTCTTTAGTTTCAATGCGAATTATTTTTTGTGCAGAGGAACTTAGCGATAAACCAATCCACATCCAACAGAGAACAGCTTTTAGAAGCCTGCTTGTTTTGTATTGAAAAAAGCTTCTCTTCGTTTTGAACAGCAATGCAATCATTATTATTATTTTGACTCTGTCGGATCTTGGCTTACAAGAATGAAGTCAAAATTCGACTTTGCAGAATACAAAAAAAATAGTGAATTTTATTGTAACAATGGATTATTTAACGGTTGCTGTTTTGCTTTATGAAAATTACAAACGAAAGAATCAAACACGGCTTTAAGGGGCAACGAATGATTGTGTTGCCACAGAAAATTGTTTCCGATTTTCTTATTAAAGACCTGTTGACAAAAAGTATTTACATCACTGACATTGGGTATTATCCCAAAGCGATTCATCACTATGTTGAGCGCGATAAAGGCATCAATCAAAATATACTCATCTATTGTGTAGAAGGTTATGGTTGGGTTGAGATAAACGAAAAACAAATTCTTATTGAGCCATCGCAGTACATTATTATTCCGGCCAACCAAGCGCACATTTATGCAGCAGATGAGAGTAATGCATGGACTATTTATTGGATTCATTTTGATGGTATTCTTGCCAAACATGTAGTTGACTTAATAATAAAACACTCGAAAGATTATAAGCCATATTTAGGTTACAATGAGAATAGGATAAAACTGTTTGAAGATATCTATTCGCAGTTAGATAATGGATATAGTGATGATACACTGCGATACGTGAATATGATATTCTATCATTTTCTGTCATCCCTTTTATACGAAGAGAAATTTAATGGAGGAGATACCAGCCAGCTCAATGTTGTTTCTGCATCTATAAACTTCATGAAGAAGAAATTGGATACCGTGCTTTGCCTGCATGAATTAGCGAACACATCCAATCTTTCCGTATCTCATTTTTCAACCGTTTTCAAAAAAGAAACCGGTTATTCTCCTATCGATTATTTCAATCACCTGAAAGTGCAGAAGGCTTGCCAGTATTTGCTGTTTACAAATATGAACATCAAAGAAATTTCATTTAGTCTTGGTATAGAAGATCAATATTATTTCTCAAGAATGTTTGCCAAGCTTATGAATATCTCACCGAAAGAATACCGGAACAGAAATAAAAATTGTTAGGAAGGATTATAAAACGTACGAGGTGGTATGAAAATTTTCAGAGCAGTAACTCGTCATTTTGTTCAGTTTATTCTTGAGCAGATCTAATCAGCGATTTATTCATAAAACTACCAACCGTATCCCCACAAAAAGCGAACACATAGCTAACTCATTCTTGTCGCAAAAATGCTTTAAAACAATTACTTCTTAACTCCACAGGTAAAAGGAATGATTATCTGTTGTAAGCCATAAAATTATTTAGAAGAAGCCGGTTCCACCCGAATATTATCGAAGAGGTTTCTATCATAAGTGCTGGCAATAAAAGCCATTCCTTTTGACCCCGATTCATTTGAAACACGCGCTAATTCTTTGTCATCTATAAGACCCGTAATTTGTGTGCCGCTCATCTCGAGGCGGAGATGGTGCCAACCCTTAGGCGAAAATTCTTCGATTTGACCTGAAGCGAGAGTATTATATTGCCAATTTAACTGCCATCGCCCGTCTCTGGTGAGAATCCAGCGAAAGCCCAGCTTATTCCGATCAGCATAGCGTCCGCCAACTTCAACGTCACCACCTTGCAGTAAAACATCAGCGTCAATTGCATAATCTTGCCAGCTTATGTCGCCAAACAAAGTATGTGGTTTTAATAGCCAGTTGTTATACCATAGAATTCCCTCTTCGGGTACGATCTGAGCCAGGCACATTCCGCTTTTTGGCGATTGACAGGTTTCGAAAGTTCCTTTCTGATCGGAGAAGTATCGTGGTGTTTCGCCAGAAACATAGTTATCAAAGTTCTCTGTGTATGGAAATGGAAATGGCTTGTTTGCCGGCGGTGTACCAAATGAGCCTTTTGTTTGTCCGGTTGTACTGGTCAAGGTATAAATGGCATCTGGTTCCAATTCTAACTGTATAGAACCTTTATTTAAACGCGGTGATAGTTGTTTAATAAACTGTTCTTTTGCGGTTGACTTCCATAAATAAACCGGACCGCTTTTAAGTCCTTTACCAATATTTAGCTTAACCTTCTGCTTTTCTCCGGTTACTAAAACTACCGACCAATCGCCTGTTTTTGGATTTCGCAACGCCACGTGGCTGCCACGCCATGTACTGGTATCGAATTGTCCGCAAGCTCCATCCATATATACCCAACCAGGCTCAGCAAATTGAGTTGTATGAGCTATCGCCCACGCAGATGACCAAACGGTATAGTGGCCACTCCATGGTGAGTCGGCTTGAATGGCTCCGGTATTCGGCCAAATTATTTGGTTATAAATCCCATCGACCGGGCACCATATTTCGTATTTGGTCGCACGGTCGCGCGTGTACAATTTATTCATCAACCGGGCTAAATACAGAGTTCCTGTTCCTCCCCACTCTTGCCCTGATTGGCTCCACTCCTCACTTGCCCATAAAGGTTTCCCTGATTGCTTAGCTTTTTCTGTAGCTGCACGGTTTACTTTCTGATCAATGTCCCAAGGCTCACGACCATCCAGATAGTGATAACCAACTGCATCAATTAAGCGGTTATACTCCGGATTCTTTTCAAGCTCATCGAATATCTGCCAGAACTCGCTATCATCGTCCGGACCTTGCAGTTTTACTTTTGAAAAACCATGGGCATCTAATGCCGGACGCAAATATTTGGCTATCCAATTCAGGTCAGTTCCATTTTCATTTTGGGCAGCAGACACCCAATCTAATTCTAACTTATAATATTTGCGGGCAACTTCTAAGAAAGCAACAAACCAGTCAGCAGACTCCTTTGAAAAGCGATTGCCAACCCAGGCAGGATATCCCCAGGGAAGACAATCCAGCAGGATTTCCGGGTTGCGTTTGCGTGCTTCGGACATCAACCAAAACTCATATCCCCTCGGTTTGGGATTAAGTAATTCCTCACGTGTAATAGCATGAGAAGGTTCACTGCCACAAGTAGAATTTTCGCCGCTACCTATTTCAACCTTGAGATGCTGAAAACCTGCGCCAAATTTTGGTTTAAATAAGAAATCAAGTATCTCGGAACGTTGTTTCTCAGGATAATCAACCAAGTTGCGACTAGAGGCACCGGCACTGACAGCACCTATACCTTCGAAAACCCGCCCTTTATCATTTGCATTCAAAGAGATTGTCGTTTGAGCAACAGCATTCGAAACGATAATGAACATTGCTATCGCGCAAAGCATGTATTTATTCACCGACCGATGGTTTAACTTTATCAATTGAACAGAATTTTGACAATGCGAAAAAATCGCAGATTTGAAAAGCACTCGTAACACCTTTTTGTTTTTTTATTATCTATTTATAATTTACCCTCTTATTGATAGACGGAACAAGTAAACTGAATTAATACATTCCCTTCATTTCAGTAATTTAATAACGAGTAGCAATCTCACATAGGTCTTTCATTTCGTTTGGATATCAGCAATATCTCCAAACTATAAATATTGTTTTATTGTGAAGCAGATCAGCAGCAAAAAATACAACCACTATTCCTTTCTGTATATGTTATCTTAAACACATAGAAACAAATGAAATCAGTATAATTAGAATAGAAATTCGTAACGATCTGCCAGTTTAATTATTGATCCTGATTTGTATTCAAAAATTGGAAAGGATGTGTATTGATAAATAGATTTTTTTACTACCAAACTGGATTATATTACTATATCTTACTCTTTTTCATTTCAGGATTTTGAAAAGTTCAACTCTTTACATCAATAGACCACTTTGCTGGCGCCCGCAGCCAAATCTTTCCCTTACCAATTTTAAGCGGCATCCATAACTATGTGAATCCAATTGAATCGTAGGCTTTCCAAATAATTTTTTGTCATTATTGAATGGAACAGTAAAGAAATCTCATGTAGTCTTGGTATAGAAGATCAATATTATTTCTCAAGAATGCTTGTCAGGCTTATAAATACATATCAGCGAAAGAATATCAAAAGAGGAATAAGAATTATTAAGCAGTGTAGAATATAAAAGGCAAATCATCATAATACAGATATAACTGTTTCCGCTTTCATCATTATAAATCTAACCAAAAAATAATCCATCTTTTCGAATAAAATATCCATTTAAAAAGCTTGCACTTGGTTGTTATTTTGGAAACAAATCTTTTGCTTATGCCAATGAAATTTTTTTTTCTAAAAAAGGTTATGCTTTTAATACCAAAGCAAGCCTTGTTTTTTCTCTTCAGTTGCTTTTACATCAGTGCGTTTGCTCAATCATCAATACAGGTAACCGGCGTTGTGGTAGATGAAAAAAATGTTCCGCTATCAGGTGCCAGCATACAAGTAAAAAATACCAACACAGGCGTAACAGCTGATAGCTCCGGTAAGTTTTCTATTAAGGTACAAAACAGAAATGCTACACTGATTATTACAAGTGTAGGATATAAAACAAGAGAAACCAGCATCCCGCAAAGTGGTGAGATTACAGTGCAGTTATTCAATGATAACAGCACATTAAATGATGTTGTCGTAATTGGATACGGCACGCAAAAAAGAACATCAGTAACGGCGGCTGTGGCAAGCCTAAAAGGTGATGAAGTAACCAAGGTGCCGGTTGCCAACTTAAGCAATGCACTTGGTGGACGTGTATCGGGTGTTATTTTTAAACAAGATGGTGGTGAACCAGGTAATGATGGTGCAAATATCCTGATACGTGGCTTTAGCACAACGGGCAATACAGCGCCTTTAGTTATTGTAGATGGTGTGCCCAGAAGTTTTCAGCAACTAGACCCAAACAGTGTAGCCAGTTTTACAATACTTAAAGATGCTGCTGCTGTAGCACCTTATGGTGTGGCAGGTGCCAACGGTGTGATACTGGTAACTACAAAACGCGGAACAAGCGGCAAACCGCAACTCACATATAACGGCTACTATGGCTGGCAAAATCCTACACAGCTACCGAATATGGTGAACGCGTATGAGTATGCGGTAATGCGCAATGCAGCGGCGGCAAACGAAAACGCTGGCGCTGTGTATGGCGATTATGCGTTACAAAAATTTAAGGATGGGTCCAACCCGGACTTATATCCTGTTAATGATCCCCTGCATACGATTATCAATAAAAATGTCCCGATGATGTCGCACAACCTGGCGGTTTCGGGTGGCAGCGATAAAATAAAATACTTTGGTGCATTTGGTTATTTAACGCAAGATGGATTATGGGGACCCACCAATTACAAACGCTTTAACCTGACTTCTAATGTTGATATCCAGGTAACCAATTCAACCAAGTTTAGTATCGGGCTTAATGGAAGAGCAGAAGATAGAAATTACCCTGGTGTTTCGGCAAGCAATATCTTTTACCAATTGTATCGTACGCCGCCTGTAGCACCGATATTATTCAGTAATGGTCAGGGAGGTTCTTATATTGGCCGTACAGCGTACGGTAATGTGTACAACAGCGGTTACGCACACGATACAAGGCAGATCGTTTTAACTCAATTAAGTCTTGAACAAAGGCTACCTATTAAAGGCTTGAGTGCAAAAGCGGTATTCAGTTACGATTTAAATGATCCCGACGGACAAACAACAAAAACATGGCTGACACCAATCCCTTACTATGCCGTTACCGACACGACCACCAGTCCTTATACAATTGCACAAATCGGATCTGACGGACCTCAGAAACCATCTTACGAAGTGTACAACAGTCAGGTGCAGGCTTTCACTTTACAAGGGTATTTAAATTACAACAACACATTTGGCAAAAGCAATATAGGCGGGCTTTTGGTATTGGAATCACGCGACATCAAGTATTCAAACTTTGGTGCCAAGCGCGTGAATTATAACGTGAATATCCCGGAACTTAACAATGGCAGTTCCAGTGCTAACGACATTTCAAATTATGGTTCATCCAGCGAATACAAACAGCGTGGAATGATCTTCAGAGTCACCTATGCTTACGATGGTAAATACTTGTTTGAAGCATCCGGTCGCTATGATGGAAACTATGTATTTGCTCCCGGCAAACGTTACCAGTTGTTCCCGGCTGTGTCTGCCGGCTGGCGCATTTCGCAGGAAAAATTTATGAGAAATATTTCATGGATTGACAACCTGAAAATCCGTGGCTCTTATGGCGAAAGCGGAGCCTTACCTTATATTGACGGAGCGCTGGCACCGTTTCAATATTTGAGCGCGTATGCTTTGTTGGGCAATAGCGGCATCTTCAACGGAACCAGCACGCAAGGTCTGCGGGAAACATCTCCTGCCAACACAAACATAACCTGGGAAAAAGCTAAGAAAGCAAACGTTGGCGTTGAGTTTTCCATCCTGAAAGGCTTGTTTAGTATTGAAGCCGATTATTTTACTGAAAAGAGAAATGATATCCTCATTGCCAATCAAAACTCGGTACCTGCCGAGTATGGTATTGGGTTGCCACAAACTAACTCAGCAGCTGTTACTAACCATGGCATTGATATGACGATTGGAACCAACTTCAATATCACGAAAGATCTTCGCGTTGGCATAACCGGAAACTTAACCTATGCGAAAAATAAATACGTGCAGATATATGAACTGGCAGCCACGTACGACAATCCAAACCGAAGAGTAACAGGTCGCCCGATCAACACTTATTTTGGCTATCATGCCTTGGGCTTATTTCAGCAAAGCGATGATAAAAATGGTGATGGTGTGATTGATAATACCGAATACTCTGTTACACAATTCGGCACGCTGCATCCCGGCGATATTAAGTATGCCGACTTGAGCGGACCTGGTGGCAAACCCGACGGAATCATCGATGCTAACGACCAGACAGCAATTGGCAATACACCAACGCCACAGTTAATTTTTGGCTTCGCGCCAAGCATTTCTTATAAAGGAATTGATTTGAATGTTCTCTTTCAGGGTGCCGGGCTGGGCAGCTTTTATTTAGACCAGCAAGCGGCTTGGCCATTCTATAATAGCGGCTCTGCATTAGCAGCTTCACTTGATTACTGGACGCCACAAAATACAGATGCCAAGTATCCACTTGTATTATCAGTGCCAAGTCAAAATACACAACAGGTTTCAGACTGGTGGCTGAGAAAAAGCAATTACCTGCGTTTGAAAACTGTAGAGATTGGCTATGCTCTGCCAGCCACAATTGTATCTAAAATAGGTCTGCAAGTGGTACGCGTTTATGCATCCGGTCAAAACCTTGTAACCTGGACGAAAGAGATGAAAGATTTCGACCCGGAAGCCAGCCAGCAACAAGGGCAGTTTTATCCGCAACAGAAAGTGGTTACAGTAGGTCTGAATGTTACTTTTTAAAACCAAATGAATGTTTGTCATGTTTCGTAAAATTTTTAAACAACCGGTATATTTTATTGCGATAGCTATCATTAGCATCGCGCAATCGTGCAACGATAAAGATTTGGATGTTCAGCCAAGAGATCGCTTAACCGACGCTAATGTGTGGACAGATCCCGGTGCTGCTGACCTTTTTCTGAATGATATTTATACGGCTCTGCCGGATGGCAACAACTGGTATGACCCGATTGAAAACTGGTCTGATAATTCGATCTGCGGATTTGCTTGGCCAACATCCAGAGGGTTAATTCAGCAAAGTCTTCAATCACCATCAAACGCAAATATTTCGGGTGATATCGGCGGGCCTTACGACTGGACGACCTTATATACAGATGTTAGAAAATGCAACGTCTTTATAAAAAATGCAACCGCCTCATCAGCACTGACAGATGATTATAAAAAAGAAAAAATAGCGGAAGTCAGAGTATTGAGAGCTTACTTCTATCAGAACTTATTTATGCTGTTTGGCGGTGTGCCGATTATCACAGAAGTGCTGAATATAGATGTGCAGGGCGACAGTGTTTTCAAACCCAGGAGCACATACGATGCAACGCTTCAGTTCATTACATCGGAATGCAGTGCAGCTTACAGCGATTTACCTGATATGCCTTCTTCGGGCAAAGTAGGCAAAGGCGCAGCGATGGTTATAAAAGGCTGGTGTGAATTGTATGCAGGTAAATATGCTGATGCGGCTGCCAGCAATAAAAAGATAATGGACGAATTACCTTATGAGTTGGATGGCAATTATGCAAGTATGTTTTTATCCAGAGGTAATTCTAGTAAGGAATCTATTATGTACAGGGAATACAATCCACCAGGACAAGGCAAAGGCGCTTTTCTGGATGGTACTATCGGGCCCACATTTACAAAAAACGGTGCTGAAACAAGTTGGGGAGGCGTAAACCCTACACAGGAACTTGTGGATGATTATGCGATGGATAATGGCAAAGTCATCAGCGATCCAACATCAGGCTATAATCCGCAAAAGCCTTATGAGAATAGAGAGCAACGGTTCTATGAATCTATTGTTTATGATGGCTCTTATTTTTATAACGACAGTATTTTTACAAGAAAAGGTATTGGCAGCAAAAACGAAATTGACCAAACCGACCGGGATGATGCCAGCCAAACCGGTTATTATATGCGTAAACGTCTTGATGATAAAACCCTTGTGTTAGGAGCTGCCAACTGGGGTGGCTATACAAGCTATCAGAACTATATTATCTATCGGTATGCAGATGTGCTGCTGAACTATGCAGAAGCACAGAATGAAGCAGCAGGTCCTGATGCAACGGTATATATGGCAGTGGATAAAATCAGGAGCCGTTCAGCCCTGCCTGATTTACCTGCCGGGCTAAGCCAAGACGAGATGCGCACTGCCATTCGCCGCGAAAGGCGTATCGAATTTGCATTTGAAGACAAGAGGTTCTGGGATCTTTTGCGGTGGCGCATTGCCGATGTAAATCTTAATCATCCACTGCATGGTATTTCCATCACTACAGGTGCCAACGGTGTGTTGCAGTATGCACCGGTTGAAGCCAAAGGAGGAGACAGGAAATTTGATGCTGGTAAAAATTATCTGTTCCCGATACCACAAGCTGTGATTGACAAAAACCCGCAATTGAAAGGAGCACAAAATCCTGGGTATTAATTTTTTGCTTTGTTCTTTTTGTGATATAGAAATTCTTTGCGTAAAAGCAAGGAATTTCTTTTTTAAATTGATAGGTAATGAATAGCAGGCGCAGAGATATAGTCCATTGTTTTGAATGGCTCATACTAATTGTCATTGCAATGACTAATGTTACATGCCAAAGCAATCATGAGAAAGAAAGCAAAACACAGCCGCTCTTCTCGCTGCTTCCGCCATCTCAAACAAACGTTCATTTTTCAAACACACTTACCGAAGGTTTGAATACAAATGTTCTGATGTATGAATATTTTTATAACGGTGGTGGTGTGGCTACGGGTGATGTAAACGGCGATGGATTGCAAGACATTTATTTTAGCGCCAACATGACCGACAATGCCTTGTACCTCAATAGAGGCAACATGCAATTTAATGAAGTGGCAGAAACAGCAGGTGTATTAGGACGACCGGGTCCGTGGAAAACCGGTGTAACAATGGCTGATGTAAACGGCGATAATAAACTGGATATTTTTCTTTGTTATTCAGGAAAAATAAATGGTCAAAAACGAATCCCTCAACTCTTCATCAACGAAGGAAATGACGGCAATGGCGTTCCGCATTTTAAAGATGAAACCGCTCAATACGGACTAAACGATTCGATGTTTTGCAATCAGGCTTATTTCTTTGATTATGACAGGGACGGCGATTTAGATGTGTTGTTCATCAACCACAATCCAACACGGTTTACCAATCTTACAGATGCAACGATACATGAACTCATTAACCAACACGATAACGAAAGAGGAACCCGGTTATTTAGAAATGACAACAACCATTTTACAGATGTAACGAAGAGTTCTGGCATTGTAAACAGCGTTTTGAGTTACAACCTTTCTGCCGGCATTGCCGATGTAAACAATGATGGTTGGCCGGATATTTATATTTCCAACGATTACATCGTGCCTGATTACCTCTACATCAACAATGGTAATGGTACGTTTACAGATAAGTTGAACGGTGCCATTGCACATACATCCCAGTTTTCCATGGGCAATAATATTTCAGACATTAACAACGATTGCCTTCCAGATATCCTTACACTCGATATGTTGCCGGAGGATAATCACCGCCAGAAAATGTTGTTTGCGCCTGATAATTATGCCGTGTCTGACATGACTGTACGGGCTGGTTTCCATAACCAGTATATGCGCAATATGCTGCAGCTGAATAATGGTAATGGAACTTTCAGCGAGATAGGTCAGCTTGCTGGTATATCAAACACAGACTGGAGCTGGTCGCCACTATTTGCCGATTATGATAATGATGGATGGAAAGATCTTTTTGTAACAAATGGCTATTTGCGGGATTATACAAACATGGACTTTCTTATGTACATGGGTAACCAGTTGCAAAGTTCAACAAATGGTGTACATAGAGAGCAGTTGCTGGATATCGTACAACACATGCCATCATCAGATGTAAAGAGTTACCTGTTTAAAAATGATCAGAATCTTTCGTTCAGCAATATGAATACCAGCTGGGGAATTGATAGCTTTTCAAACAGCAATGGCGCTGCTTATGTTGACCTTGATAATGATGGTGATCTGGATTTAGTAGTGAACAACATTAATAAACCTGCCTTCATTTATCGCAATGAATCAAACACGAAGAAAAATCATTTTTTAGAGATTCAACTAAAAGGAAAAGGAAGTAATACGCAAGGCTTAGGTGCCAAAGTGTATCTCTTTAACAAGGGGAAACAACAGTATGAAGAACAAATGCCGGCAAAAGGATTTCAGTCTTCCGTATCGCCTGTAATGCACTTTGGGCTTGGCATTGACAGCCTTATTGATTCTTTACAAATAATCTGGCTTAGCGGAAAAATGCAGGTTGTAAAAAATCTAAAGGCAAATCAAATGATTGCTTTAAAAGAAGAAGATGCCATTTTGCTTTATCAGAAATCACTTCCTTTAACTCCATTATTCGAAGAAGTAAAATCGCCCATTCCGTTTGAAGACAGTATTAAAAGCACGAATGATTTTAACAGGCAGCCTCTGCTGATAAATCCTCTCTCTTATACCGGACCTTGCCTTGTAAAAGGGGATGTGAATGGAGATAACTTAGAAGATATTTATATAGGCGGTGGCAATGGAAAAGCAGGACAACTATACCTTCAACAACAAAATGGTTCCTTTATTCAAAAACACGAATCAGCATTTGACATTGACAAGGAAAGCAAAGACGCTGATGGATTATTTTTCGATGCAAACGGAGATGGTTTTAATGATCTTTATGTTGTGAGTGGCGGATATGATAACTACCAGCCCGATGATCCTTTATTGCAGGACAGGCTTTATCTCAGCGATGGCAAAGGCAATTTTACGAAAGATGATAAAGCGTTGCCAGTAATGCATGTTAGTAAAAGCTGTGTGCGTGTAGCTGATATTAATGGCGATCACTTTCCTGATTTATTTGTTGGCGGAAGAGTCATCCCGGGACAGTATCCTGCTTCGCCGCAAAGCTTTTTACTTATTAACGATGGCAAAGGACATTTTACAGATGCTACGGCATCTATCGCTTCTTCCCTTCAGCATATTGGTATGGTAACGGATGCTGCGTGGCTTGATTTGAATGGCGATAATAAACAGGATTTGATAATTGTAGGCGAATGGATGCCTATCACTGTTTTCATAAATGTCAATGGAAAACTTCAAAATAAAACCAGCGATTATTTTGATAAAACATACAGCGGCTGGTGGAACAAATTATCAGTAGCAGATTTTAATAAAGATGGAAAACAGGATTTGTTCATCGGCAATCTCGGCTTGAATACACAATGTAAAGTGAGCGACAAAGAACCTGCTGATTTATACTTTAAAGATTTTGATGCGAATGGCACTATTGAACCCATTCTTTGTTATTATGTTCAGGGCAAAAGTTATCCTTTTTTATCCAGAGATGAAGTTGTCGGGCAGATAAACGGAATGTCGAAAAAATTCAGTCGTTACCAGGATTATGCAGATGCTACATTGCAAACTGTTTTTTCGGCCGACCAGTTAAAAGGAGCAAATCATCTTACGGCAAATACCCTGGCAACTTCTTTATTTGAAAGAGGCAGTAACGGAAAGTTTCATTTACAAAATTTGCCGGTGCAGGTGCAGTTTTCGCCTGTGTTTACCATTACATCATTTGATTATGATAATGATGGAAATGAAGATGTGCTGTTGTGCGGTAATATCACCCACGCCCGGTTACGCTTTGGCAATTATGACGCAAATAATGGTATACTGTTGAAAGGTGATGGAAAGGGACATTTTGCTTACATTGACCAGCCTCTTTCAGGTTTCAATTTGAGAGGTGATATTCGGTCTGCACTTAAAATGAATAACATATTGGTTTTTGGAATGGAAAGCGGTATAAAAGCATTTCACAATAGCAGCAAAAAAAAGAAATAAATTTAGCTAGCTCTTATCCGTTGTTATGAGTAAATAGAAGAAAAACTCCGTACATTTTTTAATAACTCATGGTCGGTAATTCACTGAAATGTTATGATTTTAAAAATATTATTTCTTCTGTATTTTTTCAATGCTTAACTCTAACTGGTTAATCTCTATCGCCTATCTACAAAATCTGGTAGTGGGTCGGTTTTAAAATGAAATATGAAATACAGGTTATGCTACTATGGTCAGCCGCTTTTCTCATCGCTTGTTGTCATTCTTGCATGTCGAAGCATCAAGAATGCTTCCACCAGGGTTCCAGGCAATGCTAGGACTTTTACAGCAGTGCTTTAGATTAAAAGATAATAGAATAGAACTCATACTGTCTGATAGAAAGACATGAATTCGAACCGCGGACCCTCTGCTTGTAAGGCATGGTTTTTATTTCTTCTTTTTTTGTCTTTAATTGCTTTTGTTTTCTTGTTCGTTAATAATCAGTTATTTATAAATTATTTTCTTGTCGTTTGTTTACTTGCTTTATCCTTTTTTTATTAGGTTTATGGTCGTATTTGTGGTCGTAATTAGGGAAACTTAAATTAAGATTATATGCAGTATGTACCAGCATTTGTGAGTTTTTGTTTGGAAGGATCAAAGCCAAACCGTGAAGGTAAATGCCTAATTAAGATGACTGTTTATCAAAAGCCAAACAAGAAACGATATGGAACAAATTTTCACGTAACAAAAGATGAATGGCAAAAACTTAATTCCGCAAAACTTAGAAATGAAGAATTGAAGGAATTACAAAAGAAGTTAGCCATATTGAAAAAGAATGCAGAAGAGATAATCGAAAAAATAGTACCCTTTTCATTTGTAATCTTCGAAGAAAAGTTTTTTGATCAGCCTGCAAAAAGCTTTGAATTTGGCGCTGATGCATTACAAATTTCACTACTCAGCAATTTACTTGCAGATTGGTTTAAAAGCATCATTGCTGTCTTTGAAAAAAATCAACAGGTTGGTACAGCAAGTATTTACAAAACAACAATGAATTCAATAAGTAAATTTAAAAAGAATCTTGTGTTACATGACATTACTCCTCATTTCTTAATGTCGTATGAAGCCTATCTCAAAAGTGAAGATAAAAGTCTTACAACGATTTCTATTTATATGAGAAATCTTCGAGCAATCATAAACGATGCGATTGACGCCAAAATTTTGTCTAAGGATAATTATCCTTTTGCCAGGTATGAAATTCCATCTGGCAATAATGTCAAAAAAGCTTTAAAAAATAGCGACATGGAGAAGTTACTTACTTTTAATCCCCAAGACATCAACCAGCGAAAAGCTTTAGATTTCTGGCTACTTTCTTACTTGTGTAATGGTATGAACTTCGTTGATATTATACTATTGAAACCAAGTAATATTACGGGGCGATTTCTAAGCTTTTACAGGCAAAAAACAATTAGAACGAAAAAGAAAGATTTAAGACCAATCAAGGTAGGTCTGAATCAAAGAGCTATTGATATCATTAATAGGTGGAGAAATACCGATTCAAACAACCCTTATTTGTTTCCTATACTTGAAGCAGGATTATCAGCTAAAACAATTAAGAACCGCTGCCACAGATTTGTAAAATGGGTAAATAAACTGATGTATGAAATTGGGGAAGAGTTGGGAATCGAAGTAAAAACAAGCACTTATGCTGCCCGTCATACTTTTTCGACTGTGTTAAAACGTAAAGGTGTGCCAATATCTTATATAAAAGATGCCTTGGGTCATAGTAGTGTGGCAACAACAGAAATTTATTTGGATAGTTTTGAAGATGACACCACACTAGCGTATGCAGATGCATTAACTAGTTTTCATTAATAGTTAAATATAAAGGATGAAAAAAAGATGTACTGGTTAGAGTACGTGACTCATAATTAGGGGGTCCCTGGTTCAAGCCCAGGTGGGCCCACTCACTGAGTGGTAAATCACTTCAATCTCTTCTGAAAGCCGTAGTAAATCGCTGATTTACACGGCTTTTTGCTTTTCTGCCTGTCAAACAAAGTCAAATCGTTTCAAATAAATCGGTAACCTTTTCGGTAACTCTTCCCTTATTTTAGCTTAGAGGTTACCGAATATGGCTGAAAAGCTTACGGGTGCTGTATTACAACAAGGTCGGATTTCAAAATAGTTCATTAACAAACATGATTTATTCACTTTTTAAATTTAAAACGTATGCATCTGAATCAAAAGCTTTCCATCCTGTTCTGGCTCTGGAATAAGAAAATTGATAGGGAGGGAAGGTCTCCCATTTATGTAAGGATTACCATTGATGGTCAGAGAGCCCAGTTCTCTTTGAGTCTGAAAATCAAATCGGAACTGTTTAATTCTGCGTCAGGAAAGGCGAAAGGCAGCGCACCGGAAGCCATCAGGGTTAACAGTGAGATCAATATTGTAAAGGGCAAATTGCAGCAGTATTTCAATGTGCTTAGCACACAACACAAGTTTGTTTCAGCCGATATGCTCAAAAATGTTTACCTCGGGAAAAACAGTACCAGCAAAACGCTGCTGCAGGTCATTACTTACCATAATGAAAATTTTAGAGAGAAAGTAGGCTCCGGTAGCCGCTCCCAGGCTACCTTGAAAAAGTATAATGCGACAAAGGAAAAAGCACGCGCTTTTATCAAATACCAATTCGGAACACCAGATATTTCTCTTTTACAAATCAAACCTTCTTTCGCAGAAGATTTCTACCATTATCTTTCTGTTTATGAGTATCTGGAAAACAATACCATCATTAAGCATATCAAGAACATTAAGAAGATGCTGATGATGGCAGTGAACAAGGAATGGATGGCAGCTAATCCCATAGCAGGTTACCGGTGCACTTATACCCCTTCGGATAGACAAGGATTGACAGAAGAAGAATTAAAGAAACTGGTCAATGCAAAGTTCAGCCGTAGTGCGCTGGAAGAAGCCAACGATTGTTATGTAGCCATGTGTTTTACCGGTTATGCCTATAAAGATGCCTTATTGCTGACACCCGAAAATATCCAAGTGATGGAAGATGGCGGAAAATGGTTTGTGAAAAACAGGGAGAAAACAGACTGTAAGGAAAACGTTCCCATCCTTCCGATCGTTGAAAAAATTATAGAGAAATATAAGAATCATCCTTTCTGTGCCGCTTACAATAAAGTCTTTCCTATACACAGCAATCAGAAGTTTAATAGTTGTCTCAAAGAAATCGCTGCCATCTGTGGCATCAATAAAACACTCACCACCCATACTGCCAGGCATACATTTGCTACAACTGTAACGCTTAGTAATGGAATGCCCATAGAAACAGTCAGTGCTTTGTTAGGACACAGCTCCATACGGACAACGCAGATTTATGCAAAAGTGGTAGCCAAAAAAGTAAGTGAGGATATGAATATCCTGAGACAGAAATGGAACGATAAAATGCCGCAGGTAAAGTAGTACAATTCAATTTTATTGTTTCTTCACTTGCGTTTTTCTGTATTCATTTTTACTATCATTTACTTTTCTTTCAAAGAAGAGTAAATGATAGTAACCTCATTAAATTTTGTACACCGTTTGTACAAGTGAGATGGTCTAATAAAACCGGACAGTAAAGTTGCTATAAATTAGCAACAGGAATGAAAGAGAACAGCAGCGGTATCAAGCGCCGCAAGTACGATGCTTCGTTTAAGGAAGAGGTGTTACAAATGATCAGCAACGGTCGCCCGGTGAGCGAGGTTGCCCGCAGCTTAGGCATTGGTGAGAACATTATCTACCGGTGGAGAAGCCGCAGTCACAACAGCAGCCAGGGACAGCCAAATACAGTTGGTAAGGAGAACAGCCCTGCTGCGGGTGAAGATCAACTTTCCTTACTCAAACGGATCAAAGAGTTGGAGCAGGAGCGTGATATTTTAAAAAAAGCCTTGCTCATTTTCAGCCGTCAGACCTGAGGGAGCGCTACCGGTTTATTGAGACACAAGCGGGGCAATACAAGGCACAGATGCTATGCCGGGTGCTTCAGGTAAGCCGCAGCGCTTACTACGACTGGAAGCAGCAGAAAAGAAGCCGCCTTGCTGACCAAAAGAAAAAAGAAATGGAAGAGCATATTGTTGATATTTTTCAGGAGCACCGCAGGCGCTATGGTGCGCGCAGGATAGTGGCGGAACTGAAAGCAGCAGAGGTAAAGACAAGCCGGTACAAAGTTCGTAAAGTGCTGACAGAGCACGGCTTGAAAGCGATCCAGCCCCGCAGCTTTGTGCCCCGTACAACTGACAGCCGTCATCCTTACCCCATTAGCCCCAACCTGCTTTTGGAAAGAGAGGCGCCGCAAAAGCCCGGTGAAGTCTGGGTGGGAGACATCACTTATATCCCGCTGGCAGGTGGCGGCTTTCTTTACCTGGCAGTCTGGATGGATTTGTATTCCCGCAGAATTACCGGCTGGCAGTTAGACAGTCACATGAAAGAAGCGCTGGTGGTAACAGCTTTCAAAAAAGCACTGATGAGCCGCCGCAGCGATGCAAAAGGATTGATGGTTCATACTGATCGCGGCGGTCAGTATGCAGGCAACGGGTTCCGGGAACTGATTGCATCGGGGCAGATGTTGCAGAGCATGAGCCGGTCAGATAACCCCTACGATAATGCCTTTATGGAGTCCTGCTTCAGCCGTTTCAAAACAGAACTGTTGCAGGATGGTGCTTTCGACGATCTGCAGGATGCCCACACAGAAATCTTTGAGTACATAGAGATGTATTACAACACAAAACGAAGGCACTCATCTCTCGGTTATCAATGCCCCAATGACTTTGAAAAAAACTACTATTTTTACAAAACCTAAGCAACTTCTCTGTCCGGCAAAATCGACACACCTCAAAGGTGCAGCGTTAACGAAAAGATGCATATTATAGAGCTGTATAATACATTGTATTTTATATTCTTCGCAATCTTCGCCAGATAGCCGGAGGTTAAATCATTCGATAATATTGAAGACGTACATGGTGTTTTGTCCTTAATTTTAAAGTCACAAATCTCATCAATACCAACTATAATCCCACGTTGTATCAGGTACAAGGCTTTCTCCTTTTCTGCTTTACTGTTATTTATTTATAGTATATTAATCTGCAATCTGTGGAGATTTCAGTAGGCTTAATCACCTTATTTGGCTAATCATTGAGCAGTAAAATGATTAACTATCAGAGGCTTTCTTGTCAGAGGGAAGCGGAATTGGGTGATCTCTATCTATGGAATTTCCACTATATCCCATATTGGCATTAGGTTTCCTTAAACAACTGCTTTTTTGGTATTTGTATTTCGGGGTGTCTAAACACTAAAAATTAAAGCAGAATCAAAAGTAACTTTTGTTGTTATCTAACTTTTCAGACACTTTTTTACAGAGGTTTGTTATTCTAACTCCTTTTTTCAATTTTAAAATATTTTTTAAGCAACTTTCAGCCTCTTAATAAACAGAAATTTTATTATGACATATAGAATAAAAATATGCATGAAGGCCCTATAAACAGGCAATTGAGAGCTTTTAAAGCACTATTCAAGTACACTTAAAGAATAGATAAAACAGCGCATAGATTTAAAGATAGAATTAAAGTAAAATCTGGCGTTTTTCAAGTTTTTCGAACGAATCGTTTTTGCCACTAATATTAAAATAAAGTATTGTATGATTTATCCACATTAACTTACCGGCTTTTCCGGTGTTTTTATATTTAGGACACTTGGTTTTAATGCCCATCGCTGACACATTGCTAAGTACACTACGGACAGCAAGCAGCGAGCCGTTGGCGGGAATTTAATTAAGCTCGCAACTTTCGAAAGTGCATTTTTAATTTTAATTACCCATATCATATTTCATGAAAAGAATACTTCAATTATTAATCATTACATTTTTGTCGACCAATGCTTATTCACAAGACATATCTGATACTGCATTTCTAAAGCAATCATTAGAGAAAGCGACGGCAGCAATTAGAAGTGCTTTTGAGAAAGGGGACGCAGCGTTAGTAGCACAATTACATAGTCCTGATGTTATAAAATATTTTGGTGGGAACAATGTAACAATAGGTAGAGATGCAGTAGAAAAGGGTGCAAGAGAGTGGTTTAAAAATTCAAAAGTAAAATTTATTGAAAACACTGTTGAGAACACAGAATTTGTTGGACAAATCGCAATACAGACATCAATTTTTTCAATCAAAACGACTCCGAAAGATGGAGGAAAACCTAGTACAGGAAGAGGACGCTCAATGGTAATTTATATTCAAGATAAAAGTAGTCCGACAGGTTGGTTGACACTGCGCGAATTCGTACAAGAAGCACCACCAAAATAAAACTGACAATCTACAATCAATATTAAAAATCGAACGCACAACAATAGGTTAGACAATAGGCTGGCAGACGGAATAGCAATCGGCTACAAATCAATATCAGCAATAGTTCCAGCTTGACTTTGTCTATTTAGCTTTTAGTTGTTATCTTCATCACCAGCAACAATTTTCAGCCTTGGTTCTGGGCTTGATGAGCAATGAATGCCAACCTATCGCCAAGCCTGAAACGTTAGCGGTAATAATATCGCCGGTTCAATAATCTAACGCAACGCTAAGTAAAAAAACTTAGCATTGTATGATGACAAAAAGGTATGGTCGTTTACGCTTTGAAGAGCGCATCGAAATTGAAAAATTACTAAGCCATAAGAAGAGTTACGCAGATATAGCAAGGGTACTTAATCGCAATAAAAGCACCATTCAAAGAGAAGTAAGCAAGCAAGGCAGAGACTGCTATAAAGCCATCTAAGCAGAACGCCTTGCAATAGGGTCTGTGAGCAACAGAAGAAGTGGTAAAAACAAAATCAAACAGAATCTTCAGCTTGAAAAATATGTGCTGCAAAAGCTTGCCTTAAGATGGTCGCCCTGGCAAATACATAAAAGTTTACAGTGTACTTTTCCTGAAAACAAAGCCATGCAGATAAGCCACGAAGCCATTTATATATATTTATTTACACAGCAAAAAGGAATTAAAAAATCTGCTCATTTCTGAATTAAGACAGAAAAGAAAGTAACGTGGCAATATGCGCAGAGGCGCCGATAAACGCACTACTATTCAAGATCCTGTGCGCATAGATGAACGCCCTGAAGAAGTAAAAGGGAGACTGATTCCGGGGCATTGGGAAGGCAATTTAATAATGGGTAAAGACCGCTCAAGTGCAATAAGGACGCTGGTTGAGCGCACCACACGTACCATTATTATCGTGCCGCTAAAAGCAAGAGATGCCACCAGTGTACGCAAAGCTTTTGAAAAAGAATTTCAGTCTGTTCCTAAACAAATGAAGAAAACCCATACCTATGACAATGGCACTGAAATGGCTCAACATAAACTCTTTACAAAACACACTAAAATACAGGTATATTTTACGCATCCTTATTCACCATGGGAACGTCCCACCAACGAAAACAGTAATGGGTTGGTAAGAGATTATTTTCTTGCGGGAACAGATTTTAATCTCATATCAAAAGCAAGGTTAAAGGAAGTGCAAAACCAGTTGAATGAAAGACCGAGGCATGTGCTGGATTATAAAACACCAAAGGAAGTGTTTGAAGAAATGATACTAAGACAAATTGCTTGAAACCCACAACATAACAAACAAAAATCTTAAATAATCAGTATGCAGCTTTATCCACACCGCGCAGCGAAAATCATTAAAAAATTGCAGCGCAGCGGTAGTGGAAAAAGCGGTGAATTAAATAATCAATCAACAAACTTTTAAACCACTAATTTGGATAACAAACGTTGCATTAGAAATTTGAAACCGCCAAACAACACGGTGAAAAATAAACATTTCTATTACCTGTTATTGTCATTCTCTTTTTTGATAATTTGTATCATATGTACAAATCCAAAGCAATCATCTACAAATAACAGCCAAAAGGAGAAAATTCAGCGAGAAGAAATACATGCTATTACAAATGTGAATATCATTCCAATGACAACGGAAAATAAAGTCATTGAGAATGGTAGCTGACATCCAGTGTGCTTTGTGATACATCAATGCCACAACATAGTTTTTGGGTGCTCATAACTGGCTTGTTTGTTTGACGATGAATGAATATTTTTAAGCAGTAAACAGAAGAACAATCTTACACGGTGCTCTCTATCCTAATGCAGGCTTACTGTTGGTTGGCAGCCTTGTGAACTGTTCAGCATCTGGTAAGGAAAAAGGTGGTGATGATCATGTTGTAAAGGCTTGCGACGCCTAAGCGGTTTTGCCATCTTACTCCACCTTTTGTTCTTTTGTTTTACGACTTGACTAAAGGTAACTTATTGCGAAAATGTAAACATAGGATGCGGTTTGGCAATATGGCGGGGCGACGAATATGTCCTCATCGATATAGCCCTACTCAGCGGCATATCCAACTGACGAATAAATCCAAGCTTTAGAATATATTTTTATCTTCATATCTTTACTCAGCAACAGTCCCGACTTACGTAACACGGAAATCGCCATAACGCCAAGCCGTTTTCCGTTAGCGGCAATTTTTTTGGACACCCTAAAAGTTAGATAACGAAGAATGACAAATGAGCACCCAAAACTAAAAATAGACAAAAAATATGTTGCTATTTGTGCCATCGCTGTATTTTTCTCATGGACATTACACGAGTTAGCGCATTGGACGGTTGGAGAATATTTAGGATATAAAATGGGAATGACTTTAAACGCCACTTACCCATTAAGCGGACAATATTCACAAGATTGGCATTATCAGTTAATAAGTATAAGCGGACCAATTTTTACTTTATGTGAAGCACTTTTAATTTTCATATTAATGACAGAACGAAAGCGGATATTCCTTTACCCGTTTATTTTTACTTGTTTTTATATGCGACTTTTTGCGACAATAATCAGTTTTCGTCATGCTAATGATGAAGCAAGAATTAGTACTGCGATTGGAATTGGTAAATTCACTTTACCAATTATTATGACAGGTATTTTGTTTGCATTGGTTTACAAAGTATCAAAAGCATACCGGTTTGACATTAAATTTAATTTGGCTAATTTGGGTTTGACAATTTTATTTTCATCACTAATAATTTTGACAGACATGTATTT
The DNA here is from genome assembly GCA_965199845.1 of Ilyomonas sp. Lineage (GTDB taxonomy): Bacteria > Bacteroidota > Bacteroidia > Chitinophagales > Chitinophagaceae > Ilyomonas. Next base: position 859,307 of record CBDATZ010000054.1, read on the forward strand.
TAAGATACGATTACTTTGACCTAAAACAGCTGCTAACATTGGGTTTTGTGCAAGAAGGGCTGACACAGCGCACTTCAGCAGCAGTAATGTCTTGTCCTGAAATCCCAAGACCGAATGAACGGTTGAATAACCAAGACAACAGAAGCTTACATTTCAATAAATTTGATGTCCTTCAGAAGTAAGCCTACTAAAGCTAAAAGGAACTTATAGTCCCTCCTGAAATCAAGGCTGGAATGTTGACACTTCTACATGAGTAGAGGCATCTCTTGAATTAAATGGTGATCCAACCTGGAATCCCGAACAGAAAAATTTTATTATTCATAACATTCCCTGAAGGTTTTTTTTAAACTAAAAAATATCACATGGAACAGAAAGAATTATCACTTCAAATTATTAATGTCAGAGCTGCGGGAGTAGATGTTGGCTCAAGAAGCCACATGTTAGCCATCGATCAGAATAAGGATAATGTACGTGAGTTTGGAGTGTATACTAAAGATCATCAACAGATGATTGAGCACTTACGAGCTCATGGTATTACTACTGTAGCAATGGAAAGTACAGGAACTTATTGGCAAACTCTTTTCGATGCATTACAAACCGAAGGTTTTGAGGTATTGCTGGTTGGCGGTAATCAAACAAAAAACGTTAAGGGTCGTAAGACCGATGTTATTGATTGTATGTGGATACAAAAATTACATTCTTTAGGTCTATTGTCCGGAAGTTTTCTTTTAAGCAATGTTTTACAGGAGCTGCGTACATACTATTATCATCGTCAACATTTGATAGAGCAGACAGCTTTGTATGTTCATAAAATGCAGAAATCGCTAAGGCTTATGAATATCAGGTTAGATATTGCTATAAGAGATGTGGCAGGAAAGTCCGGCTTGAATATTATTGAAGCTATACTGGCTGGTAAGCGGGATCCTGAACATCTTGCGTCTTTAGTTGATGTAAGAGTTAAAAAGTCAAAAGAAGAAATTGCTGATTCTTTAAGAGGATGGTGGCGCGATGAATTGTTATATGAATTAAAAGCCGCGTTAGAATTTTATAAATTTTATGAAAAGGCACTCGTTGATTGTGATAAAACAATTGAACAGGCACTAATAAAACATCTTCCGCAACCCAAGGTTTGTAGCCAGGAAGAAAAAGAATTAAAGGCAACAAATAAAAAGACCAGAAAACATGCTCCGGCTTTTAATGTTTCAAAAATTGCATTTCAATATTTTGGTACAGATCTATTTTCAATACAAGGAATTAGTCACACTACAGTTCTTTGCTTGTTAACGAATATGGGTCATGATATTCATAAATTTTCATCTGCAAAAAGTTTTGCGGCATGGCTACGCTTAGTGCCAAATAATAAAGTAAGCGGAGGTAAAATTATTGGCAACAGCACTGCAAAAGGGAGAAACTATATTGCTGTAGCATTAAGGCAGGCAGCCAACTCTATTGGTAACCAGAAAAACCACGACTTAACACCATTCTTTAAAAGAATTGCCTTCAGAAAAGGGCGGATTGCCGCCGTTACTGCTACAGCCAGAAAACTGGCTATCATTATCTGGAATATGATTACTAAAATTCAACCTTATAAGAAGAATGAAATCATATTGAACAATGAAAAACATAAAGCTAATCATTTAAAACAAATTGAAAGAAGAATCGGAACACTCCAACTTGATCAGAATGAACTGAAAAGACTTTTTGAAAGAACTTCATTATTAATAAATTAGATTGATGTTGTACAGAAATAGGTTGACTATAAAACGACTTATTTTATGGATTTGAAGGAACAAATTATTCAGGAGTATTTAATGCAAGGCGGCGGCTTCAGAAAGCTTGCCGAGAAGTATGGCATCAGCCGCACGACAATATGTAAATGGGTGATGATCCACCAGGGCATTCATAACTTGCCGCCCACAGAAAAACAAAAGAGCTATTCTGTGTACAGCATGAGCAACAAGCATAAAAATCCAAACTTAGAAGAGCAACAATCCGCAGAAGCTTTGCAGCAAAAAATAGCTGCACTGGAAAAGCAGTTAGAATGGGAGAAGCTGCGAAGCGAAGCGCTCAGCACAATGATCGATGTAGCCGAGAAAGACCTCAATATCTCCATCAGAAAAAAGCCTGGTGCCCAACAGTAGTCAGAATGAAGGAAGCGCATGCTGCTGTCTCTGTTCAGCAGCTATGTTTATTGTTGGGCTACTCACCGCAGGCATATCACAAACACAATAAGAAGCAGTTCACAAGGCAAGCCAATGAGGGTCTCATTCTGCATGAGGTTGATGCTATCAGAAAGCAGCCGCCGCGTTGCGGTGGCAGAAAATTATACATCATGTTACAGCCATTCTTTAATCAACACAACATCAGTATGGGCCGAGATAAATTCTTTGAGCTGTTAAAAAGAAACAAGTTATTGGTAAGGAAGACGAAAAGAAACGTTTACACAACGATGAGCAAACATCACTACCACCGCTATCCTAACCTGGTAAAGGGTTTTAGTCCGCTGAAGGCACATGAACTTTGGGTGAGTGATATTACTTACATACCACTTAAAGAACGGTTTGCCTACCTTTTTTTAATCACTGATGCGTACTCAAGAAAGATCGTTGGCTTCCATGTGAGTGATGATATGAAAGTAAGCTCGGCAACGGTTGCTTTAAAGCAGGCGCTGGCACAGAAGCCAGCCGAAACAATAAAAATAATCGCTCATCATACTTGTAAAAACATTACCTTTTACTTCAACCAATTATTGCTTTATGATTGTTTGGTTAAAGATGACATTGTTACCCCGAAACACCTGTACGATGTAAATGCCTTTCCGCAAGTTACCTCCTAAATGCAACATACTGTTTGTAGCAGTTACGGTACTGATCAATCTACCCTGTATATCGCTGATTTTTACAGTAATACTTTCTCTATACGATTTACTCAGATCCAATATAAACTGATCTGTAAAAGGATTCGGATAAGCCTTTACCGATAACGTATTGGCATTCTTCAAAGAAGTAATGGGTTCAACTTCTGCATCAGCATCCTTGAAAGAAGCTGCACCCGTATGGAAAGCATAAGGCAACGAAACTCCGGTGCCGCAACTATCGGTAATTGTTACTGTATAATATCCTGCTATCAATGCAGGTAAATTAGCTGTAATTCCGTAAGCAACGCTTTTGCCATTTCGTTGCCACCGGTACGTATAGTTTTTATCGTTGGGTGATGCATGGAGTATTGTAATTCCTCCCACAGCGGCTGCAGGCCGGATAACCGGCACAGGTGTAAGAGTATATAAATCCGGGTTATAGGTAAATGCCTCCGGAACGCCATCGTTGTTTATATCGGCCAGTGCATCCAACCGGGAAGTAGCAGTGCCAAAATCAGGACCGTTGGACGTATCAAGCACATAATGGAAGTCGCGCGGTGCAGGTCCTGTATTGCGATAATAGTCTGCGCCTCTTCTATCAAAATAATCAATTAAACCATCTTTATTCCAATCATAATAGATTCGGTTAATGTATTCGGTACTTGCTCTCTTTTGTATTTGCGTAAACTGTGGTGTGGCAGCAGGACCATTATTTATATAGGTGTATTCATAATCGCCATCTGCAAAAACAACATCTGATTTACCATCACCGTCTATATCTGCAATTACGTACGAAAGAATGTCGTTTCTGCTTTCTACAAAATCCAGCGGGTTGCCATAATCTCTCCTGACGAACTGCGGAGATTTGCTGTTACCAATATTTTCGTAGTACAATACATAAGCTACTGCAACCAATGAGTCAAATCTTTCTTTAGAAAAAAAGCAGTCATAATCTCCATCACCATCCAGGTCGGCAAAGCTGGGTTCGGCAAAATCAAACACATATTCGGTTATACCGTCAGCCTCGTCATCTCTTTTATAATTCGGTATTGCTTTCGTCCCTTCATTTTTAAAAAAAGCAGGTTTGCCCTCACCATCAACATAACAATCCAGGTCGCCATCGCCATCTATATCTACAAAGTTGGCACCGCCATAGTAAAAGGAAGGGATAATTGATTTCAGCGGATTGGCAGCATTTGCTTTGTGATATGTTTTGCATTGCTGAGCCTGTATTGGCGTTATAAGAAATAATGCCAATACAGTGATAACAGTTACTTTTATCAGCAACGGGCTTGTTGGTAGCCGGTACAGTTGCCTGCCTACTCTTTTATATTTTACAAATAATAAAACCGGGGTAGATAGATTTTGATACAACATAGGGAATCATTTTGTTTGTGAAGGAGAATGACAGATTAGTAGTATGAAAAAGTTTTTTGTACCTGCAATATAAAAAAAATTAATTACTAAAAGAAAAAAAGAGTAACTAACCACCAAATATAAGCAGTAAACAGAACTTAATTGAAAGCGAGGTAGTGGTATAGTTTGAAATTTCTTAAATTTCTGCTTGAGCATCTAAGTAAATATTTTTGGTGTATGGCAAAGAAGAAAGCAAACAACAAGAAAGACGTAAGTATTTTAGCAAAAAGTATTGTTGACCAACTTACCGATGAAAATAAAGATACGTCAAAAACATTAGAAGAAACACCAGTAAAGAACGAGGCTGCGGTAGCATTAGGGGACACATTCACCGGAATTTTCAATGATGTTAATGCCTAACAATGAAATCTATGCATTAAGAAAAAAACCTTATCCTGCTTACACAAGAGCCTTAATCCAAGTATGTGTTCAGCAAGTTGTTCCGGCATGTTTTAGCAAAAAATTCCGTTGGTTCTTTATTAGCTACGATTTATTAAAATCATTAGCACTTACAATCAACTGTTATGTGTACAAACTACAAACCTTTCAATTTTTGCTGTGACACGTTTTTAACTAATACTTTAATGGGCTACGAAACAGGCATGTGGGCACGGATTGTATTGACGAAGCCTTTTACATCGAAAGGCTTTTGTATAAAATCATCAGCTTTATAATGATTGAGAGAAGTTGCGAGTTCCGGGTTAGCGGAAAATAATAAAATGTGGTATTCAAACAGGTGCACATTTTTCAATTCTAAACATAATTTCCTGCCATCACAAAACCCCAGATTAATGTCGAGCAGAATCAAGTCAGGCTTCACTTCCTCTGCTGTTTTTATCACCTGTCGGCAATCCAGTAAACTAATCACTTCAAAGCCCTGCATTTTTAAAATTAAACTGACAATGTCCAAAATATCGTTATCATCATCTGCTACCAAAATCTTGTTCATCTTACTCTCTCTCTTTGCTTGAAAAGCATCAAAAATAAATCCAGGCATTGCGTTGTAAGCTTGCTATTCCCTTACTTGTCTTTCGGAATTTCCACATAGAATGTACTGCCTTTTCCTTCGGTGCTTTCAAACCAGATTCGCCCGTTATGCCATTCAACAATGGTTTTAATGATTGACATACCCAAACCATTCGTCGGTTCGCCGTGAATGCCCACTCTTCTTGCCTTTGTAAACTTGTCAAAGAGAAAAGGCTGCATGTCTGCGGGAATGCCTATACCATTATCCTGAATGGTAATCAAAACATTTTTGTCGTCAGGTTCTGTAATGCGAATCTCAATACTGCCGTCATCAGGCGTAAACTTCAGCGCATTGGATAACAGGTTATTAATAGCCTGCATAAACTTAGCCTCATCAATACTGATAAACAAACTGTCGCAGGATGTTGTAAAAACAAAGCGTTGCTGTATTGACCGCGGCGATTGCTGGAACTGGTCAATCATTACAGTAACTTTTTCAACCAAATCAACACGCTGTTTTACAAAGGCACTTTCAGCCGTTTGCAAAAATTCAGCAGTAATCAGGTCGCGTATCATGGTAATGCTTCGCTGGCTGCTTTTGCTGATGAGATTTACTATTTTCATTACTGATTCATCCGCATTCACCATACTGTTTTCTGACAATAAGTGTGTTGATACCTCGATATTACCCAAAGGACCGAGCAGGTCATGAGAAAGGATTTGCAGAATAGAATTCTTTTTGTGGTTGAACTTATGAAGCGTCTCGCTGTAATTTCTTTCTGCGCTAAAGTCAGTGGCAATACCGACGACAACTTCCGTATTGCCTTTTTTCAATACATACCCATTTAGTTTAATCCACTTTTGCTCTTCGCCGGGTGATTGTATGCGGAACTCAACCGTTTGCTTTTGCTTGTCTTTTTGCAGGGCTGTAAAAGCATCTCTCACATGCGTCCTGTCATCTTCATGCACGGTATTAATAAGTATTGATAAATCTGACATAATGCTGGCACGCGGTATCTGCCAGACTTTTTCGAAAGCAACATTGAGATAAATAAACTTACGAAGCTCGACATGAAAAGCAAACAGAACTTCGTCTGGCAAATTTGGTAATTCATACAACGGAAAATCTAAAGGAAATGGTATTGTTTCGTCAATCATAAAGTCGGGATTAAATCCTGTCGACTTTAATTTGCGTATTTGAGCAAGTTTGTCAGAAGAGAGGGAGAAATAATAGTTAATGCAAGTATATAAACAAAACACATTCCGGTTTTGTGTGAGCCGGCAATTGCTGAAGTCATCGCATGTGTAGTCCGCTTTGTACGAAATAGCTTGATCTGTTTAATCGCTTTTTCTCTAAAGGGGATATTGTTTAGGTATTATTGCGATCATTCGATTCACATTCTTCTACAAGAGGAAGAGTAAACCAGAATGTGCTGCCTTTGTTTTCTTCACTCTCAACTCCGATTTTTCCTCCATGGCTTTCTATGATTTCGGAACTTATATATAATCCTAATCCCAGTCCGCCTCCCTGACCTACGTTATAATCAGCTCTGTAATACCGGTCAAACAAGAGAGGTACTTTCTCTTTTGGGATGCCGGGACCAAAATCCGTAACTGATACCTTGGCTCTATCTTCGATAGTTTCTACCAGCACAGAGATTTGTTTTGAATTTGGAGCATACTTGACAGCATTGTTCACAAAGTTGATCATTACCTGGTTAATACGCTGCTCATCGGCACATACAATTTGACTCTTATCGCCTTGTAAGATAATGTCATGCGTGCCTGCAGCTCTTACATGCTGACAACAGTCGTTTATCATATCTACAATACTGAATTGCGTTTTCCTGAGTAATAATTGTCCGCGTTGTATTCTGTTTACATCCAGTAAATCATTCACAAGCGCATTCAGCTTGTTTACGCTACCACTTGCCTGCGTAATCAAACGCGGTATAAACGGTGAAGAAAGGTCATCTTTTAAACTGTTGAGTAGCTGAGTGGAGGCTTTTAAAGCTGTCAGCGGTGTCTTCAGTTCGTGGCTGGCAACGCTGATGAATTCATCCTTTTGTTCCAATAGTTTTCGACGGTTGGTTACATCCATGAATGTTCCGATACCACCCGTTAGCTTTCCTTCATGATCGAGTATGGGTGCAGCATTAATTGAGATATAAAACACTTCGCGATCAGGTGGCTTAATGCCGATCTCACAGTCGTAAATAGCCATTCCCGTTGACATCATAATAGTCATCGGATGCTCACTTTGAGGTAGTGGCGAACCATCAACTCTCAGGTTTTGCCATTTGGAATCATTGTAGGTGCGCTCTTTGATTTCGCTTTCCGTCAGTCCCAATATCCGTTGTGCCATTGAGTTGGCATATACCAATTTACCGGTAGTATCTATAATACCTACCCCTTCTGCCATGGTATCCAGTATGCCTTGTAACCTCTTTTGATTCTCTCGAAGATTACTTTCCAGTTCTGTTTTTTCTTCGATGATTGTTTCCAGTTGCTTTCTGGCATTTACCTGTTCTGTTATTTCATTACACACAACCATAATACCGGTAATGTCACCGTTTTCATCCCGGAGCGGATCATAAATAAAGTTAATCCAGGTTGTAGCAAGAACACCATTTCGGCTAAGTATAACCGGCAATTCGCTGGCAACAAAGCGCTCGCCTGTTGTAAGAACATTGGTTAGCAGATCTTCAAAGCCTTGCCCGCTGGCTTCGGGTAAAGCGGAAAACAGGGGGACATTTTTTACCTGCTCTGCCGAGCGTCCCCAGTATTCAAGAACCTTATCATTGAATACTTCAATTACAAACTGCGGTCCCCTGAAAATAGCAATAGCGATTGGGGCTTGTTCTATAATCAGCCTGAAACGGGCTTCACTCTGCTGAAACGCTTTGGTGCGTTTAGCAACACGTTCTTCCAATTCTTCAAGTACTGATTGTAAATGTTGCTGTGTTTGCTGAAGTTCTTCATTTGTGCTTGCCAGTTCTTCATTTAAAGATTGTACTCTTTGCAAAGCCTGGGACTTTTCAAGAGCTTCCGTAATAGCCAGTTCACCTTCTATTTGATTGGTGATGTTAGTTGTAGTATTGATGATGAATGCAACATCCCCTTGATCGTCGAGCAGAGGTTCATTCACATTCGACCAGTATTCTGTTTTCAGCTTTCCTGTGCTTCCAACAAGTATTTCATACTTAAAGGTTGGCAGCACATCCGTTTCTTTGGTATGGATTGCCCGCATGAAACTACTGTACACGCTGTTCTTTTCAGTTGGATCAGCCTGGCTGCCGGGGTATACTTCAAAGAGATTGTTACCTAAGACGTCAGCGCGTTGTTTATGTGTTATATTTAGGTAGTCATCACTTACCGCTACAATCGTAAAGTCAGGTGGATTGGCTTTAAGAACTAACGAACGGCTTGATGATTTGAAGAAATACTGGAATTCCTGGCTACTATAAATATGATTCTGCTCCACAAGATTCTTTTGAATTATATTGAAGCAAGTATATGAAAAATAATGAGAAGAAAATCGACATCAGTTAAATTATTAATGAAAATATAAAGAGTTCATCTTCTAAAAAAACTCTGGTTGTTGAATGTGGTAGGTGAGCTGACTTTGTTCATCCTGAACAATACATGCTTTTTAGCTATTATTAGAAATTCCGTATCTTAAGATTATCAAATTTAACCCGGTTTGATAACAAAGCAGCTTGTAATGAATCATTTTACTGCCCAAAGATTAGCGGAATAAGGTGGTTAAACATGCTATGGTTTCAACCCGTATTCATATCTTCTTTTCACTTCCGCATATATAACAGACACAAAGTGTAGTGACAAGATGCGTTTTAATAAAAATAAATAGCAAATACGTTTAGTGTCATTTTAATAAATTTTTTGCATTAGTTTTAGCAGCATTAATCACCATTTGCACGTTATCGGATGCCAATACTCTTCTTGCTTGAAAGAGACCCGGATATAAGTTTTGTACTCGAAAGCTGGTTCAGGATGAAGGACTACTTTATCTATAGCTTTTCAAAGACGGAAGCCCTGATTGAAGCTTTGGAAGAAACGGTGCCGGATGCTATCCTCCTTGATCATCATGTTAAGACAATTATGGGTGATACAACCTTATGCCGGGAGTTAAAGGTGCGACATGCTTTTCCCAACAAAATTTTTCTGCTTTCAACCGTTGACATACCTAAGGCACAATTGAATGAATGCCTGGCAGATGGTATCATTCCTAAACCCTTCGATCTGAGGGAAGTATACCAAACAGTCAAAAACGCTTTACTGTAAAAAAGATATATACCTGTCTTGTAAACATTATGGCACGATTCCACGTAGATAAGTGCAAATTTGGGATATGCTGAAATTATTTGTTGTTGATGATGATGAGGATATATTATTCGTTTTGCAGTATTGGCTTCGATCAGAAGGTTTCGATGTGGAATGCTTCAATCGCTCTAAACCATTGTTTGAGGCTATCAATACGACAATCCCCCATATCATACTGCTTGATGTTAATTTACATGGCGAAGACGGCAGGGAGATTTGCAAACGCTTGAAACAGGATTCGCAATTGGATTGCCCGGTAATTTTGTGTTCTGCCAACCCTATGATGAAGCTAAATTATAAAGAGTGCTTAGCTAATGACTTCATCGATAAACCATTCGATCTAAACCAGTTACGGGATAGAATCGTATCTTATATCGATGCCAGATAAATCATTTAAATTCTAGTTAAAGATCATTTTACATTAATCCGAATAATCAAAGAACTGACTTATAAGACTGATGCTTTATTCCACTTATTATACCTTTTATCTTATTATACCTTTTATCATGACACTAAATGACGAGTATGAGCTTTTAAAAACAACTTACCTGTTCAATGCTATAAAATATATAGATGCAATCAATCATTATAAGCTTGAGCACTTTTCGGAATCGGGAGTGAAGTGAGATCTTGCAAAATTGCATTATGATATGGTCATGAGTTCTTCTCCATTATTTACTATGATTTCACAGGTTATCATCAAGTTTTAAGTTATTGATTGTGATTGGTATTAAATCGAAGATTGTACTCTACAAAAATTAAGCAATCTCATCAATATAATCTGCCCATTCCTGCATTATCTGTTTGTATTGCGGAAAGAATCTAGTGCAGTCATAAGCCTTGTCAATTTTGCTACGGTCATGTAGGCTAACTACCTGTTTACAATTTCATGCTGGTTTGAAATTCAATACGAATTCATCCTATACCGCTGCCGCTTGACACAATAGCCTTTATGAATTAATCATTTTACTGCTCAATAATTAATGGAATAAGGTGATCAAGCCTACCGAAACCTGCACTTATACGCCGACAAAGTCTTTGAGTTGTTCAATTAACGTTTGTATAAAAATTACTGTATATTTGTTTTGATACTTTATGTGTCGAAATTTTACATTCTGCCACCTATTTCCATAGGCGGCATTTTTTAACAGCATGTTGTAATAGCGACCTGACTTTGACAGCATCGTCCACTTGAACCAACAGATAACAAGCATTTGCTATTGGTATCTGAGGATTGTTTCTCAATGATCTTTGAACTCTTTGATAATAGATATGTCATCATCCAAAAAATTGACTCTTACAATATTAAACTCTACGGAATGAAGTCTTTTTTCAACATGAAAAGAAGCGTCTTCATATCGAAAATATAGGATGACAGTTTCCATATTGTTTTTAAAGCTTAAGTCAGCACCAAGAAGTATTGTACCATTGTCTATTTGTTTATTAAATTAATAATTGTTATTGTTTAAATAGTTACCTGTGTGAAATTTACTCAGCTTAGTTTTTAGTGACTTATATTTTACGATACAATTTTACAATTTCTTTAAACAGATTTTTCTTCACTCATTTTTACTCTTGTTTTCTCTTCTTTTCAAGAATGATAAATGTTAACAACCTGATCAAATTTTGAACAGGATAGTTTTAAAAGAAAGTTGTTATTTCATGCCTGATAACACCGTTTGCCATCCTTTTTTTAAGATAGTCAAAAGTTATGATAGCAAACGGAATTAACTAAGAGTAAAGTGTGAAGAAAGAAAACAGTGAGTTATGGGAACAGCATTCAACAACAAACAAAAAGACAGGCAGTACCAGCCGGAGTATCCGCAAAAGATTTATGCGCACCAGTTAATTACCTTGGAAGACTTGCATCAGTTCAAGGAACAACTGTTTAAAGAGTTGGAAGCCCTTATCAAGCCCAATACCAACCAGCCGAAGAAGTGGCTCAAGTCCCACGAAGTGCAGCGGTACTTAAAAATATCACCCGGCACTTTGCAGCACTTAAAAACTACCGGTGTTATCCCCTACACCAAAATAGGTGGCGTACATTTTTACGACAGTGAAGACATTCAAAAGATTCTGCAAAGGGGCAAGGTGAACAACCGGTTGTAACACTCCTGGAGATGCCTAACATCAAGTCATAAAAAGGAGTGGTCAGAGCTATGATGACTACACTACCGTAGCTCTGTTTACCATTCTGTAATTACCGGCATCAACAATATGAACTTATCACTTCAAATTATCCGCACATGCAAAGGCATAAGTTATCTCTGCAAGAGGTAAAGGAAATGGACATGGTTGACTACCTGAAAAGCGTAGGACTCGCACCACAAAGAATCAGGGGGAACGACTACTGGTATTTGTCTCCGCTGCACGAAGAACACACGCCATCCTTCAAAGTAAACAGACAACTGAACTGCTGGTTCGACCATAGTTTAGGAAGTGGCGGTAATCTCGTTGACTTCTGCCTTTTGTATCACAAATGCACAGTCAAAGAACTGCTTCAAAAGATGGATAGCTCTCTTTCTTTTCCTCAGCAAAAGAGTTCTGTTCTATCCTTCTCAAACGATGATAAAAATATCCTTGGTTCAGAGTCAAAATTGATTGAGCAAAAGGGTTTGAAAGTAAAGAATGAAACCCCCATCACAAGTCCTTTTTTGCTAAGCTATCTAAGGAGCAGGAATATACCCGTCGAGCTTGCTCAAAAGTATCTTGAAGAAGTGCATTATGAGCTGCATGACAAGTCCTATTATGCACTCGGTTTCAAGAACGATTCCGGTGGTTATGAACTCAGAAATAAATACTTCAAAGGCAGCTCTTCACCCAAAGATGTAACCACTATTTTTTCCGGCAACAAGGCAGAAGACATCCGTGTCTTTGAAGGCTTCTTTTCTTTTCTTTCATACCTCGCTGTCAAAGACAAACACTCTCTTACACTGACAAATTTTCTGGTACTCAACAGCCTCTCGTTATTCGATAAAAGTCTTACTAAGATGGAACAATACCCAAAGGTTCACCTGTATCTGGATAATGACACCGCAGGTAACGAGGTAACGACAAAAGCTCTGCACAAAAGTGAAAGGTTTACGGATGAGAGAGGCTTGTACAAAGGTTGCAAAGATTTAAATGAGTGTCTCATTCAGCAAAATCAGAAGCGGAATCAAAGGCACCGGTTGCACCCGTAGCCACTTTTATTTCATCAGTAGCCAGCTATGTTTTGGGATGCCCAAAACGCTGTCTGAGCTCATGCTACTGGCGTAGCATTCGGCAAATCAATCCAGATAATTCAGAGGTCAGTCATAATAATGAAGGAGGAAAGAATGATAATGGAAGGGAAAAAAATAGTAGTAAGAGGAAGAGGCGGACGACCCAAAAAAGCAGTAAAGCGAAGCTATGCAGTAACTGTGAAATGCACCATCCTGGAGCGTAAAGTGATTGAGCGAAAAGCCAAAGAACTGAGGTTAACGATGTCTGAATACCTGCGCATAAAGGGCTTGGACGGAAACTTTGTCAGGCAGCAAAAAGTTTTACCCAAAGAGTTTTTAGAGTACAAAGCCACGCTTCATCACACTGCCGCCAACCTCAATCAGATCGCCAGAAAAAGCAATAGCACAGGTGAGATAAACAGGGCAGAAAAGGAAGCTTTACTGGCACTGGAAGAAGCGTTGAAACAGCATATTGTGAACCTGCAAAACCTGCTTTACAAATGATAGGAAAAGTGATGACCGGAAAGTCGTTCCGGGGCTGCTTGCTCTATTGCCTGAACGACAAGAAACAGGAAGCAAATGAAGACGCCAGAATGAAGGACCGGGCAGAGATTTTACTCTTCAATCAATGTGGTGGCAATGAACGGGAATTGATTCACCAATTTGATGAAGTTAGAAGACTAAATGCGAAGCTTTCAAAGCCAGTTATGCATATCACATTAAGCCTGGCAGAAGGGGACAAAACAGAAAGGCGAATGCTGATAGAAATGAGTGAAGCGTGTGCTAAAGAAATGGGCTTTCAAAATAACCAATACGTGGCAGTGCTGCACCATGACACAATGCATCAGCACTTGCATATTGTAGCCAACCGAACCGGCTTTGACGGTCGCACCGTGAGTGACAGCAACAGCTACCGGAAGATAGCTCACTTCTGCAGAAAGATGGAAAGGCAATATGGATTGCAGCAGGTGCTGAGCCCAAAGAAATTTCTGAGTCAAAAGGAACGGCAACTACCCAGACTTGACAGCAGGAAAATGAAGTTACAAAACGACATAAGGCAGTGTCTTTTCCTGGCAAAGAACTATGAACAGTTTGAAGGGCTGATGAAAAGAAAAAAGATCACCATTGAAAGAGGCAGAGGCATCGCTTTTACAGACGAAAAGAAGATGAGAGTAAAAGGCAGCGAGCTTGGCTATTCTCTGCAAACCATTGAACGAATGCTGGCTCGTAAGCAAGGACTATCTGTGCAACACACCCCTCACACAAAACAGGTGAATAAAACTACTGAAAAACAAAGCAACCTATTCATGACAAGTAGCCCGAAACAACCGGATGACGCACTCACTATTAATGCGGGAAAAGCAGCCGCTTCTTTGCTTACTCAATTGATGAAACCGGAAAATAACGAAACAGAACCGGTAGCAACAGAACTAATGCGGGAGGTAAAAAAGAAACGAAAATTAAAACAAGGATAAAACAAAAAAAATAATTATGTCAAATGATATGGTAGAAACAGCACTGGCAAGTGCCTTGGAAGAACTGGAACGGGTTAAGAAAATGGAAGAGGAACAAAAGGCGCTACTCCGGAAGTTAATGGAAAAGATGGAAGCAATGGAGAAGCGATTTACGGAACATAAACCGGCACCTGTTCAGCCGCTCAATACAGCTCCCCTGGTGGCGGCTATCGTAAAAGGAATAACAAGACTACAGCAAACAATAGAAGCACAGCCTAAAACGGTTACAAAAGAATACCGGGTACTTCTTTTTCCTGAATATGGCGCCCAAGAGTATTACAGAATTGTATTTGGAAGAGTAATCTTCTGGATGGTTATCGTCCTGGCAGCTACCTATTTGTTTGTATTAGGAAAACAGGCAATTGAAAAGTGGTCAGTCATCAACAAAGAGCAGATTGAATTAAATAATAATAACAATGCGTGGCAACAACCTTATAAAACAGCAGAAAAGAAAAGCAAAAGAAAATAAAGAAGCTGTTGCTATTCTGTTAAAAGAGAATAAAAGATTGTAACTGGAAATTCCGGTGAATGTGCCCCCTGCTTGCCACTATCAGGGTTGTAATTATCCTACATTGTTCCACTCGTTTACAGCATACTATTGTAGGAGGCTGCTAAAACTTAACAGCTTTACCCCCCTTACAAGCAAAGTGCATAGAAAGTCCAAAATCGTTTAAGGCAGCTAATCTCCCAGAACTTAGATGCCTTATCTTAAAATTTAAACTTCATTCTAATAACAAAACAAAAACGCCTCGTTACTTTATATCGAGGCGTTTAAAATATTTATCATAACACTTACTTGTTCTTTTCATCCAGCAACCGCTGTAACATCTCAACCTTTTCTTTCTCACTCTTCACCAATGCCTCATACAGTTCAACAATCTTATCAATTGGATTAAAGGTGCAGTAGTAATTGCTTCCAGCAAAAGCATTACTAATAGTATTATCATGAAAGTGATTAAAATAATTTATGGCAGCTTCTTCATCAAAGTTCTTAATAGCTTCAGGACTTATTTTTAGCACCTTTGCCACCTGCTCCAACAACGCATCGTCAACTACTTCCTTTTGTTCCAGTAGAGATACTTTCTTTTGATTCCAATCATCGCCCAATTCATAAGCAAGTCCTTCCTGTTTCAGTCCCAGCATTTCGCGAAAGCGTTTGATGTTTCTTCCTTGGTGTATTGTCTCTGCCATAGTAATTGTGTTGTATTACAAATGTAACAGTTTGTATTCGTCTGCTATAGCGTGATATTACCTATCTTATACCTGTCCGTTTTATTCTGCCTTTTTAATAAGGCTATCCTTTACATTTGTCTATAGTCTTTCACATATCTATTACCAGTAACATACAACTATTTGCCTTCCTTCATGACTTTGCTACCTGTGTCATATCGTTTCACTACCACCGATAGAGATGCTATTGAAGCACTGGGATATATTATCAACAACAGTAATCGTGATAAGGCTGATTTCGTTAACTTTCTTCAGTCAGCGTATCCCAATTTTAATATGTTACAACTATTACAGGTAGTGGAAAGGATAATGATACGAGCGACTACATTACCGATTGTAAAAGTAATAACCTTTGATTCCCTATCATCTGAAGTCAATATAAGCATTCACAATCACTATCCAAGCGAAACTAACGCTGTTATCTTTCAAAGAAGATTTCAAAAAACAGAAACAGAAATTGTAGTACATCACGATTATTTTGTGTTGCCGGAAACACATCGGCGATTAGGTTTATCAAAGCCTGTGTTCCAGGAAAGCCTTCAGCAGTATATTAACATAGGAGCATCTAAAATACATTTCCATGCAGGCTTAAGCGGAGGAGGATATACCTGGGCAAGACATGGATTTACCGTAACAAACCGAGACGAGGTGGATGAGATACTCAGAGATGCAAGAAAAAAGCTTTTTCCGGCACAAGTGCTGTCAATAGAGAAAATTTACAACCATTACTATAATAATCCTGATCCGGATTATCATCATATGGCTTTCCCTGTTTTTCTGTGGGCCAATATACCTTTCATGAAAGATGTGTTACGGGGAAGTAACTGGCATGGGCAATTAGATTTACAGAATCCGGAAAAAATTACTAATTTTACGAATTATGTATTCAGAAGTTGATAGTAAGGGTGATGAAGGTTATATAGCCGAAGACCTGCTGGCAGGTACTCCTGGGTTGGAATCACGCTGCCAGGCTATTGATCAAGCTGTTCGGAAAGGCTATTTCTCTATTGCCGAAGCTTTACCTTTGTATGAGGTCACGGAGAGTCAATATATTGCCTATAATTTACTTCGAAACAACAATATGCAGTCTGCTGATAAGCAACTGCAGTTATTAGAATCATTACGGATTTTATTCAAAATTTATGAACCTGTCACCTCTACATTCACGGGCCACCAACGCTCAATAATGGATGAACTTAAGGAAATAGTACAATAATCTTTATATTTATTCGTGATTAAAATTACTATATAATTTATTCCTATCTTTTCCTGATGCAAATCAAATCAGCGGGTTTTTATTAAAATAAGTGTTAATCAGCCTAAGCTTGGAAATTTTGCTGATAATTACTAATGTATTCCGGAACAAGTCTAAGCCTCTCCTTTCCTGTTTCAATCCAACATTTCGCGAAAGCGTTTAATATTTCTTCCTTGATGTATGGTATTAGGCATCGTATATCGAGTTGTTATTGAGGTACAAATATAAAGAAAGGAGCAACAGGTAACAGGGTGAATAAATTACTGGTTGTTTATTCTATGATACCGGCTTAGCCGATAGGATAGATTATCACAGTATCGTTGTTTTACATCTTTAAAAACAACCGTAATAGGGAACCGCAAACAACAAAACCTAACAACTCTGACTATCCTGATTGGCATTACCAGCCACTTCGGTTACTGAAAGCCGAAATAGCCAACCCGATGGAAGTAATCGCGGAATTCTTTTCTGCTTACAACCTTCCGCAGGCAAGGAAGCACCTGAAAGAAATGCTGGATGATGCCATGTGTGCCGTTGAAGTGTATGCTGTTAACTACCTTACTATTTATGACGACGTCGAAAAACTAATAGAAGCCGCCTGGCTCCTGCTGCAAGCAGAGAATGAAAGAATAACATCACCGAAAGTAAAGCGGTTGGAGAAAGGAAGCAACCCCTGTTAGAGGATGTTCTCTGGATGTTGGTAAATACTATACGCCCCGAGCGTATCTTCCTCCTACAGCATGAGGACATTTTGGTTGACCTTCTGATTGTGGTACCGGATACCTCTCCAAAGACATTCAGCCATTACGAAACTATCATCGAAACGGCGTGTTACGGCATAGCGGAGCTTAGTTTCTCCCTCCTGCAGGCGGCAGGCGCTAAAACAACATATAGAAGAAGGACATCTTTTTTACCTTTCCGCCTGCACCGAAGAAAAACAAGTGTACAGCAACAGCCCGTTTAATGTGCCACAGATACCGGCAGCAAAAAAGGATGAAGTAAGAGCCATAGCCCGGCAGCAGTTTACTGGTGGGATGGAAAGAGCACCATATAGAAGTATTGAAAAAGCACACGCGCCGCTGTGCACCGGAACTAAACAAAGTGTTCCCAGCTGATACGGAAAAAGAATAATCTTTACTCACCCTGTTGGACAGTGCGTATCTCAAAGCTCGTTACACAGATCACTTTACAGCAGACAAGGAAGATGTGCTCCTGCTACTGGAACGGGTAGAGCAACTGCAAACTGTAGCGCAGGAAAGTTTTGTGCGTATCATGGGTTTGCTGGATAGCTGTTAGCGTAGATATTCCGCTTTCAAAGATCAGCAGATTACGCTGGCCTTTGACAAGAAAACATCTATCAATTAATTATTTTATTGCTCAAAGATTAATGAAATAAGGTGATCGGGCCTACCGGGATTTCCACCTTGCCCGGCTGCGTGTATTGAATAGCAATGTGCTTCTCTTCTGCCCACGCTGTAAGCTCATGCGAGGTGAACTCCGGTCCGTTGTCCACTCTGATTCTTACCGGTTTACCCCGCTCAGCAATAACCCTGTTCAGCACCCTAGTGACCCGCTTTGAAGAAAGAGACGTATCAATTTCAATAGCCAGCGCTTCTCTTGTGCAGTCATCAATGATGTTGAGCGTTCTGAACGTTCTGCCATTCACCATACTGTCACTCATAAAGTCCATACTCCAGGTTTGGTTGATGGCTGTTTCCCTTACCAAGGGCAGTTTGATTCTTGCCGGCAATCTTCGCTTACCCTTTCTTCTTTTGTTCAGTGGATGATTTCTCAACCCTTAATCACACATTCCGTAAGGTGATGATCAATATAAACGTTGACAATCAATGATTTTACTGGTCACTTCTGCACGAAATCAGTGGTTTAATTGGAGATTTCGGTAGGCTTGATCACCTTATTCCGCAAATCATCGAGCAGTAAAACGATTGATTAATAGAGGTTCTTTTATCAAGCAGCAGCGGAATTGGGTGATTTCTGTGTACGGAATCTCCAGACATGCCTAAGGGAGACAGGGAATCACAGCAGAATGCAAAGTTCGTCAGCAATCATATTCACTACAGCACAACCGATCCCGACAGCCGCATCTCGGTCAAGCCGGGCAAACCAAGACAATTAAATTATCATGCGCAGGTGGCCGTCGATACCGCCCATCATGTCATCACCCGAATAGAAAGCCATCAGGCAAACAAAAAAGACAGGCAGTGTTTACCTTCTCTCTTACAGAATACCCTTGATAACTTACAACACAACGATCTTGCAGTGGAAGAAGTATTAGCTGATGCCGGTTACAGCAGCGGTGAAGCCCTGAAGGCTTTGGAAGCTAACCGCATCACCGGCTTCATCCCCAACTTTGGTCAGTACAAACCCTACCGGGAAGGCTTCAGCTATGATAAGGAGAATGACCGCTACACCTGCTCAAGAGGCGTTCACCTGCCTTTTAAGAAGATACAGACCACAAGCCTTGGCTACCGGATGAAAGTCTACCGCAGTTCTTCCAAAGATTGCGGCAAGTGTCCTTTAAGAAGTGTATGCATCAGAAAAAGTGATTTTAAAAAGATAGATGACAGTGTTGATAAACCTTACTATGACCTCATGCACACCAGACTGCAAACCCCAAAGGCAAAGCGGATGAAAAAACTAAGAAGCAGCACCGTAGAACCGGTATTGGGCACACTGGTTAATTTCTTAGGTATGCGAAGAGTCAACACCAGAGGCATCGAAAGGGCAAACAAATGCATGCTGATGGCTGCGGTGGCTTATAATCTCAAAAAGCTCATGAAGTTTACACAAAGAAAAGTACTGGCTGATGTAAAAGCGATGCAGGCCCGCCTGCAAGCGACTGTGGCGGCTTTAATAAGCCTTTTTGCAGCCTTTTTTTATTAAATCCGCTTAAGTGCCCGGTCGCTGTAAAAAGAACTGTTCCTCAAAACCTGATCATCGCTTTCTATCCCGAAAAAAGCCCTGATATGTTAGTTGCGCATCAGTCACACTTGTTGTGTGCAGGTATATTTTAATAGTTTGCCGGTTACAGTTTTGAAAGCAAATTGTCGAATTCGTTTTTACTCATTTCTGATTGTATTGTCAAACTAACAGCATCAAACGCTTCTTTAGGCACATTTGCTTTGAAGCCCGATAGCATTCTAATATTTTCGTCTTGTCGTTGTGCAGGAATTATATATTTAAACCACAAAAGCATTGTCGGAAATGCTATACGTTGCATTGTCTGTATCCGATGTTCTATAAGCTCTTCATCTGAAAAATTTTCTTGTATGAGCTTTTCAGTAACGCTTTCTTCATGTAGAATATGATCTAAATAGCGGCTGTGAAAACCTGAAAATTCAAGATAGAACTGATGTCCCCCGTCTGCATCTTCTGTTCCGTCAAGTTTATTTAAACTCATTTCAACAGCTTTCTGAATACTTTCTAACTCCTCGTGATCATGCAAGTCGTGTTCAGCCGCACCAGAAACTCTTTCTTCCAAAGGCTTTAACACAAACTCGTTCTCTGTTTGAACATGGTCATTTAACAAAATAAAGAGTTCGTTTCCGGTTTTCTTTAATTCTGTCAATTGCTCCAAGTCAGCGTAATTTGTTTTACCCGCTAAAAATGAAAATTTTGATAGCGCACTTCTTAAACCTTTATGTGGTGCATCAAAAGATTTTATTCGTGTCATTGTTATAAATATTAATATCTTTAAAATTTCAACTGTCTATGTGATACTTGCATACAACGAAAAAGTATTGCCGATGGTGGGGAAGTTGAAAAACATCCGCCTGGTAACCGAAGTTCATTATTTATTCAAATATTTATAATTTATTCTAATGTTCAAAAAAGTTCATTCCGACTGAACCAAAGCGAATAGCGATATGCTGCCGATTGCTCCAACGTCCTTTAGGTTTGCATTCATTAATTGAACATAAAATACTTACTATTATCACAACTTTCTTTTTTTGCTACTTTTTTTCTTTACAATTCACATTTATTTGTTGATAAACCTAACCACCGGCAGTAGCGCATTATCACAACGTCAGGGTTAATGACCCAGGGCTGGATACAATCCACTGCCGGTTTTTCCCCTTAGTGTCTCTATAGCAATTAGGGCTTCTATACCCATTATTAAGGACTAAGACGATGGGGCAAAAAAAGGTCAGGCTTATACTCAAATGTAAAAACAAAATTATGCTCTCAGAAAGAAAAAATTATCTCGGTATTGATGTCTCTAAACTTTGGTTTGATGTCTCTTTAATCGCAGTGGTCCAACACGCTAAACAACCTGTAATTACAGAGCGCTTTGACAATACACCACAGGGCATGAAAGGCTTTAAAAAATGGCTTAAGCTGCAACTTGTTTCTTATGATGAAAACAGCTTGTTAGTTATAGAAAACACAGGGGTATATCACCGCCTTATCTGGAGCTTTTGCAGCACTCACAACCTACAACTGCATATCGGTAATGCAGCACATATTAAATGGAGCCTGGGTATTACCCGCGGCAAGAATGATGTAGTTGACTCAAAGCGTCTTTGCATGTACTGCCTAAAGCAGGCAGATGAACTGAAAGCTACACCAGCACTGGATCCTGTGTTTATGATGCTTAAAGACCTTATGAGCAGTCGCAGTCGCCTGTTAACCCAACTGCACAGCACTAAAAACTATCTTAACGAGGTAAAATGTACTGATGATAAAGTGCTGCTGACTATGCTAAATAAAGCACATTATGCCGCTATAGAAGGTATCAAAAAAAGCATTGAACAAATAGAAGCAATGATTGAAAAAATCATACAACAAAACCAGGCTATTTACACCAATTATAATCTAATAAAAACCGTACCGGGTATCGGACATCTTACAGCGATATATATCATCTGCTGCACCAATAATTTTGCTTCAAGACCAAGTGGTAAACAACTGGGCAGTTATGCAGGCGTAGTACCTTTTGGCAACAGCAGCGGCACCAGCATTAAAGGCAAAAATAAAGTACACAAAATGGCAAACAAAGAACTCAAAAAAATGTTACATCTCTGCGCACTTGTCGCCATCAAATACTCACCCGAATTCAAACAATATTTCCACCGTAAAAAGGCAGAAGGTAAAAATGGAATGCTGGTACTAAACGCAATCAGAAATAAGCTCCTACTAAGAGTAGTAGCAGTAGTGAATAAACAACAACCCTATGTTAATAACGTATCGGAAGCAGCATAAAAATAGCCTAAAAATAGTTTTGTTTTTTCCATAGCAATCCAGCCCCACCTTTAGATTTGCATTGAACATGTAGTAAAAGAAAACTATTACTATTATTACCTTTTCTTTTTTGTTACTGTTTTCTATTGTGTCAATTATTAAGTGCTGATAACTTTTGAGCTGTTGCCTGCATAATAACATAATATTTTATTTGCCAGTCTGGTTTGAGCCATAGATTATGTCCTTGCGTTTGTAAAGTAAATAATTCGCTAAAGCATTTTTCCAAGACTACTTTAATTTTACCCACTCTCGTTTGGTCGTCAAATTGAAAATCTTTGAGTTTATTGAGACCATTACCTGCAGCAGCATTTACACCTTCGGATATATGTCCATTAGCATGAGTTCCGCTATGACAATTTCCGTCATTTATTGTGTTGTATAAATTTGTTGCGTCTTTAGCTGTACTTACCCAAGTAGGGACATCCATACCTTCTGTGCCAAATAAATCAACAGTGTCCTTACCTAATTGAATAATCGCTTTTAAACTCCCAAGTACATCTGTTGTCCCGCAGCAATAACGAAACGGAAGTGTGTAGTTTGAATTCTTTTTAAATGCAGCTTGATTTATACTTCCAAAAGCGGTAAAAACAGCTAAAAGATTAGTTGCGTTTTTTGTTGTTGATTTAATTGATGGGGTTGTCAAGGTGAAAATTTTGATGTCAGAGATCACCTGATTCCGCTAATCATTGAGCACGAAAGAACTTAACAATTAATCATCTCATTGGTCAGTATTTAACGGAATTGGGTGATCAAACCTGCCGAAATCTCCACTTTGGCAGGGTTCTTTCAAAATTGCTTATTTTCTTAGCCGTTATCTGACGTTCAAATAAACTGCTCTCAATTTGCATAGATAGAATATTACGACTAACATCGTGTTCGATCGTGTTTAGCATATACCAGAATCTTTGTCTTGGACTTTTTACTTTATCGAGTAATATGATATGGTGAGACCAGGAAACCCGACTCACAATAGGGCGGAGAAATACTTTTTCCACAGAAAGTGCAACAAGCGGTTGCACTATTTCTTTTGCTTTGTTTTCCAAAAGTGCAACTGTTTGTTGCACTTTTGAAATGTCCTTTTTGATAGCCGTTTCCACCTCATTCATAGTGAGTAGCATATTTACAGGATATGTTTCAGCAAAGCTGCGCATGTATTTTAAGTTTCGGATGGAAAATCCTTTGATCTGGGGATACTCATGGTATAGGTCTTTGGAAAGACGTTCAATGATTTTAGTACCCCAGCCTTGCGCCTTTCGATTGTGGAGAATATAAGCCCCTAACTGCCAGTAGAGCCAAAGTAATTGCGTGTTAGCGGCAGCTACTATTTTTACTTGGGCTTCATTTATTTTTTGTTTGATTTCAGAAGGTCTGTATAGTTAGAATGAATCATGATTGGTAAAGACTATCAATTACAATGGCAAAGAATCAAAATAAAGAATAGAACTTTTGAGTAAATGATAAAAGCAAAAGAAGCAAACTTGTATCAACAGAAAGGAGATAAGTCGGGCACTGCAGTGTCAAAGACAGCCAATTTCGCCGAGCACTGATCAGGCAGTTAATTGACAATTAATCATCTTACCAATTAACCTTTAATAAAGTTTGATAATCAAACCGAACGAAATTTCAAAACAACATAAGCCATTGTATGGTTAATTGTTACTAGTTGTAGTTTCAATATCAATCATTGCCAAAGACAGGTCAATCGCTTAATTATGTCTTTTTGCTATAATATCCGAACACTTTTTTACAGATTCTATGTTCTGTCTGCAAAAATTATTCGAATATACTGTTAGCTAAAGTTATATATGATTAGATAAGCGCTTTGCGCTGTACCAAAGAATTTAACAGGAAAAAACTTTTATCTCCTCTGATGAGCCGCTAAAATTAGCTTAATTACGCTATTTCAGCTTAGGGTCGGCAACAATACTTTTGTATAAAGAAAGACATAATCACGATTGGACTAATCGACGCATTAAATTATCAGCCATTACCAAAATAGAGAAAGATGATTAAAATTGTAATATTTGATGATCATAAGCCCAGACGTGAAGCGTTAAAGCTGATGGTGAATTTAAATAAGAAACTGGAATGCACAGGTGATTATGAAGATTGCAGCAACCTAATTGCCAACCTTAGCATCAACCCGCCTGATGTAGTGTTAATGGATATTAATATGCCCGGCGTAGGCGGCATTGAGGGAGTAAGACTACTGCAAAAGCATTATCCCAAAACATATATCATAATGCAAACAGTTTTCGATGATGATGACAATTTATTCAATTCACTGCTGGCGGGGGCTCACGGTTATTTGCTAAAAAGCACTTCGAGTGATAAAATCATTGAAGGTATTTTAGAGGTAGTAAATGGAGGAGCGCCTATGACACCTTCTATTGCAAGAAGAGTACTTGCTTACTTCAGTAAAAAATCAGCGGGCAATAAAGCTGAATACAATTTGTCGGTCCGCGAAACAGAGATACTTGAGTGGCTGGTAAAAGGGTATAGCCAGAAGATGGTGGCAACAGAGTTGTATATATCCAGACATACCGTCAACAACCATGTCAAAAACATTTACCAAAAGCTTCAGGTGCATAGCGTTTCGGAAGCGGTGTCTACTGCGCTGCAAAAAAGGATTGTTTGACTTAGGAAGATAAAAAATAGCATAATTAAGCTATTGACCCGACTTTGACAATGATATTATCTTTGCACCGGAATCAAAAAAAATTCGGTCTACTATAGCTACTTAATGTAATCACATTCCTGCACAGAAAATGTTGTATTTCGATCGGAATAAAGCCGCAATAAGCCATTATAAAACGCTTGTAAACGTTATTATAAAAGAATAAGTTCATTACCCCTTGCAGGTTAGTACCGCTGTTAAAATATTAGCTTTTTTCATTCTTCAGATTTACTGCATCTATAAAAAAACGAAAGCGTTTCGTAAAGGCGGATCTACGTCATTAACAACACATTCATACAACAAAAACAATAAATTATGTTACAGTTTTTTACAAGCAAACAAACACTCACAGCACTTCTTGGATTGATTTTACTGCTGAATGCCTGTTCCACGATTTCAACATTTGACCAGTATGCCTACACGCAAACCACCTCATTAAAGGTGGACGCCTTATCAGTTATGGCGCACGCGAATGAAAGCTATCCATCGCACCAGCAGGAAGTACAACAGGTGCAAACGGCGCTCAGCAAAATGTATGAGTATGAGAAGAACCGCCCCAAGAATGTCATTACCAAAAAAATGTGGACCGTGCTTACAGACTCTACAGGCAATCTTTATGGAGGATTCATCAGAAGGTGGCAAAAAGAAGGTACGCTGGATACAGCTTTTATCAGGATTTCGCAGGACCTGGTAAGCCAGTCGTTTGACCAGATATCTCAACTGGAAAGCGGGAAAATTAACACAAAACAAATCAGCAACTAATTCATTACAGTCACAACATTTAATGATATCAAAACAGGAAAACAATGAGCACAACAAATATCAGCCAACTTGTTCAGGATCTGCAAAGTGGCGTTGAATCGTTAGCCAAAACATCGTTACAGGATTATGTAAACGAAGCAAAGACAGATGGCAACAATGTGATTAATACAATCAAGATTGATTTAGAAGAATGGGCAAAAGAACTGGCAGCAGGTTCTTTGACAGGGGAAGACGTTGCTTATCTGATAAAAGAAGAAGAGGCATTTGATGAAATGACCACTCTTAAACAAGCTGGTCTTGCAGAAGTACGTATAGACAAATTCAAGAATGATTTGATTGATATGATAGTGAATACTGTCTTCGGCGCTATCAAACTATAACAGGTTTATCACTATCAATATGATTACGATGTTGCCCGCCGGTCTTGGTTTGCCACTTTCGCAAAATACGATGTGTGTACTTTTTATAGCAGCATCTGTACTTGTGTCACAGCTGGCACTATCAGCTTTCACTGCATGGGCACGATGGCAAAAACTGGAGTTTCATAATGAAATTGCCAACACTGTCTTTGGTACCATCAGTCTCATGTACTCACTTATACTGGCTTTTGTGATTGTTGCTGTATGGGATGATTATAAAGAGTTAAACAAAACAATTAATGCCGAAGCCGATAAACTAAACAACATCATTATAAACTTGGTTTCCTTGCCCGACAGTGTTAAAAACAATGTCAGCAAAGCCCTCCTTATTTATTGCAGCGAAGTGACAAATAAAGATTGGCAAATGAACGAAAAACATTTTTTTAGCCAGTCAAAAACAATTCCTCTTCTCAGGCAGCAAATACTCACAATTGATTCGCAGGATCATGTTCAGCAGAATGTATTATCTGCGATAAACACAGACCTAAGCGAGATAGCAGATTTACGCCGCGAAAGGATACGGCATAGTTACTCTCAGGTACCCGGTATGGTATGGAACATTCTAAATGCAGGAAGCATCATGATCGTTACATTCTTCTTTTTTCTGCAGGTGCCATCACAAAAGCTAAAGAGAATATACCTCAGTTTCCTGGTAGCCTGTATGGCAATGTGCATGTTTCTGGTTTATATGCTGGATCATCCGTTTAACAACAACGGAGGTATTAGCAAGCTCCCTTATCAGACCATTGAGAATTCGCTACAGCAATGTGCAACTACTTAAATTATTTATTCATCACAACAATCATTTACACACAAAACGTCAAACAATGAAACGATTTATTTATTTATTACTATTACTTATTGTCTGCGCAACCACTACAAGTTGCAACAACACCCAAGATTATGATATAAAATCAACCGTAACAGTATTCAGTATTTCAGTTATCTGCCTGCTGTTTCTGGTGCTGGCAGGTTACAGTAATATCCTACGTGATGAAATCAGCAACTGCGATGAGTTTGATGAGAATGCAAAGAAGATGCAGCAAAAATCAAAATGGAAACTGGTGAACAAGACGGCGCCATTTAATCTGACCAAAGTACAGTTTGGTTTGTGGACGACTATTATCTCCTCCGTTTATGTTTATCTATCTTTGTTCAAAGGCGATTGCGCCATTACCGGCATCAATAAAACAGCGCTTGTACTTATGGGCATATTTGCAGGTACAGCAGTAGCTTCTACGTTAATAGATAAAAAAGAGATAAACGACAACCGGCAGCGGCATCAAAACAAACCATCACAGGGCTTTTTTATAGATATACTTTCCGATGCCAGTGGTATTAGCCTGCACAAGTTTCAGAACTTTACCTGGACGCTCATTGCCATTATCGTTTATCTGTACAAAGTATCCCAAATACAAACAGGCTGCGAACTGCCGGAACTGAGCGATACTTTACTTGCGCTTACAGGGATTAGCAGTGCTACTTATCTGGTATTAAAAACAAAAGAAAACGACCCGCCGGTACCGGAGACAACGCCAGCGCCGGCAACTGCCGCGAGTGATGCCGTTATCAGCCATACGATTACAGATACTTTGCAACCGGCAGTCGGATAAATCATCAACAAGGATAAAACAACAAATTATGAAAACTCAATTGGTGCATCATAAGAATAAACTGATTCAGTTTTTTATATGTAATCGAAGCTTATTACTCAGTATTGTAAGATGGACTTCATTAAATACCCTTGCTGTAATCAATAAGAATGACGTATATACACTATTGACCGCAGTTGATAACATCAATAATTTTGCAGCAGGAAATAACCAACAGAAGAATCATTAACTGAAGCATTTTATTTCTCCCGCTACTAAATAACCTCAAGGCAGACTCCCTTTTTAACTGGCAGCATGAATTTTTTAAACGCACTAAACAGGCGAACGGGTAAGGTATGCTTTGAAAGTATTATGAAATTTCAATTATAAAATAATTTAAAATTTAAAACAACAAAAAACAATCATCATGAGTATTCAACAATCAAATTTATCTGCAGCCGGTTACGACATGGTGGTTGCCATTACGCAAAATGGCCTCAATGCCACAATGAAAAATTATTTTAAAAAAACCACAATGCCGACTGTAACCTTGTATTATAACTGGGATCATCTTGGCACCGTTCAGTTAACTGACAGAGCTACGGTGTTGCAGGACTTCGCCGGATTAGACCCCTTGGACGTACCGACATGGGATGGCACGGGAACAATGCCTGAGCACGTGCTATGGATGCGTGGCTCAATGTTTTATTTTGCATTGAAAGCAACAATCGGTAACCCAAACGGTTACCTGCCCACAAAACAACTGCCTAATTATCTTAACCTAAATGCCGGTACAGATAGCATTAATTTTAGCCTGCTTTGTTCAGAATTCCAGATAGTACAAAATTATGCCACTATCAATGGAATTCCTGGCGCTTTCCTTAATGCCAGCCAGCCCGATGGCGACGCCTGGATTTTTACTGCAAACATGAACCTTAAAAATGCTCCTGCAGACATTTCCAAACTACCTGCCGATGTACAGGCACAGGTGAATAAGCTGGATGCCAATTCGTTCACTATTCAACAGCTTATTTTCGACTTGGATAGCCTGATTGTCGATACAGCTCCGACGATCTCCGGAGTTACCAATGCAGCAATTCTTCAGGCGTTGAATACTGATTTTCTGGGTGCTTATTTCAAAGCCATGGAAGCTGACGGCGGTACCATTTTAAATTATTCCATCACCGAACAAGGTACTGCCCCAAATTCACCTACGCTTGCCATTACAAACATGGCGGTGTATGCCAATGCCTTTGTAGATGCAAATGGCCAGGTGGTTGACAAACCAAACGTTATTCAGCAAAACCTTTCTGCGCTCAACCACTTTTGTGCAACAAACGGGGATACGTTAAAAGCGCCCGCACAACTAAACTGGAACTGGCAGGAGACCACCACTGACATGCTTGCGGCAAATGGAGTTGTAGCTATCAGCCGCCAGAAGTTAATAGAGTATATGTGGTTTAACGGCCTTGCAGGATACGTAACAGAAAACTGTATAGAGCCGACCGCAACAGTAGGCGTAACTAATTTTGATAACTTCAACTACCCGCTGTGGCAACCGTACGGAAGGTCAGTATCACAAGGTGTCCCAGCTACCACAGCGAGCGGTTCGAGGGTGGTAGATTTTACCTATTCACCGGCTCCAGCCTATGCTTCCAATAGCAGCGTATACGCACAGATGTGGTTGTCTTCTTTATTTACATTCACCGTTGACTTTACCAACATCATGGTAGGAGCAGTTTCTACTGCGGCCATTATCGTAAACCAGCACCTGCTGATGTCGATGAAAACGGAAACCGATGGCAGACCAGACACGGGAAACCTTATAGACAGGGCCTGTACAAATACATACACAGTAAATGCTGATATTACCGGTACACTCACTTTTACGCTTTACAGCAGCGTACCTGTCAATGGTCAGGAAACAATTTCTCCCTGGAACTTCCCGATGGATAATCAATATTCCATGCAAGAGGCTCAAATGGAATTTGGTTCTCATTATTATGATGTTAGCCTCTTAACTGAAATGGTATTCTCCAACATCCATGCGTTTGTCTTTCCCGGCGGCAACACATTCACGTTTAAAAACCCTGTTTTTTCTGACAACCAGGACCTGGTGTGCAGCATCACTTATGATGATTTTTAAAGCAATTAACAGATAATAAAATTAACAAGCATCTCCAGCACATCTGCTGCCGCCTGTATGCTTTATTAAGCGGAAGGCAATTATTAAAAAAAGCAGCTGCCTAGGTTTTATCAATCACCATTAAAACTTTCACCTTACAAATCAATCGCAATGACTATTAATAATTCCACCTCGCTGATGACCAACCAGAAAAATGCGATCATCATGCCTGCCGATAAACAGTTTAAAGTGTTACAAACACAGGAGGGTAACGCGTTATTTTTTTCCATCAACGACGCCAACCAGTTTTTTTGCACCCGGGAAATACAGGGCGACGTGAACGGCTGGGGCCAGATCGATTTGATGCAAGGAATCGCTGGCACACCAAAAATATTTGACATAGCCCAGGATCTTACCACCAATAGTGTCAGCATCATCGCAGTGATAACCGACAGTAATAATAAAGACCATCTTTACGTTTCTGTAGGCAACAAGAATACAGATGCGGACTGGACATCCACTCCGCCATCCTTAGCTGAAATATCCTTTGACGACCCCGACACGACGCATAATTATGATGGGTTGCCTATCAGTGATATTTACCTGGCAGAGGCTTCTAACGGTCAATACATTATCGCTGATATTGTTACGGGTGCTTTTGTATCCAGGTACTTTGTTGATCCTTCTGGTGGAATTTCAGAATTTGGCAACAAGTGGATTCCCCACGATCTTTCAGGTGACCTGAATCCCGGAACCATTATTAACGCACTGGGCTTTCGTCCGAAAGAAGACATACCTGGTATTTACACATTTGGTGCTATTGGAAATGAAACAGAACTTATTTATACGCCGCTTTATAACGAAGTGCAGGCGGGTAGTGCCATCAGCTCCACTGTATTTACGATGCCGTCAGGTATTACAGAAGTTGGCAAGCCGTTAATGGTAGTTTCCGCAGCGAATGCGCCTTACACGGACCTCTTTCTGGCTTATGGCGGCTCGCTTTATTTTCTCGCTAACGCAGACCAGCAAAATCTGGGTAAAGCGCCTGCCTGTATTTACACGCATGACCTGCTAAAGAATATGTCATCTCTGCATGTCAATAACTGGAATGGTAACGTTGTGGTATGGGGACTAAGCACGGATGATAACAATGAAACGCAAGTATTCATTATGGAATGCCCTTCCGGTAGTGAGGCCGTAGGTGCATCGGACGGTGTAAATGGTACCGCCTGGAGTTGCCCTATACCGCTTATTTTTGGCGCAGTAAACGTTGCAAGCTTTGTAAATAACCGGCTCAGCAGCAGTGTAATCTTTGCCCATATGGATGACGGGACGTTATTACAATTAATCGAGGATCCGATCACTACAGCATGGAGGGAACGCAGTATCCTAATTCCACCACCCTTGCCACCAGCTGTGCTAGATCAACCTTATGAAAGTATTACTTATACTACTCATCTGGAGTTTCTTGATGATTACAAGAGTAAAATTCCCAATACACCGGTAACGATAACTGCCAGCAGCCCCATCAGTGTTTACATAGATGATATTTTTTATAACCTGGATACCACGGTTCCTGTAAATATAACTACTGACCAAACAGGCACACTGAACATTATGCAGCCGGTAGATAACCTGGGATGTGTATGTTACAATATTTCAGCAGGCGGAGAATCCATCACAATCAACCCGATGACTGATATGATGGGACCTGATTCTACCATTGCCAAGGTTTCTAAAGGTGATGATTTAAACGTGACTGTAACTGATGAAACAGGTGCACAATCCTCTTTACTTGGTGACAATGTACAAAGTGGAGACAGGGACGCAGCTGCTGCTACAATTATTCAACTGACAAAAGCTGCAGTAACGATGCCTACAGATGGTAGCCTAAAAAATCTTCCGGTGAGCTCGGCGAACCCTATAAATGCAAATTTATCTGCCAGCAAGAATCCTTTAAACCGACCTAAAGGAAAAGTGTACCATGATAAATCAAAGCATACCATTTTTGGCGTAGATTTTACCGGGGGCAGGGTTAAGTACTTAGAAGGCATCGACCAGATGACGCATTTCGGTGTATCGCTGGACAAAGACAGCAGCCTTATGTTTCATGCCAAAGCAAAACCTGGTGAGCTTGGACTAGGGGGTTTTAAAAGCTGGATAGAATCCAAAGCCGGCAAGGTTTTAAGGTGGGTTAAAAAAGTAGTAAATACGGTAGAAAACTGGGTAATTAACCTGGGAACAGATGTGGCCGACTTTTTTGTGACTATCGCCGGGGAAGTGTATCATTTTGTACTGAACTGTTACCATGATGTGGTTAACGGTTTGCATAGTCTGCTGAATACCCTTGAAACAACCTTTGAAAAAATCAAACAATGGGTTGGTTTTCTGTTTTCTTTCCAGGATATTTTGCGTACGCACAATGTGATGAAGACAATGATTAATGTATATGTGCAGTATACAGCAAATAACTTCGCATCACTAAAGGATGATATTACTGAAGGCTTTAATCAGTTGAAGCAGCAGATTGATCAGAAGACAGGTTTACCGGTAGAGGGCCTTCCTGATGATATTACTTATAGTAGTGATCAGGCTATCCAAGGCGGTACGCCGCCAAAAGACAGCGATTCGCCTGCCGCCAATTACGGACATCATCATTTGAAATCCAATGGCAATAGTTCAGGTATCACTTATAAGTCTGAGGACAACGGACCGGATGATTCAATTTTCACAGAGCTGCTCGGTTTGATTAACGCAGAGGGAGATGCATTTAAAACGGCTGGCAGCCAAATACAGGACATTGCTAAGAATATTAAATCTCAACCTGTCAGCAAAACAATTACCCAATTTATGGGAGTGGTCGTTGATCTGTTGGTGAATACGGCAGAGAACATCCTGCTGGCGGCTGTAAATGTTATACAACAGTTGATTGTGAAAGCACAGGATGTAATGAACGCAATAATACCTATTCCCGTACTCAGTTATTTTTATAAGAAAATTACCAAAAGCGATGAGTTTCCCAATGGTCAAGATCTGACACCTCTGGACGTATGCTGCCTCATCGGAGCTATACCGGCCACCGTTATTTACAAAGCTGTCAAAGGATCGACACCGTTTCCCGAAGGAGCTCAGACAGACGCCATCATTAATGCTACTGATATCCAATCGCTGCAGGTGGCAATGGTTCCATTTACAACCGCTTCTGTCGGAAGTGTTGCTAAAGGCCTGCTTGGACATGGAACCGATAACGGTGAAACTCTACTGGATATTATCTCTAGCATTTGTGCAACGTTTGGCGCAATTGCTATAGACCTTTCTGTGTTCAGAAGGGCCCAAATTCCTTATGTTCCTATTGGGCCGGCAAACCCGGCTGACGTTACAAAAGGCCGGGTTTGGTCTGGTATTGCTGTAGCCGCTTACATGCTCTACGTAATTCCTGATGCAATTGAGGCAATCCAGGGAGTTGGCAAAACCTTGTCCAATACCTGGTATGTGAATTTGAACAATGCATGTACTACCGCCGGTGTTGGCAAAGCCATTGTAGATGCAACAGCCATAGCCTGGGGTGGGGACACTTATGGCATGTTCGTTTCTCCCATCCTTGACTTTGTAATCAATGCGCTATGGCAGGTGCCAACTACCGAAATATTTCTTGTACAAAGGAGTCGTAATCCACCTCAGGATGACGTCAATAATGTTGTTTCTCTCGCGGGAGGTACTGCGTTTGATGCAAGTGGAATTCTTTCTCCCGTATACGCAGGATTTTATTACCAAGCTCCCAGTGAAGTGAGAGAAATCGGACTATGGGCAACAGTAGCTGTAATCTCCTTATGTAATCTTGGCTGGGGTGGATGCTGCCTGGCTACTACGTTTGACAAATTACCTGTACCCTCACTACCGAACAATAATTAGAATTGAAATACATTGACTATGGTGCAACTGTAGAATGTTGCACCATGTTTAGTATGCTACCGAACAGGATATAGTAAACGCCTTTAAAGCAGCAGGCAGGACAGTATACAGCCAGTATACTCAAAATAACTTCTATAAAACAATAAATGAAGCAGCAACGATTATGAACAAGCAGGCTATATGGCTGACGATGTAAAAAATATGTTTGAAAGCATAGGTGGCAATTTTAAAACTTTGCAGAAAATACATGGAACGATGTGTACCCAAACTTCACCCTTGGTAGATTTTCTACTTAATGGTGTATGAGAACTACCAGCACATTATGCATATAAAAGCTCTTCAAAATTGAGTAACGATACTGTTTCACTTTCCGGAAATACAGCCTTTAATGCCAGCGGTGTATTGTCTCCCTTTATAGGCTTGGCTCCACAAGGGCCAGCTAAACAAGCACTGATTGCTTTGACCGCAATATTTAATATCGGCTACGGATTTTGCAGTGCGGTTTATGCGTTAGATAATTACTCTAATAATTAAATAACAATTATAATAAAAGAGTTGCTTTCAAAGGCGCCCTTTTTATCATGAAAAAGGAATTGCGGTAACGAAAGTCAGCCAGTCCACATTAAATTACTTTTATTAATTACCTCTTAAGTAAAATAATTAATAACCGGATGATCTTAGCCACATTTAATACAAATCTATTTGTCTCAATCACGGCATATAAAAACCGGAACAGAGATGTTTTTAATTTTTTCTAAAACATTATAATTCAATATGGTGATATTATTTTTAAAACAATAATTAAGGCTACTGATATATAAAGACATTTATGCTTACTCCTTAACTTTAGATTGACATCACAAACATAAAAACCATGAATAACACAATTTTTTGGCTTGCAGAAGCGGCTTATGTTATGCACATTTTAGAAAAGTTTTTTTACGACTGGAAAACTGGGCGCAACATATATTAAAGCTCCCTGTGGACTGGACAGGTTTCTATTTGGCCAATGCGAGTGTAATAATTTTAGGAATTATCTGCGCTTCTATAGGATGGAGCAACCCGCTTTTTGCTTTGGCCTATCCGTCCTTGATGCTTGTCAACACCGTATGTTTTCACATTCTGCCAACTCTACTTACCAGAAAATTTTCACCAAGTCTAATTACAGCTGTCCTGATTTTTCTTCCTGTATGTTTTATTGCATATAATGAAGCAATAACAAATAATGTTTCAATGCAGACTATTCTAATCTCAGTTGGTGAAGGCATATTGATAATGGCTTATCCTGTTGTTTTATTGAAAACGAAAGATCTTACGTTTTTTAGTCAAAAACCCTCTTAAACCCTTACTAAAATGTAGTATATGCAAAAAAAGATTAATCAAAATCTTATTTACTGAATGAATAACTATAGCAAAATGACGTATTTACGCTATTGCAACCACTTATTAGTAAAAGCAACTTTGCATCAATACTTTACAACACTGAGATTTTGTTTTGGAGTAGTAAAATAAACAACCCTTCTACATTCTCTCACTTGTCTGGAAACATAGCAAGTGATAAAACTAAATATATGGCACAGTTAAAAGTAACGGCTGATAAACTAAATAAACGCAGGCAGATACCTGCTGTATTTCCTGACCTGGCAAACGTATGTGGACTTGTTTTGAAAGATTATACTTTTGAAGGGTCACTTGCAGGTTCCAACACATTGGGAATCTGGTATGTTGACCGGGATAACAACTTTTATTGGGGTAACGGCCTGAATATTATACAAGAGACTTCTGCTTCTACACTACCACCAAGCAGTATTGCCATACCGAGTACCGTAAATTTAGACTTACCGCTTACACATACGGAATGTATAGACTGTGCTTCCTGGATGAAAATTCATTTTGAATCAGAATTCACGACTGCTGTCAGCAATACGCCATTTGAAAAAGAATTATTGTATGCTATTGCCTGCCAGGAAACAGCTTGTTGCTGGGTGAACTGGATACACGATCATACGCCGGACGAAGTGCTTGCACGCTGTGTTTTTGATGCCTCGGGCGATGCCAACGGAACACGGTTGGCATTTCCGAAAAATACAGCAGCCTTTGTTGAGAAATACGGGCAGAGCCTAGCTGATATGCTAATAGCTCAAGCCAATGCTACCCGGGCATTGCACGGTTGGGGACCAAAACCATGGGTATATGCAGGCTATGGTATTTTTCAATATGACATACAATCAATAGAAACAGACCCTGGCTTTTTTGAGAATAAACAGTGGTACACTATGGAAGCCTGCTTGAGTAAAGTAATCAGCGAGTTAGAGGCAAAATGGCGGATACATACAGGCGATTTGTTTGAAACTGTTAAAGCATACAACGGCAGTGGTATCCGGGCGGACAATTATGCAAAGAATGTTTTCCAGTTTTTATCTTGGATTAAAGCGGCATTATAATACGGAAGATGTATTCCGGTAAAACTTAAATATCATCTCATGAGGTAGCTATCTATATTCTGGCTAATTTGAGCCACATACAATTAGCTGCTTGCATTTTGATCAAACACCTGTCTGTAAATATTGTACTGCCTTGCTGTTATGGGTAGTCTTAGCGGTAACTCATATTTCCGCTCAGTCTCCTGTGCCATTGCATTTTGAATCTTTTACAATTGACGACGGACTTTCGCAAGGTTTTATTAGCGCTATTTTGCAGGATAAGAAAGGCTTTATGTGGTTTGGAACAAATGATGGGCTTAACAAATACGATGGTTATTCTTTTACTGTTTTCCGTCATAATCCTGCCAATCCCAACTCACCGGCCGGTGATGATATCAGTTGTCTTTTTGAAGACTCTCATCAGCGATTATGGATTGGGTACAGAGGAAAAGGCGTTGACATTTACGACCCTGTCTTTAATACATTTAAACATATACGACAGGTATCAACCGGCGGGCTGCAATCAGATTTTGTATTGAATGTAACTGAAGACAGGTCAGGTGCCTTCTGGATAAGATCAAGAGCGGGTCTTGATCATTTGAAGTTCATAAAAGATTCTGCGGTCTATACTCCTATTGAATTTCGTATCGATTTAAAGCAGCAGGATAGATCAGAAATTGGTAGTCTTCTTATCGACAGCCGCAACCGCAAGTTTATCACCAATAATACAACTGTTAATGAGCTGATTTTTGATGACAAACGGCAAACTTATAAATTGACGGAGCGGTTCCGCTTTACACCGGGAACGCCTTTTTTTGCAAGCACCCTGATGGAAGATACACTAAACCATTGCTTTTATTTAAACAGCGGTACACTGATATGGAAATTTCCGGATTATAATTTTGGAAATGCAAGAACAATCGCTTCGTATGAAGGGCAGGACGTCCGCTGGACAATGGATAAAAGTCACGACCTGTGGCTCTTGGGCAAAGGAAGAATAACACAAGTGAACATCCGTCATAACCGGCAGCGACAGATCGTTGCAGACGCGCCGGAATCTATGCGGGTGTTACAGACAGCAACCGTATTTTATACCGACCGTACAGGCGTAGTATGGATAGGCTCGGGTGGTTATGGACTTATTAAATACGATCCC
This sequence comes from Ilyomonas sp., assembly GCA_965199845.1. Classification (GTDB taxonomy): domain Bacteria; phylum Bacteroidota; class Bacteroidia; order Chitinophagales; family Chitinophagaceae; genus Ilyomonas. Next base: position 896,420 of record CBDATZ010000054.1, read on the forward strand.
GCCACGGCAGGTTTCCACCACATCATGCGTGGGGTTAACGTTTACCAAATTATTGAAGATAAAAACGGCAATATCGTTACCAACAATCTGAATGCGTTGCGGATAACAGAAGATTCTGCTCGCAACATTCAGCACTTTATAGATGCGCCTGTAATAAGCGATATATTCAACATGTCTTTCACTAAAGATACTGCCGGAAACTTTTGGTTTGCCCGTAATGGTTCACTGCTGCAATACAGTTCGAGTACAAGCACCATACACAAGTTTGAAGTTCCTTTTACCGATCGAATTACATTGCCATTTCCCCTGTTGGGCGATAAAACCAATAATATCTGGATGGGGTATAACCGGTATCTGGTAAGATATGACTGGGTGAATAAAAATTTTTTTAAGTATGAATATCCTGTAAAATACATTCAATATGATTATGATTTTTTACAAAGTATGTATCAGGACGAAGACCTGCTTTGGATGGGCTCCATTAATGGGTTATTTTGTTTTGATATCGTGCAGAAAAAGATGGTTTGTGTTTATCTGAATAATGAAAAAGACAGTAATTCTATTTCTAATAATGTGGCGCTTTCTTTCTGCCCCGATGTAGAAGAACCCGACCGATACTTATGGATAGGAACAAAGGGCGGTGGACTGAACAAGCTTGATAAATTAACAGGCAAATTCATTCATTACAATACTATGCAGGGGCTTGCGAATAATGTGATTTATGGTATCCTTCCGGATTACGATGGGAATCTTTGGCTAAGCACCAACAAAGGCTTGTCTGTATTCAACCTGAATACCAAAAGCTTTCGCAATTTTGATGTTAGTGATGGCTTACAGAGTAATGAATTTAACCGGTATGCTTACCTGCGCACCTCTGAAGGCGTTATGATTTTTGGAGGATTGAATGGCATTAATTATTTCCGTTCCGACGAAATAAAACCGCTTGATCCGCCAACGATTGTATTTACTGGTTTTAGACTTTTCAATAAAACTGTTGAGCCGGGGCAAAATTCACCCTTGAAAAAAACTATTAGTTACATTCAGCACATTACGCTGAGATATGAACAAAATGTACTAACTTTTCAGTTTGCCGCGACAGATTACCGCAAAAAAGGAAGTATCCGGTATCGCTATCAGATGGAAGGTTTTGATAAAGACTGGATTTATTCAGGAGCGGCACACGAAGCTACTTATACCAATTTAGACCCCGGCAGCTATCAGTTTATTGTACAGGCAAGCTTTGAAAATGGAGCCTGGAGTACAGACAGTGCTTCTATAGAATTGTATATTATCACCCCTTGGTATCGCACCTGGTGGTTTTATCTGAGCATAGCGGCTGTAATCTGTGGATTGGCTTATGGCATTTATCGGTTCCGGTTTCATCAACTCAGGCGATTGGAAAGATTACGCAATCGTATAGCTGCCGACCTGCATGACGAAGTTGGCTCATCCATTAGTACCATTGCTATTTATTCTAAAATTGTTCAGGAGCAAATGGACAGTCTCACTTTTGAAAAAGAACCGCTCTTAAAAAAAATTAATGACTTTGCAACGGAGATCATGGCATCTATGAATGAAATTGTATGGAGTATTAATACGAAGAACGATGCTTTTGAACATATTATCAGCCGAATGAGGGAACATGCCATACAACTGTTTGAAGCGAAAGGATTTCGGCTTCATTTTGATTTTGATGACAATATCTTACACTCCAAACTAAGTATGGAACGTCGCCGGGAATTTTACCTCATTTATAAAGAAGCTCTCAACAACATTGCAAAGTATGCAGAAGCACAAAATGTATGGATTAATCTAGTATCGAGTAATAATAAAATTATTTTAAAGATAAGAGATGATGGTAAAGGATTTGACCTTGCTGACAAAAAAGGTGGCAACGGACTTAACAATATGCAGCAACGGGCAGCAACGCTTCATGGCAAATTAAGTGTTATTTCCAGCGTTGGCAACGGCACAGAAATTTTACTCAGTTTTAATCTTTTCTAAGATATAAGCTTTCCTTGATTTAATGATGATAGCTCTTAAAATTATCTAAATAAGTCATCACTTTTAAACTATACTATTCACTGAACAGTTCTCTTCAATGTGCAAAATGTTTACGTTCTCTATTTGTAGATAATTAGTTTATGGAAAGACGTTCAATAATTTTAGCACCCCAGCCTGGTGCCTTTTGATTGTGGAGAATGTAAGTACCCAACTACCAATACAGCTAAAGTAGTTGTGTGTTGGCGGCAGCTACTACTTTCACCTGAGCTTCGTTTATTTTTTGTTTGATTCCAGCAAGAAGGTCTGTATAACTGGAGTGAATCATGATTGGTAAGAACTATCAATTACAATGGCAAAAAACAAAAATAAAGAATAGAACTTTTGAGCGAATGATTAAAGCAAAAGAAGCAAATTTGTATTAAGAGAAAGGAGATAAATAATGCTTCTATTTTTACCTATCCCATTCAGTAATTTATAAAATGATACAAAAGGAGTCAAACATTTGTAAAGACGAAAAGAAGATGGTTGTTTTTGCATTATTTTGTAGACATTTGATAAACGAGCGAGGGATAGGTACCGGATTCGGTAACCTTTGATAATTTGAAACGCTGAAATGCAAGCCAGGAAAGGCTTTTAGAAGACATAAGGAGTCCAGGTGGGCCCACTTAACAATCAAGCAGTTAGATATTTTTCTAACTGCTTTTTATTTTTATGTGACCACAAATGTGACCATAAATTATAGCTTTACGCATTTAGCTGAGTTGCTCAATAATTAACACTTTTCCCGGCTTAACGGAAATTTCCGGCATCCGGAAAATGATCCTCTTCTGCAATCTGCCGTATCTAGGTTCGTTTATTTTCAGATGGAAAAGGAAGTTTCCCATTTTCAGTAAGAGAAAGAGTTGTAACCACATTATTTTCTTGTTCATTTGATGTCAGATTCCGCAGCAGTTTGACCAATCCTCGCAATGAGGTTTTACTTGAGTCAATGAATTTTACATACCAGGCTTGAATACAAGATGTTTTCACCTAAGTTAAATGGCATTTAGAAACAGCAATTAATATTTCTTCCAGACATCTTTGGTACTTGCTTACAACAGCAGAACTCAACTATATTTATCATTCCACTATCATCCATTGTCACCTACATTTCCTTACTTTCAGGCTATCAATTTCTACTTCGAAATATGTTTACGAATTACATTAAAATAGCATGGCGAAATATCCTTAAACACCGGCTTCATTCTGCTGTAAATATCTTCGGTTTGTCCATTGGCATAGCATTCACACTGCTAATGACAGCTTATGTTTGGAGCGAGCTAAACGTAAATAAAGCGATACCTGCGGAAAGTAGTATTTACTTATTACAGAGCCGTGTAAAAGACGGAACAAAAGATTTTGAATCCTATGTTCCGGTTCCGCTTGCGGCTACGCTAAAAAATGAATATCCAAAGCTGGTAACCAATTATTATCGCTGGTTGTGGAAGAACACAGCCGTATCATGCGACAACAAATATTTCAGGGACGCCATTCAGATTGCAGATACGACTCTGCTACACATTTTTGGTTTCCAATTGCTGTACGGTGATTATGCAACTGCCTTTACAGAACCCAACTCGGTTGTTATTACTGAAGAGAAGGCTTTACAATTTTTCCATACTGCCAATGCGATTGGTAAGGTGTTAACGATTGAAAACAACAGGGCAGATAAATTGCCTTTTATAGTAACAGGCATATTGAAAAATCTTCCATCCAATTCGGTGACGGAGACGGTAGCCAGCAATAAGACTTCGAACTACTCCATCTTTATCCCCATATCTGCGTGGAAAAACTGGTCTGCACAGGGCGATTTATCAGACTGGAATAATACCATTACTACTTATGTGCAACTGAACAAAGGTGTTACTCCCGAACAATTGCTACAACCGATACGCCAGGCACTGGCTACCTATACATCTGCAGAACAAGCGAAGAGTACAGAGGTTCGTTTTATACCTCTGACAGAGGCTTATCTTGATGCAAACAACGGCACTATACGGAAGATGATGTACACACTTTCGCTGACTGCATTTTTTATACTGTTGATGGCAGTTGTAAACTTTGTAAACATCTCAATCGGCAACTCAACTTCAAGATTAAAAGAGATTGGGCTGCGCAAAGTGTTTGGCAGCGCAAAACAGCAACTGGTGGTGCAATTTCTTGTTGAATCGCTGACGTTGGTATTTTTTGCTGTTTGTGTTTCACTCATCATATACCAGTTATTACAACCCTTGTTTAGCGTTCTTATCGGCAGACGTGTGCCTTCGCTGTTTTCCTTTCCTCTTTCTGCTGTGTGGATACTGATCCTGTTTATCATTGTTGTTGGTTTATTGGCGGGCATTTATCCCGCAACCATACTATCGTCAGTAAAAGTGGCAGATTCAGTAAAAGGAAAGCTTGCCAAAGTAAGCGAAAATATAGGTCTGAGAAAAACATTGGTTGTGTTCCAGTTTTGTATCGCGATTATTGTCTTTATATCAGCTATCATCATTTCGAAACAGGTCAACTATAACCTGAATACAGATCTGGGTTTTGACAAAGAACAGGTGCTGAACATTTGGCTGCCGCGGAAGTGGACAAACCATGGAGTAAAACAGATGGAAGCGGTAAGAAATCAAATCATTGCACTGCCCGGTGTAATGCAGGCTTCTATTAGTTATACAGTGCCTGGCTGGAATAGTGCTGATCTTCCCATATTTTACAGGCAAGGAAAGGATCCTGACGAGGCCGTCGAGGCTTTTGGTATTACCAGCGATGATAAATATGCAAACACATTTAAAATTCCGTTACTGGCAGGTAAGTTCTTTAGTGGCTCTGATGTCGAATATGATTCTTCTTCCGTTGTTATTAATGAAGTACTGGCAAAGGGGCTGGGTTTTAAGTACGCCAGCGAAGCCATTGGTAAAACGATAAAAAATGCAAACGATGATAAAAGTTATGTCATCGCCGGAGTAGTAAAAAATTTTCATATTGAGTCAAATCAAACCGCCATAAAGCCACTTGTCTTCTTCAACATTTTTCAGAGCAATGCGTTTCGTTTTCTTTCTGTAAGAATAAAACCGGGCAATGCACAGCAAACCTTGGCAGCCATTGAAAAGAAATGGATTTCTCTGATACCCAACGAAGCTTTTGACTTTACATTTATGGATGAGATATTACAGACAATCTATAAATCGGAAGTGGAGCTGAAGAATGCATCTTATGTAGCTACCCTATTAGCAATCATAATTGTGCTGTTGGGTACTATCAGTATCATTTCCTTAAACGTTGTAAAACGAACCAAAGAGATCGGTATACGAAAAGTGCTTGGTGCTTCTGTTGCCGGCATACTTTCTTTATTTATCAGTGATGTTATCCGGCTTATTGGTATTGCTGCATGTATTGCATTTCCCGCTGCTTATTTCATAATCAAACTATGGCTGAACAATTATGTTTACAGGATTGACATGAATGCTTATCCGTTTATGATTGTATTTGGCTTTATGACAATGATAACAGTATTACTTATTTGTTTGCAAACCTTGAAAGCAGCCACTGCAAATCCTGTCAAGAGTTTGAAAACAGATTAATATAAAACTGTTTCTATAAATCAAAAGAATTCATATAAAAGGGAATGAATGCAAAATTCAATTTGGGGAAATTGTTATAAAGACTGGGCTAATATACGGGAAGAAAAAAGCATAGACGGATATAACTTCGTTCTTGCTTTCCTGGCAATAAACGATTTTGTTAAGTTGCTTGATGTAGGCTGTGGTACCGGATTTTTTAGTAAACTGGCTAGCGACAGAGGCGCTTCTGTGACCAGCATTGATGCTAAGCCTGTATTTATTGAAGAAGCCAGATTGCGACTGCCAAAGGCTACTTTTTTATTAGGCGATATGGAACAACTTCCTTTGGAAGACGGATCTTTTGATGTTGTATCTGGATTCAATTCTTTTCAATATAATTAAAGGCTGCCCGAAATTCTAAAGGCGATTGAGCCGTTTTGCTCTTGAATAGTTTGCTAAACGACTGTGAATGTTCGAAGCCCAGTTCATAGGCAATCTCACTAACCGATAAAGAAGTAGTGGAGAGCTTTTCTTTTGCCTTCTCTATCAGCTTGCTGTGCAGATACTGCTTAGCATTTTGACCTAGTAAACTCCGTAGCATATCGCTTAAATAAGAGGGTGAAATGTGTAACTGATCAGAAAAATAGTGTACCGTAGGCAAGCCGTTGCGCAACAAAGCATCACTGTTGAAATACGCATCTACCAATTCTTCCAGCTTTGCCAGCACATCGTTATTTACCGCTTTGCGGGTGATGAACTGACGCTTATAAAAACGCTGTGCAAAGGTGAGCAGCAGTTCTATCTGGGAGATGATAACATCCTGGCTAAAATCGTCGATGCGACTGTTCAGCTCCTTTTCAATCATGCTGAAAATAGAAAGCATGGTTTCTTTTTCACTGTCGCTCAGATGCAAGGCTTCGCTTACGGAATAGGAGAAAAACTGGTATTGCTTTATCTTCTTTGCCAAAGGGTAACCGAGCAAAAAATCGGGGTGGATAATAAGCGTCTGCTCAGAGCAAACCCCTGATGGTGAACTGAGGTGTGTCGATTTTTCCGGACAGTAAAGGTGCTTAGGTTTTGTAAAAATAATAGTTCTTTTCAAAGTCATTGGGGCATTCATAGTTGAGGGACGAATGCCTTCTTTTTGTGTTGTAGTACATCTCTATATATTCAAAGATTTCCGTTTGCGCATCTGCCAGGTTTTCGAAAGCTCCCTCTTGGAGCAGCTCTGTTTTAAAGCGGCTGAAACAAGATTCCACAAAAGCGTTATCATATGCATTGTCAGCCCGGCTCATGCTCTGCTTTATCTCTTTTGAGGCAATCAGCTTTCTGAATGCAGTGCCTGCATACTGACCGCCCCGGTCAGTATGCATAATCAGTCCTTTGGTAACCCTTCGGTTCAGCAATGCCTTTTTACAGGCTGCTATAACCAGTTCTTCCTTCATGTTGTTATCCAGATGCCAGCCGATGATCTTCCGGGAGTATAGGTCCATCCACACCGCCAGATAGAGAAAGCCGCCACCTGCCAGCGGTATGTAAGTGATGTCGCCTGCCCACACCTCATCCGGCTTTTGTGGCGCCTTTCTTTCCAGGAACAGATTGGGGCTTATCAGGTAAGGATGGCGGCTGTCAGTTGTCTTTGGTACAAAACTGCGGGGCTGAATGGCTTGTAAGTTATGTTCCTTCAATACTTTGCGCACTCTGTAAGAACCCGCTTGCTTACCGTTTGCCTTTAGTTCTGCCGCTATCCTGCGCACCCCGTAGCGTCTGCGATGCTGCTGAAAAATAGCGATGATGCTTTGCTCCATTTCTTTTTTCTTTTGGTCAGCAACTGATTTTTTTTCATGTTGCCAGTCGTAGTAAGCACTGCGACTTACAGTCAATACCCTGCATAATGCCTGTACCCTATATTGCTCTGCCTGCGCCTCAATAAAAAGGTACCGTTCCCTCAGGTCTGACGGCTGAAAATGAGCAAGGCTTTTTTTAAAATGTCACGTTCCGTCTCCAACTCCCGGATGCGTTTGAGCAGCGCCTGCTGATCTTCCGGTGCAACAGGGCTGTTCTCCTTACCCACTGTATTTAGCTGTTGGCTGCCGACAGTGGCGGCACTGCTGCTGCTGCGGCTTCTCCAGCGGTAAATAATGTTCTCGCCGATGCCTAGGCTTCGGGCTACCTCGCTCACCGGACGACCGTTCCTGATCATTTGTAACACTTCTTCCTTAAAAGAAGCATCGTACTTGCGGCGCTTCATGCCGATGCTGCTGCTGCTGTTCTCTTTCATTCTTATTGCTAATTTATAGCAACTTTACTGTCCGGTTTTACTGAAGCATCTCATAGACCTCTGCTACCGTCCCCAACGAAACCAAACGCTGGTGAGTTCCTCTTCGAACTCTACGACAAACTCACCAGCGGCATGTTTGTAAAAGAGAAAAAAAAGAAGTAACTACAACTATGGAAAAACAACCAATGACAGCGGAGGAGTTTGATAATTTTATTGAACGCCAAGTGCCTCCAAGTGAAGCTATATTGCGCTTTGGAATAAGAATTGAAAATAAGGTGTTCACTGAAAACTTTTTTTATATTGACAGCTCTATAGTGTTAAGTTTTAAGAATTGTATATTTAAAATAGGTTTTCGATAGTTAATTATTTACCCAGTGCTGATACTTACTTCAATGATTGCGGATTTGAAGAAGATGTTTATTTTGGAGATATAGACACAACAAAGAAAATATCTTTCCTAAACTGCGAACTGAGAAAAAATACTGTTTTCAGCAAAGTAAAACTTGATCGACTTGAACTAAATAATAAATTTTGCGATACTTTAATATTCGGAGATAACTGCTCATTTGAATCTGTAACAATTGGTGGCAAAGAGTACAATAAAATTGACACAATTCACCTACCTGCCACAATCATTAAAAATAAATTCACCATTGATCAAGCTAATATATTACGCCTAATAATCTCATCTTCCACATTAGAAAATCAATTAAACATATTCAACTGTAACATTAACTTTTTGGAGCTGAGTAATTTTAGAAATGAAGGCACTCTACGATTCCTCAATTGTAAAGCTCAATATTTTAACTCTATGGCTTCCCAATTCCTTATTAGTAGAAGCAATTTAGGAAAGGCAGAGTTTTACAATTTCGACTTTGCAAGTTTTAAGAAGGTAAACATAGTGAATAGCATTCTTTTAGAAAGTCTATACGTAAGTTCAAATTGGGCGAAAAATATCGTTAGCTTAGATCCCTATTTACAACCACAGGCATCAACAAAACCAGATTTACCTAAAAGAGTTTATGCTTCGGTAATTCGGGAAGTGTACAAGCAAATTAAGTTTGCCATGTCTAAGCAGGGCAACTTTATCGAAGAACAATATTTTCATGGGTTAGAAATGAATGAGTATAACACTTCTCTTTCCTGTAAATCTCACTTCTGGACTAAAATAGTTTTAGGGCTTAGCTTTATAACAAGCAATTATGGTCAAAGTTTCTTACGCCCAATTCTGACCTTGATTATAATCAACATTCCACTATTGATACTGTTGGAATATCAACTTGGCTTTCGAATAATCAGTATAAACGAAATCACATGGCAAGATTCTTTTAATGCTATTGCAAATTTTCTATGGTTTATGAATCCGATTCACAAAAACGATCCAGAGCTTAAAGGACTTCCTTTAATATTGGATATAATTATAAGAATAACCTGTTGGCGGAGTTAATTTGAATAGTCAGCAACAATAAATGCTGTGCAGTTGTCTACATGAGTGACTAAACTTACGAATGCAACATGCACAACATCAAAACAAATTTCGATAAAATTATTGTGGTGATAAAAGATATTTTAAGTGATGAAATAAATGAGAAGGGCAATTATTTACGGCGTGGCACCGTGCCAAAATTTTCTGATATTGAAGTGATCGCATTAAGCCTTACAGCAGAATGTTTAAGCATTGACAGTGAGAATTATTTGTTTTCCAAATTGAACAAAGAATATGCGAACGAGTTTGAAAATTTGATTAGCCGCAGACAATATAATGACCGGAGAAAACTGTTGTTTGAAAAAACGGAAGATGTGCGAAACCTGCTATCAGAGCGGCTTAACAGACTATCAGATGTATTTGCAATTGATTCCATGCCACTTGAAATTTGTAAATTATCAAGAGAACAAAGAAATAAAATGGGTAAAGAATCCCTGTGCCACCGCCCGGACAAGGGCTACTGTGCATCACAGAAAAAATATTTCTACGGCTATAAATTGCACAGCGTTTGTTCAGCGGCAGGTGTTATACAATCATTGGATTTAACTAAGGCAAGTGTGCATGATGTACATTACTTGCATGACGTAAAAGAGTTGTTCAGCAATTGCATCCTAACGGGTGATAAAGGATATATTGGAAGAGAGCATCAGATAAATTTATTTGAGGCGGCAGGCATTCAGTTGGAAGTGCCTTTAAGAGCCAATCAAGGGGGACAAAAACCTGTCATGTGGATCTTGAAAAAAGTAAGGAAGCGAATAGAAACAGTTTTTTCTCAATTGTGTGACCAGTTTATGATACAGCGCAATTACGCCAAGTCCTTTACAGGCTTCAGGTCCAGGATACTTGCTAAGGTGACGGCGCTCACCATTTTACAGTTCTTAAACAAATTTATTTACAATCAACCAGTAAGCAGAGTTAAACATGCGCTGGCTAATTAACTCCGCCAACGGGTTAAGAATAGTATCATCATATAGCATTTACAACATCATCCGTGCAAGCAGAAGATTTATAAAATAATTGTAAACCTTTTACTCATTACAAACGCAGCGCAATCAATATAAAACAACTTTCCCCCTCCAAACAAATCGCCTCCAAAACCATCTACGAAGCCTTCAAAATTCTCAAAGCCGAAGGCGGTCAACTCCCCGGCAGAGAAGTGATAGACCGTATCAGGCAAAACCTAACATTCAGCGACTACGAAAAAGAAATATATCAAACGACCGACTATGTCCGCTGGGAATCTATCCTGCACTTCTACACCGTGAACTGCATCAAAGCAGGCTTTATGCGCAAGCAAAGCGGCATTTGGTACTTAACACCTGACGGAGAAGCCGCCATGAAAAAAGGACCGGTCTAATTACTCGATTCAGTTTCTATCGCATACCGCAAATGGGCTGCAAATAGAGGAATAGCAAACCAGTCTTCAGATGATGCAATTGAAATAGAAGAAAATACACCTCAATCACAGATAGCGACCTTAGATCAACTAAAAGAACAAGCTATTGCAGGTATTAAACAATTTCTCAACGATAAAGAACCATATGCCTTTCAGGATTTCGTTGCAGCCTTACTAAGAGCAATGGGCTATCACACACCCTTTATCTCTCCCAAAGGCAAAGACGGAGGCATAGATATCATCGCCTATCAGGATGCCCTCGGCATCAACAAACCCCGCATCAAAGTGCAAACTAGCAGGGTAGCAGCTGATTTTTTACTCAGTCCTTTGGTTCAAAGAAATATTGATCGCCTATTATTGGAGGGTGGACCGGGTCAGGGAAAGTCCACAATATCTCAATCTGTTTGTCAAATACACCGAATTAGATTATTAGGTAAGAAAATTGATTTACAATTAATGCCTGATAAGTTTAAAGATGTTCCATACCATGACCAGGACCGGATTTATATCGAGGTCATACTTCTTAATGATGCGGTTGAAATGAACATAAATGAAGTTTTGCCCCGGCGTGGTTTCCCAATGTCCGAGCAGCATTTCTTTGATATGTTCTAACCGCAACGGCTCTTTCAATAAAGGATTATCACACAAATAAATCTGACCTACAGAAAGATATTGGCAGCTCTCCAATAGGCACGTATTTTATTCAATAATTCTTCTGATTATTCATTTTGCGGTAGCAAAATTCGGTGTTTCCATAGTATTTAGAATATGCTTTACAACTCCATTTTTACACCGAGCGTAAAGAAAACATTATACATTTTAAAGCCGATACCTTTGAATGAAGGAGGAAATACCGGGCGCAGTCCCCATTGTAAATTTCCGGTTGCATAAAACCGCTTCAAGATTTTTTTTTCTACCCCTCCCTGTATCCCCATGTCAAACGTTCTTTCTCTGTTATTGAAGTTGAAGGTTGCAATATCAATCTGCACTTTTTCGCCCAGTGAATTTCCTTTTCTGATATATCCGTTTGATACTGTTCCGGTAAATGACGGGCGGATCAAATGCCCCACAAACAAACCCAGATTATACCGCCAGTTATCGCGCTTGCTGTAAATGACGCTTACTGGTAAGGTAAGGTATAGGTTCTTACTTTTTGTGTTGTTTGTGCCTGTGAAATCACCCTCAAACTCGGCACCGTTTTGCGAGATAAGTGTATGAAAATATTGCACGCTATCCTGTATAGTCATACTTTTCCAATCGAGCCGGATAGCAGCTTGCAAGCTCCATTCATTATGCACGCGGTATATAACACCTAAGCCCAGGCTTGGCGAAAAGCCGGGTGAATAACTTTCAATTTTACGAATGGTGTTGGGCAAGGGTACGGGCGACAAACCACCGATGTTGTAACCGACTTGCACAAAAGGGTTAAACCTTTTGTGTACGGGTATTGCATTGCTTTGCCCAAGACAAATGAAACAACTGATAATGGCGAATAAAAAACAGAAAATGCTTCTATACATAACAGTCAGTTATTTGGGGATAATTGTAAGGTCATCAACCACTAGTTTGCTGCCAATAGCACCCCGGTAATGATCTCCTTCGCCGCTTGAAGAAACAACTATTGCCATCATCAGGTTTGTGGTTGTTGAATCCCAGCTGGTTTTATACGTGAAAGGAATATCGAATTTAGTAAAATCTGCCTTCGCTGAACCATCTGCTAATTTTGCCGTAGCAATAACGCGGTCTGATGTATTGATGTTGGTTCCGTTTAGTCTTTCCGGTCCTTTAAAAAGGACAGCATAAATAGAACATTGATCTGTTTTACCTGCAACCGGATTTTCATTCTCATCCTGAAAAACGGCACCCGGTGTATATTTATAGTATCCTGTAAAATTGTTGGGAAGCCCAATGTATGGCTCACCAAATTCTGTAGCGGCTAATGGCTCTGCCAGTGCATTTTCCGAATTAAAATCGCCCGTATATAAAGAACCTGCAAAGAGATGGATGCCAACAAAATCAGATAAAAATGTGCCTTTTATAGTAATCAATTCAGCTCCTTTGGTTCCTTGGTAACCGTCTGTTGTGGAGCGTAACGGATAAGAATCTGGTGTTTTGTCAACACCTGCCAGGGCAACACCAGTATTGCCAGACGACCAGATTTCTACATCACTTCCTTCTACAGGAAATTCATACTTGTCGTCAGGATTCTGCTGCCAGTTTTCAAATTCAAAATTCCAGTCGCCAACATTTATAATTTCAACCGTGTAAGTCTTTTTATTTTCACCTGTTTCGGAGGTGACGGTATATTGCACAATGCCTTCCTTCGGATGAATGGAATCGCCGGAAGCAGGCGTTACTGTTGCATTTTTAGACAGCGTCAGTACAGGAGCAACGCCTTTGTCATAGGCATCGCTGGTTAAAAAGAGCTGGATTTTTCTGTTTGATTGGTCTATTACCGTTGCATTTGTGGTAAGACTTGAATCAACCACAAACATCTCAACATCAGCTTCAGGATTTGCGGGCGTATGTTTAATGCAGCCTTGCAAAAAACAACAAAAAATCAAAATGAGTCCAACACCTTTTTGCATAGACTGATATTTGTTCATAAATGTAATGACATAGTTAGGCGATATTGGAATAGATATTAGTACATTATGAGTATCAACCAATGTGATAGAATTGCTTGTAGAAATTGAATTGCTATTTTTTTTCTTCCATCAAATATAAAAGATTTATTATTTATTATGGTTGACATCTTTATTTTTTTCTAAAATATCTGCGCTATAAAAATGAATATCCTGTTGAGGAAATGGAATGGTAATATTGTTTTGTTTAAATGCTTCATGAATGGCAACAATAAGATCACTCTTTGTGGTGAAACCTTCTGTCATATTTTTAACCCAAAACAGAAGCTTAACATTAATTGAACTGTCGCCAAACTCCTGGAATAGAACAGCAGGCGACGGATACTTTAAAATCCGGCTATCAGCATTAAATAGCTCATTCAGAATATTACTTACCTTGTTCAACTCGGTATCATAAGCTATTCCTACTGTTATGTTCATTTGTCGCCTGCCACCACCCAGTGTCCAGTTTATAAGGTGAGAATTTAATAAATCTCCATTCGGCATTACCATATCAGCACCATCCGAGGTAGAGATAACACTGCTGCGAAAGCCGATCGATTTAATGGTTCCGGACTGTTTATCTATCTCTACCACATCACCAACATTTACTGGCTTTTCAAACGCGATGATAAGCCCGCTTACTAAATTGTTTACCAGTGTCTGCAAGCCAAAGCCGATGCCCACTCCCAATGCGCCTAAAATGATGGCAATTTTATCCAACGGAATACCAGCCGCCGCAAACGCGAACAACACACCCAGCGTGATGATAGCGATGCGAATCAGGAGCAGCCAGCTTCCCAGCTTGCCCTTTTCCTGTTTAGCCGCCAGTGAAGGCGTTGATAAATGCTTGTCGGTAGCGAAATACGAAACAATACGTGACACTATAACCGAGATGCTGATAATCAGGAGAAAAAGCAGCAGCGAGTTGATGCTGAATGTATAATCGCCAACGGTTCGTTCATCGGACAGGAAGGTCCGGATGGGTTCAGCGATCAGTCGGAAAGTGTAAAAATTCTTCCCAAACAACAACAGCCAGCCGATGATCATGAAGAAATAAAACAGCGGATGTGCTCGGCTTCCCACACGGGAAAAATTGATGTAAAATAATCTCCTGTCCTGTGTTGAATACACCGTAAAAGCCAGTGCCAGCGCACCGTCTATGAGCCTTACAATCCATAAAAACAGGATGGCAATAATGACATTGCAATAGCCGCTTACTAATAAGGTTTTTGCAAGATTATACCGCCCGAAACAGTTGGCTATCACAGATGCCAGTTCTAATATGGCAAGCAAGGCAATGGAATATAAAATCCAGCTTTCCTTTAGTTGCAACCTGTGCTTCCTGGTAAAAGAAACAAGGCTCACTGCCACGCTGGCTAATGCCAGCCCAAGCATACACCACCGCTCTGTTTTCGATGCCTGGAGTATGGAATTATCAATGGTTGCCAGGCAAAATAAAACAAACATGCAAAGCCAGAACTGCAGCCAGTAACGCGCGATAAACCCTTTAAAAATAAACGCAAGAATAAGTGTGGAGCCCGCCCAGATAAAGCTGCTGAACAGGAATGGCGGATCGTAAAACAGGAACTGAAATAAATTGACAACGATGAGCAGAGAAGATAAAACCGGATACCGAAAAACAAGCTGGGTGTTTGAATCCTTTTCCAAAAGCCCGTTTTGGCGATAAATATTTTTTAAAGACAACAGGTAGATGGTTGCTGCTATTATCAACAGGAACATGAGGATAATTTTTCCCGGGTTGTCTTCTATATAAAACCGAAGCGCAAGTGTTGACTTTGCTTTGGAATACGAAATGGTTTTTGTAAACGTCCTGCCATAATCGCCGGACTGCCAGATGTCGGGCAATTCACGGTCAAACACTGTGCGGGCAATATTGCGCTGAAACACATCAATCTCATCGATGTTCGATTCAATGGTGTACACAAGCAGGTTGACCTGCGTTTGCAGGGTCCTTATGTCAAGAATTGACTTCTGAATGCTACTGTCTATGGGCGCTATTTCACGAGCCAGAACCACTAATTTCTGAAAGTATCGTGTTACCTGAACAGAGTCGTCAGGAAAGGTTAATAAACTGGAATCGCTGGACAGCGAGTCTATCTGCAACCGGTAGGAAAGAAGGTTATGTTGGTAAGCATCGAGCATCGCTTTATGCCCAATCATGCGATTGTAAAGTACCAGCAGCAAATGGTATGTGGTGGCTAAATTGCGGTTGGTTAGCAGGGAATCCCGGTTAATGAAACTGCCATCGCCGGCAACACTTAGCCAGTTGTTCGTTTTCGATATATCTAAGCTAATGCCTGCTGTATCAAGCCCATGCCTGAGATACAGTTTTGCACGCTGACTTGTCTTTTGGATGGTCTCAAGCAGGTTTTCCTGAATAATGGCAGCTTTATCATTCACACGGTCGTCTGCGCCTTTCTTTTTTGATTCATTGGCAAATCGATTCATGCGCTGCATGAAGGTAGGTTTTACAGTATCTGCCACTGCATTGTTTTGCACAGTATCAGTCTTTTGTTGCGCGAACAGCAAGCTATTTCCTAGCCACAGAAAGAATAAAAAAAGGTAACACTTAGCTGCCATACAACAAGAAGTTGCTTGCAATATAAAAATATTCTGTAAGTGGTTATGACATTATCTGTCTCATAAAAATCCAGCTACATAAAATAAAGGAAGCAGTCATGATCAGTATAAAATACGAAGCGGACTTTATTTGCAATAAAACAAACTTATAAATGCTAATCAGTATCTTGTATACTTCATACATTTATCTTTATCAGGCATTACAGAGGATAACCTCATTTTACTTCAATACATAATATGAAGCCAGCAAAAAAATATCGGGCAACCATTATCTGTGGTTTTCTTATCACAGTAACATCATTTATATTAGCCTGTAAAGAAAACACAAAAGGAACAACGGTGAAATCTACCTCCATCAACGCGGATACGCAGGCTGGCACACTGCGAAAATTAAGAGAAAAAGTCTTGACCGCAAAAGAGCAGAAAGCCTTAACACCGGACACGATCATACAAATTCTAAAGGAAGGCAATCAGCGTTACGTGAAAAACGACCTTACCCTGCGCGACCATTCGGCGATGATAAGGAATGCTTCGAAAGGGCAATATCCCAAAGCCGTTATTCTTTCCTGCCTGGACAGTCGAGTACCGGTAGAAGATGTGTTTGACCGGGGAATCGGTGATATTTTCGTAGGTAGAATTGCAGGCAATTTTGTCAATGCAGATATGTTGGGAAGCATAGAATTTGCATGTAAAGTGTCGGGCGCTAAACTCATAGTGATTCTTGGTCATGAATCATGTGGTGCTATTAAAGCAGCCATTGATAACGTAAAGCTTGGCAACATCACAACTAGGCTTACCAAGATACAGCCTGCCGTTAAGAAATCTCAGGATTTTGATGGGGAAAAAACAAGCAAAAACAGTTCATTTGTTGATTATGTAGCCAAAAATAATGTTCGGCATACCATTAAAATGATTCAGACGCAAAGCTCAATATTAAAAGAAATGGAAGATAAAGGCGAGATCAAAATCATTGGTGCCTATTACAGTATTACTACCGGAGAAGTAACGTTCATGGAATAAGTTATTATATAATCGTAAAATAATGAACGATTAATTTAATGATAATGATAATATTAAGTAGCTCATAGACTAGTTCAATTCATAATTAGAATGCTTTGTATCCAGCCAAACATCGCTAATCTTAAAACAATATATCGCCAGCACTTTAAATGTTAATAAAAACAGAACGGATCGAGTGTTTGAATGTTCACGTTTACTTAATTTTACAAATAAAACTTTTTATATAAAGTCTTTTTATATCTGCTTTATTTTACAATAACTAATACTTAAGGTATGAAAATTTTACTCCTTCTACTTTCTTTTGTCTGTACAAGTATGGCTGGCTTCTGCCAAACTGAAAAAAAACATGATGTTATTCTCAAAACAAATGGTGATGAAATTTCGGGTGATGTTTTAGAAATTGGAGACAGCACCATACGCTTCAGCTATACCGGTGAAAAAATTGTGTATGTTTTTAAGAAATCAGATGTCAGTCAAATTACTTTCGCCAGCGGCAGAGTTGAAAAGTATACAATACCACCCGTACAAACACCAAGTACGCATCCATCCTCTAACTACACCTCCAGCACTTCACCGGATAATACAGATAGGCATAATAAAGTTGCTATTCTTCCTTTTTCTTTTTTGAGGGATGGGCAGCTTACAGCACAACAGGTAAGTGAAGATGTGCAGAACCAGTGTTATAATTTGCTAAGCAAACATTCGGGTGTCTATACCGTGATTTTGCCCAGGGAAACTAATGTGAAATTAGCAAAGGCAAATATCACTCCGTCTACGATGATTAATTTTGAGATGGACGAAATTTGTAAAGTTTTAGGTGTTGAGTATATTGTTGATGGTACTGTAACGCAAAATAAAACGACACAAAGCTCTTATGGAAATACCAATTATAATGCAACCGTTAAGGATGATAATAAATCTGATAAAACCAAGGTGAGTAGTTCTGGAAGTACTTCTTCAACAACGGTTCAGAGCTATGAAAACGTTATTGATATGAAGATATATAATGACAAAAATGATGTGGTATACAGTCAGAACCGGAAATCGTTTTTAGCTACGGGAGATGCTTATAAAAACACCATTGAATATTTACTGAAACGTTGTCCGTTATACACCAAGTAGAAAAAACGAAAAACAACAATAAATTTATGAAAAAAACTATCCTGACAATTTTATTTCTGTGTGTGTTTGCCTCGCTGAAATCGTTCGCGCAAACGGGGCAAATATGCTTTATTCGTTCTACCGGTACTACCGGTTCCGTAGTCAATATCAGCGTTTATATTGATGATAGCCTTGTCTGCAAGCTCAAAAACAAAAGCTATTCATTGCATGATGTTCCGGTTGGCGACCATACGGTTTCAGCAGTCAGCGGTGGTTTGGCTTCTAAAAGGAAAATACCGTTCAAGGTAACTGTTGCAGACGGGAAAATAAGCTATGTCAATATATTGAACATGAGCAATATAGCGACTGAAGAAGTAACTGAAAATACCGGCTCCCAAAAAATAAAAACGTTGATTCAAAATACCGGTTGCAACCTTAAAAAATAATTTTTTTGCAGGCTATTGCTGTATTGTAATTAGTGTCGGGTTCATTTAAACATCTATGAAAAAGCTATTATTCGCTTGTGCTGTTTCGTTTTGTTTTGTTCAATGTAATTCAGGTAGCAGTGCTACGTCCGGTGCAGACAGTAATACGTCTGCCGAATCGGCAAAGCTGGAACCAAAAGACACAATTGCTGAAGCAACAGCACCAATAGCTGACTCTTCAAAAGAAGTAAAGATAGCAACAACTTTCCTGCAAAAAGACTTGCGTGATGATTTGGATAAAGATCTAATTGATAGCAATAGCCGCCATTTCAAGCTTGCCCAATACGATCTGAACGGCGATGGCAAGAATGAAATCTTTGTTGCCCTGCAAGGAATGTATTTCTGTGGTTCCGGCGGCTGCACATTTTTACTGTTAAGCAATGATGGTAAATTAATTACTCGTTTTACGGTTACAGAATATCCAATCAGGATTGGAAATAAAGAAACAAACGGATGGAAAAATCTGGTTTTAGAAAGCCGAACTAAGTTTCATGAAATGAAATATAATGGCAAGTCGTATCCTTCCAATCCCAGTGTGCAACCTGTCTATGCAGATGCTAAAAATAAGATGAAGCAGCTTTTTAGTTTAGAATCAAACGATGCGGTATATACCTTTTGAAACTCATATTGAGAAACCATATCTTGTACAAAGTGGTATAGATAGAGCCTCTGAAAAAGGCTGAGTCTGATATCAAAACAAATATATTTATGCAGTTTAAATATTTACTTGCCTTCTGTTTCCTTTTCTTTTTGTCTCTTACCGTTACGGCTCAAAAATATAAGCAACAGCTTCAGGTGGGTGGTTCTTTAAATATTCCTACCAGTAATCTTTCTAACATTACAAACCTTGGATACGGTGGATATGGAAAAGGCATGTTCGGCTTTAGCAGGTATAATCAACAAATCACGGTAGAAGCTGGTTACAATACGTTTCCTGTCGACAAAAATTTGACCGGTGGTTTTCGGTCTCATTACTCTGTTGTACCTGTATATCTTGGTTATCGATACTTATTCCCTGTCGGTGTCACCTTAGAGTCACAAGCCGGAATTTCCTTTAATAAACTAAAAGTTGGCTCCGGAGCGACTTTTGTTTCAACTAAAAGCACATCTTTTGCATTGGCGCTTGGTGCAGGATATCAATTTCATGATGTTGAACTCGGGATTAAATATCAACTATCAACCGTTAAGAATTCAGATGATGATATTACTTTTTTTGCTGTCCGGTTAGCTTATAATTTTTTACTTCATAAATAATTTATTCTTCATCAACAATGATGTGTAGGATTGCTTTGTAGATATTGGTCTATAATTTATAGCTGTAAGTATCTGTTGTAATAATAGATACCTGTTGCCCGATCAGTTTCATCACGACGACAATTTCACAATTTGCCGGCAAATATTTTTTATCTTTTTCATTATACATATAGTCCGAATGACCATCTAATTTGCTTGCCTTCACAATCTTTATTTTCAGATCTTTCAGATTTTTTTGTAATACGCTTTGTAGCTTTCCCGTTGTGGCATTTATAACCATTGTAAACAGGCAATCTTTCAAAAAGCTATGGTCGGCATCAATGCTTGCGGGATCATACCGATACGTTATCTGCAATATTTTGCCATCATCTCTGGCAACCTTCAATGTGTTCTCATTAATCTTATAATTAAAAACAGTTTCGTGTTCTTTATTAAAATTTTTAAGATCAGTACCGGAAGGTTGTTTTCCATTCACGGATAGCAGTGTCCAGCGTTCAGAACCCGTTTTTTGAGGATTAAAACTGGAGAGATAAATTTTCTCGCTTTGCTCGGTAGTGACTACCCTTTTTAAATCATAAGGATAATTCATTGAATTGGCGCCAAGGTTGGGATTAAGCACGCTTGTATCAACATTATACTTTGCGAGAGCTGATAAAACTACCGACTTCTGCGAATAGCTGTTAAAGCTAATAAACACAAACAAAAAAACGAAAATGTACTTATACGAATTCATAACCATAAGTTTTTTAAAATTTGAGAAAATCACTTGCTTCAAAGATATTAGAATTAAGCGCTGACAGATATTGTCAAGGCTTTTGGAATCCTAATAATGGTTTTACACCAACGATTAAATTGTATTGCCTTTTAATACTACAGTTTCAATGCTTTGTCAAATAAATTACTCACTGCTTTTGGCGCTCTTAACCGGATACCCGCAAAAAGTTGTATAAATAAATGGGTATTTTCATTACTAGCAGCACCATGCGCTTGCTGGTATTGGGAATACAATGTAGTAAGATAAGAACCTGCAAAGAACCGTTCACTATTACATCCAATACCCAGTGTTCCATCCAACTGGAATACAGGACTTGTCGAATGAACAATTTCATTTCCGGTTGGTAATCGGTTTAATAACCGTGTAAACAAATAACCAAAGGAAGGCATAAACGTTCCTGATGCATACAGGTTCCTTTTTATCACAGCTGTATATTGATAACCGGCGCCAAGCATTACCTGTATATTATTGGTTTTCTGCGTGGTAAATCCGGGGCTTTTATCATTGATGATATAGTATTGAAAAGCAAGCCGGGGAACGAATGAACCTGCGCTTTTCAATTGCCTCGCTGTTTGAGAAGCCACCGCAGCCGAAGAAAAATGCGCGTTGCTATTGTAACCAATCAAGCCGGAGAAATTTGTCACTTTCAGGTCTGGCACTTGAATATAGGCATTGCCGCTTTGCCAGGTTGGGTCAAAATCTTTCGTATTTTTTACATAATATCCTTTGGTTCCGGAATAATTCAATTCACCAAACCATTTCCTTTTGTTGAAGCCGGCACCAATACCGGTTCCTTTTGTTTTTCCCTTCCTGTCGTTATCGTTATTTGCCGGCAGAAAATGAGGAATGTAATTGATGGAAAAGGAAATGAACCTATAGTTGAACGATGTTCTGAAAATTTCTTTTGGATTGGGTTGTAAAATGAGCTTGTAGTTATCTGTCTTTACCGAGAATGTTTCCGAGGTGTTTTCAAACGCTTCTTTAATGATGATCTGTTCAGAAAATTGCTCAATCCAGTTGCTGTCTTGTAATCTAACTAAGTTTGTTCTGTCCTGAGCCATCGTTCGAGTGACGTTATACAGTATTACAATCAATATAAACAGAAGGCATTTGGTATCAAAATTCTTCTTACTATTTTGATAAAATAAGCACATATAAAAGGCATCTTTTTTCATAAATGGAATGCTGGCACTTGTTAGTTAGAGTAACAATAAGTTTTGTTTTTAAAACATCATTTATCCATCTCAAAACGGATAACCAATCCCGATATTCAATACCAAATTTTCCTTTCGCCATTCTTTGTCAAACACATCAATTTCATTCAGTATCCACCTGCTTCCTTTTGCATACCACGGCTTTCGCAAAGGTGCAGCCACATCAAAACGCAACAAGAAAAACGAAAGGTCAAGCCGGACGCCAATGCCGGTACCAACAGCCATTTCGGTCACTAATTTTTTAGGCTCAAAACCACTACCAGGTTCGTCAGGTGTTTCTTTGCGCAGCCAGATATTGCCTGCATCAATGAAGGTAGCTAACTTAAAGAGTGAGCTAATGCTCCATCGCAGTTCCGAGTTCATTTCTATTTTGATATCGCCTGCCTCATTGGCTTCATAAACCGATTTGGAAGTGTGATAGCTTCCTGGACCCAATGTTCTGGCACGGAAGGCTCGCAGGCTACTGCTACCTCCTATAAAAAACTGGTAGTTATAAGGTATTGCGTCGCTGTTTCCATATGCGTAAGCTAGGCCTGTATTGATACGGTTTGCCCAAATCAAAGAAGGATTTATTTTATAATACCCACGTAGATCAATCTCAGCCCTGATAAATTGCGAAACCGGCAGGTGAAATAATTCTTTTTTACTGCCTGGTGCATTACCAGGCGCATGAGCTAATAAAGCGGCAAGATTACCGGACGAAAGAACAGACAAGATAGTAGCATAATTGAAATGTTGATTAAACTTATACGAATTATCAAACTTATATTGATAAGATGAACTCAGAAGAATCTGTTTTTCAAAAGAAGCTCGCAGGGCTGCATCCTGCTGCAATACGGAATCAAATGAAGCCGAAATACCCACCGGCTTGACGGCACTGAGATTAACAACCGTCAGACTGTTTTCTACTGATCTTGTTCTTCGCCAGATGTAACCTGCCGAAACACTTCTTGACTGATAAGCATACAAATCTTTACGTATTACATCCTCAAAAGAATAAGTAACAAATGTTCTCGGCAAAATACTGCTTCCCGGAAAAGAGATATGCGCAAACGGGACTGCCATTTTAGGGATGGATAAAGTTAATCCCGATTTGTTCGTGTAAGTATTTACCGAACGCTGATGACCTCCTACCTGTATATCAAAGCTAAAATTACTTCTGCCTTCATATATCTCTGCACCTTTGAAATAATTCCTGTTTTTCACGGTAGCTGCTATTTCGCTACCTACAAAGTTGTTTGATTTGGAGTTGCCGGATGCCTCTAGTTGTACCATAAATTTTCTTTCAGGAGTTAAGAAAATACTCGTGTTCAAGATATTGGTGGTGCTGTCAGCTGCAAACTTCATACTCACAAACTTGAACACATTTAAATTGACCAATCGCTCAAGGGTAAGCTGATGCAAATTGCGGTTGTACAGTTCGTTTTTACGAAGTACAATAATTCGCCGCAACAAGGCTTTGGTATATGTTTTCTTTGGATCAGTAATCCATAATCCTTTATAATTAGTGGGTATTGTATGAGTTAAAAGTGAATCTCGTTTCAGTGTATAATTTGGATACAAGTTAATATTTCCGATACTCCATTTTTCCAGCGATTTCTGTGAGGCTTTGCTGGCAATTGTTACATACACATCTGCTTTTCCATTATGAAGGGTATCAATTTTAAACAGAATATTTTCAGGCACAAAAAAATAATAACCGCTGTCTTTCAGCAACATGTCGATGCGTCCGCGTTCAACATCCAAATCAGACAACCTGAGATCTGCATTGCGTTGTAAGGAAGTGTTGATTGAATCTTTTGATATTACTTTCGTGATAAGGGCAGAATCATTATTCCATACAATATTTCGGATGGTGTAATGAGTACCTGTATCTACGATAAAGTTAACGATCGAAATTCGCTTCTTCGTTTGAATCGTATTGTTTATGTGAGGAGTTAAATAGCCAATGCTAAACAGGTAATCCTCCATTTTCCGGTTAATAACAGGTATGTTTACACGGCTTAACAACACCGGAGGTTTACCTAATAATCCACTGCTTAACCCGGCAGTAATATCTTTTTTTTGTTTCGGCTTATGCCAGATATTATAAATGGCAAGACGATACCGAAAGCCAAATAACTTGGAATTTGGTTGTGGCTTTACCAATTTACCAAGACTTTTTGTTAGTTCGCTGTTGTAAATAGAATCAGAATCTTTCAAACTT
Organism: Ilyomonas sp.; assembly: GCA_965199845.1. Taxonomy (GTDB): domain Bacteria; phylum Bacteroidota; class Bacteroidia; order Chitinophagales; family Chitinophagaceae; genus Ilyomonas. Next base: position 920,457 of record CBDATZ010000054.1, read on the forward strand.
TTCGTTTGAAAAGATATACGGTAGCCGCTATACAGACTGTCGTTCTCCGGTACATTTTTCGTGATGCTACAGGCACAAAAAAGAGCGGTAGCCAGTAAGCAAATGATTAAATAGGATGGCTTCATCAGTCGCTGGCTTTATCAGAATGCCTGAATAACTGTCTTACAAATTCAAATTGTATTATCATCACGAAAGTAATACCTGTTTTTACGATGGTACCCTGAAAGGAGAAGTTGTTCTCGTTTACGCGGTATGCTTTTATACGGTATCTTCCATCTGCTGTCAGCAGGTATTCGCCGGAAACATCACCTGCGAGACCGGCAAACGGGTTGTTATTATGATTATGATTGTCAATCACAATTGAATTGCCAACGTAAATAAACAAACGGTTGTGGATAAGTGATTTTGAAATATTTACTTTTAAGTTTGCCTGCCGTTGTGTTACACCGGTACTAAAATCTTCATTAATATCGAAACCAACATTAATGTCCACCCATTTAATGGTGTTGCCAAGCAATGCGGTTAACTCATGCGTAAGAAGACTGCCTGCGGTGCCATATAGTTTTGTGCTGAATGCACCATTGTTGCCGGTAAGGCTGCTGAAAGGATTATCTGCTACAAAACTGTTTAGCACCAGTAGCGACATTACCTGTTTGTTGAGTTCGGAAGGAATTGTGTTTACTTGTTTTATTCTTGTATAAACGAGCCCGTTAAATACTTCCTGCTCGGTTGTTGGCATGTCAATTTTAAAACTGATATCCGGATGCAGCAGGTTGTGTTGTACAGATAAATTCACTTCGAAATCAAGTCTTTGGTTGTCAATGCCACTTACATTTTGCGAACCGCTGAGAAGCTCAGCAGCGGTAGTTTTTACTTTATAAACAGCATTGATATCTACCGATGGCTTTTGCAGATCACCGCTCCACTGAATTGTACTTCCTTTTTGAATCGCAAATTCCCTTCGGATAGCGCCACCGATTGATAAATTATACTCACCGCTCTCTGCCGTATAAGTTCCGGTAAGCGTTACTTGTCTGTTCCGGTTACTGCCATAAAAAAGTGCCGAAGTACCACTCATTGAAATCTGGTCGCCGCTTAATTCATCCAACACAATCGTTGTTTTTGTTTTTGGCGTAAGCGATACTGATATGTTAAAAACAGGCTCAAAATCGCTTGCATCTTCCATCTCTTCCTCTGTCTGTTTGGTTTGTTCAGTCATCAATGGATTAAAAAAAGAAATCAAGCCTGCGCCTCGCTTGCTGTTGTCCGTTGCATCTGAATAAATATAGGTGATCTGCGAACTGTCCGCAACATTCACCTCACCTGTTATTTCAGGAGTCATTACATTACCACTGATACTTAGATTCGTATTTATTTTGGTCACTCCATATACCGTTTGTTCGGGGGATAACTTTTTACCGATGACTGTAAAATTGTGGGTAGTCAATTTTACATCACATAGAGTTTCTTTATTGACTGTTTGTATAACACTACCTGACAGCAAGCCTTTGTTTCCTGCACTATCTGTAAAAACAAACTGGTTAAAATTCAGTTTGTTACTGTCGATATGTAAGTAAGCATCCGGTATCTTAATACATGTCGCATATTGGGTATATAACATTCCGGCATTAAGAATATGTAATGTGCCATTTATCTGCGGAGATGCAAGATTACCTGATGCCGTAATATTACCTTGTAAGCTGCCTTGTACATTTTTAAAAAACGGTTGCAGAAAAGACTCGGTAGAGTGAAGATCAATATGGGTAATATCAGCTTGCGTTTGTATTTCGTTTTGTTGCGGATAATAAATAGCCTGTAGAGTTCCTTTATTTGTGCCGGTGATAGCAAGATTACCTTTGATGGTATTGCTATCGGATGCTGTTACATCAGCCGTTGTGTTTCCGATGAATATGTTTTTTAAATATAGACTGTCAGCAGTAAGATGACCGTCGAAAACGAAAGGAGTAAAAGACCGAATCTCAATGTTGCCATTCAAAATACCATATGCTAATTTAGAAGTGGTGTCGAGAATGTTTGAAATATTTTGCAGCGAAAATGATTTCATTATGATGGAAAGAGAAGTATCGCCTTCACTGTTTTCTTTAGAGAGAATCTGCATTGATTCATCATTACTTGAGAGGATTACGTTAGAACCCTTAAAGTTTTGATTTTTAAAATAAATAATGTTGTTTTCATTTACCTGCCATTTCTTTTCATTGATAATGAGAGACGAGTCCAAATGAAGAGAAGGGGAAGTGGAATCTGCACTCAATGTGTAATCAACGGAATAAGATGGAATGCCTCTGTTTGCTTCTGCCGTAATGTTTCCCTGCGCGGTGCCGGGATAAATGAATCCTTTTGTTTGAATATCTGCCATTTGTAAAGACGAAGAAGCCATCTTTTTAAATCCTGCCCGAAAAGTCAAGGTATCGCTATTCAATTTGCTTGTGGCAGGATTTACATCAACATACAATGAGTCTATGTCGTAATCATTATACTTTAGTTTGTCAATACTGCTATTGATAAATAAGATAGAATCGCTTGTATTAATATTAGCTACTAACTGTAAAGAATCTAATCGTTTCAAGCCTGGAATAACAGGAAGCAATGTGTCAGGAACACAAAGCGAAATATTGAGCTTTGCGTTTGTGTTTTGTGTGTAGTAGCTTTCAGTAAAGTCTTTATCCAAATATTGTTTTACAAGATTGCCTAGCGTAGTGGAAATGCCTGGCAATGTATAATTACCCGTCAAAGCAGCGTTTGCAAAAGGCGAATGCAATTGCATGATTTCAATATTATTTTCCTGCTTAGCGCTTACATGAATTGTATCAATATAATAATGTTCATTAGCCCGTTGAATCGTTATATTTTCCAGAGAGATTGTACCTATTGGTCTTACAGTATCGAAGTTAGAAATATCACCACTAATGTAACCACTTATCGTAAAACTATCAGTTATAAAACCCAGCTTATATAAAGAAAGATTCTTTACATAAGAATGGACTGAAATACCTTTCGATGCCAGATTATAATCTCCATCAATACTCACAATTGCATTTGGATCTAAAGACTGTACATTCAGCTGCAAGAGATTTGACTGCAGGTCGCCGCTTGCCGTAATATTCCGATACAAATACCTGTTATAAATAAACTCATCAATAGTAGTTGTAAAGACTTTATTTCCGGCAAGATTATATCCCCTTCCCTGCACTTGCACATTGAATGTAGCATCACCGTAGTGCGCATCATGCAGCAATTTTTGCAGTTGAAGCTTTTGTGTCTGAACAGCTACATTATATTTTGCATTTTGTTTATCAGAAATGTCTTTTACGAAACCTCTTACACTCAAATTTCCCCAGTTGCTTTTTAATTTTCCATCCGCAAAGATATTGTCTCCGACTAAGCTATATTTTCCAGACAAAATAAACGTTTCAGGAATATACGAGAAGATAGAATCAGGAACCAGAGAGGAAGGCAACAAGCTTTTCAATCCTGTTTTTGTGCCTGCGAATGATTGGATGTTAAATTGAAGTTGTAATCGCTTCATATCAGGCAGATTAAATACATAGGCAGAGGCAGATAACGTTGTTAGATTTTGTTTTATAAACAAGGAAGGAAAGTACAGCTTATTAAGCGGTCCTGAAACGGATGTATTGATAAAAAAAGTCTTCCCATACCAAGGTCGTAAGTTTTTGTTTTCTTTTAAAATCGGTATTAGATAAAGTAAATCATCAAAAGCAAGTTGACTCTTTTGAATGGCAATAGCAACCTTTGTATTCCGCGATTGCGAAAGGATATTATGTAGCGATGAATAAGATATTCTGACATCTGTATTTAGCTGGCTGTTATTCGTTTTTGCAAAGCAATTCTTTACCACAAATCCGGTATCGTAATAATGCACTTTTGCACGTAACTGCGATAGTTGGAATCCGCTCTTTTCTTTGCCGTTCAATTGCTGAATATCTCCGGAGTAAGCTTTGCCATCAAAGCCAGCATCGCGCAAATCAAGATTGCAGTTTTGCATTGCAAGATGATTGTAATCTATATTGTTACTTTTCTTTTCCTCCGCAGTTTCGTTATTATAAAAGAAATTGTTATTGTTTAAAATAAGTTGTTTAATATTAAATGTGAGAGGCTTTGTTCTGCTATCATCTTGCGGCGTTTTCATTTGATAAGCAACAGGCAAATAACGAATATTAGAAACATGATCTTTTAACATCACTTCATCAATCGAAATATTCCGTTTAGAGAGATTACAATCAAGTTGATTTATATAAAATGAATCAACCAAGGAGTGCAAAGAAATTTTACCGTTATTAGTTGACGTATATGTAATTCGCGTGTTCTTCAAAAGAATTTTATCAACCGCAATCTGTGGAGAAGCAATCGTACTTATGGTATCGTTTATTTCCGTTATTCTTTTTGTAATGTGCACTGATGCTCTAATCGAATCTGTTTGAAAAGAAAGTAGTTTAAAAAATAAATCTTTTGTATTCATCTCTTTAACAACCGCATCCAACGCTCCAATGTAGAAGTCGCTGCTTTGCCCGCCAGGCGCATCTCTGATAGTGACCGATGTATTTTGTAGACGTATTTTCCTTACATTAAAAAGATAAGATGTCGTTCCGGCACTTGTGGTTTTACTAGCGAAGGCTTGCACAATAAAATCAAAATTGAATTGCTTTTGCTGCTGGTTCCTGAGCAGATTAATCTTCGCATTTTGCAGATCGAAAAATGACAAATTTAATTTGCCATGCAGAATGTCGAACAGGTCATAGTTTACGTGGCAAACATCAGCCACCAAGAGTACCACATTTTGTTGGTCTTTAATATAAAAATGATTCAACTTTAGTCTTGTAAGCCAATCTGTTTCAATACTTTCAATACCAACTTTCGTATGGAGTTTGTTATGGAGATAAATAACGACCTGTTTCTTTATAAAGTCTTTTCCAGTGTTGGTTTGTAGGAATAACCATACGCTTGCGATTAATACGATTACGCATACAAATATTACACAAGTCCATTTTATTAATCGCCTCAAAAAAACTTTATATTGAATACTCATGAAGCCCGATTAAGTTTCTTTCTTCCGGGCACTAATTTAATGTATTACCCTTTTCGTATCTCGTTTCTTTTAATATTTATTTTATATGATTTTTTGCATAGTGCACACTGAAATAATTGATAGCTCTCAGCCGATATAGTTTGCTAACGTTTCAGAACTTATCAATGAAATAACAATTTCTCGCACATGCGTAGAAATTTCTTGTAACTTGACCATTGAATTCCGTTGATAAATAACCGATAAATAGATTAGTTGTTAGAGACTTTTCTTAGCCATATTATACAATATGCTATGATCTCCGATTGCAGATCCTCCCGTAAGATTGTCGTAGTATGATCCTTTGTTCTTTTTCAAAAAATCAGATAGATACAGAATGAGTTTATCAATCATTTTGTTTTCAATCGGGTATAGTGTAATCGTAAACCATTCAACATTCTGCCTGTAAACCCAATTCAATATATTATTCTGTAAAAATAAAACAAGCGTTTGCGTAATTTATGTATTTACATAGCCAGTATCTTTCGGTAAAATCTAACCATGAAGATACTGATAACGGTTGCCCCTATTCTCTATCTTTTATTCTTTAACACAAACGCAAAGGCACAGCAAACACGTAATGCCAGCCTTGCAGCTACACCGCCTATGAGCTGGATGAGCTGGAATTATTATGCTGATCATATCAATGAAAACGCTGTTAAGAAAATGGCTGACGCGATGGTGAAAAACGGCATGGTTAGCGCCGGTTACCGCTATATTATTATTGATGATGGCTGGCAGGGCGGACGAGACAATAAAAACAATATTATTCCTGATCAAAACAAATTTCCGTCGGGTATAAAAGCACTGGCAGATTATTGTCATCAGCATGATATTAAGCTTGGTATTTATTCCGATGCTGCGCAGCTTACGTGCGCCGGTTATACTGCCAGCGATGGTTTTGAAGAACAGGATGCAAAGACATTTGCAGATTGGGGAATTGATTACCTGAAATACGATTACTGTAACGCACCGGAAGATTCTGCCACAGCGAAAATCCGTTATAAAAAAATGGCTGAAGCGTTAACCCGTAGCGGTCGGGATATTGTGTTTAGCATTTGCGAATGGGGCAACCGTCAGCCATGGAACTGGGCAGTCAACGCTGGCGGACAATTGTGGCGCACAACAGCCGATATACGCGACAAATGGCAAAGCAAAACGCCACCACAAACGCCAAACGATTTGCATCATTTGGGTGCCGGTATTATGGATGTGGTAGACATTAATACAGAGTTGTATTTGTATGCCGGTAAAGGCAGATGGAATGATCCTGATATGTTGAATGTAGGTTTGTATGGCAAGAAAGGCCCGTCGGGAGATTTAGGTGGTGTGGGTTGCAGCGATGTTGAATATCAAAGCCAGTTTAGTTTGTGGTGTATGATGTCGTCACCACTTACTGTAAGCTGTAATATAGATAGTATGAATGAAGCAACCAGGAAGATTTTACTGAATAAAAACATGATTGCAGTTGACCAGGATAGTCTTGGTAAACAAGCCATACGAAAAGTAAAAGATTCTGTGTGGAATGTATTTGTAAAGCCTTTGGCAAACGGCGATTATGCCATCGCTGTTTTAAACAGAAGCGATAAAACACTTTCTTATAAAACAGATTTTTCATCGTTGGATATTGATGGTAACTACATCATAAAAGATCTTTGGTCAGGCACAGAAATAAAGAATGGGAAAGGCTGGAAAGGAAGTGTTGCAAGCCATGAAACCAAAGTGTTCAGACTAACTAAAAACAACAAACAAAATTTGTAAGACATCAGGTATGTTTGTCCATGCGTAAAAATCTTTTGTAATAGGACAGAAAATAATCAGCAAAGATAAATTCACTTTTTGCAGACGTTATTTTTACGAATGGTTGTAAGGTTAATAGTTACTATGATTCATTTGTAAGAAACCCATAAACATAGTTATGAATTTGACAGGTTAGACAGCAGTATCAGTATATCTTTCTTACAGACACATAATTGATTTTTAAACCAGAGTTTAATGAATTTTTTTCTTACAGTTTCAGCTTTAATTATATTCTTGTCGCCATTAATTACGACTGCACAGGTAAGCAATACGCATAATCTTCAATCCGACCATCTTGCAGTCAGATGGGATGAAGCAATGCCGTTAGGCAATGGCATGTTAGGCGCTTTATTATGGGAAAAAGATAATAAACTTCGCTTGTCGTTAGACCGGGCTGATTTGTGGGATGAACGCAAGGCGATGGACTTATCTAAGTTTAACTTTCATTTCGTGGTTGATCATGTAAAAAAACAGGATTATGATACGGTTCATACACTTGGCGATGCGCCTTATGACGATATTCCCTATCCTACAAAGCTTCCTGCTGCGGCAATTGAATTTAACATCAGTCTTTTAGGCAAAGTCATCTCCAATGTGCTGGATATAAAAACAGCTTTAAACACAGTGAAGTTCGAAAGCGGTATCGTGTTCCATTGTTACATACATGCCACGCAACAAGATGGCTTTTTCAGTTTTGAAAATGTAACCGATACCAATACAAGCCGTGTAATGTCTGCAATTACACCCGAGTTAATTATACATAATTATAACAGTGGTAAAAATAAGAGTGAAAACGATAACAGCCATTCCGGCGAAGGTTTAGAGAAATTGGGTTATGCTAAAGGAACTGTTATACAAACTACAAATAGCATTCACTATCATCAGCCAACTTACAACAACCACTATTACGAAGTACTTGTGAAATGGAAACGCGTTAATAAATCAACCATTATCGGAAGCTGGACAATAACAAATAACGAAGAGGCTCATTTACCCGAAATTAAAAGCAATACAGCAACGGCGGCAGGCTGGAATGTACACGTTAAATGGTGGAACAATTTCTGGTCAAAATCATCTGTTTCTTTACCTGATTCTTTACTGGAGAAACAGTATTTTTTAGAACAATACAAACTCGGCTGTGTTGCCCGGAAAGGTGCACCAGCTATTACTTTGCAAGCTGTTTGGACGGCAGATAATGGCAGTCTTCCGCCGTGGAAAGGAGATTTTCATAACGACTTAAATACACAATTAAGTTACTGGTCTTCTTACACCGGAAATCATCTTGCAGAAGCAGAAACTTATACCGATTGGTTATGGAAAATAAAAGAACGTAACGAGCAATATACGAAACAATATTTTGGAGTTTCTGGTTTAAATGTTCCTGGTGTAGTTACTGTCAACGGAGATCCGATGGGCGGCTGGATTCAATACTCTTTATCGCCTACGGTTGTGGCGTGGTGCGCACAACATTTTTACTGGCAATGGAAGTATTCAATGGATACAGGTTTTCTTACTCAAAAAGCATATCCTTACATTCACGAAGCGGCAATTTATTTAGAAAATATTACTCAGTTAAAAGAGGGTAAAAGATATTTACCGCTAAGCTCAAGCCCTGAATATAATGATAACAACATCATTGCCTGGTTTACTAATTGGAGTAATTTCGACCTTTCTTTGTCTAAATTTTTATTTACAGCAGCAATAGAAGTAAGCAAAGCAAAGGGTAAACTGAAAGAAGCTGACCACTGGAAAGAAATGCTTGATGAGTTGCCGTCTTACGAGGTGAACGAAACTGGTTTTACAGTGGCGCCGGGACAGAATCTGAATGAATCGCATAGACACATGTCGCCGTATATGGCTATATATCCATTAGCGTTACTTGATATAAATAAACCGGATGATAAAACGATTATTCAAAATTCATTTAACAGGATTAAAGAAAAGGGAACCATGGCTTGGTGCGGTTATTCATTTGCCTGGATGGCATGTTTGTATGCAAGAGCATATGAAGCGGATAGTGCTGTAAAGCATTTACAAATATTTGCTTCTCATTTTTGCTCACCAAACAGTTTTCACTTAAACGGCGATCAAAAAGGTGGGCAGTACTCAGGTTTTACGTATCGGCCGTTTACATTAGAAGGAAACTTTGCCTTTGCACAAGGTGTTCACGAATTGTTACTGCAAAGCCGAAATGGTTATATGCAGATATTTCCTGCGGTGCCTTCATCATGGCAAAATGTATCATTCAAAACTTTGCGTGCAGAAGGCAGCTTTTTAGTTTCTGCTGAAAAGAAAAAAGGTAAAGCAACAAACGTTTTTATAAATAGTGAACAGGGCGGATTGCTACGGTTAAAATTGCCGTTTGCTCATTTTATTATATCAGGCAACCAGAAGAAGTATGAAATAAAAGACGGTATTGTAGAAGTTAATATGAATAAAGGCGAGGAAATAATATTTCTAAATAACGATTAGTTGAATATTTTATCACGGGCATGGCACATACAACTCAATGAAAGGATAACTGTAGTTTACTGTTTCTGCGTTTTTTTGCTGGTTTATAATGTAAGGTCAACGCCAATGACTTCTTTGGTATTATACAGGTAATACCGTCTTGCAATCTATATTAAAGTCAGGTATTCTGTTGACCTTTTTAGATGTTTATTCGGAGTTTCTGTTATTGTTGAGATAAAAGCAAAAACTTTCTAAATTCTGATGGTGTTTTTTTCTTAATAAGTTTAAAAGACTTATTAAAGTTTGCCAGGTTATTATAGCCACAATCATAACAAATGTCAGCTATCGAATGGTTATCTGATTGTAACAATTTGCAAGCGTGTCCGATTCTGATTTCGTTTAAAATTTGGATAAATGACTTTTGAGTTCTGCTTTTGAAAAAACGACAAAAAGCATTGGGCGACATATTGCTGACAGATGCGACTGTTTCAAGCTTAATATCTTTATGAAAATTATGAATCAGGTATTGATAAACCGTATTGATTCTTTCTGTATCTTTTTTATCATAGCTGGTTTTGTAAGAAATACTTGCCAGGAAATTATATTCGGTTGAATGACTTAATATTTCAATGATATGCAGGAAATGAAAAATTTTTTTTAACCCCGAGCTGCTTTCAATTTGTTGTAAGAGTTGGGTTACCTCCTGAAGCGTTTTCCCATGAAATTTTAAGCCGCGTGAGGCTCTTTTTATCAGGTCTTCGGTGGGTTGTATCACTGCAATTTCATCTGACAAAGTCAACAGAAAATCTGCCGGAAAGTAAATAACAGTTGCTTTTGAGCGAAGCTCTGTTTTCCCCTGAAAAAATATAGCATCGTTTTGCCAGATATGCGGCAATTGTGGCCCCATCAGGATCAGATCACCGCCCGAAAAATTATCAATATGATCGCCGATAATCCGTTTGCCAAAGCTTTCTTCAATCCAGACCAGTTCGCATAAATGATGAAAGTGAAGTGGGTTGCTTAAATATATCTGATCAACCTTCTTAACCTGGATGGTGCGCTTGTTTTCAAAAGGAACATCAATCAGTTGTGGTTTCATTGGCATTAGCAATTTAGTTATCGGCTTGTTTGCCCAACAATCAGTATGAAGTAAATAGATTTTTACAATACAATATTAGCCACTTTAATCTCATTGTAGTCTATTAATGGTAAAATAGTTTATACATCTGCTAAGATGAATGAAGGCTAAGCACGTTACTAAAAATATTTTTACAACCTAAAATTATTGCGATATGAGAGCATCCAAACACTTTTCTTTTTTGTTGGTTATTATGCTTTTCAGCATAAGTCTGCTGGCTCAGAATAAAACAATATCCGGTATAGTTACTGATAGCCTGAAATCTCCTGTTTCAGGTGCGTCCGTTGCTGCAATGAATTCCAAGCAGGGAACAGTTACAGCGAATGACGGGACTTTCAGATTGACTATTCCGGCATCAGCAAACACAATTGTTGTAAGCTATGTAGGTTACGTAAGCCAGGAAGTTGACGTGTCTTCTTCATCGCAGCTTTCAATCGTTTTAAAGAACAATACTGCGGGTCTCAGCGATATAGTGGTAGTTGCCTATGGCACACAAAAGAAATCGTCGTTAACAGCAGCCGTATCAACCGTTTCGGGTAAAGAACTGGTGAAGGCGCCTGTTGCAGATGTGTCGAATGCAGTCGGCGGAAGGCTTCCGGGGCTTATTGTGAAACAAACCAGCGGTGAACCTGGCTACGATAACGCTGATATAAAAATAAGAGGCGTAAGTACCATTGGCAATTCAAATGCGCTGGTTATTATTGATGGTATTGAGCGACCTCTGAACTATGTAGATCCCCACGATATCGAAAGCTTTACCATTTTAAAAGACGCCGCTTCTGTTGCGCCTTATGGTTTGCGTGGTGCCAACGGCGTTATACTGATTACCACAAAACGCGGTACCGACAGAAACGGCAAATTTTCTCTCAACTATGACGGTAGATATTCCTGGTCGAAAGTTACCAACCAGCCAAAAGAATTATCGGGTTATGATTGGGCATTAATGAAAAATACGGGAGCTATTAATGATAGTGTAGCTGTGCCTTATTCTGACGATGCACTGCAAAAACTCAAAGATGGTTCTGACCCCGATCATTATGCCAATGTAAGTGTAACAGATCAGCTTTTTAAAACAGCTAAGTTGCAGCAGCACAATCTTTCGCTGGTTGGTGGCACCAAGAATGTTTCCGTTTTTACTTCGCTGGGCTATTTAGATCAGGGAGCCATATGGGGAAATGTAACCGACTACAAAAGATATAACTTCAGAAACAATGTTGATGTGCGTATTAGCGATAATACAAAGCTGGGATTTGATGTAAACATGGCTTACCGCGATGCACAATACCCGGGTGCCGGAGGTGCGGGATATGTTATTTTCGGCTTTTGGCGATTGAACCCAACCAACCCGCTTTATTATAGTAACGGAGAACCGGCAGGATATTTTGAAAGAAATCCGTATTTGGATTTATACAGCAGCGGTTACACGCACGAAAATGTTTACAACCAAACGCTGACATTAAGGTTTGAACAAAAAATTCCGTTTGTAAACGGACTGACGTTTAAAGCCAATATTGCTGTTGATAAAATAGACTCTGATATTAAACAATGGCGCACGCCTTATACATTTTATTCTATACAACCCGATGGCAGTTTCATCAGTGGCACAGGAAATATTCCAAAGCCTTCCCTGAATGACCGTTACGATTTTTCAAGACAAATTACTTCCCAACTTTTGCTCACATACAATCATTCATGGGGCAAGCACAGCGTAGATGCCCTGGCTGTTTTTGAACCAAGAATTATAACCACGAATTATCTTCTCGGACAACGTCTGAATTATGCTCTGAATATTCCTGAACTCAATACCGGAAGTGCTGACCCTTCCGATATATCAAATGGCGGTTCTTCAACCAAGGCAACCCAGGTAGGTTACGCTTATCGTGTAGGATATAATTATGCCGGGAAATACTTTATTGAAGCAGCCGGACGATATGATGGTCACTATTATTTCGCGCCAAACAGCCGTTATGCTTTTTTCCCAAGTTTTTCCGCATCATGGCGTTTGAGCGAAGAGCCTTTTCTCAAACAAAGCAATACAATCAACAACTTAAAAATCCGTGGTTCGTGGGGCAAATCAGGCAACCTGGCAGGCAGCGCCTATCAATACCTGCGGCAGTATAATTACAATGGCGGCACTGCCTATTTGTTCAATGGAACTGCTGTGCCTTCGGTAAGCGAAGCTGTTGAACCTAATCCTTATATCACGTGGGAAAAAGCTATTAAAACAGACATCGGCGTTGAATTGGGCATGTGGAAAGGCTTATTGAATATTGAAGCCGATGTTTTCTACGAAAAAAGAAAAGATATGCTGAATGCCGCCACTACTATTGTTCCCGTTGAGTATGGCATCGGGCTGGCGCAGGAAAACAATAGCTCAATGGAAAACCGTGGTATTGATTTTCAGATTTCAAGCAGACACTCTTTCACAAAAGACTTTAGCCTGACAGCTGGCTTCAACTTTACGTATGCCGGCAATAAGATAACAGATATTCAGGAAGCGGAAACTATAAAAAACAATCCCAACAGAAGTCAGACAGGCAAAGCTTACGGAACGCAGTTTGGTTACAGAGCGTTAGGATTTTTCCAGTCTGCCGAAGAGATAGCTAAAACACCTTATGCTGCCGCACTTGGTTATGTACATGCCGGTGACATTAAGTACGAAGATGTGAATAACGATGGCAACCTGGATGCAAACGATATTGTTCCAATTGGTAAACCATTGTACCCACAGGTTATTTATGGTTTTACCTTAACGGCGAATTATAAAAAGTTCCAGTTGGACGCTTTGATTCAAGGAGCGGCTAAAACAAATTATTACCTGACAGGATGGGCTGCCACACCTTTTAATCAGTCAAACGGCGTTGCATTTGATTTCCAAAAAAACTACTGGACACCGGATAACAAGGATGCAGAATTTCCAAGAATTATTTCGAATCCCGGTGGTTATTCTTATAATAATTATACCTCTTCCTTTTGGATACGCGATGGAAGTTATGCAAGGTTAAAAACACTTACGTTGTCTTACGATTTCAACAATTTTCCTCAAGCTATCGGCATTAAGGGAATCAAGATTTATGTGTCCGGACAAAATTTATTTACCGTTACAAAAACGAAGTACATAGATCCTGAAACTCCATCTACCACCGAATATTATCCGCAGGTAAAAACATACGCTGTTGGTGCTAATCTAAATTTTTAATCTTTATAAATAAAGAATATGTCTTCTTTCAATAAAATAACAGGTAAGATTAGTGTGATTTGTATTCTCCTGCTTTGTGTGTCCTGTAAAAAAAGCTTTTTAGACACAACACCAGCAACACCATCCGATGCTACGGTATGGTCGTCTTATCAAAATGCCAGCCTTTTTGTAAATGGTATTTACGGTGATATTCCTACTGACTTTTTACTGTTCGGCTACGATCCGTTTGATAACTGGACCGACAATCAATATCCAACATTTACCTGGCCCACATCGGTTGCTTCTGTTGCACCCCGCAATTTCAATAGCACCAGCTCGCCGGTTAACAGTTGGTGGACTACCGGTTACACCGAGATAAGAAAATGCAATATTGTTCTGCAAAAAGCGCCGGAGTTAACAGATGCAAGTGATGAGCAAAAAAACGAGATGATAGCACAGGCAAAATTTTTCAGAGCATATTGGTATTCTTGGCTGATTAACTTTTTTGGCGGCGTTCCTCTTATTGAAGTTCCATTAAACAAAGCATCGGGCGATACATTGAATTATCCACGGAGCAGTTATGAAGATTGTGTTGCTTTTATTCAAAAAGATCTTACGGATGCTGCTGCTGCCTTACCTGTAGATTGGGATGGAAGTGATATGGGAAGAGTAACGCAAGGCGCTGCTTTAGCGTTGAAAAGCGAAGTAGAATTATACGCTTCAAAATGGCAGGATTGCGTAAATACATGCAATTCGATTTTTGCCCTGAATAAATATAGCCTTGCCGATTATGCAAACATGTTCATACCGGCCGGAGAAGTGAACAGCGAAGTTATTTTTGATGTAGATTTTGATGGCAAGGCAAGAGGACACAATGCTGAAGTTTTCTTAAGCCCCAGAGTAGATCCTGAGTCAAATTTAGCGGCAGGATGGGGACACGTTCAACCAACTCAAGAACTGGTTGATGAATACGAATTTACCGATGGGAAACCCGGCAACGACGCTTCTCACGCCGCTGATCCCTACACCGGCAGAGATAAACGTTTTTACGAATCTGTTCTTTATAATGGAAGCGATTGGAGAGGTGGAAAAGTGTGGACGTATTACGACCCTTCTATCAATGTGTACAGCAATAACTTCGACATTAATTTCTCGCATCAGGGAACTCAAACAGGCTATTATTTTCATAAATATATTGATCCCACGCTTACACCATCGGAAACCAATTATTACGGCAAACCAATAAACGGAACCAACGCGGTGCTATTCAGACTGGGTGAAATTTATCTAAACTTTGCAGAAGCTCAGAACGAACTTACCGGCCCGGCTTCTGATGTTTATGATAAATTAAATGCCTTGAGAGAACGAGGCGGCATTCCCGATTTACCGGCTGGTTTGAGCCAGGACGATATGCGAATCCATATAAGACATGAGCGAAGAGTAGAACTTGCTTTTGAAGGCAAACGCTATTTTGATATTATGCGCTGGAAAATTGGTCCACAATCGTTAAATACAACATTGCACGGCATGGAAATAACAGGAACACCGGGTAACTGGACTTATAAACGCGTAGAGGCTTACAATGGTAAAAGAGTGTTTGTTGCCCCCAGAGATTACTTGTTCCCGATTCCGTCAACAGCTTTGGATCAAAATACAAAATTGCAGGGACAGCAAAATCCGGGTTGGTAAATTTTTTTTCACGTATAAGCAGTTCTTCAGAGCTGTAGGTCGCTACGGCTCTTTACTTTTTCAATACATGTTTAGACGAAGATTACATAACACTTTACTACTGTTTGCTCTTTGCAACGTATTCGCTTGCTCATCAAAAAAAGAAACACTGTTTACTGATGTAAGCGCTTCGACAGGTATTGATTTTTCAAATGATATTAAAGAAACAGACGAACTGAATGTTCTCAATTTTGAATACATGTATAATGGCGGTGGTGTTGCCGTTGGCGATCTAAACAATGATGGTGTTGCCGATGTGTATTTCACAGGCAACCAGGTTCCAAATAAGTTATACATCAATAAAGGAAATTTTCATTTTGAAGATGTGACAGATAAAGCAGGCGTTGCAGGAAAAGATGGCTGGAAAACGGGCGTAACGATGGCTGATGTAAATGGTGATGGTTTGTTAGATATTTATGTTTGCTATTCCGGCAAAGGAAGTTATGATTCGCGCAGTAACCAGCTTTTCATAAACCAGGGCATTCAAAACGGAATGCCGGTTTTTAGTGAACAGGCAGCCGCTTACGGGTTGGATGCACCGGGAACGAACTCTACGCAGGCTGTGTTTTTTGATTACGACAGAGATGGCGATCTCGATATGTTTTTGTTGAATCATGCCACGATGTTTTACGCTGCCTTTTTCAACACAAATAAACTGAGAATTAAAAGGCACCCTTATTTCAGCAACCGATTATACCGCAACGATGGTGGGCATTTTAGTGATGTAAGTGAACAGTCCGGTATCAAAGGTGGTGGCAACAATTTTGGTTTGGGCGTTGTTGTAAGTGATATCAACAACGATGGTTGGCCAGACATTTACACCACCAACGATTTTGAGGAACAGGATTTTTTATATCTCAATAATCATGACGGCACATTTACAGATGTTACAAAGCAATCTATAAAGCACATTTCCAAATATGGCATGGGCTGCGATATTGCCGATTACAACAATGATGGATTGCAGGATATTATTGTACTCGATATGCTGCCTGAAGATAACAAAAGACAGAAACTGCTTCGTGGTGCAGATGAATATGATAAATACAACCTGCTGGTGGATAGTGGTTATTTTCATCAGAACATGCGCAATACTTTGCAATTAAATGCAGGAATTGACAGTCATCAACGGCCTTTTTTTTCAGAGATTGGTCAACTGGCCGGCGTGTCGAATACCGATTGGAGCTGGTCGCCTCTATTGGCTGATTACGACAACGATGGTTATAAAGATTTATTAATCACCAATGGTTACCTGCGTGATTATACCAATATGGATTTTCTTACTTATACAGTGCAGGAATACAGACAGCAATACGGCAATAAAGTATTACTGAGTGACCTTGTAAAGCAAATGCCGCAAACAAGGCTGCCTAATTATATGTTTCGCAACAACGGTAATCTCGCATTTGAAAAAATGAATCAGAAATGGGGCATTGATTCTCCTTCAATTTCAAATGGTGCCGTATACGCCGATCTGGATAACGATGGCGACCTTGATCTGGTGATTAATAATCTTGATAGCAAAGCATCCATCTATCGTAATAATAGTGAAAGAAACAAAGACAATCATTACCTGAGCATCCGCTTACAGGATACGGGGAAAAACCATTTTGCCGTTGGCGCCAAAGTGATGATAGAAACGCCATCGGGCGGGAAGCAATACCTGGAAATGCAGCCTGTGCGCGGCTTTCAGTCAAGTGTAGACCCGGTAATGCACGCAGGTCTTGGCGCTGATACACTGGTAAAACAAATTATCGTTCAGTGGCCAAATGGCAACCATTCAACGTTTGGCAATATTAAATGCAATCAGCTTATAACACTGTCGCCTTCTTCTTCTCTTGAGGATAAGGAACCGTTTTCAGGAGCTACGTTTTTTCAGGATGTAACAGCAGCTTCCGGCATTCATTTCGTTCAACATGAAAATCTGTATGTTGATTTTAATAACGAAAAACTTCTTCCCTATCAACTGTCTAAAGAAGGGCCACGAATGGCAAAAGCCGATGTAAATAACGATGGTTTGGAAGATGTTTTTATCGGTGCACCAAAAGGACAAAGCGCAAAACTTTTTTTGCAAACAGCACAAGAGAAATTTATAGCCGCAGCTTCTCAACCGTGGATAAATGACAGTCTTAATGAAGACAGCCAGCCGGCTTTTTTTGACGCAGATAACGATGGCGATATGGATTTATACGTGGCAAGCGGTAGTGGCGAAATGCAGTCTTCTCACATTCACCTGCAGGATCGTTTGTATATCAACAACGGAAAAGGCAATTTTACAAAAGCAGCACTGGCATTGCCGCAAATGGAAAGTAACAAATCATGCGTTGCTGTTGCCGATTACGACAAAGACGGAAAGATGGATGTTTTTGTCGGCGGCAGGTCAATACCCGGTAAATATGGCTTGGCACCTGAAAGTTATTTATTAAAAAATCAGTCTTCTAAGAATGAAATTCGGTTTGTCAACAGCACTGCAACAGATGCAAAGCAATTGCAGTTTGCAGGCATGATAACCGATGCCTGCTGGATTGATATCAACAGCGATGGCTGGCAGGATTTGATGGTAGTTGGCGATTGGATGAACATCTCGGTTTTCATCAATAACAAGGGTAGGCTGGAGAATAAAACCAACGATTATAACCTGGCAAATACCGGTGGCTTATGGACGCGCATTATACCAACAGATATAGATAATGATGGCGATACCGATTTCATACTTGGAAACCTTGCACCTAACACGCAATTCAAAGCCTCGTTGAAAGAACCAATGACACTATGTATAAATGACTTTTTAAAAACAGGCAGCTTACAACCGATTGTTTGTTACTACATACAGGGAAAAAGTTATCCCTATGCATCGCGTGATGAATTGATTTCAACTATGCCCGCCCTGAATAAAAAATTTCTGCGGTACGCGTCTTATGCTGACGCAACCATATCAGACATGTTTACTCCGGAACAAATGAAAGGTATGCAGGAATTGCAGGTAACACATCTGCGCAACTGTATTCTTATAAACGAAGGCAACAAAAAGTTTGCTCTTAAAGAACTTCCGTTAGCTGCACAGTTTTCGGCTTTGTTTGGCGCTCATATAGAAGACATTAATCAGGATGGAAAAAAGGATATTATTCTTTGCGGTAACTTCTATCCTTTTCGGGTGCAATTGGGAAGAGAAGATGCATCGTACGGAACTGTATTGCTAAATGAAGGCAACAATAATTTCCATGCTGCACCTTATAGTCAAACAGGCTGGTTTTCGCCGGGTGATATCAGGGATATGATACAGGTTACAGCTGATGACAATGCATTACTTTATGTAATTGCTAAGAACAACGATAGTGTACAGGTTATTAAAGAACCTGGTAATCTCAATATAAAAAAATAATTATGGAAACCTTTGAAGGTGTCTTTGTACAAAAGAAAATGTGGATCAACGATGACGAATTATTTGCCATCGTAAGAAGAGAATTGTACACAGCTGTTGTAGGAGATATTATGGATAAGCTTGATTGCCTGCACCAGTTTTTGTCGCCGAAAATTCGTCCGCTCGCACCTTCAATGTTCGTGATAGGCCGGGCAATGACGGTGCTGGAAGCCGATGTATTTAGTGAAAATGGAAATATGAATCCCGTACTGAACAAATCATTTGGTTTAATGCTGGAGGCTTTGGACGACTTGAAAAAAGATGAAGTGTATATCTGTGCTGGTGCCTCGCCCACATATGCTTTGTGGGGCGAACTTATGAGTACACGAGCCATGAAACTTGGTGCAGCCGGCGCAGTGGTAGATGGCTATTCAAGAGATACCAACGGAATTTTAGAACTGAATTTTCCTGCATTTTCTTATGGCTCTTATGCGCAGGATCAAGCGCCAAGAGGTAAGGTAATTGACTTTCGCGTGCCACTCGAAATGAATGGCGTTAAGATAAACTCCGGCGATATAGTAATCGGTGATGTGGATGGTGTTTGTATTGTACCGCGGGAAATAGAAGAAGAAGTTTTTGCCAGGGCAATAGAAAAAGCCCGGGGTGAAAAGATGGTACAGAAAAAAATTCAGGAAGGTATGAGCTCTAAAGAGGCATTTGAAAAATACGGTATCATGTAATCGTTGTATTTAGCTGTAGAAAAAAAATATCATGTTTCAACAAATAATAAGATTTTCAGCTTTTGTTTTCCTCTGTGCCTGCCATATTTCATTGTTTGCGCAGCAGGAAAAAATTGATGGATTTATTATTCCACGTTTGTCACCAAAGCCTTATTATGTTGAAGATGTAAAACAGCCATACTTATTGTTGAACGGGAATTGGCGTTTTACCATCAATGACAAACAAAGCAACATAAAAGTGCCTGGCGAATGGGAGATGCAAGGCTTTAGCGTAAAGGAAGGCGAAACAGCTGTTTACATGCGCGAACTGTCGATTCCATCAGATTGGAAAGATAAAAACATCAGGCTTCGCTTTGAAGGAGTGAGCTCTCACGCTATTGTAAAAGTAAACGGAACCAAAGTGTGTGAACATGAAGGCAGCTTTGTGCCTTTTGAAGCTGATATTACATCAGCTTTACGCGATAGTAATAATATTTTGCAGGTGGAAGTACAGGCGAATACCATCAGCGATAAACTGGCTTGTACCTCGCAGTATGCCGTGCATACCGTTGGTGGTTTATTGCGCGATGTTAATCTGTTTGTATTACCTGAAACAAATATTTCCAGCATTGTTGTAAACACAATTTTAGATAAGCAATACAGGGATGCGGTGTTACAATTGACAACGATGGTTTATAATAATAAACAATCCTTGTTACGTTATACCCTTCGTGACGCAAATGAAAAAATTGTATTCACAAAAGAAGTTTCCGTAACAGCAAATCAATCATCTTTTACGACACCTGTAAAGCAGCCGCATCAATGGAACACTGAACAACCGTATTTGTACCAGTTAACAACAGAATTACTGCAGAACGGAAAGCTTATAGAGACACTGAAACAAAAAATCGGCTTCCGGCAGGTAGAAGTAAAAGGCAATATTCTATTGGTCAACGGAAAGCAGGTGAAGCTGCGTGGTGTTTGCCGTCATTCTATTTACCCGCTTACCGGAAGAAGCGTAAGCGATGAGCTGGATGTAAAGGATGCCGTATTGTTTCGCAATGGCAACTGCAACTATATACGTACCTCGCACTATCCCCCATCCGAAGCTTTCCTGAACGCCTGCGATTCATTGGGATTGTTTGTAGAAAGCGAATCCTCACTTTGCTGGATTAACCATGGCGCTTCGCCTATTTGGAAGTTATGGAATTATAAAGATGAAAAATTCCTGCCTTACATGGTAGCAGCCAATGTAGAAAAAATGGTGGCGCAACGCAATCATCCTTCCATTATTATCTGGTCGCTGGGCAACGAATCAGTATGGAGCGATTTATGGGCAAAGGTGAACGAAGTAACCAAACGCTTAGACCCATCACGTCCCACCACATTTCACGACCAGTGCTGGGGCGGCTTCAATAATGCGCATAGCAAAGCTGATATTGCTGTGTATCATTATCCGGGCATTAACGGCGCAGCCGCCTGCGATACGATGAGTCGTCCTGTTTTGTTTGGTGAGTATGCGCATGCATCCTGCTACAGCCGCCGGGAACTGGCTACAGACCCTAGTGTGCGTGAGGCGTATGGTGAACCGCTGGCGCAAATGTATGACAGCATGTACCATCACAGTGCTTGCTTAGGCGGTGCAATCTGGGCTGGCATAGATGATATTTTTCACATGCCGGACGGCAGGATTATCGGTTATGGTCCCTGGGGGCCTATAGATGCCTGGCGCAGGGAAAAGCCCGAATACTATGGTATGAAAAAAGCTTATTCGCCGGTACGCATTACAGGTATCGAATATCCATCGCCGGGCAAATACTTGTTGACCCTTTCAATAGAAAACCGCTATGATTTTATCAATCTGAAGGAAATCTACATTACCTATAAAACAAACGGTATTGATAAAACAATTCAGTCAGACATTGCACCGCATGAAACCGGCACACTCCGTATTCCTGTTGATATCAGTTCAAAAGAAGTATTGGTTACATTCACCGACCCACGCGGATTTTCAGCCAATGAAGAAAGAATTGTATTAAAAAAAGAAGACAACATTTTTACAAAAAAAGTAACTCTTTCTTATACCGAAAACGAAGCTTCAATAACGGTGCAACAAGATAATATTTTTTATCTCATCAGTAAACTTACAGGTATCATTCTGTCTGCCAGAAAAGGCGAAAAAGCAGTTCTTTCATCAGGTCCTGTATTTAGCGTCGTGCCAATGAATGAAGAAGACGGAGGCAAACCAAATGTTGCCGGAGAGACATACCAAAACAATATCTACCCGCTCAAAAATTATTCGCTGTACACTTTGTTTGCAAAAGGCATAAATGTGCAGTCAAGGGATAGCGTTATTAATATTTCTATGAATGTTGTTTATAATGGCGGTTCAACAGGCAGGCAGTTGTATTCTTTTAGTAAAAACGGAACCGTTACAACGGAATACGAAGTGCAATACAAAGGTGAAGATACTATGCCACGCCAGTATGGCTTGCTGATGCAATTGCCAAAGCAGTATGACAAATTAAGCTGGCAACGCAAAGGAGCTTTCAGCATCTATCCCGCAAATGATATTGGCAGAACAGAAGGATCCGCTATGCTCAATACAAAACATCTTTCCTCCGTAGAAGAATGGGGAAAGGTGCCGGAAGGCGACTGGAAAGATGATGCGAACGATTTAGGTTCAAATGATTTTCGTTCCACAAAAAGAAATATTTATAACACATCCATCTACGATAAAGACAATAGCGGTATTGAGATTTTATCTGATGGAACTCAGTCATCGAGATGTTGGCTTCAGGATGAGCAGATACAATTACTGGCAGCCGATTATAACAACCGGGGTTCTGAACCATTCTATGGTTCGCCCTTTACCAATGGACAAACAAACATCAGCAACAAAATACTAAAAGGAAAAATGGTTTTCAGGATTCGATAATTACAATAAAACGATTGTTTTCAACAAATGAAAAAATTACTATTCGCTCTAAGCTTACTTACTGCAACGGCAAAGGCGGCTGATACAACATTTATATTAAAACGTATAAGTCCTATACCAACATCAATCAATAATATAGTTGATGCAAAACTGGATTTAAATGGTACATGGCAGTTTAATCCTTCGCCCGAAACCAGCTTTGAAACGAAGCCGGAATTTCCTGCTTCGTGGAAAACAATACAGGTGCCCGGCGAATGGGTAATGCAAGGTTTTACAGTTGAGAAACAAAAATGGGCCGGTTATGCAAGGCAGTTTACGATACCATCAAACTGGATAAACATGCGTATCAAACTTCGTTGCGATGCGGTGTATAGCGAAAGTGAAATTTATATTAACGGCAAAAAGGTTGGTTATCACCTTGGCGGTTTTACACCTTTCGAATTTGATATTACCGATTTAGCGAAGCCCGGCGCAACAACTTTCATCATTATAAAAGTGAAAAATGAAAGCTTAGCCGATTCGCTGGCAAGCGGCTCGCAGTATGCAGTTCATCCTCTCGGCGGCATAACCCGTAAAATATACCTGATGGCAGTGCCGGATGTGAGTATTTCCATGTTTCATGCCGCAACTTTATTTGATACGACATTTCAAAATGCCATTTTGAAAACCGACGTGCAATTGGCAAATGACGGCAATATAAACCTGAAGAATGCAAGCCTGCTGTTTGAGTTGCTCGAACCGAAAACCAATGCAGTTGTTCTGTCAAAAAAAATAGAATGGAATGACGCTGTCAAAAGCAAATCCACATTCGATAAGACTTTCGAATTTCCTATACAGCATCCTGTAAAATGGGATCCTGAACACCCGAGATTATATACGTATCGTCTTACGCTTACTGCTAATAATAACACGGAAACTATAGAACGGAAAATTGGTTTTAAACAGGTTGACATCCGAGGTAACAAAATTTATGTAAACAACAAACCTGTCAAGCTGCGTGGTGCCTGCCGCCATGAAATTGACCCGTTACGGGGACGGTCCTTAATTGATGACGAATGGGTAAACGATGTGAAACTATTCATGGAAGAAAACGTGAATTATATACGTACCTCGCATTACCCGCCGGCAGAAGAATTTATTCATGCCTGTGATAGCTTAGGCATGTTTGTGGAATGCGAAGCGCCTTATTGCTGGGCAGATGGTACGGCTGTTCCTGCCGATAAATATAACGAGGCCATACTTGCGCAGACAGCAGATATGGTAAACTTTTTTCGCTCCGATGTTTCTATTATTGATTGGTCAATCGCTAATGAATCGCAGGATGCTTACAACCGGTATTTTCACAAATCAGCCTTATTAGTAAAACAACTTGACCCAACACGTCCGCGCGATTACAATCAGTATGGTGATGAAGTTGATAATAAAGAACTGGAAATTGCAAACTTTCATTATCCGGGTCCGGGCGGTCCGGCAAAATATTATAACAACGAACGACCCGTTGTGTTTAACGAATATGCGCATCTCAATGCTTACAACCGTCTGGAACTGGTAACAGACCCTGGCATACGCGATGCCTGGGGAATCGGGTTCAGGAACATGTGGGAAAAGATGTACACTGCACCGGCAATAGCCGGCGGTTGTATCTGGGCGGGCATTGACGATACTTTTATTCTTCCCGACGGAACCGTTGTAGGCTACGGCACCTGGGGACCAATTGATGATTGGCGCAGGAAAAAACCCGAATACTGGCATGTAAAGAAAACCTATTCACCGGTAAAAATCCAGCTGGCAGGAAATATGAAAAATAACGGCGCCAAATTGATTATCGAAAACCGGTTGTTGTTTTCCAATATAAGTGAATGTAAGCTGAACTGGCATGCCGGTAAACAGAATGGCACCATCAATCCTTCTATTGCCGAAGGAAAAAAAGATACTATTGCTGTTAGTTTTAGGGGAGAATTAACGGCTGCAGATACTTTGTTTATTGATGTTTTTGATCCACGAAATATCCTCATTGATCAGTATGCGTTTGAACCGGTTGTGCAGTATAGTGAAATCAATAAACAGCAAACATCATCACAAATCAAATACACAAAATCCGGTAATGTCGTGACTGCCCAAAGTGGCAATTTTCAAATTGCTCTTAGCAAAAACAGCGGCGCCATTTCCATTACAAAACCATCATCCGTAAATACATTGGTACAATTTGGGGAACTCATGGTGCTGGCTTTAAATAAAGAAGGGCGTGGCACGCAAATGACCGGCGGCGCGCAAGTGTTCGACCCGTTTACCAGTACGTGTGCCAACCATGTTGTGAAAAACATTCAATACAACTGTTTGTCTTCTTCCTTCACAGTAACTGTATATGATGATTACGATGAAGCTTCCGGCTATACAGAATATAGTTTTAACGGCAACGATAACCTAAGCATCCGTTATCACTATACCATAAATAAGGATATCAATCCGCGCCAGTGGGGTGTGGTAGTCACTCTGTCAAATGACTTCAATATATTGTCTTGGAAGCGCAAAGGCATCTGGAACGATTACCCGGCAGACCACATCGGACGGCTAACCGGAACAGCAACGGCAACATCGGCAGCCATCGTATCAGGTGCGGCAGGACCGGTAACAAAACCGACCGTATCCTGGTCGGAAGACAGAACAGAACTGGGTACAAATGATTTCCGCTCTACCAAGATGAATATCACGGAAGGTGTTTTACAAAGTGGCTGCGCATCGGTTCGCGTTACATCGGATGGCTCACAAAGCCTGCGTGCGTGGAAAGAAAACAACCAAACCCGTTTGCTGATAGCCGGGTACAGTAATTTAGGTAGCGAGGGGTTTTTTCGCAGTCATGCACAACTGTTTGATAAACCTTTAAAGCAGGGTGATGTGATTGAGGACGAGATAAATTTACAACTCAAATAAATGCAAACAAATTTTAAAACTGAATCATCAATTCCATGCACAGGCAGATAAGTATTTTATATTAAGCACAGATTTATGCTGGCAAACATACGATACGACATCCAACCAGTTTCAGACCCAATTTACAAGTCTTGCAAATGACAAGTCTTATATAAATCAGTCTCGAAAGTTGCTTGACACCGCAGACGATAGTTATAATTAGAATATCGGTACGATGAATGAAAAACAAAAATTTGGTGTTTGCCAATCCATTGGGCTTGATGCGCTGGGAGCGATTATCGAACTATTATAGATTTTAGAATAAAAAGTAATTACCCATGAAAATAACAGATGTAAAAGTATGGCTGGTTGAAGGCGTGAAATATAACTGGACACTTCTGAAAATTTATACCGATACAGGTCATACCGGTGTTGGGGAAGCTACTAACTGGCCAGGCAGCCCGATTGTGTACGAAGCGGCTAAGCATGTTGGTGAGCGCATCATTGGATTAGATCCTATGAAAACGGATTTTATCTGGACAAAACTATACCGTGATTTGAACTGGCTGGGACCGTTTGGCGCCAGCATGTGTGCCATTAGCGGAATTGATATGGCATTGCTCGACCTAAAGGGCAAAGTACTTGGCGTTCCTTGTTATGAACTGCTGGGTGGCGCTTTCCGGAAAGAAATTCTACTGTACGCAAACTACTGGTTTACGGGTGGCGGACACAACCATGAAGATTATGCAATGCAGGCAGCCAAAGTAAAAGAAGCCGGTTTTACGGGTTTGAAATTCGACCCGTTTGCACATACTAACTATTTATATGGTGAAGACCTGTCTTCAAATCTCACCTTAACTGTTGAGCAACAAAACCTTGCCTTTAATGTTAGTAAGGCTGTACGCGAAGCGGTGGGCGATGAGTTTGATATCATGATAGAAACGCACGCTATGCTAAACTACAGTATCGCAGTAAAAATGGCGCAACGGCTATCGGCTCTGAACATTACCTGGTATGAAGAGCCTGCCGGGCCGGAAAGTGCAGATACGTTACGCGCCATGCGCGAAAGGATTCCGTCAAACATAGCCATCTGCGTAGGCGAGCGTCACTATACAAGGTATGGAATCAAAGCCGTGCTGGAAAAATATGTATGCGACGTGATGATGCCGGATATAACGCGTTGCGGAGGTCCCAGCGAAATGAAGCGAATGGCAACTATGATGGAAGCCTATAATGTATTATTAGCTCCGCATAATCCCAATGGTCCCTTGTCAACATTAGCATCAGCTCATGTGTGTGCATCGGTTCCTAACTTTTTCAGGCAGGAGTTTATGTTTAATGATGTGCCCTGGCGCGATACGGTAATTGATTACCCGATAAAAGATATGGTGCAGAATGGTCAACTCCATTTGAGTGAACGACCTGGTTTGGGTGTTGACTTAGTGGAAGAAGAAATGGAAAAACATCCTGGTATAAGAGTGCCAAGAGCAGGATTTTACGTGTAAATCAAACAGTCAAAAAAATACAATGATTAAGCTTGCCTTACTTGTTTTATTAACGCAAATAACTTTATTGGTTTATGCACAGCATGGCGTTGCCATTATCCAGCAACAGCAACTTGTGTCAATAAAGAATGGAAAAGTGCAGCTGGATTTTGATCTGCAAACAGGTCGCTTCAGTTTATCAAAAAATAATGGCGATAGTATAATTAATAACGCATATTTCCAGGCAGGTGGTTTACAATCTAAAGATTCATGCGAAAGCAGAACCTGGTTGCAGGAAAATATAGCAGATAGCATTGGAAACGGAAAATCAGTAACCATAAAAATATCATTTAAAAATTATGCTGATATTTTATGGCAGGTTCGTTTGTACAATGATAAGCCCTTCTTCATTTTTAACATGGGTATTAATAACGATGCGCCAACAGCGTATCAGCTCATGAGTTTTTATCCGTTGATAAGTTATGATACATACAAAGGGAAAAATAACAGCATTAACTATCGTGTGCTCGATGGCAATGCCGGCGGTGATCCGACACATGTAACAGATACCAGTTTTCTTAACACATTTAATAATGTGCTAGTAAAGTTTGGTGATGCAGATAAACCGAATATATTAGTTGCCGGCGGTGTAACCTACAACGAGTTTGAAAAATTTGTTCGCGTTACAAGAACAAGAGAATCTATTCAATTACAATTGCACAGCGAAGATCCTGTTGGAAGGCGCATTGATGCAAGACAACAATACTGGCTGAACGAAAAATTTTATCTGTGTTTTGATAATGAAAACCCTTTCCAGGCGCTGGAACAATATGCCGCTGTTTTAAAAACAGAACAGCATATCAGCCTTAATTATTATTATTTTCCAACAGAATGTTTATGGTACGCTAATGTATATAGCCACGATAAGAACCGCCGTAAGTTCAACGACTCAAAAGGTGCCGTTGAAGAAATGGACAGCGCCATAAAAAGCGGTATCACTAAATACACAACAGTAGCTATGCGTTTGGTACCCGATGCTTATGGACCAAACAATCAGCAAGGTTGGTGGGATGACGAACACTGGGCCAAATGGGGCGAGAAGGGCTCTGCTGATGGCGCCAATTACACCGCACCTTATCTTACAACGGAGAGTTGGTCAAAAGCGATTATCGCAAAAGGAGGTTACCCGTTTACATACATGCAATCAGGTAGACGATCAGAAGATTTTGTAAAGCTGCATCCTGACTGGATGCTGTTCAATAATCCGTACAGGCCAATCATTGCACCGCAGCGTTTTATCCAGGAGTTGAGTTATCCGAGCCAGTTTGCAGAAGAGTATTCCCGCACATGGTGGAGCGATAAACAATTGTGGAGTTATGATTTTACTGATACTGGCTTTATTAAACACATGCAAACGGTGTATGCTAATTTAAAGCAGGCAGGAATTAAGGGAATTTTCTTTGATTATCCTGAAGCAACTGCATGGGCTTTTGAAGGCGGCTTTGATAATACATATGCAACTACGGCGTGCGCATACAGAAATATGTTTAAGCTGGCATACGAAGGCATAGGAAAAGATGTTATGCTGCAGGAACGAAATGTTACGCGTGGGTCTGATATTGCACTCGGATTAATATCATCACAGCGCGTGTGGGCGGATGCCAGTTCTTTTTTGCCTGAAATGGTTAGTCGTTGTGGGTTGCGCTGGTATAAGAACCGCGTGGTGATAAATTATGATATGGATTCGAAAGATCCTGAAAGCTGCATTCCCAAAGCAAATAATGATGGCGAACGTTGCATGCTTACAATGTGTTATGTTACCAGCGGAAGATTTCTACTGGCGCCAAGTTTTAAGCAGTTATCAACAGATCAATTACATGATCTTTCCCGCATCTTTCCATATCCGCAAACAGCGCAAAGTGCAAGGCCTATTGATGCGTTCGATACAGGCGTAAATTATCCTCGTGTTTATGACTATGAAGTAACCCCTTCATGGCACCAGCTAACGTTTTATAATTACAATACAGATACTACTAACGCAGTTAACACAATTATTGGTGTTTGGTTAAGTAAAAGTCTGAATGAAGGCGGATTGGGAGTAGATGCAAACAAACAATATTATGTTTATGATTTCTGGAACGATACATTCATTGGCCTTGTTAATGGAAAAGATAAACTGGAGCAACAAATGAGGCCTGGTGAAGCAAGAATGATGTCACTTCATGCAAAAGAAAATCATCCGCAATTTATATCAACCAACAGGCATGTAATGCAGGGTTATATGGATATGAAAACAATGCAGTGGAATGATAATAACAAAACATTGCAGGGTATATCCGACGTTGTAGAAAATGATGTATATAAAGTTATCATTGCCACCAACGGTTATAAAGTTTACGGTTGTAAGGTTTCAGCCGGTACGTGCACCATAAAACAGTTGAATGATAATATCGCTGAATTAAGTATTCATGTTGATAAGAATACAGCTGTTAACTGGAATGTAAAGTTTAAATAACGCTGATACAGATTGTATGCTATTTCATCATGCAGATTATACCAGAGATAATAAATCAAATGTTTAAACCAGGCAACAGTAATTTTTTTACATGCACACGCCTTAAACGGCTGCCAATGTTTATGCTGATTGTTTCATGCAATCAATCCTCACCTGGCAATATTGTTTTAAATGCATCCGCAACACATGGAAAAGCATTAGCAGCCGTTTGGTGTGCAGGCTGCCATGCACTGCCCGAACCATCTTTATTAAGCAAAGCGTTATGGCAGCAAAAAGTATTACCTTATATGGGTTTGCGGCTGGGCTTTCATTCGGCGTCGGCTGATAGTTTGCTGCCTGCAAAAGATGATGCTGACAGCACTATTTTTCCAAATCAAAAATTAATTACTGATGTAGAATGGAATGACATCATTCATTATTATATTTCATCAGCGCCGGCTTCAATGCAGCCGCAGCCAAAGCATGTAATACCGCAATTAAATGCAACTTTTTTTAAGCCTGAGTTTATAACAGTGCCCGGCGAAAAACCCGGTGTTTGTTTTGTGAAGATAGATACGCTGCAACATTCTGCACAAATCGTATTTGCTGATGCTTTTAAAAAAATGTATCGTCTCGGCAAAGCCTTTGAAGTGTTAGATTCGGTGCATGTTCCGGGGCCAATTGTTGATATGAGTTTTACAGGCGTCAATAACGTTTACACCAATATTGGTTCCATTGATCCCGAAACAGAAAAGATTGGAAACGTGGGTATTTTTTATATCAACAATAACGCACGGCCGCAATACAAAATTTTATTCGATACGCTTTCAAGACCTGTTCAAACCATATCGGCAGACCTGAATAAAGATGGAGCTATTGATTATATTATTTGCGAATTCGGTGTGTACAAAGGCAGTTTATGCTGGATGGAAAATGATGGCAGCAACCATTTTAAGAAGCATGTATTGGTTAACTTACCTGGTGCCATAAAAGCAGTTGTAACAGATGCTAACAAAGATGGTTTGCCTGATATTTTTGTATTGATGGCGCAAGGCGATGAATGTGTTTACCTGCTTACAAACAAAGGCAACGGAACATTTGAAAGTAAACAGGTGTTACGGTTTCCGGCGGTATATGGTTCTGTAAGTTTTGAACTAAATGATTTTAATAAAGATGGTTATGAAGATATTTTATATACCTGTGGCGATAATGCAGATGTTTCACAGGTTGTAAAACCTTATCATGGAATTTATATTTTTATAAATGATAAAACAAGCCATTTCAGGCAAAGCTATTTCTACCCGATGAATGGATGTTATAAAGCTATGGCTGCCGATTTTAACAACGATGGTTACCTTGATATAACTGCCATATCTTTCTTTACTGATTATAAAAAACATCCGCAGGATGGATTTGTTTATTTACATAATAACGGCAACAACAATTTTATACCGTACAGCATTGCAGAAACTACAAAAGGAAGATGGTTGTGCATGGATGTTGGAGATTTTGATGGTGATAAAAACCTGATATTGTTTTAGGAAATATGGCAGCGCCTGTTGCCGGAGATGATGTAAATCGTTGGGCGAAATCCGCACCATTATTAGTTTTAAAAAACATGATGCCATAAAATTTTTAGATAAAAAAACTATGTTTCAAATTGATTTAACAAACAAAATTGTTTTAATAACCGGCTCCAACTCAGGTATTGGTTTCGGCATTGCAACAGAAATGGCAAAAGCCGGCGCAAATATTTCGGGCTGTGCTACAGAAGAAGATGATAAAGGTTTTATTGATTCAATAAAAGAATATAATGTTGATGTGTTATATACTTGTTGCGATGTTACAAATGATGAAGAATTACAAAAATTGGTTGATGAAACTATAAAAAAATTTGGGCGAATTGATATACTTGTTTCAAACGCAGGCCGCAATATGTTCTATGGTGCTGAAAAAACAACTGCCGATGAATGGAGTAAGAATTTAGAACTCAACCTTGTTTCGCACTGGAAATTATCGCAGTTGTGCAAACCCTATCTTGAAAAGAATAATGGTGTTATTATCATTATGGCTTCCAATCATGCATACAATACTATTCCCGGTTGCTTTCCCTACAACGTTACAAAAACTGCATTAACAGGTTTAGTAAGAAGCCTCGCTATTGAATGGGGGCCGAGAATAAGAACCGTTGGCATTGCACCCGGTTTTATTGATACGCCCGGAAATCAAAAGTGGTTTGATTCTTTTGCAGATGCCACAGCTGAAAGGCAACGAACTGTTAGTCTGCATCCGGTAAAAAAATTGGGAACGGTGGAAGAGATTGGGGGATGGTGTGTTTTTTTAGCAAGTAATTACGCCGCCTTTGCATCGGGCACAACTTATTTAATTGATGGCGGCAGAAGTGCTTTAATGCAGGATAATTAATACATTCTCGTAACACTCTTTTATAATGCAAACCTGGGAAGCAAAACTTCTACATAAAACCAGTCTTCTACTTGGCGAGGGGGCTCACTGGCATCCTGAATGGAAGAAATTTTTGTATGTGGATATTGAAGGAAAGAAAGTAGGATGTATTGATCCGCTTACGAAAAAGGCAGAAGAAAAAAGTGTTGGTAAACGAATCGGAACCGTTGTTCCGGCAACTAACGGAAATCTCATTGTTGCCCTACAAGGTTCTATTGAAGAATTAAATTTTATAACAGGTAAGTTAAAGCAGTTAATCGGTTTAGAAAGCGATAAGCCTGATAATCGTTGCAACGAAGGCAAATGCGATGCAGCAGGCAGGCTTTGGTTTGGTACCATGCACACGGATGCAAAAGGTTACGAAGGCGCTTTATATAAATTCGATGGAAGTTTATCTAAGGTGATAGACAACATATCCGTATCGAATGGTATTTGCTGGTCGAAAGATAGCCGTACTATGTATTATATAGATTCATTCGATTACAACATCAAAACGTATGATTTTGATGTGACTACAGGAAATATTTCTAATGAAAGAATCATCGTACATATTAAGGGAGATGGCTTGCTGGCAGATGGCATGTGTGCCGATGAAGAAGGCATGTTATGGGTAGCCATGTGGGGTGGCTTTGCCGTGCACCGGTATCACCCGCTGACAGGCGATTTAATAGGAAAGGTAAATGTGCCGGCTCCAAATGTTACCAGTTGTGCATTCGGCGGAAAGGATATGCAACAGCTACTCATCACCACGGCAAAGTCAGGACTGAATAATGACTTGTTACAACAATACCCGCTCAGCGGTTCTCTTTTTATTGCCGACGTGTCTGTAAAAGGCAATATTGTCAATGTTTATAGGTATGCAGATTAAGATTATGTTTTAATAGTAATGAATAAAAAAATCATTCTGTTCGGAGAGTATTTATTAAGGCTTACACCTCCTTCACAGCAAAAGTTATTGCAGGCGTCCGAACTCGAAATGCATTGGGCTGGTTCCGAAGCCAATACGGGTGTTTCTTTATCTATATTGGGCGATAATCCGGTGTATGTAACATGCCTTCCCAACAATGTATTGGCAAATGCAGGATTGGCTCAGTTGCATAAATACAAACTAACAACAGAAGTGATTAAGAAAGAGGAAGGCAGGGTAGGTTTGTATTTTTATGAGGCAGGAAGCGGAGCTAGAGGAGGCAGAATTTTGTATGACCGAAGCTATTCATCGTTCAGTTTATTGCAAACCGGCGATATCAACTGGGATAACATTTTTGCCGATGCAGATTGGTTTCATTGGAGTGGTATTACACCTGCGCTTAATAAAAACCTGGCAGCAATTTGCACCGAAGCTTTGCAACAAGCAAAGGAAAAAGGAGTAACCATTTCAGCCGATTTTAATTACCGCTCTACGTTATGGCAGTATGGAGTTGCCTGCAACAATATTATGCCCGGCTTGCTTTCTTTTTGTGATGTAATACTTGCTGATGTTGATACTGCAAAACTGTATTTCGGTATCGAGCCAGATACATCAAACCTGGTAGAAAGCACTTGTGTTTTACTAAAAGAAAAATTGCCCGGCGTAAAATATATCGCAATGACTATGCGCCATACATCTGGTTCCGGTTCCAGCCAATACCAGGGCTATTTATGGCAGGATGGAAAACTGTTTTCTTCTGCTCCTTACAACTTGCAACAGGTAGCTGAGCGTATTGGCGCAGGTGATGCATTTATGGCTGGTCTGTTATTTAGCCTCCGGCAAAACAAATCCTCGCAGGAGAGTATTGAATTTGCAACGGCATGTGGCGTTATCAAACACAATATTACCGGCGATTTTAATATCGCTTCTCTTAATGAAATTAATACAGTAATACAACAGCAAGGCAAGAGTAAAATCATCCGATAAATTATGAGTACAAAGAGTTCAGTAAATATACAGCAAAGCATTCTGCAGCAAAAGTTTCTTCCCCTGTTTACTTCATCTCAATTTGATGAATACAGGCGCGTATTGCAGTCCTGCTATGATAACAACATTCTTGCTTTTGAATTTACCAACCGGCTCTCCGATTCGCTTACTCTATTTAAGCAACTCAAAAAAATCTGTATTGAAGAATTGCCCGGTATGTTGCTTGGCGTTGGCACCATAAAAAATGCAGAACAGGCTAAAGAGTTTATTGATGCCGGTGCTGAGTTTTTAGTATCACCATTATTATTGAAGGAAATTGCTGATGCTGCACAAGCCGCAGATATTTTATGGATACCCGGTTGTGCAACGCCAACAGAAGTAGGCACGGCGGAGAATTGGAAATTGAAATTGATAAAAATATTTCCTGCCAGGCAATTGGGCGGACCTGCTTTTATAAAAGCTATAAAAGATGTATTTCCGCACATGTTGTTAATGGCAACCGGTGGTGTAGAGCCAACGCAACCCGATTTGCAAAGTTGGTTCAACGCAGGTGTAGCAGCTGTCGGAATCGGGTCAAAACTTTTTCCGA
This sequence comes from Ilyomonas sp., assembly GCA_965199845.1. Lineage (GTDB taxonomy): Bacteria > Bacteroidota > Bacteroidia > Chitinophagales > Chitinophagaceae > Ilyomonas. The sequence continues at coordinate 954,705 of CBDATZ010000054.1, forward strand.
AAGAGTTATTGCAAAAGGAAAACAGGGAGAAGCTGCATAAACATGTTGAGCAAATAAATTTTTTTATACTAACATACAAATAGGTATTAAGAAACAGAGAGGCTCATCATCTCTCATTCAATAGAAAGCGTTTATAATCACAGATAAAGTATTTGCAATGAAGTTAGCTGCCATAGATTATCTCATCATCGGGATTTATTTTTTGTTCGTCATCGGTATCGGTTTCTTATTGAAGAAAAAAATAAAAACTGGCAACGACTTTTTAATGAGCAACCGCAACATCCCTTTATGGATCACCAGCCTGGCATTCATATCGGCAAATCTTGGTGCCCAGGAAGTGCTGGGTATGGCTGCAAATGGTGCTAAATACGGATTGTATACAGTTCATTTTTACTGGTTTGGAGCTGCGCTTGCCATGATATTTTTAGGTATTTATATGATGCCATTTTATTATGGCAGCAAAGCACGAAGTGTACCCGAATATTTAAAGTTACGTTTTGATGAAAAAACAAGAACATTCAATGCGCTTACGTTTGCCGTAATGACGATTTTTTCTTCCGGTGTATCCCTGTATGCATTGGCAATGCTAATGCATACAATATTGGGTTGGGACTTTGATGTTTCGATATGGATGGCTGCCGGTATTGTGTTTATCTATACATTTTTAGGAGGATTAACAAGTGCTGTTTACAACGAAGTGCTTCAGTTCTTTTTAATCGTGCTGGGTATCTCTCCGCTGGTTTATATTGGCTTGCACCAGGCGGGCGGATGGGAAGGCATTGTGCACAATGTGGAAGATGCTAAGCTGCATGTATGGAAAGGGTTAGACAGCCCTTCAAATAACCCCATGGGAGTTGATTTGGTTGGCATAGTGTTCGGGCTTGGCTTTGTATTGGCTTTTGGTTATTGGTGTACCGATTTTTTAGTTGTGCAGCGGGCAATGATAAGCCGCAACCTGAATGATGCCCAGCGAACACCCATTATTGCTGCACTTCCTAAAATCATGATGCCTCTGGTTGTTATTATGCCCGGAATAATAATTCTGGCTTTGCAAAAACAATTCGATGGCTTCGCACTGCCGGTAACCGAAAACGGGGATACCAACTACAATATGGTATTGCCTGTATTGCTTCAAAAATTATATCCGAATGGTATTCTTGGTGTTGGCATCACTGCATTGATTGCTTCTTTTATGAGCGGCATGGCAGGCAATGTAACTGCTTTCAACACGGTTTGGACGTTTGATATTTACCAGTCACATATCCGGAAAAACGCATCTGAAAATCATTACTTGTACGTAGGCAAGGCAACAACAATGATAGGCATCCTGGCTTCCGTTGCAACGGCGTATGTTGCCAAAGGCTACAACAGTATTATGGATTTACTACAGCTTATTTTCAGCTTCGTAAATGCGCCTTTGTTTGCTACGTTCTTTCTGGGTATGTTCTGGAAGCGTACTACAGGTGATGGTGCTTTCTGGGGCTTGTTGTCGGGCACCGCTGCTGCTGCACTTACACACGGGCTTACAACAGCTGAAGGAAAGGGTGGATGGATTACCAACCTTCACACATTTTATTCCGGCACCAGCCAGGCTTTCAACATTGCCTGGATTGCATTCTCCATTTGCTTTGTGGTTACTGCACTTATCAGCAGGATTACAAAAGCACCTAAGGAAAGTGATTTAACAGGCTTGGTATATAGCCTTACAGAGAGGCAAAAAATAAAAAGTAAGTTTTGGTATAACAATCCATTATGGCTTGGGGCGCTTGTATTGATAATTACGGCTGTTCTCAATATTATCTTTTTCTAAAAAAACATACATCAATATGAATCAGCTATTAGATATGCGGTTTGTTATCGGTTTGTTCTTTTTTATTGTTGGTGCCTTACTAATTATTTATGGAATCGGGTTTGTAACTTCAGATGAGTATAAGAGAAATGTAAACCTGTACATCGGTTTGTTCTTTGTTCTTTTCGGTTCCTTTATGATTTTCATTTCCAAAAAGAAAGGATAACTAAAAGCAGAAATAAAAATGAAGATGATTAAACTTTACTGGTTTGTTGTATTATTTCTTTTCTTTCCATTTGTTTACGCCAAAGCACAAAAAACCAACTCGAAAAGAGTTGTTATCATCGGATTGGATGGGCTGAGTGTACCTGGCTTTCAGACAGCTAAACATCCAAACATAGATAGTTTATTTGCAAACGGCGTTGTATCACTTACCACAAGACCTGTAATGCCATCGGTAACTTTGCCTAACTGGACAACTCACTTGTCCGGGGCAGGTCCCGAAGAGCATGGAGTAACTGCCAACAACTGGACGTTGAAAGACCATCCTTTGCAAGCCATAGAAACAGATACCGATGGTTATTTCCCATCTATATTCAAGGTATTGAAAGAGACCGTGCCTCATGTAAAAACAGCATTTTACTATAACTGGAAAGAACTTATCAATTCAATGAACCAACGCTACTTGGATGAAGTTTCTTTTGAAGACAGCGACCGTTTTGAAAGTAATTACAGCAAGGCAATAAATTTTATCAAGAAAAACAAAAGCGAACCTGCACTCATTTTTTTATATAGTGTGCATACCGATCATGCCGGTCATAGTCACAAATGGATGTCTCCTGAGTATATTGCTGCCATCAAGAAAGCCGATACCGCAATTGGCAAATTTATTTATCAATTAAAAGCTGATCATTTGTACGACGATACTCATTTCTTTCTCATAACCGATCATGGTGGCAATCCTGAAAGCGGGCATGGTGGTGTAAGTATGGATGAAATGCAGGTTCCGTGGGCAATAACAGGTCCGCAAATCAAAAGATTAGGAAAAGCAATTTTTTATAACAGTAATAAAAACACATCACTTGTTATTGCAAAAATTTTTGGTGTAAAGAAAGTCCCCGAATGCTGGACAGGAACACTGCCAAACATCATTTATAAATGAGTTCAGAACTGCGAAAGCAAAGAGAGTTACTGTAAAATTTTATTCTGCATTTATTATCACTTTGAAACAGATGCTTACACACTTTCGTAAGTCGTTACAGTACAAGAAAGCGACAAAGTTTAGTTTCATGACAGACTTTCACTACATTCTGAAGATGTGGTTTGCAGATTCTGTAAAGTACTTGTTGATAAAAATAAGTGGGCAGCTATTTCTAACAGTACGAAAATACATTACGAGGAAGATACACCTGCTTATATTATACATCGACCGGTGGGAACACCAAAGAAAGTTTAACTGAACCAAAGCATATAGGTATTACCTATTGAATAATGAATTAATGGATGAAAAAGCTATCACCGCAGGTAGAAAGAAAAGTAAGGGTATCGCTGCAATTTTTTTAGAACACTTAGACTTAAGAAAGTCGTATGAAGAAGATATAGATGATTATTAGGAAGATTGGCTGACGTGTGTGTTTTTGGCAAAATAATGAACGACAATAAAACAAATTGGCTCTTACAAAAGATGATCTGCTTCGGTACATCTACCAATAAGGAACAGGATATGCAAAGCTCGGATGCACTGATTTTTCTTTGGGTGTAAGAAAGAGAAAACAAAGAAGAAGGCAAACGGTGAATTGACAACGAAATATCAAATACTCCAAATGACAAAGGCTTGGCAAACTAAACAGTAATGAAAGGCTATTATTGTACCTGTTGAATTTATAACAGTCATAAAATAAAACCGGTAACTATTATGAAGAAAACAATCTTTATTTTTTGCCTCATTCATTTCTTCGGCTTTGCAACATTCGGTCAGAACAATAAAGAATTAGCTAATCAAATTTTAACCGATAGCAAACTTGATACAATTCTTGCCAAAGCGAATGCTGTTTTGAGCAAAGGCTTCAATGCAGGCGATGGTTATCCGCAGGTTTGGATCCGGGATTTTAATACGTTTATCGAAAGATCGCAGAAGGTGTATAACACCGACACCATACGTAAAAACCTGCTTACCTTTTTGTATCTACAGCAAGCTAACGGAGAAATTATAGATGGCTATGTAATGAAGGGGCATGTAAGTTGGGGCGACCCGCATATCTATCTCTCTGTGTTAGATACCAATTATGTGGGTTTTAAAAACACTGTAGAAACCGACCAGGAAACATCGCTGATTCAAGCGTTTGGTAAATACATCCGTCTTACGGGCGATACATCCATACTTACAGAAAAGATTGGACCCCAGACAGCCTTGCAACGGCTTCATTTATCAATCGATTTTCTTTTACAAAACCGTTATTCAAAAAAATATAAACTCCTTACCGGTGCTACAACGCAGGACTGGGGCGATGTTCAGGTTGAAGGTGGCGAGGTGGTTGATACAGACAGTTTGACACACTGGTCAATAGATATCTACGACAATGCTATGTTTATCATAGCTCTTGGTGATATGATTTCCTTTACAAAAGAGACTGGTGAAAGAAACAAATTAAGCATTTTGCGGAAGCAGACAATACAAAATATAAGGAAGTATTTATGGGATGCAAAAAGAGAAAAGTTCATTCCGCACCTGTACATAAACGGCTCCCCTTTTCCTCCTTCTTTCGATGAGAATAATATCCATTATCATGGAGGAACCGCTGTTGCTATCGAAGCGGGATTATTAACACAGAAAGAAATAGAAACCGCCAATCAGGCAATGCTGAATGATGTAAAGAATTCCGGCGCACCCTCTATCGGAATTACAATGTATCCGCCTTACCCGCAAAACATCATTCCCGGCTCAAAATCGAACAAAGAATACAACTATCAGAATGCAGGAGACTGGGACTGGTTTGGCGGACGTATGATACAGCAATTAGTGGCGCATGGCTATATAAAAGAAGCTTATCAGGAACTGCAACCTATGGTGGAACGTACTATCGGCAATGGGCGTTTTTACGAATGGTACACAAGAGATAACAAGCCTGCGGGATCGGATAATTTTAAAGGTTCTGCCGGCGTATTGGGAAAAGCAATTATCATGCTCCGTGAGTGGGCCGAAAAGAATCAATAATCTGTCGAGATCTATTTACGGTAAAATAGATCAATTGTGTAACAAACCACTAATACAGTTACATGAATTTTCATAACGTCTGCATATCTGATAAATATTTTTTATGGGGCAACCGCTTTTTACCATTTTTATCAGGATGATTTCTCCTTTTTACATCTCTTTTTTGAAGATATTATTGCGCATAATAAACTTCTTTTTTGTACCGGACAAAGTAGCTTGCTCAAACGGAAGTCTGATACGCAGCAAATCCCTACGACAACGCATTTATAGAGTCATGTTTCAGCCGCTTTAAAACAGAACTGACACAGGATGGCGCTTTTGACAGCTTGCCGGATGCGCAGACAGAAATCTTTGAGTACATAGAAATGTATTACAACACAAAACGAAGGCACTTATCCCTCGGCTATGAATGCCCCGATGGCTTTGAAAAGAACTATTATTTTTACAAAACCTAAGCAACTTCTCTGTCCGCCAAAATCGACACACCTCATTCCTCTTACTTACATGCCGGACAGTTCATTGAGCAGAAAGCTCGTGTTAGGATAGTAGGCACCCGGTAAGATTGTTCTTCCTTTTTTCTTCATTGTAAAAATAAAAACAATTGCCAAGTGCCCGGACACGCTCAGATGTATCGCCAAGCTGGTCCTGTACTTTACCGGCTGCCAAGGCAAGCTGATCGAACGACATTTGGTATTTTTGAGAGAACGTCCCGCCTGTTTCTTCCAGAAGAGACAATTCTTGCTGCATCTGCCTTAACTGTGTCCGGAAATTAACCGTGGTTCCTATTGTTTCGCTGATCGCATTACCAAACTTGTTAAAACCTGTTTTGCCGATGTTATTTATTTTATCAATCTCAGATTCTAACGCAGCAATTTCTGTTTTGTACTGAGCAATTTTATCAACATCCAGCTCAACAGTTAGTGCCTGGCGTTTTTCGTTTATTTTTTGATTTAACTGGCTAAGAGTTTCAGTGAGCAGATTGATTTCGGTAATAGCCGTTTCGGCTTGTGATTCTAATGGCTGAAGCGGCGTCTCCCCCTGTGATGATGTTAGTTCTTGCTGAAGCTCTGTGATCTGCTTTACTGTATCTGTCAGCAGTATATTATACAACTTTACATCGTCTGACTTTAGCTTGCTGTTATTCAATCCATCCTTTTGCTGTTGTAACTTTTTTAGCTGGTCTGTAACTGCTGTAATCCCATCGACACCGGCTTTCTGGTATTGCTTAATGGCTTCGGTTCCAAACGCGCCGACACTCGCCGCCTGCACTTTCTTCATGCCGTCTACAAATTTGCCGACCATAGACGTATCACCCAGCGCTTTATTTCGCTGGTTCAGCACTTCGTTTGTCCTGGCAAATTGCACGGCGGTGTCTTTATCTACCTTGCCGAGTTTTTCTAACGCGTCGATGCCGACATTGATACCTGTTTCGTCTGCTTCGAAAACAATGAGGATATTTTCCATGATATTGGATGTATGAATAAGTGCTAAAGTATCACTTTTTTATATATATCGCATCTTCTTAAACCAAATATCATAATGTACACACGTGTAATTATGGACTCGTGTACTAAGTTAGGCTCATTTCGTTTTTCGGGTATATCAATTCCACATTCGTATGGCTACGTGGCTTTGATATACTTAAAAAGCGAAATAGTCTTGCATTGATGCTGAATGAATAACATATATTTGTTACACTTGAATAACGATCTGAAACTTTCGTATATTTAAGTGTTGCCTGCAATTTCGAATCAACATAATAAAACACTTTATGAAGTTTCTTGACAGTCCCGATAAAATGATTTTTTACTTTGACACTACATCTTTAGGAGTGAGCTCTGTAAACGGGAATGCCACAATATCTTCTGGACCAGATGATGGAACTAATGATACAATGGCTAAAGCGTTCTATCTATGCAGAAGACACCTTACAACTGATGAAGCCTCTGAAAATTTATTGCAGGCAAATATATTTGGTGTTTGTGGCGCAATATTTCCTTGGGTTTTATCAGGGCATGGGAGTGAAGGCTCAATAGAAACTGGGGGCGGTCAAATGGGCGGGAATAAAGACAATACTATAGAATTTTACAACAGAAATATATGGTTGCCATTACTCTCAAGATTAAGCAATCATCCAGCTAAAATATTAAGATTATCCTCATGCCACACAGGTGCTGGGGAAGAAGGAGCAGATTTATTATTTTTAATTGCAAAACAAATTGGAAAAACGGTTGAAGCTAGAACAGGATTCACGTGTGTAACAACCCATACAAGAGGTGACGAAATATGGTATGAAGTCACTTACGAAGATGGCTCACAATGGCAAACAGCTACTCCAACCAATAGACCCACAGCTATCAATCCTCCTCACAAAATTTTTAAACGTCAAACTTATTTTAATGAAATTATATTTTTTAAAAATAATACGTATAACAGTTTTAAATTGAGGGATATTTTCAAGGTTAGTATTAGTAGTAATATCAAAAATAAAAAGATAACCTACCTTGAAAGGAAGGACATTACATTTTTCATTCCTTTTCTTTTCAAAAGCGAACCTTTCAAATTAAGCGGACATTTACAAGCTTTCATTACAGGATTTATTTTTATTAGGATTGGGAATGAAGAATATGAATTTGAGATTTATAATGGACAACTTTTAAAGGCGAAAAATTCTAATTATTATTATTATACTGATACAATTTTGATTAATCTTTTATTGACTTAAAATTATTAGCTATGTCAATGGATAGACAAACCGTTACATCCGTCGGAAGTCCTGAGAGCTTAACCGAAAAGAATTCTCCGATAATTTCTGAACTGGAACAAATTGGTATAAAGATATTCCCTCCGCCAATATCCAAAACTTTTCGACATTGGAACAAAACACCATGGATATTTACATCTAGAACCTCAGTGAACTTAGCCCAATTTGAAAGCCTCGTAGTAACATTTGTAAAGGCGACAGACCCCAACACTGGCATTGAGGTTGTTTTTGCAACAATCCTTGCTACACAAACAACTTTTGGCTGGGAGCCAGGTGTGAGATATATTAGAATTAGAGTCTTGATACTACTTAACGCTACAGGACTTTTAGAAGAATGGCAGGTAACATCTAAGCATCCAATCACATGTTCTAGTCAAGGCGAACCTTTTAGCTATCGCACTACCTTTAGACCAGACTGGTTTGAGATTGTTGACATGGTAAATGTAATAATTGAACCTGTAGTATGGTATTCATGCGACCAAAACAATAACGTTTAAACATAGTAGTGATAGCCAAAATTTAAATTATAAATAATATGGCAACTTATAGACCTGCAGTCAAAGACGATGATAATTATTTAGAAAAAATAATCAAATATATTCCTGCTGAGATAGTAGCAGCTTATACTGCATTAATAGGGTATTTGTCTCTGGAACCAAATACAGATATTCCAGCCCATTATAAAACTTATTATTTAATAGTTTTTTTTATTTTACTATTAATAACTCCTGTATGGACATATTTTGCAGTGATTGATAATAATGACCCGCCGGACCCAATAACAAAAAAGAAAAAAGCCTATTTTCATTCAGTTGTGGCGTCAATTGCTTTTATAATTTGGGTTTATGCTTTAGGTAATCCCTTATTGAAGGGAATACTATGCAGATGCAGTAATACAAGTTGTGGTAATTGCGGTGCCTACAGCCCTATTTTAGGTTCAATTATTTTACTTCTATTCACGGTCTTAACACCTTTATTTGAGCGAATAGTGCTAGGTCCAAAAACACCCTGACAAGAAACCATGCAGGCAACATGAACTGTGTAAAAAACCAATTAAATTAAGCTATATTTTTTGAGTAATCGTTGTTGAACATAGTTTGATTATGTACAACAGCAAACACTTGTTTCAAAAGCTTATTACATACCGCAATCAATGCCAGTTTTTTATTCTTTCCATTAGCTACTAACCGTTCATACAATTGTTTACAGGCATGGTTGGATTTGATGACACTGAGTGAACACATGTATAAAATGTTTCGTAACGTTTTGCCACCCTGCTTGCATATCCTGGCTTTAGCTTTAATGCTGCTGCCACTGCTGTATTCTCTCGGACTAAGTCCTGCATAACTTATGAGCTGGCGGTAATTTTTCATCTCTTTAAATCCTTGTGTGTAGATAATCAGTTCTGCTGTGGCACGTTTGCCAATTGAGTTTACACTGTTAACTTTTTTCACAAGAGTTGGCTGCCATTGCAACAACTTTAGTTCTAATTCTTTCTGTAGTAATTGCTGTTGAACCTTTAATTCTTTAATAAGTTTCAGATAGGTTTTTACAACTGCATTACTTGCGACCGGTAACTTTCTTAAACTATGCACCTGGTTGGTAAACGCCGTAATTTCTGTTGTAATCTTTTTGATGGCATTGTTTAATGTTTTACATTCAAAGTAAAGTCTGTCGGGCATTATAGAGCAAGCAGGTTTTCGGGTACCATATTCGCATATACGTTTGGCATCTTTCTTATCTGTTTTGTTTCGTTCAAGCTGCATTTGTATATACCTTTTAATCTGCAGTGCATTTACAACGCTGTAATTACAATTGTTTTCGTTCAGAAAGAACATAAAGCTGATGTGATAAACGCCTGTTGCTTCCATAACAAAGTGATGTGTGTTGCCTGTTTGTTTTAGTAATTCTTTAAAACCTTTCACATCATTAGACACTTTACAGTGATGTAGTGTTATATACACTTGCATTGTAATAAGATTTATGCCCAAACAATTTTTCCTTTACGAACAAAAAATTGGCTTTTGCATACAACCTTTCTATCAATAGATGGATGAAGAGAAACATTTGTATTTTCATGAATTTCTACCTTCCAAGACGGATGATCTTCTTTCATCAGATTCATGTGTAAAGTTTTATTGCAACCACATGGACAAAGCATCACAGCTTGCCAGTAATATCCTTCGTTGCCAACTATATAAATAGTATGCAGATTAAGTTTGTCCGGAACATCATCTACATACTTGTATTTATAAAGCTTTTCTTTTTTAAATAATTTTAGAAACCATTGAGACAACCTTTTAATCATAATTCAATTCTGAAAGATTAAGCAAGGGTTCTATATTAAAAATTCCGTATCAGAGATCATCCAATTCCGATGCCGCTTGACAAAAAGCTTCTGTTAATCAATCATTTTGCTGCGCAGAGATGACGGAATAAGGTGATCCAGCCTACCGAAATTTCCCTTTATATTGATCAACACCTTGCAGAATATATAATCTATGGTTGCGAAATCATCCAATATAGAAGTCTTTTGGCAGTAGTTGAAGTGGCTAATACAACGGCAGCCTGTCACAGCTTTGCGGCTCTTTTTATCCGTGTTTCGCGTGAAAAATGGGAAATTTGATATTTTTTATCTTTTAGAATTCTTCCTGTTTTTAGAGTATCTTTCTTCTGCCAGGGTCGATAAAGTTTCCTGGCCGCAGAGAGATAATTTTCACCTTACAACCTACTTTACACTATGCCTGCCTCTCACTGTCAGCCTATCGTTCATAAAAGCCAGCGCCGCATCCTGGTTACCTTTCCACCCAACGATAAATGGAACAAACGAATGAAAGAAGTGCCGGGCTGCCGCTGGAGCCGCACCTGGAAGGGGTGGACTATACCTGATACGGAAGAAAACCGAACGAAATGCAGCATCAGTCCTTCTTCTCTTTCATTGGAAAGTCTTCCTCAGCCCCTTATTCCATTAAATCATTATAAAGTAAAAACTGCACAAACGGACGCAAAGCCGTCTATATCCCTGTTAAGCGCGGAGAATAAAGAAGCCCTTCTTTTGTTCCTCCGGCAACTTTCCCTTAAAGGTTATAGCCTAAGCACGGTCAGGACCTACCGGACAGAATTTGTATCTTTCCTGCAGCTACTGGGTAAAACACCTGCACTCCATCTTCCGGTGAACCGGGTAAAGGATTACCTGCAGTACTGCCACGACCACTTACACCTCAGCGAAAACACGATCCACAGCCGCATCAATGCTCTTAAGTTTTATTACGAGCAGGTGTTGGAAAAAGAAAAGTTTTTCTGGACGATACCCCGGCCTAAAAAACCCTTTATTTTACCCAAAGTGTTGAGGGAAGAAGAGTTGAGACGGCTGTTTAAAGCACTCACCTTTGCCAAGCACAAAGCCATTCTCTTTACCGCATACAGTGCCGGGCTGAGGGTGAGTGAAGTGGTACACCTTCAGCTTAAACACATTGACCGGGACCGCATGCAGTTATTTATTGAACGGAGCAAGGGAAAAAAAGACCGCTATGTAGGACTAAGCCCTGTTCTGCTGGATATACTGGACAATTATTACAGGAAGACGCAGCCCCGACCGCTCAGGTACTTATTTGAAGGAGAGCATCCCGGCACCATGTATCATGTTCGGACAGCGCAGAAAGTGTTTGGAATGGCCAAAGAGAAAGCAGGCATTGCTAAAGAAGTAGGCTTTCATAGTCTCCGTCACAGCTTTGCCACTCATTTACTGGAAAAAGGGGTAGACATCCGCTACATCAAAGACATTTTGGGGCACTTTGACATCCGGACGACTGAACGCTACCTGCATGTCAGAAAAGAAAAGCTGGTCAATATTGTGAGTCCGCTCGATGAGCTGTGGAAAGGAGAAGAGACGGATGGGTAGTGTTTGTGGATTGGCGAACTGAAACAATGCAAAAAAGCGGCTCAGAGAAGATTGACAATCAATACCTTTTCATTCGCTTTTCTTTATTGTCGGTTCGTACAATATATTTGTTGTGCGTCACTTTGCAGACAACTTCCAATGACAAAGCTTTACTACATATTACTTGACAATAAAAAGATTGGCACGACTAAACTTGAAAAAGCAGACGTACCGATGGGTATTGTATTTGGAAAAGTGAATCTTATCGATATTGATTCGGGATATGATTTTTTCAAGACTTATTGCCAGACAAATAATATCAATATAATAACTGACGACCCGGATGATAGATTTATAATAACATCAAACATTCCAAACTTAAAAGTCATAAATCAAAGTGGAGCTGAAATAAAAGGACAAGGAACAAACATTGAAGGTATGGATACAGATGTTTTCGAAATTACGATTTTAGGTGTTCCACATCCATTCTATGAAAAAGAATTCCCTTTACATGTTAAATATTATAATGAATTGTTTTAAGACAATTGTAATTACAAATTTTAAAAACAACTTGTAAACAGAAAAAGCGAACGCACAACATTGGTTTGGCAAAAAACTGGCTGACGGAATAAACATCAGCATCATTTTGCTATTTTACTTCAGTTTCAGCGGACGAATCAGATTTTTAGCTGATAAAAGAAGCATCAGCATTTGAACATTAATTTAACTTTAGTTTTCGGCTGACGAGTTTCAAATGCCAGTTCTTCGCCAAGCCTTGAACGTTAGCGGCTATATCAAGTGACACCTTGCTATTGACATAACACTAATTAAGTTGACCTACGTAAGAACTTTATTGTTTTTTGTTTTACTAAAAGCTTCTGAGATTTTAGTTACTCTTTTATTGTTCTTTACTTTGACTGACAAAACTGACTCACTTCAATTTATTTTGAAAGACTATTTCCTTCTGTTCTGGACATGGTTATTTTTCAACCTGCCACCACTATTTCTTTTGACTTTACTTTTAGTAGAATTTAAGCGATTCACTTTCGTCAGCTGCATGTTGACGTGGTTGGGGTCTTACTTTATTTGGCTTGCATTTATTCCATCAGTTTCACTTGACAGTTTCTTGTATGAAATCAAGGACATCTTCCAACCCCTTAACGGCATTATAATTAGGTCATTTTTAATGACACTTATATTTGGTTATGTTTTCTGGAAGTGTAACTCTCATTACGAAAAACAACAGGTAGACTTGCGACAACAGACAATTTAAACTATCTTACGTTTGACAATCAAAACAGCCGCTAACATGAACTGTGTAAAAAATCAAATAAATCAGGCAATATTTTTTGAGTAATTGTTATTGAACAAAGTTTGGTTGTGCACGACTGCAAAGACCTGTTTAAGAAGCTTATTGCAGACGGCTATCAAAGCCATTTTTTTATTCTTTCCTTTTGCTACTAATCTTTCGTAAAGTTCTTTGCAGGCAAGATTGTTTTTGATGGCGCTGAGCGAACACATGTACAGGATATTGCGAAGTGTTTTGCCGCCCTGCTTGCATATTTTACTTCGCCCTCTAATGCTTGAGCCACTTGTAAATTCCCTCGGACTGAGACCCGCGTAGCTGATGAGCTGGCGGTAGTTGGTCATGTCTTTAAAGCCTTGGGTATACACAATCAGTTCCGCCGTTGCCCGCTTGCCGATTGACATCACACTTCGCACTCTTTCGACTAAGTGTGGTTGCCACTGCTTTAATTTCATGTCCAGCTCTTTTTCTAACAGAGTCTGTTCTTTTTCCAGTTCCCTGATGATTCGCCGGTACGCTTTGATGACGGCTGCGCTGCCTTCGGGAAGCTTCTCCAGGCTATGGATCTGGTTGGTAAAGGCGGTGATTTCGGTGGTTATCTTTTTGATGGCATTGTTGAGCGTCTTGCATGCAAAGTAAAGCCGGTCGGGCATTTGGGAAGCGGCAGGTTTTCTTTCCATACCATATTCGCAGATGCGCCGGGCATCTTTGCGGTCGCTCTTGTTGCGCTCTAAATGCATCTGGATGTACCGCTTGATCTGCAGCGCATTGACGACACTGTATGCGCAGTTGTGCTCATATAGGAAGAACATCAGGGGGATGTGATAGACACCGGTAGCTTCCATGACAAAATGATACGACCCACTGGTTAATTTCAGCAACTGCGCAAAGCCTTTTGTGTTGTTTGTCACTTTAACGTGTTGCAGCATCTTGCCTTCAGCCTGATAACAAATATCGAGCGTATCGCAGGACACATCAATGCCACAGTAAAGAGAAATTGATTCGTTCATAGACAATTGTTTTTATTTTTACAATGAAGAAAAAAGGAAGAACAATCTTACCGGGTGCCTACTATCCTAACACGAGCTTTCTGCTCAATGAACTGTCCGGCATGTAAGTAAGAGGAAGGCAGGGATAAGCATGTTAGAGAAGCTACAAGCTTATAAGGTTTTACTATCTTACTTAAGCCTTCTGTTCTTTCAAATTTTGTTAAGTAAGAATACGTCAATTCTGAGAAAATGTAAACGTAGGATAAGGTTTTGTGCCAGTCGGCAGACACAATTCGGAAGGCTATCTTTGTTCCTAAGCCGCCCGGCACAAAGCCTTGAACGTTAGCTGTAATTATCCAACGACACAACCCAACATAATAAATTGAATGAGATATTATTTACTTCTTTTAGTGCTAATAATTTCAAACTTGACAAATGCGCAAACGCAAGGAGAAGTAATAGATAGCTTAATAACAAAAAGCCTAAATTCAAGATTTGACCTACTACTTTCAAGTGGAATAAAATACATCGAACCTAATGAATATGTATTAAAAGTAAAAGGCAAGATAAGTTATCCATACAAATTGCTCGTCGGAAATGAATTATTCAATAAAGCGTACGACCAGAAAAATCACTCATTAGAATTAATAAGAGTTATTCCTAAGATTATCTCAAAAGACACAATTGATATAAATTTCGGGCAAGTTTTTTTGAAAATAAAAAAAGGACTTTACTTTAAACCAATCTTGCATTTTAAGAAAGCTATGTTTTCAATTTCTTGCGGCGGAACAAACGGATATCAACCTGATTTTAGATATGTTTATGACTTAAATAACCGATGTTGGAAAAATATAAGTGAAAAATACGCAGTCAAAAAATAACTACAGCTAACATTGGATTGGCAAAAAACCGGCTGACGGAATAAACATCAACTTTTGTTTCACTATTTTGCTTCAGTTTCGGCTGAAGGAATAATATTTAGCTGATAAAAGAAGCATAAGCTTTTGAATATTAATTTAACTTTGGTTTGGGCTGACGGGTTTCAATTTCCAGTTCTTCGCCAAGCCCGCAACGTTGTGCGTCATGCTACAGGACACCAAACCAAACTATAAATTCTAAGTTAAATGACAGACTTCAAAGGAGAAAAGGTCGTAAGTGATATTAAAACCAAAAAGGTTTACGAATACATCGACACCGAAAAAAAGATAAAACAAATTTCGAGAGAAGTCTTTAAAAATAAGGACTTGATAATTCATTATCCGAGAGGTTTTGATGGAGGTGCAAAATATTCGACAATTAAAACTTTTTCATACATTGGATTTAAAGGAAAGCTACCTGTTGGTGTTTTCAAGTCAGAAAATTACGGTTGGGGATTTACAAAACCAATGTATCCATTTTCAGACTACATTGATGCAAATTTCAAATTTGAAGAAGTCATTATTGAAAAAGGAGGAAAAGTTGAATTTGACGTTAAACATAACAAGCTTTATCTAAATGAAACGGCTTTAGAAACATTACTAAATACTTTTAAAAGCATTTTTAAGAAAAATAAAGCTGAAATTGACTTTATCTTACAAATAGTTCTTCACGACTTATTTCCTAAAGCAATTTCAAAACCTGCGAAAACCTATATTGCAGATGCTCTAGCTAATTCTTTAGCATCTTGGGGAAATAGTATTGATGAATTTTCTGATGCAGACAAAAATGCAATTAAAGACCTTTTTGATAAATTATCGATTGGAACGGACTTTCTGTCTAAAACGGCTCTTTCAAAAACCAAAGAAATTGTCGACACAAAATATATTCAAGAAACGCTTAAAAAATATAAAGAGTTAATGGCTCTTAAAACGGATGGTGATAGTTTAGAAAAACAATGGCAAGAGTTTTTGAAAGATAACAGTTGGATTTTCTCTTCGATATTTGCTCAACCAGTCATTTTATTCAAAAGAGAGGCTTACGTTGGAGGTAAAACGATTGATAATCAAAATGGCAAGTTCAACGACTTCTTAATCAAAAATAGCTTAAGTAATAACGTATCCTTCTTAGAGCTCAAGACACATAAAACTAAATTGCTTGACAATAGTGCTTACCGTGGAGAAGATGTTTTTAGCGCAACAAAAGATTTGACAGGTTGTATAGTTCAGGTGCTAAATCAAAGAGATAATTTTCAGAAAGAATTTTACGCTACAAAGGTTAAGAGTAAAAGCAACTTTGAAATATTTAACTCGAAATGCGTTGTATTAATTGGTTCAACAGCAGACTTAGATGACAATCAAAAATACTCTTTTGAACTATTTAGAAGTAATTGTCGTGATGTAGAGATTTTGACTTTTGACGAATTACAAGCTAAGATTGAAAGCCTGCAAGCATTAATGACAACATAAGCACGAACGCACAACAATGGTTTTGCAATAGTGGGTGGAAATTTCGGTAGGCTTGATCAACTTATTTCGTTAATGGTTTAGCAGCAAAATGATTGATTAACAGAAGCTGTTTTGTCAAGCAGCAGCGAATCGGATGATCTCGGAATGCGGATTTTCTATATTTGTTGCTAAAAAGAAATTTTCGTAAAGTCAGAATAAGCCGTATGATTTTTAAAAGTCGCATATCAATGCAGCCTAACTCTTATCAGCTTTAGCTAATTAGATTGTGAGACTGATTTTTTCTTATGATACATTAATATCAATCCTATTGCTCCTGTTGTTACACAAACATCTGCAAAATTGAAAATACCGGTTCTGACGCTGTTGAATCCAACGTTCATAAAGTCAGTGACATGCCTGTCAAATAACAGCCTGTCTAATACGTTACCAAAACCACCTGCAATGATCAAAGCAAAAGTTGACATCTTGAGAAAAGTGAACTTTCTTTCATTTACGACAACGTATATAAAAAGGGTAAAAAGAAAAACCAGAGGCAAGATGCTCAGCAGCCAAAAACTTACTGTCTTTGGTAAGTTATCTCCCAAACTCATAGCAGCCCCTGTATTCTCAACATATTCAAGCCGAAAAGTATCATGCAGATAAGAAACTGGTTCTTTATTTTTTAAGTGTTCTTTTGCCAGATCTTTGGTGGCTTTATCCCAACTGATGAAGGTCAAACAGCTTAAACAAAACAGAGAAATTTTTAACCATCTTTTCATTGTAAATGATTTTAAATTTTGGGCAATAATGGTAGCCAACTACTCCGGCTTTCTGGTGTGCCGGCATTCTTGATTCGTAAGTCGGATACCGAACGAAAGATAAATAGAATTCCTGACGTTGAGTTGAAAGGTATCAGCCGGCATGGAAGAAAACTTTTTGTTTGCTGTATACCCTTACTTTTTTGTCTTTGGCAGTATATAGTCCACTCCAAAATACTTTGCATATTGTTCTAATGGTTCAAGTCCTACAGAAGCTCTTCTTTTATCTACATTAGCTTCACGTTCAATAGGATAAAACTCATATTTTCCTGTCTTTTCATTTGTTCGCAGCTGACTAAGCCGGTTTTTAATTTTATGCATAAACGGTGGGCAATAAACTACCATTACGAAAAACCTGATAAATAGTTTATAACTATCTAAATGATTTTAAGAATTACTAAGCGTTTATGCAGGAAGATAGTTTCTTGCCGTTAAGGCATTGACTTGTTTGACGATTCAACTATATCTGAGTATTTCAGTACTAAACAATGGAGTGAATTTTCAAAAGCAAAGTCATAACATTGTAAATGAAACGATAATGACAGCAGTATGCAGCCCAATGAAATAAAACGCAGAGCTTTTTTAAAAAATGCAAGCCTGTTTACAGCAGGATTATTGGCTTCCCGCATGCAGGTAATTGCAGGTCCTTTTTTGCCGGGAGAATTAAATGGCCTGAACATTCCGGCGGATAAAAAACTTGATCCGGCATGGGTTAAATCACTTTATAAAAGAGGATCTGTAACCACATATCTAAAAACCAAAAACGAGCTTCAATATATAGGCATGCCGGTGGGAGGCATTAATTGTGGTACGGTGTATTTAAGAGGAGATGGACGGTTATGGCTTTGGGATATTTTTAATAAAAACCAGTTAGGGATTGATCCAAAGACTGTACTATGGGATAATTATACCAAAGAAGGAAAAAAACTAACACCAACCGACGGCTCTGCTTATGTGTTTCCGGCTAAAGATATTTTCCGTTTAGAACAAGGCTTTGCTATTAAAATTAATTATGCAGGTAAAAGCATTGTCAAAAAGCTGGAAGCAGACGATTGGGAGGAGATTAGCTTTGAAGCAACCTATCCCATGGCTACCATCCGGTATACAGACACCAACCTTCCGATAACTATTATACTGCAGGTGTATTCGCCTTTTATCGCATTAGATGAAGAAAATTCGGGATTACCGGCTACTATTTTTTCTTTTGTCGTCAGCAATACATCTGCAGCACCGGTAAGCGTATCTGTGTTGGGCTGGCTTGAAAATAAATCAGCCCCGGAGTCAGCTAAGCCTAATTTGCATGAGCGTTTTATTACAGCATCGTCTAAACATGGCTTTAACGGAGTAGAAGGAAATGTTAGGGCAAAAAATAATATTGCTACAGACTTTACTCAACAACCAGACTATGGAACTTTTTGCATCGCGTCATTAGATAAGGAAGCAAAGCTGAATACAGCAATGACTTTACCTTTAAACGAAATCGCCTTTACTAACTTTTCAAGTAAAGAAGTTGTGATGCCTGCAGATCAACAATTAATCGGTGCCGTGATTAGTGAGCACCAGATACGGCAAGGCAACAGTATTACTTCTGATTTTATTATTAGCTGGCATTTTCAAAATCTTGAGTGGAAGGACATAGAAGGAAAAGGACGCTATTACAATAACAAATTTAAGTCTGCCCGCGAAGTATCCCTTTATATACATCAAAACTTTAAAAAGCTATCAACAGAAAGTAAACTTTGGAAACAAACCTGGTATGATTCTACTTTACCCTGGTGGTTTTTAGAAAGAACTTTTCTAAACATTTCAACCTTAGCCACCACGACTTGTCAACAATTTAGTTCAGGCAGGTTTTATGCCTCTGAAGGTGTAGGCTGCTGCCCGGGTACTTGTACCCATGTATGGCAATACGCACAGGCAGTTGGGAGAGTTTTTCCTGCCATAGAAAGAGATACCCGCGAGAGAGTAGATCTGGGGTTGTCTTTCGTAGAAGAAAGTGGTATGATCTGGTATAGAGGCGAAGCCGCCAAAAGCCCGGCAATAGATGGGCAGGCGGGTACTGTTTTGCGAATCTATCGCGAACACCAGATGAGCCGTGATGATGCATTTCTAAAAAGAAACTGGACAAAAATTAAGAAAGCGGTTCAATACATCATTAATCAGGATAAAGATAAAGATGGTATGGAAGACACGCCTTTAGAAAATACCTTAGATGCCGTTTGGGATGGTGAGATTAGCTGGATAGTAGGATTGTGCATAGCTGCCGTAAAAGCTGGTGAAATGATGGCTATTGAAATGAATGATGTTGCATTTGCCGCCACCTGTAACAAATATGCAGAAGAAGGACGCAGGAACATGGAAGAAAAATTGTTTAATGGCGAATATTTTATTCACCGCCCTGATAAAGAGAAAGGAAGAAAAAGGCTGGGTTCTTACAACACTTGTCATATTGACCAGGTATATGGTCAAAGCTGGGCATTCCAGGCAGGCTTGAGCAGAATACTGGATGAAGAGAAAACAAAAAAGGCATTGCAATCTTTATGGAAATATAATTTCACGCCTGATGTAGGTCCATACATAAAGGAGCATACCGGTGGTCGGGCTTATGCGCTCGCAGGTGAAGGCGGGATGATTATGAATACAAATCCGTTACATGAGGAAAAACCATATGGTGAAGATATAACATGGCAGCTTGGCTATTTTCATGAATGTATGAGCGGGTTTGAGCACCAGGTAGCATCTCACTTTCTTGCAGAAGGCATGACAGACGAAGGCTTGGTTTTAACAAGAATGATTCACGACCGTTATCATGCGCGAAAGCGAAATCCTTTCAATGAAATTGAGTGCAGCGATCACTATGCAAGGGCTATGGCTAGTTATGGAACGTTTATTTCTGCCTGCGGTTTTGAATATCATGGTCCCAAAGGTTTTATTCGTTTTGCACCAAAATGGGATAGAGAAAATTTTAAAGCTCCGTTTGTAACAGCTGAAGGGTGGGGAACGTATTCACAAAACAAAGCCGGTGATAATCAAGTGCACCATTTACAGGTAAAATATGGCTCTTTAAAGCTGGGTCAACTTAGTTTTGAAATAGCTGATGATAAGAAACCTTCAAAAATCTCTGTGATGATTGAAAAGAGGATAATAGGTGCTGCTTTTCAACAAGACGGTTCAAGTGTATTAATCAGGTTAACAAGGCAACTTGACATACAGAGTGGTCAAACTTTAATCATTTCAATTTAATAAGAAGTAGAATAAAAGCAATAAACAAAAGCAAAAAAGCAGTAAATAAGGCTGACTTATGCTTCCATCTTTTTGTAATTGAATTGCGGCAGTTGGAGTCCGGATAAAGAGAAGCAAGATAATAAAGAACATAGCTATATAGTCATCGTGTTCTATTGACTTTTATTTTAGCCTTTATAATTTATTATATAATGACAGCTATCACAAAAAACGTAATTGCAGGTATTTATTACGAGATAAAAGATAATACCGGACATACAATAGACAGTAATGAAGGGTTTGCGCCGCTTGAATATCTGCATGGAAGTAATAATATTTTACCTGCATTAGAAGATGAACTGGAGGGGGTAACGGTTAATGAAGAAAAGCAGGTAACACTTATGCCTTCGCAAACTTATGGCGAATATGACTTTACGCTTGTTTACCAGGCTGATGTTGAAGAACTTAAAAAAAGTGGACAACATCTGCAGGAAGGCTGTATGGTAGAACACAAAGGAAAAGAGTTGATGATTACAGCCATTAACAACGGGAAAGTAAGTCTTAATGGCAACCATTTACTGGCTGGTAAAACATTGAGTTACCATGTTAAAGTAATTACGATACGGGCAGCTACAGCACAAGAAATAAAGCTTGGATATCCTGTAACACCTCAGAAAACAGCTTGCGGACCTACGTGTAATTGCTGAAGTGAAGATTTTGTAGTCGAAGAGAACAGCCTTTAAGAAATTCCGTATTCTGAGATCAGCTAATTCTGCTGCCGCTTGACAAAAAACATTATTAATCAATCGTTTTACTGCTCAACGATTTGCGGAATAAGATGATCAAGCTTACCGAAATTTCTAACGTGAGTCCGTTTCCTGCGCTAAAATCAAGACTTCCGATATGGGTATTTCCCAAGGAAATCTTAGGCAGCAAAGATTATCTTACTGAAGTAGAGGCGGGATTGGAAAAACTAAAAGATAAACCTGTATTAATTATTTTGGGCGAGATAGATGGCACTTTTAGAAAACCCAACAGACTGCTGTTAATGAAATATTTTCCCAATCATAAGGTTTGTCTGCTTCCAAAGGCAAAGCATTTTATTCAGGAGAATGCCCCGGAAGAAATTTGTAGCGCTATAAAAGAATTTTTACCTTAAACGTTTCTATCTTAAAAGGTAAAACCAGGTTACAATTGATTCTGTTATTCAACAAGTAACTGATTATGCGTACCATAGCCCGTTTGCTTTGGCTGTTTCTATTTCAGCTGTTCCCGAAGGTTTCATTCTTTTATCCTTAATCAGTTTCTCGGCATGTGCTATATTTGTTTTTGACCATAAGCTGTTCTTTTTCCTTGGGCAAACCCACCACAAAACACAGCTTTCATTTCCTTTTTTTGCAGGACCGGTAATCCATCCATAACAAAGAAGTACATCAATCAGTTCAGAATTGCTAATGGTTTTTATCCCGGAGTCTTTCTTATACATGCACACCCAAATACCAGTTGATGTATCGTGATTTTTTGATAGCCATGTTTCAAAATCTTTCTCTGATTTGAACGAAAAATCTGTTCCCGATTTTATTTGTTTCACCATTCTTAAAACTACAGATAATTATTCAAAGCTGCCACTAATGTGAAGATTCGCAATGGAAGATCACAGCATTCCGCAAAGCATTGAGCAGTAAATGATCTAACTATCAATCCTTTTATTGTTTATCCATTAACGCAATTAGTGGTTAAGCCACAAAGAATCTCCAGTTCATCTCCAGGCGCAGCTTAGCAGAATACTTCGCATGGACAATGAGATATAAAGTAATGAGGTTGGGGTTTGATTTGCGGTAAAGATGATCCCCTACATTCGCGGGGTCTCATGGCTTCGCTACAATGTTGGAAGATGATGACCCGCGTGGACAAAAACTGCTTTTTGCATCAATACATTTCAAATTGAGACACTGCTAAAAAAAACCACATGAACATTTAATTCATGTGGTTTTACTTTTTATAAAGATTACTTGAGAATGCACTTATTCAATCACTACCTTATGCTTGCTTGTTGTGCCATCCGTTTTTATTACATTAAGATAGTAAACACCGGAAGAAAGTGCAGGCAAACTCAACTCTACACTTTGTCCTGTGGCTTTGTAGATTTTAATTACTTTTCCTAATCCGTCTGTAAGCTGTAAGGTAACAGCTTTGCTATTTCCTGGTATAGATACTTGTATCTTGTCTTTTGCCGGATTTGGAAATACCCGTACGCCTTTCGCATTATCGAAAGTGAGTGCTTTTACATCCGTATAATCAATAGTTCCATTGCTGCTGATGTGATGAATGCGGTACATATTAACGCCCTCGGCAGGTGATGCATCTGTGAAATTGTAAGATTGCAAATCTGCATCGCTTCCGGTAGTATTTACAGTACCTATTTCTTTAAAGGTCGTTCCTTTATCCACACTTCTTTCTACCTTGTACGAGCCACTTAATTCGCCCGGCGTATGCCAGTTGAGTAATGCTTCTGTATTGTTACGATTCTCAGTAATAAAGTCGTTGAAGAATCTCCAGCCTTTAATCTTTGTTACTACGGTTGAATAGTCTTTCAATTCATTTTGCTGGTTATACAACCTGGCTGTATTGGTAACAGCAGCAGATGCTGAAAGCTCAATGTCATCTATTATCCAGCCTGTACCGCCATTGGGCACAGCATAACTACTGTCGCTTGTTGCATACCTGAAGCGGATTTTTACTTTTTTGCCTGCAAATGAACTAAGGTCTATATTGGTGATGCCATAGCCAAAACCAGAGAATGCTTTTCTGCCATTCAATACAGAGTTCCCCGTTATGGTTTCGTTATATACAAAGCCAGACATGTAAGGTCCTAAATCTTCCCAGTTTCTTCCTCCGTCAGCAGTAATTTCTACCACACCTCCATTGTTGAAATCGCTCGAAATCATCTCGTGAAAAAAGCTGAAAGTAGTGGCAGTACCAGGTATTAAGTATTGCTGCGCTGTAACCAGGCTTTCTGCATCCCTTACACTATCATCATTTGAATAATAAAAGTATATGCCCAGGTTGAGCGTACTCCATGCGAGGTCTTTGCCATTCTTTGCAACCCATGTATCAGATATTGTGGGTGAATTTACCGAATCGTTAATATAAACAGAATCCTGAAAAGCTGTATGCAGGTTCACCCTTACTTTAACCTTATAATTAAGGCTGTCTCCGCCGTTCATATTTATACTATTAAAGCTAACTGTTCTGTTGGCAAGGTTATAAGTTCCATCACTGCTTACATAAGTTACATTGCCAGGCAAAGAATCTGTTACTGAATAGTTTGGCTGTATGTTCCCATCGCAAACGGTTTTTGCTTTCAACCCTATAGTGTAGGTTAGAGGAAGACCAGGTATTGCAATTTTTTTATCAACATGTTTCGTGATGAATAATGCGCCTTCTGTAAAGTCAACCACTTCATCAGCTATTACATTAGAGCTTCCTTCCGAAGCGCCTACACCCATTCCCCTGCGTGCAAATGCTTTCCAGATAAGGCAACTGTATTTACCTCCATACAATAGCGTATCGGCCTTTAAAATAGCATCGCGGCCATCAATAAATCCAGGGCTGCAAGGCTGTAGTTTCATGCCTTCTATTACTAATTTATAAGCAACGGTATTACCGCCTTCGCCTTGTGCATTGAAGATGTTTTTATTAATACCATCCTGCTGAATAATAAACCAGGTCATATCCCACAGCGCACTCGCCCAAATTTCACCATTAAGATGAGGCTCACCGCCATAGGCAGCGACATCTGCATACGTGTGAGGGTCTATGCTCATATTTACTGAATATGGGTACAATCTTATACCTGCACCGGTTGTAGGTTCATTTAAAACATAAGTTCCAATGCCTTTGGCATTATATCCGTCATTCGGCCGGGCTTTTTTCCAGTCAGTAATGGTCATTAAGGAAATATAATCACTCCATCCTTCACCCATTTCTTCTGCATTAAACAGGCAAGATACATTAGCCGGGCCACCTGTAAGCCTGGTAGAAATGCCATGCGTATATTCGTGGCAAATAACCCCGTTGTCCAAATCTCCATCAATAGCTGGCGGAGCTGAAAGCGTAACATTCACAACAGTTCCTGACTGTACTGCTCCTTGTATTCTCATTCCATCTTCGTAGCTTATCATTACTGCGGGTATAACGATAGAAGAATCAAAGCCGCCCATAGTAAAAGGGTATTCACCCGGCACATTATCTACCACTATAACAGCTTTAGCACCGGCATTCTGGGCATTTAAAATTTTAGAGACAAAGGCGCACGTTCCCCTGTTTAATAAAACAATTTTACCCGTTAATGCACCGCTGTTACTGGAAGGGTCGCAGGCAATATGAAAGGTGTCTGTTGCTTCATTATAAAGAGCCACATCGCCGGTAACAGGACCAAGTGCAGCCAATGTATTGTTGGTACTTACTTGTCCTTCAACGGCTGTTACATTTCCTGCTAAAGATTGCGGAGAATTAATCTTCATTGTTTTTGAAGGATCGCCATTAAATAAATACATCTGCATCCTGGGGCTATACCCATCCGGCGGCGTATAAAAATTAGCATTGTTAGTTCCGCTTCCATCCTGTGCATCGGCATATACAAGGTCGTGTCCTTTTCCGCCTTTTCCTACATTGTTTTGTTGAAAGTTTCCGGCTCTTTCATCAAAGCCGTATTGATAAGACAGGTCGTGCATAATATTATTCCAGTAAAACAAATTGGTAATTGCAAAACCCTGGTTGATAGAATCAGTAGGTGGCTTACTGAAATCAGGCATATAATCGAAATAAAGATTATCCCCGTAAACCGTGCCTTTAGCTTTTCTGCCGTCCTCATCATCGGCATTTACATCTTCCTGTGCCGATACATTATTGCCCCTTGTAAGCCTGTATTGCTTATTGCCATCTGCATTCCAGATAAAAGGAGTAGCTCCGCTGCCTGGAGGAGATAATTCCCACGGGTCGGTAACCAGGGATGGATTGCCCTTTGGAAAGCTTGGCGCCTCTGCCGGAAAAGGCACCACACGATAAGTAACTGATGTAATATCCTGCAGTGTTCTTTGTGAAGAGTTGGATGCAGAAGGAGTGTTGTTTACATTATCATCCTTTACAGATTGTTTGTTTTCTTTATACCAGTTGTCGGGAACCGTATAATTTTCCTTCTTTATTACATTGCCCGCCTTGGCATCTACTATTACGCGCCAGCTATCGGGTGTTTTCTTTGGCGAAAGGTTTACTTCCCAGGCAAGCTTTATTCTTTCAAACGTTTTTTGAGGCACCCAAATCAGGCGTACCATTACGTTTTCTTTAGCAATACCAACATTTCCAAAATCTGTTGGCATAGTAAAATCCTGTGCTGCAGCAGATCTTGCAGTTATAAAAGGTGCCGGAAGCTGCAGGTGCTGTGCCGCCGACTGAATAGCCGCTTCGGCAGTTATAACAGGAGTTGACAGCTTTTTTTGCAAATCGGGCGAAACAGCAATGGTGGAATGGCTTACATCAATACGGCTGCCGGCAGATGAAACCAGCGATCCGTTTTTAAAAGCCAGTACCAGTATTGATTTATCTACATCAATACCCTTATAGGTTTGCTGCAGGTACACCATCGTAGCGCCTGATGAAGCATCATCATACGCACTGGAAATACGTGAATTGTCTATGCTTCCGGCAGAAAGCCCGATAGCAGCAGCATTCTTTTTTACAAGCGACATTGCTTTCTGGTTGTCTTGTGCATCCTGTGCTATTATTGTTTGAGAAATAAGTGCAAAAAAGAACGCAATGGTTAGCTTGAAAAAAGTAGATTTCTTTTTCATATGGGTATGTATTTGGTGACGGTGTTTTTTATGTAAATTCTAAAATTATTAATTTCGATAAAGTCTTTATAGAAAACAAACTTCGTAATATCCCGAAACTATCCCGGCGTACCGGCTCACATTACCATTCTGAAAAGAATGCGTACACACAAAAAACATGATCTGACGCCTCTTTTTTCACAAGATATTTATCAGTAGCACACAACACTATTATACAGAAAAAACAAGAAACAAATGAAAAGAAAGAACAGATTTTATCGGGTTAACAGCACTTACACTTTTAGATCTGCTCAGGAAATAATTATAGAATAAATGTAGCACTTCTTTTTCAATCACTATATCAACAGCACTTTTTTTTTAAAAATAAAAAATCAATGGGCAGGCGGTCGTATATGTTGGTTAATTTGCCACCAGCTAAAATTCATTTGTTTGTTGATTAGCTAACAGGCTTGGATTATTTGAAGGTTAAATATTTATTCTGAAGTTCAAAAAAGTTCCTTCATGACCAAAGCTGATAGTGATATGCTGTCGATTGCTCCTACGTCCAGCACCACCTTTAGATTTGCTATTCGTAATTATCTATAAGTGTCACTACTATTCTTACCTTTTCTTTTTTGTTACTTTTTTCTTTGTCAGATAGTGTGTACGTGTGCTAAACTACTTTTATAAACGGATCTGCCGGTATAAGCGCTTTATTGCCCCGCAAAGTTTTGGGACTTTATCACAAATTCAACTCTTATACCGGTTTTTTTGAACAACAAGCATTAAATAGAAAATCGGGATAGCAGCCCATTATTTAGGTTAAGATAAATAAGCGTTGCTGCTATGGATTTGGTTTTGGCTTTTACTGACACGCTAAATATCTTCCGGATCATCTCTTTGTCAATATCTTTATGAATTAGTTTTTTACGGATAATATAATGTTGTATGGTAACAAGTGATAACGTAGTTAATAACATTACTAATGCATAAATGTTAGGGAAAATTGGTACGAAAGGACTGGAACCAACAATGTATGTTGCCAGCGGTATCAGACTCATTAAAAACAGGAAAATAAAGTTCTGCCAGAGCAAATGTTCATCCGCTTTTTCAAGGAAGTGAAACATGTGATGATGGTTAGTCCAGAGAATACCAATCATTGTATAACTAAAGATGTAAGAAATAAAATAGGGCACCATGTGGTGCAACTGATTCAGGATGTCTTTTGTTGTGCTTTGCCGGTTAATGTCGGGCAGTTTTAAGTCAAGAATCATAATGGTTATCACAATAACAATTACGCCATCGCTGAAGGCTTCTATCCTTGTGGTTCCTACTTTCATGCTGAACTTTGTTTACCGGTATAAAAAAGGTTGTCTCATCTGGAGACAACCTTTTTGTTTTCACAAATGATTGCTAATGTAACTTAATTTGCTTGGCTGCTTTACTTTGAATAATATTTGTAATTACTGAAAATTCCGCACGGCTGTTACATTGCCTACTTGGAATTTCTAAAGAGTTCAATCACATGATTTCGCTATTCATTGAGCGGTAAGAGGATTAATTACTAACGACTATGTGATCAAGTAATAACTGAATCGATAGGTATTTACATTTAGAGCATACAGGATATTGTTGATCTGCGAAATAAACATGTAAAGTCTATAAATGAATATCGAAGGACTGCATATGATAGGTATATTTTCCTATTTTGTCAGTAGGGCGTATAAATAAAAACGAATGAGCATTGAAATCTTACTTTACCTTTCAAGTAATCAAATAAAACTTCGTTTCAAAAATTGAACTACATAAAAATGCTAAATCTTATTAATCGATAAATCGTGTAAAAAATGCCTTGGCGAAAGTTATATGATATTTGCGTCGGGTTACGTTATAAAAAAATACCTGCTAATTAAATTGCAGAACTAAAAACTGTAGTTATTTTTAAGCAAATATTTATTGACAAGTCCTAAACCATCGTTCTTTGCATTACCCGCACCATTTTATACAATGTGAATTTGTTACTGTTCAATGCTGCTAGTTATCTTTACCACATGTCGACTTCTGTATCGGAAACACATATCTATTCGATATCTACACTTCGTGTAGTATACTGTAATTTTTTCCTAACTTGTAAACTTATTTGCAATTGTCTTACTCTTAGCTTTCGTATGGAAAATCTGGTATGTACTGTAAGCTCCCTTGTTTTAGTGCCATGAGCAATTAAAGTTTTCTAAATTTATGATGTCCTCCAAATATCAAACAGGGATAAAATAGAGAGTTCGGGCTTCTTTGATACTTCAAATCTGCGCATTGAAATATGTTTTTCCGTTCCTCCGCAGATGCTTATTCTACGGCTTAAAAAACATATTTCAATGAGTAGAAGCCTTTGGCAGGTTATGTCTTCTTACTTCTTTTTAATGACTAATGTTTCTCAACCATTTCTGCCGGTGTCAAGCCGTTTAAAGAATTCTTTGGTCTGAAGTTGTTATACTCTTCCACCCAAGTGTTGATTTCCTGGTAAGCATCTTCCAGAGACAAAACCAGTTAATGTTTAGGCACTCATGGAACGATCCATTGAATGATTCAATGAATGGGGTATCTGTTGGTTTACCAAGTCTTGAATAGTCCAAAGTTACACCGTTATCATATGCCCATTTGTCAAATTCTTTTGATATAAACTCACTTTCGTTATCAATCTGTATTTTTGGGGGCACCTGCCCACAGGTTTCCTTTAACCTATTCATTAACCTTAACAAATCAACGCCTTTAACCTCGCTGCATCTGATAAAAAAAGTATCGTCAATAATTTGAGCTTATTAGGAATACCTTTTGTTGTAAAATATACTCATCTCATTTAATTTATTTTTTAAACAAAGGCTTCCTATGAAAAGAATTATTACACTTCTTTCCCTGCTATTTATTGTCTTCTCTGCTCAGTCGCAGATGATGTATTTAAAGGGCGTTTTACAAGGTTCGCAGCAAGTACCTGCCAATGCTTCTACTGCCACCGGAGTGGTGATTGTAAAGTATGACACGATTAACAATATGCTTACCTTATTTGGAAATTACAAAGGGCTGACTTCTGTTATCACCATGTCGCATATTCATGGCCCGGCGGCAGCGGGTGCCAATGCAGCCGTATTATTTCCCTTAGAAAACTCAGGCGATACAACCGGCACTCTGTCCGGCACCGCCTCACTATCGCAGGAACAGGAAACCGAGTTGCTGGGAGGCCTGATGTATGTAAATGTTCACAACGCCAATTATCCTAATGGAGAAATCCGTGCGCAACTTAGCGTAAGCAGTTCGGCAGATTATTATGATGCCCGATTGCAGGGGGCACAGCAGGTGCCGCCAAACGGCTCTACAGCTATGGGCATGGTTCATGTGCTGGTGGATAAAGGCACTGATTCTGTATTTCTTACCGGTAGTTTTCATGGTCTTACTGCACCAGCCATGATGGCTCACATTCACAAAAATGGTTTGCCGGGTGTTAATGGTCCCATCTTCCAATATCTTATTGTTAGTAAAGATACCACCGGCATCTTTCAGGTAGCGGATACAATTTCGGCAGACAATATCAAGCAGATGTCCGAAGGTCTTACCTATGTCAATGTTCATGACTCTGTTTACCCGGATGGAGAAATAAGAGGACAGCTTACGATGTTGAACAGTGCCTACTTCTTTAAAGCCACATTGCGGGGAAGTCAGCAGGTGCCTCCTGTTTCTTCTACGGCCATGGGTACGGTTATCGTTAAGTATGATCCATCGACTAAAATATTAAAACTGGTAGGCGACTACCAGGGTATTACCGATACAGTAACAGGTTCTCATATACATGGACCAGCACCTGCAGGCAGTAATGCGCCTATTCTCATACCGCTTAACAATACTGGTGGTACTACAGGTGTCTTATCCGGTACCGACACCCTTACCGCAGAGCAGGAAACTGACATGCTGAATGGTTTAATGTATGTAAATGTTCACAACAATATTTACCCAAACGGAGAAATAAGAGGTCAATTAACACCGGTGTATGGCGAAGGACATTACTTCACCGGAGATTTGCAGGGAGCGCAGCAAGTGCCCCCGAACGCCTCAACTGCTACTGGCAATGTTACCGTATTGCTTGATAAAACGTTCGATAGTGTTTGGGTTACGGGCGACTTCTCAGGCTTAACTGGTGGTCCGGCCGAAATGGGTCATATCCACAGGGGTCAGGCAGGCACTAATGGTCCTGTTATTGTTCCGCTTAGCGTAAGCAACAATACGTATGGCACCATTACCGGAACGGCATCCATAACATCTACGTTTGCCGATTCTATGGTAATGGGTTATTCCTATGTCAACATTCACAACCAAGTGTATCCGGGTGGCGAAATACGCGCGCAGCTTGGCAGCCTTGTATTGCCGGTGAAACTGGTTTACTTCAACGGGTACAAACAAGGTAACAACATCAGCTTGATATGGCAAACGGCACAGGAAATTAACCTTCAAAAATTTGAAGCAGAACAGCAGGATGCCATTACCGGCAACTGGATAAAGAAAGCAACTATAGTTGCCACGGACAATAATATGGGTGCTAAATACAGCCTTACAGATGTGCCAACAACGGGTAAAAACGGTGTTGTGCTATACCGTTTGAAAATAATCAACTCAGATGGCAGCTTCTCTTATTCACCTGTTATAAGCATCCTCTTAAGCGGAAGTTCAAACCTGATAGTTAGCATTGTACCTAACCCTGTTGTAAACGGTGTATTAGTTTATACGATTACAGGTTTATCAACCGAACAGAAAGCAAATGTCAAAATCGTTGACTTCAACGGAAGAACTGTAGCTTCTGCTACTGTGTCTACCTTGCAGAACAATCGCTTCAATATTAACAATCTTCAATCAGGCTTGTATAAATTAGTTGTGAATGTATATGGCACACAATTAAATAAAACATTTAGTAAGCAATAACCGGATGTACTATTCATAAAAAGAGACGCTTTTTGGAGCGTCTCTTTTTATGAATGTTTTTTCTAATCAGTACGCGTCGATCAAAGTAATAACAGATAAATTTCGATGGCGAACCATCAAACAAATTCGAATCTTACTCAGCTTTCTTTTTATTTCTATCCTGTGTAAGCTTCCCCAAGTTCAGCCGGTGTCTTTAGAGTTAACAAGATGATTGTATAGTTAAGTTTTAATTTTACAAACCATGAAAAGAAAGATTAGAGAAGGTCCGATGGTGTCAGAGATTAAAAAGCAGGAAAGCGGTATAGCAGTCAAAGAGATTTGCCGGGAATTAGTCGTCAGCGATGCAACCTTTTACAACTGGACAGAGCAAAGTATGGAGGCATGGAAGTGGGTGATGTAGCAAAGATGCGTGAGTTGGAAAAGAGAATATGGAGCTGAAGAAAATGTCCAGCAAAAATGTGCATTGAAAACCGTGCACTGAAAAACCTGTTGGAAAAAAAGTTATAACAGAGTGAAACGGGAAGCTGTTGAATATCTGACAACAGAACAAGAGCTAAGTAACCGCGAAGAGGGTGTAAACTGATAAGTATCTCCCGGACAACCTTTCAGTACACGACCTAAACCAAAAGACGATAGTGAAGTTCAAAAGGCATTAACAGAACTGACGGATAAACATGGCAAGCCATAGGCTACTGGCAGTGCTGCTACCGTCTTTGGAATAAAGGATATCACTATAATTATAAACTTGATTTACCGTGTGTATACAGAGATGAACCTGAACATCAGGAGAAGGGCAAAAAATCGCCTGCCTGACAGAATAAAGCAACCGCTGACGGTAGCAGCAGCGCCTTATGAAACCGGGAAAGCTATTGACAGAATTGTAGCTACGTATAATTAACAACGGCCGCATGCAAGCTTAAACTATCTAATACCGGATGCCATTTATGAAGCTATCGGTCAAATCCAAAAGAGGTGGAAAAATTATATAACAACTAAATCAAACGGAATCAATTGAAATGTAAATTTGAGTGTAAAGTAAAAAACCAGGATTATCTAATAACAGGGTCTTGTCCGGCTATTGGTTGACAGTTTTGCAAAGGAAAACTGAATGGAAAATTCAAATTTAGAAGCCTATTTAAATCGTTACGAGTACACACAGGCATTCAAAGAAAAAATAGTTTTAGAAGTTGTATATCAGGGAAAAGCTATTCAAAAAGCTGTTGAAGAATATGATCTGCCAAGTACTTATACAGTGCAGATGTGGATCAGGCAATTTCAAAAACAGCTTGAAAACGGGATGATAGTTTTGCCAGTTATGAGTGAACAGCAAAAGGCAGATTTGAAAACCTCAGAACAAAGAATCAAAGAACTGGAAAAAGCGCTGGAATATGCAAATGTGGTCATATTCAGTTTAAATCATCTGATAGATTTTGCAGAAAAAGAGTTTCAGGTTCCTATCAGAAAAAAGGGTGGTACCAAACAATAAAGCTGATCAAAGAGAAAAAGCTTGTAAAGATGAATGTCGGTCGTCTTTGCAAATTGTTTGGTAAAAGCCGACAAGCCTTTTATGCAAGACAAGAATATTATAATGAGCAGTTCCGCGTAAATCAAATCGTGTTGGAGTTGGTTTCACAAATCAGAAGAGATCTGCCGGGGCTCGGTACAAAAAAGCTGTACCTGCTTTTAAGAGAGCCATTCAAAACGCATGGTATTAAAATGGGTAGAGACAAGCTGCATGAACTGTTAACTAAGCAAGGCATGTTGATCAGAGGAAGAAAAGGAGCACCTAAAACAACCAATTCAAGACACTGGATGAAAAAGTATCCAAACCTTATCAGGGAGCTGGTGGTAGCCCGTTCGGAACAGCTCTGGGTTGCAGACATTACTTACATCTGTGTGGGGTATGATTTTAATTATTTATCACTCATCACCGATGCTTACTCAAAGAAAATTGTTGGTTATTATCTGCATACAAATCTTTCTGCTGAAGGAAGTCTTAAAGCTCTTGATATGGCTCTTAAAGGCAGAACCAGGTTCTTGCCGGAGCTCATCCACCACTCAGACAGGGGAACACAGTATTGTAGTTTCGAGTATGTTTTGGAATTAAGGGAAGCAGACATTGCAATCAGCATGACGGAAGATGGCAAAGGATATGAAAACCAAATTGCTGAAAGAGTGAATGGTATTTTAAAAACGGAATTCAATCTGAACAGAATCTTCAAATCTCATGACGAAGCAAAACTTACCGTAGCAAAGAGTATCGAAGCCTACAATACAAAGAGACCTCATATGAGTATTGATTTTTTAACACCAGATGAAGCTCATGCCTTTGAAGGAGAACTGCAAAAAAGATGGAAGAATTATAGAGCTAAAAAGTTTACTGCGAATCCTTCCAATGATTTTGCAGATGAGACCTGAAGTAAGATTGCTTATAAAAACAAAAATGATGAATAGAATCAGACAACCTACTTTTGACAAGGAAAACCGGAATAAGAAAGTTCTGCACTATCAACTGACAAGAAAAACCGGTTGATTTTAAAGGAAAAAACTTTAATTAATTATTTAACCGAGAACTGACAACTTTTTTCAGGACGATACCCAGTGTAAGATTTTTTCAGGACGAGTCAAGTTGCTTGTAGATTTTGCTAAATTAAATCACTGATTTCGTGCAGAAGTGACCAGCAAAATAATTGACTGTCAATGTTTATATTGATCAACACCTTGCGGAATGTATGATCAAGGTTTGAGAGATCATCCACCTTTGGCCTGGCTTCCCTGAACGATTTTTCTAAGTTGTTGATGGCGGTTACCTGGCAATCGCGCAGGCTTTCCGTTGGCAGTGCCGGTATATCATGCAGTCTGGTTCGTAATGAGGTAGCCTGTTTGCACCACTCGGCAAACGTTTCCGGTCGGTGGAAGGTGAATACGGGGCGGGAACGTGGCTTCTTGTCTCTATAGTCTGTAAAGCGCGTTACCTCGCCGGTGCTTTCATATACAAAGGGCAGTTTCTGGTGGTTTACCATGTGTTTCAGCTTCGCGGCTGCGTAGCCTTCGCTCTGCTCTTCGTGCATCGTGAAGCGGGTGCCTTCTTCAGCTCGTTTGGCTTCGATGATGCTGACTGGCTTTTTATCGGCAAACAGGACATAATCTGCGGGTCCGATGTCCGTTTGGTATTCCCGTACGGCAATGCCAGTTCCTGCGCTGAGATTAATTCCATTCTTGTTTTGAATAATCCAGCCGCAAGCAATCAACTGCTTGTCTATGGCATCACGCGCAATCTGTTCGGGGGTTTGATTCACGGCAAAAGCAGTTGTCATTTACATTGAACTATAAAACTAAAGGGATGTATGCAAATGATAAAATTTTATTTGAGAGAATAATACAAAGCGAAACAAAAAATATCAAAAAAAGCAGGCCTTACGGTTTGTGCCGAGAAACAGCACAGATTTAAACAACTAAAAAGCGATATAAGGCAGGGCAAAATGGAAAACCCTAACCAAATCCCTGTTACTGAATATAGTAAAAAGCAGTAATAATCTTTTTGATGGTTATCATGATTCCTTATTTATGGAATTATGTTATGCTTTACCATACTCTTCACAAAATAGGGAGAATTGTCCTTGATTGGCTTCAAAAGATTCTTTTCCCTTTGAAAGGTGGCGAAAAGGGTTTCCCGAACATATCTAGAAATTCCATATTCCGAGATCACCCCATTCCGCTGTTGCTTTACAAAATAGCATCTGTTAATCATTCATTTTACTGCTCAACGATTTGCGGAATAAAGTGATCAAGCCTGCCGAAATTTCCAAGCCGAGTAAGTGCCACCGAACCTCTCCATACTTTTCTATATAAACTTCATGAGATTTTGCAATATGCAAAGTGAGCAAAGGGTGGTTTGTAACAGGTTGTATCCATCGGGGAGGCGATACTCTTTTTCTGCCGTCTTCACAGGATATGTTTTAAATAAGAGTAAGCTGGTGAAGGAGCATTGTATTGAGTGACCCTATAAACCGTTGGTTAAAATGTTGTGGAAACTTGTGCAACTGTACAATATCGCTTCATTTTCAGTCTATTGAGGATTTCTTTTATTAATGCGACAAGAAAATGGATGAAAGGAAAACATAATTTTTGTTTACAAAAGCAAGTTGTTATTACCGGTTTTAGATGATGTGCAAATTGCTTCCGGCACTAACTTTACCCACTATAATAAAGATGATGAAAACGATTGTTTCAATAGCGATAGCAACACTTCTTTTCTTGCAGAGCAATGCACAAACACTTATTACAACCAAAGAGCAGCGTTACCCTGTGATTCCAGGCGACTTGCCCGATCCATCTATCCTGCATGTAGGAAATACATACTATGCAGCCGGCACTTCATCAGATTGGTCGCCGGAATACCCGCTCTATACATCAGCCGATTTACTGCAATGGAAGCGGCAAGGCTACGTG
This sequence comes from Ilyomonas sp., assembly GCA_965199845.1. GTDB lineage: Bacteria > Bacteroidota > Bacteroidia > Chitinophagales > Chitinophagaceae > Ilyomonas. The sequence goes on from CBDATZ010000054.1 coordinate 990,295, forward strand.
TTTTCAAAAACACCTTCCTGGGCAGCTTCATCCTATTGGGCACCGGAGTTGTTTTATCGTAAGGGTGTTTACTATGTGTATTACTGCGCACGCCGCACAGCAGATGGCATTGTCTGCATTGGAGTTGCTACTTCCAAAGACCCGCTGAAAGGCTTTACCGACCATGGAGTGTTACTGCAATGGGGCAAGGAAGCGATAGATCCATTTGTAATAGAAGATAGCGGCAAACTATACATGAGCTTTAAAGCATACGGTCTTGATAACCGCCCGATAGAACTGCTCAGTGTGCCGCTGAGTGATGAAGGGTTGAAGGTAACAGGCGAAGCTGTATCGCTGCTGCGCGATGATGAACGCAAAGGCATGGAAGGGCAATGCATAGTAAAGCGAAAGAATGGCTATTACCTGTTTTATTCATACGGCTCATGCTGCGGGCGCGAATGCAGCTATGAAGTAGGAGTGGCAAAAGCACTTTTTTTAAAAGGACCATATACCAAGTATGAAAATAACCCGATAATAACAGAATCAGGTGCCTGGAAATGCACAGGACATGGTACTATAACAAAAACGAAGGAAGGAAAGTATATGTATCTGTATCATGCTTACAACAAGAAGGATAATGTATATACCGGCAGGCAGGCAATGCTGGGTGAGGTGAAATGGAATAAGGAAACAGGATGGCCAAGTGTGAATCCTATAGATGGCTTGAAACCGGAAGACTTTCATGACGATTTCACCGGTAAAAATTTGAAAGCAGACTGGATGTGGGATGGCCGCCACACGAAACCAGAGGTTACAATAGAAAAAGGGGCGTTGCATCTGAACGGCACCGCAGTAAAGGATAATGAAACCGGAACTGCATTAACGGTGCGTCCCTATTCAGCCACTTATGAAATGATGGTAAAGGTGGTGCGTTCTGCAAATGCAGCGCTGACAGGGCTAACGGTATATGGCGACGCCAATGCAAGTGTGGGCATTGGCATGCAGAAAGGAAACATACTGGTATGGGAAGTAAAAGATGGAAAAAGAAAAGTGATACAAGAGGTAGCTACAGCCGGTCAACCGTTATATCTGACAATAACGGCAACTGACGGCTATAAGCTCCGGTTTTATTGGGGCGAATCTCCGAGTGCAAAAAAAGAAATAACAACAGGTGAAGAATATTATAACGGCTCTTATTTACCTCAATGGGACAGAAGTCCACGACCGGGTATGATGGTAAAGGATGGCGAAGCAATAATGGACGATTTCAGCATCGCTTATCAATAAAAGAAGTTTTAAATAATGGGTGCAAGCAAATGAGAGCAGTTACACTTTGCATGACGAATCTGCTTACATATTTTGTAATCGTCAGGACTTAATATAATAGTGTAGGTTTTTTGAGGTATTTATCATAAAAATGATTTGTGATGTAAAGCAGCTGAATTAACGGTAGTGGTTTTAAAAGTATGATAGTTTAAAGTTACGCAGGTAGATAATGAGTTTTATCATTGAGTAGTGATAGATTAGTTTTTTGGAGAAGCCGGTGGTTCTGCGCATAAGTCTTCTGAGTCTGGTTCTGAACCAGGTATTGATGCCTTCAATATGTTTTGTGTATGCCTTGCCGCTCAAATGCTTTTGTGCGGGCAATACCGCTTTAAATGCTTCCCAGTCATCCGTCAGGAACCACTCAATGCTTATTTGTTTGAGTTTCATCATCAGGCGTCTCACTGTCTCAGCGCTTCGTTTCCCCATAGCAAAAGCCAGTATCTCATCTTCCTTCGGTGCATAGGCATACAACATCCAGACTTCCTTTTCCTGTCTGCCCACATAACTCCACGGCTCATCAATCTGAACCTGATTGTAACTATGCCGTGCTGGTTTTATTACAACCCGTTCTGCCTTTGACTTTATCAGTTTCAACACACTGTTTTTATTGAGTCCGCTGATGTGGATGCTGTCTTTGACACCACTGCCTCTGCACAGACATTGCATTGCCAGTCGCCTGCTGATGCCTCACATCCCTTATAACTGTATTCTTCCTGAAATTATCTGCCGCATTCCCTGCACAGGCAATTCTGCCTGCTATATCGCTTCATACCATTGCGCACTATCTTTGTCCCCTGGCAACAGAGACAACTCAACTCTTTGTTCGATCTCACTAAGCAACAAAGCTATTTGTACCTGTTGCTTTTTCATTATCATACTTTTTGAACCACTACCTTATTAACTTCTATGCCGTTGTCATAATCTAACCTCTTAATTGTTATAAAATTAATAATTGTCAGATTAAGTCTAAACTATTACACATTATGCTTAATCGTTTCTAAACAGCTTCTTAGGTACTCAAAAAAATAATTAACAGCTTGTAACTTTTTATTTTCCTGTGTAGTATAACTTGCTCATAAAGCATGCTTCGTTTTAAGCGTTTAATTTTGTTTCTGTTTTAATTGATTTAAATGCGTTGTAAACAGGTTTAGTTTTGAGCTTTCTGATTGGTTAACTGTGCTAGATAATTTGCTACAAGATGTAAAGCTATTAAGGAAATGCAAAATTTAGGATGAAGTATAAAATCGCGCAATCGTATGCGTAGTAATTGCTAACGCCTTTATACTACTTTGCCTTGCGTTAAATCCTAACATTATTAATGAGGCGAAAAGCCAATAAACACTTTCCCTATAAAACCTAAATTAATTGCAAGAAGCTAATTATAACATAACATGGAGCCAGTTTAAAAATGGTGATAGCAAGGCTCTGGAAAGCCTTTACAGAACTTATATTCAATCATTGATAAACTACGGCCTGAAAATTACGGACGATACTGATTTAGTTAAAGATTGTATTCAGGATTTGTTTGTAGAATTGTGGAAAAGCCGGCAAAACCTTGCTGACACTACCGATCCTAAATTTTATCTGTTCCGCGCATTACGCAATAAATTGTCCAAAGCTTTATCGCAGCAATCTTTTGTGAGTGAAGATGAAATGCAACTTACTGCTGATAGTTTGACAACCAGCTATATTGAATTGAAAATAATTGCCAGGGAGCATGAGCTATGCAATCACTTTAATCTGCAACAATTATTAACTAAACTCCCCAAACGCCAGCAGGAAGTTATTTACCTCCGCTTCTATCATAACTTTCCATACGAAACCATTGCTTTACTCATGAACATGAATTATCAATCCATGCTCAACCTGATGCAGCGGGCATTGAAAACGCTACGTAAAGGATATTCGCCTATTACTCAACAGAAATAATTTTTTGAAAAAGTTCCTTTAAAGTGAGTATATAAACCTCAAAACCGACATTACTATATAGGTTATAGCTTTTCTATGGATGACAGCGCGGAAAAAATCAACGCTTTACTACTGGATAACCGTTTTGTAGATTGGGTACTAAATCCTCAAAGCCCGTATGCTCAATATTGGCTGCAATGGATAGTCGCCAGCACTGAAAATGCTGCCTTAGCTGAAGAAGCCAAACAACTTTTACTAGAGATAAGAACGGCGGAGAACAATAACGAAAAAGAAGTGAATGATGGAATTACGGAACAAATATGGGATCACATTCAGCAGGCGATAGAGCATGAGAAGGCGTTGGATATGAAAAGCAGTTCCCGTCGGAGAAACACTTATTGGATAGCTACCGCTGCTGTTTTTATCGGGTTGATTGTATTTGCAGGTATAATTGTTTTCAGGCATCGCATTCAGCAGCCGGTAGTAAAGATAGCAGCGATAAAAGAAAATTCGCCTTCTACGGAAGTAGTTCGCTACAATGGAAGCGAAAAAAATGAATTGTTTTTTTTGCCGGATGGCTCGAAAATTATTTTAGCCAAAGGCGCCCGCATTTCGTACAACCGATTAATGAATGGTAACAAGCGCCAGGTGCAGCTTATCGGTGAAGCCTTTTTTAATGTGGCCAAAAATCCTGAAAAGCCATTTTATATTTATACGCCTAGTATGGTGGTAAAGGTATTGGGCACAAGTTTCCGTGTTACTGCTTCAGCCAACAAAGAATCGGTAGCAGTCAAAACCGGTAAGGTATCTGTTTATCTCAAAGACCAGGATTTAGAGCAATCAGCTCCCAAAATTTTATTACCGCGTCAAACCTGCGTCTATTCAGCAACTAAAAAAGAATTAATAACTGCCACTTATACCAGTCCCTCGAAAATTGAACTGGAAGAGGATAATTCATCGCACTACAATTTTGAAGATGCACCACTTGACACGGTTTTTAAAACGCTGGAAACTATGTATGCTATTCCGGTGCATTATGATGTGGAAACATTCAAAAATTGCTATATCACCATATCGCTTGACAGCGAAAGTCTCGAAGAAAAACTGGAAGTCGTTACCAAAACCATTGGCGCTTCTTTCAGCATCAGCGATTATGGCATTGATATACAGGGTAAAGGTTGTAAATAACAACAAAACAAAATAAATTATGAAACCCAATTAATCACAAAAAGAAAACGGTTAGCAACCCTGGTCCGGTTGCCAACCGTTAATACCTTTTCCTGTCCGGTCGAATGGTGCATGAAAAGGAGTTTTTACATTAATTAATTAACTGCAAAACTGTTTAAAATTATGAAGAAAACCGGATTGTGTATTCAAATCCCTTCTTTTGTCATGAAAGTTGCTCTGTTTTATTCCTTTCTGACGCTTGCCCTCACTATATGTTCATTTGCTAAAAAAGCAGATGGTCAGGAAATTTTAGATAAAAAAATCACTGTCAGTATCAAAGATGAAAATTTCAAATCTGCCCTACAAAAAATAAGTCAGGAAGCAGGCGTTAAATTTTCTTATACCCGGAACACAATTCCGGAGAAAGAAAAAATATCATTAATAGCTAATGATGAAACATTGGCAACTATTTTTTATTCCCTGTTTCAGCCTTATAACATTCATTTTGAAGCAGTAGGTAACCAGGTAATACTGAAAAAAAGCGGGTTGTTAACTTTGCTAACAGAACAGGAAACAGCCACTTCAGAGGCTAACTATTTTATAGCCATTAAAGGAACGGTAAAAGATACAGAAGGTAAGCCTATAAGTGATGTGAGTGTAGTAGCCAAAGGAACCAGCAAGGGTACTACAACCAATTCCAATGGCGAATTTACCATTGATGCTAACCCCGGTGATATATTAGATTTTTCTATTGTTGGGTATAAGCCAGTTTCGATTACCGTAAGTAATAATGCACCCATAACTGTACAAATGCAAACCGATGTGTCGGGTTTGAGCGAAGTAGTAGTTATTGGTTATGGCACTGTAAAGCAAAAAAACCTTACAGGTGCAGTATCAATTGTAAAAGCGAAAGATCTTGATCCGAGTGTAGCATCCAACTTTCAACAAACATTACAGGGTAAAGCTGCCGGAGTGCAGGTGATACAATCAACGGGACAACCTGGAGCCGGCGTTAGTATTCAAATAAGAAGCAATCCTTCTTTTGCCAATGCAGGCGTGTTATATGTTATTGATGGCGTTCCAGTTAACGATGCTGCAGGACAGCCAAGTTTTGGAAAGTCTTCTGTGGGAGGATCAAAATATGGATATGGAGGTGTTGATAAATCGCCTTTGAATTTTATTAATCCAAACGATATTGCCTCTATTGAGTTTTTAAAAGATGCCAGTTCTGCTTCCATTTATGGCGCCAGAGCTGGTGCTGGTGTGGTGTTAATCACTACAAAAAAAGGTACGGAAGGTAAAGCCCGAATAGAATATACCGGCTCCTATGGTGTACAGAATGCAGATAAGATGTACCCGGTATATGCAGCGAAAGATTATATGGTACAACGAAACCTGCTGCGGGAGGAAATGTGGTACCGGGATAATCAGATTGCTCCCTATTATGGGGCAATTGATGCTTCCACAGTTACTCCTTATGCCCCGGTTTATGCACAAGCAGAAATTGATTCCGCATCAAATAGTGATGAAAAAGCCACCGATGCCATTGTGCGAGGCGGCTATACACAGCAGCACAACTTGTCGCTTTCGGGGGGTAATGCTAAAACTTCTTATTTCGCTTCAGGAAATTATTTTGATCAACAAGGGGTAATTATCGGTACAGACTATAAACGATACAATGGACGATTAAGCATTGATCAGATAGTTTCGGATAAAATTAAAATTGGCGCCAATATTATTATTTCTAATTCTACTGCTAATAACACCATTACCGGTGGTGAAAATGAAAACGGAGGTATTATTACAGCAGCTATCTATTGGGCACCGGTTATACCCTTAAAAACCGCTGAGGGAAATTATCCGTTAAGCCCTTATTATCCTAATATTCCCAATCCATTATCGTATGGCACCATAACAGACCAAACGACTTCCAACCGCGTTTTAAGTAGTGCTTATGGCGAATGGACCATCATTCCAGGTCTCAAAGCAAGGGCTAAATTTAGTTTAGACCAGTCTACTTCAAAAAGGGAATCCTATTTTCCTATAACATTTTTATATGGTGTGCAGGCAAATGGTGCTGCCAGTATTTCAGAGTCAAGTGCTCAGTCGAATTTGGATGAATATACTTTATCATACGAGAAAAGCTTATCGGATAAGCATAATATCAATGCTGTTGCAGGCTATACTTATCAAAGATCAGATTGGGATGGCTTTAATGCTGCAAACCAAAATTTTCTTTCCGATGTATCTCTTTATTACGACCTTGCTTCCGGCCAAGCCATCAGACCCGCTGTAGCCTCAAGTAAATCTCAAACTACCTGAGCATCTTACTTTGCGAGAGCCATCTATACATATAACGGCAATATTACCTTACAGGCCTCTTTAAGAAGGGACGGAGCATCTCTTTTTGCCGTAAATAAGAAATGGGGATATTTCCCGTCTGTGTCAGCTGGTTGGGTAATGTCGGATGAGCATTTTATAAAGGCAGTTAATTTTATATCCTTTCTGAAATTACGGGCTGGTTATGGTGAAACGGGTAACAGCGCCATTTCAAGCGCAGCATTTGCGCAATATGGTACCCCTTTAAGTCCTCTCTTCGGAACAGGCAATGTTAATTCTGGATTGGTTTTAACAACAGCAGCTAATCCAAATTTAACTTGGGAAACTGCCGGAGAACTTAATATCGGGATAGATTTTGGTTTACTGAATAATCGTATTTCAGGCTCCTTTGACTATTTCGACAAAACCATAAGAAACCTGTTATCTTTTGTTCCCTATCCTTCCGGCTTTATTATTAATGGAGTATATAGTAATGCAGGCAAAACAAGATCAAATGGGTATGAAATAGCATTGCAAACCCGAAACATTATCTCAAATTCAAAAGATGGCTTTTCATGGTCAACCAATCTTACTTTTTCGCATTATCTGAATTTTTGGGTAGAAAGATCACCTGAGGCATTAAAGGTTTTAAGCAAATATGAAATAGCAACAGGGAAAGGAGCGCTTTTCAACCCGATATTTGGTTACCAGTCGGACGGTTTATATAAAGGAGAAGCAAAGACTCCGGCCCAAATGCCCGGCATGTTACCAGGCGGAATAATAATAAAAGATATTCATGGTTACGATGCTTCCGGCAATTTGGTTGACCCTGACGGTAAAATAACCGCCGCAGATATTACTTATATTGGTAATGGGGATCCCCGATTCAACTTTGGTTTTGGAAATCAGTTCAGGTATAAGGCTTTTGATCTGAATATTTTCATGTCCGGCATTGTTCAAAAGAAATGGTCGCCTTATGCTTCGGGACGGGCAAATGAAAATTCTACCAATTCGTTTGGTTTTAACGCCATGCCAGTATCGTCAACCCGCTGGTCATTCCTGAATCCAAACGGTAATTTTCCTACTTCGTTGTCTGATGCAACCTACAGTCAGTTTCAGAATGGAGCAAATTATTGGCTGGTAGATGCTTCCTTCTTGCGTTGCAGAAACATAACGTTGGGATATACTTTACCACAGAATTTATTAAAAAAACAAAAACTGTTTTCCGGAATACGGTTTTCTTTCGATGTTCAGAATCTGTTTACCATTACCAATTATCCCGGCCTAGATCCTGAATTAAGTACGGACAACTTTTATCCTTTGGTCAAAAGTTATGTGTTGGGTATAAATGCATCATTTTAATTAAAAAAGTAAAAGGTCATGAAAAAATATAAATGTAAAAGCCTTAATAAAGCATTATTTTTTGCAGCGTTGATGACTCCGCTAATTTTTTTTAGCGCTTGTGAGAAAGGGCTTGATTATGTTAGCTACGGCGATCTTTCTACTGTTGTAAATACACCCGAAGGAGCGGTGGCGGCGGTTAATGCTGCTTATACCGGCTTAGCCGGTGGCAGCGACTGGCAAGGAGGATGGGATGCCGGTACTTATGCGTGGCGAACTCAGGCAATGATGACAACCGATGAGGGAATATGTGCATGGGGCGGCAATTGGGTACCCTTACGCAACCTGAACTACACTCCCGATTTTGATTGGGTTACCCATAACTATAACCGGTACACCCCATACATCTCAAGAATTACTATTGCTATTGATGGTATTCAAAAAATCTCAATGGATACTACTCTTAAAGATAGATATATATGCGAGCTAAAAGCATTAAGGGCACACTATGCACAACTGTTATACTTTAATTATGGGACTATAACCATAGTTACAGATCCTAAGATTGCAGCAGATCCCAATGCCCCATTTTCACCTAGGCCAAGCAGCGATGCAGTAGTAGCACAAATAGAAAAAGACTACCAGGATGCTATTGCTGTATTGCCAGATAAATTTACCGGAAGTGACTACGGACGTTTTTCAAAGGCCGCTGCTTTAACTGGATTGATGAAATTATATATGCATGAAAAAAGTTGGGCAAAAGCCGTAATTGCCGGTAATCAAATTAAAGCAATGGGATATTCATTACTGGACAATTATGAGGATAATTTTAGCATGGTAAGCAAAGGCGGGGAATCCAGCGAAATGATTTTAGCGGTAGTATGTTCGCCAAACGGAGGTGACCAATATTCAAATATGTGGCTGGCTCATAGTTTACCTACCGATTATAATGATTCTACGGGTATTTCACTAACAGCCTGGGGTGGTTATAAAATGCCTTGGACTACCTATGATAAATTTGCTCCTAATGATAAACGGCTAAAAGTATTATTACAAAAATATCCGATAGGTAAAGATGCAAACGGAAAAGTAATATACAAAGACGCAAGGGCCGATGGACAGATAGGTGCCATACCAATGAAGTTCTCCCCGGATCCTTCCAGAGCAAGCTCTCAAAATAGCGGCGTTGATTTTCCGATTTATAGATATGCTGATGTACTATTGATGCTGGCTGAAAGTATTAATGAAGAAAATGGCAGTCCAAATACCGAGGCTTACGAAGATATAAATATGGTTAGAAGAAGAGCCGGACTTAGTGATTTACCTGCCGGATTGTCTGAAGCTGATTTTCTAAAAAAAGTTCAAGATGAACGTCTTTTTGAACTGTGGGGTGAAGGCTGGAGAAAAGACGACCTGATTAGATGGAATATGTTTACACAGCGTGCTGCTAACGATGGATCAACAACCTCAGAATCATACAAAATATTATTACCATTGCCCAGATCGGTTGTTACACAAAGTAATGGGGTTATTAAGCAAAATGAAGGTTACAATTGATGCCATGATTTCTGACAAACCTAACCGGTACAAAAAACCTGTCAGGTTTGTCAGAAATCCACCCGCATGAACCATTGACTATATTGCCTTCCTGACAAGGATGAATTTAAAGAGATAGAACACAAGTAATTGATGAAAATACGTATTGATCATTCTATTCTGGAAATAAGAAATGGTATGCAGGGGTAATACATGTATTATAGGCTGGACTGGTAGGCGCATGGGGCGAATGGCATAGCTCTCCTATAGCCGAACATAAGGATAGTGTGCAAATGGTGCTTGAAACATTATTTAAAAATATTCCGGATTCAAAGGAATTAATGGTACGGATGCCTGCCTATAAAAACAATGCTGATTTGCCCGCTGCGTGGAAAGACCGTATTGGATTTAATAATGATTACTTCTGCGCAGATGACCACTCACATGCATTGGGCAACGACTATGTGAAAGGTACACCGGAATATTTGTAAGTATCCCTAAAAAACGGACAGTTTAGAATTAGAGAAAGCAGTATAATTTTAAACTGATAAAAATGAAAAACACACGATTCACAGAGACACAAATTGTTACCAGGAGCAACAGGAAGGAGGCAGAGCGGTAAAAGAAATCTGCACCTATAGTATATGTTTCAGGCTCCACAACCTATCAATTTCGTTATGGTTTGACCACAAAGCCATTCATAGTCAATCTTCTTACTGCTCAAGAATAAAGGTATTATGTGATCAAACCAATAAGAATTTCCAACTTAGATGTAAATCTGCAATTGGATGATTTCGCAACCCTTGATCACATTCAGTAAGGTGTTGATCAATATAAGCATTGATAATCAATTATTTTGTCGGTCATAAATGCACAAAATCAGTGGTTTAATTAAGCGAAATCTATAGGTTGTTGACAACACAGCGCGAATAACTGTTAAAACTTTAATTACATAATTCACTGAACCAACAAGGAAGTTATACTCACCTTTGTGCTCCCACTTAGTAACGAAGCGATTAGATTTATATCTAATCGCTTCGTTACTAAGTGGGAGCACACGGGTTCGAACCGCGGACCCTCTGCTTGTAAGACAGGTGATAAAGGCACTATCTGATACTGCTAATTGTTTATATTTTCCATCGCTTTTGAAAAGCACTATTCGATTTTCAGATTGCCCCTCTCAGGAAAAACATTTACTATTTTCTTCAAATCATCAACTAAACGGTTCGACTCCCGTACGCTCTTCAAAAAATACTGACAATCATTGAGTATAAAAATTACACTCAATAATAAATAGAATCGGTATTGTAAAATGAATTAGCCTTGACATTCAATTGCCAAGGCTTTTTTGTTGATTTATTTCCCCCGTCTTTCTTCTGCTTTTATAAAATAAAACAGCAATTCTTACAGATTCACGCTTTAGTAATTTCACCGAAACTTTTGCCTGTTTTATATAAAAGAAATTAAAAAATAATTACATAAAATTATTTTGTCCTATGTTTATATCAGGAATACCATATCACCAAAAGAATAGTGCGCGAGAGTACATAATAGCTTATGCGATTAGATGAAAACCCAGGACTTTTTTCAGAGCTTGATTCTGAAAAAAAAGAGCAGATTATACAGCAGGAAAAGGAACAGGCAATCAGCGATTCGGAACATAAATATTATCAGTTGTTCAATTCCATTGACCAAGGTTACTGTGTAATTAATCTTGTGTTTGACGATGATAACAAGCCGGTTGATTATCGCTTTTTAGAAGTAAATGCAGCTTTTGAACAACAAACCAGCTTAACAAATGCAACCGGTAAGTGTATTAGCGAAATAGCGCCTACCCAGGAACAGTATTGGTTTGATATCTATGGAAAAGTAGCTCTCACCGGAGAACCATTGCGCTTTCAAAGATGGGCGGAAGAATTCAACCGTTATTACGATACGTATGCCTTCCGCATTGGCAAGCCGGACGAAAAGAAAGTCGCTGTTTTATTTAACGATGTTACTGAAAAAAAGAGAGCAGAAGCCAACCTGGCTTTCCTGTGTGACATTACACAAAGCCTTATCTGCACCGATAGCCTGGAAGAAACAATACAAATTATAGGTGCCAAAATGGGTGCGTTTTTCCGGCTTTCTTATTTTGTATTTCTCAGGATAGATGAAACCGGCAACGAAGCCGTAGCTCTGTATAACTGGCATCCGCTCCATTTACCGAATATTACCGGCTTCTATCATTTACATGATTACTTAGGTAAGGAGTTTCAGTCATTGTCTCGTCAGGGTAAGACTTTTGTTGTTTGTGATGTTGCGACCGGTACACATGCTCAAGGCGAAAAATACAAAGACCTCGGCATCGGTTCTTTTATTTCTATACCGTTGAAAAGAAATGGTGAATGGCAATTCTCTATTGCTCTTTGTCGTAATGAAGCATACAATTGGCGTGACGATGAAATTAGTCTGGTGCAGGAAGCGGCTGCAATTATTTGGAGCAGCCTAGAACGTAAACGCGCCGAAAGAGACTTGATTTTTAGTGAAGAGCGGCTTCGTTTGGCTGTTGAAGCGGGAAGAGTAGGTATTTGTGATTTGAACTATCAAACCGGCGAAACATTTTGTAACGTAGCCCGCTATGAAATGTATGGTATGAAGCCAAGCATTGATGCAATGCCGGTAAATGAATTTCTATCACGTACACACCCGGATGATGTAGAAAAACTTAACCGGAACGCCAGGAAAGCAATCGAAACAGAAGGAAGATATAAAGAGGAATTTCGTGTCTTGCATCCTGACGGAACAATATATTGGGTATCAGAAACCGGCCAGGTAACAGAATGGGAAAATGGAAAACCTCGTCGCGTTATCAGCACTCTTTTAGACATCACAGAACGTAAGACAGAAGAACAACAGAAAGATGATTTTTTCAATGTCGCCAGCCACGAATTAAAAACACCTGTTACAAGTATAAAAGCATTTACCTATTTGCTGGAAGATATGTTTCGGCAGGCAAATGATTCTTTTTCTGAAGGCTTAACAAACCAGTTAAACAGGCAGGTTGACAGGCTTACGAAGCTCATATCGAATATGCTTGATGCAGCCAGGGCAGCAGGCGGCAGGTTAGATTATCAAATAGAATCTGTGGATATTCTTGCCGTATTGAAACAAACAATACAAGACATACAAGGCACAACGAAGAACCATGCAATCAGCTTGTCATCATCACCACTGCCATCAGTATCCTGCGATGGCGAACGACTTGCCCAGGTGTTTACCCATCTTCTTTCTAATGCCATAAAATTTACACCCGTTTTATCTACGCTGGAACAGAAAAATATAACGGTAAAAACATTTCTGGCGGCAAATGAAATCAAAATTTCTTTTACAGATATGGGCATTGGCATGTCGGCCGGTACAACAACCCGGTTGTTTCAGCGGTTCTTTCGGAGTGATACGCCCGAAACACATCATTATCCGGGGCTTGGTTTAGGATTGTATATTTCTAAAGAAATTATGCAGAAACATGGCGGCGCGATAACCGTTGAAAGCGAAAAAGGAAAAGGTTCTACGTTTACAGTTGTATTGCCGATACTTGCGAAATAATTCATGCGTAACCATCACTGGTTTAGAAAATGTTTTTCAACTTATTTCTGAAATGTAATTGTCCGCAAAACAATATAGCATAACAGTAAAGAAAAATAATTTGATGCCTGTAATCGGCAAGTATAATCAAGCTTGATTTATTGCTGACATAAATGACGATCAGCATTTCGTTGCTTATCATCAAAACATACATTTCAATTTCGTAGTCAGATATAAATTTCCTGAGATTGATTGATGAACGGCAACCATTTATCATTAAGAGAAAAAACTAACGAAAGGCATCGTATATTTTTGTAAATAGTTAGCGCTTCATGAGCATTAACTGTTTGATAATACGCCCGTTCTTCTTTAAGATGCGGGCTTTTTAATATGGAAAAAATTTTGTAGCCATAAATACAAAATCCATGTAAACGCAGGGACAATTTTTCAATATAAAGCCTTTCAAAACGGTGGAAAAATAAGACACGTTAAATATGGATTAATTCTACGTCATTATATGTATTGATAGATTCATACATTGTAACGATCAAATCTTTATCCTATCCTGTTTGAGTTATAAGCACATTCACTTAGCCATATTATCAACATCTTTTCTGCACGAATAACAGGGAAGAAAAATGGAGATCGCCATTATCTTTTAATCGTTATCAACATCATTTTACCATTCCTTCACATAAACAAAAAAACATTCTTGCGGTAGAAAATATTTCCTTCATATTGAACAATAATACGTTTCCTCGCAGCTTGATTTTAAAGAAGGAAAAGATGGAGAAGTAACCGTTCAGAAACAATAGATAAAGTAACTATAAAAAGCAATTAAAGCTGGAATAAAGTATTGTCTGCTTTTATTAAAAAAAGTAAATAATTTCAACTGTATCTTGCTTTATAAAATTACAATCAGAAATACATTTTATGTTTAACGATTATGCTTTCACAGCGGCGGAACGCTTTCTGCGTTATGTGCAGATAGACACACAAAGCGATCCGTACGGCAAGACGTTTCCAACAACAGAAAAACAAAAGGATTTAAGCCGTTTGCTGGCAGAAGAATTAAAGGCAATGGGCATAGCCGATGCAGAAACAGATGAGTACGGTTATGTGTATGCAACGCTTCCATCCAATACAAATAAAAAAGTTCCGGTTATTTGTTTTTGCAGTCATGTAGATACGGCACCGGATTGTAGTGGAACAAACGTAAAACCATTACTGCATAAGGGTTTCAGCGGTGAAGATATTGTTTTGCCGGACGATACTACGCAGGTGATTTCAACAAAACAACATCCTTACTTAAAAGAACAAATCGGCAGTGATATTATCACCGCAAGCGGGCTCACTTTATTGGGTGGCGATGATAAAAGCGGTGTAGCTGAAATTATGGATATGGCAAATTATCTCATACTTCATCCCGATATAAAACATGGTGATATAAAGATTGTTTTTACGCCGGATGAAGAGGTCGGAAAAGGCACGGCGAAGATTGATTTGAAAAAGGTCGGAGCCGATTTCGCTTATACACTTGATGGTGGCGAAAAGGGAATGATAGAAGATGAAACTTTCAGTGCCGATCATGCTCGCATAACAATAAATGGCGTGATTGCGCACCCGGGTTACGCAAAAGGAAAATTAGTAAACGCATTAAAGATTGTGGGCGAAATATTAGCGGCTTTGCCAACCGGCGAATGGAGTCCGGAAACAACAGCAAAGCGGCAAGGTTTTGTTCATCCGGTTGCTATCGGGGGACTTGCAGAACAAGCAACCATAGATTTTATTATCCGTGATTTTGATACTGATATGCTTACCAAACACGAAGAACGTTTGAAAGCCATTGCAGAAAAGGTTTTGGAGAAACATCCAAAAGCAACCATGCAGTTTGAAGCAGAGGAACAGTACCGGAATATGAAGGAAATTATCAGTCAATATCCGCAGTTGATTTCGTATGCAGAAGAAGCCATTACACGCGCCGGTTTACAACCCAAAAAGGAACTCGTAAGGGGCGGTACCGATGGCAGCCGGCTAAGCTTTATGGGTTTGCCTTGTCCTAACTTATTTACAGGTATGCAAGCCATACATAGCCGGCACGAATGGAT
This sequence comes from Ilyomonas sp., assembly GCA_965199845.1. Lineage (GTDB taxonomy): Bacteria > Bacteroidota > Bacteroidia > Chitinophagales > Chitinophagaceae > Ilyomonas. Next base: position 1,005,546 of record CBDATZ010000054.1, read on the forward strand.
AAGCATAAACGATATGAACAAAGCTGTAGAAACGCTTGTTCATTTAGTACAGGTATGGGAAGAAAAAAGCTGATTAATTGCATTGATATATGATACAGTTAAACAAAGAAACAATACAGTTGCTGGCTACCAGCAAGAACATCTATCTTCCTTCGGAAACTGTATGGAATTTACCTGAAAAAGTATTACAGTTTGGTACCGGCGTATTGCTTCGCGGACTTCCGGATTATTATATCAACAAGGCAAACAATAAAGGTCTGTTTAACGGGCGCATTGTTGTTGTTAAATCAACAGCCGCAGGAAGTATTGATGAATACGAAAAACAAAACAATCTGTACACGCATTGTATAAAAGGTTTGGCTGATGATAAACTTCAGGAAAATTACATAATCAATGCAGCTATTAGCCGTGTTATTAATGCGAACGATAATTGGCAGGAGATCATCCATTGCGCTTCAAATGCACAACTGCAAATTATCATTTCCAATACAACAGAAGTTGGTATTGCCTTGCAGGAAGATGATAATATTCACATGTCTCCGCCGCAATCGTTTCCAGGAAAATTGCTTGCTTTTTTACACGCGCGTTACCAGGTTTTTAACGGCAGTAAGGAAAGTGGAATGGTCATCATTCCAACAGAATTATTAGTTGATAACGGAACAAAATTAAAAGACATCGTTACGAAACTCGCACAGCTCAATCATCTTGACAATTCATTCATAAATTGGTTGATAACGGCAAACGATTGGTGTAATTCTTTGGTTGACAGAATTGTGCCCGGCGCGTTGCCAAAACAAGATAAACAACAACTTGAAGAAAGCTTTGGTTATAGTGATGAATTAGCTATTATGAGCGAGCCTTACAGCTTATGGGCAATCGAAACAAAAAGAAATCAGACAAAGGAATGGCTGTCGTTTAGCCAGGCAGATAAAAATGTCATCATCACAGACGACGTTCAAAAATATCGCGAGCTAAAATTACGACTACTGAATGGTACGCATACTTTCTGTTGCGGACTTGCTTTCTTGTCTGGTTTTGATATGGTAAATGCCGCCATGAAAGATGATGCTTTTCAGCAATTTATTTATAACCTGGTGTATAACGAAATCATACCTTGTCTCACGCATAATAATATTTCTAACGAAGAAGCAAAAGTCTTTGCCGGCAATGTTATCAGCCGGTTTAAAAATCCTTTTATACAGCACAAATGGTCGTCCATCGCAGCGCAATACACAAGCAAAATAAAGCAGCGTTGTGTGCCATTACTTATACAATATTATAAGATTTCGTCAGCCTCGCCGCAACACATGGCACTTGGCTTTGCGGCTTATCTTTTATTTATGAAAGCAGTCTTTTTTGAAGACAATATGTATTACGGCGAAAGGTTTGGTGAACGCTATCTTATACAAGATGAAAAAGCGGGATATTGGTTTCAGTTATGGAAAAATAATGATGCTGAAGAAGTGGTAAATAAAGTATTAAATGATACGAATTTATGGGGCGAATCTCTGGCTGCATTACCTGATTTTAAAAGTAATATATTGATGTATTTGCAAAAGTTCACAGATCATATTGATATAAAAGAATTGATTGTAAAAACATAAACAGCAGCAGTATAAAAATTACATAAAATAGCTATTATGTTACGAACATTTGAAACTCTGGTTACGCATCGTTGCAATCATTGATTTGTTCTTTTTTCTCTTTTAAGTAAAGAGAAAAAAGAAGCACTCTTATACGTTCAATTCTTTATTCAGCAAGGCTTTCCATGTTTTGCTTATTCGTTTTGGTTTAATCTTAATTATCATGAAATCATTCCTGGATAACAATTTCTTACTTCATAATAAAACAGCAGAAATACTCTATCACGATTATGCTGCGCAGGCGCCAATTATAGATTATCATTGTCATCTGCCGCCACAGCAAATTGCTGATGATACAAAGTTTGAAAACCTGACGAAAATATGGTTGTACGGCGATCATTATAAGTGGCGTGCTATGCGCGCCAATGGCATTTCGGAAGCGTATTGTACAGGCAACAAAAGCGACCGCGAAAAATTTGAACAATGGGCAGCTACAGTGCCTTATACATTGCGCAACCCGCTTTATCACTGGACACATTTGGAACTTCAGCGGTACTTTGCTGTATATGATATTTTGAGCCCAAAAACGGCTGAAAAAATATATGAAGAGTGTTCTGAAAAATTGCAGACACCGGAATATTCAGTTCGCAATCTGTTGCGCCGGATGAATGTGAAAACTGTATGCACAACAGACGATCCGGCTGACACTTTGGAACATCATAAAAAGATAAAAGAAGATGGTTTTGAAATTCCTGTTTTACCGGCGTTTCGTCCTGACAAAGCGATGGAAGTAAGCGATGCAAAAAGCTTTCAATCATACATCGAAAAATTGCAAGCCGTTACTGATATTTCTATCTCATCTTTTGACGATTATCTGGCTGCCTTACATAACCGTCACGATTTTTTTGCAAGTATGAATTGTAGTGTCAGCGATCATGGTTTGGAAATGATGTATGCGTCTGATTTTACACAAACAGAAATCGATTCATCTTTTGCTGATTTGCGTGCCGGTAAGAACATTACGCCTGAGCAACAATATAAATTTAAAAGCGCCATGTTGCTCTATTTTGCAGAATGGGATTGGGAAAAGGGCTGGGTGCAGCAATATCATTTGGGCGCCATGCGAAACAACAATTCGCGCATGATGAAAGGGTTAGGCGCCGATACCGGCTGGGATTCAATCGGTGATGATTCGCAAGGAAAAGCATTGGCAAAATTTCTTGATACATTAGACAAAAAAAATAAGCTGACAAAAACCATTTTATATAATCTCAACCCGGCTGATAACGAGTTGCTGGCAACGATGATTGGTAACTTTAATGATGGCTCTGTGGCCGGTAAAATACAATGGGGAAGTGCGTGGTGGTTTTTAGATCAGAAAGATGGTATGACGAAGCAGATTAACACACTTTCCAACATGGGTTTGCTGAGTCGTTTTGTGGGTATGCTTACCGATTCACGAAGCTTCCTTTCTTATCCGCGACATGAATATTTCCGCCGCATTTTATGCAACCTTTTTGGTGAAGAAATAGAAAAGGGCGAATTGCCAAATGATGTAGCTTGGACCGGAAAAATCATTCAGGATATTTGCTATAATAACACGAAAGAATATTTTGGATTTGATAAGTAAATTTTATAAAACCACAAAGGTCAAATGAAAATAAAGATTGTATTTCATTGAATATTCTTTTGCCGATGGGCTGCGGGATGGAAGTGGAAAGCCCGTAAAGCGCCAACGGAGAAAGAGACAATAATACAAGAGACAAGATGTAAGAATACAAGGAACAAGATGCAAGAAGAACAGCCGGCGCAGCGGAGTTATTTCGGTCATAATGATTTTTTATGGTCTCAATGAGTGCTTCGCAGTTGTAACGGACAGCCGAACAAAAGTTATATTGAAATACAGAAAGCCGACAACCCCGAAAATGATTTTATATTTTAATTTAACTGCGGATCGAGTGGGTAATGAATTAATTGTTCGTATTTACCACCTAATTCTTTTAGAGAATCCTGCCAGATAAGTCCGGCGTTTTTATGAAAAACCAGTTTTGTATTGCTTTGTGCAAGAAGCCATGTTTTTTCTTCAATTTCGCCTTCTAACTGTTCTTCGCCCCAGCCGCTGTAACCAATATAAAACCGAATCTTGCTTTGTTCAATTTCACCGCTTTTGATTAATTCCGACGTTTTTTCAAAATCACCGCCCCAATAAATGCCATTGCCAATATTCAGACCGTCGGGAATTAATTCGGGACAACGATGCAGGAAATGAATGGTATCGGTTTGCACAGGACCGCCATAATAAACCGGGAAGTCGCAGGTTTCTAAATTGGAAATCAGCTCGCCCACATTTTTACTGTATTTGCGATTGAGCACAAAACCAATAGCACCATCTGTTTGATAATCGCATATCAAAACAACCGTGCGTGTAAAATTCGGGTCTTTCAAAAAGGGATCGGCTATTAATAAATTCCCGGCTTTTATTTCCTTGCTCATGCGGCTACTTATTTAAATTATAAAGCAATTTACACAATCATTTTTATAACGTTTGTTACTGCGAAAAACTATTATGCAAGCCAAAAGTTTTTAGAAATAGATGGCGTAATAAAGATTTCTGTTGCGCCGGTTGTGTTTTGCACCATAATTGATTTGTATTGATCTCTCCTGTTCAAAACGATCTACATGCCGTTACCAGCGTTGAATGAAAGTGCGCGTCTCCGATATTTTACATTCTTTTATTTATATGTGATGCAAGGCATTCCTGCCGGTTTTGCATTAACAGCCATTGCCAATTATTTAGTAGGTCAGGGTGTGGCTTCTAATATAGTCGGCAGTTTTGTTGCCATTGTTGGCATTCCCTGGATATTGCAGTTTGTTTGGGGACCAATCATTGACCGTTATCAATATTCTATTATCGGGCATCGTAAACATTGGGTTGTGCTTACGCAACTCATTGCTTTTTTAGCATCACTTTCTTTGTTACTGGTAAAAAATCCGGTGCAACAAATCACGTTGCTGTCGGTTGTATTTTTTATACATAGTAATTTTGCTTCCATACAAGACGCAAGTGTAGATGCCATTGCCATTTTTGTAGTGCCCGAAGACGAGCGTGGCCGTGTAAATGCGTTTATGCGCGGCGGTTTTTTATTAGGCGTTTCTTTTGGTGCCGCTTTACTTTCTACGGTTCTTCATGCGTATAGTTTCTTTACGGCGGCACTCGTACAATCGCTCACGTTATTAGCTTTGACCATTCTTACTTTTTTTATTAAGCTTGATAAACGAGATCCTCTATTACCAACTTTTGGCAAGAAACAGGTGTTGCCCGACGGACATACCGCATCGGAAGACAATCCTTCTTTAAAATGGTTGTTTAAAGAATTGTGGAACGGCATGACAACCCGGAACAGCCTGCAAATCTTTGGCGTAATTGCCTTAGTGTATTTATGTTTTAGCATTTTTATCCGGTCGTACAGTTATTATATTATTCACGATTTGCACTGGCACGATAACGATGTGTCGGTACTGCAGGGAAGTTGGGGAAGTATTCTCACGTTTGGTGTTATTGTAGTCGGCGGTATTATATCAGATCGTATTGGCGCTACGCGCCTGCAAATGATTGTTATGTGGATATTTGGTTTGTTCCTGTTACTACTTTGCGGCTTTTATTATCTATGGACAAACAGAAGCGTAACTACAGCCGGGTTAATTCTCTGGAACTTTGCCGACCCGATGATGAGCGTGTCTGCCTTTCCTATCCTGATGGCGTTGTGTCGCCCGCAGGTAGAAGGTTCGCAGTTTACGGCTTACATGGCATTTATAAATTTCTGCGATGTAATTGGTTCTTACGTTACAGGTTGGGCTTTACTTGTTATTCCGGCGCCGTGGTTAGGATTAATTTGTGGTTTGATTGTTACTTTGTTAGCGGCTTTTTTATACATACAAAAACAAACAAGGCTGCGCAAAGGCAGCCTGCAAACACTTTCTACAGAACCGCATTAATTATTTTTCTTTGCTGTAATCGTAACCCCAGTTTTTTAAACTGTAATTCCAGCGTGTGTCTTCCAAATCGCCTTTTGGTTGTTGCGCTTTGTGGCGGCTGATATAAGAAATAACGCGGTGCATCTGGTGATAATCATCCGCATCTAAATCGGCTTTCTTTTTATTCAGAATATATACAATTGCTTTACCTGATTTGTGACCGATGGCTTCTCCATCGCCGCTATCCAAACCTGTGTTTTTCGATTCTTCTGTTTTGAGCCATTTATTTAATTCGGAAGCGGTCATATTTACGAGGTCTGTAAACTCTTTGTATGTTTTCTCATTGTCGTCTTTGTCTTCTTTTTCGTTGTGTGATGTTTTCATAGCTATTGTTTGGGTTGAAATTGTAAATATAGTGCCAGTTGAAAATGGATAGCAGATTATTTTGAACGAACTCTTGCTATTTTGTGATAAGTGAATACATTTTCTTGCGCTATACATAATAAACCGTCCGGGCATTATTTCCCTGAGGAGACGATATTGGAACCAAAAGCGGCTATTAGTTGCTGTTTTATGGCTGCTGCTTTTATTAGCCTTTATTCATGAATTTTTCTCCATTCTACAGTTTTATCTTTAGTGAGTTTAATGACTAATGTTTTGGTATGAATGGGGAAAAAGCCCAATCGCTCCTGAGCTATCGTATAGAAAAGATAACTGCTATCACTTCTATCCGGAGAGCCGAACAGATTTATGAGCGAATCTTTTTTCAATCCATGCAATTCATAATGGCTCATTACATCGTTTAGCATGTTATCTCTGTATGGATAATCCATCTTATCCTTTGTTGCCCATTTTACCTTGTCAAACTTCTCTTGCTTCGCCTGATTCTCCAGTTTTGCGTTGTTACAGGCTAAAAAACATAGACAAAATAAGATTAGCAGTTTTTTTATTTTCATAACCGGAAAGGATTGTTGTAATAGGAGCTAAGGTTTTAAGGATTGCTGTCCTTATTAGCCAGTATAGCAGAAAGCCGCCAATTATTACTTGGCGTTATTTCTTAAAAGTTCGCAAGTAAGATGTAAAATTTTCATCAGTAAAAGTAAATTGTATATCATTTTGTTCAGGAAGGGCACAATTGTTAACCGTTTCAATAACTGATTTGAGTTTTGTTGATAGAACCGTATCTCTCAGAAGAGGTGTCTATTGAAGAATGGTAAACTTTATCTGCGCCCTTTTATAACCTGTTGGTGAAAGGCTGTATGTTCATGTTGACTTTGCATCAGCCGCAATTTACAGAACCCACGTAGAATCACTTTTTAATGTAATTGTACCCGGATAATTAATTTCAATTGCGGCAGTATCTGCTAAACTTTTAAAGTCAAGTATAGAAAAAGGTGTGTCTATAAATTGAGATTTTGGTTCAACATTATCTTTTTTACAAGAAGTAAGAATAAAGAGCGTCAAGAAAAAGAACTGTACAATTTTTGTTTTCATAAGTAAAGGTTTTATTCGTCAAATCTATAAGTTAATTTTTAACCTTCATTTTGAAATAGCCGCCAACGACGGTTCATTACTTGCTGTCCGCAACGGATATTTTTATGTGTCATCTCAATATAACACAAAAGATTGATCGAAAAATTATTGTTGAATGGCTTTCGTTAAGCCGCTATGGCAGCAAGTAACTGTTAGGCGCAGTCTTTCTTTTTTTCTGCAATGTCCTGAGGCGGAGACATTGCGGTGAATGAAGTAGAAATATAATGATTCTCCGAAATCATTTAACTCACGACTATGCTGACATCTCGAAGAATAAAGGGGGAAAACCACAAGAAAATGTTGAGGAAAAAGTAAATAATATACTTTCCTTTTCGCTACTTCAGCTTTTTTCGCAGCCAGGCTCTCACCGGTTCATCGTACCACTTTAAACTTGCATAAGCCAATACAATAGCTCCTGAAAATGTGAGCAGGGCGTATGGCCAAGCCTGCCATAATATAATGCCGCTGTGATTGCTTACCCATGCCACGTAAAAATAGACAAGCACATAATGCGTCATGTATAAGGGATAGGAAAGGGCACCGAGGAAGGTACAAATTTTATCTTCCGTTCCACTACTTACCCTACCACTGGCACCCATATATACAATCAGCGGAAAGACAATGATGATGCAAAAAGCTTCGTACAGACCATTCATCCAGAGATGTTGGGCACCGCCTATTCTTGGCATCAGCAAAACAGCCGAAACCAGCAAGCTACACCATAGGAAAGCATTTCTGATATGAACTGGGCGCGCTACCCGCGAAAGGAGCAAACCGGCAAAAAATGGAAATATCGTACGCGTTATGCCAACACGCATGTGTTCGGCATTCAGTGTCCAGCCACCGGTAACGTCTCCGTTCGGGTTGGTAACCGCAAAATGCAAAAGCAGGGCACCTGCCCCTACTACAAAAAGAGCCAATGCTTTATTAGATAATTTCCTTAGCCCCAGCGCGTAGAGAATATTGGCGATGTACTCGAAAAAAAGGGACCAGCCAACACTATTGAGAGGGTGCATTTCCTGCCAGCCGCGTATATCCATAGAAAGCGGGATGGGTAAAATGGTACATCCGATCAGCCAAACAACAATCAGCATCCATACCGGAACGGTATGAATGAGCGGCCATATGGTTGAGTCGGTAAAGTAAAAGGTAATGGCACCGAGCGTCATGCCCAATACAACAAGGGGTTGCAGCCGCTCGAAGCGACGCCGAAGATAGCCGCCGATGGTTAATTTGTTCCATCTGTCATCGTACGCAATAACCAATTACAAAGCCGGATAGGAGAAAGAAAAAATCAACTGCCAGGTAACCATGATTTACAATATTGTCAAGGTGGCTGCCGGAAAGCGGTTCGGCAAGGTGAAAGAATACCACGATAATAGCGGCTACACCCCGAAGTCCGTCTAATATTTGATAATGCGGCTTTGTGCCAAGTTTGTTGTTGTCCATTTTTTAATTCATTATATCTAGGGTCTTATTGCTTTTAAATTCTCTTCGTACTCAGTCCCACGTTGAAATGAACATGCCTCTATGTAATCAAATGTTAGATTGCTAATGTAATCTACTGATGATGTATATTTATATGATGTCTCCATATACTTGCACAAAACGGTTCCCTGCTTGCTGTGCTGGAATTTATGTTCGTCCAGCCCAGAACTGAAGTCTAATAAAATTACTGATGATGAAGTTAAGAACAAAAGTTCAACAGAATTACGTCTGACCGAACCACTGCTGATAGCGAACAAAAAGATGAGAATTTTATTCGTCTGCCAGCATAGCAGCAAACCCCCATGTTAGCGGCCGGGCTTCACGGTTACTCTTTCTTTCGGCTTTGATTATAAAAGTTATCAGTGTACGAATAATGTATATTCTGTCCTGATATTCCATCATTGAGGTCTCTTATTTTCATTTTAATATTTTCATCAGTTTTACTATTAAAATCAAAGTCACTTAAAATTATCAATTTATTATATTGTTCTTTAAGCCACTTAAATTTTTCGAAAACATCAGGATTTTCAAAACTGTTGTCAAGCCCGTTGATTATAGTTTTACGAACCTTCGCCAAACTATCAATCATTTTTTCAGATGTCATTTCTGTCCAACTTTCTATAACTTGATAATAAATCATTTGGTGAAAGCCAATACATCCATCTTCAAATCGGTCAATGTATTGGTGATACGGAAATCTGTTTCTTTTAGTTTCTATTGGGTATTTTAATTCTCTAATTAACTTGTCTGATAAAACTATTCTTGGATATTTTGCACTTTTGGTTTCAAGCTGATATGCATCAATCAGAGCTTGCCCGAATACAGTTCCATTATCGTTGTGAAGAATGTTTCCAATTGTTAAAACCACCTCGGAATAAAATTCCTTTTTCAATTAATATTGCTCCGATATAAGCTAAGTTGACTACGAGAGTTGAAGTCATTTCGTTTAAGTTTTCGTCAACTTTAACGGATACAACTATACTGTCAGAAAATGATGTTGTATTTGTCTTACCACGGATGTCGAAATTATCTACGCCTTTTTTTTGAGCATCTTCTTCGATTTCTACAAACTTTAAATCCCATTTGTCCGATGTTTCCCAACCTTTCAGAAAATCTAATACAGAATATAGCAACTCAATTTTTGTCGTGTCTTGCTCCGATTGCTTAACAATTTCCTTGAAGCCTAATATGTCAATAAAAGCTACAATTCTGCATTCGTATTTTATATCGTCTTTTATCAATTGATGTTATGAATTTTATGAGGTGTCAACGCCTTGCGCCTAACTCCCAAATATACGCAACTCATCAAAAATCATTTCGCAAAGCCAGCCATTTTTGGCTGGCTTTGCGAAACTTTTTATCGGCAAAACGATTATAAACGACCGGCAAAATCGCTTTATACAATTTTTTGTTTCATTAATATATCGGTTTGTACGTCGCTGCCTAACCTGAAAATGTGTTTGTCGAATTCGGTAAATCCATTTTTCTTGTAAAAAGAAATTGCCTTTATATTCTTTTCCCAAACGCCCAACCACACATAAGATAATTGTGCCTGCGTGGCAATTTGTAATGCTTTATTATATATAATCTGACCTATTTTCTGTCCCCTGGTATTCGTGTAAAACATAAATCCGCTCAATTTCTAACGCCTCTTTGATCTTTCAATTCGGTTTGCGCTTCTCTTGTATTGAGTTTCATATAGCCAACCACTTTTATCATCCATTATCGCAAAGTAAAATTGAGAGCCGGGATTTTTGTATTTCGCTGGTTAGTTTAGCTACACTAAAGCTATCGCTTATATATTTTTCCATATCAGCCTTTGTATTGCTGCCGGCAAACGTTTCAATAAAAGTTTGTTTGCTGATAGACTGAAGCGGATGAATATCTGCCAAAGTAACTTCCTGTATTGAGATTGTTTCCATCTGTATATAAATCAAATGTAAATGGTTTGATGATTTGCAATAAAAAAAACCGCCTTGCGGGCGGGTAATAGATTGATTTATGCTACTATTATTTTATTTTTAGAATGGTTAACTTGTTTCGTAGATGCGCTCTTTCTTCCAGGTAATATTTTCTTTTCTTATTTCTGCCGGACTTCCGGCAATTAATACATATTCCTGATTAAACGATTTTGTTACAAGCGATCGGGTAGCAATAATTGAATTGGAAGGTATGGCTACTCCCTTTAGTATGCTAACGTGCGAAGCAACCCAAACATGATTACCAACCGTTACGTCCTTAGCATAATTGATTCTTTTGTTTGTGTTTAGGTTTATAATAGAATGAGAATCTCCGGTTCTAAGATCAACATCATACGAAAAAAAGGCAATCACTTCCGATAGTGATTTTCGAGTATGGCTCAGTAGCAGCAATATCTGTGTTTCTAAAAGACGTATTTTCTCCGATTGTGATTTCACAATTTTCATCTTCTATCCAGAAAGAACCGCCTTCATCAAATGTAACGCCTTGTGAAATTATTATTTTGTTATTACTTCCGAAAATAACAAAAGCCACATTCACAAACTGTGTGCTTTCTTTTATAATAATTTCATTGTTATTTCCGGTGATATTGATTTTGCATTCTGCAAAGAGAGCAGAATTATTGATTTCCAATTTATTTCCGCTGCCTTTAACTGACTTTGTAACCGTGGGTTTAAAAGTAGAGCCCAGCTTCACGTTTCTATAAAATTTTAAAAGAAGAGGACTTCTTTTAACAAACTCCTTGATACTTTGTTTCATAAGTAAATTTAGAATATTAAGTAAAAATATTGTGCTATAAGATTGCACCAAAAGTAGAACAGATAGTCAACAGAAACCTATTAACATAAAAACAAAATCTGCAATAAAAAACCCGCCTTGTTCGGGCGGGTAAACCTATTATAAAAAACAATTGACAGACTAATTGTACACTTTCACCTGGTACACATAATCAGACACGCGTTTAATTTGCTGCTCGCGGTCTAACTTCTTAAGATTGGAAGTAACCGGCATTTTAATGCTTTGATAAGACGTATCTTCTTTCTTTAACGCCTCTAACATATCATAAATACCTTTTGATTTGATAGCGAATACAACACCTTCGGCGTTAGCTTCGCGGGCACTGAGAATACCAACCACTTCACCGTTTTTATTCAGCACCGGACCGCCGGAATTTCCCGGATTGGCTGGTAAAGAAATCTGCAGGCTTGAGGTATCGCCGTCATGTCCCGATGTTGCACTGATATAACCAGAGTTGTAAACAATGATGTCGCGCGGATAACCCAATGTATATATATCAGCCCCTAAATCGAAATTGCTCTTTTTGAAAGAATACGGTAATGAAGAAACGGGTTTAAACGCTTCATCGTCTATTTTCAGAATTGCAAGGTCTTTTTCCTCGTCTTTATATGCAATAGTTGCGGTAAGATCAGTTCCGCTGTTATTTACCACAACGCCTTTGCCTTTCAGCACGTGTGCGTTGGTAATTAAATAGCCTCTGCCATCAATTAAGAAACCGGTACCGCCCGTTGTGAAGGTGTGGCTGGGTTTTACAGGTAAATCTTTGTTTATCTCGGAAGTGAGATTATTGGTTTTCTTTTCGAGAACATTAATTTTTTTACTTAGCTCCTGTATATCACCTTGTGTAGGCGTAGCCGGAGATAATTGCGCCGCAAGAAGACTAATTACTAAAGCTGTAATGCCTGCAATGGAAGCCGCAATGCCGGTAACGCGTTTGTATTTTGTCCAAAGCTGAAGCACTTTGCCTTTGGTGGTAATTTCACCACCTTCGTAAATGTCGCCTTTGGCTACAAGGTCTTCGTGAATATTATTTAAGGTATGAAGCAGGTTCTTTTGCCCGGAATACATATCCATTTGCTGAAGAAACAAACGGTGCTCTACCACCATCTGGTCTATTTCGGGGGTATTTTTACGAAGCTGCTGAAAGTATTTCTTTTCTTCGGGCAGCATGTTGCCGTTAAGGTATCGCTCGATGGTATCTAATAATTGCATGTCTTCCATTACTCACCTATATTATATTGGGCGAAAAATAATTTTTTGAGTCGCATGAGGCATTTATACTTCTGCGTTTTAGCATTGTCGGCATTGGTATATCCAAAGTCGGTTGCTATTTCGTGCATTCCTTTTTTCTGAAGATAAAACGATTCGAGAAGACTTTTGCAGGGTTCGCCAAGACTGTTTAAGGCTCTATCCATAATTGCGAAATCCGCATTTTTCTTTTCGTGAATGTCAATATCATCTTCCACAGCAACGGTTTCTTTCAACGTATCAGATTGTGTTATGTATTTTCCCATTTGCTGAAGCCGTTTTAACCAAAGCCGGCGGCAAACGGAATAGATATATGTCTTAATCTGGCTGGTGAGAACGAACGAATCGCTTTTTGCTTTATCATAAAGCGTAATCATCGCTTCCTGAAATATATCTCTTGCATCATCGTAGCTTCCATTGTTATTAATGATAAAAGCCTGCACCATTTTAAAGTTGTCTTTATAAATGGCTTCAATAGCTTTTGAATCGTTGTTTGCTAACCCACGTAAGAGAAGCTGTTCATTAACTTCAGGTTTCACTCGCCGAATGTGATTTTAATACCAAAACAGCGATAAAAGTAACCCAAATACTATCTGAAAACTTTTTTTAAAAATATTTGTGATATGTCGGTTACCTTTTCCGCATTCCGGTATAAATACCAAATTCACTTACACACAAAAACATTCACAACAATGAAAAAGCTTTTATTAGTATTAGCAATCGGCGCTTTTGCAGCCTGCGGTTCAAACTCCGGAGATACAACTACTTCAGATTCTACTTCTTCAATGGATACAACAACTGTAGCACCTGCAATGCCTGATACATCTTCTACTATGATGGGTGATTCTACCATGAAAATGGGCGACACTTCAACAATGAAGAAAGATTCTACCAGCAAAATGTAATTCCAAAAGCTGTTCATCAAGGTCAACCGCTTGCTGACCAGAATAGCTGATAACTTTTTTATATGGCAAGCAATCGTTAGAGGCCGTCCTTATTCTTAAGGAGGGCTTTTTTTATTTTATATTGATAGGAATAAATGGAAACTGGGAAGAAGTAACGCTAAGATTTAATACGAAAAAATACAACTGAAAATTATCAGTATTAAATTGACAATACGCCGGGTTACTTTTTTAAGAAATAAGTATTAAATAGCAAATGTCCGTTTGGGTTTATGTTGAAAGGATTTTTATCAGTATTGGTTCTTTGTAGTTTATTAGCTTGTAACAGCCAGTCTTCCATTGAAAAATCGGCAGATTCTACACAAAATGTAGTTGATTCTCAGAAAGCAGCTACAAAAGATTCTGTAATAAGCAAATCAGACTCGAACAAACGGGTTATTGATTCATCATTTAAAGTGTTGAAAGATTCTATTGATTCAGTAAAATAATTATAAAGCTGGTTTTCCACTTCGATTGCGGAAAATATTAGCTCGAACTCTTTTATATGGCAAGCAATCGTTAGAGGCCGTCCTTATTCTTAAGGAGGGCTTTTTTTATTTTATATTGATAGCGATAAATGAAGACGATTATATTTAGAAATTATAACCAAAGCTGAGATATGGAAGAAGCGAAGTTTCGCTTTTTATAAAGAAAGGCATAAGACCAGCTCTGAAATTAAAGCCACCTTTTACAGGCTGCAGGCGGTAACCGATATTAATGGTAGTTATAAAAACATTATCGCCATCGTATAAATCTGTATTGCCAATACTACCCTAGGAATCTATTGAACGGCTTTTTACAAACAAAGCGGTTTCGCCAACGCCGATTTCAAAAAAATTAGACTTTTTACCAAGTAAATAATTAAGACCAACCGGTATTGAAAAAAAACCGGGATCGTTACTAAAGCTATACCCAATACCCACTCTAAAACCCAGACCATCTGTTTTTTTACCAAATCTCCTGTCGTAGTTAGCGGATAAAACAATAGCGTTTCCGCCTAATTCAGCAAAAACAGCTTGTGGCGGACGATCTGTGTAGATTTTGTTTCTCTGGGCTTCTTTCTTTAAGCTGATAGTATCTTGCGCGTGTAATAAAATAATAACAAAAAAAGCAGCAAAAGTCAGGAGAGTTGATTTCATACAGGATTTATTTCTTTACCATCAAGACTCTCTGATTGTAACCTGTGCTGCTTTTATTCAAATAAATATTTACCAGGAGAATGCACTAAATTTTATTCTCTTCCGCTGGCGAAGCTGCCAGCCAGTAATCCGATTAGTAACCCGATAATTAAACCGATTTCTACATTTTTTATAATAAAACCAATGGTGACTCCTAAAATCACCAAAAACCAAATGCTCACTTCTCTTCTTTTCTTTCTCATTTATTATTGATTTTTTGGAAGTGCAATCAGGTTTGCCATCAGCCGGTAAGATCCGGCAATACCAGCCGGCATTTCGCGGAAAAATACAAGTCCCGTATAAACAAAATTCCCCTTTCCATACGGCGCAATAAGTAAGCTGCCATTTGTTTCCGGCTCGTTAGGATCGTGCATACCAATCGGCGCTGTATAATGCGAATCAAAATTTTGCGCGTGGTAAATGCTTCGTTCCTGTATCCAATCTTTAAAATCAAGAGAAGTTATTTTGTTTGGATAATTAAACACAGAACTATGAGGCAGTAATACATGTACATCGGCTGTTTCGTCTGTTACCCGGATACGGCTGATCGTAAATGGATACGGTCCTATATTTTGTGTAACAACGTCCTGCTGATTGTATTGAACAATATAATTGCCGCCGGCTTTTATATAGTTCATCAAAATATCGTATTTCGCCAGCAGCCAGGTAAATAAATTATACGCGCGAATTCCCGAAATCACCGCATCAAACTGTTGCAGGTTAGAAGGCGTAATATCATTTTCGCCCAGCAATTTTACTGTAAAACCCATTTGCTGCAAAGCCTGCGGCACTTTATCGCCGGCTCCGGATATATAACCGATATTTTTTCCAACCGTTTTTATTTCTTCCGTAACAAGACGGACATTGTCTTTAAAATTGTAACAAATGTCCGGAATGTGATCGTAATGAATCGTGCGCAGGTAATTGGCGTAAGTAAGAGTAGTATTGTCTTTTTTTACGGTAACAGCAACCCGAATATTATTATCTTCTTTTGTTGAAACAATCTTTTTTAAATCGGCAGAAAACAAATATTCTTTCCCGGCTTCAGCATTTATCAAAGTGTCTTTTGAAAAAATTGTTTTGTCTTTCTGCTCTGCTTTTATTGTAACCGGCAAATGAGATAATGTAATATTTGATTTAAAAGTTATTTTCAATTCGGGTTCCGGCGCTTCTCCGCTTTGTGGTTTTACATTTAATAAAGCAATACCAGGTATTGCAGAAATGGCGAACGGAGTAATTACACGCAACGGTTCATACAATTCACCTTTTATTGCGTCTGCATATTTATATTGAACAGGCCGCTGATATTTGAAAGTGGTGCCATCAACAACGAAACTGAATATTGCTATATAATCAGGATCATTTTCCGGTTTGCCAACCAATAATTGATTGTCTATAATAAAGCTGCCGGGCAAACGACTATTCTGTAACCAATATGGCTGATACAAAGGTTTATCTTTTCGTACCGGAAATTGTGTATTGATGATTACATTTTGATTTGTTGCCAATGATTGATTCAGCGTTGTATCGTAATTATCAAGTTCTATATTGGTTAAAGTCAGGTTTGTATTGTTTCTTTTATTTATCGAAAAAGAAACGCCTAATGTATCGCCGGTGATTGCATAATGATTATTAGCAATGGCTTCTACAAATAAACCGGCGCATTGCGAAATGATGTTTTTTACTTCTTCCGCTTTTTTATAACGCCAGTAACCGCCGGCCAATCCATTGATTTCACTATATAATCTTACCAAACCTGCAATGCTGTTTTCGGGGTGTTCAAAACTATAATGTGCAATCAGGCTATCACAAGTTGTCTGAGTTTGCGAGCTTCCGGTAACGCGCTGCCAGCTTGTATTTACGCTATCCATCACATCGTGAGAAGCCGGCGAACCATTGGTTAATGAAAAATATTCTGTTGATTGTCCGCGTTGTTTTAAAGAACCAAATCCCTGGCTTTTATGCTGGCTGCGGCTTTCAGCCGCTATTTCTCCATAACCTTTACCAAGCAATGGATTAAAAGTGCCAATATCCATCGTAAGCTGGGTAGAAGATGTGGTGTTTGTTCCGCCAAAATTATAAGTATTCCAAAAAATGCGTTTTGCCTGCCAGGGTTTTACACCAAATTGAAACTGCTCTTTAAACTTGGTACTGTCAGCAGCAGCTACAAAAGCTTCGGCAGCTAAGATAGAAGATGCCCAATGATGTCCATGACCGGCGCGCTCATCCGGCGGAAAGCGTGTGATAATTACATCCGGCTGAAACCGGCGGATTACCCAAACAACATCGCTTAGCATTTTATCATGGCTCCAAACG
Organism: Ilyomonas sp.; assembly: GCA_965199845.1. Lineage (GTDB taxonomy): Bacteria > Bacteroidota > Bacteroidia > Chitinophagales > Chitinophagaceae > Ilyomonas. The sequence continues at coordinate 1,022,586 of CBDATZ010000054.1, forward strand.
CTTAACGCTTCAGTGGCATTTTTACTAAATCCAAAATCGAAAGCAGTGCCGAAAAACTGTTCAGCGCCATCAATACGCCGGGCAGATAATAATTCCTGCGTGCGTATCAAGCCAAGTTCAACACCTTGTTCATCACCAATTAAATTCTGACCGCCATCGCCGCGCGTCAGGCTCATATAGCCGGTGCGATATTGTTTTTCTTTTGAAAAATAGGCCAGCAATCTTGTGTTTTCATCATCGGGATGAGCCGCTATGTACAATACGCTGCCAAGCACATTGAGCTTTTTTAACTGGAGAAAAATATCAGCGCTGTTGGGAGCGGCGGGCGATTGTGCGTGAGAAAAAAAGAAAGTAAAAAGTAAAAGAAAGATAAGCGTAAAAGCGGTTATCAGTTTGCGCATCGTGTATTCCGGTTCTTGTTTCTGAACATCAAACTTAGTTATAAATCTCGTATGGTTTTCGGCACCCTGAATCTTATTTATTAAAAGCTTTATATTGCAACGCTTATAGTTAGCCGTTTTAAAAGCCAAACGATTGAAAGAAACGTACCTTAATAATATTATAAATTCAGCCATTTTGTTTTCGTTTTTAAACATTCAGGGTAAATGCCCATCCTACAACCGGGTTTTTTATTTTAAGATTAAAATTCCCCTGTATGCAGTTAGATGACCAGGAATTATTACGTCAGTTCAGAGAGGCAGATACAAAAGAGCGGGCATTTTCTGCTATTATCAAAAAGTACCAGGAAAAGTTGTATTGGCATATCAGGCGCATGGTAGTAACGCACGATGATGCTAATGATGTATTGCAGAATATGTTTATTAAAGTATGGAATGCGTTGGACAATTTTAGAGAAGACAGCCAGCTTTATACATGGCTGTATCGCATTGCAACCAACGAGTCTCTTACCTTTTTGCAACAGCAAAAAAAGCGTTCATCAGTAAGTTTAAGCGATGTGGAAAGTGGTTTATCTAACAAAGTAAAAGCAGACGAAGGTTTTGATGCAAACAGGTTAGAATGGAAGCTGCAGGTTGCCATACAAACACTTCCCGAAAAGCAGCGTGCTGTATTTAACCTGCGCTATTACGATGAAATGCCTTACGAAGAAATGAGCCGCGTATTAGAAACCAGTGAAGGTGCATTAAAAGCCAGCTATCATCATGCAGTGAAAAAAGTAAGTGAATACATAAAAAACCATTAAACCACAGATTGTGATTTGTGTCGTAAATTGTTGTTAAAGTGAATTTTAAAGAGGAGGACAATATGGAACCGAATGAATTGCCTGATAATTTAAACAGCATCAGGTATCTGAATACATACAAAACGCCGCCCGGCTATTTTGATAACCTGGCAGATGAGATTATCAGTCAGATAAGTTTACCTATCAATTCTAAAATACCTTTTTCGTCGCCGTCGGTAAATTATTTTGATGGATTGGCAGACTCGATTTTATCTAAAATAAAAGCCGGCAATTCGTCTTCGCGAAATGAAGTAGAGAAAGAGTTAGAAGAAATTGAACCCTTGTTAGCCCGCATTCCAAAAAAGAATGTATATTCTGTACCGGATAATTATTTTGATTCTTTTACGGTTCAGGTTCCAGCTATTCAAACACTGGCGCCGGTAAGACAACTAAATCGCCCTGCACGCTGGATCACGTATGTTGCGGCAGCCGTTGTAACCGGCATTGTAGCCACAGGCGTTATTTTCTTTGCAAATAATAATACAGGTGGAGTAAATTCGGGCGTTGGTTATAAAATCAATTATGAACAGGTTTTGGCTAAGGTATCCGACAACGAAATTTCTGATTATTTAGATAAAAATACGCCTCCCGACACAGATTTTGCTTCAACCTCGCAGGATGGCAGTACGGTAACCGACTCGGAAGGTTTGTTTAAAACACTATTAAATAACGTAAGCGATAACCAAATACAGGATTATCTTCAAGAAAACAGCGATGGCGATGAAAAAGATATTAAAGGGATTTAAAATCACATTAAATATGATTAAAACTCTATTTCTACTGTTTTTTTTGTTGCTACATGGTTACTTTTGTACTGCGCAAGACGATGATGGTAAGGACAAGGATATAGAAGCAGTAAGAATGGCTTACATAACCAACCAACTAAAATTATCGCCCGAAGAAGCGCAAAAGTTCTGGCCGGTTTTTAACAGTTACACAAAAGAAATAAGACAAGCCAGAAAAGAAAATCCAAATGATATTGTCGACACACAGGAAAAAATCGTAAATATCAGGAAGAGATATAAAATAGAATTTAAAAAAGTGTTTGGTTCGGACGAAAGAGTAAATCAAACTTTCAAAGCAGAGAATGATTTCAAGATTATGTTGCGAAATGAATATCAAAAGCGTCACCCGAATGCAAACAACAGGCAGTCAATACAACAGTTTCAACATTGACGCCTTTACAACAGAGACTTAACTAGGTGTTTTTCATAGGTTAGCAACGGCCAGCTCTCTTTAGGGCAGGCCTTTTTTTTGCTCATTACTTTTATTTTCTTTCTGAAGATAAAAAACTTTCTTTTAGGTTACAGCACTCGCAATTAGAATACTTTTCCGCAATTTTTATACAAGTAAGAGATTGATATATCAATTTGAACAAAAACTAATTTTATATTGAGTCTCTGGATACAACATTATCAAATCACTTTTCCTTTCCATCTTCCGCTTTTCATATATAAAAACGAAGGTGTGAACATAATAATCCAATAAATCCATTCTGAAAACCACCCGATGGCAACCGGCAAATGAAACACTTCGAGCACCAGCCATACATAAATGATATATACCGTAATCGCCATCATTTCGGTGTACAGATTTTTCTTGCTGTTGCCGGTACCAACAACGGCGTTTAACCAGCATGTTGCCACAGGCTGCATTACCATTGCAACAGAAACAACACGCAATACCGGGATGCCTTCTTTTATAAACAAATCATCTTGCCCGTACACAGAAAGAAATAATCCGGGCATCAGGTTTATTAATACAAATAGAAACAGAGCAATAGAAATTGCCAGGCGTATAATCCTTTTCACCAGAGGAATGACTTCATCATCTCTTTTTTGACCAATTACATTACTTACCATTGCGCTACAACTGGCGGCAAATGCCCAGCCGAAGCAGCCAAACAATCCAAATACATTACGCATTGTGTTCGATACAGCTAAATCTGTTATTGTACAATTGCGCTCTATCAACACATAAAACAATTCCCAGCTTGCCAGGCTGATGGCAAATTGTAAAATCAGTGGTAATGATTGAACCAGTATCAACCTGATTTCATCTTTATTAATTTTTGTACTTTTAAAAAGATATAGTTTTTGGCTGACACCTTGCAGGTGCATAATACCAAAAATGGCGACCAGCCCGGCAATCTCGGCAAATACAGAAGACAAAGCCGCACCGTTAAAACCCATATTCGGAAAATGAAGTTTTCCGCTTATCAATGTATAATCGAAGAAAATATTGATAAGAGTCTCGGCAAGTGTACCAACAATAAGCAACTTGCTGTTGTTTGTGCCTACCAGCAAAGCATTTCGCATCTGGTAAAGAAATAAAAACGGCAACCCCCAGATACGGATATGTAAAAAGCGTATAGCCACATCCGCGTGATCGGGATTTTCCAAAGCAAGATGTAGTAAAGAAGGCACAACGGCATACGTAATTGCAATACAAGCTAAACTGATAATGATAGATATAACCACTCCGTTCTGAAATAAACTGCCGATGGCAGACAACCTGTTTTCGCCTGCCCGCCTGGCAATTAAAGCCTGCAAACCATTATTAAAACCCAAACCGATGCAAGCGAAAATGAGATAGTAAACACCTGTAATAGCCGCAACACCCAGATATTCGGCAGGCAAAAAATGACCAATAAAAATATTATTGATAACAAAGTTGAGCTGCGGCACAATCATAGAAGCAACAATAGGTAAGGCAAGTTTTAAAATGTGCCTGTAACCTGTTGAAACTTGTAGCTGCAAATCGGGTGTGCGTGCAATAGTCATGTCGCGCGAAACTAAGTGTAGTTAATGAAGAGTAATTAATTATCGGGTGAATATGATGAAGTGGCAGAATCGTTTTAAAGCATTTTGCTCTTATTTTTAAGAAAGTTTACTTATTAATTTGAATGTACAAATGAATGTTTCCTGCCCGCACAAGTTGACAACAATACGCAACAGAAGCGTTGTTAGTCATAACACAAAAACGCTTTGTTACAACAGCGTGTAATGTTTAATAGAAATGCTTTTGTATTATGATTTCTTAATCAAGCGATTTGGTAAAGCCTAATTTGATACCATAATCGAGTAAATGCTCGCGGACAGGATATGCATTTGAATAAGTAGAGAAATGCTGAAAACGGAACTGAGGACCTAATTGCCAGCGGAACGGACCTATCTTATAACTGATATACGCTTCTACATTTGAATTGAGGTTCCAGTTGCGCATCAAAGATGTACCATCGGTATAACTTTTATAATTGGTAGTAAGTACAAAAGGTTCTTTATCAAATGTATAAGTTGGCTGTAAAGCAAAGGCTGTATTTACAGATAATTTGCCATCGTTAGAAGATAATATACGCCAGTCAATACCAATGGGAGCAGACAGTTCGTAATAACGGTTATTAAGAACTACAGACTGGTTGGCATCAGACGAATTATCGGCAGAAGCTAAATAAGAATTATCTGCGTGCTCATCAGGCTGACTGGTACCTATTGCATTTCCAACAGGCGATGCATCAGACAAATTTGGTTGCGAAATAGTATAAGCTTTAATACCATATTGCCTTATATTAAACTGGAAACCGCCTTTTACAGTAAGCGTGTTGGAAAGTTGGTAACCCAATGCAAAACCAACTTCTGCACCCATAGCCGGGCGATGTTCTACAACGCGATTAATATCAAATCTGTAATTTGTTGCTACAGGTAAAGCTGTATAAGAAGCAGCCGTTTTACCATGTGCATCATTCAATCTGCGATAGCTAACAGAAGGTGTGATGTAAAACTGGAAGCTAAGTTTTGATAATTTTTTTCTCAATAAATCCTGAGCCGTTAACAACGCGTATGTTCTCCACATATCATCGTTATAAGAAGATTTTACATTATCAGATGTCTTCTTTAAATCAGCCGGGTTTAGCAAACCAAGCGTGCTGAAATACCGGGAAACCGGTTTCGCCGTGGCTGATAAAACATTTACATCAACTATATTATTTTCCTTTGCAATAGTATTATTTTCAGTTGGAGATGGTTGCTTAGCAGCAGCTTTTACAACAATTGTTTCAGGAGAAATGTTTACAGCAGGAGATATTTTTTTATCCTGAACAGATAGTAACGATTGTTTTGTAATCTGCAGTTGCTGAAGATGATTTTGTTTTTCTTCACGTGCTATCAGCACTTCATTTACCGACTGTAATGTTTGCTGCGTTATCTTGTTTGTATATGCATATTGTACAGGAGCAGCGGCTTCAGCTGTGTTGCCTTGTTGCAGTTTTGTACCATTATAAGTAACTTCTTCAATATGTGCCGGGTAAGCAATTGTATTCTTTTGCAATCTTTCTTCCGGCTTCACCATTAACGTACTAATAACCAACGCGGTAATAATACCGATTGATATATAGGTAAGCGCCGGCCATCTGCCTTCGCCATGAATCTCCTTTTGTATATTTCTCCAGATCTTATCAGCAGGATACATTCGGTGATTATCCGCCTGCTCCTGCAGAAAATGTTCAAATTCATCATTATGTAAAGAATTCCTCATCTTCAGTTAGTTTGTAGTAGTTAGCGAAGCCAGCCAGCCTGCTTCTTCACCTGGTTTTTCAAGAATTCTTTTCTTTATCAATAATGTTTCCAGCATGTTCCTGGAACGTGTATATTGGCTGCGGCTCGTGCTTTCTTCAATATCAAGCATCGCAGCAATTTCTTTGTGGCTGTAACCTTCAATAGCGTATAAGTTCAACACGGTTCTGTAACCCACCGGCAACAGGCGGATACATTCTATCACCTGTTTCGCCTGCATAAGCGAAGGCATGGTTTCTTCTTTTGCCTGCACCGTGCTGGCATAAGCAATGTCAACATTCTCATTAAACTTCTTATATTTTTTCAGAAAGTTTATACAAGTGTGAACGATGATACGGCGCACCCAGCCCTCAAAAGTACCTTTGTTTTCAAAGGTGTGAATTTGGGTAAAAATCTTTATAAAGCCATCCTGCAGCATATCTTCCGCATCCTCTCTGCTTTGCGCAAAGCGATAACAAACTGACAGCATTTTAGGACTGAACCGATTGTACAACTCGCGTTGTGCCGACGGATCATTTTGCAGGCAACCTGAAATCAAAACTTCATAACTCATGCTTAGGCATTATTTACCCAATAAATATAGACAAGTTTGAAGATAGATAGCTGCTTTGTTAAAATTATTTTTAAGATATATTTTAAAACCAGACAATCAGGATGCTTTTAATCGTCGAAAGCAATAATTATTGTCAACAATACTGCTTGCTTTAATTGAATGTTTGGGTTATGTAAGATAATTGGTCGGGTAAAGAATATTTCAATCCTTATAGCGAAGAAAATAAATTTATAAACCTGTGTCTTTATAGTATCCGTTTCCGTAATCTTTTGTCTCAATCATTCTCAGCATATCAAAAATTCGCTGCCTGATAAATGTATGCTCTGTAAAGGGAATAAAATGAGGTTTGCCGGTAAAAAAGTGAACAGACAAATAAGGCGCATTTACCAAATGTTCTTTTGCAAAAGAAGCATTGGCTGTATCAATCAATTCATCTTTTTCACCTTGCATATACATCACCGGCACGTGAATATTTTTCCAATAAGGAAGCATTTTGGTAAGTTCCGTTTTATGAGTAATCTTCTCTGTATTGGCACTTTGAAACATGCGGGGTATAAACCAGTTTACAAGCGGGTTTTCAACCAATGGCGTAAACCAATATACGGTTTCCAAACCCGGTCCTAAATCCGGCCCGGTAAGCACCAGGCCATCTGCAAGATGCGGATAATCCATAACAAAACGGCAAGCCACAGAAGTTCCATACGAACCGGCAACGATAATCAACGAATGTTTTATTTTGTTCAGGCTATCTATCATATCTTTCACAATAGCAGATTGCTGTTGCAAAGAAATTAAAGGTTTTCCAAAACCGGAACCACCATAACCCGGACGATCAATTGCATACATTTTGAAGGTGCGCAGAAATGCACTGTCAGTAAAATAATCTTTATAAATACTGGACGAACTGGGTGAACCATGAATAAATAAAACCGTTGGCAAACTATCATTTCCCACCGAAACATATCGAATGTTTCTGCCGTGTGAAGTGAAATATCTTACTTCGCCTTTTACCTTGTGTGAAGAAAATAAATCGAGGTATTCTTCATCACTCATTCTGAATTGTACAAACGCATCAAACACAAAACAACTGGCGATAAAAAACAGGAAAATTCCGGTAAGTATTTTCAGGCTGATTTTTACCCATTTCTTCATATACAATTTCCTTTCTGATTTTTACAATCAAAAAAGCGCATAAAAAATTGTTTTTTATGCGCTCTGATTTTTGAATAAAACGTCGCTGAAAGATAAAACGTTAGCCGTTCTTCGAATCTTCTAAATTATCCATATCATCTCCGCCAAGACTATACGTATTATTTTCCTCGTCTTCCTCCCCGATTTCTTCGTTTGCATCATCGTTCATTACAACCGCAGTATCAATGTCTCTGCCCGATCCATCTGTAGCGCCGCTGGTTTCGTTTAGCGGTTCGCCTTCATCATCATAATTATCTAATGCATCACTACGAAGGTTTGTATTGTCTTCGCTTGGCACATCCATTTCTGTGAGACTCAATGTATCTTTTTCCTGTTGCGAAACGGTCGAGTCTGCATCAGCCGCAATCAGTGCATCATCGTCTGTATCTATATCTTCAGCCCATATTTCATCGCCTTCTTCATCACCGCTCGAAATGGTCGTGTCTGCCATTTCGCCTAATCCCGGAACCTGTATATTTTCCTGCCCGGGAATATCACTTACATCAGGCATATCTATGGTTGTATTCTCTGGTTTCAGACGTTCTTCATCATGCGGAGAATCTTTTAAATCTTCGTTGAATTTACTATTTGGAACTGTTGTGTTTTGTTGTCTGTTGTTTTCCATATATTTTTTGTCAGAAAAATCATGCCGACATATAAATGAAGTTGCGTCGCAATTTGTTTTTGTAAGATGATATGCAAATGCAATAACAAATAAATTATCACTCAATATAACAATGCTCCGCTCGCTCAGAATCCGGATTCGGAGATATATTTTTTTACGGTAAAACTATTTACCAGCCACAATACAATCAATATTACAAAGGCTGCCAATACTGTAAAAAAAGAAGGATAAGATGAAATGAAAATACTTTGTTCAGCCAATATATGTTGTAATAATAACTGCAAGCCTGCAACCACGATCAGCACGATAAAAACAATAATAATATTCACCGGAAAAAATTGCTTCATCAAAAAACGATACAGTTGTTTTGGAGCCGCGCCCAATGTGATTAATAAAGCAATATCGTCCTGGCTCGAAGCAATAGTGAGTTGTATAAACAAAGTAAAAATAAGCAAAGCAAATAGCAACATTAACGCACCTGTAATCCAGGATATATTTACTACCATATCTACAATCTGGCGATACTTGCTAAAGCGCGTTTTATCGGCACTGGTTTGCAAACCATGTTCTTGTAAATACGTTACCAGTTGCGGGTTTCCGGCATCACTTGTTCTGATTACGACACGGGAAGGTTGGGCAGCCGCATCGGTTCCGAATTTTGCATTTGCCCAATCCATAAAACTTTGCGGCACCAATACCGAAGAAATCCGGTCGCTAAATCCAACCACTTTTGCATAATAATGCACTACGCCCTGCGGACCAACCATATTGATTTGTATTGGCAAACTCATCACCAGTTGTTGCGATAATTGTGGCAATCCCTGCGAAGCCGCAAAGCCGAAGTTATACATATCTAAAAACGTATTCGGCACCACCATTGGTATAAACTGCGAGTTATCGCCCCAGTTCCAGTCGTTGCTTTTTACATCAATAAATTCATCGGGAACGCTTTCAAAAAACAGTTCTGTATAAAAAGGCAAACTGGTTCCGCCACTTGCCGATACTTTAAAACGACTTGGCGTTAATACACCAACGGCTTGCGTAAAAGGTTGATTTTTTAAACCGTTAATATCTTCCTTACTTAACGTTGCGCCTTCCATACTTTTACCGGTAACGGGCTTATTAATAACAAGAAAATTGGCGATGCTGTCCTGGTTTGTTTTGCTATGTAATAAGTCGTTATAATTTGCCTGCAACTGTACGGCAGACAAAATCAAAATCATTGCGACAGACAAGCCAATAATCGCCATAACAAAACGGCTTCTGCCTGCTCCAGTCTTAATCAGTTTCTTCAGTAAATCATTCAGCATAACTTGTTATAACTGCAACTGTTTTGTGTAAGTAAAATGATTGTCTTCGTCTAAATCTGTCAATATAAAACCAGCGTTTCGTTTCTCACATTCTTCCGCAATTAACAATACAGCTTTCGCCGTATTTTCCAAATCCAAATGACTAAACGGCTCATCCATAAACAACCATGTAAAAGGTTGTATTAAAGCACGAACAATGGCAATACGTTGCTGCTCGCCATAACTGCACAGTTCTGCTTTTTGTTGCAGTATATGAGTAATACCCAATCGCGCCGCCATCGCTTCTATCATATCACTTTCATAAAAAGGCTTTTGCAACACACGATTAAGTTCTATATTTTCTTTTGCTGTTAAATGCCCGAACAAACGCATATCCTGGAAGATAATACTTATTTCCTGCTGACGATGTTGCGCAAGATTATCGCCTGCTATCTGTTTCAGGTTTATATCATTCCATAACATCGCGCCTTCATAATCGTTTCGCAGTTTATACAACGTATGTATCAATGTTGTTTTACCCGTTCCGCTGGGTGCTTTTATCTTTATCCATTCGCCGTTTTTAAACGACACATTTGTATTCCAGACATCCGATTTGCGTTGTATGAATTTCTCCTTCAAAGGTATCGGCACTAATTGCTGCAATGTAATCTGCATAAGGCGCAAAATAGTGTTTTTAGTGGTAAGCAACCAGCTATCAGCCGTCAGGAATTTGATATTGCCAAACAATTAAGAAACAAAATTTGGAAAGTTAGTTACTGGTTGCTTATCGCTTTATTGGAATAGTATTTGGGCAAGCCATTGCACAACAAATTAACATGGAAAAGAAATTACAAGGACAAGTTGCTATTGTTACGGGCAGCAGCAGCGGCATTGGTGTAGGTGTTGCTAAAGCGTTAGGCGAAGCCGGTGCAATCGTTATCGTGAATCATACGCACGATTCTTCTAAAGATGAAGCAGAAGAAGTAAAAGCGGAGATTGAGAAGACAGGCAGCCAGGCAATTGTTATAAAAGCCGATGTAAGTAAGGAAGATGAAGTGCAAAATCTGTTCGCTCAAACCATTAAGCAATTTGGAACGGTTGATATATTGGTAAATAATTCCGGCGTGCAAAAAGACGCTAAGTTTCATGAGATGACACTCGACCAATGGAACACAGTAATCGGCATTAATCTTACCGGGCAGTTTCTTTGCGCACGCGAAGCCATCAGGGAGTTTATGCGTCGCGGTGTAGATACAAAACGTTCTGTAGCTGCCGGTAAAATCATTCACATGAGCAGCGTTCACGAACTCATTCCGTGGGCGGGACATGCTAATTATGCGGCTTCCAAAGGCGGCGTAATGTTGTTGATGAAAACCATTGCACAGGAATATGCGCCTCTTAAAATTCGTATTAACAGTATTTGTCCGGGAGCCATTCAAACACCAATCAATAAGTCAGCCTGGGATACAGAAGAAGCTTTAAATAAACTATTAAAACTGATTCCCTATAAACGTATTGGCACACCGGAAGATGTTGGCAAACTGGCTGTTTGGCTGGCAAGCGATGACAGCGATTATATAACCGGCGCATCTCTTTTTATTGATGGTGGAATGACTTTGTATCCGGGTTTTGAAGACAATGGATAAACCTAAAAAATGTAAAGACTTCGGAACAGCGCAAAGAAGTTGATTTGAGTATTATATCAGGATCAATAAGTCAGAGCTAATAAAATAAATATTGATGAATTAAAAAGAAACGGCTGGTGATTTGTCAATTAAATCATTTAACACTTTCTTCTATAAGTAAAATTTCTTTCCCGCCATATTCTTTGCGCCAATATGAATAAACAAAATCTGGTGCAGTTTATGCCGCAGCAAACACGAAAAATATAAGAATGAATTTGAATTATGAGCTGGTTACAAAATTGATTTTTATTGTTTACTCAATATCACTTCTTTTTTTATCTTGTTATGGAATTATCCAGCTTCATCTTGTTTATCAATACTTAAAATACAAGAAACAAAAGCCACAGAACTTACCAGAACCATTAACCAGTTATCCTTTTGTAACCGTTCAGTTACCTGTTTATAACGATAGTCTTGTTGTAGAAAGATTGATAGATGCGATTACGAAATTTGATTATCCAAAGGACAAATGGGAAATACAAATTCTTGATGATTCTACAGATGAAACGTCTTCTATCATAACGAACAGAATACAAGAGTTATATGAATCTGGTTTGCAGATTCATCATATTCAACGTAAAAAAAGAACAGCTTATAAAGCCGGTGCTTTACAAAATGGTTTGCTAACTGCAAAAGGAAAATTCATTGCTATTTTTGATTCTGATTTTATTCCTTCGCGCGATTTTTTACAGCAAACCATTCCGTATTTCCACAACGAAAAAACGGGCATGGTGCAAACCCGCTGGACTCATTTAAACAAGAATAATTCGCTGCTTACGCACTTCCAGGCGTTTCTTCTCGATGCACATTTTTCTATCGAACAAAAAGGCAGAAACAACGCTGGTTATTTTATTAATTTTTCCGGTACCGGCGGCGTTTGGCGTAAAGACTGTATGCTCGATGCCGGCGGCTGGCACGCCGATACATTAACCGAAGATTTTGATTTGAGTTACCGCGCACAAATACGCGGCTGGCAATTTTTATACTTAGAAAATGTAACTGTGCCTGCAGAATTACCACCTGTAATGAGTGCTTTACAAGCACAGCAATTTCGCTGGATAAAAGGCAATGCTGAAACAGCAAAGAAGCATGTAAAAATGATATTACGCTCGCAATTATCCTTTTCTACAAAAGTCAACGCGTTCTTTCATTTGATGGTTGGATTGGTGTTTATCAGCGCGTTCCTGGCTTCTTTTCTCAGCGTTCCTTTGTTGATATTAAAGCCACATGTTCCGCAGTTGAGAGTCTGGTTTCACTATGCTTCCTTTTCATTAATCAGCTTGCTTTGCCTGGGTGTGTTTCATTATATATCAACCGTTTCAACCGGCTTTGTAAGCAAAGATGCAAAGCAATATTTCTTTAAAATGTTTCCGCTTTATTTATCATTCAGTATGGGCATGGCATTTCGCAATGCGGTGGCTGTAATACAAGCGTGGCTTGGCATTACATCTTCGTTTGTAAGAACACCAAAATTCAATTCTTCTGATGCTCTTACACAAAGTTCTTTTTCAGCATCCAAGCCAAAGCGCATCAGCTTTTTATTTGTTGCTGAAATACTGTTGCTGTTTTACTTTTTATCTGGTGCTGTATTAGCCTTTTATTATAATGATTTTTCTATGTTTCCTTATCACCTGATGTTAGCTTTTGGTCTTGGTATGATTGTCTGGTTTTCTTTTACGGAACGCAATATGACTGCTTATAAAGTAATTTCTTCCTTACAAAATTTTACGTGGTATAAACGCGCGCAAGCTTCTTAAATAAAAGAGATAAACAGTTGTAATTCTATACAGTATTTAATAGATAAAAATCATTACAATTTTGATTTAATAGTTTTTGCTTATCTAATATTTTATAGTCATTCGTAATAACGAACAATCAAGGTTTTCCGGAACGACAGGGAATTTTTATTGAATATAAAAGCAGGTAAACATGAGTATGATGATTTAGTAAAATGAATTGCTCTTGTTATATAAGAACTCTTCTTTACCTGAAACATCAGATGTTGAAAAAAATGAATAATTTATTGGTTGAAATGAGAAAGAAATATTAAGAAGAGTGATTGGCAGAGTTTAAGTAATTTATAAATCTTCTCACCAATTCACCGCAATCTTAAAGTTCACCAATCTCGGCGTTAACCGGTTGGGCAAGGCAAACGTATTGTTCTGGTAATCTTTAATCAGCAAGTAACTGATTGTATTCGGTCTGTCAATCAAATTAAACACTTCCAGACTCGCCCAGATACTTTTAAAATTCCGGAATGGCGAATGACTGCGGGGTTGCTTTTCGGCATCAAGCAACAAAGCGCTAAAGCCAATATCTACACGTATATAAGAAGGTATTTCCAATGAATTGCGATACCTGGTACTGCCCGGAATGTTGTAAGGAAGATTGGTTCCGTACAACGTATTCAGATACACTTTGATGTTCTTATTGGTGCTTAAATAATCCTGGAAAAACATACCGAATGTTACCAGCCTGTCCGTTGGCCGGCGCAGCCAGCCAACGGAATTTACACTGCTGTCAGCCACTACTTTATCAGAAGAAGTTGGTGTAATAATCTCGCCGGCACCATTGTAATAGTTGGTATAAGTATCGTTGTCTAAATTTTCTCTCGAGCGCATAATACCAAGACTCAGCCAGCTTTCGGCATCTTTTACCACTTCGCCAAACAACCTGCCTTCAATACCGTACGCATACGCCTTTGCATCGTTATTTCCATAATAACGTACACGCACATTATCTATATCATACGGGTCAACATCCCACATATTTTTGTAGTAGGCTTCGGTAGAAAAACGCGCCGGTCTGTCAAACATCTTAAAGTTATAATCTAATCCGGCTGTTGCCTGCCAGCTTTTTTGCGCTTTTAAATCTTTGTTTAAAGAACCGTCATATCTTTTCAATTCGCGGTAAAAAGGCGGCTGATTATAAACACCCAACGAGCCTTTCAATATCACATCTTTACGCCAGCTTTTTGGTTTAAAAGAAAAGCCCAGTCGCGGGGAAATAAGAAACTCTTTGTTGAGTGTATTGTAATTGTACCGCAGCCCGGCTTGCAATGTAAAATCAGCCGAATCTTTAAACTGAATATTATCTTGTATGTAACCGCTAAAGCGTGTAACGGTAAAGTCAGCATCATTTTTCAATACATCGCTGAGAAGCAAAGCTCCGTTTGAATTATAAGGTAATGAATAGCCGGCCGAATCGTTGTATCGCCATTCGTTTTGGTGATCGTTTATGTGTTGCTGTTCAATGCTGTTGCCCCATTGCAAATAATGTTTTCCTGCGTTGAGATAACCTTTATGTTGCGCGTTATAAACTTTTATATCTAATGTATTGCGGGAGAAATTTGTATAAACACCTTGCCCTAACGGATTTGTAATATTACCAAACGAAGCACTGTTTTCATCAATATCTCTTTCGCCAAAAATGTAAGCGCCGGTAATATCCTGGTTCTCTTTTTCGTTATCTTCAAAATAACTCAGCATCCACTTTAACCGCAGCTTTTTATTGATTTGATTGGTAGCTGTCAATCCTACAAAGTTTGTATTATAAGCGTCCTTTTCTCTTCCCGAAAAATCAATATTTACGCCCACATTTTGCGAGTATAAAGCCGAGAAAACACTCGCCGTCAATTTGCTTTCTTCGGGAAATAAAGTAAACTTCGTTGCTGAGAAATTACCCAATGCTTCCAAGCTCCATTTCTTCGCTACCTGCCAGGTTAGTAAACCTTGTATATCAGACGAAGAAGGAATATAATTTCCTTTTGTTTCCTGGCTGCTCAGGAGGTTGCGATTGCTTCTGTTTCTCGCGCCTACCAGGTAGGTTACTTTGCCTTTATGTGCCGTGCCTTCCAAATGCGCACCTTGCTCTAACAAACCCACATACGCCGAGCCGCCAAACGTTACAGGCTTCTTATAAGTGATGTCTAAAACAGAACTCATTTTATCGCCATATCTAGCCTGGAAACCACCGTTATAAAACTTTACGCTGCTTGTTAATTCAGGATTGATAAAGCTCAAACCTTCCTGCTGGCCGCTTCTTACTAGATACGGGCGAAACACTTCAAAATCGTTTATATACAACAGGTTCTCATCATAACTTCCGCCGCGCACGCTGTATTGAGAAGTCAGCTCGTTATTACTGCCCACAAATACTTTTATCAGGCTTTCAATATTACCTAACGGTGAAGGATTTACCAAAGCTCTTGTCGGGTCCACATTTATCAAACCAGATTGTTCTCTGTCCCTGCTATCTGTAACCGTTACTTTCTGCAATTCATCAACAAAACGTTCCAGTTTAATTACAATCTTTTCCTGTTCGTTATTAGTCAGGTAAAATTTTTTTTGCACCTTTTTATAACCTGTATAAGAAAATACCAGCGCCACAGGTTTACCAATCGCAAGCTGTATTGAAAAGTAGCCCGAATCGTTACTGTTTGTACCTGCATTGCTGTTTAGCAATTGCACCGAAACACCGGCGAGAGGTTTATCATCTTCATTTAAAACAGTGCCCGAAACGGTAGCCCGTTTCTGCGCAAACAATGCCAGGCTTATCAAACAAAAAAAGAGGGTGAAATACTTAGCCAAAAGATATTCGTTAGTTGAGTTGGGAAAGATACAGAGATTACGAGAATGTGCGCTAAAACGGAAAATTAATACAAAATCATTTTGGGGCTGTCATCTTCCTGTATTTCAATCCAACTTTTGTTCGGGCTGTACGCTACAAGTCCGCAGCGCCAACTGTTCCATCTTGAATCTTGTTTCTTGTATTCTTGTCTCTTTCTCCGTTGGCGCTTTACGGGCTTTCCACTTCCATCCCGCAGCCCATCAACAAAAGAATATCTATTCCGTATTCCAAAGTGTAACTTTTATTATATCTACAATACGTTTTAAACATCAGCACGCTAAATGAAGTTTCATTTTTCGTAAACAATAAAACTTAAAAAATCAGCTTCTTATCTTTAAAAAATAGATGGCAAACCTTACCTTCGCAGCCGGATTTTGAAAACACATCTCAATATTCAACCATAAAATATATGGCTACAACAGGTAAAGTAAAACAAATTATCGGTGCGGTAGTAGACGTACAGTTTGAGGAAGGCCAACTTCCCGAAATCTATAACGCGCTTGAATTAAGAAGAGAAAACGGCGATAAGCTGGTTCTCGAAGTGCAGCAGCATCTGGGTGAAGACAGCGTTCGCACCATTGCAATGGACGGTACCGAAGGTCTTGTACGCGGCATGGATGTAACAGATACCGGAATTGCGATTGCCATGCCTACCGGCGATGCTATTAACGGACGCCTGTTTAATGTAACCGGCGACCCGATTGATGGTTTGCCTGCCGTTAGTAAAGTAAATGCGCGACCCATTCATGCTTTACCTCCTCTATTTGAAAATTTAAGTACAGCTTCCGAAATATTATTTACCGGCATTAAAGTGATTGACCTGATTGAACCTTATGCAAAAGGCGGTAAGATTGGTTTGTTTGGTGGCGCAGGTGTAGGTAAAACGGTTTTGATTCAGGAACTGATTAACAATATCGCCAAAGGTTATGGCGGTTTATCTGTATTTGCAGGTGTTGGCGAAAGAACCCGTGAAGGAAACGATTTGCTGCGCGAAATGATTGAAGCCGGCATTATGAACTATGGCGAAAAATTCAGGCACAGCATGGAAGAAGGCGGCTGGGATTTGAGCCTGGTAGATACGGAGGGCTTAAAGGAATCAAAAGCCACTTTCGTTTTCGGACAAATGAACGAACCGCCCGGCGCCCGCGCCCGCGTTGCTTTAAGTGGTCTTACCATTGCTGAATATTTCCGCGATGGCGATGGAACCGGCAAAGGACGTGACATCTTGTTTTTCGTAGATAATATCTTCCGTTTTACACAAGCGGGTTCTGAAGTATCGGCGCTGTTGGGTCGTATGCCATCGGCGGTAGGTTATCAGCCAACTTTAGCTACAGAAATGGGTTTGATGCAGGAACGCATTACATCAACCAAAAATGGTTCTATCACTTCTGTGCAAGCGGTATATGTACCTGCGGATGACTTGACTGATCCGGCTCCGGCTACCACTTTTGCGCACTTGGATGCGACAACCGTATTAAGTCGTAAAATATCTGATTTAGGTATTTACCCGGCTGTAGATCCATTAGATTCTACGTCACGTATTCTTACGCCAATTATTGTTGGTGATAAACATTATGATACTGCCAACCGCGTGAAATTGATTTTACAACGTTATAAAGAACTTCAGGATATTATTGCGATTTTGGGTATTGATGAATTGAGCGATGAAGATAAAATGACAGTACAGCGTGCCCGTAAAGTACAGCGTTTCCTGTCTCAGCCTTTCTTTGTGGCAGAACAGTTTACCGGTTTAAAAGGTGTATTTGTTGATATTAGCGATACCATCAAAGGCTTCAACGCCATTATGGATGGTGAAGTAGATGAATACCCGGAAGCGGCTTTTAACCTGGTTGGTACAATTGAAGATGCCATGGAAAAAGGTAAAAAGTTAATTGCCCAAGCACAAGGATAAAGAAAGTCCTTAACCCCTAAAGGGGAGATTGGGAAGCTTGTTCATCTTATTAAATTAAACTAAAAGAAATTCATCACTTTTAAAATTCCCTTTCAAAGGGATAGATAGGGCGGCTTATGACACTAGAACTATTAACTCCGGAAAAGAAGCTTTACAGCGGTGATGTGTATGGCGTGCAGTTACCTGGTATTGATGGTTTGTTTGAAGTATTAGACAAACATGCACCCTTAGTAAGTGCCTTGGGAAAAGGAAATATCAAAGTATTGCAGGACAAAACACATACAGAACGCTATTCTATTTCGAGCGGCTTTGTAGAAGTTTTGGATAACAAAGCAACCGTTTTAGTGGAAGGCGCTTCGCAAATAGATTAAATTAATTCAAGTTGTTAGTTAATCAAGGGATTTTATTAAGAGTAAAAGCAAGGATAAAAAGGACAAGTTTGAGAAGAAACCCTTTGAAAGTTACAGCATGAATGGTTCTGAGAAACAAGGCTTTGATCTCACTGAATGTGGTTTCGATTCTTTTCCTCATTTGTTCTTTCAGAAAGCTCATCCATGGCTCATCTTTTCTCTTTGCATTGCTTCTGCGCTGTATCATCAGTTCAATCCCATCCGTTTCTTTCATATCATCTTCTATGGTGTAATCGGTGTAAGCCGCATCGCCATATATTTTACTTTCTGCTGCCACTGCCAGGGAAAGTTTTTTCAGTCCCTGTACATCGCTTTCACATCCCGGCACAAAGCAGAACTCAACCGGAATGCCTTGTGCAGTAGAGAGCACCTGCACTTTTACTCCATAAAAGTATCTTCTCATGCTTGCCTGTTTTCCTCTCCATTGCTTTCCGCTGAGCAGTCTTGAACGGCTGATACGAATGTTGTCACATACTGCCACTGGGAAAGAATCAATGATGTATTCGGATGCACCGGCAGCTGTCTTCAAACAATGACCGATCTGATAGAACAGGCTGAACAGCAATTCTGCTACCTCATGCAGACGCCGGTTGAAACGACTCTTATCCAACATACGGGGAACCAGCTTTGCTATCTTCATGAACTGTCTTGCGTTGTCCTGATGACCACCAAAGTAAAGAGCCGATACAAGGGCTGTTGTAATCACTTCGCTATCACTTACTTTCCTTCTTTTATCTTCCTTGTGTTCAACTGCTTTTAAAATGTCATCCACAATACAATAAAGAGCTATAATTTTATCCTCACAGAGCATCGGTACATAATTTTAAGTGTGGTAACTCAAAATTATTCCTTATCCCTTGCTCTGTTCTCTTATTCTATAACTAGCAACTTGGGTTAAATTAGAATAATCGTTTTATAAAGAGCTGTCTGTTATTACAGGCAGCTCTTTTGTTTTATATAATCTTCTTTTCTCAACTCTTTTGCAATGCCAATAAAAGAACGATGATTCAGTGGAAATTCAAGTACAACATGCAGAAAGCTTAGAAAAAATAAAGTTTGTAAACTTGTTTTGTAGTTCCATAGATATAAACTGATAAATCAAAGGAACAATACAAGAAAATAACCGCTCCAACTATTGCTCTTTAAATCACCATATTCATGTTTTGGCAAAGCTTGATTACATTTTTATAATTTTATAGTATTGCTATTTTGTATTCATCAATACCATTCATTTGATGAAATTATTTAATGGCAAAACTTAACATTGACCAATGCGATTCTTTATAAATAAAAATCTATGAGGAAAAAGCTATATCCAGTTGTATTATCGGTTGCCTCTGCCTTATTATTTGCTTTTTTTACACCAAAGAAACAGGCGAATTCCGATACAAAAATTCCTCTCGTTACCGCTCACTTGGCGACCGGTTTTTTTAGGAAGTATTGGCGTTAATTCCGCCATTTCAAAACGTGGTGAAGACTTAGAAAAAACATCAGAAGCCATTGCATATACAGGCATCCGATGGATTCGTACAGGATACGAAGGTGATATTCCGATGGAAGATTTTTTGGCTTTGCATAAAAGTACAGGCGTAAAATTTAGTTACGGTTTGTTGAGTGGCGGTACCAATATAAAACGATTGATAGAAGGCGGCAGGCAGCTTGAGCAAGCAGGCGCACTTCTGGCTTTTGAAGGTAACAATGAACCCAACAATTGGGGCATTACATACGGCGGAAAAAAAGGCGGAAATAATCTAAGCTGGTTGCCGGTCGCAGAACTGCAAAGAGACTTATATGCGGCAGTAAAAAACGATGCTGTTGTAAAAAAATATCCGGTCTGGAGTATCAGTGAAAACGGTGCACAAACCGATAATACAGGTTTGCAATTTCTAACCATTCCGAAAGGTGCCAATACGCAAATGCCCGAAGGAACTATTTATGCTGATTATGCCAATTGCCACAATTATATTGTTCATCCTTCTGCGCCGGGTTTGCGCAACAATCAAACATGGAATGCAGCTTCGCCTTATAAAGATTGTAAAGTAGATGGTTTGTATGGAAATTATGGTTTGACATGGAGCAAAAAGTTTCCCGGTTATAGCGAAACTGAGCTTGCAAAATTACCAAAAGTGACAACCGAAACCGGAACCACAATACACGATGAAATTACAGAAGAAGAACAGGCTGTATTGCTAACGAATTTCTTCTTAGCGCAATACAAAAGAGGCTGGAGCTATACGGCTGTTTATTTGTTGCGCGACCGTAGCGATGAAGAAGGAAACCAGCAGTTTGGCTTTTATAAACCTGATTATACAAAAAGAAAAGCAGCCATTTACCTGCACAATCTTACGACCATTCTGGCTGATACACTTTTGGCTGCCAAGCCTGCAACGCTTCGTTATGAAATAATAAATCAGCCGGTTACTGTACATGATATATTGTTGCAAAAAAGCAACGGAAAATTTGAACTGGTGATTTGGGATGAAAGAGTAAGCGGAAATGATGAAGTCGAAATTAATTTCGGGAACAAAAAGAAAATGATTAAGATGTATGATACTACTATTGGAACCGATGCTGTGCAAACTTTACAAAACGAAAATCAGGTAAAACTTACTTTAAATAATCACGCAGTAATTATAGAAATAAGCGAGTAATTAATACACTTGAAATTGAATCTTCTTCATCAAATTTTTTGAAAAATTTTTGTTTAACTTGTAGGTTTTTGAAACAATTCTTCAACCTGCATACGAGGTAACGAATTGGCATAAACCACTTTTTTGTGATCTTTTAAATAAGCCAGTTTAGGTTCATCAAAAACCAATTCTTTTACCTGGAAAGGCGGCAATACAAAACAAGTTTGGTATGGTGAATGATAATCATCATATTCAACAAAACAAACCCACTTTTCCGGTTGCTGAAGAATAATGTCTTTTCTTTTTATTCCCGCTTGAAAGGTCCACGACAAACCATAACGAATGGCGGCAGAAGTGGTTTGTGATTTGACGGCTACAGGTATTTCATTTACAAATAAATCTGCCTGCCACGATTTCTCTTTTGCCTGGTAAATAGTATAATCCGGTCCTTCTACTTTTGCATATTGACTCAAAACAAAAGCCGCAGCTTCTTCTCCTAATTTGCTTACAAAATGATCTTTTTTTATTTTATCAATCTTAGTTTGATTGGCATCGCTGTAATTGGTTGTCAGCGTTACGGCGTCTGCAAATTGCCTGGCTTTTTCAATCAAATTATCAGTCAATACAATTTTCAGAACAGAAGAATAAAGTTTCATGGAACAGGTTTTGGGTAATGAAAAATAACACAATAAAACTAACCAAATCTTCTTTTATTCCTGATGAAAAAGCTTTGCCAATAAACGATACGATTCTAACCTGTCTTCAAAAAGTTCTGTAAACGTAGCAATCATAATTTCGTCGGTATCGCAATCATCAGCCAGCTTAGTTATTTTCTCTTTCATTTGTTCCGGCGTTCCGATAATCACACGTTCACGGTTATGCAAAACACGTTGCTGTTCGGCAGGCGAGTATTCGTAATCTTTGATATCGGCATAAGAAAATTGCAGATTAAACTGACCTTTTTCAAAACTTAAAAAACGAAAATCCATCATGGCTTCCACTTCTTTTAGCTTCTGTTCATCTTCCGAACAAAAACCAAAAATGGCTACACAGGTTTGCGGTGATGATAGTTGTTTGCTGGCTTTAAATCTTTGTTTGTATTGCGCAATAGCATCTTCGGCACCAACAGGATTGATAAACTTAGCAAAGCAAAGCGCAATGCCAAAATAAGAAGCTAAATAAGCACTTTCGCCACTGCTGGTAAGCATCCAGATGGCAGGCGCTGTATCGGTAACCGGTATAGCTTTTACTTTTCCGCCGGCGGTTCCTTCGGTAGCCGAATCAGTAAAAAAAGCTTGTAAATCGGCAACCTGTCTGATATAATCCTGCGGATCAAAATTGTTGGATGGATTTAATAATTGCGATGTAATTCTATCGCCGCCCGGCGCACGGCCGATGCCCAAATCAATTCGCTGCGGATACATGGCTTCCAGCAAACGAAAGTTCTCGGCTACTTTTAAAGTGCTGTGGTTGGGCAACATAATACCGCCGGAACCCAAGCGTATATTCTTTGTTTCATTTGCCAGTCTTGCTATTAATATTTCCGGTGCCGAACCTGCCAGCATGGTTGTATTGTGGTGTTCGCTCAGCCAATATCTTGTATAAGCCAATTCATCTGTTAATCTTGCCAATTGTACACTTTCCTGTAAAGCTTCTTTTGCATTGCTTCCTCTTCGTACGGGTGTCTGGTCTAACACACTTAACCGAATCTTTTTCATCCTGCAAAATTACTCGACACTTGTATAATATAAAGAGAAATGATGGCTTGCCTCTTTCATATCTGGAAAAACAAGGTTCCC
The DNA here is from genome assembly GCA_965199845.1 of Ilyomonas sp. Taxonomy (GTDB): domain Bacteria; phylum Bacteroidota; class Bacteroidia; order Chitinophagales; family Chitinophagaceae; genus Ilyomonas. The sequence continues at coordinate 1,045,120 of CBDATZ010000054.1, forward strand.
AATCTTTGAAAATTATTTGGCTGCAACAATTTTATTGAAAGAATTCAACAAACGATTCATGAAATCATATTTCATACACTCCGAATTTAAATTTTATTTAGTGTGAAATAAACGTATAAACAGGTAACGGTTAATACGTTTATAAACTAAAAGCTTTAGCTATTCCATTTTACAAATACGATTTAAAAAAATAAAGAACGCTGTATTGCAATGCAGCAAAACGATTCAGCATATCAATGAAAAAAATATTAAAGCGATGAACTTTTGTCAAGTTCGTGTCATATTTTTGCACTCGTCCAAACGATAACTCTTCTCATTCAACATAGTCTGTGAATATGATTCAGCATAGAAGAATTGGTTTTAAACTTAGTGTTGCGTTTGCCTTTCTGCTTTTTTTAGGTTTTGGTTATAAGGCAGAAGCACAAAACGGACAAGCTTTATTTGCAGGAAATTGTGCTTCTTGTCACCAGGTTCATAAAGTTTTAGTAGGTCCCGCATTAGCCGGCGTAGAAGATCGCTGGAAAAACAGGGGGCAGCTTCATGCGTGGGTTCACAATCCGGGTGGTTACATGAAGAGTGATTCTTACACGGCGGGTTTATTTAAGCAATACAATAATGTATTGATGACGGCTTTCCCCGGCTTGTCTGATAAAGACATTGATGCGATTTTAGATTATATTAAAACCGTACCGCCGCCTCCAGTCGACGGCGGCGGCGGCGGTACGCAAACTGCAGCTGCCGAATCAAGCGACAATACACTTCTCTTTGGTATTCTTACTTTAATTTTAGCGATTGTTTCTTTTGTTCTTTTACAGGTAAACAGTAACCTTAAAAGATTAACCGATGACAAAGAAGGAATAGGCGGCGTTGAGCCGGTTCCTTTCTGGAGAAACAAAGCTTATATCGCTTTCATCGCTATCATTCTATTTCTCTTTGGTGGATATATGACGGTTACGGGTGCTATCAATTTGGGACGTTCTCAAAATTATGAACCTGAACAACCTATTTTCTATTCACATAAAGTTCACGCAGGCACCAATCAAATCAGTTGTTTGTATTGCCATGGCAATACCGAAGCCGGTAAACAAGCCAATATTCCGGCTGTAAATATTTGTATGAACTGTCACTTAGGTATTAATGAATATAAAGGCGAAAAATTATACCGCGCTGACGGAACAGAAGTAGATGGTACGGCTGAAATTCAGAAACTGTATAAATACGCTAACTACGAAACCGGCAGAGTGTGGGATGCCAGCAAAGCAAAACCAATTGCCTGGACACGTATTCATAACCTGCCGGATCATGTTTACTTTAACCATTCACAACACGTGAAGGTTGGTAAAGTACAATGTCAGACTTGCCATGGCGAAATTCAGAAGATGGATGAAGTGCACCAGTTTGCAGATTTGAGTATGGGCTGGTGTATCAATTGTCACCGCAATACGCAGGTTCAATTCAATAGCAATGGTTTTTATAGCATCTACGAAAAATATCACGACGAAATCAAGAACGGCACATTAGATACATCAAAAATTACGGTTGAAAAGATTGGTGGTACAGAATGTCAGAAATGCCATTATTAAGACGAGAACTTTTACATCCGGCAATACACAATAATAATCATCTGCTTAGCAGTACATTGTAGAACTATTACATTATTATGGGAAACAAGCACTGGCAAAGTTTTGGCGAGCTTAATCAAACAGAATCATTTGACGAATCAGGGAAGAATGAGTTTTCTGAAGAATTACCTTTATATACAGATAACATTGGACTGCTCGAATCAAAAGCACCACGAAGAGATTTTTTAAAATATCTTGGCTTCAGCACGGCTGCTGCTGCTATTGCAGCCAGTTGCGAAATCCCGGTTAAGAAATCAATTCCTTTTGCTAACAAGCCGGAAGATATTATTCCGGGTACTGCGAATTTTTACGCAACAACTTATGTACAGGATGGAGATGCCATAAGTATTCTGGCTAAAGTAAGAGACGGTCGCCCTATCAAAATAGAAGGTAACGAATTATCGCCCATAACCGGCGGCGGCACATCGGCAAGAGTGCAGGCTTCTGTGTTAGATTTATATGATACAGCCAGGCTGCGTTACCCGTTTATTACCCGCAAAGCAAATGAAGTTACATTTGAAGCTATAGATAAAGCCATTACGACTGATTTGGCCGGTTTAGCTGGTGCGCCTGTTGTTCTTTTAACAAGCACTATAAATTCGCCGACCAGTTTAGAAGTTATCAGTCAATTTTTAGCTAAATATCCGGGCAGCCGTCATGTACAATACGATGCGGTTTCTCATTCCGGTATGTTGCTGGCAAACGAAGCTTCTTATGGAAGAAGAGCCATTCCATCTTATCGTTTTGATAATGCGAAAGTAATTGTCAGCTTGGGAGCTGATTTCTTAGGAACCTGGCTTAGCCCGGTTGAATTTTCCAAACAATACACAACTGGTAGAAAGATAAATGAGAAGAATCCTGACATGAGCAAACACATTCAGTTTGAAAGTGTGCTGAGTATGACAGGAGCCAACGCCGATGAAAGATATTTACACCTTCCATCGCAGGTTGGTGCCGTTGCCGTTGCTTTATTAAATGCCATTAATGGTTCCGGCGCAACAGGTATTTCTGATACAAAACTGAAAGCCGGTATTGAAAAAACAGCAAAAGAATTAATAGAGAATAAAGGTGCTGGTTTGGTGGTTTGTGGTGTGAATGATACAGCTATCCAGGCTGTTATAAACGCTATCAACGAAGCAATTGGTGCTAATGGAAAAACCATTGACTGGAGCGTTACTTCCAATTACCGTAAAGGTGTTGACAGCGATTTTGCCCAGTTGGTTGATGATATGAGCGCCGGTAGAGTAGGAGCTTTATTAGTGTATAGTGCCAATCCGGCTTATACCTGGTACGATAGTAAAAAAGCAGCTTCTGCAATTAAGAGCGTAAAAGTTACAGTTTCTTTCTGTTCTAAATGGGATGAAACAGCGCAGCTTTGTAAATATGTAATTCCTGATCATCATTTCTTAGAAAGCTGGGGCGATGCAGAACCAAAGAGTGGTGTTGTTTCTCTTATGCAGCCAACTATTTATCCTCTTTTCAAAACAAGACAATGGCAGGATAGCTTATTAAAATGGAGTGCTGCGCCAGCCGATTATCTTGGTTTTATCAAACAATACTGGATGACCCGTTTGGGCGGCGAGCAAGCGTGGGATAAAGCTTTGCAGGATGGTATCATCAATCATGCCTCTACATCTGTAACAACTTTTACATCCACTTCAAACAGCGATAGTACAACCGCAAAATCGCCTGTAGCTGCGCCGGTTACTTCCGGTGGTGGAACAGCATCTTACAATAATGGTTCTTTAGCTGCGGCTGTTACAACCATTACAGCCATACCGAAAGGTGGGCAATACGAATTATTTCTTTATCAGAAAACGGCTATCGGCGCCGGACAAGGAGCCAGCAATCCGTGGTTGCAGGAAATGCCCGATCCGGTAACAAAAGTAACCTGGGATAATTATGTAATTATTTCTCCGGCACTGGCTAAAACCTTGCTGGGCATTGATTTAGGCAAGCCTGGTGATGCTGATGATTACGAAGTGCATCCGGAAAAACCGGTTTTAAAAATAACTGTAAACGGAAAGGATGCCGTTAATCTTCCTGTATTGATTTTACCTGGCACACACCCAAATGCAATTGGTATTGCGCTTGGTTACGGACGCTCTGCTGAATTGGGAAAATCTGTGGTCGGCTCCGGAAAAAATGTATATCATCTTACATCTTATTCTAACAATACAGTTAAGCATTCGGTTGCCGATGTAAAAATTGAAAAGACAAATGATAAATATAAATTAGCTCTTTCTCAAACGCACAATATTTACGATACCGCACAAGGTGTTCGTACTGAAGTGATGAAAGAACTAACGCTGCCTGAGTTTAAGAAAAAGCCAACCGAAATAAAAGAAGAGCGCGAGGAAGAATTTGGAAAATTTGGCGGAAGTGAAGGTATTGAAGGTTATGAGAAAAAAGGAACCATTTATCCTTACCATGAAAAACCCGGTATTCACTGGGGAATGAGTGTTGATTTGAATAGCTGTACCGGTTGCGGCGCCTGCGTCGTAGCTTGTCAGAGCGAAAACAACATTGCTGTTGTAGGTAAAGATGAAGTGGCACGTTTTCATGATATGGCCTGGCTTCGTATTGATCGTTATTACAGCGGCGATATGGAAAATCCAAATGTAGTTTTCCAGCCAATGCTTTGTCAGCACTGCGATAATGCACCTTGCGAAAACGTTTGCCCGGTAGATGCTACCAACCATAGCAGCGAAGGATTAAATCAAATGGCTTATAACCGTTGTATTGGTACACGTTATTGCGCTAACAATTGTCCCTATAAAGTTCGTCGTTTTAACTGGGCAGATTATACCGGCGCCGATAGTTTTCCTGATAACCAGAAAGAAGTATTGAATGATGTGGTAATGAATATGAATGATTCTCTTACCCGAATGGTTATCAACCCGGATGTTACCGTACGTTCGCATGGTGTGATGGAAAAATGCAGCTTCTGCGTTCAGCGTTTACAATCCGGAAAGCTAAAAGCCAAACAGGAAAGTCGTCCGTTAATAACCGGCGAAAACAATGTTTGGGATGTTCGAACCGCTTGTCAGCAAGCCTGCCCGAGCGATTGCTTTACGTTTGGTAACATCAATGATCCGAACAGTGCAATTACCAAGGTAAGAAAAGACAATTCAAACAGGTTGTTCTATGTAATTGAAATGTTGCATACACTTCCTAACGTAAATTATCTTACTAAAATCAGAAACCGGGACGAAGAAAAAGGTTTGGGTAAAGTGGGCGAAGGTTCGGCATAGATCGAGATAAAAAATATTGAGTGATTCAAAATAGTTATCCAAATTAAGGAAAGAGATTTTAAAAATATTACCGGATGTCATCATTAAAGTACGAATCGCAGCTTAGAGAACCCTTGGTGAGTGGTGATAAAAATTATCACCAGGTTACGGAAGATATTTGTGCACCGATTGAAGGCAAGCCAAGCAAGCTTTGGTATATTGGTTTTTATGTTGCCGTTACCCTTCTTATGTTTGGTGTGTACAGCGTATACCGGGAAGTTGTTTACGGTACTGGACAATGGAACCTGAACAGAACCGTCGGTTGGGGTTGGGATATTACCAACTTCGTATGGTGGGTAGGTATTGGTCATGCCGGTACTTTGATTTCAGCTATCTTATTATTATTCCGTCAGGGCTGGCGTACCGGTGTAAACCGCGCAGCAGAAGCCATGACAATCTTTGCGGTAATGTGTGCCGGTCAGTTTCCCATCTTTCACATGGGACGTGTATGGATGGCTTTCTTCGTAATGCCTTATCCAAACACACGTGGTCCGGTTTGGCCCAACTTTGACTCGCCGCTGATGTGGGACGTGTTTGCGATTTCAACGTATTTCACTGTATCACTTCTTTTCTGGTATAGCGGTTTGTTGCCTGACTTGGCTACCGTTCGCGACCGCGCTAAAACAAAACTTCGCAAATTATTATATGGTGTTGCATCTTTCGGCTGGACGGGTTCAACCAAACACTGGCAGCGCCACGAAAGTTTGTCTCTTGTATTAGCCGGGTTAAGTACGCCACTTGTATTGTCTGTGCACACAATTGTATCTTTTGACTTCGCAACTTCTGTAATTCCGGGCTGGCATACAACAATCTTTCCTCCCTATTTCGTAGCAGGTGCGGTATTCTCCGGTTTTGCAATGGTACAAACACTACTAATTATTGTTCGCAAAGTGCTGAATATGCAGGATTACATCACGCTTGGGCATATTGAGGCAATGAATAAAGTAATTGTATTGACAGGTTCCATTGTTGGTGTCGCTTATCTTACAGAGTTGTTCATGGGATATTATAGCCAGAACAAATACGAAGCGTACACATTCTTTTATAGTCGCGGTAATTTATTTAGTCCTTACGGATGGAGCTATTACGGTATGATGGCTTGTAATGTATTGTCTCCGCAAATTTTCTGGTTTAGAAAATTGAGAAGAAACATTACGGTTACATTTTTTATGAGCGTAATTGTAAACGTGGGTATGTGGTTCGAGCGCTTCGTAATCATTGTTACTTCTTTATACCGCGATTATCTGCCTTCTTCCTGGTCGCCTTATTATAGCCCGACTATTTGGGAAGTTGGTTTTTACGCAGGTACATTTGGTTTGTTCTTTACCTGTTTCTTCTTATTCGCTAAATATTTCCCTGTAATTGCTACCGCAGAAATCAAATCGATCCTGAAAGTTTCCGGTGAAAATTATAAGGAAAAGATGGATCATATTGAGAAAGAAGAAACGTCAGAGTTTGCGCATCATTATGCTCATTAACAAGTAAAAAGAAAAAGGAAAAATTTAAAATAGAATCGTCTTTTTCACTTTTGAATTTTGACTTTTAAATTATAAAGTATGGCAAAGAAAAAATTTGTAGTCGGATGTTTTGATAACGAAGACGTGCTGTTTCCGGCAGTGAAAAAAGTACGCACAGCAGGCTACAAAATCCATGATATTTATACGCCATTCCCGATACACGGTCTTGACCATGCGATGGGTTTGCGCGAGACAAGTTTACATACAGCTGGTTTTATTTATGGTATTACCGGAACCGCAACAGCCTTAGGTTGCATGGGCTGGATTTTTACTAGTGATTGGCCAATTAATATTGGCGGCAAACCTCACTTTGCATTGCCTGCTTTCATTCCGATCACTTTTGAAACAACGGTTTTATTTGCAGCTGTTGGTATGGTACTCACTTTTTGCTATCTGTGCCAGTTGATGCCTTTTGTAAAAAAGCATCATTTTGATATGCGTGCGACCGATGATCTTTTTGTAATGGTAATTGAATGCACGGCAAAAACAAACGTAAATGATTTGCAGGGATTTTTAAATAACGCCGGCGCTGTAAAAGTAAATGTACAGGATGCTGAACCCGGATGGTGGTTTGGACGATATGATAAAACGCAGCAGTTAATCAGAGATACAACGGTATATACAGCCTAAGAGCAGAATAAATTATGAGCATGAAGAACTTATCAGTTATACTCTTTTTAGCCATTTGTACAATCGCAATGAGCTGTGATGATGTACAACGAAAACCCGGAACGGTTTATATGCCTGATATGGCATACAGCCGCGGATATGAAACTTATTTGGAAAGAGATTCTTCTGAGTTTACAACCGATCTGGCGGCCGCAGACGCAAAAACATTTTACAATAATAGGCCGGTTATCGGAACGGTAATGCGTGGTGAAGATCTTACATTTTTATTGCCAAAAGATGCATCGGGCGATTCTACCAATTATGTAGCGTCAAAAGCAATAATGAATCCGATGGCTTCACCAAGCGCAGCTGATTTAAAAGAAGCAAATCGTTTATATCTAGTTAATTGTGCTATTTGTCACGGAACAAAATTAGATGGTAATGGACCTTTATGGAAAGGTGGTCAGGGACCTTTTCCTTCAGCGCCTAAAAACCTGATGACTTTGGATATGCCTGCCGGGCAAATGTTTTATTCTGTTGCCTATGGTAAAAACTTAATGGGTAGTTATGCTTCCCAGTTAACACGCCAACAGCGCTGGATGATTATTGCTTATATCAAATCGCAACAGGCGGCTAATAAACCGGCCGCCGCAAAAGACAGTACAGCAACGGCAAAAATGTAAAGCAGTTCAATTTAAAAAGTTTCAAAAACGAATTATAATGGCAGTAGTAAGAGAACAGTTTGAAGTACCGGGTAAAATGCGAACATGGGCTTTTGGCCTCATGGCAGTTGGCTTGCTCGCCGTAATTGCCGGTTTCATTGCCTATGGGTTAAGCGAAAACGATCATGATAAAGCTATATTCTGGGGTACGCTTCTTTATAACAGCGTTTTCTTTACTATGATTTGTAATGCTGCCATGTTCTTTATTTGCGCTACTACGTTGGCAATGGCAGGTTTCACAACTACTTTCCGTCGTGTTCCGGAAGCCATTTCTACTATGGTGCCTATTTTCGGAACTATTACTGCTGTTTTATTAATTACGATTGTTCTGACAGACAAACATTATATCTACCAATGGTTAGACAGTTCTGTAGTAAGCAATAATGAAATCTTAAAAGGGAAAACCGGATTTTTAAATAAACCATTTTTCATTCTTTGGACACTTTTAACTATCGGATTGTGGAGCTTGTTAGGTGCCAGAATGCGTAAGCTGTCAAGCGAAGCCGATGAAGGTAAATTTGATTTTGAAACTGGAAAAAGTTATATCTGGCGTAATACAGTAAACGCATCTTTGTTTTTAGTTTGGTTTGCTTTAACAGTAGCTTCTGTTACGCCCTGGTTCTGGTTAATGAGCATCAATGCAGATTGGTATTCAACTATGTACAGCTGGTACACATTTGCAAGCACTTTTGTAGCCGGATTGTCGTTGATGGCACTTTGGGTTATTTACCTGAAAAACAAAGGTTATTTAGAACTTACGAATCAGGAACATTTACATGATATTGGCAAGTTTATGTTTGCGTTCTCTATCTTTTGGACTTACCTTTGGTTCTCGCAATACATGCTGATCTGGTACGCAAATATGCCTGAAGAAACAGCTTACTTTATGCCTCGCGTAAAAGGAGCTTATAAGGGAATTTTCTTTTTGAATCTGATTGTCAACTTCGTTTGTCCATTGCTAATCCTGATGAAAAGATCGGTAAAAAGAAATTATACTTTGATGACGTTTATGGCTGTCCTCATCATCTTTGGTCACTGGATTGATTTTTACCAGATGGTGATGGGAAGTTTATCTCCGGAAAAAGTAACGCTGGCCGAAAGCGGCTGGCTCGACTTCGGAACGGCAGCTTTATTTGTTGGAATTATGATATTTTGTGTGAGCCGGGCATTGGCCTCAAAACCATTGGTGCCGCGCTTTCATCCTTTCCTGAAAGAAAGCATCGTTCACCATACATAAAACGAACAGGCGAAAATAGATAGTGCATTACCTGGTATAAAGCGCTAGGTTTAAATTGAAAAATTTTACAGATGTCCACTTTGTTTACAGTTGCGGTTATACTATTGATTTTTATCATCATCTTTCAGATTGCGAAAGCAAGTGAATATGTGAGTGTGCTGAAGGGTGAAGAGAAAGCAAACAAATCAAATAATAAAGTCAACGCCTTTTTCATGGTGGCTTTTTTAATATTGGGTTTGATTGGTGTTTATTGGTGCAATGATATGTTTTATTCAAAAACATTAATGGCACAAGGTGCGGCAAGCGATCATGGCGAAAAATGGGATAGTATGTTCCAATGGACAATTATCATCACCGGAATTGTTTTCTTTCTTACACAAATCGCTTTATTCTGGTTTGCTTTTCGTTATCAGCATAACGATAACCGCAAAGTATTTTTCTTTCCTCATAACAATACAATGGAGTTGGTATGGACAGTAGTTCCTGCCATTGCCTTAACAATATTGGTAGTTGTAGGATTGCGTAACTGGTTTGCAATGACAAGCGATGCGCCCAAGAATGCATTGCAGGTTGAGATAACAGGTAAACAATTTGGCTGGATGTATCGCTATCCAGGAAAAGATGGCCAGTTTGGTACGAAATATTACAAAGTAATTGATGATCAAAACAACAATCCATTAGGGCAAATATGGAGAGACAGTTCTGCGCTGAATTTACATGCTGATCCAAAAAACTTCGATGATATTATGCCGACAACTATGTATGTAGTGAAAGGTCGCCCGGTAAAATTAATCATCAATTCGCGCGATGTTATACATGACGTTGGCTTGCCACATTTCAGAATGAAAATGGATGCCGTTCCGGGAACGCCAACAACTATGTGGTTTACGCCTTTGTACACAACGAAGGAAATGAAAGAAAAGACAGGGAATCCAAACTTTCAATACGAAATTGCGTGCGACCAGCTTTGTGGTAACAGTCATTATTCTATGAAGGGACAGATTGAAGTTGTTACGCAACCTGAATATGATGAATGGATGGCGAAACAAAAACCGCAGTATTATACAGCTTTTCCTGATAAAGATCCGGCAAATGTTGCCAAGCCGGTAACTGACAGTATGAAAAATGCGGCTCCGGCAAGTGTGGCAATAAATAAAAAATAAGTGAACTAATTTTTATAAAGAGATTGATTATGAGTAACGAAGCGGTTTTGCAGACAGGTACAGGCGGTGTTCATACAATTCATACCGATGGTCATGAGCATCATCCTCACCAGGAAACGTTTATCACTAAATATGTTTTCAGCCAGGATCATAAAATGATTGCCAAGCAATTCCTGATTACAGGAATGGTGTGGGCAATTTTGGGTGGTTTGATGTCCGTATTGTTTCGCTTGCAATTAGGTTATCCTGATACCAGCTTTCCATTCTTAGAAACATTATTGGGTAAATGGGCGAAAGGTGGTCATATATCATCAGAAGCTTATTATGCTTTGGTTACCACGCATGGAACTGTACTTGTGTTCTTCGTATTAACAGCCGGTTTAAGCGGAACATTTGCTAACTTACTCATTCCCTTACAGGTCGGTGCGAGAGATATGGCATCGCCATTATTGAACATGCTGAGTTATTGGTTTTTTGTTACCGCCAGCATTGTAATGTTATCTTCTCTTTTTGTAGAAACAGGTCCGTTTAGTGGTGGCTGGGTAGCTTATCCGCCGTTAAGTGCATTGAGAGATGCTTCACCGGGATCTAAAACCGGAATGGATTTGTGGATTGTTTCCATGGCTTTGTTCGTTGTATCGCAGTTATTAGCCGGTTTAAATTATATATCAACTGTTTTGAACATGCGCACGAAAGGTATGAGCATGACGCGACTACCATTAACCATTTGGGCTTTGTTCTTCACAGCTGTATTAGGCGTATTATCTTTCCCTGTTCTGTTATCAGGATTTATCTTATTGATTTTCGACAGAAACTTTGGTACCAGCTTTTATTTATCCGACATTTTTATCAGTGGTGTTGGTGCTTTGCCTAATGAAGGTGGCAGCGCTATCTTGTATCAGCATTTGTTCTGGTTTTTAGGACATCCTGAAGTATATATCATCTTATTACCTGCCATGGGAATGGTATCTGAGATTCTTTCTACCAATGCCCGCAAACCAATATTTGGTTACATGGCAATGGTGGGTTCTCTGTTTGCGATTGCGGTTCTGGCCTTTTTAGTTTGGGCGCATCACATGTTTGTGTCGGGACTAAATCCATTCTTAGGTTCTATTTTTGTCTTGCTCACTTTACTGATTGCGGTTCCATCTGCAATTAAAGTATTCAACTGGATTACAACATTGTGGCGTGGTAATATACGTTTTACACCAGCTATGTTATTTGCCATTGGTTTTGTAAGCTTGTTCATTTCCGGTGGTTTAACTGGTATATTCTTAGGTAATTCTGCGCTTGATATACACTTGCACGATACGTATTTTGTAATTGCTCACTTCCATATTGTAATGGGTGTAGCTTCTATGTTTGGTATGTTTGCCGGTGTATATCACTGGTATCCTAAAATGTATGGCAGATACATGAATAACACATTATCGTATATCCATTTCTGGATTACGTTAATAGGTGCTTATTTAATATTTTGGCCGATGCATTATGAAGGTTTGGCTGGTATGCCCCGCCGTTATTATGATTACAGTAACTGGGTTAGTTTTAATATGTTCGGCGGATTAAACCGGATGATTAGTACCGTTGCTTTAATTGTATATGCTACACAGTTCCTGTTCTTGTTTAATTTCTTCTATTCTATTTTTAAAGGACGTAAAGTAAGAACGCAAAATCCTTGGGGTTCAAATACATTGGAATGGACAACACCTATTAATCCGGGACATGGAAATTGGGTCGGTGAAATTCCGGAAGTGCATCGTTGGGCTTACGATTACGGTAAAGACGGAAAGGAATTTGTTCCGCAAACAACACCGGTAGGAGCAGATGAAACTTCACATTAAACGATAATATTATTCAGTAAAATAAACCTGGTGCCCTGATTATCAGGGCACCAGGTTTATAATAACTAAACTTCTTTTTTTGGTAGGTGAATTGAACAGAGAAAACGATGCCTCGCTGCGATTAAGTCTGAAAGTAAAAGACTATTTCCAATTAGTAAAATTCACATTGAGTTTTACCGTTGTATTCTCTTGTGTTATTTGTTATTTGCTTGCACCGGAAGTTGTCGGATTTAACTGGAAGATGATTCTGCTTTTGTTTGTTGCCGGCATGTTGATAGCTGGCAGCGCAAATACAATTAACCAGGCAGTTGAAAAAGACACCGATGCCATGATGAAAAGAACGGCAGGTCGCCCGGTAGCCAGTGGAAGAATGGCACCCAGCGAAGCCTATACATTCGCCTTTGTTACAGGATTGGCCGGTGTATTAATCATGTATTATTTTTTCAATTTAGAATCGGCTTTACTTTCAGCATTCAGCTTATTTCTGTATGCTTTTGTTTATACACCATTAAAGAAAATAAATTCGATTGCTGTATTGGTTGGAGCGTTTCCGGGTGCGCTTCCCTGTTTAATTGGTTGGATGGCCGGTTTTTCTGAAGGTTCACCTATCATCTGGACTGGCGGAATTATTTTATTCAGCATTCAGTTTCTCTGGCAGTTTCCGCATTTTTGGGCAATTGCTTGGGTAGCACACAACGATTACAGTAAAGCCGGTTTTAAATTGTTACCGTCAGACAAAGGTCCTACAAAGTTCACAGCATTACAAGCATTGCTGTATGCGGTAATGATGGTTCCGGTTGGCATGTTGCCTTATTATTTTGGAATGAGTGGTCAGGTTAGTCTTTTTATTTTATTGGCTTGTAACATTTTTATGATTGTACAATGTGCAAGATTATACATTGATATGAGTGTAAAAGCGGCACGTCGCGTGATGTTCAGTAGTTATATTTATCTGCCGATTGTATTGCTGGCTTTGTTGGCAGACAAACTTTAAATCATTTATAGGTTGTTTTATCTTCAGATGGTAAGCTAAGAAAAGTAACTTTATAGAAATTAATGTCGTTATGATTATGAGTATGGAAAGTGCAGATAACAAACGGCTGCATCCTTATAAATTCACACTTTGGGTTGGTATCGGCAGCATCATTATGATGTTTGCCGCTTTAACCAGCGCTTATATTGTGCGTCATGCACAACACAACTGGCTTGAGTTTTCAATGCCAAAAGTGTTCTGGTATTCTACGGCTGTTATTTTAGCCAGCAGCGTTACTTTACATTTAGCAGTGAAAGCATTCCGCTCGCGCGAAAGAAATCGTTACAAAACTTTACTTACCATAACAGCTATATTAGGTGTATTGTTTGCTGTACTACAGTTTTACGGATTTTACGATTTATACAATCGCGGCATTAACATCATTGGTAAAGGAAGCAATCCATCCGCTTCATTTATAGGAATTATTACCGGCTTACACGTGGTTCACGTATTGGGAGGCGTAATTGCTTTGCTGGTTATTTTTATTAAAGCATATAGCAGGAAAGTAAAAAGCTACGATAGTACACCAATTGAGATAGTAAGCGTTTACTGGCACTTTGTAGATATACTCTGGATTTATCTTTTTATCTTTTTCAACTGGGTAGGATAAAAAGTATGCGTATAAATTCGTAGTTATCCATCATCAATATACATTTGCAAACGAAACTGAACAGGTAATATGGCAACAACAGCAACTGCAACAGCACCGGCACCAACCAAACTCTGGAGCGGAGGTAAAAGTCCTTTCAATGTAGAGTATGGTAAAATTATGATGTGGTTTTTCCTGATGAGTGATACGTTCACGTTCGGGGCATTCCTCATTGCTTATGGAACCACACGTTTTGCTACCAACGGCTGGCCTGATCCGAATAAAGTATTTAACGCGTTTCCGGGATTAGAAGGCAACCTGCCACTGATGTTCGTAAGCTTAATGACTTTTATCCTTATCATCAGTTCTGTAACTATGGTTCTTGCGGTGCAGGCAGGTCATAATATGGAGAAAAAGAAAGTTGTTACCAACCTGATATTAACTATCATCGGCGGCCTGGCTTTTTTAAGTTGCCAAGCTTGGGAATGGACTCACATGCACCACGAAGGCGCATGGTGGGGAAGAAATCCGTTTCCAAATGCCGACGGAACAGTTGCTACAACTAACTTTACAAACTTCTTTTTTACCATTACCGGGTTTCATGGCTTCCACGTATTTTCCGGCGTAATTATTAATATAGTTATGCTGATTATGACCTTGACCAATGTATTTGAAAGAAAAGGTCATTACCTGATGATCGAAAAAGCAGGTTTGTACTGGCACTTTGTAGATTTGGTTTGGGTATTTGTATTTACTTGTTTTTATTTAATATAAACACACAAAAGATATTCGTATGGAACAAATGTCAGCAGTTGAGTACCACGAACACAATAGTGGCGGAACAAAAGAAATTATTCGCGTAACTATAATTCTTACCGTTCTCACACTTATCGAATTAGCACTTGGTTTTTCAATGATAAGTATGTCGGAAGATAGTTTTGCACGTCATCTGGTTAAAGGAATAATTTTGATTCTGATGCTGGCAAAAGCTTTTTATATTGTAGGTTATTTCATGCACTTAAAGCACGAAATCCGCAACCTCATTATGACCATTTGTATTCCTTTGTTACTGTTTGTTTGGTTTATTATCGCCTTTTTGTACGATGGAAAATCTTATAACAACAACCGTAACGAATTTAATCCATACTACAAAGAAAAGAGCAAACAATTAGCTCCTGCAAAAGAAAGAGAAGAGCATAGCGATGAGCCTAAAAAGTTAGATTAATTTAATGCATTACAATATTATAAAGCTGCGATTGTTTGATTGCAGCTTTTTTATGTAATACAAAATACAGTTTTGTTACCAGCGTCCGAAACTCCGTTTGATCGTCTCTTGCGACGCTCCGTTCAACGTTCTGAACTTATATTGAACAAACAAATCTCAAAAGCATATAGAATACAAGAGCCATATTTTTTCGTTATTCAAAATAAATTAACCAATGTCTGACATTTCAATGAGATTCATAAAATGGAGCGAGCCATTTCGCCCGTACCTTTGTGAGCCTAATTTTATAGCAGATTAATGAGTGATTTATATACAGAATTGTCGGTAAAAGAGAAGCCGGCTGTAGCTCTTACCGCAAAAGATTTCGCCACCGACCAGGAAGTTCGCTGGTGTCCGGGTTGCGGCGACTATTCTATATTGGCGCAGGTACAAAAAGTGATGCCGACACTTGGTATTCCGAAAGAAGATATTGTAATTATCAGCGGCATTGGCTGCAGTAGCCGTTTTCCATATTATATGAATACTTATGGAATGCATTCCATACATGGTCGCGCCACGGCAATAGCAAGTGGTTTAAAAGCTACACGACCTGAACTTAGCGTCTGGATTGTAACCGGCGATGGAGACGCGTTAAGTATTGGCGGCAATCATACCATTCATTTGCTGCGCCGCAACTTCGATGTGAATATTCTATTATTCAACAACCAGATTTATGGTTTAACCAAAGGACAATATTCGCCAACATCAGAAGAACAAAAAGTTACAAAAAGTACGCCTTACGGAAGTATAGATCATCCTTTTAATCCTTTGGCTTTAGCCATGGGAGCTGATGCCAGTTTTATTGCACGCAGCATGGATCGCGACCCGAAACATTTGCAAACCATGTTACTTCGCAGCCATGCGCATAAGGGAGCTTCCTTCTTAGAAATCTACCAGAACTGCAACATTTTTAACGATGGCGCTTTTGAAATTTTTACCGAAAAAAGTACAAAGCCCGAAGAAGCACTTTTCTTAGAGCAAGACAAACCCTTGGTGTTTGGTGCCAATAATCAAAAAGGTATCAAGCTTGATGGAATAAAGCCTGTTGTTGTAACGATTGGTGAAGAAGCCAGTATAGATGATTTGTGGATTCATGATGAGCACGATTTTTATAAAGCGCAATTGCTCATCCGTATGTTCGACGATCCAAGAATTGAAGGACATTTTCCGCGTCCGTTCGGCGTTTTTTACGAAGCCGACCGTGCTTGTTATGAAGATGTAATGCGCCTGCAGATAGAAGAAACCATTGCGACCAAAGGTGCAGGTGATTTAGATAAATTATTACGTGGCAGAGAAGTTTGGGAAATCGCATAAGTAAGAGACAAGGTTCAAGTATCAAGACACAAGAATTTAAGAAACAAGGTTCAAGGCACAAGTAATCACGTTTTGAAATTCAAATTGGATTCTCGTTTCTTGAACCTTGTCTCTTGAATATTGTTTCTTAAACTGTCATTTCCTTTTCGGCAGCTTTAAATATTTTTTTCTGTTTCCAGTTATACCATTTTACCGGCATTGTTTTTTTCATCAGCGTATCTATATTACGCATACCAACTACGTTCCAGGCGCCTTTTAGTTTACCCGATATTGTATTATCAAAAGCGCGCAGGCTCATGGCAAATCCGCTTTCCAGGTATTCCATGTGATGCCAGAACCCGCTTGGCATAAACAAAGTATCGCCATGATCTAATATTACATCATAACCTTCTGCAAGATCAACAGCCGGAAATTTTTGCAAATCAATTTTGCTTTTTTCCTCGTCGTAATAATTACTGAAATCTGCAAGGCTTAATACTTCAAAAGGTTTGCGGTAAAGTTTATATTTCTCTTTATTGGGAAATAACAGAACCCGCTTTTTACCCATAAATTGTGTGTGCACAATGTTAGGCATATCAATATCGAAGTGCATGTGCGTGATAGAACCTTGCCCGCCGGCAAAAAGAGAAGGCAGACTTTTTAAAAATCCTTTTACATAATTGTCCGGCCAAGTAAAATCTTTCTTTAATTGTGGCGCGTGCGCAAAAATGTTGAAGAAGAAAATACGCCAGCCTGCCGGTCCTTTGCGAATCATATCAATGTACTTACCAAACGTTGTATAATCGTCGGCTTTATTAATCGGCGTGTAAGCATCGCTTTTTACATTGTTGTAAATGCCCAGTTTTTTATCGCCGGCTACTTCTTTTAAATAATCCCAGTTCCATTTATTATAAGCCGGCCATTGCTTTGATAAGTTGCGTATGACCAAAGGTTTTTTAGGTTCGTAATAATCTCGTTTGAAGTCTTCGGGCGATATATCATTTACAATATCTACAGCACCTAAATGCATGAATTATAATTTACTTAAATAAAAAAGAGAACACATAAGAAACGAAAGGCATTGCAAAGTATTCTCTTTTTTAATAAATCGGTTGTTCTTTTTTTACAAATGAATCTTAAATATAAAATCTGATTTCAGAATTTGGTGAGATAAAATTCATTGCAGATTTATTAAACCGCAATTTCTTTTTCAGCCGCTTCATAAATTTTCCGTTGCTTCCAATCGTACCATTGTATTGGTATTGCCTTTTTCATCAAGGTATCTATATTGCGCATTCCCACTAAGTTCCAGACGCCTTTTAATTTGCCGCTCACCGAATTATTTAAGGCGCGCAGGCTCATAGCAAAACCGCTGTCTAAATATTCCATGTGATGCCAGTAACCGCCGGGCATAAACAAAGTATCGCCATGATCTAACGTTACATCATAACCTTGCGCAAATTCAATAGCCGGAAATTTGGTAACGTCAATCTTACTTTTTGCCGGATCATAATAATTGCTGAAATCGGCAATGCTCAATACTTCAAACGGCTTGCGATACAACTTATATTGTTCTTTATAGGGAAAAAGAAGAACCCGTTTTTTGCCCAGAAACTGTGTATGCAGGATATGACTCAAATCAATATCGAAGTGCAGGTGCGTAATAGAACCTTTTCCGCCTACAAATAACATGGGAACACGCTTTACAAAGCCACGCATATATTCATCCGGCCAGGTAAAATCTTTGGTTAACTGCGGCGCATGACTGAATATATTGAAGAGAAAAATGCGCCAGGCAGCCGGTCCGTTACGAATCATATCAATATAGTTACCAAACGTTGTATAATCGTCTGCTTTATTAATTGGCGTGTAAGCATCGCTTTTTATATTGTTGTAAATGCCCACTTCTTTATCACCAACAACAGATGTAAAATAATCCCAGTTCCATTTGTTATAAGCTGGCCAATTCTTCGCAATATTTTTAATAACAACAGGCACATTCGGCTCAAAATATTTCTTCTTAAATTCTTCCGGTGTTATATCGTTTACCACATCTACAGAGCGCAGTTGCATTTGGATTTATTTTTGCGCGAAATTAGGTAACCATTCATTTTTAAACGATGGTTGTAATGTCAAAAAAACAAAAATTATGTTATTACATATTCATCCGGATAATCCCAATCCGCGCAACATTAAAACTGTTGTAGAATGCTTACAGGACGGCGGTGTTGTCGTGTATCCGACTGATACGATTTATGGTTTGGGATGCAATATTTTTCAGCATAAAGCGGTTGAACGGATTGCCCAGATAAAAGGCGTTGACCCGATGAAAGCGCAGCTGAGTTTTGTGTGTTACGACCTGAGCGATTTAAGTAAATATACCAAGAGTATTTCTACACCTTTATACCGGTTATTGAAAAGCTATTTGCCCGGCGCATTTACGTTTATTTTGCCCGCAAGTAAAGAAGTTCCCAAAATTTTACAAAGCAAAAAAAGCACAATTGGTTTACGTGTGCCGGATAATAATATTGCCCGAACTGTTGTTCAGCAATTGGGCTCGCCTATTTTGTCTGCTTCTTTACCCGGCGATATGGTAGAAGAATATACCGATCCGGAACTGATATATGAAAACTTTAAAAACCGTGTGGATATTGTAATTGATGGCGGAATGGGTGGTATGATTCCATCAACTGTTATTGATTGCACAACAGATGATTATATCGTAATCAGGCAAGGTGCCGGTGAATGGAATGAAGCCGAAGCGTAGGTATTGGTAATTGTTAATCGTTAATTTTCAATTGACAAATAACAATATTCAATTGAAAATTTTAAAGCTCTTCCGGTGATGTTCGCACAACCCATGAATTTCTATAGCTGCGCGATGCTCTTTGGTGCCATAGCCTTTGTTCTGTTTCCAGTTATAATGCGGATGCTGTTCGTGCAGCTTCGTCATATATTCATCACGATAGGTTTTGGCTAAAATACTTGCTGCAGCAATGGAAGAATACAAACCATCGCCTTCTACAATACAATGATGCTGAATGCTTTGATAGGGCACAAAACGATTGCCATCAATCAATAAAAGTTCCGGTATTACAGATAATGCATCTAAAGCCAGGTGCATAGCTTTAAAAGATGCCTGCAGAATATTAATCTTGTCTATTTCTTTATTATCAATCATTGCCACAGCAAAAGCAATGGATTCTTCTTCGATAATAGGTCTAAGCAGATCGCGTTGCGCCGCAGATAGCTGTTTACTGTCGTTCAAAACCGGATGATAAAAAGATTTTGGCAAAATAACCGCAGCCGCAAATACAGGCCCGGCGTAACATCCACGACCGGCTTCATCGCAACCCGCTTCTATCAATATATCCTGGTAATAAGTCTGTAACATTTTCTTCTTTGTAAAAATGTAAAATTGATTTTAGTTCCTTTTCCTCGTCTTGCGCAGGTTACCTTTGCGCCGCTTTACAGCTCTATGATACATTCTTACAAAGGTTATATTCAGTTTACAAAAATATTGTTAGTATTTGTTTTTATCGTCATTCTTGCCGGTAGCATCGTGCGTGCCACAGGTAGCGGAATGGGCTGTCCCGATTGGCCAACCTGCTTTGGAAATACAATACCACCAACGCAGGAATACCAGGTTCATTTTCAGGCAAATCATAATTATAAAGCCGGGCAATTTATTATTTATAACGACAGCCTGAAATATGCGAAGGAATCTTTTACAAGCAGCCAGATTTATAATCAAAACAATTGGCAGCAATACGAGAAAAACAATTACGCAAAATTCAATGTATCGCAAACCTGGATCGAGTATGTAAACCGGCTGGCAACCGGCGTGTTTGGTTTCATCATTATTGCGCATATTGTGTGGAGCATCCGGTTGTTTTACAGAACAAAACGAAGCATTGTTTGGTGGAGTTTATCTTTATTAATTATGACAGGTTTTGAAGCCTGGCTGGGTAAGCTTGTGGTTGATACAAATCTGGCTGTCGTAAAGATTACTTTGCACATGTTATTTGCTTTGTTGATTGGTTTTGTAGCCGTGATTATTTTACAAAAACTAAGTACAGAACAAAAGGTAATGAGCAAACAATTGAAGTGGTTAAGTACCATCACTTTTGTTATAGCGTTGACACAAATTATTTTAGGAACCGACGTAAGAGAACAGGTTGATGAAATATCTATGGCAATGAGTTTTACCGGCAGAGAAACCTGGATTGGTCATTTAAACACGGCATTTGATATTCATCGAAACAGCGCCTGGCTGGTAGCTGTGCTTTGTATTTTTTTGTTCTGGCAATCCATTTCTTATAAAGCCTTACAAAGAACGTCTGCCTTCATATTGTTATTTGTATTGGCAACCATTGCTGTTGGCTTATTGCTTTTTTATATGAACATTCCGGCAGCCGCGCAGCCATTGCATTTGCTGCTATCAAGCCTGTTGCTTACCACTTTATTTGCCTATCGTTTGAAGGTGCAATAAACCTTATTTTAATTCTTCTCTACGCATGAAGAAAAATGTATTCCTGCAGCTTGTATTCTTAATTCTTGTTCCTTGATTCTTGTATCTTGTATCTTGTATCTTGTATTCTTGAATCTTGTATTTTAATTCTTGGATATTTCACTCATATTTTTCCTGGCATTCATCACAAAAGAAGCTTTGCCTTTGCAATTTTCCGGTGTATTCTTTATGAAATTTGATATGATCTCTCGGGCATATTTTCTGGCGATGCGCTTCCGAATGTTTGCGGAGCGTATTGTCTCTTTTCCATTCTAAAAATTGCCCGCAATAAGTTACACTTTCTTTAATAATCGCGTCCCATTTTTTTGCGGGAATGCTTCCTGTTTTACTTTCCGGGTGAACTTTCATTCTGAACAAAACTTCGTTCTTAATAATATTACCCAAACCCGAAAAAATAGTTTGATCAAGTAAAGCATCACAAATCAATGTATCAGGAATGGCTTTCAATTTCTTCTTTGCGGCTTTCGAATCCCATTGCTCATTCATTAAGTCGGCCGACCAATCGTAAACTTCATCAAGTGGTTCATCTATAAATCGCATTGCGCAGCTATAAAAATTAAGCTCGGCATTCGTAAAACAAAGCCGCATTTTGATTGGCTTTTCAGGTGGTTTTCGTTTGTTGATAAACAAATCGCCAAACATTAAAAAATGTGTACGTAGTGTGAAGTCGTCAAAGCAAACCAGGAAGTGTTTGCCCCAGGTTTTAATGTCTTTGATTGTCTTGCCTTTCATGCGGCCGGCATCAAGCTTCGTGGTGTTTTCAACCTCAGTTATTTTCTTACCAATAAAGCTTTGTGTTTGTTCTTTCCACATCACCAGCAACGGACCTTCAGGCATAACTTATTTTTATAAAAGAAGTCAAAAGCTAAGCCAATGAATTTATAGCAAACCATATCATTTCAACACTTACTTTTAGCTTATGAAAACGGTTTTGATTTTATTGATGATGCTAATGATTTATACTTGTTTTAGCTGTTCGCACAATCCGTACGCAGCTACCAATAAAGTGTATAAAAAACAAGCGAAAGACTTTGCAAAAATGGTACAAAAACTTCCATCAAATGATAGTATAGATTCCATATCGGCGTCGCCGTATTTTGTTGGTACAACTAACTTCAATTTACGCAAACCCAACTTCGTTGTTATTCATCATACCGCGCAGGATTCATGTGCGCAAACGCTGCGTACATTTACCTTAACACGCACACAGGTAAGCGCGCATTATGTAATTTGTAAAGACGGAATGGTTCATCATTTATTGAACGATTATATGCGTGCGTGGCATGGCGGCATTGGACGTTGGGGAAATGTAACCGATGTTAATTCGTCTTCTATCGGCATCGAGCTTGATAACAATGGTTTTGAACCTTTTACCGAATTGCAGATACAAAGCCTCTTGCATGTATTGACTTACCTCAAAAAGCAATACAATATTCCGACGGCTAATTTTATTGGTCATTTAGATATTGCACCAACCCGGAAAAACGATCCGAATCCTTTTTTTCCCTGGCAGCGATTAGCGCAAAAAGGTTTTGGTTATTGGTATGATGATACGACGAATATAACCGTTCCCGAATCGTTCGACGACCTGCAAGCTTTGCGTATTATTGGTTATGATGTAAAGGATAGCGCAGCTGCCATACAAGCTTTTCACCGCCATTTTGAACAAGATAGTTTGCGCTCATTAAGTGATGCCGACAAGAAAGTTTTATATATGGTTGAGAAGAAATTTATGTAAGTGTTTTGGTTGAGAAAATGTAAAAAGAATGAACCGTTTTTCGTAATAAATCATCAACAGAAATCATTCAACGCTTATAATAAAGAAGTGCCACTTTCATCCAGCATAAATCAACTCTTTATTGCATCATTGCCAGCAATTCATCAACATACTTTCTGTCGTTGCTCAGGCGTGGAATTTTATGCTGTCCGCCCAATTTGCCTTTTCCTTTGAGCCACTGGCAAAATAAATGTTTTGGTAAGCTATGAACCACCGGCATACGAAGCGCAATATCTTTATGTCGCTTCGCTTCATAATCGCTGTTAATGCTTTTTAAAGCACAATCTAATTCATACGCAAACTGCTGACTGCTCTGAGGCGATTTTTCAAATTCTATCAGCCATTCGTGAGTGCCGTTACTGTTATCGGAAAAATAAAGCGGCGCAGCGGTGTAATCGTTCACAACAGCGCCTGTTTTTTCGCAGGCAATCGCAATGGCTTTGTCGCTGTTTTCAACGATCACTTCTTCACCAAACGCATTCATAAAATGGCGAATGCGGCCGCTTACTTTTATGCGAAAAGGAAACAGCGATGTAAACTGAATGGTATCGCCTAAAAGGTATCGCCACAAACCGCCGTTTGTAGAAATAACGGGTGCGTAGTTTTTACCCAATTCAACGTTATCTAAACCAATGGTTTTTGGATTTGTCTTTCCATATTCTTCAATCGGCATAAACTCGTAAAAAATACCATGCTGTAAAAACAACATCATGCCGTCATCGTATGGATTGCATTGCGCAGCAAAAAAGCCTTCGCTGGCATTGTATGTTTCAATATAATGAACATCGTTGCCCATCAGGTTTTGAAATTGTTCTTTATAAGGTACAAACGAAACGCCGCCGTGCATGTATAACTCAAGGTTTGGCCAGACTTCTTTTAATGTGCTCTTGCCGGTTATTTGTAAAATACGTTTTATTAAAATCATCGTCCAGGTTGGCACACCGGAAATAGAAGTCACATTTTCATTAATTGTATTTTGAGCCAGCGCTTCAATCTTTCCTTCCCATTCATCCATCAAAGCAATTGATAGTTCCGGCGTGCGCAGCCATTGCCCCCAGAAAGGCGTGTTTTGTAAAAGCACAGCGCTTAAATCGCCATAAGATACTTCCTCATTTAGCTGGTTCATTTGGTGACTGCCGCCAATTACCAAACCTTTGCCGGTAAGTAAATCGCTGTCGGGAAAATGATTGTAATAAGCGGTAACAACATCTTTGGCTGCCTGGTAATGACATTCTTCCAGGCTTTCATCTGTGACCGGGATAAATTTACTGCGGTCGCTGGTTGTTCCGCTGCTTTTGGCAAACCATTTTACCGGCGTATTCCAAAGCATATTTTCTTCGCCTTGCATAAGCCGGTTGATATAAGGCTTGATATCATCGTATTCGCTGATGGGAATGTTCTCTTTAAAAGTTCGGATATTGAAGATGTCCTGAAACTTATGTCTGCGACCAAAGCAGGTATATTGACCATGTGTAACTAATTCCTGCAATACCTGTCGTTGAACAGCAACAGGTTCGTTCATCCAGTCTTCGATGCGGGTATAACGCAAACGAGCAAGGCGCGAAATGGCAGGACTAATCAGTTTCATAG
The DNA here is from genome assembly GCA_965199845.1 of Ilyomonas sp. GTDB lineage: Bacteria > Bacteroidota > Bacteroidia > Chitinophagales > Chitinophagaceae > Ilyomonas. Next base: position 1,069,204 of record CBDATZ010000054.1, read on the forward strand.
CGGCAGCAAATTAAAAATGATATGTAAATATGATGAAAAGATTCTGATTTAAACTGATTTGAAAAGCGAAATTTACCAACCCTAAATAATTGAATAAAATTTGTACCGTATTCAATTGTTTAAAAATAATCTTTATTTATATTTACCTGTAATTTATAACCTCTAATCAAAACTTTTATGGAACCAACTATTGAAACCGGGATAAAACCACCCCAACCTAAGAACTGGTTGTTAGAATCTATTCTTGTTACTTTATTTTGCTGTTTGCCTTTTGGCATTGTAGGTATTGTGTTTGCCAGCCAGGTGAGCAGTAAATATGCGGATGGAGATTACGACGGTTCTGTAAGAGCCTCAACGGAGGCCGGCAAATGGACGAAGATTGGTTTCTTTGTTGGTCTTGGTTTCCTGGTTCTTTATTTTATTGGAATAGCCTTTTTTGGTCTAAGTGGTTTTTGGGCATCTTCTTATAACAGGTATTAATGGCGATAAGCAAGAAACCAAAAATTATTTTCTTTGTAATCAGAAGTACAGTTGTAAGTGTAATATTATGGCTGTACTTCTTTTTCGATGCTTCTAAAAATCATTTTTTTCCGTCCTGCCCGTTTCATACCTACACTCATTTGTATTGTCCCGGTTGTGGTTCGCAAAGAAGTTTATCGGCTTTGCTTCACGGAAATTTATGGCGGGCGCTATCTTTCAATTTGCTGTTTATTATCAGTTTGCCATTACTTATTTACTCCGCCATTATTTACACAATCAATACGTTTAGTGTAAATATAATTCAGCAGAAATTGGTTTATTCTCCTTTGTTTATCAGGCTTTGTTTATGGTTTATTATTGGTTTCTTTATTCTGCGCAATCTTCCTTTCGTTCCCTTTTCCTTTTTACGACCCGAATAATCGCCTGGTTTTTTAAGCTATTTCAATTTTAGGTCAAAATTTTTATTGTAAATCAGCTTTTTATAAACACATCTCTGAAAATTGTTGCCTGTTTTCTTGTATCTTGATTCTTATTACACTACTTTTGCCACCCATTTAAAAAATCAGCGGGATAGCGCTGGTTTCATGTAAAAAATAATACAATGAGTAAATTACATTTCACCACCAAACACGCGAACGCGGCTACCGTTCAGCACAACTGGTATGTTGTGGACGGCACTAATCAAACCGTTGGTCGTATGTGCGCACAGATTGCTGCTATTTTGCGTGGCAAAAACAAAGCTTATTACACACCGCACGTAGATTGCGGCGATTACATTATCGTTACCAACGCCGACAAAGTTGTTTTTACCGGCGCCAAGATGGATGATAAAGTGTACATCAATTATTCTGGTTATCCGGGCGGTAAAAAAGAAGAAATCGCAAAAGATTTACTTCGCCGTCGTCCCGAAGCTGTAGTAGAAAGAGCTGTAAAAGGTATGCTTCCTAAAAACCGGCTGGGTAGAAAAATGATTAGTAAATTGTTTGTGTATGCAGGTGGTTCTCATCCACACACGGCACAGCAACCTAAAGAATTAAAATTCTAAAATTAATTAACTCAGGCAAAAAGCTGTAAAGCTTAAAGCCGAAAGCGATAAAAATGGAAAAACAAAAAAACGCAGTTGGTCGCCGTAAAGAAGCTGTAACGCGTGTATTCTTAAGCCGCGGAGAAGGTAAAATACTGGTGAACAATAAAGATTATAAAACCTACTTTGCTTTACCTTATTTGCAAAACCAAGTAGAAGCGCCTTTACAAACCGTCGAATCTTTAGATAAATTTGATGTTATTATCAATGCAACAGGCGGTGGTTTAAAAGGTCAGGCAGAAGCAGCGAAATTGGGCATTGCCCGCGCTTTACTCGAAATCAACGCTGAATACCGCCCGGTTTTAAAAGCCGCCGGTCATCTCACACGTGATCCCCGTGGTGTTGAACGTAAGAAATTCGGTCATAAAAAAGCCCGCCGCAGCTTCCAGTTCAGTAAGCGTTAATTTTTCAGTTAGCTGTTGCTGGTTTATAGTTCATGATAATTATATTGACTTAACTATTATCTATCAATCACCAACAAAACATACAATAACAATCTAATCAAGAATACAAATGGAACAAACTCCTTCTTTACAGCAACAACTGCTTGATGCGGGTGTACATTTTGGTCACTTGCGTAAGAAGTGGAATCCTAAAATGCTACCTTACATTTTTGCAGAAAAAAAAGGTATTCATATCATTGACCTGAACAAAACCGTTGACCATCTGCAGGAAACGGCCGCCGCAATGAAACAGATTGCAAAAAGCGGTAAAAAAATTATGTTCGTAGCCACTAAAAAACAGGCAAAAGAAATTGTTAGCGAATGCGCTAAGAAAGTAAATATGCCGTATGCTACTGAACGTTGGTTAGGTGGAATGCTTACCAATTTCAATACGGTTCGTAAGAGCGTTAAGAAAATGCAGAGCATTGAAAAACTCTTAGGCGAAGGCACAGCAGAAAACCTTACCAAAAAGGAAAAACTGACGTTAAGCCGCGATAGAGATAAAATGGAAAAAGTACTGGGCGGTATCGCGCAGTTGAGCCGTCTTCCGGCAGCTCTTTTCTTGGTTGATATCGGGCATGAACATATTGCGCTGGCAGAAGCAAAACGTCTTGGTATTACAACATTTGGAATGGTTGATACCAACAGCGATCCTAACAAAGTTGATTTCGCAATTCCGGCTAATGATGATGCTACCAAATCAATTGCTATCATCACCAATTATATTACCGCTGCCATTGCTGAAGGTCTCCAGGAACGTCAGCAGTCTAAAGACGAAGATGTTGAAGAAACGGATAACGAAGCTGAAAAACGCGCAGCTCGTATTCAGGCAGAAGCCGAAGCTGAAGGTGGCCGTGGTCGTGGCGAAAGAGCTCCGCAAGGTCAGCAAGGTGGCGGACAGCCAAAACGCAGAGTACCCGGCGGCGCATCGCGCAGACCAGCCGGCGGTGGCGGACAAGGCGGACCTCGCAGATAAATTTTGGTTGTTAAGTTGATAGATAATATTCGCAGAAGTAAATTTTGTTTATCATCTATTAATACAACTGTTATATCAATATAAAACCAAACACATCCCAACTGCAACAAGGTTGGGTTGTGTGTTTAAAAAATGAGCTACGCTATTTTCCCCTGAGTGTAGCTATTAAAAATTCAAGTTTCAAAACTCCCTTCAGGGGAGGGACAAATCAAATATTATGTCAACAACTGTTCAGATTTCTGCATCAGAAATTAATAAACTCCGCCAGGCTACCGGCGCTGGTATGATGGATTGCCGTAAAGCTTTAACAGAAACAAACGGGGATTTTGAAGCTGCGATTGACTGGTTGCGCAAGCAAGGCCAGAAAGTAGCGGCCAAACGCAGTGACCGTGAAGCTAAAGAAGGTGTTGTGATTGCACAAACAACGGCTGATAATAAAACAGGAGTGATTGTATGCGTAAGCTGCGAAACAGATTTCGTATCTAAAAATACCGACTTCGTTGCTTTTGTTCAAAGCATTGTAGATGCTGCGATTGCAAACAATGTAAAGAGTGCGGAAGAATTAAAAGAATCAACTGTAAATGGTGCTAAAGTAGCTGATCTTATCAATGATAAACTGGCTGCGATTGGCGAAAAAATAGATGTAACACGTTTTGAAAGAGTAGAAGCGCCGTATGTAGCTTCTTACATTCACGGTGCAAACAGAATTGGTGTATTGGTTGGTTTAACATCCGAAGCTGCCGAAGCTGGTAAAGATGTAGCTATGCAAATTGCTGCCTTGAACCCGGTTGCGGTAGATGAGGCTTCTGTATCTTCTGAAACAATCGAGCGTGAAAGAAATATCGCTACAGAACAAATTCAGCAAGACCCGAAAATGGCTGGCAAACCGGCTGACATGATCGCTAAAATTGCAGAAGGTAAACTGAAAGCATTCTTCAAAGAAAATACTTTGCTGGCACAGCCTTTCGTAAAAGATAATGGCAAAAGCGTAGCTGATTATTTAAAATCTGTAGGTGCTGATGTAAAAGTGACTGAGTTTAAAAGAGTAGCTGTTGGTTAATAGCATTCGCTTTTATAAATAAAAAAGTCCGGCTTATGCCGGACTTTTTTATTTATAAAACTATACATAATATGCAATCGGAAAGGAATGTAGTATATAAGAGGAATTGTTTTTTCTTTCATAAAAAAGACGAAACAACACATTTTCGATTGCAACAATACGTAACTGAAGTATTAAGTCTTTATTACCCAATAAATTTCTGAGTTGGAGAGATAATTGTAGAATAAGTTGATTGATAAACAATCAAATATCAGTTTGTCAATCTTATATCGTTATTTCAGCCTGATTAGTAGATAGATAATAGGAATGGAGTTATAAAATAATGCTGCTTTGTTATATTTAAATCATAACACATTAAACTATAAGAACCCGATTTGCAATGTTTAATAATAATGAACCTCACTCGTTATTCCCTACAGAAACCGATGATAGTTTTGAAAGCAAGTTAATTTTTGGAATGAGTCATAGCGGAATTACTGCCTATATAACCGACAAGGATGTGTTTTTTGCAAAAGAACGTTTGAAACTGCACGAAGCTACGCCGGATGAAGGCGTGAGCATAGATATTTTGAAAAAATATATTTACAAAAAGTATGGGATTTGAAATAAAAATTAAACCCTTGGTTTTGTTTGATCTGGAAGATAAAATAAATGGCAAAGAACGGCAGGTTGCCGGTTCCGGTAAAGCTTTTTATGAACATTTTCTTTCCGAACTTTCCGAATTACAACTGAATAACGATAATGCCACACAAATCTATCAGTCTGTAAGAGAATATGTTTCTGCTGATAAATCGTGCAAATTGTTTTATATAATAAACGGTAAAACCCTTTATATAATGGGCGTTTTATAACTCTATTCTTTGTTTTTTGTATCAATCAAAATTGTTACCGGTCCATTATTCAGCAAGCTTACTTTCATATCGGCTCCAAATAGTCCGGTTTGTATTATCTTACCTGAATCTTTCTCTAATTGATCTATCATTTTCTGGTATAACGGCATCGCAATTTCCGGCTTGGAAGCGCGTATGTAAGAAGGACGATTTCCTTTTTTATAACTCGCGTGCAAAGTAAACTGACTGATGAGTAAAATATCTCCGTCTATATCTTTTACACTCTTGTTCATCACATCGTTTTCATCGTTAAAAATACGCAGGTTTATAATCTTATTACTTAGCCAAATAATGTCTTCGTCACTGTCGCCATCTTCAATACCAATCAATATCAATAAGCCTTTTTGTATATCACCAATTGTTTCGCCGTTTACTTTTACACTGGCTTCCGAAACTCTTTGAATTACTACGCGCATAATGAGTTAAAAAATCAAAAGTAAAAAGAAAAAATATTGTTGAACAGTGGTTAGAATTATAAATATAAAATCACTGATTTTTACTTTTTAATTTTGACCTTTTTTATAGAAATGAAGATAGATATTACACCTGAAATAATATTTCAGACGGCAAGAAGCGGCGGCAAAGGCGGGCAGAATGTAAATAAAGTTGAGACAATGGTAGAAGGCCGATGGCTGGTTGCAGCATCGCAAATAACAAATGAAGAACAGAAGCAATTCATTGCTTTGAAGCTGGCAAATCGTATTACATCTGATGGCTTTTTACTTGTAAAATCGCAACAGGAAAGAACACAATCGGGCAATAAATCGCTCGTTATAAAAAAGATGAATGCGCTGGTAAATGCGTCGCTCGAAAAGAAGAAATCCCGCATTGCCACAAAGCCTTCAAAAGCTGTACAGGCAAGGCGTATAGAAGGAAAGAAGAAGCAAGCTGATGTAAAAAGTAACCGCAGAAAAATAAAACCTAACGAATATTGATGAAGCCTTTTTGTTTTGTGTTCTTATCAATCTGTTTGATGAGCAGCTACGCGCAGCAATCAAATCAGGAGATGAAAAACCTGCATTTCATTTTTCGAAATACGGTTTCCGATTCTGTTTTACAAACAGAAGTAACTTATCAAAATTATTTTGGTGAACCGTTCAAAGTACGCAGCTTCAAATATTATATTTCTCATATCGAAATCAGGTATAACAATGAGAAATTTTATTTCGTAAAAATGGCACCGCACTTAGTAAATGAAGCCGACAGCAATTCAAAAAAAATATCTTTTTCTGCGCCGGCCGGCAATATAACCGGCGTTCGTTTTTTGTTAGGTATTGATAGTGCAACCAATACAAATGGCGTACAAACTGGCGATTTGGATCCTTCAAAGGGCATGTTCTGGATTTGGAATACCGGTTATATTATGGCAAAATTAGAAGGGTTTTCATCCATATCAAAAGCGCCGGGAAAGCAATACAGCTTTGATGTTGGCGGATATAAAGACGGCGAAAATACAGCCAGGCAAATCAATCTTTCATTGCCATCAATTACAAGCAATCAATCATCAACTTTTATTATTACGGCTGATATTGGCAAATGGTTTTACGGAAAAAACAATATCAAAATCGCAGAGCAGCCAATGTGCCATTCTCCCGGAGCGCTGGCTATGAAAATTGCCGGTAATTATGCTGATATGTTTAGTATTCAGGCGAAGTAAATCTTGCTGTAAATCAATTTGCCCCGACCTTTACACGCATGGCTTATTCGTCGCTGGAACAATGTTTACTTGATTTGGAAAAACACGGGCATTTGGTTCGTGTGAAGGAAGAAGTAGAGCCATATTTAGAAATGGCGGCTATTCATTTGCGTGTTCATGAAGCGGGCGGTCCGGCTTTGCTGTTTGAAAATGTAAAAGGCAGTTCTTTTCGCGCCGCATCAAACATCTTCGGAACATTAGAGAGAAGCAGGTTTATTTTCAGAAATACGTTTACGAAAGTGCAGCGGTTAATCGAACTAAAAAACAATCCGCTTCAAGCATTTAAAAAGCCATTTGCCAATGCAGGCGCTGTCTTATCTGCGTTACATGCTTTGCCTTTAAAAAATCCAATTACAAAACCGGTTTTATATAAAGAAATTTCCGTTCACCAATTACCTCAGATTCATCATTGGTTACAAGATGGCGGCGCCTTTGTAACGCTGCCACAAGTGTATACCGAAGATGCCGACAAGCCCGGTATTATGAATGCAAACCTGGGTATGTACCGCATTCAGCTTTCAGGAAACGATTATGTGCAAGACAAAGAAGCTGGCTTACATTACCAGTTGCACCGGGGAATTGGAGTTCATCAAACTAAAGCAAATAAAAAAGGTATTCCGTTAAAAGTAAGTGTGTTTGTTGGCGGTCCGCCATCGCATACATTAGCCGCCGTAATGCCGTTGCCGGAAGGGTTGAGTGAAATGATATTTGCCGGTGCATTGGGCGGCAGACGGTTTCGTTATACATATAAAGATGGATATTGCATCAGCACAGATGCTGATTTTGTGATAACAGGAGAAGTTCATCAGAATGATAATAAACCTGAAGGTCCGTTTGGCGATCATTTGGGATATTACAGTTTGGCGCATCCTTTCCCGGTAATGAAAGTGCATAAAGTGTATGCACGAAAAAACGCGATTTGGCCTTTTACCGTTGTGGGCAGACCGCCGCAGGAAGACACCAGTTTTGGTCAGCTCATTCATGCACTTACCGGCGATGCGATACCTAACGAAATTCCCGGTGTAAAAGAAGTTCACGCAGTAGATGCGGCTGGTGTGCATCCTTTGTTGTTAGCTATTGGCAGCGAACGTTACACGCCGTATTTACCAACAAAACAACCCGCAGAATTGCTTACCATTGCCAATCATATTTTAGGAACCGGGCAGTTAAGTCTCGCCAAATTTTTATTTATTACGGCTGATGATACAAAGCGACTATCAGCGCACGATGTGCCCGAATTTTTTCAATACATTTTATCGAGAATTGATTTAACCCGTGATGTTCATTTTTATACCAATACAACCATTGATACCTTAGATTATTCTGGCACTTCCATAAACAGCGGCAGCAAAGTTGTGTTTGCAGCGTATGGCGATATAAAGAGAAATGTAACCACTGAAATTCCTTCTTCTTTTTTTGAATTGAATGGATTTGGTAAACCTAAACTTGCATTGCCTGGCATTCTTGTTCTGCAAGCCAATTCTTTCTCTACGTATGAAAAAGCGCACCAAGAAATGGATGCATTAGATAAACAGTTACAACAACATATTTCAGACATCAATTCTGTTGTTATGATTGTTGTTTGCAATGATGCGGACTTTACAGCGCAAACGCTAAACAATTTTATCTGGGTAACATTTACGCGTTGTAATCCATCGCACGATATATATGGTGTTGATGCGTTTTATCAAAATAAACATTGGGGTTGCCGCGGCAGTTTGATCATTGATGCTCGTATTAAACCACATCACGCGCCGGTATTAGAAAAAGATAAAACAACAGAAAATAAAATTGATAAGTTGTTTGCGAAAGGCGGCAGTTTGTATGGCGTTATAAAGTAAAAGAGTGTGATTTATTCTTGCTTTTTTATTGATTTCTATAATCCTATCATACTAAAAAAATGGCTGTTAATTTCGCAGCTTCATGGCTTATCAAATAGTAAATTAGGTAAGCTGAAATAAGTAAGATTTTATTTGTGAACAATACATCTAAGTTCATTACAGCAGGACTTCTTTTTGCGATGCTTTGGGCATCTGCATCAACAGCCGGTAAGTTTGGTATACAATCGGTAGAACCGCTGTTGTTGTTTAATATCCGCTTTCTGTTAGCTGGTTTATTTATGCTGTTATATGCGCATGGAATTGCTAAAAACAGTTTGCCGCAACGTGCCGACTGGAAGCCGTTGCTGTTGTTTGGTTTGCTGAACACAACGCTTTGTTTGGGCTTATACATTATTGCGCTGCAGCAGGTTTCGGCGGGCATTGGCAGTTTAGCACCGGCAGTGAATCCATTGCTGATAACTGTTTTATCAGGCGTCTGGGCAGGAAAAAAAATAAAACCTGTACAATGGATAAGCGTTGCATTAGGAATGGCAGGAATTTTATTGGCCACTTATCCTTTATTACTGAATAGTTCAGCTACCATACAAGGTTTATTATTAATGTTGATGAGTATGTTATGTTACTCAAGCGGCGTTATCTATTATGCCAAAACAAACTGGCGTTTGCCTTCGCTTGTTATTAACGGTTGGCAGGTATTGATAGGCGGTTTATTGTTATTACCTTGTTCTTTTTTAATGCATAAAGATGGCTTTATAAATCATTTTGATACACGCTTTTGGAAAGCCGAAGGCTGGCTGATTATTCCGGTATCAATCATCTCTGTACAGCTTTGGTTATACCTCTTAAAAGCAGATGCCGTAAGAGCTTCGTTATGGTTGTTTCTGTGTCCTGTATTTGGCTTTGTATATGCCGCTATTTTATTGAACGAATCTATAACAGGCTATACAATTGCGGGAACTGTATTGGTTATTATCGGGCTGTATTTAGGACAAAGAAAGAAGAGAAATGAGTAAATAAATGATTGCCTGATGGCAATATGAGTTTAGCTTCGGATGATTGTAATGGCTTCTTCAAAAAATATAAATGAACTGCTTTTAAAAATATTATTCATAATTTTCTTTTTCCAGGCAACCGTTTTCTTTTACACTGCATTTAGTAATATATAAACCATACAAGAACCAGCCACTACTTATGGATCTGTCTGAACATATCAAAGAGGCAAAAAAGAAAAGTGCTGCCGCACAAAAATGTCTGTTTGATTTACTGGCAGATAAAATGATGCTGGTATGCAGGCGATACGTAAAGAACAGCGAAGAAGCAGAAGAAGTATTGCTGGATGGTTTCTATAAGTTCTTTACTTCCTTATCAACTTTTACTTACCAGGGCGAGGCGCAGTTAATAGCCTGGATAAAACGAATTATGATTAACGAATGCCTGATGCTGTTACGCAAAAAAAATGCTTTTGTACTGGTTTCAGAATCGGCAGCAGAAGAAGTAGAACTGGAAGAGGAAGCCTTAAATCAATTGTCGGCAAAAGAGATTTTAGAACTGATTATGAGATTGCCTGTTGGTTATCGTACGGTTTTTAATTTATACGTAATTGAAGGCATGGATCATAAAGAAATTGCTGCTTTACTGGGCATTGCAGAAGGAACTTCAAAATCACAGTTAAGCAAAGCAAAAGCGTTATTGCAAAGAAATTTATTACAAAAAGGAAACGATTATGTTAAGTGAAAATCATAATCATATAAACTGGAAAAACAAGCTTGACAATATGGAAGAAAGCTTGTTGAATAAAAATGCTTCCTGGGAAAAATTAGATAGCCGGCTGCGTAAAAAATCGCGCAGAAAAAAGGCTGTTTTGTATTGGGCTGCGGCTGCCTGTTTATTGCCTTTAGTAATAATTTCTGTGATGATGATTCGCAATGAAGACAACCATCCTGTTAGTGTAATTGTTCCTGATAAATCGGTTGTAAATCCATCATTAAAAGAACAGGAACAGGATAAAAAAGATACGTTAGCAACGATTGCCATTGCATCGCCAGAAAAGAAAATCAAACCAATAAGAAAGAGCGAAATCAGGGAGAATAAAGTAATGGCAAACCATAATGAAAAGCCACTTATAACCGGAACGCCGGATATGGTTTTGGAAAATAAAATCACGGCTATCGCTCCCGTTGTTGATAGTGTTGCTGAAACTTCAATTGCAAAAACATCAGTAAAGAAAAAATTAAGAGTTGTACATATTAATGAGCTTGGCGAGCCGGTAGAAATATCGCCGGACTTAGCGCGCAATTCAATCCTGCACTCGTTTCATTTGCAACTTGCCAGCGAGGAAGTATCAGACAATACAATAACTTCTCCTCATTCAAAAGGCTTTACAATCATAAAAGGAAAATCTTCTCCCAACTAAAATAATATGAAAAAAACAATTTGCATTTTGATGCTTCTTTCAAGCATCACGGTAAATCTTTGTGCTCAAAAAGATAAGTCTGATAAGACATTTGAAGTGCCTGAAAATATTATAATTAACCGGCGTTTTTATATTGATCTTGACAATGGCAACCGGGTAAAAATTGAACTGACAGATATTACTGATTTAGACAAAATAGCGAATATAGATTCGCTTCTGCAGGTGTTTATTAATGACATAGAACCGCTGCAGGATTCTATATCGGATCCGCTTACATCGAAGCGGATAGATTATGTAACCGATGCGCAGGGACGAAAGAAAATACGGCTGCAACAGTTTCAGCCAAAAGGCGCCAGCTTCCTGCTGAGTAAGGGTGAAGCCGCTTCTTTACGAACAGAGCAAGACACAATTCATTTGATTGGTGTAATTACAAATGCCCCAAAGCCGAAACAAAAAATCAGTATCAAAAATCCACGTTATTATCATCTTACTTTTTACCTCAATAATATTAGTGAGCTAAGCAATTATACAAATGGAACGCTTCGCGAAAAGATTGTTGTTATTCAGCAAAATATCAATGACAAATGGCCATTAATTTTAGGTGGCAGCTCGCATTATTTAAAAAACAACAGAGCTATCTGGGCAGATAAACCAAGAGGTTTTACACCAGCCGGAACAGGTGATTTTTTGAATGGATTGATCACCATAAATATGCAGAATTACAAGAATTATTTTGTTCCTTCTTTTAGTTTGGGATTGAGACTTACCGTAACCAACCGGGAAAGAACTTTTAAATGGGAACCTGGTGTATTTTGGGAGCCGCACTATCTTTTTGCCAGAGATGCGCAAGGAAAATTGCGCACTTATCATAACGATTTTCTAACGCTTACTTACGGGCAAGGCGGCACAACTGATTATGATCCGCAAAAAGAATTTTCTTTCAGCGCCGTGTTTTCATTAGGTTATTTAATACGCCGGCAAGGCGATTTTATTGATAAGAATACGTTTCGTTTTGGCGCCGGTAAATTGCAATTGAAAAAAACGTCCATTGAACCTTCTCTGTATTTTAATAATTTTTTCAGAGGCGTAACGCCGGGAATACGAATCAGTCAATCATTCTAAAATGTTTCTTTCCTGAAATTTTTATTTATAAAAAATGATTAGAATTTTTTCATGATAGTAACCAGCATATTTGCAATAATCCCGTTGCCTTTATCGGATGGATGAAGTCCATCGTAAGTAAAATTTACAGCATCAGGCGGATATGGATATTCATCCGTTTTAGGATTGAAAGGAACGCCAATATAATCGGGATAATTATAATTTTTGTACGTACCAGTCACGGAATCTTTCAGGCGTTTATAGTTAACAAGAAGCGGTAACGTCATGCCGCTTTTGTTATACAAATCAATCACATCAATATGTTCATACGTAGCAATGGAATCTACGGCTGCTGCAAACTGCTCTAACGATTGTCCGTTCTTTTTTTTGTAAGAACCCCAGGCATTGTTTGTTTGATCTGTTAAGTACACAAAATCTGTTCGCTGCATAGGCGTAATCAATATAATTTTTGCTTTCTCATTCAGACTACGAAGTTTATTTATAATGATGCGAAAAGAACCATATACAGTGCCATTACCACTATTGTTTTTATACTCTTCCAATTTGCCCAAAGGTCTGCCAGACCACCAGTCATTTGTGCCTAAAAAAACAGTGTACATATCAGCTTTGATAATGCCAAGCGTATTGATGCTGTCGGCAATGCCGCCTGATGTCCAGCCGTTATGTCCCTGGTTAATGTAATGTATTGATGGCAACGCTTCTGTTACACGCGTGAGGTAACCTTTGGTAACGCGGTTGCCGGTTTCAGACGGATGATCGTTTAAGTAAGTAATGGAATCGCCGATGGCAACCCAGGTTTTTTCTTTTGGTATGAATGAAGTGAACAGGAAAAGAGCAACAACAATAAACAGGTATTTCATAAGATAAATATTAACCCGACACCAAGTTTGCAGAATGAAATAGATTGACTTGTACAGATGTTTTATTTGAATTATTTTCTTATTTCAACTCTTCAATTTCAATATCTCTCCATCTCACTTTTATACCGCCGCCTTCATGAATTTGCAAGGCAATAAAGCCTTCGCCCTGGCCAATTTTTTCATCTTTTATATAACACATCTGATGACCGTTCAGCCAGGTAGTTACTTCGTCGCCATCCACTTTTATTTTGTATGTATTCCATTCACCCATTTTTAAATACTTCTCATCTTCCGGTTTCGGTTGAATGAGCCAGCCTCTGCCATACGATTCATAAATGCCGCCGGTGTGCATGTCGGGCGGCGCCACTTCTGCCTGCCAGCCGCTGATCTTTACACCTTCCGGTATTTGTGAACGAAAAAATACGCCGCTGTTGCCATTTGCGTCTTGTTTAAACTGTAAAGTGAGAATAAAATTTTTGTAGTTTTTATCGGTTGATAAGTAACCGTATTGTTTATCAGGACCACTTTCGCAAATGAGCTGGTTACTGTCTGCATACCATTTTTCTGTACCGTGAATTGTCCAGCCTTTGAGGTCTTTGCCATCAAACAGTTTTACTTTTTTCTGGGCTGTGGCAAGTAAGCCAGCCAACAAACAAAAGGCGAGAAATAATGCTTTCATTGAGAATTGTTTTGACGAATATAAGAAGAAGATATTTTTTGAGTTGATTGATTTAAGTTAACAATACACTGCTATTTATTTTTCCTCAATCACAACCTCACCATCAGTTACACCTTCAGCTTTTGCCTTTACTTTGATAATACCCTTTTTTTCGCCAGGCTCTACAATGGCTAAGCATTTACCACGGTAGGTTTTATGAACAGGTTGCTGAAAGCTTCGCATATCATCTGGTGCGGCATTGGCAGTGGCTTTCACCGTTGCGTTGCCTTCTATGCTAAAATGAATTGGCATCACTACATCAGGAACTACATTGCCTTTTGCATCAACAATTTCAGCCGTGATATAACTTAACTCATTCGGGTTCGCATCAATTTGTTTTCTGTCAGCCGTAAGACGAATTTGCGTTGGTTTACCTGCTGTTTGTAATGTTATTGAATCTATTACTTTATCATTCTCAATACCAAATACCTGTAAAGTTCCCGGCTGATATGTGATTGTAAATGTAGCCGTCATTTTGGATGAAGACGAGACACTTTGCTCGCCAATGGTTTTGCCATTTTGCACCAGCCGCACAAGCGGATGTTGTGTGTACACATGTACCTGCAAAGATTTGCCTTCACTACCAGTGAATGTATAAGACGGATATTCTTCCGGCCAGCCCCAATAACTGATCGCTTCTTTATGACCATCCGGAACAGGCGCATGAACAAGCATTTCTAACTTGCTTCTTTTCCATACAACATCGCGGTAATAAGACTGCGGCTTTTTTCCTCCAATCAAATCAATATCTCCGCACCAGGCATTAAACCAGGACCAGGTTTTGGCAAATACGGTGTCTTTATCCAATGATGTATGACCAATACCGGTTTCACCCAAGTAATCTATAGCTGTCCATACAAAATCACCAATTACATAAGGATGTTTTTCAACCTGCTGCCAGTTTTCGTAGGCTTCTATTGGAAAAGATTCTGTACCCATCATAATACGGCCGGGAAATTTTTGGTGATCTTTTTCATACTCTTTCCATTGATAGTTATAGCCGCCGACATCCAAGAGCGCAAAGGCGGCAGCCGTTGTATCCCATGTATAACCGGGATGATCCCAGAAAGAACAAATGGCTTCCGTAACAAAACGGGTTGAATCGAGACGTTTTACTTCATTATGCAACAACCCGGCAATGCGTAAACCAGATGAATCAGCACGTTCATTTATCTCGTTGCCAATGCTCCAGAAAATAACAGACGGATGATTGCGGTCGCGAAGCACCATCGCATCAATATCTTTCTGCCAGCAGGAGTCAAAATAAAGATTGTAATCCTGTGGATTCTTTGGTCGTTGCCACTGATCAAAAGCCTCATCTATTACCAACATACCAAGCTTATCGCAGGCATCTAAAAAACTTTGTGAAGGCGGATTGTGACTGGTACGAATTGCATTATAACCAGCTTTTTTTAAGAGTTCTATCTTGCGTTCTTCCGCTCTGTCAATTGCGGCAGAACCGAGCGGACCATTATCATGATGCTCGCAACCGCCATGAAGCAATATTTTCTTTCCGTTGAGTAAAAAACCGGTAGCTGCATTTACCGAAATAGAGCGAACACCAAAACGGGTTGTTGTTTTATCTGCCAGTTTATTTCCATTGTATAACTCTGTTGTAGCCGTGTATAAATAAGGCGAATCCGGCGACCAGAGATGAGGATTCGATATTTGTAGTATAACAGAACTATCATTTTGATTTTTATTGTTTGATGTGGCAACAATTCTTCCCATTGCATCTGCGATATTCACTGTAAAAGTTACCGGCAATGTATTGGCTTCTTTGAAGCTTGATGTGGTGATATGTACAGAAGCCTGGTTGGCATTAACTTTCGGTGTTGTAATATAAATGCTCCAGGGTTCAAAGTGTGTTGTATTGGTTGTAAGTAACCACACGTGCCTATATATGCCCGAACCGCTATACCATCGGCT
Organism: Ilyomonas sp.; assembly: GCA_965199845.1. GTDB lineage: Bacteria > Bacteroidota > Bacteroidia > Chitinophagales > Chitinophagaceae > Ilyomonas. The sequence goes on from CBDATZ010000054.1 coordinate 1,084,716, forward strand.
GTTACGTCCTTCGTTGCGCACACGAACGGCAATACTGTTTTCTTTTCCGTCCTTATTTAGGTAACGCGTTATATTGTAATAGAAAGACGTATAACCGTATGGATGGTTGCCGAGATGATGACCATTGATCCATACATCGCTGTTCATATATACACCATCAAAGTAAATTGTTACCTGTTTGTTGCTGTTACTTGTTATAAAATGTTTACGATACCACGCGGTGCCGCCGACTGTATAACCGGTAGCTGTTGTACCTATACTTTTGAATGAAAACGGGCCAACCACACTATCAGATTGATTGGGTAAATCTTCAATACTCCAGTCGTGCGGAAGCTGAACAGTGCGCCAGTTGTTATCGTTGTAATGTTCTTCTTTAGCTTCCAAAAAATCACCTTTCTGAAACTTCCAATCTTTATCAAACAATATTTGCGTGCGTTGCGCCTTGCCTGCTGAAATAAATAAAAATATAGGCAAGAAAAAAAGAAAGCATTGTTTCATATGAAGCATTTGTGCTTCAAATGTAATGAGTAGAAGAGTGAAAAGAGCTATGTTTTATTATCAGCTTAACCGCAGAAGTTATATAAAACAAAAGAAGAAAATCTTATTGTTATTCTTTATTGAAATTGATTTGTTTTGTATAATACACAAAGCATAGTGGCAAGTATAAAATCAAACAGCGATGAAACGTAGCCGATTTATTACAAGTTTTTATTTGATTAAATTCATTCTTCCCATCTCGTTTCCTATCTTCCCATTCTAACTTCATGACGAATGAAATATTGTTTCCTGTTTGTATGCGTATTCTTCACGTCTTTTCTCTTTGCGCAGCGTTATAAAAGAATACATTATAAAGATGTTGTTGCAGATACGCACAACGATATTCTTTCTACCTGTATCGAAAAGAATTATCGCTTTGATGATGACCTGAAAGGCAAGACGCATTCTGATTTACAGCGAATGAAAAACAATGTTGATGTGCAAGTGTTTTCTATCTGGTGCGATGGTTCTTATAAAGGCGACAGCGCTTATAAAATGGCAATGCGCGAAGTAGATACTTTGTATGCAGCGGCTGCGCGAAACCCAACAAAAATGCGCATTGTAAAGAATTACAGCGATTTGGAAATTGCGTTGCAACATAAACAAACTGCGGCATTAATAGGTGTGGAAGGCGGACACATGATGAATGATAATTTGGCTTATTTAGATACGTTTCATAACCGTGGCGTTTGTTACATGACGCTTACCTGGAACAATTCAACATCGTGGGCAACAAGCGCAAAAGATGAATCGCGCGATACGGTTTTACATCAGCCAAAAGGCTTGAATGATTTTGGAAAAAGCGTAGTAAAACGGATGAATGAATTGGGGATGATGATTGATGTAAGTCACGTGGGCGAACAAACTTTTTGGGATGTAATAAAAACAACCACAAAGCCAATCATTGCTTCGCATAGCGATGCGTATGCTTTGTGCCCGGTGCCGCGTAATCTGAAAGACAGCCAGATTGTTGCTATTGCAAAAAATGGTGGTATAATAGATGTGAATTTTTATCCTGGCTTTGTTGATAGCAGTTATGAGCGCAGAGATTCTATCTTTAATGCAAAGCATAAAGCAGAAAGAGATTCGTTATTAAAAATCAATCCCGAAACGTATTATGCCAGTAATTATTTAGCTGTAAAATATAAAGAGGAAGTACAGGCTTTGCGCCCGCCGTTAAGCATGTTGATTGATCATATTGATTACTTAGTAAAACTCGCCGGTATTGATCATGTTGGTTTGGGTTCCGATCTCGATGGCATTTCTACGACACCACAACAAATAGATGACATTACAGATTATCCACTCATCACAAAACAATTATTAAAACGTGGCTATCGTAAGAAAGATATAAAAAAAATTTTAGGTGAAAATTTCTTGCGGGTTTATAAAGCCAATGTGATGTAGATAAATTCATCTTTTAACTTCTTATCGTTTTGATATTTATAAGAAGCAGATAAACTAAGTCATGATTACTTTACAGGCAACGATTTTAATTTTTTCATAAATTCGCTAAATGCCGGCGCCAGTTCTTCAAATAAAAGATGTTTGCGGTTCTTAATCATCACTTCACTAAACATCTTTAAACCGATGGCAAATTCGGCTGCCTGGTTTATATTGTTGAACGGATCTTTTGCCTGTATTCTTTCTACAATTGAAAAAATAACATCGTGATTATCAAATAACAATTCGATCGGTTGTAATGCTGTCGCTTCGCCTTTTGCCGTTTCCAGATATTCTAATGTAACCTTGTATTTGTGCGCTCTTTTTTCCATACAAATCTTGTTTTTCCGATAGTAAAATTACGCTCATTCATAGTACGCAGAAGCTTGCCGGTTAATAATATCGCTTTGCGAAAATGTTTGGCTTTTATATAAATTGTAATAGCTACAATAGCTTTTCTCTAATTTGCGAAGCATGAAAACTATATTCTTATCCATATTTTCACTAAGTATAATTATGAGTTCGATAGCACAACAGAAACCGGGCGCTTTTACAGGCACATATCCGGCAACAAAAACAGTAGCGCAGACAGATGATTTCTTTGGTACAAAAGTGAGCGATCCTTATCGCTGGTTAGAAAACGATACCGCAGCCGATACGAAAGAATGGGTGCAACAGCAGGTAGCGGTAACGCAAGATTATTTAAGTAAAATTCCCTTTCGCGATGCCATCAAAAAACGTCTTACAGAGATATGGAATTACGAAAAATTTTCGGCTCCTTTTAAAGAAGGAAATTATACGTATTTCTATAAAAATGATGGCTTGCAAAACCAATCTGTTTTATACAGAGAAAAAGAAAGCGGTAAACCGGAAATGTTTTTAGATCCAAACAAATTTTCTTCTGACGGAACCACATCTTTAGCCGGTATTGATTTTACAAAAGATGGTTCGTTAGCGGCTTATCAAATATCGGAAGGTGGAAGCGATTGGCGCAAAGTAATCATCATCAATACAACAACAATACAGCAACTGGACGATACATTAAGAGATGTAAAATTCAGTGGTATTTCCTGGAAGGGAAACGATGGTTTTTACTACAGCAGTTACGACAAGCCAAAAGAAGGCAGCCAGCTTTCCGGCAAAACACAGATTCATAAATTATACTATCATAAATTAGGTGCAAAACAAAGCGAAGACAAGCTTGTTTTTGGTGGCGACCAAACGCCGCGCCGTTATATTGGTGCCGGTGTAACCGAAGATCAGCACTGGCTCATTATTTCTGCTGCCAACGCTACGTATGGCAATGAATTGTACCTGCAGGATTTAACAAAGCCTGATGCACCTATCGTTGCCATTGCAACCGGTTTTGAGTATGAACAGGATATTGTTTATAGCGATAACGGAAAGTTATTTATTGCTACCAATCGCAATGCGCCAAACCGCAAATTGGTTGTGGTTGATGCGGCTACACCAACACCAGAAAACTGGAAAGATTTAATACCTGAAACTAAGTTTCCGTTAAGTGTTTCAACAGGTGGTAAAAAGCTGTTTGCTCAATACCTGAAAGATGCGGTTTCAGAAGTTGAGCAATACAATTTAGATGGTAAATTAGAACACGTTATCAAGCTGCCCGGTGTTGGTTCTGCCGGTGGTTTCAGTGGCAAGCAGGAAGAGACAGAAGTGTATTATTCTTTTACTTCGTACATCTATCCGTCAACGATTTTCCGGTATGATATTTCTTCGGGCACATCAACCATTTATAAGAAGCCGGGCATTAAATTCAATACGGCTGATTATGAAAGTAAGCAAGTGTTTTATATATCCAAAGATGGTACGAAAGTGCCGATGATTATCACCTATAAAAAAGGTATTCAACTCGATGGAAAAAATCCTTTGATGTTGTATGCGTATGGTGGCTTTAATATCAGTTTAACGCCGGCTTTTAGTGTCAGCAATATCGTGTTTATGGAAAATGGCGGCGTGTACGCTGTTGCCAATCTTCGCGGCGGCGGCGAGTATGGCGATGCATGGCACAATGCCGGAACAAAAATGCTAAAGCAGAATGTGTTTGATGATTTTATTGCCGCTGCAGAATTTTTGATAAAAGAGAAATATACATCAACCGATTACTTAGCTATTTCCGGCGGTTCGAATGGTGGTTTGTTAATTGGCGCTTGCATGACGCAGCGACCTGATTTGTATCGTGTCTGCTTTCCGGCAGTTGGTGTATTGGATATGCTTCGCTATCACAAATTCACGGCTGGCGCAGGCTGGTCGTACGATTACGGAACGGCAGATGACAGCAAGGAAATGTTTGATTATTTATACAAATATTCTCCGGTTCATAATGTAAAGAAAGGAACTTGTTATCCGGCAACGATGGTAAGCACAGCAGATCATGATGATAGAGTTGTTCCGGCGCATTCTTTCAAGTTTGGCTCGGCGTTACAGGCAGCGCAAAGTTGCAATAATCCTGTATTGATGAACATTGAAACAAAAGCCGGGCATGGTGCCGGAAAACCAACTTCGATGGTAATACAGGAACAGGCAGATAAATGGGCTTTTATGTTATATAATATGGGTTTGAATTATGGAGGAAAGTAATAAATTATAATATGTGTTTACATCAATATTTTATTAAGCGACAATAGGACTTTGTAACAACTTTATTATTGAATAAATCGAATACTTTAAGATAAATATGGAGCAAGGAATAATTAAAGCAACACCAATTATTGAATTAGTTGAAGGTATCGAAGTCATAATAGAAACTATGCTCTTTATTATTAGAGAAGTTATTAATGAAAATACATGTATGTAAGTCGTATTGATAATGACAATGAAATAGATTTTTCAGATGCAGATATTTATACAGTAAATGGTTTTAAATGGGGAGAATCTTTACTATTTCCAGTAAAGCGAAGTGAAATTAAGATTTTAATAGTCGAAAGTTTTCCAGATAAGAAAGAACGAATGTTTTTAGATAAAGATCAATGGGAAATGGTCATACATAATAGCTGGGTGGAAAGTGAATTTATTCTTTCTTTTCAAGTAATAAACAAAAATTGGTCAATCAAAAATGAGTTTGGGAATTATCAATTTGCAAGGATAGTATCTTCTTTAGAAGAATTGCCTATTAAGTCAGAAATGATTGGTATTTACGGGTTTGATATAACAATTTTTGAGAATGATGAATTTACAATGGCAAGGCTTGGTAAAATTGGTTATAGTTATGATATCATTAAAAAACAAGTAGCTAATTTTATTTATCAAGTAATAATGAAAAAGGAACAGAACTTTTATAAGGGTAAGTATGAGTTATTATTAGATGACATTGATAAGTGGTTTAAAATATAGTGGTCACTTAAATGTCAACGCTTAAACTTCTATATCATTATCAAAACAAAAAAAAGGTTCGTTCAATATGTTTTGAACGAACCTTTTAGTTTGGCTGTCATCCAATTACGATCTTGTAGTGTATGACAATCGGCAAACCGTTAGTAACTGCAAAATAATACTGGATGACATAAGTTGAACCTATAAGGCAATCTGTTTTTCCGTCATCATTTTGCGAAGATTAATCAATCCATAACGCATACGACCCAATGCTGTGTTAATACTGCAATTGGTTAAGCGCGCAATGTCTTTAAAGCTCATATCGCCAAAGTGGCGCAACACAATTACTTCACGTTGCTCATCGGGCAATTTGTCGAGCATGGCATACATCGTATCGTGGCTTTGGTGGCGCATCATTTTTTGCTCTGCCGTTTCTTCCACCACGTTAATCACTTCAAAAATGTCCTGGTTGTCGCCGGTTAAAATAGACGGCGTCCGTTTCACTTTGCGGAAATGATCTACACAAAGATTGTGGGCAATGCGCAGTGCCCAGGGCAAAAATTTTCCTTCCTCATTATAACGCTTATTGCGAAGCGTATCTATAATGCGGATAAAGGTTTCCTGGAACATATCTTCGGCGAGATATTTATCTTTTACCAGGAATAAAATAGATGAATACAATTTGTCCTGGTAGCGGGAAATAAGCGATTCGAAAGCATACACATTACCTTCCTGGAAAGCAAGCACCAATTGTGTATCTGTCATAGAATTGTACAGCCTCATACAGATATAATAAACGTAATTTTAGAAAATGGATAACGTTAAAAAAACGCTTTTAAAAACTAATCAGGTAGAAGTTTTGTATAGGCTCTGTACTTTTTGTTCTGGTTGTGAAAATAACAAGATTTTTCACGTTTAATATCCTACAATTGTAAAATTAATGCAAATAAAAGTATTATTTAATTTCTTATAAATGTTTTTTTAATTTTCTGAACTGATGTTAAAAGAAAGAAAGGGGTCTGTTAAAAAAAGCGAGGCGAGGCTAACCGAACGGGATATAGAAATAAAGGGCGCGCGAACCCACAATTTAAAGAATGTTGATGTTGTTTTTCCACGCAATAAATTCATTGTGGTTACAGGTGTTTCGGGCAGCGGCAAATCATCACTTACAATAGATACATTATTTGCCGAAGGGCAGCGCCGTTATGCGGAAAGTCTGAGTTCTTACGCGCGCCAGTTTATGGCGCGTATGGATAAGCCGGATGTGGATTATATTAAAGGTTTGTGCCCGGCAATTGCTATTGAACAAAAGGTAATTACCCGCACGCCGCGCAGCACCGTTGGCAGTATGACGGAGATTTATGATTACCTGCGTTTGATGTATGCGCGTATCGGCAAAACCATTTCGCCGGTTAGTGGCAGAGAAGTAAAAAAAGATGATGTAACAGATGTGGTAAATGTCATTAAAAATTTACCGCAGGGAGCAAAAGTTATCATCATCGTCCGGTTTAAGCAACATGCAAAACGGGAGCCGCGCGAAGAACTGAACATTTTGGTTCAGAAAGGATTTTCCAGAATGTATATTGATGCCCAACCAGTAAGAATTGAAGACTTGTTGGATTTAAATGAAGCTGATTTATTACAGCAAGTACAAACATCTGCAAACAAGTCGGTTTATATACTTGTTGATCGTATTGTAAAAAAAGAATTTGATGAAGATGACATTCATCGGATTTCCGATTCTGTAAATACAGCTTTTTACGAAGGCGAAGGCGAAATGTATCTGGAAGCTGATGATAAATTAATTCATTTCAGCAACAAGTTTGAACTGGATGGAATTCAGTTTGAAGAGCCGGTTCCCAACTTGTTTTCATTCAACAATCCGTATGGCGCTTGTCCTGAATGCGAAGGTTTTGGAATGGTGCTTGGCATTGATCATGACCTGGTTATTCCCGATAAAAAAGCAAGCGTTTATGAAGGTGCGGTTGCGCCATGGAAAGGCGATAAGATGGGATTATGGCGCGATCGTTTTATCAAGTCGTCCGGCTCGTATGGTTTTCCTGTTCATACAGCAATATGCGACCTGACTGAACAGCAATACGATTTGCTTTGGCACGGCAACGCCACAGTTCAAGGTATTGATGATTTTTTTGCCGAGGTTGAGCAGAATTTATATAAAGTTCAGTATCGTGTAATGCTGAGTCGCTTTCGCGGTAAAACATTATGTCCCACTTGCAAAGGTTATCGCTTGCGGCCGGAAGCCATGTATATAAAAGTTGATGGAAAACAGATTGGTCAGTTATGCGTAATGCCAATAAAAGATTTGCAGCAATGGTTTTTTAATTTAGCTCTTTCAGAACATCAGCAGCAGGTTGCCAAACGCATATTAATTGAAATCAAACAACGGCTGCAAACATTAGTTGATGTGGGTTTGGGTTATCTTACTTTAAATCGGTTAGCCAATACATTAAGCGGCGGCGAAAGCCAGCGTATTCAACTTACACGAAGTTTGGGAAGCAATCTCACCAATTCGTTATACATACTTGATGAGCCTTCGATCGGTTTGCATTCGCGCGACACCGAAAAGCTCATTAAAGTATTAAAAGAACTGCGCGATTTAAACAATACCGTTGTTGTGGTTGAGCATGATGAAATGATAATGCGCGAAGCGGATTATATTATTGATATGGGACCGTTGGCTTCGCATCTGGGCGGCGAAGTGATTGCAACAGGAAACTATGACGAAATCGTTGCGAACCCTGAAAGTCTGACCGGTAAATACTTAACAGGCGAACTAACAATTAACCTGGACAAACAGCCGCGTAAGTGGACGAAAAGTATAACTGTTGAAGGCGCCAGGCAAAACAATTTAAAAGATATTACGGTTCAGTTTCCGCTGAATGTTTTGTGCGTAATAAGTGGCGTTAGCGGCAGCGGAAAAACAACTTTGGTAAAGCAAATTTTATATCCGGCTTTACGTAAATTAAAAGGTGAATTTGCAGACAAAGTCGGCTTTCATAAAGCGATATCAGGAAATACAGATGAGATTTCGCAGATAGAATTAATTGACCAAAATCCGATTGGTAAATCATCGCGCAGTAACCCGGTTACTTATATCAAAGCATACGATGAAATCAGGGATTTGTATGCCAGGCAGCCACTATCAAAAATGCGCGGATTTCAAACCAAGCACTTCTCGTTTAATATAGATGGCGGTCGCTGCGATACTTGTAAAGGTGAAGGCGAACAGGTTGTAGAAATGCAGTTTTTGGCCGATGTGCATTTAACCTGCGAAGTCTGCGGTGGCAAACGATTTAAAGAAGAAGTATTGGAAGTGCAATACAACGGTAAAAATATTTATGATGTATTGGACATGAGCGTTGATGACGCCATTGCTTTTTTTAAAAATGAAAAAACCTTGGCCAAAGCGTTACAGCCATTGCAGGATGTAGGTTTGGGCTATATCAAGCTCGGGCAAAGCAGCGATACATTAAGTGGTGGCGAAGCACAGCGTGTAAAGCTGGCTTCCTTTTTAGGTAAAGGAAAAAATGCAGGTCGTATCTTATTCATTTTTGATGAACCGACAACCGGTTTGCATTTTCATGATATTAATAAACTGCTCACTTCTTTTTATGCTTTGATAGAACAAGGTCATTCTTTACTTGTAATTGAACACAATGCAGATGTGATTAAGAACGCGGATTGGTTAATTGATTTAGGTCCGGAAGCCGGAGATGCCGGTGGAAAATTAGTGTATGCCGGCATTCCTTCGGGCATTAAAGAAGTGGCTGAAAGTTATACAGGAAAGTTTATGGAATAAGATAAAATTTATCTGTTCATCCGCATATATTATTGTTCTCAATTGTAAACTTACACGGCTATTATATTTGCCTAAATAATCTTGTTATGAAACGTCGTTCCTTTGTAAAAACATCTTTACTTGCCGGCTCGTTACCTGTTATGATACAATCATCTGCAAACGCAAAAGAGAAATCTTCCGCAAAGGCTTCACGCGAGTATTATGAGCTTCGTGTGTATTCATTGAAAGATGATACACAACAAAAATTAGTGGAAGATTATTATAAAAATGCAGCTATACCAGCGTATAATAAAATCGGCAGCCAAATCATTGGTGTGTTTACCGAAATGAAACCGGAAGGACAAACAAAAATATATGTTGTTATTCCTTACAATTCGGTTGATGATTTTATAAACAGTCACGATAAATTATCGAAAGACGGCACTTATAAAACAGCCGCAGACGAGTATTTGAACGCGCCCGCAACAGCGCCTGCGTATGATAGAATAGAGAACTCATTCTTTTATTCCTTTCCTCATTTTCCGCAGATGAAAGTATCTGCCGGTAAGTCACGGATATTTGAACTTCGTCGTTACGAAAGTCCGGGAGAATTGGCGGGTAAAAAGAAAATAGAAATGTTTAATGAAGGCGGTGAAATTGATATTTTTTTAAAAACAGGATTAAACCCGGTTTTCTTTGGCGAAAGTTTGATTGGAGAGAACCGCCCGAATCTCACGTATATGCTTCAGTTTGATGATATGGCTGCGCACGATGCCGCCTGGAAAACATTTGGCAGCAGCACCGAATGGAATAAATTAAAAGCCATTCCTGATTACGCCGACGCAAAAATTATTTCTAAAATTACGCCCGTCTTTTTAGTGCCAACAGCATTTTCGCAGATATAATATTTACTATTTACAAACAGGAAGGTTTCGATTTTTTATGATTAAAACCTTCCTGTTTTTATATTGTTACAACTGTTGATATATCAAAACAACAGTGTTTACAACCTGACTATAAAACGTTTCCGATCAAGCACAAAAATGCAAATGGTTTTTATAAACCAGAACTTGAACTATAAATGAAATGAATATCTTATTCTTCTTCGGTCAGATAAAAATCACGCAGGTAAAATCCACTACCTGTCTGATAATCTAAATTTAAGTTTTGAATGTCTTCGTCGGTAATAGGTTCTTCAGGGTTTGCGATATGGTATTTAATCAATTCACGCGGTGTAAGCGAAGACTTTTTCTTTGCTGTTGCCGATATTGTCGTGGCTGTGTTTTGATAGATTTCCATAAAACTTGCTTATTTAAAAATTGAAAGTAGACAATTGCACAAACATAAAAGCGCGATGTGAAAAAATAGTATGACTTCATATTGCAAATACATGACCGGAAAAATCTTTCCCACAATCTTTCCCGTTTTATCGTTATAAATATTCGATTTGCTGAATGCAATGCTTTCAGAAAGCAAACAAAGAATCTCGCTACATTCGCTCTCTTTCCAAACAGGAATGCGATGGGTAAAAACGTAATTTTAAAAACCAGTGTGCAATTGCTTGGCTACCAGTTTATTGATGCGAAATATTTGCCGGAAGGCGAAAATGAATATTACCTGCGTAACACGCAAAACCGCAGTGGTATTGATTATCGCGGCTTAAAGGCTTACGAGATTGAAGCGCTTGTTCGCAACCACAATACGAGCGATAACTGGAATCATATTCTGGTATCTGATGCCTTTAACCCGGAACTGGTAAAGAATTGCAAATTTTACGGTTTGGTTCGCATTGGGAAGTTGGAGCAAGTTGTGCTTAGTTTCAGCGATTTAAAACTGCCGGTTGGTTTGTATAATTCAACCATTATCAGTTGTGATTTTGGAGATAATGTGGCGATAGAAAACGTTCACTATTTATCGCATTATATTATTGGCAGTGAAGTTATGATTACCAATGTAGATGAACTGGTAACAACAAATCACGCGAAGTTTGGAAATGGAATTGTAAAAGACGGTGAACCTGAAAATGTGCGTATCTGGCTTGAGATTGCCAATGAAAACAGCAACCGCAGCGTGATGCCTTTTAATGGTATGCAACCCGGCGATGCCTGGCTTTGGAGTCATTACCGCGAAGACGAATTGTTGATGAAACGCTTTGCTCTTTTTACCGAAAAAGAGTTTCCATCTGCGCGCGGTTATTATGGTAAAATCGGAGACAGAGCTGTTATTAAAAACAGTAGTATAATTAAAGATGTCTGGATTGGTGAAGACGCTTATATAAAAGGCGCAAACAAGCTTAAAAATCTGACTATTAATTCCGGTGAAGAAGGACAAACGCAGATTGGCGAAGGCTGCGAAATTGTAAACGGAATTATTGGTTATGGTTGCCGCATTTTTTATGGTGTAAAAGCGGTTCGTTTTATTATGGCTTCGCATTCGCAATTAAAATATGGGGCGCGTTTAATTAATTCTTACTTAGGCAATAACGCAACCATTTCCTGTTGCGAAGTATTGAATTCATTGATTTTCCCTACACATGAGCAACATCATAACAACTCGTTTTTATGCGCTGCTGTTGTTATGGGACAAAGCAATATTCCGGCTGGCGCAACCATTGGTTCCAACCACAATTCGCGTAGCGCCGATGGCGAATTTATAGCTGGTCGCGGCTTTTGGCCAGGCTTGTGTGTCAGCATCAAACACAATACAAAACTGGCAAGTTTTACCATATTAGCCAAAGGCGATTATGCGTATGAAATGAATGTACCGATTCCGTTTTCGTTAATCAGTAACGATGTGGCAAAAGACAGGCTTGTTATCATGCCGGCTTATTGGTTTTTGTATAACATGTACGCATTGGCAAGAAATAGCTGGAAATATGCTGACCGTGATAAGCGCAAAGAAAAAATACAGTTTTTAGAGAATGATTATTTAGCGCCCGACAGCATAAACGAAATGTTTGATTCTCTGGTTTTGTTTCAAACGGCAACCGGCACAGCTTATTATAAACATAGCAACAGCAACGCTTTGGTAACAGATGAAGAATGCAGATGGAAAGGAAAAGAACTGTTAGATAATAAAGCTGATGTTATCAATGAATTAGAAATCGTTGTTCCCGGCTTTGAAAATACAAAGCGAAAAACGATTCTTATTAAAGTGCAGAAAGCATACGATGCGTTTACAAACATGATTGTTTATTATGGCATCAATCAATTGATTTTATGGTATAAAGAAAGCCATCAAACAAAAACAAATCTGAAAGATATTTTACCGCAGGCAAAGAGAAATAATTGGCTGAATATCGGCGGGCAATTAATGCCGGAAGAAGATGTTCATCAATTTAAAATTGATATTAAGGAAGACAATATAAACAACTGGCAGGATGTGCATCGTTTTTACTTTGAGCAAGGCGAAAACTACAAACAACAAAAGCGCAATCACGCATTAGCTTCCCTGGCAGAAATTAAAGAAATAAATCTGCCCGATTTATCTTCCGAAGACATCATACACTTGTTGGATGAAGCAGTTGAAATAAAGAAAACAATTGTTGAAAACATCTATTCATCAAGAGCGAAAGACTATACCAATTCATTCCGCAAAATGACGTATGAAAGTGAGGTGGAAATGGAAAAAGTGTTAGGTAAATTAAATGATAATGGTTTCATTAAACAACAGCAGCAGGAGCTTGATTTATTTATAAAAGAAGTAACTGCTTTACAAGCCAGCTTACGATATTAAATGAATAAACTGTAACTAAAAGCAACCAAAATTAAACATGACTTTATATACCATTCTTACCATCATTATTTGCATATCATCGCTATTCGCTTTTGTAATTGCGAAGTACACGAAACTGCCTACCACCATTGGTGTTATGATTATAACATTGCTGGTTTCGCTGGTAGCCGTCATATTAAATCGTTCTGTATTGCCGTTCTCTACAAATGGTATTAAAAATGCTATTGCCGTAATTGATTTTCATGATTTGTTATTGAACCGGATGCTTGGTTTTCTTTTGTTTGCCGGTGCTTTGCATATCAATATAAAAGACTTAAAAAAGCAAAGTCTGCCAGTCATCTTATTAGCTTCCGGAGGCGTAATTGTTTCTGCGTTTGTTGTTGGTGTATTGACTTACTATTTGTTTCAGTTGTTTCAATTTAATGTGCCGCTTATTTATTGTCTTTTGTTTGGTACTCTTATTTCTCCAACCGACCCGATTGCTGTGCTTGGTGTTTTAAAAAATGCAAATATTCCCAAAGCGTTAGAACTCAAAATAAGTGGTGAATCTTTGTTTAACGATGGTATGGCGCTTGTTATGTTTACGCTGCTTTATGAAGTCGCATTATCAGGTACCGATCACCTTAGTTTTTCCAGTGTTTCTCTATTATTTTTACAGGAAGCCGGCGGCGGTTTACTCTTTGGTTTTTTATTAGGTTATGCCGGATATTTTTTAAACAAATCCATAGATAATTATGGTGTTGAAGTATTAATTACAGTAGCTATGGTAATGGGTGGTTATGAACTTGCCAATTACTTACATCTGTCCGGTGCTTTGGCAATGGTAACGGCGGGTATCATTACGGGCAACCAGGCAAAAAGAGAAGCCATGTCAGATATTACCCGCGATTATTTAGGTAAGTTCTGGGATTTGCTGGATGAAATTTTAAACGCCATTCTTTTCGTGCTGATTGGTTTGGAAATGTTGATTATTCCCGTTACAAAAGGCATTGTAGGATTGGGGTTGATTGCCATTGTAATAGTATTGGCAGCCCGTTATATTTCTGTCGGCGTATTTGTATTTGCTTTAAAAAAAATGATTCCGTTTGAAAAAAATACAGTTCAGATTCTTACCTGGGGCGGCGTGCGTGGCGGCATTTCGGTGGCGTTAGCTTTATCGCTCGCCGATTCTATGTATAAAAATGAATTTCTTGCTATCACTTATATTATCGTTGTGTTTTCTATTGTTGTGCAAGGTTTAACCATTGGAAAAGTGGCTAAGAAATTAACTGCGTAAAATAAGTTTACTCAAATGCCTTTGGTGTTTTCCTGATTTGATGTAACCAGCGTTTAAAACTACGGTTGAACAAGTTGCCGCAAAATGCTAAATATTATTTTAATTCGTAAACAGGAAAGTGCGCGAAAAGTTTCTCGCATCTGCTTTCCTATCTTTGCCCGCTTATGAAGCACTTTCGCAATTTTTGTATTATTGCCCACATAGATCACGGAAAAAGCACACTGGCAGACCGGCTTCTGGAACGCACCAAAACCATTGGTGAACGCGACATGATGAACCAGGTGCTTGACGATATGGACCTCGAGCGCGAAAAAGGCATCACCATAAAAAGTCACGCCATTCAAATGCTGTATGAGCTTAACGGCACAACTTATACATTCAATTTAATTGATACGCCCGGTCACGTTGACTTTAGCTATGAAGTAAGCCGCGCTTTGGCTGCCTGCGAAGGCGCTTTGTTATTGGTTGATGCTTCGCAAGGCATACAGGCGCAAACCATTTCTAATTTGTATCTCGCTATTGATAATAACCTGGAAATTATTCCGGTTATAAACAAGATAGATATGGATGGCGCAATGGTAGCCGAAGTAAAAGATCAGATAATTGATTTGATTGGTTGTAAAGAAGATGAAATTCTGTTAGCCAGTGCCAAAAACGGAATTGGTTTGGAAGAAATTCTGGAAGCCATTGTAAAAAGAATTCCATCGCCCAAAGGCAATCCCGACGCGCCTTTGCAAGCCTTGATTTTTGATAGTGTTTTCAATAGTTTCAGAGGAATTATATCTTATTTCAGAGTGTTTAACGGCACACTTAAAAAAGGCGCGCGCATTAAGTTTGTAGCTACCGGACAGGAATATTTTGCCGATGAAGTCGGCGTATTAAAATTAGGCTTGCAACCAACGCCAGAAGTTGGCGCCGGTGATGTTGGATATATTGTTACCGGAATTAAAAATGCGAAGGAAGTAAAGGTTGGCGATACTATAACATTGGCTTCGCAACCCGGCGAAATGATTCGCGGTTTTGAAGAAGTAAAGCCCATGGTTTTTGCCGGCATCTTCCCCGTGGTAACAGAAGATTTTGAAGAGCTGCGCGATTGTATGGATAAGTTACAATTAAACGATGCTTCTTTAACTTACGAGCTGGAAACCTCGCAGGCATTGGGTTTCGGCTTTCGTTGCGGCTTTTTGGGTTTGCTTCACATGGAAATTATCCAGGAGCGTTTGGAGCGCGAATTCAATCAAACCGTAATTACAACGGTTCCCAATGTTAGCTTTCATGCATATACCACGAAAGGCGACAAACTGATTGTAAACAATCCGGCGCAAATGCCGGAAGTCACCAAAATTGATCGTTTGGAAGAACCATTTATTCGTGCGCAAATCATTACGCTGCCGGATTATATTGGAAACATTATGACGCTTTGTTTAGGCAAGCGTGGCATCTTATTAAACCAAAGTTATCTAACTACAACACGTGTTGAGTTAATTTTTGAAATGCCGTTAACCGAAATTGTATTTGACTTTTATGATAAACTGAAAGGACAAACACGCGGTTACGCATCGTTCGACTATACGCCAATTGATTATCGCGACAGCGATATTGTGCGAATGGATATTCTTTTAAATGCTGAAAAAGTAGATGCGTTAAGTGCTTTAATTCATCGCAGCCGCTCGCAGGATTTTGGTCGTAAGCTATGCGAAAAACTGAAAGAATTATTACCACGCCAGCAATTCCAGATTGCCATACAAGCGGCTATCGGCGCAAAGGTTATTGCCCGCGAAAACATCAGCGCGATGCGAAAAGACGTAACCGCTAAATGTTATGGCGGTGACATCAGCCGTAAAAGAAAATTGCTGGAAAAACAAAAAGAAGGTAAAAAACGAATGCGCCAGATTGGTAATGTAGAAGTGCCGCAGGAAGCGTTTTTAGCTGTGTTGAAATTGGATTAAAATTAGTCTTGCTTATTTATTTTGTTTTGCTATTTCTAATCAGCAAAATACATTCTGATTCATTTGATATGTAAGAATTGTTTTATGCCTTTTCTTAATTGTTCTTCGTATTTGTAATGTAACCTATACTTTGATGAATGAAATCAAAGTTGCTTTTCTCTTATTATGTAAAAGGAACAGGATTATTTTTTGATATAAAAAATTCTCTGATCGCCTTTTCCTTCTACGTTTAACTTTATCGTTTTTCCCCGGAATGACTCGATTTGAGCTTTGGTAAAAACAGGTCGTCTGAAAATCCTTTTGAAAACAGGTACATAGTAAGATTCAGCAGAAATAAGACTTATATCTTTTTTATATTGTTCGCTGCCGATAAATTGAAATACATCAGAATCATCTACAATTTTATTGAGTGAAAGCCCAACAGAATTAACGAGATAATTTATGCTTTTGTTCGTATGCAAAAAAACGTGTCTTGGTGCATCTAACTGAACCCAGTTATTTTTATAATGATCGTAAGCATAAGAATCTGAAACCGGTATCCGGATGATACATAACCCATCAGGTGATAAAAGCGATTTAATTTTTGTGAGTATTTCCTGCGGATTATCCATGTGCTCAAAACTGTGATGCAGCATGATAAGATCATACAGATTATCTTCAGGCAATTCAGTCAAAAATTTCTTTTCCACTTTCCAGCCATCCTTAATTATGTCTTTTGCTATAAATGGATCTACACCGTTAACTTTTTTAAAACCTAAATGGAATAGTGCGTCTAACAAATCTCCGCTTCCGCAACCAACATCTAAAATATTCATGTCTCTTTTTATAATGCCTTGTAAGGCTGCGGCCTCCTTACTTTCAGGCAATTTAAAAAAATGAAATTTTTTACTGTTAAGTGTTTTGCCAACAGATAGATATTTTACAAACTTTTTAATCCTGCTTTTTAAAGAGTTCGCAGATCCCGAAAAGCTATAATAATCGCCTGGATATAACTTGTCAACATCCTGAACAGGTTGCGCTATTTGCAATACTCCGCAATTACTGCATTTGTAATATTTATAACAGCTTCGCGTTCCAAACATCATTTCTTTCACATTAAGAATGTCTGTAAAAGAATTACAATTACAAATCCGGCAGTGTGTTAGTATCATAAACAAAATAATAATTTGTGTAAAGCAACAAATGAATAACAGCTAAAATTTAGTAAATAAAATTATCAGCATAATACAAATCAGGTCATCGAGTTTGAAACACTAAATTCTTTAAAAGCTTATCATCGTTGCAGTGTAAATGTGGTTAAAAAGTAATTTTTTGATTGTAATATTTTGCTACTTTTTATTAATACTTCGCAATATTAAGTTGTAAAAGGCAATACCCTAAGTGAAATAAAAAATAAAATAACAGCACATTACAAGCAAGCAATAATTGAACGAAACCGAAGGTTAGAATACCGTTATTACAAATGAGTTTAGGAATTTGATACTACAGACTATTTGTTTTAAAACTCGTATTTTTTACTTACTAATTATATTACCTGGTTGTTATATAAACAGAAACAAACAGAAGATGAAGAAATTATTGAACTTGTATCGGTTAATTAAAATTAACGACCTTCGAATTTCTAAACCGCCAATTCAGTTACATTTGTATGCTTTTAACAAAACTCCGCTTTGATGAAGATGACTTTCAAACCAAACACTATCTCTGTATTTTCTACTCTCATTACAATTCTTTTTTCTTCTCTTCTTTTTTCCTGTACAACCGAGCGCATTTCTTATTTTAAAGATATTTCCGACTCAACCAAAACAAAATATATTGATCTTCCTGCTTTTACGCCGCCGGTAATTCATCCCGATGATATTTTAAACATAAATATTCAAACGCTTGACCCGCAGGCAAACCAGCTTTTGAACCAGGGAAATCTGCCAATCTTATCAGGCATCACAACTACCAATTCGGTAAATGCGCAGCAGCAGGTTGTATCTGGTTATCTGGTAAACAGGAACGGTGATATTCACATGGCTTATATCGGCAATGTACATGTAGGCGGTATGACAACAAGTGCCTTACATGATACCATCGAATCACGCATTTCTTATTATTTTAAAGAGCCTGTCGTGAACGTAAGATTTGCCAATTTTAAAGTCACCGTTTTAGGCGAAGTAAAAACGCCTGCCACTTTCTCAATACCAAACGAAAAACCTACCGTGCTTGATGCGCTTGGCTTTGCGGGCGACCTTACTATTTACGGCAAGCACAATAATGTATTGTTGATAAGAGAAACCGAAGGGAAAAAAGAAATTACCCGGCTAAACCTCGACAGCAGTAATGTGATTGCTTCCAACTACTTTTACCTGCGCCCGAATGATGTGCTGTATGTAGAACCGACAGAATCGAGAGTGGAAAGCACAAACGCTTACCGCACCCGCGATATTGCTGTGCTGGCAGCCGGCTTATCGCTTATAACCGTTATTGCAGCCCGTTTAATCCGCTAACAGAAACTGCTTATTTTTAATTTCTCAACTACTTATACAATGCGTGAAAATCTGAATGGCACTCTTTCGCCGAAACCGGAAAAGCAAGGTGATATTGATTTGAAATTTATTGTTGGCAAAGTGTTCGGCAACTGGTACTGGTTTGTTATCTCCGTCATCATCTGGATACTCATTGGCATTTTGTTTATGATTGTGTTTGCACCCAAATGGAACATCAGTTCCAAGGTAATTGTAAACGGAACCAACAGCAAAGTACAGAGTGGTTTGTCCAGTGAAGCCGGTATGTTGTCTGACCTTGATTTGTATTCCAAACCCATCAATGTAAATAACGAGTTGCAGATATTGCACAGCCGCTCGCTCATTAACCAGACAATCAAAGACCTGCAATTAAACGTGGGTTATTTTATAGAAAGAGGAATTATTTATCGTGAAACTTACGATCAGTCGCCTTACTTCATAAAGCTGCTTCATTTGGAGCAAATGCCTGCTATGAAAGAAGATCCGCAGAAGTATGATATGACGATTGATAAAAACAATGTTGTACACTTTGAAGATGATAATACCGACAGTGTTTTTACTGCGAAATACGGCGATACGCTTCGCTTTTATTACGGAAGCTGGGTATTGCAAAAAAATCCTTTGGCAGAAGCTGATCCGAACGCCAGTTACCGTTTAAAAATAGCTTCAGTTGGCGCTACTTATGAAGACTTAAACGATAATATTATAGCTCTTGTTTACAGCGCCGATGTTACAAGTATTGATATTACAATGGGAAGCAATGTTAAGAAGAAAGGCGTGGCTACATTAGCGCATCTTCTTAACTTGTATGTAAATTCTGATATTGATAATAACAATCGTATCGCCGATAGCACCATTTCTTTTATCAATTCAAGACTGGCAACGGTTACGCAGGATTTGAGCCAGGTAGAAAGTAATATCGAGAACTTCAAAAAGTCGAATAATATTGCTGATTTGGATGAGCAGGGAAGAGCCTTTCTTTCTAACAGTATTGAAACGAATAAAGCGCTTGCCGACCAACAGGTTCAGATACAGGTTATAAACGATTTGGTTGCTTACCTGCAGGACGATAAAAACAACCAGCGCGTGATGCCGACAACAGCGCCGATAAAAGACCCGGCGTTTGTAAGCCTGCTTGAAAAATACAATGGCTTGCAGCTCGACAGGCAACAACTTTTGGTGAACAGTACAGAAAACAATCCGGCTGTAAAAACGCTTGATTTGCAGGCAGCGCAGCTTCGCCAGGATTTGATTAAAAACCTCACTTCGTACGCGCAAAGCTTAACCTTCAGCCAGAAAGATTTATCGCGCCAGACAAATGAAGTGGCCAGCAACATTCGCAATGTGCCAACACAACAAAGAGTATATCTCGAATTTGCCAGGAAGCAAAACGTATTGCAATCGTTATATACTTATCTCTTAACAACAAGAGAGCAGGCTGCTGTATCTAAATCAAACATATCTCCGATACGTGTGGTAGATGCGCCGGAAGCTGATGAAATTCAATATTTTCCGGACCCGATTATTATATTTATCGTAGCATTACTTCTGGGTTTAATTACACCGGCAGTAACCTTGTTTGTAAAAGAATTATTGAACACCAAAGTCATGGTGCCTTCTGATATTGAAGCCTTAACCGAAATTCCGGTGGTATCGCAGATATCGCGCAGCAAAGGAAAAAATGCTTTGGTAGTAACAAAAGATACGCGCAGCGAAGTATCGGAGCAATTCAGATTGTTGCGTACCAATCTGCAGTATTTGCTAACCGGCTCTAACGAAAAAGTGATTCTGGTAACTTCGAGTATGGGCGGCGAAGGAAAGTCTTTTGTTGCCATCAATTTCGCTTCTGTGCTGGCGCTGGCTGGTAAAAAAGTATTGTTGGTTGAAATGGATTTGCGCAAGCCTTCTTTGTCTGCTTCGTTAGGTCTGTCTAACGAAACCGGCGTTACCAATTATATTGTATCAGATGTTTCGCTTCGCGATGTTATCAAGCCATCCGGCATTCACGATAATTGCTGGTTGTTAAGCAGTGGCAGCGTTCCGCCAAATCCATCCGAATTAATTATTCATGATAAAGTAGAAAAATTATTCAGCGAAGCCAGGGCGCAGTTCGATTATGTTATTATAGATACGCCGCCGGCTGGTTTGGTTACAGATGCACAGTTGATTTCGAGATTCAGCGATCTTACTTTATATGTGGTAAGACAGAAGTTTACCTTTAAAAGACAGATTAGCACCGCAGAAGAACTGGCGTCTAACGGTAAGCTGAAGAAAGCTTATATTGTGTTGAATGATGTTCGCAAATTGCCCGGTTACAATTACGGTTCCAGCAGTAAATATGAACATGGTTATTACGATCCGAAAAGACCCTGGTACAAGAGAATATTTGGAAAGAAACCGGCATAAATAAATTTATCTTTAAAAAGCAGGTACAGGAAAATACAGCCTTTATAAAACGTATTCTTCCTGTACTCATAAATCAGCCTGATACAAGATGCCAACCAATACAAACGTTTGGATGATTGATTTGTAAATTTTAAAATTCAAACACATGCCGGGCAAATGCACTGTTATATATGTGATGTCTGATGTAAGGTCTGGCTCAACATTACTCGAAAACATTCTCTCCAAATCGGAAGAATCGGTTTCGGTAGGCGAGATGGCTTTGCTCAAAAATCATATGTTCCGCACAGGTCCCGGCGCCAAGTGGAACTGGAATTGTGCCTGCGGTTTGCCTCCGGTTGACTGCCCGTTCTGGAGTAACGTATTAGCCGGAATCTCAGTTACAGACCCGCATTTTAATACAGCTGTGCAATGGAATTATCGTTCAAAAAAAATGTTTGCAGGTAGCATTTTTTCTGTCTTTATAAAGAACAGACTGTTGCAATTGAATGATAAAAAGATAAACCAGGATACCGTTGCCACCAACAATAATTTATATCGAAATATCTTTACCCTATCAGGCAAAAAGTTTATAATTGATTCTTCCAAAGATCCTGTGCAGGCTTATCTTATCTACCTGAATAAACCAGCTGATTTTGATGTAAAAATCATCAGTTTAAAACGCGATTTGCGCGCTATTGCAGCTTCTAAAAGCAAGTGGAGTGTTGTAAATAATAAAAAGAAAAAATCGCTTACCAAATGGCTTTCCAACTCCCTGTTTTATAAAAAGATATGCACCGTTGTTACGCAGTTGGTAAACCCGGCAGATGTAATTACCCTTTCTTACGAAGACCTTGCAACCCACACACAACAACAGCTTGATGCTATAGTAAACGTTTGCGGCTTGCAACCTTATAAAGCGCCGGATTATATGGTGGTGGAAGACGATCATACAATTGCCGGTACACCGCAGCGGTTTACAAAACGACCGATTGCTTACGATGGTTCCTGGAAATCGTTTTACGATAACAAACCGTTATTATCTTTTTTTGGTAAAATAATGAACGCGATATAACATGATGAACAAACAAAAACTTGTGAAATCGGGTTTGTGGCAGCTGATGAACACGGCTGTTATCTTCATATCGCAATTAGGTTATTATGCCATTATGGCGAGGCTGATTGAAAACGCAAAAGCCGCTTTTGGTGTGCTGGCATTATTAAATGCTTGTATAAATTTTGGCAACGTAGTAGCAGAAGCCGGTATGGGCGATGCCTTGCTGCAACGCAAAGTGGTTGAGCCCGGACACAAAAATGCAGCCTTGTATTATAGCATAGCAACGGCTGTATTTTTCTATATTGTCTTGTTCTTTTTAGCGCCAATCATAGCTCATTTCTTCGATCAGCCAATACTTACGTTTAGCTTGCGCATGATTGGTCTTACTTTTATTTTATACTCATTAGGTTCGCCTTCCATTAATCTTTTACAGAAAGAATTTCAGTTTAAAAAAATCTTTTTCAGCGATAGCTTAAGCCTGCTGGCTTCCAACGTTTTGGGTATTTTTTTAGCATGGAAAGGCTTTGGCGTAATGTCGCTGGTTTACTCAACTTTATTCTACAATACAGCCAAGCTTATTATGCTTTGGATTATGGAACCATTGCCGTTACAAATGGGCGCTACCTTGCAGCACTGGAAAGATTTATTTAATTATGGAATGATTCTCACGCTGATCAGGATTACCAATTATTTCAATACATCGGGCATCAACTTTTTAATTGGAAAATTAGTGCCAATTGGCGCATTAGGTATTTTTGAAAGATCGTCCAGAACCGTAAATCTGCCCGGCAGATACGTGGGTGATATTGTTCAGAAAATATCATTGCCCGCCATGATAAAGATTGAAACAACAGATGCGCTTTTTGTGATGTATTACAAAACGCTTTCGCTTCTTCATTCTATCTTAGTTCCGCTGTCTGTGTTCTTTGCGGTATTCAGCAAACCACTTGTCTTGATTTTATTAGGTCCGCGCTGGCTCGATGCGGTTGTGCCGCTTCACTTTATGTTCTTAGCATTACCGTTTCAGATTGAAGCGCGCTTAGCTGATGGTGTGATGCGTGTAAAAGGTTTGCTGGTTGATAATTTAAAGCGTAAAATTCTGGCGATGTGTATTGTATTTGCCAGCATTTTTGCCGGCAGTTATTATGCAGCGCCGTTGCAGGGAATTGCGGTCGGAATGCTGGCGGCAGCCATCACCAATTATTACATCATGATACTTACACTGCGCAATAAAGTGTTTCCGGACGATTGGAAAAAGCTTTTGTTGCGACCTTTTCTTAACGGAATTCCACTAACAATCTATCTGGTAATACCATCGTTTCTTATTTACTTATTATGCTTATTTGTAACAAATAATGATGACGTAATTTCCTTTTTAATTACATGCAGTATTGTAGGCGGATTTTTAGCGTATTGTTTCTTTAAAAAGCCGAAATTGCTGGGTAAAGATTTTGCGCCGATACAAACGATACTGATGGAAATTATGAACAAGAAAAAACGGGGCGGAAAGAAACGCAAAACCGAAGAACCGGAACTGGAAATGGCGCCTCGCGAATAACGTAAAATTTTCGGCTAACATTCATAAATAAAATAACAGCCTAACTATACAATATGTTTAGCAGTCTCAAAGGTGTAATAAAGATTTTTAATTCTGTGCTTCTCATAGCAGCGTTAGCCGTTTCGCTGTACATGAACGATTCTACTTTCATTCTTATCGTTTTGTTGCCGATTGTAATTTTAGATCGTTCTTTCCTTATTCCGTTATTATTTACCATTCCGGTAGTCGAAGGTGTGTACGCAACAGACACAACTTCTTCCAATTCAGAAACCATTGCTATTGCCATGCTGGTGCCGGTATTGGGATATGATTTGGTAAGAAGAAATAAGAAGATGATTCCGTTTAAGATTGTGGCTTTATACCTGATCTTTATTGTAATGGTAATTGTTGGTTTTATTGTTTACAAACGTCATCCGGAAATCAGTAAAGCCATTGCTATTCCGGCTCACATGCCTTATGTGCCGGTGCTCGGACGGGTGCTGGCAAAAACATTAAAGATTACCTTCTTTCTTATTTATGTAAAATTGCTTATCAATTACGGCAAAGATTATATTTATGAAGCTCTGAAATTATTCAGATCCTTATCGCCTTATATCATTCTAACCATTGCCGGTTATACATTAATGTTCGGAACGGTATCGCAAAAATTTGGCGGCGTAATACATTTTGGCGCTGCTTCGCATGGCGATTTTACCGCTTCGCTCGATGCGTTGTGCGTGTTTCTCTACTTAGCTTTATTTGAAAGGAGCAATCGTTATTTCGAAAAATTCATGGCGTTAATTGCTATTGGCGCGTTGCTGTATCTCATCATGCAAATGGGTTCGCGTAATGGATTATTAAG
Source organism: Ilyomonas sp. (assembly GCA_965199845.1). Taxonomy (GTDB): domain Bacteria; phylum Bacteroidota; class Bacteroidia; order Chitinophagales; family Chitinophagaceae; genus Ilyomonas. The sequence continues at coordinate 1,109,142 of CBDATZ010000054.1, forward strand.
CTTTGCTTTTGTAACCGTTCTTGGTGTTTTCCTGGTGATGAGAAACCGAAGCTGGACATTCCAGTTCCTGATTGTTGGCGGTGCTGCTATAGTCGGACTTAGCGCTTTGTACATCTTCCGGGATTCGCCAACCATACAACGTTTTATTTATGAAATGACCGTACAAAGCGGCGGTGAACGTGTGGATTACTGGTATGCCGGCGGACAAGCTATTAAAGATGCGCCTGTATTGGGGCAAGGCGGCGACGAAACTGCATCGCTGTATTCTGTAGGTCGCTGGTCGCCAAATGTAGAAGATCACGTCATGCACAATACCTTTCTTGAAATTGCGGTTGAATATGGTTTGCTCGGGCTTACGTTTTATCTGATTTTTGTTTATACCATTATACGCTGGGGATATCAACAGGTGATGTATGCCATCAAAACAAACGACCTGATTTTAGGTACGCCTGCCATTGCTTACACCGTTTCTATTATGGCGGGTATGTTCATCAGCCGCGTGTGGGATACAACGCTTTGGTATTACCTCGGGATTGTATTTGCGATTGGTATTTTGTGGATTGAACCATTAAAAGCAAAAGCCAAAACCTTTGTCAGAAGAAAAAAAGCGGCTTTATCTTCTCAATTAGCAACGGTGTAATGAGATAGTTGTGTGCTATTTTTAAGACCATTCTATGTTTGAACTATTTACAAAACGACATAAAAGAATTGACGTAAAAGGCGACAGCATTTTTATTGACAATCAAAAAGAAAATATCGGAAAAGCGTTTGAACTTGAAACAGTTTTTAGTTTAACAATACCAACACCAGAAATTAAACTTTACGAAAACCAAAACTTAATTCACACATTTCGTATTGACACTTTACAAAGCAATTCAGATTTGACAGGTCAATTTTTGCACAGTTCAATTAGAATTTTGGCAAATAGTGGAGTAATGATTGATGGAATAATCTCAAAAAGCAATACAAACTATTCTCAATGGACAGACAATGACTACGAGGCTGTAAGATTTCAACCTTTTTACTTGTTAGATAAAAACGAAAACAATATTGCACTAAAAGGCAAGGGACTTTTTGAACGTGGCTTGCATTTCACTGGAACAGTTACACCAAGAGGAGTGAGAAATATTTGCGTTTGCGACAGTTGTAATTTAAGTTTTACCATACAGCATTTTCATTCAGGTTTTTCGGAGTTGCAATATTTCTATTCAACAGATAGCAAGGAAACTTTGATAGTTCCTTATTACGCAATTGAAAATATGCCTACACAATTACAAACGACTATTGAGGAAAGTAAACTTGAAATTATTGAGGAAAAATTACCAAAACCATCTAACGCTTTAGGCACATTTCGCTATTACAATTCTTTCAAATGTCCACATTGTTTAACAGCTTATATTGACTTTGAAAAGTATAGAGAAATGCGACCAAAAGAATATTATGGCAACACTTATATTAATCAAAATCCCAAACAATGGACAGACTAAAACGGCAGCAAACATTGGTTTGGCAATAATGGGCTGAAGTGCAAAATTTGAGCTTTGGAATTGTATTAAACATGGGTGCAAAACTGAACGTTTGTGCGTTGAATGTTTGCCACAAACACAAAGCCGGCGGGCATTGTGCATCATACTAACATATTTAAAAGGTTGACATAATGGAAACGGAAGAAAGACCAAAAATCAAACTCAATCTTTCACCACTCGACAAGTCATTAGAAATGACAAGTAAAATATTTTTAGTTATTATTTGGGGTTTGATAATTTATACATTTTTAAAATTGCCGGCAACAATTCCAACTCATTTCAATGCTTTGGGACAAGCGGATGGTTATGGTAACAAAACAACACTTGTAATTTTACCAATACTGGCAACAATCATTTATTTTGGTTTAATACAACTGAATAAATATCCTCACATCTTCAATTATATTACAAAAATCACTGACGACAATGCTCAAAAACAATATACGATTGCGACGAGATTATTGCGATTTTTGAAGTTGGCAATTTTGTTGATTTTTTCTTTGATTATTCTTTTCACTTACCTGACAACAATCGGAGTAACAAATGGATTGGGATTTTGGTTCTTACCGTTGGCTGAAGGACTATTGCTGATTCCGGTAATTGTTTCGATAAGCAAGTCATTGAAAAAGGAAAATAAGGTAACTTAATAAGCACAAACGCACAACCATCGCCGGTTACACTGATTGAACATAGTTACAATTATTGAATTGTTATCAATGCAACAAAACAAACTCTTCAAATCTTACCAGAATTTTACTTGTATTTCTCTTGTCTCTTGAACCATGATTCTTGAATCTTAAAACTTGTATTCTTGTCTCTTAAAACTTGAACCTTGTCTTCTTGTCTCTTGAACTTAATTTGTTATTTATAAATCGCTACGTCAAATAAATCTTTATTATTTCTCGCTGCGCGATACATGCCTTCGCTGTTAAAAAGCATGCTTACATTGCCTTTTGCATCTACGCCAATCATTCCGCCTTCACCATTAATTTTTACCAGTTTATCATTTACAACAATGTCCATCGCTTCCTGTAACGGCAAGCCTTTATATTCCATTAAGCAACTTACATCGTAAGCCGCCACACTCCTGATAAACATTTCGCCATGACCTGTACAACTAATGGCGCAGGTTGCATTGTTTGCATACGTGCCGCAGCCAATAACCGGGCTATCGCCAATACGACCATATTTTTTATTTGTCATGCCGCCGGTGCTGGTTGCTGCTGCTATATTGCCGTTTACATCGCAAGCCACAGCGCCAACCGTTCCGAATTTTTTGTCGCGCATCAGTTCTTCCAATTGCTGGTTTGTATGGTCTAACGAATAATTATCCGAATCGCGGATTGCTTTCCATTGGTCGTAACGGAATTGTGAGAAAAAGTATTCATCCGGTTCCAGCTTAATTCCTTGTTTGATAGCAAAATCATTCGCGCCTTTTCCGCTTAAAAATACATGATTGCTGTGCTGCATTACTTCGGCAGCCAGTTCTATAGGATTGCGAACGCTACGTACACCGGCAACAGCGCCCGCCATCAGGTTGCTGCCATCCATAATAGCGGCATCCATTTCCTGCACGCCTTTCTTTGTAAATACAGAACCACGACCGGCATTAAACAGAATATTATCTTCTAAAATAACTAATGCCGCTTTTACCGCATTTACCGCAAGTCCGCCTTCTTTCAATACAGCGTAACCGGCATTCACAGCGGCTTCCAAACCTGCGAGGTAAGCGGCTTCCAACTGCGGCGTCATGTCTTGTTTTAAGATGGTTCCGGCGCCGCCATGTATGGCTATGGTAAATGTATTCATGCGTGATTTTTAGAGATGAAAATGCAATTTACTGATAAAGATTTTATACAAAATGAGATGTGGATTTGAAGATAATACAATTGCTATTTGATAGGATTTAAAAACAAGCTTTCAAAAGACTCTTCGTATAACTCAATGTTTTCTGTGGTTTAAAAGAGTTCAATTGATAACAAAGCGTACAAGTGAGTGACACAACGATGCTAAACCGGAGTTATAACAGCCCGTAACATAAAACTGTATTTTGTATTCAAAACTACAAACTCATAAGCCGAAATTTCTAACTTCTACTGGCAAAGTAACACTCTGCATTCATCGAGAAGAAGTTGCCTGTCAATCGCAATTGTACCCACACCTTCGCACACAATACCACCGGCAACATTGGCTATTTCGGCAGCCAGCGTAATGTCTCTGGTAACCGCATAAATTACCGATACCACAGCAATAACCGTATCGCCGGCGCCGCTTACGTCGGCAATGTTGCGGATATGTGTCGGGATGATTTTTGCATAGTTTCCTTTCTGAAAAAATAAGCCGTGTTCCGACAAGGTTACAAGCGAGATCCGATGATGCAATTGCTCGTGAAGCTGGTGATGTATGTGCCGTAAACTGTCTTCGGTTATTTCGGTATGAAGAAGATTGAGACCTTCTCTTACTTCTTTTACATTTGGCTTAAAAATGTTGACTTCTTTATAAGCAAAAAAGTTCTTTCGCTTCGGGTCGGCCATTGTGGCAATGTTATGTTCTTTACACACCGCAATGATAGACTGGATAAGGCTTTCGGTTAATACGCCTTTATTATAATCTTCAAAAATAACAACAGCCGGCTGGTAACGTTTTACGAAGCCGATGAAGTTGTGTAATAGTTTTTCTTCGTCTTCATTTGATATATCATTTGTAACCTCAGAATCGAGACGAAGCATTTGCTGGTTTCTGCCAATGATGCGGATTTTATTTGTTGTGAGTCTTTCGCTGCTGCGCAAAATATATTTGGTATCAATGTGTTCTTCCTGCAACAGGTTGAGTAATATTTCGGCATCATCATCTTCTCCGATAACGCTGAATAAAGTGGTTTCTGCACCGAGCGAAACTGTATTGAGCGCCACATTTCCGGCACCACCAATACGATGTTCTTTTTTATGCAAAGCCACAACCGGCACCGGGCCTTCGGGCGATATTCTTTCAACACTTCCCCACCAATACGTATCGAGCATAACATCACCAATTACGGCTACGCGCAGGTTGGAAATATCAGTAAACAACTGCTCAAAATCTGCCATCGGAACTTTTACATCCTCCATGTCTATAATCGTGTTCTGTTGTTTGATGAATTGTTTTATTACAATAAAATATTTAAAAATAAAAAGGAAGAACAGCGAATGTATCCTTATGGTTTTACGTTTGAATTTACTTACTCAAATGCATACTGCGCTCTTTATACAAAGTGCGGAAATAGGGATCGCGCAGGTCTTTGATGAAGCGAATGGCTTCGCCGGTACTTTTCATTTCAGGACCTAATTCTTTATTGACATTCGGAAATTTATTAAAGCTGAAAACAGGTTCTTTTATGGCAAAACCTTCAAGCTTTTTTTCTATCGTAAAATCTTTAAGTTTAGCGGCGCCAAGCATTACTTTGGTGGCGATATTTAAGTAAGGAATCTGGTATGCTTTGGCGATGAAAGGCGTGGTGCGGCTGGCTCTGGGGTTGGCTTCTATCACAAATACATTGCTGTCTTTAATGGCAAACTGGATGTTGATTAAGCCCCGGATATCTAATGCCCGCGCAATTTTTTCAGCGTAAAATTCCATGGTTGTAATTACGAGCGGCGTAAGGTTAAACGCAGGTAAAACCGCATTGCTGTCGCCGCTATGAATGCCAGCGGGTTCTATATGTTCCATCACGCCCATAACATGAAAATCGTCACCATCAAAAATGGCATCAATTTCGGCTTCCTGGCAACGGTCTAAGAAATGATCTATCAGTATTTTGTTGTTGGGAATATGTTTTAATAAACTAACAACCGCTGTTTCTACTTCATCATCATTAATCACAATTCTCATGCGCTGTCCGCCTAATACATAACTTGGTCTTACCAATACCGGGTAACCTACCAGGTTGGCAACTTCGATGGCTTCATCAGCCGTAAAAGCGGTTCCGTATTGCGGGTACGGAATATCAAGTTCTTTCAGCATATCGCTGAAGCGGCCGCGGTCTTCGGCAATGTCCATATTATCGAACGATGTACCGATAATTTTAATTCCTTTTGCACTCAGACGTTTGGCTAGTTTTAAAGCGGTTTGTCCGCCCAGTTGCACAATTACGCCTTCCGGCTTTTCCAGTTCAATAATTTCCCACAAATGTTCCCAGTAAACCGGCTCGAAGTACAACTTGTCGGCAATATCAAAATCGGTCGAAACGGTTTCGGGATTGCAGTTAATCATAATCGCTTCATAACCACACTCCTTGATGGCAAGTAAGCCGTGTACGCAACAATAATCAAACTCGATGCCCTGACCAATTCTGTTAGGGCCGCTTCCTAAAACAATAATTTTTTTCTTCTGCGACGGGATGGATTCGTTATAAGAAATTGTACTGCTCATAGTAGAAAATTGCGCAAAAGTAAGGGTTAGAAAGGTAAGGTGACAGTATTGGGTAAAGGATCGTTGTCTTATTAACATTCTTGCGTACTGATATTGCTTTTTCCGGAACAATAAATAAAAATGATAATAAGTAATTCCAACAAATAAAAAGAGCGTACCTTACCCATCTGATTCTGATATGCTTGCATTGGAAAAAAAATTACGATTCATAGTTTTGCTATGGTGTATGCTTACCCCTGCATTGCTGATGGCAAAACCTGTTGAGTTGCCACCGGCAAAGCATCTTACTTATATACCTTTTACATTACTTACCGGCGGCATTGTTGTTCTTCGTGCTACAATTGATAATTATTCCGATACGCTCAACTTTGTGTTAGATACCGGCAGCGGCGGCATCTCGCTCGATTCGGCTACCTGCGATTACCTGAAGGTAAAAAGAGAAAAAAGCAATGTGATGATTAAAGGTATTGCTGGTGTGCGCGCCGTTGAATACACGTACAATCACACGCTTAAAATGAAAGGAATTGCGGTTGAAAATTTAGACTTTCATATTAATGATTACGACATACTTACAAGCGTGTATGGAATTAAGGTTGATGGTATTATTGGTTACAGTTTTTTACACCGTTACTTAGTTATCATCAATTACGATAAATTCCAGATTGAAATATTAACAAACGGCAGTTACAAATACCCGCGCGGCAGCCATGTATTGCATCCAAAATTCAGCACGCTGCCCATACAAGCCGTGTATATGAAAGAAAAACGGTCGCTCACCAGCAACGTCTATTTTGATACCGGCGCCGGTTTGTGTTTTTTATTGTCGGATAGTTTTGCAAACGATAGTGCCATATTAAACACCAAAAAGAAAATGTATCCTACACTGGCGCAGGGTTTGGGCGGCAAAGCCGAAATGAAACTGACGACTTTAAAGGAAGTGAAAATTGGTCCTTATAAATTCAGAAATGTTCCGACTTATATTTTTAACGACCCTTATAATGCAACCTCGTATCCACAGGTTAGCGGGTTGATTGGTAACGATTTAATGCGTCGTTTTACTGTTATTCTAAACTATGCCGCCAGAGAAATTTGTTTAAAGCCGAACAATTCTTACCGCGATTCTTTTGATTACTCTTATACCGGCTTAGGCATTTATATGGTTGACCGGCGAATTACTGTGCTTGATATTATGGAAAACTCGCCGGCACAAAAATCCGGCTTGCAGATTGGCGATGTGATTATTGGTGTAAATAAAGATTTTACCAACAACATACAGACTTATAAAAGCTTGCTTCAGGCAGCAAATTCAATACAAAATCTTTTAATAGATCGTAAGAATGTCGGGCTTCTCACTATTATTTTACGGGTAAAAAGTATTCGCTGAAACGGTATTAAATCCAATCATAAACAAGTTCTTCTCTTATATTGCACTCTTTGCCAACCAATGACAACAGCAGAAGCTTTACAACATATACAAGATATTTCGAGCCACGATGCAGATTCCGGTGATATAGCGCCTGTACAACAAATAGAATATCTTGTTCAGGCTGGCTTATTGCAAATTGTTTTGCCGGGAAGAAAGCTTGATTTCAATAAAAAAAATACATCGTCGCTTCTGCAATTATTGAAATCAATTGGCAGAGCCGATTTATCTGTCGGGAGAATTTACGAAGGACATATCAATGCGTTATTCCTCATTCATTTATTTGCCACAGATCATCAAAAAGAAACCTGGTTTGCCGATGCTGCAAACGGCTTTCTGTTTGGTGTATGGAACACACAGGCAAATGATGGTGTTGAAATCGAACAAAAAGATAATTGCACATTCTCATTAACCGGCAAAAAAACATTTGCTTCCGGTTCTGGTATTGTACAGCGCGCGTTGGTTACAGGCAATATAAACAGCCACGAAAAAAAAGGCTGGCAAATGTGTATTGTAAATACAGAACAGCTTTCAAACAATAACATTGACTACAATTCTTGGAAGCCGCCCGGCATGAAATCTTCTATAAGTTATACCTTTAATTTTTTGGGTTATGAAGGAAAATCCGGTGAGTTATTGGGCGATGCAAATAAATATTACCGGCAGCCTTATTTTAGCGCTGGCGCTATGCGGTTTTGCGCTGTTCAGTTGGGTGGCGCTGAGTCTTTGCTGAACGATACCATTGCTTATTTAAAAAGCCTGAACCGTACAGATGATGCGCTTCAAAATGCGCGTATTGCAGAGATGATAATTGCCGTAACATCCGGCGATTTATGGCTGCAGCAAGCGGCTGCAAACTGGGATAAATGGACAACAAATGAATCGGAAAACAGCCGGTTAATTGCCTTTGCAAACATGACGCGTACAACCATTGAAAAAATTTGTCTGCAGGTAATTGAATTATCGTCAAAATGTATTGGAGCACGTGGTTTACTGCCGCCTTATACTATGGAAAAGCGAGTCAGAGATTTGCAGTTTTACCTTCGCCAGCCCGCGCCGGATGCGGCTTTGCTCGATGTGGCAAAATATATAATACAAGCAGATAAGAACATAGAAACTGTGTGGAATGATAATGACTGATTTACGAAAAGATGCTGTTGAAATAAAACCGGAAGCGTTTACATCCATAACAAGCTGCATGGTAATAGCGCCGCATCCCGACGATGAAGCGTTAGGGTGCGGCGGGTTAATTGCTTTGTTGCGCGAAAGCGGTAAAGATGTATTTGTTGTTTTTACTACCGACGGCAGTTTGTCTCATCCATCTTCAAAAAAATATCCGGCAGATAAATTGGCTAAACTGCGAAAAGACGAGGCTTTACAGGCTTTAGCCGAGTTAGGTGTTTCGTCGCGACATGTATTTTTCATGAATAAAAAAGATGGACATTTACCGGCGCAAGGCGAGCCGCAATTTGAACAGAATGCACATCAGCTTCATCTTTTGATTGGTTTGCTTCAGCCCGATCTGGTTTTGGTTCCGTACGAAAAAGATCCGCACCGCGACCATCGCGCTACGTGGCAAATGTTGATGTATTTGCGCAGCGAAACCGAATTTACTTATCGTATTTTAGAGTATGTAATCTGGCTGCATGAAAGAGGAAAAGAAAATGAAATGCCGGGTAAAAATGAAATTCATTTTCTTGATATATCGCGATGGCAAACACAGAAACAGCAAGCCATCGGCAAGCATTTATCGCAAACAACAAGGCTGATAGATGATGATCCGCAAGGGTTTATTTTATCTCCCGAAGTGCTTTCTCATTTTTCTACTCATAAAGAATATTATCTCGACAGACAGTTATGAAAAATACATTGCCGCCAAACTATTTTGAAGACGTTTATAAAAACAGCGAAGACCCGTGGAGCTTTGAAACCAGCCCTTACGAAAAAGCAAAATATGAAGCAACCATAGCTGCTTTGCCAAACGAGAAATATAATACTGCGCTGGAAATCGGCTGCTCTATTGGCGTACTTACAGAGATGCTGGCAAAAAGATGCAATCATTTATTATCTACCGACATAAGCGAAGCGCCGCTGCAAAAAGCAAGACAAAGATTGCAAACGTTTTCAAATGTTGAATTTCAGATAGCCGCCATTCCTGATGATTATCCTGGCCAGAAATTTGATTTGGTTATGATGAGTGAAGTGGGTTATTATTTATCGAAACCAGACTTAGAAAAAGCAAAGCAAAAAATCGTTGCCAGCTTACTCGAAAACGGCAACCTGATTTTGGTTCACTGGTTACCTTTTGTGCCCGATTACCCGATTACCGGCGATGAAGTGCATGAACTTTTTTTAGAATCGGATAATCGCCTGAAACACTTGTGGGGAAAGAGAGAAGAGAAGTACCGGATAGATGTATTTCAAAAAGTGTAAACAGTTTGAATGAGTAGTTTGATATTTTTATTTTAAACTTTTCCGCAACTCTTCAATTGCCTTTTCAATCGGAACCGGAACCTGTCTTTTTTTCCATTCGCCCTGATACATTTTGTGTTCCACTTTTTCCCAAAACTCACCAAAGTACAAAGAGACAACCATTTCTGTCAACAACCATTTGGGAGATACACCAACGGCGTTTGCAATAAAATGGATACACGAAGCGAACGATTCGTCCTTTTTTCGCAACCGCCAGCATTGATGCAACTGTCGCTTGATCTTCCATTTTTCTGTAAGAGTCTGTAAGGATTCTACATATTGCGGAACACTTTTTTTCTTCATCTCGCCCAAATGTGCAAGATGCGCCGACAACCCGACTTTTACCCGGCCATGAAGTCGTGATGACGTATATACTTTTACAAACGTTGAACGTTTCACCTTGGCATCAATACGATGTAAGGCGCGGCTAAAAGCTTCATCTTCTAAAAAAGGAAGCACCGGCAATCTGCCTGCTTTCTGATACACCGAACACCGCACTGCCATGCTGGCTCCGAAGCATTGAAAATGACAGGAACCGGAATCGTTACTTGTAGGATCGAGCAAGGCTTCGAGCCTCGCAGACAAATAACGATATGTAGTATCCTGCAAATAATAAAGTTTACTGTCGCAGGCAACCTGGCGCGTTAAGATGCGCCCGCCCACGGCATCGCAGCCGTTTTGCATTTCAGAAATTGTATTGATAATCCACCTGGCATCGGCTTCGGTATCGCCATCGGTGGAAAGAATAATTCCATCCTGTTTATTTAACTGGTGACGGCGGAAGGCTTCATCCATCAACAATCTTCTTACGGTTCCGATATGTGCGTTTTGTTTTTCTAATTCTATCTCGGCAATATAAAGTGGAAACTGCGGATGTTGCTGCTGATAAGCTAACGCTATCGTGTGCGTTTCATCGGTACAATTATTTGCCAGCAACAAAATTTCATACAAATGAAAAGAGAGCTGCGCGCCATTTTCATCTTGCTGGTTACGTAGCGCATCCAGTGTTTTTATTATATTTTCAGCTTCATTTTTTGCGGGAATAATTACCGATGCCAGCATGTGCGGTTGTGGCGGCTGCGGAAACAAAATAACCGGAAGATAAGTATTGGCTGAACGATGAACAATTCTGCGCCTGCTTTTTTGTATAGCTATATTTAATTTGTTAGTTCCGTTTACACTAAGTGCACTGATGTTTCTCATTCCGGTTTTTATGAAGAGACGATTTTTTCTTTCTTCGGCAAACAGCATTACTACGAATAAAGTGCCACAAGGCAGGATGGCAAAATATTTCTGTTTGATATATGAAGATACGAATAACAATAAATTGGTTGCCTTCTGTTATATAACTATATCGTTACATCAAGTATCTTGCGACAGCTTTAATTTGTAACTATTGTTGTATGAATCTATCGTTTGTAAAATATTGCTTCTCTCTTTTATCACTTTGTATTGTTGTTTCCATACAAGCGCAAACAAAGTCAACTACACAAAAAGATTCATCCGGCAATCCTGTTTTTCCCGGCTGGTACGCCGATCCCGAAGGTATTATTTATGGTAATCAATATTGGATATTTCCAACCTATTCGGCACCTTATGAAAAACAGATTTTTCTCGATGCGTTTTCGTCGTCCGATTTAATAACATGGACAAAACATGAACGCATTATAGATACATCTGCCGTTACATGGGCAAAGCGTGCTATTTGGGCGCCGGCCGTGCTGGAAAAGGATGGTAAATACTATTTATTCTTTGGTGCCAACGATGTTCACGAAGGCGAAGTTGGCGGCATTGGTGTTGCAGTTGCCGATAAGCCGGAAGGTCCTTATAAAGACTTAATCGGCAAGCCGCTGATTAACGAAATTGTAAATGGTGCGCAGCCAATAGACCAATATGTATTTAAAGATAAAGACGGCAGTTATTACATGTATTACGGCGGCTGGGGACATTGCAATATTGTAAAATTAAAAGCTGATTTTACCGGCATCGAAGCTTTTGCTGATGGAACAAAATATAAAGAAATTACACCGGAAGGTTATGTAGAAGGTCCGTATATGTTTCTGAAAAACAATAAATATTATTTTATGTGGAGCGAAGGCGGCTGGACCGGACCCAATTATAAAGTGGCTTATGCAATATCAGACTCTCCGTTTGGTCCGTTTAAACGCATTGCTACTGTTTTACAGCAAGACCCGAAAGTGGCTACCGGCGCTGGTCATCATTCCGTAATACACGATGTAAAAAGCGACCGCTGGTATATTGTATATCATCGCCGCCCGTTAGGAGAAACTGATGGCAATCATCGCGTGACTTGTATTGATGAAATGCACTTTGATAAAGATGGTTTTATACAGCCGGTAACCATTACCAAAAGCGGCGTGTTAAAGCATACTGTTGGCGGTAAATAAATCTGTTATGGCTGATGTTGCTTAATTACATTGGTAAGCATATTGGCTGGCACAACGCCACTTTGCCGCCATTTCACTTGTCCGTTTTTGAACAACAGTAATGTCGGAACGCCTTGAATCTGGTAAGCGCCGGCTGCCTGCGGATTTTTATCTACATCAATTTTAATAATAGTAACGGCATCGCCAAGTGAATCTTTTACTTGTTTCAATTTAGGCGCCATGGTTTTACAGGGTCCGCACCATTCAGCAAAAAAATCTACTAGTACCGGTTTATCTGAATGAATAACTTCTTGAAAAGAACTCATGTTATTTTGATTTGTTGATACTGAGATACATAAAAAATCATGCTAAAGGATAATGATAAAACAGATAAACACTGTTTGTCTCAGAAGCAAAAAAGTATTTGCCACAACTTATTGTTTCGTTGTTACCTTATTTTGTATTTCATCAGCTTTAAATAAAAATGTACATAAATTTCTTACAGTCGAGTAACTTATGAATAGTTATAAGATGAGGCTAAACTTTTATTTCTTTTTTAAACAGACGATATCCAAATAGGTTCATTAGCAATTTATAATGACAAGAAATTAATCAATTCTGATACGGTGAGTTCCGGGGATTCTTCCGGCAAAAAATGACCGCAATCAAAAGCAGAGCCTGTTATATTATCAGCTTTTTCTTTCCAGATTTTCAGAATATCAAATTTTGCCCACATGCTTGTTGAGCTCCACAATAACAAGGTCGGGCAGGAAATTTTGCATTCCTTGTCTGCTTCATCATGAGCCAGGTCAATAGTTGCAGAAGCTCTGAATTCTTCACAGGTAGCCTGTATGGTTGCTGAGTCAAAACAGCGCAGGTATTCTTTCACTGCTTCGTCTGTAAGTGCTTCTTTATTATCACACCAATGTTGTAAACACCAGTTCAAATAAAAAGCAGCTTCGGCGCCGATTAAACGTTCCGGCAATTCATCAGGCTGAACAGAGAAAAACCAATTAAATGCGTTTGTAGCGATGTCTTTATTAACATTGGCAAATGCTGTACTGGTTGGTATAATATCAAGCAATGCAAGTTTACTTATTTTATCCGCATGATCGAGAGCCATCCGGTGTGCGACACGTGCACCTCTGTCATGACCAACAACGGCAAACTTGTCAAATCCCAATTGCTGCATTACTTCAACCTGGTCTTGCGCCATGGCACGTTTTGAATAAGTTACATGCTCAGGATCGCCTTTCGGTTTTGAACTATCGCCACAACCACGAAGATCAGCACAGACAACTGTGTACCGTTTGGCAAGTACCGGTGCTACAAGATGCCAGCAAACATGAGTTTGCGGATAGCCATGTAACAACAAGACTGGATAACCGCTTCCGCCCTGAACAAGATTAACCGTTGCTTGGTTAGTTGTGATTTGTTTTCGAATAAAATTGGCAAACATTTTAAATTTATATTGGTGAAAAACTTTTTTCAATACAAACTATTTGGGCTCCTGCATTTTCGTTGCTAATCTTAATAATACCTGTCTATAATAACACCAAACGTAAGCAGCAAATTTTCTTTGTTTGTACGATTAAGACGATTATAATTTAAACCGGCTGTCAGGTTCAGCCATTGCTTTACCCGGTAAGAAAGATTGTTGTTGAGATTCAAAATATAATCATTAATAGATAACATGGAAGGCTGAAAAAAGTTAACGCCGTTAAACGTCAAATCTTTATTAATAACAAATTTATACTTTAACCTGAAAGAGTTGCGAAGCGTACTGTACACATCATTATCCGGTTCGCCTTTCAGGTTATTGGCTTCATATAAAAAACCATCGCTGATATTTAATGATTTGGTTGCATCGTCTAAAATAATATAGCCAACACCAGCGCCAGCCTGCACTTTATAATTGATTTGTAATGAATAACTGGTCTGGTAATTTGCCGTTGCCCAATAAAAAATCTTGTGAGGTGCTTTGCGAAAATCAAACGTAAAACCAGAGAAAAAATCGTTGTTTGTAAGAAGCTTATTTTGTTGTCCGTAAATCCAGTTGGCATTAGCACTAAATACATGGCTTGGTTTGCTTTCGTCATACATCACGCTATTGCTTAACAAGTAAGCTTTTGCTGCATCTGTTTTGTTTAGCGAACCGGTGCCGAGATAACGAAAGCGATGGTGCGTACTATCGTTAAACTGCGAAAAGCCATGCAGACAAATCAATAGAAATGAAAAAAGAATTACAGGTTTCAGCATAAAGAAAGGTTTAAAAAGCGAGATGAAAAGTTGAATAAAGTAATGGTTATGGTAAATAAAAAAACTTGTAAAAAGCAATGTATCTTTCCCCGAAACTATCTGGTATGAAAAATAGCCGGGAGCGGTTGTTATGGTTTTTTGTCATAGTTAGATTGATTCTGCCTTACTGGTTGCAAGATAATATGTACGAGCCACACCGCGATGAGTTTTTGTACCTGGCAGAAGGCAATCATCTCGATTGGGGTTTTATGGAAGTACCGCCCATGCTCAGCGTATTTGCCTGGCTTACACACGTACTTGGCGATGGAATATTCTGGATTAAATTGTGGCCATCCTTGTTCGGCGCAGCTACGTTTTATGTAATGGGAAAACTCATCTTATCTCTCGGCGGCGGAAGATTTGCTTTGTGGCTGCTTTTCTTATCTTTCATACTCACAGCCTACCTGCGCGTGTTCTTTCTTTTTCAGCCAAATGCACCGGAAATTTTTTTCTGGACAATGATTGTATTTAGTATGATTCGATACATTCAAACAACGCAAAACAAATGGCTGTACCTGTTTGGTGTCAGCGCTGCATTAGGTATGTTGAGTAAGTATTCGGTTCTGTTTTATATTGTAAGCGTATCAGGCGGTTTGCTGTTTACACCGTACCGGAAACTGTTTTTAAACAAGCATTTTTGGTTTGCTTCTTTACTTGCTGTTATTCTGTTCTTACCCAATTTTATCTGGCAGTATCAGCACCATTTTCCTGTTATCTATCACATGAATGAACTGCAGGAAACACAACTTCAATATATAAGTCCGCTTGATTTTTTAAACGGACAAGTAAAAATGTTTTTCCCGGTAGTATTTGTTTGGATATGTGGTTTATACAACGTTTTTTTTTCGCATAGCGAACAACGCTTCCGGTTTGTTGGATGGGCTTATGTTTTTGTGATTATTCTATTGATTGCCGGCCATGGAAAAGATTATTATGCGTTGGGTGCGTACCCGATTTTGCTCTCTTTTGGTTCCCTTTTTTTAGAAAAATTTACCGCTGTAAAAAGAAAGGCTTTGCGTTATGTTTTTGTGATTGTTCCGCTATTGTTTGGCGCGATATTGATACCTGTTTTGCTGCCTGTTTCGTCACCTGAAAAACTGGTTTCTTTTTATAAAAAAACGGGGATAGATAAATCGGGTGCTTTGCGATGGGAAGATCTTGAAAATCATCCGTTGCCGCAGGATTTTTCTGATATGCTTGGCTGGGAAGAAATGGCAAAAAAAGTAGCTGCACGGCTTATCATTCGCTTTCAGCAGAACAACAAAAAAACACACTTATTTTTTGCAACAATTATGGAATGGCCGGCGCTGTAAATTATTATGGAAAAAAATACAATTTACCTGATGCGTATAGCGACAATGCAAGCTTTCTGTATTGGCTGCCGAGCAGTGCTTCGTTTCA
This sequence comes from Ilyomonas sp., assembly GCA_965199845.1. Classification (GTDB taxonomy): domain Bacteria; phylum Bacteroidota; class Bacteroidia; order Chitinophagales; family Chitinophagaceae; genus Ilyomonas. The sequence continues at coordinate 1,125,056 of CBDATZ010000054.1, forward strand.
AAATTTAGTGCTGGTTACGAGCAACAAAAATGAGTTACAACAAGATTATGTAAAGTATTTTACATCAGCATATATAGCCGATAGTGTAACGAATAAATATGCAAGAGAATACGGTGATTTCATTGTTGTAGAAACCGGCGCTGATAAACGTTTTCAGAAATTTTTTAAAGACAAATTAGCGAAAGATAAAGCAAAGCTGATGCGGGAAAAGTGAGAAGTAAATGATGAATGATGATTTATGATTTGTGGCTAATCGGATTGTATTGATGAGATATGAGAAGTAAATGACAAAATAAACGGGGTGAATTTATAAGGGTTGTAAATTGATTTGTACTTTGTAATAATCAGATTTCTTAGTGAAACTTTGTGTTCTCTTTGTCTTTGTGGTTTAATCTGTTTAATTAATAACAGAAACCTGAACGGAGCGTCGCAACGATGCTCAATCGGAGTATCAAAAGCCCGTAACATAAAATTGTATTTTGTATTGTTTTTATCTAATAAAACAAATAAAAAAGCCTGTAAAATTTTACAGGCTTTTTTATTTATAATAAGATGATTTTATAAGTCTCTTATCCAGATATTTTTGAAACTTAATGGCTCGCTTTTATCGCCGTGAGCCTGCAATTTTATTGGTTCCGCGCCATGTGCATGACGATAAGCCGGTGTGCCGATATATTGTGTTGGACCTTTTAATTCAGTATGATTTTGAACCAGAATACCGTTATGAAATACGGTTACATAAGCCGGTGTTTTTACCGAACTATCGGTGTTAAAACGTGGCGCTGTCCAAACTACATCGTACGTCTGCCATACATCGTCTGGCTTACAGGCATTTACCAATGGCGGCGTTTGTTTGTACACAGAACCTGCCTGACCATTTACATAAGTCGGATTGTTGTAATTGTCAAGAATCTGCAGTTCATAACCATCGTCGCCGGGTCCAATAGAAGCTAAAAACAAACCACTGTTACCGCGGGCTTGTCCGCTACCGGTTAATGTTTTAGGTTCTTTCCATTCGATATGTAACTGGTAATCGAGGAAAGATTTTTTTGTACGAATGTTGCCGGTGCTTTTATCAACGGTTAATATGCCATCGGCAACTTTCCAGGGAGCGACTTTGGTGCTATCGCTCACTAAAACCCATTGATCTAAACTTTTGCCATCAAACAAAACCGTTGCGTCGGAAGGCGCGTCTGCATTCATTTTGCCGGGTGTAACCACTTTAGGAATCGGCGACCAGATTTCTGTTTCTTCCGGTTTGGTTTGTGCCTGCGCAAAGGAGGTAAATCCAATGGCAGCCATGAGTAAAACATAATTTAATTTCATAGTTGATTTGATTAAACAAGATTTGCTTTTACATATTTATAATCTGCTTCAATAGCTTGTGCGGGCGGCATATTAGCAAAAGCTTCCTGCTCTACAAAAAAGTTTACAAAGCCGGCTTCTTTTTTATGTTTGAATATGTCTTTAAAGTCAACGGTTCCGGCGCCTACTTCGGTAGATTCTCTGCTCGCCGCTTTTGATATATCTTTTACATGCCACATCGGGAAACGACCGGGATATTTGTTAAACCATTCTTCCGGTTTTTCACCCGAAAAAATCACCCAATACAAATCCATTTCATAGTTAACAAGGTCTTTTTGTGTACCTTTTAATAATATCTCGTAACCACAAGTTCCGTCTTGTTTTACAAACTCGAAATTGTGATTGTGATACGCAAATTTCAGCCCGGCTTTCTTACACATTTCACCGGCTTTATTAAACTTATCAGCCAGTAATTTAAATGTATCCAGCGTGCGTTTATCTTCTGCCAGCCAGGGTTGTGTCAGGTAATCGTGACCCAATGTTTTGGCGTCTTCAATCGCATACTTCAGCGTGTCTTCATCGTTGTTAAACAGAAAATCGTTGATGGCAACGTGAGCGCTTGTGCTCTTTAATTTATATTTTGCCAGCATGGCTTTTACTTCCTTTACAGAATGCCCGAAATAGATGCGTTTGTTATAACCAAACAGTTCTACGTTGGTATAACCAGTGTCGGCAATGTGCTTGAGCGTGGCATCTAAATCTTTGGCTGCATCTTCTTTTACAGTCCACAATTGTAAACCAATTAACTGGCTTGCATTCGCAGAAAAAATATTTTTAGGGGATAATAATAAAACAGCAGAAGCCGTGCCCGACTGTTTTAAAAATGCTCTTCGTGACGTGTTCATATATATGTTTCAAAATGGTGAAGCAAAAAATAAAAATAGTGTTTAATTTATGATTTATGAATTCTGATTTGTGATTTGATGTATCAAATTAATGAACATCATTTTCAATTCAACTGATTCGATTGTGATGATAAGCTTCTTGTAAAAAGATATGCAATCACAAATTTCAGTTCATAAATCCAAAATCATAATTCATTTGTCAGTTTCAAAAATTCATCTTCGTTAATAATGCGGATTGTATTTATTTTCTTCGCTTTTTCTAACTTGCTGCCGGCATCTTCACCTACAACCAAATAATTCAATTTACTGCTGATGCCGCTCAGTATTTTACCGCCATTCTGTTCTACAATTTCTTCTGCTTTGCTGCGCGTTAGTTTGTTGAGACTGCCGGTAAACAAAAAGGTTTGATTCTGCAATGTATTTTTTTCGCTGCTTTGTTGTTTCTTTTGATTGTTAAGCTGCAAACCCAATGATTGCAATTCGTGAAGCATATCAATATTTTGTTTGTTGGAAAAAAAATGCTGAATGCTTTTCGATACTTTGGTACCAATATCTTCCAGTTCAAGCAATTGTTCTTCGGTCATCGTAACAAAATCGAAAATGCTGCTTACGGCATTGGCTACTGTTTTAGCAGTTGTTTCGCCAACATAACGAATGCCCAGCGCATATATCAAACGATATAACGGCTGTTGTTTTGAAGCTTCAATAGATTGTTGTAAGTTATCAATTGACTTCTTGCCAAAGCCTTCCAGTTCTCCGATTTTCGTAAAGTCAAGTTTATAAATGCCGGGTACATCAGGCAACAAATCAAGCTTATTAAACTTCCGCACATTGGCTTCACCAAAATGCTTAATGTCCATGGCATCTTTACTTACAAAATGAATAATGCGCTCTAAAGTTTGCGCCGGGCATTCTATATTAATACAACGCCAAACCGCTTCGCCTTCTTCTTTAAACAATTTGCTTTGGCAAACCGGGCAATTTTTTGGATAATGAATCTCTTCTTCATTGCCGGTTCTTAATTCGGGCAGCGACTTTACAATTTGTGGTATCACATCGCCGGCTCTTTCTATTAAAACCGCATCACCAATCTGTAAATCTTTTTCTTTAATATACTCCTCGTTATGTATGGAAAGACGACTTACCGTTACGCCGCCAATATGCACCGGATCAATCTTTGCAACAGGCGTTACCGCACCGGTTCGTCCAACATTAAATTCAATACCAATCAGTTTACTGGTGGCTTGCCGGGCTTTAAATTTAAAAGCGATTGCCCAGCGCGGATGGTGTGATGTCATGCCCAATTTATCTTGTAGCGAAAGGTCGTTTACTTTGATAACCATGCCATCAATTTCGTAAGGCAATGTATCGCGGCCGGCTTCAAATTCATGACAATAATCTATTACTTTCTGAATTCCCTGCAATACTTTTTTTTCTTTGTTCGGACTCCGAAAACCTAAGTTCCACAAGAGTTCCAGCGAGCCGGAATGTGTGGTAAAAGGCGCTTCTTTTTTCTGTAAATTTTCTTTTGAATGATCGGTTTCATCAGATATTTTGATGCCTTCGGTTGTTGTATAATCGCTGATATGATACAGGAACGCTTCCAATCCTCTTTTGCTAACTTCAACAGAATCTAACATACGCAAAGAACCGCTCGCAGCATTGCGTGGATTGGCAAGCAAAGGAAGCCCGGCTTCCATTCGCTGATCATTGAACTTTTTAAATTTTTCCCTGGTAATTAAAACCTCGCCGCGGATTTCAATTTCATCAATTCCATACTTTGAGAACGGCGCCGATAAAGGAATGGAACGAATCTGTTTGATATTCGTGGTAACATCTTCGCCCTGCACGCCATCGCCGCGCGTAATGCCGCGAACCAAATGATCGTTTTCATACACCAAAGAAATGCTGGCGCCATCAAATTTTGGCTCGGCGCAATATTCTATTGAATCCAAACCAGACATTTCTCTTGCCTTGCGATCCCAGTCGAGTAAATCGTCTGCATCATACGAATTTTCAAGCGATAACATGGGAACCAAATGCGGAACCGTTGGGAACGATTTTGTTAATCCTTTGCCTACACGCTGAGATGGCGAATCGGGCGTTACAAGTGTTGGGTCAGCTTCTTCCAGCGTTAGCAAAGCTTTGTATAACGTATCGTATTCGTAATCGGAAACCAGCGGATCGTCCATTACATAATAGCGGTATTCGTGAAAGCGAAGTACGCTTCGTAACTCCTGCAAATCTTCATTTGTAATCTGCTTTGGATGCTTTAAAAAATAAGTAGACTGCTCCTGCAGTTTCACAGTTTCATCTTGAGAATACATACACAAATGTTGGTGGTAAAAATAGAATAAGATTTATGATTTGTGTTTTGGATTTGTGATGTTTTGAAGTAAAAATGATTTTACAAATTGAATTGTATTATACAGATGAATAACTGTAAAGTTCGCTGTGTAATGCCGTTATCGGGAGCAAAGCAATTTGTGATAGTATTTAAAGTTGATAATAATGTAAGTAAGATTTGATATACAATACAAACCGCTTCATATTGAGTGATGGATTATTTAAAACACTGCAACAATCTTGGCTACATCATAATTCATAACTCATAATTGGTTTTCTGTATCGTAGGTAAACAGTTTTTGTCCGGTTGCGTACACTTATAAAATGAACGCCTGACATACTCTTTTTTTGACTTCTTCATTTGCTGCCGTTCGTCCGATTTCTTCTGCCATTTATCATAGCCTATTGCCATTCGACGCGGAATGAGACTTTCGCTGGCACGTTCCGGTACATTCTTGCGACTAATCTATGCATCACTTTTTAAAAACAAATTTTATGAAAAAGCTTTTAATATTCTTACCGGTAATGTTCGTTGTAACATTGGTATTTCCTAACAATCTTTCTTTCTTTAATCATAGCCAGCAGGTAAATAAAGAAATCAATCTTTCTATCTTCAGCAATAACAATTACAGCACTGCTGCTTACGATGATGCGCAGGCAACCGTAAAAGTAACCGTAAGCAAAGTGAGCGAAAACAAAACTGTTGTGATTGGTAAAAAAACATACAACGCTTTGCAGCTTAAGCAGTTTCCATCTGCTGCCGACGCCATCAGCAAGAAGTTTATGGTATCCGGAAATTTGTCTGGTAATGAACTGCTGATGGTAACTTAAACCGTTACGTATAACTCGAATGGAAGCATCATTACATTTGAAAACAGTGAAGTGATAAATAAGAGTACAGCAAAAGACAATATAAATGTTACCATTTAAACCGTTGCAAAGACTATCAATATAAATTAACCTGTTGGCGGAGTTAATTTGAATAGTCAGCAACAATAAATGCTGTGCAGTTGTCTACATGAGTGACTAAACTTACGAATGCAACATGCACAACATCAAAACAAATTTCGATAAAATTATTGTGGTGATAAAAGATATTTTAAGTGATGAAATAAATGAGAAGGGCAATTATTTACGGCGTGGCACCGTGCCAAAATTTTCTGATATTGAAGTGATCGCATTAAGCCTTACAGCAGAATGTTTAAGCATTGACAGTGAGAATTATTTGTTTTCCAAATTGAACAAAGAATATGCGAACGAGTTTGAAAATTTGATTAGCCGCAGACAATATAATGACCGGAGAAAACTGTTGTTTGAAAAAACGGAAGATGTGCGAAACCTGCTATCAGAGCGGCTTAACAGACTATCAGATGTATTTGCAATTGATTCCATGCCACTTGAAATTTGTAAATTATCAAGAGAACAAAGAAATAAAATGGGTAAAGAATCCCTGTGCCACCGCCCGGACAAGGGCTACTGTGCATCACAGAAAAAATATTTCTACGGCTATAAATTGCACAGCGTTTGTTCAGCGGCAGGTGTTATACAATCATTGGATTTAACTAAGGCAAGTGTGCATGATGTACATTACTTGCATGACGTAAAAGAGTTGTTCAGCAATTGCATCCTAACGGGTGATAAAGGATATATTGGAAGAGAGCATCAGATAAATTTATTTGAGGCGGCAGGCATTCAGTTGGAAGTGCCTTTAAGAGCCAATCAAGGGGGACAAAAACCTGTCATGTGGATCTTGAAAAAAGTAAGGAAGCGAATAGAAACAGTTTTTTCTCAATTGTGTGACCAGTTTATGATACAGCGCAATTACGCCAAGTCCTTTACAGGCTTCAGGTCCAGGATACTTGCTAAGGTGACGGCGCTCACCATTTTACAGTTCTTAAACAAATTTATTTACAATCAACCAGTAAGCAGAGTTAAACATGCGCTGGCTAATTAACTCCGCCAACGGGTTAAATTAATAAAACAGTAAGTAAACCGTGGTTGCCAGCTACGGTTTTTGTTTTTATATAAAGACATATACCGGCTGATGTTGTACCGGGAAATTGCATGAATTGGCGATAAAGCAAAGCTTGTTTGCCTGGTGCTGCAATTGTTGTAATAATTCTTCATTAGCTTCACCTTGAATAGTAATTTCAGGTTTTAAAATTACTTCTGTAAAACGTCCGCCGCCATCTTTTGTATTCTGCATTGTACCAATGGCTTTATCTATGTAAGTTGTAACTACAATATGATTTACAGCACATAAATGCAGGTACCAAAGCATGTGGCAGGCAGATAAAGAAGCTACCAATAATTCTTCGGGATTGTATCTTGTTTGATTGCCTAAAAAGGAAACTTCAGAAGTGCCCGGAATTTCGGGTTTCCCTTCTGTTGAAATGATATGATCGCGCTCGTAAGCTTTGTAATCTTTTGTGCCTTCGCCTTTATTTCCTGTCCAGGTA
>CBDATZ010000055.1:0-22021 GCA_965199845.1 Ilyomonas sp.
AGGCAAGCAAACCATTTTGCTTGCGCAAAACGCTGTTGACCCGAACAGCAAGCAAATTAATATTGTTGCAGCTGACACGCTGACTTTTAAAAAAGTAAACGATACAACGAACGTAAAAATTCTGGCTGGTCATGTTATTGTGAAGCAGCAGAACAATACATTTTATTGCGACAGCGCGATATTAAATGAACGCATCAATACGCTGGAAGCCTTTGGCCATGTGCATATCAACAATGCGGACAGCGTAAATACGTACTCCGATTATCTGCGTTATGTTGGTAATGATAAAACAGCTTTTTTACGAAAAAATGTTCGTCTTACTGATGGAAAAGGAACCTTAACAACGCCTGAATTAGATTACAATACGCAAACAAAAATTGGTATTTACCGAAGCGGCGGAACCTTGGTAAACGGAACAACAACGCTTACCAGCGAAGAAGGTTATTATTACGGACAAACGCGCGATGCAAACTTTAAAAAGCATGTTGTTCTTATCAATCCTGACTACAAAGTAACCACAGATACGCTTCTGTATAATACGTACACAAACATTGCAACATTCACGGTTCCTACAAAAATTACGAGTGGAAAACGCGTTATCAATACATCGAGCGGTTATTATAATTTATCCACCAAACAATCTTATTTTGGCAATCGCCCCATTATTCAAGACAGCACATCTGTATTGATTGCCGACAGAACAGCCAGCGAAGATTCGACAGGGAATTTTGAAGCACAAGGCAACGTGATTTATCGGGATACAGCGCAAGGTTATGCGCTGTTTGCAAACAATGTAAAAGGCAACAAAAAAACCAATGTATTGTTAGCCACAGAAAAGCCGGGTAATGATGGTGAAGCAAAATAATGATTCACTTTTTATTGCGGCTGATACGTTGTTTACAGCCAAGCTTTCTTCAATTATCGGCAAGCGCGACATTCCTCAAATCCGGGATTCTATGCCGCCGCTCGATAGCATGTTTTTAACCAAAGCAGATAGCTCGAAAGACCGTTATATTGAAGCGTATTATCATGTTCGCGTTTACTCAGATTCTTTACAGGCAACCGGCGACAGCTTGTTTTATACAGCTACAGATTCTGTATTCCGGTTATTTAAAAATCCGATTGTTTGGGCGAATAACAGCCAGATAACCGGCGATACCATTTATCTATACACCAAAAATAAAAAGCCGGAACACGTAAAGGTTTTTGAAAATGCGCTTGCCATCAGCGACGTTGATAGTACACAGTTTTTCAACCAGGTAAAAGGCAGAATCATCAATGGTTATTTTGTTGATGGTCATATCAATTTTATTCATACGCAAGGCAATGCGGAATCTGTTTATTATACACAGGATGATGATAAGAAATTTATAGGTGTTGATAAATCGAGCTGCGATGTAATTGATACATATTTTAAAGATCAAAAACCTGAAAAAGTGTCCCGTTTATTTAATTTAAAAGGCACGTTTTATCCAATGCAGCAAGTGAATCATGAAGACCTGAAACTTCGGGGTTTTAACTGGCAAAATGATAAGCGGCCAAAGAGTCGCGAAGACTTATTTGGCAGTTAAGTTATCGGTGCGATGTAACGCCAACCTGCCTGCAATAATCCAACACAACACAAGTAGAACAATGCGGCGCTTTGCCGGTACAAATGTGTTTCCCAAAAGGCATTAATAAGCGGTTAATATCAATCCACTTTTGTTTATCTACTTTTTCTTCCAAAGCGAGCATTGTTTGTTCCGGTGATACCGATTGTATAAATCCCCAGCGGTTCACAACCCGATGCACATGAATATCTACGCTGATAGCAGCCGATTTTGTAGCAACACCTAACGCAAGATTTGCGCACTTGGGACCCACACCAGAAAAGTCTGTCAGCACTTTATAATCTGCCGGAAGATTGCCGTTATATTTTTCTTCAGCTGCTTTTGCAATATTTGATATGGTAGCTACTTTCTGATAAGCGAACGTAGTTCCGTGAATGAGTTCAGCCAACTCATCTTTATGTAACGATGCGATTTGTTTTGGCGTTCTTGCTTTTGCAAACAATCGCTTCGACACCGGAATTGTTACTTCATCCAAAGTACGAATGGAAATGATACAGGAAATGAGTTGCTCGAATATAGTAGAAAAGCCTTCTTCATACAGTTGAAACATAGCCGCTTTCGGATAAGGCGCGACAGCTTTTTCTATCAGTTGAAGCATCGTTGTAATGTCGTAAGGCTTTTTCATATTGTAATGAAAAAAGCAACAATCTTACCAAGGAAATTATAGATTGTAATGCGAGCGGCAGGAGATAATTATAATTGAGTCGCTTGTTACTTTGTAAACAATGCGATGTTCATCATTAACGCGCCGACTCCAGTACCCTTGCAAATCACCTCGTAACGGTTCGGGTTTACCAATTCCAGTGAAAGGTTCTCTTGTAATAGCATCAAACAAATCGAATATTTTTATTAATAGCTTTCGTTCATTTGCAGCAAAATATCTCAAATGCTCTCGCGCTTTACTGGTTAGCAAAATATCTTTCATGGTTTGGGTTCATTTAAAAACTCTTGCTTTAATTCCTGAATATTATACCTTTTTAAGTTAGTTTCTTTTTGTGTTTCTTCAATGCTCTCAAATATTTCTTTTCTGGCAATTGGATCTTTCAAAATAAAATCAGTTTCATCCATTTCCGGTTCTTCATGAACAGAAACTTCGATTGTTTTTCCCTTGAAAGATTTTTGTAAGAAATCAATCAAACTTTCATTCAGGTCATCCACTTTCATTCTGATTATTGTTTCCATAAAAATCATTTTATCAAATATAATAAATAAAAAAGCCCAGCTTTTTAACTGAGCTTTCAAAAAAGAAAAACTATATTAATAACGATACAAATCAGACTTGAAAGGACCTTTCTTATCAATGCCTAAATAATCTGCCTGCACATCGGTTAACTCATCTAACACAACACCAATTTTGCCAAGATGCAAGCGCGCAACTTTTTCATCAAGATGTTTGGGTAACACATATACTTTGTTTTCGTAAGCATCGTTGTTTGTCCAAAGTTCTATTTGCGCCAACACCTGGTTGGTAAATGAATTGCTCATTACAAAGCTTGGATGACCGGTTGCGCAACCTAAATTCACCAGCCGGCCTTCAGCCAAAACAAGCACTTCTTTTCCATCAATATCATACAAATCAACCTGTGGTTTGATGGTATCTTTTGTATTGCCATAACTATTGTTTAGCCATGCCATATCAATCTCAATATCAAAGTGGCCGATGTTACAAACAATCGCTTTGTCTTTCATCGCACGGAAATGTTTTTTCCGTAATCAAATCCCGGCAACCGCTGGCTGTAACAATAATGTCGGCTTCTTTTACAGCATCAATCATCTTCTTAACTTCATAACCATCCATCGCAGCCTGCAAAGCGCAAATCGGGTCAATTTCAGTTACGATAACGCGACAACCGGCGCCATGTAACGAAGCTGCAGAACCTTTTCCAACATCGCCATAACCGCCCACAACCGCAACTTTACCAGCCAGCATAATATCGGTAGCACGGCGAATAGCATCTACCAGGCTTTCTTTGCAACCATATTTGTTATCGAATTTGCTCTTCGTAACAGAATCGTTTACATTGATTGACGGCATTGGCAATGTGCCTTTTGCAACTCTTTCGTACAAACGATGCACGCCTGTTGTTGTTTCTTCAGAAATACCTTTTACATGCTGCGCCAGTTCGGGATATTTATCCAAAACCATATTGGTTAAATCGCCGCCATCATCTAAAATCATATTCAGCGGCGTATCTGTATTACCAAAAAATAAAGTCTGCTCAATACACCAGTCCGCTTCTTCCAAAGTCTGACCTTTCCACGCAAATACGCCAATGCCAGCCGCTGCAATCGCCGCCGCCGCATGATCTTGCGTAGAAAATATATTGCAGGAACTCCAACGAACTTCAGCACCTAACACCACTAACGTCTCAATTAAAACGGCTGTTTGAATAGTCATGTGCAAACAACCGGCAATGCGTGCGCCTTTTAAAGGTTGTTGTGTACCGTATTCTAAACGTAACGACATTAATCCCGGCATTTCAGCTTCGGCTAAACGGATTTCTTTTCTGCCCCATTCTGCCAGTTTAATATCGGCGACTTTGTAAGGCAAACTCAAATCCGTAGATGTTGTGAGTGTTGACATATTTTTTATTTTGTGCAAAAATATCAAAACAGGATAACGTACTGCCAAACTCAAAAACTTTAGGATAATATTCTTTCTTTACTTTTATAAAAGAATAAATGCATGGTTTGGTATGAGTAAACGGATTCAAAAAGAAGATTCAGCTACCACAGATTTTACGCTTGATAAAAAGGATTTTGCCATCCTTAACCTGCTACAACAAAACGCGCGGATTACGGTAAAAGAAATCTCTGAAAAAACGCATCTCAGCACAACGCCGGTTCACGAACGCATAAAAAAGATGGAAGCCGGCGGCGTTATCAAACAATACGTAACGCTGGTTGATTATGCAAAAGTGAACAAATCTTTAATGGTGATTTGTTATGTATCGCTGAAACAACACAGCCGCAATGCAGGTGTAAAATTTATCAAAGCCATAAACGAATTAACGGAAGTAATTGAGTGTTACAGCATCTCCGGCGAGTTTGATTTTATGCTAAAAGTGGTTTGCGCCGACATGAATGTGTATTATGATTTTCACGTAAACAAACTAAGTTCTATTGAAAATATCGGTCATGTACAAAGTACGTTTGTTATGGGAATTATCAAGGAAACACACCAGTTGATTTATGAGTAAGAAAGCTGCAATAAAATCGGAAGACTTATCTAATAAAATTCTTAATGAATTCATCAGTATTTGTGAAGTCTTTTTATTATAATCATCTAAAATTTGATTTAAATTCTCTTTATCCGATTTGTTGATTTTATAAATAATAAAAAAGGACTCATTCAAAATTGAATACAGTTGATTTTTTTCTTTTTCCGAACAATACATATAAATTGTATTTATCTTATTTCGTAATTCATCTACTGCTTTTTTTATATTCACTTCAAATTCTTTAAATGTTATATTACCATAAAGAAAACTGTAAGATTGTTTGGTAATATTGTCTTTTAGATTTTGGTAATCTATAAGATAACTTTTGAAAGCTTCTGCTTTTTGTTCAAATATATATTTGAATTTTATCTCTGCTTTTTTTGTATAAAAATCCAATACAATTTTGAGTAATGCACCAAATGCTGTAAGCAGAACAACAATTTGTGACCAATTATCAATTAAAAATTTCATTTGAAATATTGAAACTTTTTTTGTTTGATGATACAAAAATTACAATCCATATTGATCTACCAAATAAACAAGTGCAGCCATATTTATCGCACCTAGTTTTGTTTCACGAATGTCTACATTCTCAAAGACATCAGAAGCTGCGTGATGTATATAAAAATAACGCTGTCCATCCGGGTTTAAACCTGCCAATACAGCTTTTACATCTTTTAAATATCCAACATCACTTCCTGATTCGCCCATTTCAAACCGGTCGCCGTAATATGGCGTAAACAAGGGCTTCCAGGCATTTATTTTTTGTAAAGCTTCACTATTGCTGTCTACCTCAAAACGAAAGCCTCGCGGCGTAAAACCACCGGCATCACTTTCGAGCGCAAATATGTGTAGCTCACCTTTTTGTTTTGCTTCATCTACATATTTTTTAGCTCCCCGGGTTCCGTTTTCTTCATTGGCAAACAAAACAAAACGTATGGTGTGTTTGGGTTGATAACCTAGCGAAGTGAACGCCCGTAGTACTTCAATTGTTTGTACAACGCCGGTGCCATCGTCATTCGCACCTTCCGCCGGATCCCAGCTATCCAAATGCCCGCCGATAGTAATGATTTGTTCTGGTTGCGTACTGCCTTTTATCTCGCCAATAACATTGTGACCAATTGTATCGGGCAACATTTTTCCGTAAGTATATAACGATGCCGAAACAGAAATATCAGAATCAAATAAAGAATCCAGTTTTCTTACATCCTGCAAACCCATAGCAGCTGCCGGAATTTGTTTGATAGAATCTAAATATCGCAGCGAGCCGGTATGCGGATAGTTGTTGCCAGGCGTGTTTGTCATACTGCGAATCATAACAGCCACAGCACCATATTTTGCAGCGCGGCTGGCGCCAAAGCCACGATAAATTACGTTCTTTTCATAAGCCTGAAATGGCTCAATTAAAGTATCATCAAAAGGATTATTATAGAAAACAATCTTACCTTTTATTTCATTTTTCTTCGCTTCCAAATCGTTCCAGTCGTTAATTCTTATCAACGGTGCAGTTACACCATTTGAACCGCTTCCGATTGAATTGCCTAATGCCAATATATTCAAGGTATATTTTTGCGTCTTACCCTTCTTGTCTTTGTAAACAATAAAAGCTTTGTCTTTACCGCCACGTATCCAATGCGGCACCATACATTCCTGCATCGTGACCGTTTGCGCACCGGCTCCTTTCATAGCTTTTTCACCCCATTGTTCTGCCTGTACCATTTGTGGTGAACCAGCTAATCTTCCTCCAATTTTTTTTGTGAGATAATGCAGATTGTTGAAGAGAGAATCGCTGCTTAAAATGTTTACAGCTATCTTATGAATAAATAATGAATCGTTGGTTTGACTTTGGGCACTGCAGATAAATGAAAGTACAACAAGGAGCAGAAGCAGTTTTTTCATAAGAAGACTTTGCAAACGAAAATACGTGTTGCGAAAATGGGTTTTCATAAAAATGATAAAACAGTATCTTCGATTCAATCTCTTTTAAAAGAGAATTTTTATCAAATCTAAACTTGAAAAACGCCCATCTTAAACTCATCAATCTTAGGGTTTTGATTGGCTGCGGTAATGCCTTCTGAAAGTATCATCCTCGTTTGCGCCGGATCAATAATATCATCTACCCAAAGCCTTGCGGCAGCATAATAAGGTGTGGTTTGTTTTTCGTACCGGCTTTTGATTTCGTTGAGTAATGTTTGTTCTTCTTCTGTGCTTACTTCTTTGCCTTTGGCTTTCATAGACGCCACCTGAATTTGTAATAAAGTTTTCGCCGCCTGCTCGCCGCCCATCACCGCAATTTTGGCTGACGGCCAGGCAAATATCAATCGGGGATCATACGCTTTTCCGCACATCGCGTAGTTGCCTGCACCATACGAATTTCCCGTAATAATCGTAAACTTTGGAACCACAGAATTTGAAACCGCGTTCACCAGTTTGGCACCGTCTTTTATAATACCGCTATGCTCGCTGCGGCTGCCAACCATAAAGCCGGTTACATCCTGCAAAAACACCAACGGAATTTTTTTCTGATTGCAATTCATAATAAAACGAGCCGCTTTATCAGCGCTGTCGTTATATATCACGCCACCCATTTGCATTTCGCCCTTACCGCTTTTTACAACCAACCTTTGGTTGGCAACAATACCAACCGCCCAGCCATCAATACGCGCATAACCACACACGATTGTTTTGCCATAATCTTCTTTAAATTCATCAAAACTATCTGCATCAGCAAGACAATGAATTAAATCAACTACGTTATATGGTTTGCTGTTATTTTGCTGAATAATTTGATACAATTCACTTGCATCTTTTGATGGAAGAATACTTTCTATTCTATTAAATCCGGCTACTGGGTTTGCACCAATTTTATTCACTAATTTTTTGATATAATCCAAACATTCTTCTTCTGTTGCAAACTTATAATCGGCAATTCCACTGATACTGTTATGCGTATTTGCGCCACCTAATGTTTCTGCGTCTGTATTCTCGCCGATAGCCGCTTTTACCAAATAAGGACCAGCCAAAAAAATACTGCCGGCTCCTTCAACCATTAAAGTTTCATCGCTCATGATTGGTAAATAAGCGCCGCCGGCAACGCAAGCTCCCAACACGGCAGCAATTTGTGTTATGCCCATCGCGCTCATCTTCGCGTTGTTGCGAAACATTCTTCCGAAATGTTCTTTATCGGGAAAAATTTCATCCTGCATGGGCAAAAAAACACCAGCGCTATCAACCAGGTAAATAACGGGCAGATTATTTTCCATCGCAATTTCCTGCATCCGCAAATTTTTTTTACCGGTAATCGGAAACCACGCGCCTGCTTTTACAGTTTGATCATTTGCCACAACAACGCATTGCCTGCCGCTTATATAGCCAATACCGGCAACCGTGCCGCCAGCCGGGCAACCGCCGTATTCTTCATACATATCAAAACCGGCAAACGTTCCGATTTCTACAAAAGGTTTGTCTTTGTCGCACAAATAAGAAATGCGTTCGCGTGCGGTTAATTTGTTTCTTTCGTGTTGCTTATCTATTGATTTTTGTCCGCCGCCCAAATAAATTTTACTCTTCTTTTCTTTTGCTTCTTTTACCAAAGTCTCCATCCAATCGCTGCTTTTTGTTGCCGGATTATTCATACTTACAATTGTTAGTTTTACAAAGATAAAGCTGTGGCGTTTGATTGAGTTGTAAATTTGTTATTTTGGATTTTGAAAAAATAATAGCATGATTTCATGGCAAGAAATTTTGATTCGGTTGGTTGTTGGCGCTGTGTTAGGTGGTTTGGTTGGATTGGAAAGGCAACGTCTTGACTGGGCTGCCGGTTTGCGAACGCACATGATTGTTTGTATTGGCGCTACGCTGATGATGATTGTTTCCATGCATGGCTTTCAGGATGTTGTAAATACGCCGGGCATTGCGCTCGATCCTTCACGCGTTGCCGCGCAAGTCGTTAGCGGTATTGGTTTTTTGGGTGCCGGGACCATTTTGTTTTTAAAAAATGAAGTCATAAAAGGATTAACCACGGCAGCCGGTTTGTGGACTGTTGCCGGTATTGGCCTTGCTGTCGGCGGCGGATTGTATTTTGCGGCGGTTGCAACAACCATTTTGGTTTTGATTATTTTGATCATCATCAAACCATATAAAGACAAAATATTTGCGCAAACTAAACACAAGGAACTGCAAATAAAAATTGATTTACAAACAGCGAGTTTGTTACAAATTGAGAAAGCAATTGATAAATACAATCTCAAATACGCGCAGCTTTCCATTCGCCCGACCGATAGTGAATTTATGAATGATATAAGCATCCGGTTTAACAAAAGCATTGCGAACGCCATTCTTCTTTCTTTAATTGAAGATCTGTATAAAACAGAAGGAATTACTGATGCTAAGATGAAGAACAGTTAATATTTGGCTTCGTTATGTCGAAATAAAAATGACGAATGAATTTCATTCATCCTGTTTTAATTCATTATTAATACGTCATCTTAACAAGCTATTTGCCGTATTGAAATATATTTGCTCTATATCAATGTTTTGAATGATGGATGAAGGCATTAACCAGTTGAAAGAAGCGTTGCAATTTTCACCTGATAATATTCCGCTACGTCTGCACCTGGCAGAGCTGATGATAAAAGCGAATGATTACAGCCAGGCGGCTGAACAATACAGCGAAGTATTAAATCGCAGTTATGGCAACAGCAAAGCGCGTAAAGGGCTGGCAAATATTTATTATAAACAAAAAAAGTATTCGGCTGCCATTATCATTTACGAAGCTTTAATAAAAGAAAATGCTTTGCAAACAGATGAATTGATTCAATTTGTTCGTTGTCTCATCCGCGAAAATTCTCTTGCCGAAGCGGTTGACGTTTATAAGAAAATCCTGCAACAAAATTCATCTTTTAAAGATGAAGAAATAGACAATGCGCTTCGCACAACATCATTAGGAAACACAACCGATAATGAGATAGATGATTTGCCCGATTTTTTAAATGACGGCGATGAAGAAGACGATTATTTTGGAAGTCGTCAACCGAAGCCGCAGTTTTTTATGGAAAAGCCCGATATGCGTTTTTCTGATGTCGGCGGCATGGAAAAAATAAAAAAAGAAATCTCGTTAAAAATTATTCAGCCACTTCAAAATCCTGATCTCTACAAAGCGTTTGGAAAGAAAGCCGGCGGCGGTATTTTGTTATACGGACCTCCGGGTTGCGGCAAAACGTATTTGGCGAAAGCAACGGCCGGCGAAATTGATGCGAAGTTTATCAATATTGGTTTGCACGATATTCTGGATATGTGGATGGGAAACAGCGAAAAGAATTTACACGCTGTGTTTCAGCAAGCCAGGGAAAATGCGCCTTGCGTTCTTTTCTTTGATGAAGTTGATGCGCTTGGCGCCAGCCGCAGCGATTTAAAACAAAGCAGTATGCGTCATGTTATCAACCAGTTCCTGGCCGAAATGGATGGCGTACAACATAACAACGAAGGTGTTTTAATTCTCGCTGCCACCAATGCGCCGTGGAGTATTGATAGCGCTTTCAGAAGACCGGGACGTTTTGACAGAGTTGTCTTTGTTTCTCCGCCAGACGAAATTGGTCGCCAGGAAATCATCAAACAACATTTAAAAAACAAACCGGCTGATAACATTGACATTCAGGCAATTTCTAAAATAACGCCCGAATATTCGGGTGCTGATATTAAAGCCATTATTGATAGTGCTACGGAAGGCAAGCTTGAAGAAAGTTTATTGAAAGGCAGCATTGAAAAGCTGCAAACCAAAGATTTACAAAAAGCAGCCAAACAGCACAAAGCCACAACGCAAGAATGGTTTAGCACTGCCCGCAATTATGCTTTGTATGCCAACGAAAGTGGTTTGTACGATGATATTCTTCACTACATGAAACTGAAAAAATAACATGAATAAAGATTCAAGAACACAAGAGACAAGAATCAAGGTAATAGGAGAAAGAAGGTAAAAGATTTAAAAGGATAATTTAAGAAGTGACATGTAAATCTTCATCAGTAAAATCAAAAATTTGTATTGTATCGTAACTTGAGCTTGTATTTTTGATTCTTGTCTCTTGTGTTCTTAAATCTTGTATTTTCTTGTTTCTTGAACCTTGTATCTTGGTTCTAGTATCTTACTAATATGTTTGCAATCAATCAGCATTTACAACGCGCAAGACTTTTGTTTCAGCAGGGAAGAATAAAAGATGCGGAAAAAGAAATTGGTTATGCGCTTCGCGAAAATCCCGAAGATGCAGAAGCATTATTACTGTTAGCCGAATGTAAGATTGATACAAAACAATTTAATGAAGGATTGCGATTGCTGCATACCTGCGCTTCGTACATGCCGTATTATCATCGCGTGTTTTATTTGATGGCTTTTTGTTATTACCAAATGAACAATAAAACAGAAGCTGTCGAACAGTTGAAAAGCGCGCTGGAACTGAATCCCGAAGCTTCGGCTTATTATGGTTTGTATGCTTATATTTTGCTTGACACGCACAGGTTTGCCGAAGCGTTGGAAAAAGCAAACGAAGGTTTGGCAGTTTACGCAGAAGACTTGACTTGTTTAAATGCGCGTTCACAAGCATTGATACGTTTAAAGAACAAAGAAGAAGCGTACGAAACAATACGCGAAGCCTTAGCTGTTGATCCGGATGATGACTTCACGCATACCAATGTTGGCTGGATATATTTAGAAAAGGGAAAGCACAAAGATGCTCGCCAGCATTTTCGCGAAGCGTTGCGTATCAATCCAAATAATAAAAGAGCAAAAGGCGGATATAAAGAATCTTTAAAAGCTCGTTTGCTGCCTTATCGCTGGCTGCTGATGTTTTCTTTGTGGCTATCAGCAAAATCGAAGAAAGCGCGATGGATAACAATCATCGTTATCTGGGTTTCTATTCGTTTGCTGTCAGGTATTTCAAGCTTTGCAGGCGCAGATACATTGGCTTATGTGCTAATTGGTTTGTACCTGTTGTTTGTGATTTTTTCCTGGGTTGGCGCCAGTATCGCAAATACCGTTTTACTGCTTTCTAAAGAAGGCAAATTTGTATTGAATCCAATTGAAAAAAGAATCGCCGGAATCATTTTATTGCTTTTCTTTTTAACGGCTACAGCCGCCATTTTTGGAGGTTATATTCCGCAGGTACAAGGCAATCAATATTTTGTAGCGCTTATATTTTTAACGATGGTATTGCCTGTCAGCCGCTTTGAATACCTGCATCTTATCCGCCGTAAAAAATTAGTTATTTATTACTCTTCTGCCTTAATTTTAATGGGTCTTGTTAGTGCCATTGGTTTGCTGGCCGGCAGCGGCATTATGATTAATTTGATGCTGGTTTATTTTGCGGCTTTAGTGATTTATACGTGGGGATTTGCTTTTATTTAAATCTTTCAAAATTTTCTTGCTAACACTTTTTACGGCTGCACTTTCTGTTTCTAAAGCGGCTTCTGTAACCACTTCTAACTCTGCTTTTATATCAGGATAAAGAAGAAACAATTTATATAACGTTGATAAGGAAAACGCTTTAATTGCAATTGGCGTTTCCGGTTTTTCGGCTAATAAAAAACAGGCATTCATCAGGTCTCCGTGAAATTCTTCAGGAATATTAATTTCTTTTAAAATTCGTATGCTGTTCCTGATAACAGCATCGTGAACATCTATTCTTACTAATTGTTCAACCAGTGTTTTGATGTAAGGAAATATGAGTTGCGGATTAATGTTTACCGAATGGCTTACACTCCACGCAGCACGTTGCGCCAGCCGGTATTCCGGGCTTATAAAACAGTTCATTAATTGCTTAAATTTTTCGGGCGAAGATGAAGCCATTTTTGCAATCGCAACCGCTTCTTCTTTGTTATGCAATTTGTCTTTCAGCAATCGTTCTTCGATCGTCATTATAAAGTTTTGTTTTATAAGTCTGTTTGATAAAGATAGTGTGATTGGTTTCCAAAAGTTGATGCGAACCATTTGCTCGTAATAATTTTCAACGATGATAAACCGACATTTTAAAATCAGTAATAGAACTATCTTTTTAAAAATAATGTATGATGTTTTGTAATTGATTGTGATAGCAGGCAGCAAATTTTATTATATATGTATCTTTCAAGTGAACTAATTAAAATCACACTATGAAGAATCGTTTACTCACTTTGTTTTGCTTACTGTTTCTTTCTTTATTATCAGCTAAAGCGCAATGCAATTTACATCCGAAGATTATGCCCGACAACCTGGTTCTTTGTCCTAACACAAACGATACCATCTATGTTACCAAAGAGTTTGATACGTATCAATGGTTTAAAAACGGCAAGGTTCTAAAAGGCGCTACCGAGCGCTTTTATGCAGTGAACGCGTATGAAGATGGCGGCTCGCTTTTTTCGGTGAGTGTAACAAAAGGCAAGTGCGCCGGTACATCAAAAAAAGTTTTGGTAGATGGTTATGCATTTCTTCCGCCGACAATTATTACATACGGTTCGCCGGCTTATTTTGATGTGCCTACAGAAACTTCTGTGTTTTGTAAATATGATTCTGTAACGCTTGAAATGGGTCAGCCATACACCGTAAACGTTCAGTGGTATAACAATGGCGAGCCGATAAAAGGTGCTACCAATATAACATATAAAGTAAAAGGTGACGGCTCTTATACAGCTTGCGGTAACGTTGAAGTATGCCCGAATTATTCTTCGTGCGAAGGCATCCCGGTAAATATTTCATTTGATAAATTTACCGCAACCATAACCCGCAGTGGCGATTCGTTGCTTGCTAAAAAAGGAAGCAGCTATCAATGGTTTGTAAATGGAAATGCGATTCCCGGCGCAACATCTTCATTTTATTTGCCTTCTAAAAGAGGTTTGTACACGGTCGAAGTAACAGATAAAATCAATTGTAAATCAACTTCAAAACCTGTTTTCTTTACACCAACAAAGAACCTGATTGTTATTTCTCCAAATCCGGCAAATGATTTTATCAATGTTCATTTTAATGTAGATAATGCTGCTCAGATTATGGTTTCCGATGTGTATGGCAATCGTCGTTTGCAGATGGCAGCAACCGGTGGCAACCAGAGAATACAAATCAGCAATCTCAATACAGGCACGTATGTTTTGCAGGTAACAGATGCAAAAGGAACAATTTTATCAAATGAAAAGTTTATGAAAAATTAAAAAGCCAATCCTTCTTAAAAAAGACAGCCCGCTGCAAAGCGGGTTTTTTATTTTATGAACTGATAAAAAGTCAGAACGCTTAGTTTTGAATCGTAATGAATTTACCTTCACATTTATCAGCGAAACTCGAAGAACGAAAAGCGCAAAATGCATATCGCAACCTGCGTTTGCTTCCGCGCAACATGATTGATTTTTGTTCGAATGATTATTTGGGAATTGTAAGAAATCATTTGTTGTCGGATATGAATGTTTCTCAACTTCGTTCGGGTTCTACCGGCTCGCGGTTGCTTACCGGCAATTATGATTTGATAGAAGAAACAGAACAACAGATTGCCGCTTTTCATGAAGCAGAATCTGCGCTGATTTTTAATTCCGGTTATGATGTCAATATGGGTGTTTTATCTTCGTTTCCGCAAAAAGGCGATACGATTATTTATGATGCTTTATGCCATGCTTCCATTCGCGATGGCATCCGGCTTTCGTTTGCCAAAGCCTTTTCTTTTTTTCATAATGATATAGACGATTTAAGAAAGAAAATACAATCAGCAAGCGGAACTATTTATATTGTAACTGAATCGGTTTTTAGTATGGATGGAGATGTTTGCCCGCTGAAAGAAATCGTAACTATTTGTTCTCAATACAATGCATATTTAATTCTTGACGAAGCGCATTCGATTGGTGTGATTGGTGAACGTGGCGAAGGTCTTGCGCAACAATTACAATTGCATCAAAATGTATTTTGCCGCATTTATACGTTTGGTAAAGCGTGTGGCTGTCATGGAGCTGTTGTAACTGGATCAAAAGACCTGAGAAATTACCTGGTAAATTTTTCGCGGAGCTTTATTTATTCAACGGCTTTGCCGGAACATTCGGTTGCCACAATTCAAAAAAGTTACCAGATATTTCCAAAGCTGGTTGCAGAAAGAATGCATTTACAAACATTAGTTCATCAGTTTCAAAATGCTTTTTTTCCTTATGAAAAACTAATTTCAGAAACACCAATACAAGCCATTCTTATTCCTGGAAATAATGAAGTTAGAAACGTGGCTACTACACTTCAGCAAAACAATATAGATGTAAGACCTGTTTTGTACCCAACGGTTCCAAAAGGCAAAGAACGGCTGCGTGTGATATTGCATTCTTATAATACTGAAAACGAAATTGCCCTGTTAGCAGGGCAATTCAAAGTATAATAGAATATTTCAATTAGAATCTTGGACAAGGTAAGCCTTTGCTTCCGGCAGGTTGTTTTATATAAATCAACGAAATTTCCATACCGCCGCGACTGTTGGATGCCGTCTTTAAATCAGACGTATTAATATCATAAGTAAGACCTAAATGAAAATCACTAAAGTCTAAACCTACATACGGAATCAGGGCATCTTTCAAACGCGTCCATGCGCCAATATAAACGCTAACTGGTTTGTCTAGATATGAATCATCACCCACCGGCAATTGGAACGCACCGCCAACCAAGGTTTCATTAGCACCAGCTTGTTCGCTATGCATCGCGCTCAGGTGCAATGTATTTCTTTCGCCTACTAAAAAAAAGCCGCCTGCCTGGAAGGTAAAGCGTGGATTTAATATATAATAACCGGTGGTTGTAAACTGTTCTTGTGGTCTTGTTATGTGATACATACTGATACCGGCATAAAAATTATCATGTTCGGTTACGCTTGATGTAAACAAGACACCCGCATTCAAATCAATATAACTTTTCTTCAAAACAGAACCCGGAAACACTTCGCTGGTAGGTAATGAAAATGTTCCGTCAAAAGCCAGCTGGTCACTAAAAGTAAGTTTTGAAGTATAGATGTTCATATTAGAATACGTAGCCTGAAAGCCAACGCCCAACTGCTTAAAACCATTTTCATCCAGACTTTTATGATACGCTGTAGATAGACCTGCATAATTAAATTTAACCGCACCGGCAGCACTTTGGTCGGTCAAGGCCATAATACCAACGCCCCACGTATCATTTTCAGCAACTTTGCTTCGCAAAATGGCAAAGTCGGCCGAAACCGTTCCGGTTGTGTAAGCTTTATTGATGGTTGGCCATTGATTGCGATAATTGCCGGCAATACGTAAATCACCATTAAATTTTCCTGTAAAAGCCGGATTCAGAGTCAGAGGCGAAGAATAGAATTGAGAAAAATGCGGATCCTGCGCAAACGTATATGCAACACATAACAGGCACAACAGAAGCAGTGTAGTTCGTTTCATTAAAAGCAGTAATTACGTTGTGAAAATACAGCAACTTTTTTACAAACGAAACGATTTGTATAAAAAGTATATAACCGCTTGGTTTACGATTGGTTTTTGCTGCCGAATGCCAGGTCGCCGGCGTCTCCGAGACCCGGAACAATATAACCTTTGGCGGTGATTTCTTCATCAATATCGCCACACCAGATAATGACGTTGCTGCCGGCTTCGCGCTTTACATATTCGATTCCGGTAACGCAGGCAATTACGGTTACAATATGAATCATTAAAGGCTCGCCTTCCGATTTAATGCGCTCGATTGTTTTTACCAGCGATGCGCCGGTTGCCAGCATTGGATCGCTGAGAATCACAATACGATTTTCAAAAGAAGGGCTGCTCATGTATTCGATATGAATATCAAAACTTCCGTCAAGTCTATGTTTGCGGTATGCACTGATAAAAGCATTGTCGGCTTTATCAAAATAATTCAATAATCCCTGGTGAAGCGGCAAACCTGCCCGAAGAATAGTTGCCAAAACAGGTTGTTGCGAAAGTACCTTGCTGTTATGAATGCCAAGCGGCGTCTGCGTTTCAACGTCCTGCCAGGGAAGTTCTTTGCTGATTTCATAAGCCGCCACTTCGCCGATGCGTTCTAAATTTCTGCGAAAGCGCATCCGGTCTGTCTGAACATCGGTATTGCGCAGTTCGCTTATCCAGTTACTGACAAGGCTGTGGGCTTCGCTTAGATTCACAATCATGCGGACGAAGATAACCGTTTATTGTAAAAAATGATATGAGCGTTACGTATTGTGAAGGCAAAAAATCAATTTTTATTTGACAGGTAATTGTAATCTTTCAGAACTGTTTCCAGAAATTCTACCGGGTGCTGGTAATCTGTAATTTTTAAGGCGGTTCTTATTTTTGCGCTTGTACGCTCGGCAAGCTCGTAATTTTTTTGTTTTAAACTTGCATCGAGTATCGTTTTAATGATATTCATATCGCGGTCGCTAAGCAGTAAAACATTGTCGTAGCGCGGTTTGTAGGCATCTTCAACATCAAAGAAAACTGTATTGTTAATATTACTTTTTACCCGGCTTACAATTACAAATGTTCCGGCTGCAAAATCGCCGAGACGTTTGTGATATTTCAACAAAACAACCATTGCAATTACAATAATGATCGTGTAAATTAAAAACACAAATCCTTCATTCCGGGTTTTTGAAAGCATCAGGATAAAGACACCCAAACCCAAAGAAGTAATATCGAAAGGACGTAGCAACCAGCGAAGAAGAAACTGGTAAAAAGAAGGACGGTTGCCGTTGTCGCTGATAACTTTAATACCTATTAATTTTTTCCCGATACTTTGCCCGTTGAGGATGACTTCGCTGGCTAAATGATAAAGCAAAACAGGCAAAAAAGCAAGATAATCCCAGGCTCGCATATCATAAGCGTTGGCAAGGTCTCCGGCTTTTATTTTACTGTTCGATAAAAACAAATCAAGCAATTTATAAGCTATCAGGATATAAGCAAACTGAATAATTAAATCAATCAGCCACGCAAAAAAACGCTGGAACAAACCGGCGATTTCAAAATCAAGTTCGATGTTAAAACTGGTTCCGATTTTTATTTTATCCATTACTCAAAAACAATTAAGCACGTTTGTAAAGTAATTAATAATTTCCGTTTTTAAATTTTTCATTGTTGAGAGAGGCTTTATTTATTAAACGGAACAAGGAACGCTGGCAAACCATCACGCACGATACTGGCAAGCATCCTGATGAGCAGGCGGATGATTTTATTCAACTGGTAGAAGATTTGGGTTACAGCAAAACATTTTACCCGCACAGCCGTATTACACAATATCTGAACACCGAAGCATCGAAAAAATACTTGAGCATTTATGTAAACCAGCGTGAAAGCGGCAGCCGGTTTGTACAATTTTTTACATATAAACTGCCGGTTACCATTGCCAAACATCATCGAACTTTATTAATCAGTTTTTGTTTGTTTGTTGTGTTTGTTGCCATTGGTTTTTTTTCTGCCAGGAACGAACAGACATTTGTAAGAGAAGTTTTAGGAAACAGTTATGTTGATATGACCGAGAAAAATATCCAGGAAGGAAAACCATTCCAGGTGTACGGATATGGAAACGAACTGTTGAGTTTTTTTTCATTGTTCATCAACAATATAACGGTTTCATTAAAAGAATTTGCGGGCGGCATTCTGCTTGGTTTTCCAACTATAACCGGCCTGGTTTATAATGCTATCATGGTGGGCACGTTTGAATATTTGTTTTATACACATGGCTTAATCAGCGATAGTTTACTTACCATTTTAATTCATGGCACATTAGAATTGTTTTCTATTGTAGTGGCGGCTACATCGGGTTTGGTGCTGGCGACAAGCTGGCTTTTCCCGGGAAAAAAGAAACGGCTCGATGCTCTGAAAACGGGCGCAAAAGATGGATTGATCATCGCATTATCAGGCATTCCTACATTATTGATGGCAGCGTTTTTTGAAGGGTTTGTAACGCGTCATACCGATATGCCTTTGTGGCTAAAATTATTGATTATTATCAGCTCACTTTCTTTTATCATTGCTTATTTTATCGTTTATCCCATTCAATTGAAACGTAAAGAAAAACTGGCAGCGCAATCCCTTTAATTATGAATGCAGGTAACGTGAAGAGCCAGCCATTTACGGTTTATAATCTGATTCATTTTTCTTTTTTACGAGAAAAAATGCTGTTTCATTTCTTGTTGTTACTCGTCATGTCTGCCTGTTTTTCTATCAATACAAAAGCGCAGGATACAAGCGTTACAGACAGCGATGAAGAGTATATCAATTCTGATACTGACAGCGCCCAAATGTCGGAAGGTTACGATACAACCGGTTATTATTTTAACTGGAAAGAATATCCTGACGATCCGTTTACAGAAGAAAAAATAAATGTGCGGGTTTCTTCCGATTCTTCAATACAAAAATTTAAAGAAGACGATGCCTTTTGGTATGTAAAAAGCATCGAACAATTTAAGAAAAACGCATATCGCCTTCGCTACGATAAAAAATACCGCAACAGTTTACAAAGAGAAGGGCTTTTGCCACCAGATGAGCAAGAGTTTACGCAGGAACAAAACAGCAACGATTGGTTTGTGCAGCCCTGGTTTATCAATACAATCTGGACGATTATTATTGCTATATTTATAGCTGCCATTGCTTATTTTTTATTGTCGAATAAAATCAATTTGTTTAGCCGTAGTTCGGCAAAATCCGGTTTGGAAGAAGTGGCAGACGAAGAGAATTTATTCAGCATTAATTACGACCCGCTTTTGGTAAAATATGAAGAGCAAAAAAATTATCGCCTGGCTGTACGTATATTGTATTTGCAACTGCTAAAAATGCTGAGCGAAAAAAATATTATTACTTATCAGCCAAACTTTACCAATACACATTATTTGCAGCAGTTGTATAAATCTGATTTGTATAAAGAATTTGTTGTTGTTACACATCATTACGAATATATCTGGTATGGCGAGTTTGCCATTACAGAAGCTTCTTATCAAAAGATAAAAACAGATTTTTTAAACATGAAAAATCATGTGTTGAGATAATGCGGAAAGTATTGCCATATATCGCTGGTGCGGTGGTTTTTATTGCCATCATTTTGTTGCTTGTTTTTCATAAGCAACAGCGAACCTTCGATGGTCGTATTACACTCAATCCGGCTCATAAAATTCCGTACGGAACTTATGTGGCTTATCAATTATTACAGCAACAATTTCCGAAGGCTAAAGTCAGCATAAATAAAGAAGCGCCCGGTGAGTGGAAGATACCAATAAAAGATACATCGGGACAAACATTACTGATCGTAAATAACTATTTTAACCCGACGGCAGCCGAGCTAAAAAGCCTGGTTTCGTTTGCACAAAAAGGTAATTCTGTTTTTATCAGCGCTTTGCAAATGAGCGAAAAAGCACAACGCTTTTTCAGAGTATTGCAGGATGATGTTTACGACCCGTATGGCATTGCAAAAAACAATGCGGCTATCAATATAAAAGATTCATTTGTTGTAAAAATGGATTCTTCTGTTTTTTCATCACCCAATACATTTAGCTACCCCGGCATTTCTTATGATAATAACTTTATAAAGTACGATAGCATTTATACATATCCGCTGGGTTATAACAATAAAAAGGTAGAAAATTTAGTAGCCATTCATTCGCTGAAAGGCACGTTTATTCTGCATTCGGCACCCATTACATTTACCAATTTATTTTTGCTCTATAATAACAATCATACTTACTTTGAAAAGCTGATGAGTTTGTTACCGGCAGATACAAAATATGTTTTGTGGGATGAATATTTTATGTATCACAAAACAACAGATGACAATGAAGATAACAGCATTTTATATGTGCTTTTAAAATATAAAAATTTCCGCTGGGCATTCTGGCTTACGCTTATCGCGCTGGCTTTTTATCTTGTTACAGAATTGAAGCGCAGACAGCGTTTGGTGCCGGAACATACGTCTCCTGCAAACGATACATTGGCTTTTGTAACAACGGTTGGAAAGTTGTATTATGAGAAAGCCGATCATAAAAATTTAGCTGAAAAATTAAGCGTTTATTTTTTAGATTTTATAAGAAACAAGTACAAAATATCAACCGCAGAAATCAACCATGATTTTGCAAAGTCGGTGGCTATAAAAAGTAATATACCGCTTGAAGAAATTGTACAAATTACAGATACATTAACCGAGATAAAAATAAGCAATGGCATAACACAGCAACAGCTTATGGATTATCATAACAAGCTTGAACATTTTTACAGCAAAGTATAATGGAAGAAGAAATATTTGAACAACGAACCGATGTAAGTGAGTTAAGTGAAGCTGTAATAAAACTGCAGCGCGAAATTAAAAAAGTAATTGTTGGTCAGGATGAAATGGTTCGCCTGATTATGGCTGCTATTCTTGCCGATGGTCATGTATTGATTGAAGGTGTGCCCGGCGTCGCAAAAACATTAACGGCGCGCCTTGTAGCGAAGAGTTTGCAAACCGGTTTTAGCCGCATACAATTTACGCCCGACCTGATGCCGAGCGATGTGTTGGGAACAAACATATTTAATCCTGGCACCAGCAGTTTTGAATATAAGCGCGGACCGATTTTCAGCAACCTGGTGTTGATAGATGAGATTAACCGCGCCCCGGCCAAAACGCAATCGGCTTTGTTTGAAGTTATGGAAGAACGGCAGGTAACCAGCGACGGTATTACGCATAAAATGACAGCTCCTTTTATGGTGATTGCCACGCAAAACCCGATTGAACAGGAAGGTACTTATCGCCTGCCGGAAGCGCAGCTCGACCGGTTTTTATTTAAAATTATTGTGCCGTATCCAACCGAAGCTGAAGAAGTAAACATCCTGCAACGATTTAATTCGTTAGCCAACATCAATGTGATAGAAACCATAGAACCCGTTGTATCGGGAAGCGAAATTGTACAATTCAGGCAACTGATAAAACGTGTTGTAATTGAAGATAAACTTCTGCAGTTTATTGCTAAAATTATTGTAAGCACACGCACAGACAGAGCTGTTTATCTCGGCGCTTCTCCCCGCGCCTCCCTGGCTATTATGAACGCGGCTAAAGCTTTTGCGGTGATGAGCGGGCGCGATTTTGTTATCCCTGATGATATTGTACAAGCTTGTGCGCCGGTGCTTCGTCACAGAATTATTTTAACGCCGGAAAGAGAGATGGAAGGCACAAAAGAAGACGAAGTGATTCAGAAAATAATCAACGGCATCGAAATACCACGTTAG
>CBDATZ010000056.1:0-32061 GCA_965199845.1 Ilyomonas sp.
AAATAAACTCTGTCGGTCTACACCTCTTTCTGCTTTGATGCCAAGATGACCCAGCGGCAACATATCACCGTCAGGATAAGCGCCATTAATACGGTATTCATTCCATCTTTTGAAAATGTCGAAGTGAGCTTTTAGTTCCGGCCAATTGTCCCAGAAATCATCTATCGTGCGCCACATATTGGCGTGTGTCATAGCATGATTTCCTTCCGCAATCGGTGTTTCGCCGGGCGACACGCTAAGCACGATTTGCCTTCCACAATTATCTATCGCTTTGCGCAGTATTTCTATTTCAGCTTTGTGATACGGGCGCGATAAATCATCACACTTAATAAAATCTACGCCCCAGCTTGCGTACAGATTGACGATTGAATTATAGTATTCCTGCGCGCCAGTTTTTGTAGCTAATACCGTGTACATATCGTGAAGCCAGGGACATTGAACGCTATCGCTATAAATATCAGCAGCGGTTTTATTTGTACCGTAAATGGGAAGTTTATTTTTAACAGCAATTACAGGCACACCACGCATTATATGAATACCAAGCTGTAACCCTTTGCTATGTAAATAATCGGCTAAGGGTTTAAAACCTTTGCCATTGGCTGATGAAGGAAAGCGATTAACGGCAGGCATAAATCTTCCGAAACTATCTATGTTATACTGCGGATCGGTTTCATTATAACCATGCGATTTATCGTTAGCTACATACCAGCGAATATCGACCACAATATAGTTCCAGCCATATTGTTTTAAGTTGGCTGCCATATAATCGGCATTGGCTTTTACTTCGGCTTCTGTAACGTTTGGGCCGTAACAATCCCAACTGTTCCAGCCCATAGGTGGCGTCGGCGCCCAGGCATGAAAATCATTGTGAGCATTTGCTTGTGCAAATAACCGTACGTAAAAACACATCGCAAACAAAAAGAGAAATATGTTTTTTATATGATTGATTTGCATGATGTTTTTATTTTTCTTTGAGTAAATAATGTTGGTTACGGAAAAAGGAACAGCCAGCGTTACGGAATGATTTCGGTCATGATGATTTTTATTGTCTCCCTGAATGCTTGCAGTTGTAGCGAATAGCCGAACAAAAGCTGATTTGAAAACAATTGATGACAGCTCAAACCCATGTTAGCTTTCCTGTTATTTTCTTTTGCAGTAACGAACCATGAATTGTTTATTTCATTTCCAATACAACAACAGAAAATGGTGGCAATTTTACATTCAGTGTATTGCCTTTTAAAGACGCGCCATTGAATGTTTGCGGTTTTATTTTATCGGGATTTTCAAATGTATTATCGTCTTGTAATTTGGGAGATGAAAGAATGCGACCTTTTACGTTTGTGTACTTTACACCATCAATATTCAACGTTATCGTTTGGGCATTTTTAGAATCAATATTTACTAAAGAAATGTGTGTCAATCCAAGTGAATCTTTTGACGCGGAACAAGAAACGGCAGGCAAACTTTCGTTACCAAATGTATATTTATTTGTCTGTACGGTAACAGGTAACATCTTTGCATCCTGATGTACGTTATACATCTCCATCACGTGATAAGTTGGCGTAAGAATCATCTTTTCTTTATCGGTTAAAATAACCGACTGCAAGACATTGATAGCCTGCGCCAGACAAGCCATTCTAACTCTGTCGCTGTGGTTGTTGAAAATATTTAGCGTAACACCGGCAATCATGGCATCGCGCATTGTATTTTGCTGGTAAAGAAAGCCGGGATTTGTTCCTTGTTCTACATCATACCAACCTCCCCATTCATCTACTACAAGTGCAACTTTTTTCTTAGGATCATATTTATCCATGATGGCGCTGTGCTGCGTTACCAAAGTATCCATAAGCAACGCTTCCTTCATGATATGAAAATACTGGTCTTCGGTAAAGTCAACAGAAGGTCCTTTTTTATTCCAGGCAAGTACAGAATAATGATGCAACGCCACGCCGCCAAGCATATTAAGCGGAATATTTTTCATCAGCGTTTCCGTCCAGTGATAATCGGCATCGCTGGCGCCGGAAGCAATACGCATAATACCACTGTTTTCCCAGTCGGACATGAAGGTTGCATACTTGCGATATTCGTTAGCATAATATTCTGCCGTCATATTGCCACCGCAACCCCAGGCTTCATTGCCAACGCCCCATAGCTTTACATTCCAGCCTTGTTGCTGCCCGTTTTGCCTGCGCAAATCGCTCATGGGACTTGTGCCATCGAAGTTTACATATTGTACCCAATCGGCCAGTTCCTGAACTGTGCCGCTACCAATATTTCCTGCGAGATAAGGCTCTGTGTTCAGGAGCTTGCACATGTTAAGAAAGTCGTGCGTACCAAAGCTGTTGTCTTCGGTAACACCGCCCCACCATTTGTTTACCATGGTTGGACGTTTGTCTTTCGGACCAATGCCATCTTTCCAATGATATGTATCGGCAAAGCAGCCACCCGGCCAACGAAGCATTGGCATTTTCAGCTTCTTTAATGCTTCTACAACATCGTTACGAACGCCGTTTGTATTAGGCACTTTGCTGGTATCGCCAACATAAAAACCACCATAAATAGAACGACCTAAATGCTCGGCAAAATGTCCATAAATATTTCTATTGATGGTTTGTTTAACCGAGTCTGCATGAAGTGTAATTATTGTTTGAGAATATGAAGACAAAGCAATAATAACTGATGAAAGGGCAAGACAAATTTTCTTCATTTGTTGTTTGTTATGAACAAGTAATATTTGTTATGTACAGGAATAACAAGCTCTTAATTTTGATATACAAAACGCTTGTTTTGATTTATAAAAATCATTTACTGCCTGCACCGACGGCATCAACAGTAAACAACTCAACGTCTTTTATTTTTTCGGGAAACCAAAGCTGCATTTCTCCTTTGCCACGGTTTGCCCAGGCATAATAAGGAATGGCTGTAAATGGCTGCTGCACTGTGTTTATGCTCATTCCATTGTTATCAATTTTAATAGCCGGAACCTGGCTTTTTACAACCACAACTCCATTTAATAAATCGGGTTTGAATTCCGTAGTGAACGTTGCATTGTCGGGAACTACAATATTGCTGGCTTTGCCATCATTATCAACCCATTCGGCGCAATATAAAATGGGTCCGCGTTGCAGGGCAACTTTACCAATATCATTCTTTACTTTTTCATTGGCAACCACACGTCTTACTTCCATTGGCAACTGCACTTCTACCACATCAGCTTTCTTCCAGGTTCTGTTTAAAACAGCATAACCATTTTGCATGTCGTAATCAATTGCTTTACCATTTACCATGATAACGACTTTGCTGTTTGTATTGTTTTTGAATGAATACAAATCAGACGGAATTTCTTCGTTTCTTGCCCAGCCCGGAATACGAACCATGATAGCAAAATCAGATGATGTTTTTGGCGAAACCGTAAATTTCAGATTGCCTTCCCACGGATAATTATTTTCCTGCGTAATGGTTACCGGCTTGCCATCGAGCGTGATGTTTGATGTACTGTTGATAAACAGATTTACATACAAATTCTTATCTTTTTCTGCATATACATAACCGGGAACAGACGGCAATAAGCGAGTTAGATTGGTAGGACAACAAGAACAATCGAACCAGCCTGAACGTTCCGGCTCCATATCATGATGCGAGAAGCTGTTTTGTATTTGCATCGCATTTGTATAAAAGAAAGATTTGCCATCGAGACCAATGCCTGAAATCAAACCATTGTATAAAATCTTTTCTAAAATATCAATGTATTTAGAATCGCCATGAAGCTGAAACATACGCTGGTTCCAATACACATTGGCAATAGCCGCGCAGGTTTCGTTGTATGCGGTTGTATTGGGCAATTCATAATCATCGCCATAACGTTCGCCCGAACCAACTGCACCGGCGCCGCCTTGTACATATAATTTTTTAGAAACTAAATTGTTCCAGATACTGTCAACCGCGTTCAGCATTTGTTTATCACCTGTAAGCGCCGCAATATCAGCCACGGCAGAATATAAATAACCAGCGCGAACGGCATGACCTTCGGCTTCTGTCTGGTCAACAACCGGTTTATCATCCTGCCAATACATTCCGTTTTTCCATTCATCTTTACTTGCCGTATCGTAACCTTTATAAGTACCACGCGCTTCAATAAAAAACTTAGCCGTGGTTAAGTATTCCGGTTTGCCGGTGATGCGATATAATTTAACCAGTCCCATTTCTACAATCTCATGTCCCGGCGCTACCGATTTCTTGCCCGGACCAAACACACTGCAAACCAAATCAGCATTTTTCAACGCGATGTTTAATAAGTTTTTTTTGCCGGTTGACAGGTAATGCGCTACGGCTGCTTCGTATAGATGACCGGCATTGTAAAGCTCATGACTCAACTCTCTTTCTTTTGACCAACGTTCTGTGCCAGCCCACGTGTGCGGATGTGCCGGATCTATGGTACGAGCCGTGTATAAATAACCATCCGGTTCTTGTGCTTTACCTACAATCGTGATTAACGAATCGAGGTACTTAGCCAGCTTTGCATCGGGAAAAATGCTTAGCGAATACGACGCACCTTCAATGGTTTTGTAAATGTCTGTATCATCAAAAGGAAAGATGGTGCAGAACTTACCGGTGTGCGTAGCAGCCATATCAAAATTCTTAATGCGACCTGTTGTTTCGCAACGCTTGAATGATGCTGGAATGGTTACTTCTGCATTTGTTTTTAAGCGCGGCAACCAAAAATTGTCGGTAAGTTTTACCTGCGTAAAAGCTATTCCTTTTATCGGGTAATCGCTGCGCTGCGCCCAAACAGCCAACGACAAAAACAGTGAAAAAGAAAGGATGATTTTTTTCATAATAGCAAGACTAAATTTTTATATAAATGATGCAACCGTTTTCTTTAAAACCTTAATTATTCTGCAAGTATAAGAATAAGTGTATAAAATACAATTATAAAAATAAATGAATGATGTTATACAACCAAAAATTAATTGTTTTGCTTCTTTTTCAAAGACAATTAAGCATTACATATTTACTGTCGTTAATCTTTTATAAGCAATGATGAAAGTTGTATTGGCAACTCACGAAACGATTTTCACACATTTCGCGGTATAAATGTCTTTGCTTTATCTTGATTTTATCTTTTGTTTCCTTGTATTCTTGTTTTTCAAATCTTTTACAAGTTTCCTTTCTTCAATTCTTTCACGGCGAAATCGGCGGCTCTGGCCGTTAATGCCATATAAGTTAGAGACGGATTCTGGCAAGCGCTTGACGTCATACAAGCACCATCGGTAACAAATACATTCTTTGCATCCCAAACCTGGTTATTGCCATTTAAAACAGAAGTCTTTGAATCCTTGCCCATACGTGCCGTTCCCATTTCGTGAATGCCTTGTCCCGGCGCATAAGCAGAATCCCAAGTATAAATGTCTTTTACACCAGCGGCTTCAAACATAGCTACCAATTCTTTAATAATGTCTTTACGCATTTTCAGTTCATTATCTTTCAATTCAACATCCATCGCCAATACCGGCAATCCCCACTTATCTTTTACCTTTTTATCCAGTGAAATTTTATTATCATGATAAGGCAGTATTTCGCCAAAGCCCGTCGCCCCTATCGTCCATGCACCGGGTTCTGACAGCGCATCTTTATATGCGCCACCAATAGAAAGTTCTGCCACTTCCCGGTTCCAGTTACTGCGGGCAGCACTTCCCTGGTAGCCATAACCACGCAAAAAATCGCGCTTATCTCCGTATAAGTTTGTGAAACGTGGAATATAAAAGCCATTGGCTCTGCGCCCGTAATAATACTTGTCTTCAAAGCCTTCCACTTTACCTCTCGCACCCAGCATATAATGATGATCCATTACGTTATGCCCTAACTCGCCGCTGCTGCTTCCCAAACCATCCGGCCAAACATCGGTAGCCGAATTCATCAAAACCCAGGCACTGTTTAAAGTAGATGCATTTAGGAAAACTATTTTTGAATAAAACTCATAGGTTTTATTTGTTTCGCCATCCAGCACTTCTACGCCTTTCGCCTTTTGAGTGTCTTTATCGTAAATGATTTTTGTAACAATGCTCCAGGGTCGTACGGTTAGATTTCCGGTTGCCGTTGCAGCCGGTAACGTTGATGATTGTGTGCTGAAGTAAGCTCCGAACGGGCAGCCTTCCCAACAGCGGTTTCTAAACTGGCAATTGGTTCTTCCCGGTAATGGTTTTGTAATATTTGCGGTGCGGCCAATGAACATGTGGCGTG
The DNA here is from genome assembly GCA_965199845.1 of Ilyomonas sp. Lineage (GTDB taxonomy): Bacteria > Bacteroidota > Bacteroidia > Chitinophagales > Chitinophagaceae > Ilyomonas. Next base: position 6,241 of record CBDATZ010000056.1, read on the forward strand.
AGCCATTGTAATGCTTTTTGATTCTTTCAGCCACATCTTTTTCAACTACATTTAATGGCATGGGCGGCATGTATTGCCCGTCGGGCAAATGTGGCAAACCTTCTTTTGAACCGCTGATACCAGCAAAAGTTTCAACATAATCATACCAGGGCGACATTTCTTTATATCGTATCGGCCAATCTACGCCGATGCCTTCTTTTGCATTGGCTTCGAAGTCAATATCACTAAGCCGGTAGCTTTGTCTTCCCCATAAAATAGAACGTCCGCCAAGCTGATAACTGCGCCACCATGTGAACGGTTTTGTTTCTACATAAGGACTGTCTTTTTCTTTCACCCAATAATCCATGATTTGTTCCTGCGCCGCCGTGCCGTACATAGCCCAATCACGCGAAATAACAGGATTGTCGCGCTTTTGCTGTATGGTTGCCGAACCGCGATGAGGAAACTCCCAAATATTCTTGCCGGCTGTTTTATAGTCTTTGATATGCTCAAAATTGCGACCGCGTTCCAGCATCAGCACTTTCAATCCTTTTTCAGTGAGTTCTTTGGCAGCCCAGCCACCACTGATGCCGGAACCGATTACAATGGCATCGTAGGTGTTGTTGATAACTGCCTTATTGTTTACATGTAATGAATCGCCCGGCATAATTGTTCGTTTTATGAGTGAAGAATGATTTTATAAATATCGCTTTATTTAATTCTATTTTGTTTTTTGTAATGTAAGTATATCAACCGGTGCATTATTTTTAGCTATGACAATACAGTGTTTGTTGTTTATTGTCAGAGTTATGATGTCCCTGACAGCACCCTTGATACTGATACCGCTCTTCTCTGCTTTGAGGGCTGTGAAGCTTCCCCTGCCATCGCCTTTCAGCAGCAACCCGTAACCCGCATCGTAAATGCCTGCCTCCGGCTTGCTCTCATAGAAGTTGCCACCCAGCACAATATCTTCTTTGCCATCTCCGTCGAAGTCACTGACACTGATGCCATACACCGGTGAGAGCTGTGCTTCTGTTGGCAGGGCTTTTACCGTAAAGGCTCCTTTTGTATTGTTGATGAACACACTTGTCTGCATCATCACTGCCCTGAGGACGGTGGCTTGCTCAAGCTGCTCTTTGCTGAACACATCTTCTATCGTCTGGTTCTGATAACTCGCGTATGTTAAGTATTTCTTCTTCAGGGCAGGCAGCACCGCTACCAGGTCATGACGTAACAAGACCGGGTAGGAACTGTCACCGTTGTAACAAGTTATAATAGGTTCGGTTCTGCCATCACCGCCAAAGTCGCCGGCATACAGGCACACCGGCTTTTGCTTGCTTGCTGTAAAGCGCGAGTTCAGACCGTGGTTGCCACCTACCAGATCCGGGTAACCATCGCCGTTGATGTCGGCTACCACAAGCCGGTTCCACCAGCCATTCGTATTTTGTAAACCGGCGCTTTGTGTTCTTTCTTTCAGTATGCCTCTTCCTTCATTGTGAAAAAGACGCACAGGCATGTAGTCGCCGGTTACAGCTAAGTCCGGTTTACCATCCCTGTCATAGTCTAACCATTGTGCGTCCGTTACCATACCGGCTTTGAGCAGCGCCGGTGCCACACTTTGCGTGACATCTGTAAAGATGCCTTTGCCGTTATTCTGCAGCAGGTAACTCCGGCAGGTCGTGCCATAGCTGCCCGGCTTTACCCGAACACCGACAAACAGGTCCAAATCACCATCGCCGTCATAGTCCGAGGCTCGGGCGCAACTTGCACTCTCAAAGGTGATGGGGGATGGAAGTACCTGCGCTGACCGGGTGAAGTTTCCTTTGCCATCGTTGAGGTATAAGCGGCTGATCAAAGCCGTGGAGTTGGGTGAGAACTCGCTGCCACCGCTGCAGACAAACAAATCTTCATCGCCGTCACCATCACAATCAAAGAACAAAGCATCCGTATCTTCACTTAAGGAGTCTTTGGAAAAGACGTCTTTACCCGTTTGTATGAAGTGACCCTCTTTTGTTTGCCGGTACAAAACACCCGCTTGTCCGCTGGCGCCGCAGATATAAATATCTTCCAAACCGTCTTTATTGACATCGCCTTTGGCGATCCTCGGTCCCTGTGTGCTCAGCATCTGGAAGAGTAAACGGTCGCGGTCAAAATCCACGTAGTCATTCTCTTTGTGATGAAAGGTGATGCCGTAATTATTCTTTGAAGAAGTAAACAGGGTTGACGGCTGACTATCGTCTTTTGAGGGCTGCGGGCTTGCTTTGGCTTCGCTTTGCCGGATGGTGATATGAGTGCCGGGCTTTACATTCCTGAGAAGGCTTTGTTTGCCGCCTGTCCACAATACAACCACCGAATCAATGGTATTTGTTTTACCTAACCCGAAGATGAGCTTGCTGTCAACCGTGGATTCAAAGCCACGCACCGGCATCTCTTCCTGCATGGCTAAAGTGTGATTGTAATACAGCGTTACCCTGCTGCCAAGGGCATACGGGTTTTTGCCTTCACCCTGTAAAGAGACAGACAGGAACCTGTTTTCGGGATGCTGCTGAACTGAATTGTTGCGGTACACAAAGCAGGGCATGTTCACATTGTTAACCACCAGGTCTAAATCACCGTCGCCATCGAGATCGCCGTAAGCAGAACCGTTGCTGAAACCCGGTGCATCCAATCCCCAGGCTGCAGCTTGGTTGGTAAACGTCAAGTCACCATTGTTGTGAAACGCATAGTTCGATATCGCTTGCGATGGTATCAAATCTATTAACCGCTTAAAATCAGCTTTGCCAGTAGCGACTTCTTTATAAAAACTTTCATTAGAAACATACTGAATGTAATCTTCATTGGTTAAATCCTGATAAATACCATTTGCCACGAAGATGTCTTTTTTACCATCGTTATCAAGATCGGCGATGAGAGCGCCCCAGCTCCAGTCGGTAGCGCAGACACCCGCCAGCCTGCCGATCTCGCTGAACGTATTGTTGCCATTATTCAGTTGCAGCATGTTGCGGGTAAACTGTCGGTAATAATCATAATTCAAATCAAGCTGATATTTATCCCAGTTCTCAAACGTGGTTTTCGTTTTAATACCGGCATTATCTTCGGGCAACATATCGGTAACAAAAATATCAGCGTTGCCATCGTTGTTGATATCAGCCATATCAGCTCCCATTGAAGCATTGCTGATGCTCTGCATTTCATCTTCCAAATCTTCTTTAAACGTGCCGTCATGATTGTTGATATACAAGTAATCACGCTCGAAAAAATCATTCGATACATAAATATCCTGCCAGCCATCGTTGTTGACATCACCCACGGTAACGCCCAATCCAAAACCAATTACACTTCCATAAATACCGGCTTGTGCACTTACATCTGTAAAATGGTCGCCATCGTTGCGGAATAATTTATCGCCACCTACCGAATCCCGTACGTTTCGTTCATTTTTCTGCAGGTTAAAACTGCCAATAGCTTTAAAAGAATTGTTCAATAAAAACATATCCAAATCACCATCATGATCGTAATCAAAAAAGGCAGCGTGAGTTGATAAACCATGGTCATCTAATCCGTATTGATGTGCTTTTTCGGTGAACGTAAGATTGCCATTGTTGATATATAATTCATTTTCCCGGTTGTCTCCTTTTATATCGCCGCTGTTGCACACATAAATATCAAGCAAGCCGTCGCCATTTACATCGGCCATACTTACACCGGTTGACCATTTGCCTTTTTTACCAATACCGGCTTTAGATGTAATGTCTTCGAACTGCATATTGCCTTTGTTCAGGTACAGGCGATTGTCTTTCATATTGGCGGTAAAAAAAATATCAGGCAAGCCATCGTTGTTAATATCGCCGATAGCTACGCCGCCGCCGTTGTAGAAGTTGCGATAAGTGTAAATATTGAACTTCGCATCATAAGAAAGATCGTTGCTGAAATCAATACCTGTGTAGGAAGCGTCTAACTTCTCGAATAATGTGCTGGCTTGCTTTTTTTCTTTACAGGCATAAAAAAACAAGCTCATTAATAAGCTGCCGGTGAGAACAAAACCAACATTGACTAATGTAATATGTTTGATGAATATTTTCATTTATGCAACGCTTGTTCAGCCAGTAAATCGGTATAATCAACTTTCACCCGCATATCATCATATTTACCAACAATGATTCGCCTGTTACCATCTACTTTTACATAAATGGTTCCTCTTTCTTTATCCTGTATTTGTAAAAAAATATTTCCGGCCGGATACCATTTTGTCAACAGCTTTACTATATCCAGTTGCAACGAATCGGACATCATGCTTTTATTCCAGGGCGCCCAGGCATCGTAGTTAAATGTTGAACGCATTTTATAAATTTTATCGTTCCTGAATTCAGGATAAAAGTTCATGCTGGCTTTGTACTTTAGTTGTCCTTGATTCATCTGATACAAAACGGCATTGTTATTTTCTCCATCGGTAAAAATTCCTTGTTTGTTCAACTGCCAGCAACGTGTATAAAATTGCTTGCTTGTCATACCCAAACAGATTCCCATAAACAAACTATCTGCATGTTTGCCGGATGCCGGCTCTTCCACTTCGAGAGCTTCATATTTTTTAAAGTTATCGTTTGTGCAGCTTGTGTCAATTAGTAAGATAAGCAGCACAACAACTCCGAATTTCATAGTCAATTTTTAATAGTCAAGCAGTTGAATGTTATCATTATTTTTAGCCACTATAATACAGTGTTTGTTGTTTATTGTCAGAGTTATGATGTCCCTGACAGCACCCTTGATACTGATACCGCTCTTCTCTGCTTTGAGGGCTGTGAAGCTTCCCCTGCCATCGCCTTTCAGCAGCAACCCGTAACCCGCATCGTAAATGCCTGCCTCCGGCTTGCTCTCATAGAAGTTGCCACCCAGCACAATATCTTCTTTGCCATCTCCGTCGAAGTCACTGACACTGATGCCATACACCGGTGAGAGCTGTGCTTCTGTTGGCAGGGCTTTTACCGTAAAGGCTCCTTTTGTATTGTTGATGAACACACTTGTCTGCATCATCACTGCCCTGAGGACGGTGGCTTGCTCAAGCTGCTCTTTGCTGAACACATCTTCTATCGTCTGGTTCTGATAACTCGCGTATGTTAAGTATTTCTTCTTCAGGGCAGGCAGCACCGCTACCAGGTCATGACGTAACAAGACCGGGTAGGAACTGTCACCGTTGTAACAAGTTATAATAGGTTCGGTTCTGCCATCACCGCCAAAGTCGCCGGCATACAGGCACACCGGCTTTTGCTTGCTTGCTGTAAAGCGCGAGTTCAGACCGTGGTTGCCACCTACCAGATCCGGGTAACCATCGCCGTTGATGTCGGCTACCACAAGCCGGTTCCACCAGCCATTCGTATTTTGTAAACCGGCGCTTTGTGTTCTTTCTTTCAGTATGCCTCTTCCTTCATTGTGAAAAAGACGCACAGGCATGTAGTCGCCGGTTACAGCTAAGTCCGGTTTACCATCCCTGTCATAGTCTAACCATTGTGCGTCCGTTACCATACCGGCTTTGAGCAGCGCCGGTGCCACACTTTGCGTGACATCTGTAAAGATGCCTTTGCCGTTATTCTGCAGCAGGTAACTCCGGCAGGTCGTGCCATAGCTGCCCGGCTTTACCCGAACACCGACAAACAGGTCCAAATCACCATCGCCGTCATAGTCCGAGGCTCGGGCGCAACTTGCACTCTCAAAGGTGATGGGGGATGGAAGTACCTGCGCTGACCGGGTGAAGTTTCCTTTGCCATCGTTGAGGTATAAGCGGCTGATCAAAGCCGTGGAGTTGGGTGAGAACTCGCTGCCACCGCTGCAGACAAACAAATCTTCATCGCCGTCACCATCACAATCAAAGAACAAAGCATCCGTATCTTCACTTAAGGAGTCTTTGGAAAAGACGTCTTTACCCGTTTGTATGAAGTGACCCTCTTTTGTTTGCCGGTACAAAACACCCGCTTGTCCGCTGGCGCCGCAGATATAGATATCTTCCAAACCGTCTTTATTGACATCGCCTTTGGCGATCCTCGGTCCCTGTGTGCTCAGCATCTGGAAGAGTAAACGGTCGCGGTCAAAATCCACGTAGTCATTCTCTTTGTGATGAAAGGTGATGCCGTAATTATTCTTTGAAGAAGTAAACAGGGTTGACGGCTGACTATCGTCTTTTGAGGGCTGCGGGCTTGCTTTGGCTTCGCTTTGCCGGATGGTGATATGAGTGCCGGGCTTTACATTCCTGAGAAGGCTTTGTTTGCCGCCTGTCCACAATACAACCACCGAATCAATGGTATTTGTTTTACCTAACCCGAAGATGAGCTTGCTGTCAACCGTGGATTCAAAGCCACGCACCGGCATCTCTTCCTGCATGGCTAAAGTGTGATTGTAATACAGCGTTACCCTGCTGCCAAGAGCATACGGGTTTTTGCCTTCGCCCTGTAAAGAGACAGACAGGAACCTGTTTTCGGGGTGCTGCTGAACTGAATTGTTGCGGTACACAAAGCAGGGCATGTTCACATTGTTAACCACCAGGTCCAGATCACCATCGCCATCGAGATCGCCGTAGGCAGAACCGTTGCTGAAACCCGGTGCGTCCAATCCCCATTCCTTTGCCCGGTTGGTAAACGTCAGATCACCGTTGTTGTGAAACGCATAGTTCGATATCGCTTGCGATGGTATCAAATCGATTAACCGCTTAAGTATGTTTTTCTTTTTATCCACTATCTGTTGCCGGATATCAATATAAGCATCGTTGGCGTATTGAATATAATCCTGGTCTGTAATATCTTTATAAATTCCATTTGCCACGAAGATGTCTTTTTTGCCATCATTATCAAGATCTGCAATGAGTGCACCCCAGCTCCAGTCGGTAGCGCAGACACCCGCCAGCCTGCCGATCTCGCTGAACGAAATTTGTTGTTTATTGCTATCGTTATAATTAAAGCCGTTGTTTAACTGCAACGTATTTCTGACGAATTGTTTATAGTAACCATTCTCAATATCCGACTGATATTTATCCCAGTTCTCGAACGTGGTTTTTGTTTTGATTCGCGCGTTATCTTCAGGATACATATCAGTAACAAAAATGTCGGAAAATCCATCATTATTAATATCAGCCATATCGGCTCCCATTGCGTTCATGCTGATCTCATGAATGTATTTTTCAAGCGATTCGGTAAACGTGCCGTCATGATTATTGATATAAAGGTAATCGCGCTCAAAAAAATCATTCGATACATAAATATCCTGCCAGCCATCGTTGTTAACATCACCCACGGTAACGCCCAATCCAAAACCAATGTTACTACTATAAATACCTGCTTGTTTTGTTATATCAACAAAATGATTATCATCATTACGAAAGAATTTATTTCCACCCAAAGAATCTCTAACATTACGTTGGTCTTTTACGAGATCGTAATTGCCAACAGAGCGAAAGGAATTGTTTAGCAAATAACAATCAAGATCACCATCGTTATCCGCATCAAAAAAAGCGGCGTGTGTAGAAAGTCCTTTACTGTTTAACCCGTATTCTTTTGCTTTGTCGGTAAAGGTTAGATTACCGTTGTTGATGTATAAGGAATTGTTGCGGTTTTTACCTTCGATATTGCCTGATTTACATACATAAATATCAAGTAAGCCATCGCCGTTTACATCGGCCATCGTTACGCCGGAAGACCAGACTCCGGTTGCGTTTAAGCCTGCTTTATCCGTTATATCTTCAAATGTAAAATTGCCTTTGTTCAGATATAATTTGTTTGATTGCTGATTGCTGCAAAAGAAAATATCAGGCAAGCCATCGTTGTTGATATCGCCGATAGCTACGCCGCCGCCGTTATAAAAATTACGAAATGTATATGGGTTATAATCTTCGGTATAAGAAACGTTATTAGAAAAGTTGATGCCTGTTTGAGAAGATGATAAAAGTGTAAATAATGTATGATTATCTGCATAATGATCTGAGCTACAACAGGAAACAATCATCATCACCATGATAAGCGAAATGTATTGCATTCTAAAAAACTCACAGGCAACTTGTTCAATCATTCTGCACCATTTCTGCCGAAAGAGAAATTAAATGAGGCAGGCAATGTTTTGCCTGCCTTGTAAAAATAACGGCTGATTTATTATCAATACAAACTTAGTAACCCGGATTCTGTTTCAGGTTTTTATTCGCGTTAATCTGTGTATTTGGAATTGGAAAAATATTCAAATGATTAATGCCGTTTGGTCCTAAATTATCCGAAGGATCCTGCGAATGAAAACGGTACGCGTCATTGTATTTTCCCCAACGAATTAAGTCTTGCCGCCTTGTTGTTTCGGCAAACATTTCGCGTCCACGCTCTGCGAGGAAGTTTTCAGAGTTCATAGACCTATATGCATCAACACCGCCGTGTATTGTTCTTATTTGGTTTACCATAGCAAGTGCTATCGGATCGTTCCAGTTATTACTTTTTCTGCATAAAGCTTCTGCTTTTGTAAGTAAAATATCGGCATAACGGAAGATGCAATAATCGTTATCTAAATTACCGGTGCCGCCTTTATAGAGTTCCCATTTACCAATTCGTGCACCCGATTGACGCCAGGCTGCAGGCTGCAACTCATTTACATAAGGCGTAAATACAATAGCTGCGCCATCCGGATCTGTTGCATCTGCAGCCCCATCTAACAATGGCGATACACCATCTGCCTGAAATTGCGGACCAACAATAAAGTTCGATAAACGCTGATCTAATGTTCCTCTTACAGAATCGCCTTTCGGATCGGTACCCACGACTTTACCAACAGGTCCCGGATTATTAACGGTATCTATGTACGACTGATAAAACTCCTGAACGGTGGCAAAACCATTCCATGGCTGAAGTCCTAACTTGTAAACATTTTGCTGTGCCGGATTGAGCGTAATTAACGGCATAGTAAAACCCGTTGCTTTAATACCGTCATAAGGTATTGCCCAGATAAATTCGGAAGCTCCGGCATTGTCTTTTTTGAAGTTATCACGATACTCAGGCGTCAGGTTATATTTTGCAGAATTGATAATGGTATCGCAGGCAGCAATGGCTTTATCCCATTGTGCTGTACCTGTATATACTTCTGCATTTAAATATAATTTTGCCAAAGCAGCATAGCATGTATAATAGTTTACACGACCATAGGTTGTTAAATCGGCCGGGCCTGTTTTCGGAAGTGTAGGAGCACTTTCCAATAATTCTTTTTCAACAAAATCATACACTTCTTTTCTTGCATTATTGGTAGGCGGTTCTGTACTTTTAAAGTCTGTACTAAGCGGAACATTACCAAAAAGATCGAGCAGCCAGTAATAATAGATTGCTCTCAGCGCTCTTAATTCTGTGATGTAAGAATTTGCCTGGTCTGTACCTAAAGGTTCTAACAGGGAAATAACGCGGTTACATGTGTTTACGCCTGCAAACAAAACGTTCCAGCTGTTTGTCGGGCGCGGATCATCGGCATTATACGTATGTTCTTTCAGTCTTACCCAGTGACCACCGTCACCCCAATCGGCACCTCTTGTTGGTACCACCATTTCATCGGTCGTTACTTCCTGCAAAGGCATGAAATTATCGGCGTTGCCAAAAGTTCCGTATAGATTGGTATAGGCAGCGCCAACGGCTGCGCGGTATTCATCATCGGTCTTAAAAAACTGATCCTGAGTTACCTGATCGTACAAGACTTGTTTTTCATCGAGATTGGTGCAGGAAGCCGTTAACAGGATAATAGCGGACGTATATTTTATAACAGAAAATTTCATAGCAAATTCTTTAGTAATTAAAATGTAAGATTCACTCCCAAACGTAAATGTGCGGGTTCTCACCCATGTCTCTCTGCGGTCAATGCCTGGCGCCAGGATGTTACCACCGTCATCATATCTCACTTCAGGATCAACCCCTGTATAATCGGTTATAACAAAAAGATTTTGTCCTGTAACATAAGCTCTGAAATTCTTTACAACACCGGTTTTATTTATATTAAACGTATAGCCCAAGGTTGCGTTATCAAGCTTAACAAAAGAAGCTTTTTCAACATCTAAGGAGCTATAGTCTGACGCATCTTTTACAGTCGGATCGTAATACTTTGTAGCCACAACATTATAGCTGTTTATAACCGTGGCATTTTCGTAAAAGGCACGATACGTATTAATTAAATCGTGACCAAATGAACCGCGTAAAAAGAAATTAAGGTCGAAACTTTTATAACGGAACGTATTTGTAAAACCAATCTCAAACTTTGGCAAACCATGCCCGATGATGGTTTTATAGCCATTATCTGTTGTGGTATCGCCGCTACCGTTATCAAACAAATACAAACCGTTTTTATTTACACCTCTGTAAACGGGTCCCCATAAAATTCCAATGTCCTCTCCTTCCATCGCGCGTGTAATTTGAGTTTGCTCCTGTCCCGGCGTACCCAGATTAGAAGCACCAACATAACTTCCAGCTAAGTCTTTATTCAGGCTGGCTAATTTTACATGATAGGTAGAGAAATTAACACCTGTTGTCCAGTTTAAACTTGAACTGCCTCTGAGTACATCATAATTCACCAAAAGCTCTACACCACTGCTTTTCAGCTTACCAATATTGCGATATTGTGTGCTTGTCGGATAAGGCGGAACCGGTACCGTAACATTAAATATCAGGTCGGAAGTTGTACGGTTATAATAATCGAATGTTCCTGATAAACGACTCTTGAATGCAGCAAAATCAAGACCGGCATCAAACTCTGCTTTTGTTTCCCATTTCAAATCCGGATTGGCATTTTGCGTAGGTCCGTACGAAGGTCCGTAATTTCCATTTGAATAAAACAATCTGTCTGCACCACCCACAATACCATACAAAGGCAAAGAAAGATAAGCACTTGGCGGTAAAGCACCTGTAACACCATAACTGGCTCTTACCTTTAAATTATTGATGCTGTTGACTTTCAGAAATTTATTTGCGTCTGCGCCTACACTAACGGCAGGAAACATACCCCACTTATTGTTAGCACCAAACTGTGTAGAACCTTCGCGGCGCAAGCTGGCTGATAAAAAAACAATATCGTTGTAATTCAAATTTAATCTTCCAAAAAAAGCAACTAAACGAGAACCATTTTTATAACTATCCGAAAAGCCCAAACCATTCTTAAAATCAAGAGAACTGTTGAAGTCTTCAGATACGGCATCAGTTAAAAAATTTCCACCCTGTGCTAAAAAACCATTGTATAAAAAGTTCTGATAAGAATAACCAGCTACCGCAGAAATTCTCAGGTCTTTTATTTTGCCATCATAAGCTATTGTATTTTCATACAACTGGTTAAAAGATTCATCATCGCGCTTCCATGCATAACCATGACGGGCAAAACCGCTTAGTCCTAAAAACCCACGCACATAAAAGGATGATATAGGAAGATAAGCCCAATTATACGCGCCTATATTTTCCTGCGCATACCGTATTGAAACCCGCAATCCGTGAATGATTTCATAAGTAGCAGAAGCATTTATATTATTGCGTTTGGTAATTCGGCTGTTTGTATTTTGTTTCAATACAGCAACCGGATTTGCATAGTCTACAAAGTTCTGCTCGAAGTAGCCGCTGCCGGTTAAATTATAAAGTGAAGTATCGGAATATACAGGCGCTGTAGGATTAAAAATGGTAGCATATTTAAAAGCATCATTCCAACCAAAATCAGAATTTCTTTTGGTTGTATTGGCATCCAATGTAAACACCAGTTTATCTTTTAAAGCTCTTTGTGTTAAGCCAAAGTGCATGTTCACTTGTGTAAAGCCTGTTGTAATTGCCACGCCCGGGTTGTCTCTGTAATTGAAAGAAGCCGTATAAGAAGTGCCGCCGCTACCGCCGGATAACGATAAATTATGTGTATGCGAAATAGCAGTTCTTGTAATTTCTTTGTTCCAATCGGTTTTAGAACCCAAATTTGCACCGCCGGCTTTTACATATTCGTCAGCATCAAAATGGTCGGTGAACTTTGCCGGAGTTTCGGCCGATACGGTTCCGTTATAAGAAACGGTATTGCCGGTTCTGCTACCGCGTTTTGTAGTAACAATAATGACACCGGCAGAACCGCGCGTACCATAAATAGCTGCCGAAGCCGCATCTTTCAAAACATCTATACTTTGAATATCATTCGGGTCAACGGTATTAATATCAATACCAACCTGGCCATCTACAACTACAAGCGGAGAAGCATTTGCGCCTAACGTTGAGAGTCCGCGCAAGCGAATGGCAAAGCCTCCGTTCGGATCGCCGCCCGGGCGCGAAATAGACAAACCAGCCACTTTACCCTGAAGCAATTGCGCCGTGTTTGATACGTTGCCTTTATTAAATTGCTCTGCACTTATACTTGTAACCGCAGCCGTTGTTTCCTTCTTTCTTTGCGTACCGTAACCAACTACAATTACATCGTTTAACTGAATAGCGGTACTTGATAGCTGAACATCAACGGTTGTATTTTTTCCAACCGTTATTTCCTGTGTTCGCAAACCAATATAACTAAATACAAGTATAGCATCGCTGTTTGGAACTGATATAGTGAAAGTACCATCATTGCCGGTTGTAACACCCGTTGAGGTACCTCTTACCACAACACTCACATTGGCTAACGGTGCGTTTTTATCATCCGTAACTTTTCCCTTGATACTGGTTCTTTGACCATAAACAATATGAACTGCAAAAAGCATGATAAACAGGAGCATAAAACGCCTGCATGAACATAACAAACGAATCATTAGCATGAGTTTGATTTTTGAGTAATAAATAGCAACGCTGATATTGTTATCAGCCATGAAGAAATTGTAAAGCCTAGTTATCTAAAAAAAATAAACAGTTATGTAAACGTCTTTGATTTTTTCATACAGCAGTTTTATTTTTAAATGATGGAAAAAGCAACAAACAATCTGAAATAATTCCGTCTTTCTCTTTAGTTCTGTTTTATATAAAATAAATGCAATGACTTTTATTTGGTAATTTCAACAGCAACAATCGAATTCGTAATTCGGTGTTAAAAATAAGGACTTATTTTTAAATGTCAAAATAACATTTAAAATTTTTTTAAAAATGTTTCGGTTAGTAATTGATTTATTGCGGTATGCTGCCTGAAAATAATTTTTAAAAAGAAAGTAAATTATTGATATTGAATAAATGAATACTTATTCCGGCTTCATAAAAATCAAGCTATCATTGTTTCTTGCTACAATATACAGATAACCTTGCCTTGTTTTTAGTTTCTTTATATCACGCACTTCTCCCCTAACTAACCAGCCGCTGTTTACAGGTGATATCCATGTATAATTTTTGTTTTGATTGTTTAGCAAAACATCACCCCAATTAGCATCATACCTGCCTTCATAAGGCAACACGCCATAAAAGTTTCCGCCGCAAAGAATATCAGTAAAAGAATCATGATTGATATCATCAGCAACCACAGAAAATACAGGCGATTCCTGAACATCAGCGGGTAAAGGCTTTACAGAAAAACTGCCTTTACCATCATTTATAGCCATACTGCTTTCTAATGTTTGCGCTTGTAATATTGGTGCATCGCTAAGTTCTTTACCAAACACTTCGTTTACAGTTTTCCCGGCAAAGCTGCTGTATAACAAATAAGTTTTTCTTATTCCCGGCAACTGTTTTTCCAATTCTTCTTTTCCTAAGAAAGTATATTCTTTTCCGTCTTTTGTATAGGTTAGTATCTGGTCTAAAGTGCCGTTGTTGTCCATGTCTTTTACATAAAGCTTCAGAGGCGAAATTACACTTGCCGTAAGCTTTGAATTTAAGCCATAATTCCCGGCAAGTACATCTGGCTTGCCATCACCGTTTACATCGCTTACAGTAAGCGTTTGCCATAATCCGGCCGGCGCAATTATTTTACCCTTTTCAAAATTTCCATTATGATTGATATATAAAACAACAGGCATCCATTCACCGGCAATAATCAAATCCGGCCAGCCATCGCTGTTTACATCGGCAAAAGCAGCCGAAGAAACCATCCCGATATGTTGTAATGAAATGGTTTTATTATTTGCGGCCGTAAATTTTCCGGAGCCGTTATTTACTAACAAAAGTGATGTTTGCGGCATTCCATAAGACAACGAATTGGCACTAACACCAACAAACAAATCCTGGTCGCCATCGCCGTCTATATCGGCTGCACGCACAACAGATTTATTCTTGTAAATAAGCGGCAGCGCATCGTTGCTTTTCGTGAAATTTCCTTTACCGTCGTTGATATATAATCTGTCAGGCAAAAGATGAGAAATGCCGGATGCTTCATTGCCACCACTGACAACATATAAGTCCAGGTCTTTATCGCCATCAGCATCAAACAAAAGCGCGTCTACATCTTCGCAGTCTTTATCAGCCACAAAGGCAGTTGTATCTGCTATAAAATGTTCATCTTTTGTTTGCAGAAACAACGAACTGCTTTGTCCTTTGGCGCCGCAGGCAAAAAAATCATCCAAACCATCACCATTCACATCGCCAACCGCGAGTTTCGGACCTTTGGTTGATTGTTCGTGTGGTATAAAATATTGCTGGTTAAAATCAACAAAATCATTTTCCTTGTGCTTCCATGTTACCTGAATATCTGCACTAACATCTTTAAAAAAAGGCTTTGGAGAAGGAAAGAAAATCTTATAATCAAAGTTATCTTTTGCACTTGTTTGATTGCAGGTTATGAATTGATTTGTCTTAACATTTTTAAACAACTGATACTTGTTATTTGGCCAAACAACAAGTACGCTATCAACATTAGAAATGGTATCCAAACCAAAATGCAATTTGGCTTCAGATGAAGATTGAAAACCTCTTGTCAGCATCAGTTGCTGGTACTGTAATTTTCCTCCGGAAAAGAGATACGTTTTGCATCCAATACCTCTTGTGTTTAAGTTGTTTCCTGTAAAAGAAATGGAGAGAAAATGACTTTTATTTTCTTTATCATTTTTATAAATGGATGCTTCTTCATTAATATTATTTATTATCAAATCAAGCTTGCCATCATTATTCAAATCAGCATAAGCAGCTCCGTTTGAATACGTTGGCTGCGACAATCCCCAATCGTTGCTCATATCGCTGAAATGCCCGTCTGCATTGCCTTTGAAAAGATAGTTGTGCACCTTTCCATCCGGCATTTTATCTAAAGCCGCTTTGTCTAATTTATGTGAAGCTGAAACTTCTTTACTGATTTCAGGCGAAGAAATAAACTTCATATAATCGAGATCAACCGGACGCTTTACAATGCCATTTGAAATAAATAAATCTTTATTGCCATCGTTATCAAAATCGGCAAATAAAGGGCACCAGCTCCAGTCGGTTGCAGAGACACCGGCGATAAGCGATTGCTCACTAAAACCAACGCCGTTGCCAATATTTTTTTGCAAACAATTTTTTGAAAACTGGTTTTGAAAACCGTTGCCGATAATGTTGTTTGTATAAATGTCTAACTGATCGCCGCCAGCATAAGTTTTTAAATATTTTTCATCAGCCGGAAGCATGTCTGCGGTAAACAAATCAAGTTGTCCATCGTTATTATAATCGGCAATATCATTGCCCATACTAAAGCGCGAATAATGATTGAAATGCTGTGCGCCGCTTTCTGTAAACGTGCCGTTGCCATTGTTCACATAATAGTAATCATTTTCATGAAAATCATTGCCAATATAAATATCATTCCAGCCATCATTATTAACATCAGCCACAGCCAAACCCAAACCATAACCAAGCGCACTTGAATACATACCAGAGCCGGTTGTAATATCGGTAAATACATGTTTTCCATAGCTTATTTCATTCCTGAATAAACGGCAACCGGACAATGCAGTCGGATGCCTGCGCAACGAAGTATCTCCAAACGTTTCCACCGAATGCGAAGATTGATTTAAGAGAAAACAATCCAGATCGCCATCGTTATCATAATCGAAAAAAGCAGCTTGTGTAGAATAGCCTTCGAAGGCTAATCCGTAAGCTGCCGAACTATCTGTAAATGTGCCGTTGCGATTATTAATGAACAACTGGTTATGACCTTGCAATCCTAATTTTTTGCTAACGGCACAAACATAAATATCAAGCCAGCCATCGCCGTTTACATCTGCCATCGTTACGCCAGTGCACCAGTCTGCAATGCCTGCTACGCCTGATTTTGCTGTAATATCTTCAAAAGTAAAATTGCCTTTATTCAGATACAATTTGTTGCTGCTTTTGCTATTGGCGGTAAAATAAATATCGGGCAATCCATCGTTGTTTATATCGCCCACAGCAACGCCGCCGCCGTTATAATAATAGAGATAATCCAGTATGTTTAATGAATCATGATCAACCAATGTATTGGTAAAATGAATGTTGGTTTGATTGGATGAAAGCTGCGAAAACAATGGCTTTTCTTTATATTGAGAACAGCCTGTAATTAATACAGTTGCAGCAAGTAATAAAATGATGATGTCTGTTTTTTTTATCGCAATCATAGTTTTTTATTACTGATAAAATCATGTATCATCAGGCATCAGTAATTTATACGAATATAGCCGGATCAATCATTTATAATCAGTCAGAACTGTTGTTTGTCTTTATAATGTTACCTGTACTTGTTTTCCTATGTAAACAATACGTTTATCAACATCAGTTGTTACGTTTATATCAATACCACGATTTTCTTTCACCAGAACCAGGTTAAAAACGCGCGTTTTTAACTGACCATCAAAACTTCCTTTCGTATTGCTGATGGTTAGCAAACGCCGGCTATCATTCCAGGTAAAGTTTATGGTTGCATATTTACCTTTCTCGTAATTGTAATTATCGTTTTCATCTTCATACAATTCAAAGTTTCCGTCTGCACCACCGTAAATACGCAGTTCAATCGTATCAGCTTTTTTCTCTGTTGCATATTCTATAAACGGTCCCATGGGAATCAGCGAACCGGCTTTCACATACAACGGCATTGTTTCTATCGGTGCTGATGCTTGAATGTTTGCTCCGCCATTTGTTTTAGAACCGTCCCAGAAGTTATACCATATTGTTTTAGGTAAATACATTTCACGAACATTTGCTTTTGCCAAGGCTGATGCAGGTTGCGTTACCGGGTTTACCAAAAACGCAGGTCCGAACATATACTGATCTTTGATTTGATAAACAGATGTATCATTTCTGAAATCGAATGCCAGCCCGCGCATAATGGTATAATTGTCTTGCGTAACTTTTGCAGAAAGAGAATAGATATAAGGCAACAAGCGATAACGAAGCTTATCATAATGCAGTAAAATATTTTTTGTTTTGGTGTCCCAATTATCAGAAAATAACGCCCTTTCTCCTTTGCCATGTATTCTGAATATCGGGCAGAATGTACCAAACTGAAACCATCTTGTAAACAGTTCCCTGTTCTCGGGTGTTGACCAATCGGGCGCCTGCCAGCCATAATGATAACCGCCAATATCTGACGTCCAGTAAGGAAGTCCTGAAAAGCAGGCATTAATACCTTGCGGAACCTGGTTGCGAAGCACAGAAAATTTGCACTCAATATCAGACGACCATAATGTAGCGGCATTACGCTGCTCGCCGGCAAAAGACTGACGTGCCAGAAAGAAAGCGCGCTTGCCCGGAATGTCTTTGCGCCAGCCTGCGTAAACACCATCGGTATGTACCAGCGAATACGTATTGAAGTAATCAATGCCTTTGCCTGTATAGAAATTCGCTTTGCGGCGCTCATCAAGCAAAGAGCCGTTATCGGGTTCACACTGGTCTATCCACCACGCATCCCAGCCATATCGTTTTACCAAACTGTCTCTTGCCTGCTGCCAGTAATGAAGCCGCGCTTTCGGGCTGTGCGCATCATAATAGGTATCGAATGTATGCGTAACAACATTATCCCAGGTGATGGAAGTTAAATCGCCGGAATCTTTTAATGCAGTAAAGTTATTTGTGCCGCTGCCAAATACCGGCCAAATAGAAATCATAGCATGAAAATTCTCTTTATGCAAACTATCAATCATCGCTTTCGGAGCCGGGTAACGTTCCGGGTTCATAACATGAGAACCAATCGGCAACGGCTCCCAGTAATACCAATCCTGCACAATCACGTCAACAGGTATATGATTATCACGATACTTCTTTGCAACATCCAGCATTTCCTTTTGGTATTTATATCTGTCTTGCGATTGAAATAAGCCAAACGCCCATTTCCCAAACATCGGTGCTTTGCCTGTTGTCTCGCGGTAAGATGAAATAATTGTATCGAAACCAAGACCAAAAAAGAAATAGTAATCTACCAGGTTACCGCTTTCAGAAACATACTTATATTTTGTGTTTGATGCTTCGCCGCCATACCAGTTGGAAGCCGAATAATTATCCCACAATAATCCGTAACCTTTGGTAGAAAGAATAACCGGAACTGCGCCGGTTAAATACCGGATGGCTAAATCCTGGTTGCGGCCTTTGTAATTAATGGAAAGCGAATCGAGCGGATGACAACCCAAGCCAAATAAAGCTTCTTCTGAAGGAGAATTAAATTCAGTTATACAGTTGTAAGTATCAATACCGGCGATGGTTGCGGCCTTCATCGTTTTATTACTGTCTGCAGATTCTGCAAGAATTGTATTGCCATTTATATCAGCATAAGAAACCGCATTTGTTTTTTTATTTACCGTAATCTGCAAACGTTTTGTGGAGATAATAACAGCGTTGCTGTTTTCTTTTACTGAATAATCAGTTTTAGCTTGCCAGCTTGCATTTACAACCAATGAAGTTTTCGTTGGAAACGAATCGAGCAGTGTATATTTTACTTCGATAATATCATCTTTACAAATGTTTATTTTCATCAATCCTTTATCAAGATAAAAAATTATACCACGAGTTTCTTTCTTGAATGATTTGATGGAAGCAAAAGAAAAATTCACACAAATCAAAAAGCAAAACAATGAAAAGAAACTATAGAAAATAAACTTTCTAAAAGGCTTTTGGCAAAGCGATATTTCATACATAAGCAAATTTGTATTAACTGATACGACAACAGACCAATCAAAAATATAGATTAATCTTTAAATGTTATAAAAACACTTATTTATAGAGTTCACTCATAAAAGTATTCTTTGTTTTGCCAAAAGTTTAGTTACTCACCTTCAATTTTCGTGTGTTTACCTTTTCGGCATGGCTTTTACTTTTTGTTTGGTTCACAATCTGGTTATCTTTATTTTTCTGAACGATTTTTATAAAATAAAAACTTTGATGCGCTTCTTTTCTAACGTTGTCCATTCCATACATACACTTTCGCTCCTCTTTATTATTTTATTTTTATTTGACGCCTGCGGCGAAAAAAAAGATGATTCCAAAGACAAAGCAGCCGATAAGCAACAGACGATTGTAGATGTAATGATAGCGCAGCCTGTAAGTCTCAGCGATACCATTGAAGCTAACGGAACTGTAATCGCAAATGAAACGGTAGAACTTCATCCGCAGGTAACCGGTC
Source organism: Ilyomonas sp. (assembly GCA_965199845.1). Classification (GTDB taxonomy): domain Bacteria; phylum Bacteroidota; class Bacteroidia; order Chitinophagales; family Chitinophagaceae; genus Ilyomonas. Next base: position 25,687 of record CBDATZ010000056.1, read on the forward strand.
GTTTAACTTACCTGAATGTTCCCGAAGGAAAATTTGTTCAGCAAGGCACTGTATTAGCACGTGTGTACGATGCCGATTTACGGGCACAAATACAAAAATCGCAGGTGCAGTTAGAACTTGCGCAAGCCAACGAACAACGGTTAAATAAATTGCTGGACATTCAGGGTGTAAACCAGGCAGATTATGACGCGGTTGTAAACCAGGTTGGCAGTTTAAAAGCCGATATCGCTTACACAAATGCACTGGTTGATAAAACGGTGCTGCGTGCACCTTTCAGCGGTGTTATTGGTTTGCGGCAGGTGAGTCCCGGCGCTTTTGTTACAGAAAATACAGTGATTGCTACTTTACAGCAAACCAGCAGAACAAAAATTGACTTTACACTGCCTGAAGAATATAGCAACCTTATTAAAGTGGGCAATAAAATTAATGTTGATATTGATAAAACAAACGGAGCAAAAAGTACCGCTACTATCATCGCGGTTGAGCCGCAGGTAAACCAGGTAACCAGGAACCTGAAAGTGCGTGCTTTGCTTGATGAAGGCAACAGCAATCCCGGCGCTTTTGTAAAAGTGTATGTAGCTTCCAACAATAATAAAGATGCCATTCTGGTTCCTACAAATGCTATCATTCCCGGCGATCAAAGCAACCAGGTTATTGTTGTAAAAAACGGCAAAGCAAAGATGACAGATGTACAAACCGGCAGCCGCCAAGCAAGCACCGCCGAAATTGTAAGCGGCATTAATAAAGGTGATACGGTTGTGGTAACAGGCGTTTTATTTGCCCGGCCTGACAGCAAAGTAAAAGTGCGCAGCGTAAGAACGCTTGATCAATTGAATAAAAAAGGAATCGAATAAAAGAAAGCTGATAGTTATCGGTTGATAGTTTTTAATTATCTGCCAATCATCAGCAATCAGCCATCAACAATACAAAGATGAACATCTCCGAACTTTCTATAAATCGCCCGGTACTGGCAACGGTAATGAATCTGATCATTATCTTGTTTGGCGTGGTTGGATTTACATATCTCGCGGTGCGCGATTATCCTGCCATCGATCCGCCAATCATTACGGTTACAACAAATTACACCGGCGCAAACGCAGATATTATTGAAAGCCAGATAACAGAGCCGATTGAAAAACAAATCAATGGTATTCCGGGCATTCGCACTATCACTTCATCATCGTCTTTGGGAAGTAGCAATATAACGGTTGAATTTAATTTAGGTGAAGACCTCGAAGCGGCTGCCAGCGATGTGCGCGATAAAGTGGGACAAGCGCAAAGAAGTTTGCCGCAGGATATTGATGCCGCGCCCGTGGTAACAAAAGCCGATGCCAACAGCGACTTTATTTTGATATTGGCTGTACAAAGCAGAACCAAGAGTTTGTTAGAGTTAAGCGATTATTCTGAAAACGTATTGCAGCAACAGTTACAGACCATTAGCCAGGTAAGTGCGGTAAATATTTTCGGACAAAAAAGATATGCCATGCGGCTTTGGCTAAACCCCGATAAAATGAATGCGTACAATGTATCGTTCAGCGATATGCGCACTGCATTAAACAACGAAAATGTTGAATTGCCGCCCGGAAAAATTTATGGTAACAATACTGAACTTACTATACGCACATTGGGACGCTTAACTTCGGAGAAACAGTTCAGAGATTTAATTATTAAAGAAGACAGCGCAGGCATTGTACGCATGAATGATATTGCCCGTGTTGAGATTGGCCCGGAACAATTAGAGCAAAGCTGGAAATATAATGGCGTGAATGCAGTTGGTCTTGCCATTATTCCACAGCCCGGCGCAAATAATATTGCGATTGCCGATGAGTTTAATAAACGCTTAGAAGAAATTAAAGCCGCCAACAAAACCGACATCGAATTTCATATTCTGGTTGATAATACAAAGAACATCCGCAACTCGTTAAGCGAAGTGGAAGAAACCTTGATGATTTCGTTTGGGCTGGTTGTTTTAGTTATCTTCTTTTTCTTCCGCAACTGGCTTACTGCAATTCGCCCATTAATTGATATTCCAATATCGCTTGTTGCTACGTTTTTCGTTATGTACTTAGCCGGTTTTTCCATAAATGTATTAACGCTGTTAGGAATTGTATTGGCAACCGGTCTTGTTGTAGATGATGGTATTGTTGTAACCGAAAATATTTTTCGGAAATTTGAACAGGGAATGCCTATCAGGCAAGCGGCTCTGGAAGGAAGTAAAGAGATTTTCTTTGCTGTTATCTCTACATCTCTTACACTGGCGGTCGTGTTTTTACCCGTTATCTTTTTAGAAGGATTTGTCGGAAGATTGTTCCGCGAATTTGGTGTTGTGCTGGCTTCTGCCGTATTGATTTCGGCTTTTGTATCGTTAACCATCACGCCGGTTTTAAACGTCTTTCTCACGAGTAAAAAAGCAGGTCACGGAAAGTTTTATGAAAAGACAGAACCTTTCTTTACAGGTATGGAAGATGGTTATCATAACATGCTTCGCCGCTTCCTGAATGTAAGATGGATGGCGTGGGTTATTATTGCCATTTGCGGCGTAATGATCTGGTTGATTTCAGGCGTGCTAAAAAGTGAGCTGGCGCCGCTGGAAGACAGGAGCAGCATACGTTTTAATGTAACGGCAACGGAAGGAACGAGCTATACGTACATGCAAAATGTAGCCGATAATATCACCAACTATTTATATGATTCTATACCTGAACGCGACTATGTTTTTACACGCACGCCAGCAGGTGGTTCTAACAATACATCGCAACCGCGTATTCAATTGGTTGATCCAAAAGATCGTAACCGCTCACAGGAAGAAATTACGAATGATTTACAGAAAAAAATGAACCGCTTTAACGATGCGCGCGTGTTTGCTATACAGGAACAAACCATTGCAGTTGGGTCCGGTTCGCGCGGCGGTTTGCCGGTGCAATTCATTTTGGAAAACCAGGATTTGAATAAGATTAGAGATGTAATTCCAAAGTTTTTAGATGCTGCGCGACAAGACAAAACATTTGCAAATGTAGATGTGAATTTAAAGTTCAATCGCCCTGAATTACAGGTAACGGTTGACAGAATAAAAGTGCGTGATTTAGGGTTAAGTACAACTGATGTAATTGCTGCTATGCAAAGTGCTTTTAGCGGCGGACGTTTGGCTTATTTTATTATGAATGGTTACCAGTATCAGGTGATTGCGCAGGTTGAAAGAAACAAGCGAAATGAGCCGGTTGACATTAAGAATATTTATGTAAAAAACAGCAGCGGACAAGATATTCCGCTAAGCTCTGTTGTGAACGTTGTTGAAAGCACAAACCCGGCTACGTTATTCCACTTTAACCGTTATAAAGCAGCTACAATTTCGGCTTCGTTAAACGAAGGTTTTACCATTGGTGATGGCATTAAAGCGATGCAGGCAATTGCTGCCAAACAATTAGATCCCAGCTTTCAAACGGCACTCACCGGCCCTTCACGCGATTATGCTGAAAGTTCATCCAATATCTTCTTTGCGTTTGGCTTGGCGCTGATTCTGATTTATCTTCTTCTGGCTGCGCAATTCGAAAGTTTTATAGACCCGTTAGCTATTATGCTTACCGTTCCGTTAGCATTAGCCGGCGCTATGTTAAGCCTTTGGGTATTCGGTCAAACATTGAATATTTTTTCTGAAATCGGGATGATAATGCTGATTGGTCTGGTAACAAAAAACGGCATCTTAATCGTTGAATTTGCCAATCAGAAACGTGAGCAAGGTTTAAATAAATTAGAAGCCGTAACAGAAGCCGCAACACAACGGTTACGACCGATTTTAATGACAAGTTTGGCGACTTCTTTAGGTGCTTTACCTATTGCATTAAGTCTGGGCGCAGCCGCTACAAGCCGCATCCCACTTGGTATTGTGGTGGTTGGCGGCATTTTATTTTCACTAATTCTTACTTTGTTTGTAATACCGGCTGTTTATACATTCTTATCGGGCAAGCACAAAGTAAAACAGGTGGAAGTTAAACCAACCAGCGAACCGGTAATGAGTGAAGAAAGTGTCGTTTAATTGTAGAAACTATTTTAGTTTTTTTGTCTAAAAAGTAAAAAGCAAATAAGGAGCAATTACAAAGTGCGGCAGCGCGTGAGGGATGGAAGTGGAAAGCCCGCAGCGAGGTACGAGCGAGGACTTGTAACGGATAGCCCGACCGCTTGCGCAGCTTGCGGACACGCCCAAAGCATTATCATATACTTTACATTACTAACCTTTTAAAATACAAAACAACAGTTATAGGCAAAAATGAATTGAATCAAATCAATTCATTCTTTTCATACGGCACTATACTTTTCCGCGTTAGCCATTTATTATAGATTGTATAAAAGACAGCGACTATAATAGCACCTTTAAACATGCCCGTAAATCCCCAGGCAGAAAGACCGCCGATAACACCAATAAAAAGAACAAGGAAAGGCAGTTTACCGCCGCTTTTCCCTATCAATATAGGTTTTATTATCGCATCAACAATGGTTACAGCAACGCCCCAGATAATAAGAAAAACAACCAGCCCCGGATGATTTTGTGTTGACATCCAAATGACCAACGGAATCCATAACGGAAGCGGCCCGATTTGTATGACAACAAGAAAGAAAATAACAACTGACAATCCAACCGCAAAATGAATTCCCGCGATTTCAAGACCGATAAAAGAAAGAAATGCGGCAATGAATGCTGTTCCCATCACACCAATAGAAACGCCTTTAATTGCCATAGCAATGGCTTCTAACAAAGAAACTCCAGACTCCTTGCCTACCAAATGTTGCAGCGTTAAACGGATAGAACTTAAAATATTTTCTTTGTTAAACAGCAGCAAAGATGAAATGATAATACCGATCAATACATTTACTACCGAGCCTAAAATATTGAACCCGCTTGTCATTGCCTGATGTGAAAATTCCTGCACGCGTTCCTGGTTATCAATCAGTATTTGTTTTGGATCATCATGATATGTATTCCACAGGTTTGCAATTTCTCCGCCAACCAATGGAAGCTTAGTGATAGCAACCGGTAAAGGCGGAAGCCCGTTTTCCTTTACATCATTTATCCACCCGATTACAGGTTTCGCATTACGCGCGAGCGAAGAAAACAGAAAGCTTAAGGGAACGGCTATCACGGCAATCAGCAACAAAGAAAAAAGAAAAGCGGCCAGCTTGCGCTTGTTTTTTAAACGCCGGACCATCCACTCAAAAAAAGTTTCGAATGAAATGGCAAACACAAGCGCAAAAGTGAGAACGCCAAAAAACAAGTATAACACTTCATACAAAGCGACGAGCAAGGCAAGTAACAAGAAAAGAACCAGCACCGTTTCAATAATATTTCTTGATTTGATATTTGTATCTCCGTTCATTGGTTAAGGCTTTGATGAATCTTTTTATTCCTTTTATTATTAAAATAAAGTAAAGATAATTTGTCTTTCAACTTACTTTGAGTTGATGCAATCTTTCATTACATAACTTATGAATAAATTACTACCGCAAAGTATTGCATAGTTGTCAGCTAATTTTACTTTTACGGCGTGAAATTTTGTTTCAAAGCTGAAGTAGATGGATTGATGATAACGCTAACCGCTGAACGTATTTATCGTTCAAAACAATCGGAGCGTTTTATACTTTCTATTACCGGAACCGATTATACCGTAATTATACAATCGAACCGACCTGCGGCAGAAGCTAAAAATAGCGGAAAAGCAATACAGTGGCATGTTGTAGAAGGAACCACGCTTGACAAAACAAAGCTGGAACCTGTGTATAAGCAACTAGAAAAAGCAATGAATAAACAGCCTCCTTCTTTCCAGGGAACATTGAATTTTATAGATAAGTTTTGATGGAATAATGATATATTATTTTTGCATTAAAGCCACACGATATACGCTGGCAGCAGCTTTCGCAGAAGCATCACCATCCGCAGCCAGTTTATTTTTTAGTTCCGCATAATCTTGCTTCAACTGTTTTTTTCTGTCTTCATTCGTCAACAACAACTGCAATTCTGAAGTGATATTTGAAACGGTTAGCTGGTGTTGAATGAGTTCTTTTACAACTAGTTTATCCATAATTAAATTCACTAAGGAAATGTATTTGATCGTAATTAAACGCTTTGCAATTTCATACGAAATACGGCTGCCTTTATAACAAACAATTTCGGGCACACCAAACAAAGCCGTTTCCAATGTTGCCGTTCCGCTTGTTACCAATGCGGCTGTGGCTTTCATCAATAAATCATACGTTTTGCCAGATACAGAACTCACGTTCGCATAACCTTTTAGTAAGTCTTCATAAAATGAATCATCTTGTCCCGGCGCTTTGGCAACAACAAACTGGTAATCGGGAAATAGTTTGCTTACGTCCAGCATAATC
>CBDATZ010000057.1:0-24835 GCA_965199845.1 Ilyomonas sp.
CAAGACCCGCAACACCACAATTTCTCTTACTATGAATTATATAAGTTCTTCACAGAATTATGTAACCTTTCGCCATTATCTGGTTCCTGCTTTGTACTCTTATAGTTGCTTGACCTATTTATAATTCTTCAGATTACGTACCGTTAACAACTTTTTTTTATGAATGCTTCCGCCGATGAATCAGACACAATCAATCCATCAACACATTCTGTTATCATCCCGGTGATAGAAGAGCAATTGATGGTTGATAAAAAAACTATCGAAACAGGTAAAGTGACTATCTCGAAAAAGGTGGAAGAAAGAAATGAGATAATTACAGTTTCACTGCTTCGGGAAAGAATACACGGTTGAGCATATACGGGTGGATAAACTGGTTGATGAAGCGCCAACCATACGGTACGATACAACCATTATTCCCGTAATTTGGGAAGTGATGGTAAAGCGCATGCTGATGGTAGAAGAAATCAGGATTACAAAGAACACAAAGGAAACCAGCGAGCCGCAGCAGATGATGTTGCGCAAAGAGGTGGTAACCGTTGAGCGGCACGATACACAGCGATAAGTTTTTTCAGTAACAATTTTTATACATTTTAAACACCCGTTCAGGGAATCATTATGGCACAGACAGTAGTAGGTATTTTCGATAAAAACTCAAATGCTCAGAACGCAGTAGAAACCTTGGTAAGCAAAGGTTTTGACCGTAGCAACATTGACATGTCAGCAGGTGGAAAAACAGCAGCAGGCACTACAAGGGATTTCAACTTAGACAATAATGAGCAGGAAAGCGGCATCTCTAAGTTCTTTAAAAATTTATTCGGCGATAACGATGCTGAAGCAGACCGCTACAATAGTTATGCAGCAAAAAGTGAAGCTGTAGTAAGCGTGTATGCAATGTCTGCCAACGAAGCCGAAAAAGCAGCCGATATTTTGGATGATAATGGTGCGGTTGACCTGAACCTGGAAGCCGGCGGATATGACAATACTACGATGCCTGCACAAGGTGCAACCATGAATACAGGCGATGCAGGGTATGCAGTAACTAACGGTAATACAGCCAAGACCAACAAGTCAATTCCTATTATTGAGGAAAGCCTTGAAGTAGGTAAAAAATCGGTGCAAACCGGTGGTATGCGCCTGAAAAGCCGCATTGTAGAACATCCGGTAGAAGAGCAGCTTCGCCTTCGCGAAGAAACCGTGAAGGTCAATCGCAACACAGTTGACCCCCCGGCTACTGATGCTGATTTTGCTGCTTTTAAAGAAGGTGAAATCGAAATGAAAGAAAGCAAGGAAGTACCGGTTGTTTCCAAGCAGGCGCGCGTGGTGGAAGAAGTAAGTTTAGGTAAAGATGTGAACGAACGCAATGAAACAGTTCGGGATACCGTTCGTAAAACAGAGGTGGAAGTTGAAGATATGAAAGGCAAGAGAATAAGTATTGACAAATCAAGAAACTAAAGGAGTAAAACTTCTTTTGTTTTTATGTTTACTTTATAAAGCGACGACTCTAATGGTCGCCGCTTTGTTTTTAATACAACAGTAAACAGCTACGCATAACAGGCGTACAACATCATTATCTGATTTCCTTTATTTCAAAACATATATTCGCTGTTAATGACACCTTCTTTATCCCGCGCGTTACCGTTTTATGTAAAGCTGGCGCTGATTCTCATTAGTCTTATTGCCTTTTGCTTTGTTGCCATTGAGGCCAAAGAAATTCTTTCACCGTTAATCTTTGCGCTGTTGTTTTCTATTGCCTTATTGCCGCTGGTCAATTTCTTCGAACGGAAGCTTCGATTTCCCGGCGGAGCTGCGGCAAGTACATCGGTTATCTTACTGCTGGTTGCCCTTGTTGCACTGCTGTATTTTCTCGGCTCGCGCATCAGCAGCCTAGCGCAGGATTGGCCGCAGTTTCAGCAACAGATTGACAGCACCATAGACAATCTTCAGCAATGGCTGCGCAATAGTATGAACATTGGCATGAAGCAGCAGATGAAGTATGTGGATAAAGCCACGACACAGGCTATTTCATCAAGCTCTACCATCATCAGTGCTACATTTTTTTCCCTTACTTCTATTCTGTTGTTCATTGTTTTTACAATGATCTATACGTTTTTTCTTCTTCTTTACCGCCGTCTGATTTTGAAGTTCCTAATTGCGGTATATAAGGAAGAACATTCATCAACAGTTTACGACATAGTTGAGCAGGTACAGTACATCGTAAGGAAATACATTTTAGGATTGTTGTTAGAGATGGCTATTGTATCTACCGTTTGCTGCGTCACGTTTTTAATACTGGGTATCAGGTATGCCTTGCTGCTTGGCTTGATTACGGGTATCTTTAACCTCATTCCCTATATTGGTATTTTTACTTCTCTATTACTTAGCACGTTCATTACGTTTGCTACTGGCGCATCAGACACAAAAATCTTACTGGTGGTTATTACTTATATTGTCGTTCATTTAACCGATAGCAACGTATTGCTACCTGTTATTGTAGGTTCTAAAGTTCGCATCAATGCCTTAATTACCATTATAGGCGTTATTGCCGGTGAAATGGTTTGGGGTATTGCCGGTATGTTTCTTTCTATACCGGTGATTGCTATGAGTAAAATTATTTTCGACCGTATCGAAACACTAAAACCATGGGGATTATTACTGGGTGATGAAGAAAAAAAGCAAAAAAGCAAACGGAAAATGATTGCCGAAGCCGAGCAGGATAAGCCGAAGGAATAATGCAATATAGACAGGTTTAACCTGGCAGCTCATGATCAACAAACAACAAATATCTTCACACTTCACAGAACAAATGGCAACATCATCTGCAAGTAAAAAAACGTTTCGCCGCTACGATCTGCAAACCGATGTATTGCTTGCTTTAATGCCGGCTTCCGTGATGGTAGGCGTATTGTTATTGCTTAATTTATTCGGTAAACAGGAAGTATTATTTTCCTCGCTAGCATCAAGCACATTTCTCATTTATCTTGATCCGCAGCACCCTGCCAACAGTGTACGCACGTTAATCATTGCGCAGCTATCCGCAGCTGCCATCAGTTACCTTGTTTATATTGTCATAAGAGCCGGTTATACCTCCGCCGCTATTTCTATGATAATCGCGATCGCCGTAATGATTATCGCTAAAGCCATGCATCCGCCGGCAGTTTCTACTGCGCTCGTATTTGCGTTTCAGCAGACTAAGCCAAACACATTGCTCATGTTCTTTTTCGCCGTGTGCCTGCTTGTAATTCTTATTATTTTGCAACGCGCATCTCTATGGTTGATTAAACAAAGTGAAAATAAAAAAACAGCACCATGAAAGAGATTGCCGAACTCATTACCAAATATATGAGCAGCATTGTAGAAGTGTTGGCTGTCTTTGTTATCGGCATAGCCCTGCTTAAGTTTTTGTACCGTTACATCATGCACTTATTCAGCCCCGCTGATGGCTTTACCAATGAAAGCACCCGCATCCAGTTTGGCAGTGCACTAGCGTTATCGTTAGAGTTATTATTGGGTGCTGATATACTGGCAACCGCCATTGCGCCTACCTGGGACGAAATTGGTAAATTAGCTGCCATCGCTGTATTGTGAACAGCGTTAAATTATTTTCTTGAACCGGAATTGCAGAGTAATGAGCAGAGTAAACAAATTGTAAAAGTTAAAAACGCGCAGAAGATTCAAAATTGCAATTAAAAGATTGGAAAACATCTTTCATTAGGTTGTTACATACCACTTTTCTAACACAACTGGTTATTTACAATACAGACGGCGGCATGTCTTGCCATACTTCAATCTTTGTAACCGCTCTTGATTACCGTAGATATCATCTTAACCTGTTCACGCGCGTCAAATCGGTGTGAAGCGTGGGCAGGAATAACGATACCAGTTCCAAATTCAATAGTGTGTGTTATTTTACTGATGGTAATTTCGGCAGCCCCCCTCAATCACTTGTATGAAGGTAACGAAGGGCGATGTTCTCTCTGCCATTTCTGCTCCGGTGTCCAAAGACATCGCCTTAATGTTAGCGGTAGCTCTTTCAATAATGGTTCGGCTCAGCACGGCATTGGGTACATATTCTATGATTTCTGTCAGCAAATAAGGCTTCGCTTTTTCCAGCTCTTAGTGAGCATGGTTGTTTCGCATTCAGTCTATCATCTTATCTGCTTGTTAAGTTTGTTTCTATCGCTACGTTTATTTAAGATAAAAATGCAATAGCGCATTATTCCGCCATTTCTTCCACCGGACGCAACCGTTTCAGCTTTAGTTTTTTAAAGAACGAAGGCGTAAGACCCGTTATTTTTTAAACTGGGCAGACAAATGCGTCATGCTGCTATAATTCAATTTGTAAGCTATTTCCGTCAGGTTGATATCATCGTGCACAATCAATTCCTTCACTTTTTCTATTTAATGCAGGATGATATAACTCTCCAGTGTACATCCTGTTACTTCAGAAAACAAAGTAGCTAAATAAGTATAGTTGTGATGCAGCTTTTCGCTGAAATAAACAGACATTTTTACGTTCGGAAATTCATCTTCATAATGCACCATCTCTATCACAAGGGCTTTTATTTTTTCTACCAATATTGCTTTCTGGTTTTCTATCAGCTCAAGACCGATCGCCTGTATGTAGATTTCGCTGGATTAAACCACTGAATTCCTGAAGAAGTGATCAGCAGAATAATTGATTATCAATGTATGTAATGTTCAACAGCTTACGGAATATGTGATCAAAGGTTCAGAAATCATCCATGCACATGTCATAACACATGATTTAAAATGATTGATTAGGATTTTGTTTCGGCTGTAGAATGTTGATGCTGATGTATCATCGCTTCGATGTCTGCTCTAAGAAAATATCGCCTCGATTTAATCTTAAAACTTTTGATTTTGTTTTGTCGCAACCAATCGTAGAGTGTTGGCTTGCATACCTGGAATACAGCTAAAAATTTCGGTAGACTTGATCAACTTATTCTCTTAATCGTAGAGCAGCAAAATGATTGATTAACAGAAGCTATTTTGTCAAGCAGCAGCGGAATCGGGTGATCTCGGAATGCGGATTTTCTATACTTGTTGCTAAAAAGAAATTTTCGTAAAGTCAGAATAAGCCGTATGATTTTTAAAAGTCGCATATCAATGCAGCCGGACTCTTATCAGCTTTAGCTAATTAACTCAAGTTGCTAATTAATCAGGTAAGTTTATTAAGTGTAAAGGAGAGGATAAACAGGATTAGTTTCAGCAAAAATCCTTTGAAAGTAACGGCATGAATAGTTCTGAGGAACAAGGCTTTGATTTCACTAAACGTGGTTTCGATTCCTTTTCTCATTTGTTCTTTCAGGAACCTTATCCACGGCTCATCTTTTCGTTTGGCATTGCTCCTGCGCTGTATCATCAGCTCAATTCCGTCTGCTTCCCTCATATCATCTTCTATGGTGTAATCGGTATAAGCCGCATCTGCATAAATTTTGCTTTCCGCTGTCACCGCCAGCGGCAGTTTTTTAAGTGCCTGCACATCCGATTCGCTTCCCGGTACAAAGCAAAATGCAACCGGAACGCCTTGTGCAGTCGAGAGTATCTGAACCTTGACACCATAAAAGTACCGTCTCATGCTTGCCTGCTTTCCCTGCCACTGCTTTCCTTTAATGATTCTTGAACGGCTGATGCGAATGTTGTCACACACTGCCACAGGGAAGGAGTCCATTATATATTCTGATGCACCCGCTACCGTCTTTAGCAGATGACCAATGTGGTAAAACAGGCTGAAGAGCAGATCAGATATATTATGCAGACGCCGGTTGAAACGGCTCTTGTCCAGCATTAGAGGCACCAGCCTTGTCATCTTCATAAACTGCCGGGCATTATCCTGATGACCACCAAAATAAAGAGCCGAAACAAGTGCAGTTGTAATGACTTCACTATCGCTTACTTTTCTTCTTCTGTCTTCCCGGTGATTTATCCCTTGCAGCAAATCATCAACTATACAGTAAAGTGCTATAATTTTATCCTCGCAGAGCATCGGTAAACTAATTTTAAGTGTCGTAACTCAAAATTAATCCTCATCCCTTACTCTGCTTTATCTACTTATAATTAGCAACTTGAGTTAATTAGATTGTGAGACTGATTTTTTCTTATGATACATTATTAGCAATCCTATTGCTCCTGTTGTTACACAAACATCTGCAAAATTGAAAATACCGCTTCTGACGCTGTTGAATCCAACGTTCATAAAGTCAGTGACATGCCTGTCATATAACAGCCTGTCTAATACGTTACCAAAACCACCTGCAATGATCAAAGCAAAAGTTGACATCTTGAGAAAAGTGAACTTTCTTTCATTTACGACAACGTATATAAAGAGGGTAAAAAGAAAAACCAGAGGCAAGATGCTCAGCAGCCAAAAACTTACTGTCTTTGGTAAGTTATCTCCCAAACTCATAGCAGCCCCTGTATTCTCAACATATTCAAGCCGAAAAGTATCATGCAGATAAGAAATTGGTTCTTTATTTTTTAAGTGTTCTTTTGCCAGGTCTTTGGTGGCTTTATCCCAACTGATGAAGGTCAAACAGCTTAAACAAAACAGAGAAATTTTTAACCATCTTTTCATTGTAAATGATTTTAAATTTTGGGCAATAATGGTAGTTAACTGCTCCGGCTTTCTGGTGTGCCGGCATTCTTGATTCGTAAGTCGGATACCGAACGAAAGATAAATAGAATTCCTGACGTTGAGTTGAAAGGTATCAGCCGGCATGGAAAAAAGCTTTTTGTTTGCTGTATACCCTTACTTTTTAGTCTTTGGCAGTATATAGTCCACTCCAAAATACTTTGCATATTGTTCTAATGGTTCAAGTCCTACAGAAGCTCTTCTTTTATCTACATTAGCTTCACGTTCAATAGGATAAAACTCATATTTTCCTGTCTTTTCATTTGTTCGCAGCTGACTGCCATAAATCTGCTTCTTGCCTTGCGTTGTTAACACCCTATCTTCAAGCAAAGCAAGATTTTGAGGTTTGGCATGATCTTTCGCAACGGCTTTACGCATAACAGGAAGATATGTAATCTGCGTCAATGAATCGGCATGTTGAATAACCAAAAAAGTGTAGCGTTACCTTGTTGACCAACTTCGTCTGTGCCTAACCAACCATAAGTATCTATAATCTTCCTAACCCGAATTAAATTTATCGAGTCCTGATACTTAATTTTCCTCCATAAAGAATCCATCGGTTTTGAATGCCAGCCAAATTGTTTCTGAATCGTATCTATGTTTCGTCTGTCTCCCTGGTCTTCTTCATAAACTGTATCGAGCAAAGCAACCAATGGTTTATTGAGTTTTGCTTCCGCTTTCGATTGATTTATTGTAACTGTATCAATAAGTGGTTGCCATCTTTTGTCAGCATGAAGCGTGTATAAATCCGAATCGGTAAGTATGTGAGAAAGGTTAATCCATTTATCAGTGATTACTGCTTTGTCCAAATAAAAAAATGCTTTTTCGATATTTCCGGATAAAGCCCAAGAACAGGCTGCGTTGTATTTATCATTTTGCAAACCTTGTCCCTTGTATAATTTGAATAAAGTGTCAAAGGATAAAGCTGATTGTAGATATTTATTCGCTTCGTAAAAGCTAAAAGCCCTTAATGATTGTGTGTTATACTTCTCATCGGGCTTAAATTTATTCTGTCCGGATACAAGAACAGCCAAAACTGTCAGCGGAAGTACAAAAATGAATTTTGTCATTGCTTTTAAATGTTATTAACTGATTGTTCTGGTTGCAGCCGACATTGGATATATTGCTGCAGTCGGGTTCAATAGCACCATGTCAGCTGGGAACCGAAGCTAAATTAATGTTTATTGTTGATGCTTACTTACTGTTGTACAACAGCGCTGTGTCTGCTGAAACTGAAGCTGAACGGCAAGCTGCCCCGTCGTATGTTTGAATTTAGTCAAATTTATTAATTTTTCATTATTTCATTTATTTGGTAATGTTCTTACATGTATGATGAGTGATTATTTCTATGATGAACAATGATTTTAATCATTGAATCAGGATAGAGCAGCTTTTTGGAAAAGCCGGTGGTTCTTCGCATTAGCCGTCTGAGCCTTGTTCTGAAAAAGGTGTTCATCCTGGATGATTTCTAAACCTTTGATCTCAAATTCCGCAAGATGTTGGTCAGTATAAATGTTGACAATCAATTATTTTGCTGGCCACTTCAGAACGAAATCAGTGGTTTAATTAAGCGAAATCTACACCATGAATGGAGAAGCCATAGAAGCTGTAAAGAATGGTGTTCAGGTAATGATCAGTTACTTGCATCAGAATCCGCAAGCGAGTGAAACAGCATTTATCAGCATCATTAGATTTGATACAACTGCCAAACAATTGCCACCGCTTACCGATTTGGCTTCTTTCCAGATGCCACACATTCAGGCAGGTGGAACTACCGCATTGGGTGATGCGTTAAAACTGGTTGCCAACAAAATAGATACAGAGATAAGCCTAACAACAACCGAACAGAAAGGTGACTGGAAGCCGCTGGTCTTTATAATGACTGATGGTACATCAACCGATGATTGGTGAAACGGATTGGATGAATTTAAAAAACGAAAAACTGCCTATTCGGTTGCTTGTTCTGCTGGTCATACCGCCAATACAAGTTTCTTGAAGCAGATAACAGATAATGTAGTAAGTTTAGATACGACTGATGCATACCATGTTGCCAAATTTTTCACTTGGGTTTCTGCTTCCATTTGTATCAGTTCTACCCGTATTTGGAAATTCCGTATACAAAGATCACTCAATTCCGCTGCCCTTTTGACAAGGAAGCCTCTGTTAATCAATCATTTTACTGCTCAATGATTAGCGGAATATGGTGATCAAGCCTTCCAAAATTTCCACTCTAAGTGTCAGTGCAGCGCACTTAGAAGAAAGGATATAGCAGGTTTCCAACCTGCCCAAGAAATTCTACCATCCGTTACTTTACAAACTGAATTGCCTTAAAAAAGTGAAGTAAATATCAGGTACAGAAAGCATCTGATTCAGAAAGAATTTGTGTACCAGGGAGTGCGTATATTTGGGAGTTAGCTGCAAGTTTTCCGACTGCTAATAACAAACAAATTTCATTATGAATAGTCATGAAAATAAAAACGAAACAATTTATGAACATGCAGGTGGTTGGGACGCATTATACAGACACGTTGAGATTTTTTACCGTTCCTGTTTGGCAGACCCTTTATTGCAACCTCTGTTTGGAACTGAAGAACAACCTGGACACGTTGAGAAATTCACAGCATTTACCGCAGAGACTTTTGGAGGAGCTAACGAATTCACAGAAAAAATGGGTGGATTTACGCACCTGATTGACGTTCATCGTGGCTTTAAAATAACTGAACAGCAACGGCAACGGTTTGTTGACTTATATATGATGGCAGCTGACAAAGCAGGACTTCCGACAGATAAACCTTTTCGTAACGCACTTAAAGCACACGTTGACTTCGGTGCACATGTAGCAACACAAAACTCAAATGCAATTTCAGACGAAGAACTGCATCCATTGCGGCAAGTGCCGAAATGGACTTGGAACCCTGACGAAAAATGAACCCGCAGCCAACATCTGTATGGCTGCAAGGTTAGCACTTACACAAGCAATTCACCGTTACTTTAACTTGTAATCACTATGGATAATATTTCGCAACCGACGTTTGCAAACGGAAAAATTTGCTATCTTGAAATTCCGGTATTTGATATTCAACAATCCTCAAGTTTTTATCAGAATGTATTTGAGTGGAATATACGGCAAGACAATGAAAGTAATGTTTCATTCGATGATACGGTTGGACAAGTAAGTGGGATGTGGGTACTTGACAGAGAACCTGCCACAAAGCCAGGACTTTTGATTTCTATTATGGTGAATAGTGTTTCCGACACCTTACAGCTCATTGAAAAAAATAATGGCAAAGTGGTTCAGGCTCCTGACAACAACTCATCTGAAGTGACAGCCCGCTTTTCAGATCCGGCAGGTAATGTGTTTTGCCTGTATCAGGCTTAAAAACTAAGTAACCGTTAATGATAAACTATGAAGTGGCTTAAATGGACAGTGGGAATTATAGCAGCCGGCGTACTGACTCTCGGCACTGCCAATATGATTATGCACCACACAGGCGAAGTAGATATGAACCATTTAAATGCCTGTCAGTACTGGATACAATTTCTGACTGTTCCCTCTTTAGCGTTCGGGCTTTTTCTTTTCTTATCATGTGCTTTTGTTCCTGTACAAAAGAAATACGCAGGTATATCTGTTTTTATATTGAGCCTCATTTTTATGGCGTTAGGAACGTATCAACACTATATGGACGATGGGTTTGTACGCAGTGATTATTGGATTAGGTATATTGGGTTTATTGCCGGATTACTAATTGGTTTTGCGGTAAGCTACAAGCTTTTCAGACAAAAGAAATGGACATCAGGTTAACAGAAAACCTGCCGCTAACAAATCCTTGATTCCTTAGCGGTTGATTGCTATGGAATAAAAAAGTATTTCAGTGATTATTTTTTAGGCGGCTGATTTTGTGTGGTCAACATATGGTTTTTGGTTGTTGACAACTGCCACTGCCCTGAGCACAAGTTTGTTTTTGATGGCATTGAGAACTGACATGCTGTGTTTGCCTTCCTTCTTTTTACGGTCATAGTACTCTTTAAACTCCGGGTAATATTTGATGGCTGACAGGGCGCAGAGGTGCAGGCTCTTTTTGAGATGCTTGTTTGCCATCGGATGTACCTTTTTCCTGCCCCTGACGCTGGTGCCGCTGGTATGCTCAAAAGGCACAACGCCGGCATAGCAGGCAAGCTGCTTGCCAGTGATTTTGCACCTAAAATTATGGGTGCAACAGATCCGGTACACCGCCGTCAGGTGGCCAATGTGGATGATTTCTCAACCCTTGATCACACATTCCCCAGATTGTTGATCAATATAAACGTTGACAATCAATTGTTTTACTGGTCACTTCTGCACAAAATCAGTGTTTTAATTAAGCGAAATCTATATAGTATGTACGCATCTCCTGTAAAACATTGCTTAAAAGAAAACTTCCGGACAATAGACCTAAAGAATGTAATTTTTGTATCCACATACAATCAATAACATCGGTCTTACGACCCTTAACGTTTTTTGTTTGATTACCGTCAACCAGCAATACCTCAAAACGTTCGGTTTGTAATGGATCGAAAAGTGTTTGCCAATAAGTTCCTGTACTTTCCATTGCTACAGTAGTAATACCATGAGCTCGTGTGTGCTTAATCATCTGTTGATGATCTTTAGTATCAAGCGGATGGGATATGCAGGCAAAATGACCGGGCATGGCTTTCGGTCCCTCGCCTTGGGTTTGTTGAAAGAGAAACTTGATTATAGCCACGAGGTGGCAGACCGGCAAATAGAGCACGTTTCCAAAAGCAGCGTTGACTGTGCTTACGACCACGCCCAGTTCCTGCCACAATGTGTCGCTGTGATGCAGGTCTATGCCGACTACATAGACCAAGTTCATTTGGAGTTGGTTAAGCAAAAAGGAAATAAGGCGGACAGAAAAACGGTTCATCCCCAAGTGAGACCTACGTCTTATTCAATTAAAGTAGTTGGCTTTGCAGCAACAACTGCCAACCTTTACATGTCGCCTTGATTCTGGTTCCATAAGTCACGAACACATTGTACCTCTCACAACGGTTGCCACTCACAAAACAAATAAAGGCTGTCTGAAAAGACAGCCTTTATTCAACAACTGTTTTTACGGTTGCTTAGTGTACAACCACCACCTTCACTGACTGCTTGTTTCCCTTTTCATCCACAGCTATCAAAAAGTAAGTGCCGCTTGCCATGTCAGCTACAGGGAATTGTTGTTGTGAACGCTTCGCCTGGTTCATTGACACCACCGCTTCTTTGAGCAGCTTACCTTGCAAGTCTGTCAACCGGAGCCATACCTTTCCGCTATAGCCGCTCAACTGTACCTGCATCAGGCTGCTTGCCGGGTTGGGTAACACCGTAATGGCTGACGCTGTAACGGCAGATTGGTAATTGCTGCCGTCTCCTTGTTTTGCCAGTATTGCAGGAGCCGATCCGTCATCATTAAGGATGGTTCCGACAGCTATTGAATCGGTAATGGTCGCGTTCACAGCGCTGGTTAGTACCACATTAAATATTTCGTCGCTTTCTACTTGCGTATCTCCCTTAACTTTAATATCTACATACCGTTTCTTTATACCCGGTCCAAAAGTAATTGTGCTCGACCTGGCATCATAATCCGATGGTGCAGCGGCAGTTCCATTTTTTGTGGTATAACTGACAGTGACAGGTTGGGAAGAAGTACCGGAAAGCGTTACTTTGAAAGTAAAAAATTTAGTGCCCGTATTGCCTTCTGTAAGCGCTGCATCGCTGATCTTTACATTGGGGGGGGTGTCGTCCACAATGCCATTGCAATCATTGTCTTTGCCATCGCTGATTTCTGGTGCGCCGGGATGTATAGTACTGTCTGCATCATTGCAGTCACTGCTGTCGCTCACATAGCCGTTGGGTTGGCTACAGGCGGTTGTATGTGTGCTGGCATCACCATAGCCATCATTGTCTGCATCTTTATAATAAACGGTATTGCAGTTGCTTGCTTGGGTGAAGATGGTATATACAGGAATTTCGCCATTGCTGCCGGTAAAATCAGCCAACTTACTATAGACGAGATTGACCGGGTTGAAAGAAAACGCAACGCCGCCGTTGTAACCGTTTCCTCCGTGAGACGTCACCCCATATAATTTGCCATCAGTCGCCTGCGCGAGGCTGCCATCGGGAACAGCACCATTGGTGCCATCAAAATCTCTTAATTTAGTAAAGGTACTCGTAGCCGGGGTAAACGAAAAGATGACTCCCGCATTGCTGTTTCCGCCATATGCCGTCAGGCCATAGAGTTTGCCATCGCTTGCCTCCACAAGGTTACTTTCAGGGGTACTGCCATCGGTACCAATAAAATCTTTTAACTTGGTAGAGCCGCCCGTAGTGGGGTTCAGAGAAAAGATAACTCCCATGCCCTTGGTGCCGCCATATGCTGTCATGCCGTAGAGTTTGCCATCCCTTGCTTGTACGAAGCTGCCATAGGGACTGCTTCCATTCGTGCCAGTAAAACTTTGCAGCTTAGTGTAAATAGCAGTCGCTGGATCAAAAAAAAAGATGACACCCAAGCCATTCTTTCCGCCACTGTTTGTCATCCCATACAGTTTGCTATTGCTCGCTTGGACGAGGCTTCCATAGGGATTGCCGCCGTTCGTGCCATCGAAGTCTTTGAGCTTGGTGAATACACTTGTAGCCGGGTCGAAGGAAAAGATCACACCGACCCCATTGGTTCCTCCTTCTTCTGTTATGCCATAAAGCTTGCCATCCTTTGCCTGCACGAGGCTGCCATAGGGATGGCTGCCATTTGTGCCATCGAAGTCTTTGAGCTTGCTAAAGACGCTTGTAGCCGGGTCGAAGGAATAAAGAGTGCCCAAGCCGTATGCGCCACCCCGTAAGGTCATGCCATACAGTCTGCCGTTTGCACCTATTATGGCACCCGAATAAGGCGAGTTGCCGGTTGTATTTGTACCGAAGTCTTTCAGTTTAACTTCTGCCGAGTTGGTTGGGTCGAACGAAAAAACAACACCAAGTTCAGCGCTTCCCCCACTTGAAGTCATGCCATATAACTTGCCATCCTTTGCCTGTACAAGGCTGCCGTTAGGATAGCGACCATTAGAACCAATAAAATTGGTGAGATTGGTGAGAACAAGGTTTGCTGGGTCAAAGGAAAAAAGATTGCCTGAGCCACCGCCGGTTGAAGTCAAACCATATAATTTACCATTTGCTGCTTGCACGAGGCTGCCGCGAGGAACTTCCCCATCGCCGCCATTAAAATCTGTAAGCCTGGTATAAGTAAGCGTAGCCGGATCAAACGAAAAGATAGTGCCGTCATCAGTGCTTCCGCCTTGTGCAGTCATGCCATAGAGCTTGCCATCCGTTGCCTGCACGAAATTGCCATCGGGAAACCTGCCATCATCCAAGGTGCCATCACCACCGGCAAAATCCCTTAGCTTGGCAAAGGCATTTGTAGCCGGGTTAAAAGAAAAGATAACACCTCCATTGTTTGTACCGCCACCCAGGGCGGTCAGGCCATATAACTTGCCATCTGTTGCCTGTATCAGGCTGCCTTCAGGGTTTGCCCCGTTGGTACCGGTAAAATCTTTGAGCTTGGTATAAACACCGATTGCCGGGTTGAGCGAAAAGATAACACCCAGATCGTTGTTTCCGCCCTTAGTGGTCATGCCATAGAGTTTGCTATCCGTAGCCTGGACAAGGCTTCCGCGGGGATTACTCCCATTTGTGCCATCAAAATCTTTGAGTATGGTGAAGACACTTGTAGCCGGATCAAAGGAAAAGATCACACCGACACCATTGGTTCCTCCTTCTTCTGTCATGCCATAAAGCTTGCCATCCTTTGCCTGCACGAGGCTGCCGTTAGAATGGCTACCATTTGCGCCATCAAAGTCTTTGAGCCTGGTGTAAATACCCGTAGAGGGAGTAAATGAGAAGATACCACCCAAGTTGTATGTGCCGCCGACTGGAGTCACGCCATACAGTTTGCCATCCGATGCCTGCACAAGGCTGCTGCGGGAAGGTGCTGTCAGATCCGCAGCAGCAAAGCTAAATGCAGCAGAAAGCGTGCTGGTGGCAGCATCCAGCTTACTGATGGTCCCTCCCCTATTGACACCGCCGCCAGATGCAGTGGTGTATAGTACTTGAGCGTGCAGGGAATACAGCAGCGTTACACCAATGAGCAGCGATAAAATTTTTTTCATTGTTTCTGATTTTTGATGTTTAAAATTTTCAGCTAATGACATTGCTAGGCTGTATCGGTAAATGGTTGCCGGCAGGAGGAGCAAAAGGAAATTATTGCGTTTAATGGCACGCATTGTCGGCTCTATGTACCTATACGAGCGGTGCTATGTCAGATATTTTGTACTATTCATCTTTATTTTGTTTTGCTTGTTTGGAAATAGTCTGATGGACAAGCGAATAATTACGTTGTTGTATAATGCATTTTACGAAGTCCAACCAACTTGTAGTTATCGGCATCAGTTTGGCAGATCGGCATATGGCGTTTGAATATGGCTGAGGTGTGAAATCCTGTTCATCCGTAAGCAGGCTATCGATAAATCTTGTCCGATCGTTACAGGGTTCAAGGTATAAATTCGCAATAGAATCCGCAAATTTTTTTTGAAAAGGAAGTGAAGACAGCGTTAGTTTTGATGCTTTTACTTCGGTTGATTTGGCTTCGCTTAAAATAAGTAAAGAAAATTAAGACCTATTATCCGCATCAGCTGAATTCTCGTATTCCATCAATAAGTCCGCTTATCTTGAACACCGTTTCGTTTCGCCAGTAATTATTAAACAATTGATTACTTACAACATCTGTGGTCAATCTCTCTCTGGGAAAGACTTAGCGTATCTAGGCTCGCACCAGCCAACAGTCCAATTCCGTCTTTCGATATGAGATCATTCTCCACTTGAACGGCTTGATCATTCTTTTCGCCCGATTGACAACAAAAGCTGTTCATGCCTGTTTGAATGACTTACAGGAACAAAGCACCTGATTCAAATCCGATATGGATAGTGTTTTAGAACAGATCTTCAAATAAATTTTCGACAGCGCTATAGATTATTTATATTTGTTACAGCTTCCCTAATTTTCTTTTCTCTTCGCTAACGTATAAAACTTGCTTTATGAACCTCAAACATTACACTCTTATTTTTCTGGCTGTTGTTGTGTATACTACAGCATCTGCCCAACTTAAAATTATCAAACAATTTACAGCAGGCGGAAACTTAGACGATGACCTGCAAAGCGCCTGCTTAACAAAAGATGGCGGATGGATTGCAGCCGGTACTTCAAGCTCGCGCGTAACATGCCAAAAGACTGAAAATACCCGCGGCGGAGAAGATTACTGGGTGATAAAGTACAACAAATCAGGGACTGTACAATGGGATAAAACAATCGGAGGCGGCAGTGATGATTACTTTCCCTCTGTTCAGCAAACAAGCGATGGCGGGTATATAGTTGGTGGGTCTTCTTACTCCGACAAAGAGGGAGATAAATCAGAGAATGGTAAAGGGAGAACAGATTATTGGATAATAAAACTAGATAAAAACGGTGCCATTTAATGGGATAAAACCTTCGGCGGAAATGATTATGACGATTTTGCGTCTGTTCAGCAAACAAGTGATGGGGGATATATTTTAGGTGGCACTTCTGAATCAAATAAATCGGGCGACAAAACAGAAAACAGCAGAGGTCTTGATGATTACTGGATAGTAAAAACAGATGCCAATGGTAATAAGCAATGGGGTAAAACCTTCGGTGGAAATAGTAATGATGGCTTGACCTCTGTTCAGCAAACGAGCGATGGCGGGTATATAATGTGCGGACGTTCTGAATCAAACAAATCGGGCGAGAAAACAGAAAATAGTAAAGGTCTTGATGATTACTGGGTAGTAAAAACAGATGCAAATGGCAGTAAACAATGGGACAAAACCATTGGTACCAGTACTGAGGATATTTATATTTCCTCCATTCAGCAAACGAGTGATGGGGGTTATATTTTGGGTAGCGCTTCTTACTCCGACAAATCGGGTGACAAAACAGAAAACAGCAGAGGAGGTGAAGATTACTGGATAATAAAAACAGATGCAAATGGCAATAAGCAATGGGATAAAACCATCGGCGGAGAAGATAATGATCGTTGTTACAGTGTGAAAGAAATCAGCTGTAATCATTATTTTGCATTTGGTTCTTCCGACTCAAGAATCTCGGGTGATAAAACGGTTGATAACTGTGCTGAAGATTTAGAAAATAATGATTACTGGATGGTCAAATTCAGTTATAAGGGTTTTAACAATGTGCAGATAACCGAATCGGAAAAAGAAAACAAAACGGTAATTCCAAATATTTCCGGCAAAAATTTACTTGTTTACCCCAATCCCGCCAAAAATGTGGTGCAGGTGCAAACAAAAGGCACAGCAGTTATTTCTTTAATCGATGGGGCAGAAAGATTGCTGCTTATGCAAACTATCAATGGCAATGGCACCATCAACGTTAGCAAATTGCAGCCCGGCATGTATTACATCAAAAACAACACTACCGGTGAAACGAAAAAGATGTTGATAGCAAGGTAATGTTATCTCTTACCCAAAACTCTCTTTCTCTATCGGTTGATATGCAAATCATCAGCCGATAGAGAAAGTAAAAACCATGCAATTTGTGTACATCCACTGTGCGCAGCACTTCTTTTTCTTTTTAGACGCTTGCCGGGGTTCAACTCTTCAGCTTTGTAGATATGGTATACCTGCTTATGATTGTCTGTAAATCCTTCTCTGCTGAGCAGCGTATAAATAGGCCACATGCCGTATCGGTCTGTCTTCTCTTTGATCAACACTTATAGTACCCGCCTAACCGGTGCATATAAACCACTGCACAGGCTCCTTTTCGCCAGCATCCGGTAGTCTTCTATCAGCTTTTCAGCTACCTGCTTCAGTTGCCTGGTAATTCTGTATTGCGAGATCACCTGATTCCGCTGCTGCTTGACAAAAAAGCCTCTATTAATCAATCATTTTACTGCTCAACGATTAACGGAATAAGGTAATCAAGCCTGCCGAAATTTCCATGAACCTGGCTTGTGATAACCATTTTTTGATGAACAGCAATAGCCTGTTATAGTCAGGTTGCCATCCAACGATCATCTGTAGCATCTTATCAAAGCCCAGGATGTTTTTGGTGCGCATAAAGTTGTAGCAAAACATAATCAGATTCATCTCCCCATTTACTTTCTGTAGTCCCTTTAGTAGGGTGTATGTGTAACCCCAATGGCGTTTGATACTTCCGAAGGGATGTTCACATATGGCTTGTCTCTTTTTATAGTAATGCGGACTCTTTTTGATATAGTTGTCATTGCGGCTTACAGCATCCTGGTATTCACTACGCTGAATGATCCGTTTGGGAAGTTTAGTGCATTGATGTTTTAGAGAACAGGTTTTACACGCTTCAGTCCGATATGTTTTAAAACGGATGAGATGGTCTAATAAAACCGGACAGTAAAGTTGCTATAAATTAGCAACAGGAATGAAAGAGAACAGCAGCGGTATCAAGCGCCGCAAGTACGATGCTTCGTTTAAGGAAGAGGTGTTACAAATGATCAGCAACGGTCGCCCGGTGAGCGAGGTTGCCCGCAGCTTAGGCATTGGTGAGAACATTATCTACCGGTGGAGAAGCCGCAGTCACAACAGCAGCCAGGGACAGCCAAATACAGTTGGTAAGGAGAACAGCCCTGCTGCGGGTGAAGATCAACTTTCCTTACTCAAACGGATCAAAGAGTTGGAGCAGGAGCGTGATATTTTAAAAAAAGCCTTGCTCATTTTCAGCCGTCAGACCTGAGGGAGCGCTACCGGTTTATTGAGACACAAGCGGGGCAATACAAGGCACAGATGCTATGCCGGGTGCTTCAGGTAAGCCGCAGCGCTTACTACGACTGGAAGCAGCAGAAAAGAAGCCGCCTTGCTGACCAAAAGAAAAAAGAAATGGAAGAGCATATTGTTGATATTTTTCAGGAGCACCGCAGGCGCTATGGTGCGCGCAGGATAGTGGCGGAACTGAAAGCAGCAGAGGTAAAGACAAGCCGGTACAAAGTTCGTAAAGTGCTGACAGAGCACGGCTTGAAAGCGATCCAGCCCCGCAGCTTTGTGCCCCGTACAACTGACAGCCGTCATCCTTACCCCATTAGCCCCAACCTGCTTTTGGAAAGAGAGGCGCCGCAAAAGCCCGGTGAAGTCTGGGTGGGAGACATCACTTATATCCCGCTGGCAGGTGGCGGCTTTCTTTACCTGGCAGTCTGGATGGATTTGTATTCCCGCAGAATTACCGGCTGGCAGTTAGACAGTCACATGAAAGAAGCGCTGGTGGTAACAGCTTTCAAAAAAGCACTGATGAGCCGCCGCAGCGATGCAAAAGGATTGATGGTTCATACTGATCGCGGCGGTCAGTATGCAGGCAACGGGTTCCGGGAACTGATTGCATCGGGGCAGATGTTGCAGAGCATGAGCCGGTCAGATAACCCCTACGATAATGCCTTTATGGAGTCCTGCTTCAGCCGTTTCAAAACAGAACTGTTGCAGGATGGTGCTTTCGACGATCTGCAGGATGCCCACACAGAAATCTTTGAGTACATAGAGATGTATTACAACACAAAACGAAGGCACTCATCTCTCGGTTATCAATGCCCCAATGACTTTGAAAAAAACTACTATTTTTACAAAACCTAAGCAACTTCTCTGTCCGGCAAAATCGACACACCTCAGGAAGCTTGTTTCTTGTGTGTCTCCCTTTTTGTTATACCAGGTTCCTAAAGTAGTAAGGGTAGCACCAGCAGGGCATAGATGAGATGGTCTAATAAAACCGGACAGTAAAGTTGCTATAAATTAGCAACAGGAATGAAAGAGAACAGCAGCGGTATCAAGCGCCGCAAGTACGATGCTTCGTTTAAGGAAGAGGTGTTACAAATGATCAGCAACGGTCGCCCGGTGAGCGAGGTTGCCCGCAGCTTAGGCATTGGTGAGAACATTATCTACCGGTGGAGAAGCCGCAGTCACAACAGCAGCCAGGGACAGCCAAATACAGTTGGTAAGGAGAACAGCCCTGCTGCGGGTGAAGATCAACTTTCCTTACTCAAACGGATCAAAGAGTTGGAGCAGGAGCGTGATATTTTAAAAAAAGCCTTGCTCATTTTCAGCCGTCAGACCTGAGGGTGGAGATTTCGGCAGGTTTAAACACCTTATTTCGCAAATTGTTGAGTAGTAAAACAGTTGATTAGCAAGGGCTATCTTGTCAAAGGGTAACGGAATCAAGTGATCTCTGGAAGCGGAATTTCCACTCAACTTATTTCTGTTGATATTGATTATATAAAGTATCTCTTTAAGCATCCTTTATTTTTTGTATAGAGACATTTATTAGTAACTTAATTGCATTAAAATCTTTTATTTTTCAACAACAGCGCGTAACATCTTATGACAGTTTAATACATCATCACAAAACGGTATAGGCATTGCACAAATTAAAGATTTAGTACATTATTATTTAAGATATGCTTTCATTCTAAAGTAGCACCCAACACAGAATCTATAAATTCTCTGTTGTTGCATCAATAACAATCCAAAGAAAATGAATAGTAAAATCTAAATAGATTGAATACATCAATGCAATTAAATAACTTCCTGCAATGCCCACTAAAACTTTGTTCTAACCTAAATCTTTAAAAACTCTCACCGATTTACACAAATAGCATTATTAATTTATTCAGCGATTTACTTTTATGTATTTGGTTGATTTTAAAAAATATCAACACTAAATAGGCATCACTTTGGGTTTTAAAACAAACCTTTTAAAACTATACAGTAATTAAATAAAAGAATGTGATTATGAAAAACGAGAATGTCATCATCAGCTTTTTTGCTGCCATTATTATTTCTTTTCCATCTTTTGGGTGTAACAAAAATGAAGGGAATATTGCAAATTTAAATGATACAGTTGTACATGTGTGGATGACAACACCAGACAAGTCGAAGTTGCTTACTCAAGAGCCAGATGTAAAATTTGCAAATGTTTCTGGAAGTGATACTAATAATATTATTGTTGATGAAAGCAAAGTGTTCCAGGGAATTGACGGCTTTGGCTTTTGCCTCACCGATAACAGCGCGATAGTTATTGACAGCTTAAGCCCAAACATTCAGAATGTTTTACTAAATGAGCTTTTTTCCACCTCCAACAATGGCATCGGCATTAGTTATCTGCGCCTGCCGATGGGAGCAACGAGCATGAGTACTTACGATTATACTTTTGATGAAATAAGTTCAGGAACTGATTATAACCTTTCCCAATTTAGTGTGCAGCCAGATATACAATATGTAATCCCATTACTAAAGAAAATTTTAGCAATCAACCCAAACATTAGCATTTTAGCTACGCCATGGACACCTCCAACCTGGATGAAATCAAATCATAGTTTTATCGGGGGCACTTTAAATACATCGGCTTTTTCTGCCTTTGCAGATTATTTTGTAAAATACATCCAGGCAATGAAAGCTCAAGGGATAAATATCACTGCAGTTACACCTCAAAATGAGCCAAATAATATTGTGCACGATCCAAGTTCCGGATTTTCTGCATCAGCCGAAGCTGAATTTATTGCTGATTATTTAGGTCCTGCATTTAAAAATGCTGGTCTCACGACAAAGATTATTTGTTTCGACCATAATGCAAGCACGCCCGAATATCCTGATACTGTGTTTAGCAATAATAAAGCAAGTTCATTTATTGATGGTTCTGCATATCACTTGTACCAGGGAGATGTGTCAGCGCTTTCACAAATTCATGATGCTTTTCCTGATAAGAATATTTACTTTACTGAACAATACACATCAACGAGTGGAACATTTGCGGGTTATTTAAAATCCGCAACCAAAAATCTTATTATTGGCGCTACCCGTAACTGGTCGCGAAATGTACTTGAATGGAATTTGGCAGCAGATGGGAATAACGGTCCGAAAAAGGCGGATGGCTGTTCTGATTGTTTACCTGCCATAACAATTACACCCACGATTAACCGAAATATATCCTACTATATTATTGCACATGCATCTAAATTTGTGAGGCCTGGTGCATCGCGTATCGGTTCAAATATTGCCGGAGACATTCAAAATGTTGCTTTCAAAAATCCTGACGGCAGCAAAGTTTTAATTGTTCTCAATACAGGTATGGCTGCCGAAAATTTTAATGTTGTTTGGCAAAACAAATTTTTAACTTACACATTACCTCAGGGAGCTGTAACCACATTGAAATGGTAACGAAATAGCATATCATTAATAAAGGCAAGTTTTACTTAAATAATTTTATACTCATTATAGAATTTATTATGATATAGATATGAAGCATATGATTGTTATCATACATAATATAATAACAATCCCGTTAAAGCACCGGCAAGTGTATTTAAAGAGTTAACCGCATTATTATTTAAAACATGTTTTCGTTCCAGCGTAGCGCCTAAAACAGAATCTATAAAATTTCCGGCTGTGCCTGCAATAATTATAAAAATAAAATGAATGGTAAAACCTGAATACAGTGAATATATCAAAGCAATTAAACAACTGCCTCCAATACCCATTAATGTTCCTTCAAAACTTACTATACCATTCAGCCCACGCATATCTTTTTTAAGGCTGATGATGTTATAAAACTTTTTACCATACACATCACCCAATTCAGAAGAAACGGTATCCGCAGTGGCTGATGAAAGCGCTGATGCAATCATTAATAGCAGCAAAAGTTTATATTCATTAAATAAAAAAGCCATTAATGATAGTATGGCTGCAACACCGCCGTTTGCTATAACTTGCCCGGCAGTTCTTTGCCCATCACTTTTTTCTGCTAAACCTGCTTGTTGCTTTTTGCGCATATTCAATGATGTGGTCAGCGTGCCTGCTATAAAAAAAGTGGCAAGCAATACAATCCCCGCATAGTCTTCACCAAGCCAAACCGCAAAGCCAATAATTACTGCAGTAGCGGCAGCTTTAACATCCAGCTTTTTTAAAACAACTGTTATCATCGCTGCTACACATAAGAAAATAAAAGCAATACAATTTTGCCACATATTATAACAAGATAAGTTTTCATTTTCAACTTTTAGTAAATGTGTTGCTCGTTCAAAGCTCTTAACACAACAGAAATTTTTTCTAACCAAAAGCTGTAAAAGCCTCACCGATTTTACTAGTGAATGGTTTTTAGATTATATATCAATCTATTTTCATAAAAGAATTAGCTTAATGAACATTTTTAAAATTTTAAATTAAATTGTAATGCACGAAAACTTTTATCAGCAGGCATTGTATGTAGTAAAAGATGGAAACGAAGATTTATTTATTGCTGCCTGGGACAAATTTATTAACGCACTTGCTGAAGCTTCAGTTGCGCAATTTATTAAAGGCACATTGATTCAGAACCAGTCAAACTCCAAAATTTTTTATTCTTTTGGTTCATGGGAAAGCCTTGAACCAATTAAAAATTTGCAACAAAATACAGCTATAAAAAACACGTTAAGCAATATGTCAAATCTCTGCGAAAAAGTTGAAGCGGATAGCTATACAATTGTCCGTGAGTTTGTTTTTTAAATCAGTCTGGCTAAGTAATAGCATAAAAAAAGTTTAATTTAAAAGAATATAAAATTTTAAGTTGTAAGTGTTCTTGTAGGCTTGCCTATTAATTTGTATTAATCTTAGCTTTATAAAGTGTTCAGAAAAAAACATCATTGTATAAACCAAAATTTTATCCGGAATATTTTTTTGATTTCGCTTTTGTTGATGCGCATTGCACATGCACAAATTATAGACCCATACTTTAAAACAATAAGTATTGATGATGGTTTACCGCATCATAAAGTGAACAGCATTTTGCAGGACAAACGTGGTTTTTTATGGTTTGGAACTGAAGATGGAATAACCCGTTATGATGGACACAACTTTACAGTTTATAGGCACGTTCCAAATGATTCTACTACTATTTCAGGAAATATAATTACCGATTTGTATGAAGATCAACGATGGTATTTTATGGATTGCAACAAGCGATGGCGGCATAAACCGCTATGATTATAAGCTTGCACCAGGCAAACAGGCAATTTAAGCAGTACATATACGATTCAAAAAATGTAAACGGAATACCGGCAAACGACATTAATACAATTACTGAAGATAAATTTGGCTATTTATGGCTTGGCACCAGCGGTAATGGAACAGTTCGGTTTGATAAAAAAACCGGCATCTTCAGCATTCCCGTTAAACAGGAAAGAACAATTGACTATGCAGCAACAATGGGCAAAGGAGATACTTTATTGGTTGGAAGAGCAGGCGGAGGTTTATTAAAAATTAATACCTGTAACCTTTCTTTTGTAACGGACAAAAGATATGATTATCTTGAAACAAGGCTACCTCATGCAAGTATTACCAGTATATTTAAAGACCATAATAACAATATTTGGATAGGAACATGGGATAAAAAAGTTTACAGAATTTCGGAACATGGAATTGAAACAACCATTGACCCCAATGCTAACGAAAAAAAGTTAGAGCAGGATGATTTTGTAGCTTTTGCTGAAGACAACCAACATAATATTTGGATGGCAGGAAAAAAAAACTGGTGTTGCGGTATTAAACACATCAACCGGAAAGTTTCAGCATTTTCATCATCAATTTTTGCAGGATGGTTCGTTAAGCGATGACCATGTAAATGATATATACATAGACAAAAATAATATTGTATGGATTGCTACAAATAATGGTGTGAACATGTTTAACCCACTCTTTTCATCCTTTGTTCAACACCATCTTGCCATGCACAAGTTTTCAAATGTATTGATATATGATTTTTACAAAGATTCAACCAACAGGTTATGGCTTGGTACCAGCGAAGGCATCTTTATAAAAAATAATAATACTGATTCTTTTGAACACCGCAATCTTGTTTACAAAGGTGTTAAGCTTAGTGTTACAAAATTCTTTGCCGATAGTGTTGATGGTTCATTTTATATAGGTACAAATTATACGCTTTTTAAGTATAACATGCAAACAAATGAATTGAGTGTATTGCCCAATACAGATAAAGACCCGATAATGAAGAACCTTATCGAATCACGCATTGTATCTATCGTGCGTGATACCATTAACAAGCATCCTGTTTTAGTTATATCTCC
>CBDATZ010000058.1:0-145491 GCA_965199845.1 Ilyomonas sp.
CCGCAGCCAGTTGCCATACATAATGTTTTCGATATCCGCATCGCTGTAACCTCTTCGCTGCAACAACGCCGGAACCTTTTGCAAGTCAGCAATGGTTTCCAAATCGTAAGGACATTGCTCTTTGCCAAATGCACCATCCAGATCGCTGCCAATAGCCACATGTAAAGCATTGCCAGCCATGTTGCATACATGGTCTATATGATCAATCATTTTATCTAAGTTGCATTGCATTTCCTCCGGCGTAGATATACCGCGAACCCAGTTCGGAACCATCATCCATGCATCGAGTGCCATACCAATTACAGCACCACGTTCAACCAAGGTTTTTATCATAGTATCATTCAATTGCCGGTTATGATTTACTAACGCGCGACAATTATGATGGCTTGTCCAAATATTGCCTTTATATAATTTCAGAGCATCCCAAAACGCATCATCGCATAAATGCGTGGCATCTAAAATCATATTCAGCCTGTCTATTTCTTGCAACAACTCTTTGCCTTGTTCATTTAGATGACCGGTTGCGTCAGTTCCGTTTGCATAACGTCCGGGTCCATAGTGCGCCGGACCGATAGCGCGCAAACCATATTCATAAGCGCGTTCTACATGGTGAATGGTAATCAGCGAATCGGCGCCTTCCAAACTCAATATGCAACCAATCGGTTTCTTGTCTGAAAGTTCATTTCTCATCCACAAATCAATATGTTTATCTAAAGTTTCCTTATCTTTTATCAGCACCATTTCGCCTTCTTCTTCCATCGCTTTGTACCACGCTAACTGACCTTGTGTTTGCGCCCAAGCCTGTTGCGGTGAATGCCAGCCCTGCAATGGATTGTCCGGCGCAACAAATCGCCCGATTTGCGTAGCAACAACAAGCCCGATATTACCTTCGCGAAGTTGTGGTAATGATACCGTTGCTTTGGCTCTGTCAGGCTTGTCTGTCATGCCTTTTCTCTTGCGTTAATGGCTGAAACCGGCTGTCGCAAATCGCGGTTCCACTCAAGTGCATTCATGCTTAAATCGAGATGTGCATCTATTATAAAAGGAAATGTTTTCAATGATTTGTTTTGATATGTAACGAAATGAAATGGTAAAAAGGAAAAAGATAAAAGTTGAAAGTTCCATTCATATTCTACAGTTGAACGGAGCGTCGCAAGGAACGATTAACCGGAGCGTTGGCGATGGTAACATAACCTGTATTTTCCTTTTGATTGTATTGATTTGATGATTACCAGGTTTTGATTACACATTGATAAACCTGTTGCGCGCAACCACTTTCCAGCTATCTGTTATTGTATGATTGTTGACTACATAAGAGACGTCATATAAAGCAACTGTCGGGCAAATATGAAGCGGTACGCCATACAATACATCGCCTGTTTTATACGTGCTACCGGCAGGCACTTTCAGCACCAAATGTTCTTCGCTTTGCGAGACAGAAACTGCTTCGGGTGCATTTAAAAAATGAACACGTGGCAATGGATTTTCGGCAGCTACCGCTTTGTGACCAAGATCAACACAAATGGTCTCTTCATCAATCACCGAAATGACTCGTGTAATCAAAAGTGCTGCATACAAAAAAGGCTGATCAGGCAACATGTTTTTGTAACCCCAATCCCAGAAAACAAACGTGCCAGGACTGCATTCTACGTCTTTTCTTTGTGCATGAACCGGGAATGTTGGCGTGCCGCCGGCTATAATTTGTAACGTTTCATTATATAAAGCCTTAGCTTGTTGACGAATCGTTTCAATTTCATTAAAAGCTGCATCACTTTTTTGTTTGCGCAAAGCCATATCCGTATCGTGTATATGCCCGTCATACACATGAAAACCTTTATAGAGATAGCTTTTAATTCTTTGATTGATTGTATCAATACAAGTGTTTTTTGTGGTGCAATTCCTGTGCGGTTCATGCCAACATTTACATCAATATAAACCGGTAATACGATATTGTTTTGTTCGCATAAATAGGAGAGTTGTTGTGCAATTTCTACGTTATCTACCAGGCATGAAAAGAGTGTTTCCGGATATGTTTTTATAAGTGTAATAAACCGCAGTATTTTTGGTCCGACCGGCTGATAAGCCAGCAATACATCCGGCGCTTGTACCATTGCCAGCATCTCGGCTTCTGCAATGGTTGCGCATTTGAATTTAGTGATTCCGGCGTTCAACATCATTGAACAGACTTCAGCTATTTTATTTGTTTTAACATGAGGTCGCAAATGATTTACATCACCCATTATTTCTTTTGCCAGACTAATATTTTTACTGATTCTATCGGGATAAAGAACCAAAGCAGGCGAATCAATCTCTTCAATATTTTTTATATCATACCAATCATTCATAACGATTTCTTGTGCGATTCATATCAACTCAAAAATGGCTTCAACTTCCACCGGAATATTATCGGGCAACGAACTAAAGCCAACCGCGCTGCGCACGCCAACACCATTGTCTTCGCCCCATACAGCCGCAAACAATTCGCTGCAACCATTGATGATATAAGGATGTTTTAAAAAGTCGGACGTGCAATTTACCATGCCCAATACTTTAATTACGCGCTTAATGTTATTAAACGAACCGATGTTGGCGCGAATGGTTGACAACATCGTTAAACCAACCTGGCGTGCAGCCAGTTTACCTTGTTCTATATCCAGGTCTTTACCAATGCGGCCAATGATTAAACTCGCATCATCCTGAACCGGACCATGACCGGATAAATACAGAAGCTTGCCATCTTGTAGGCAAGGTTTATAAACACCTAACGGTTTAGGAGCGGGCGGCAACTGCAAACCCAATTTTTCGAAGTTTTGTTCGGCATCATTTATTTGCATAAAATATTTTTGTGAATTATAAAAAGATAAAATAAATGCCGGTAATGCCTTTCGAATTCAAACTACTTTTTCATTTAGCAGCGCTTTCTTCCCAGCCTGTTTCTTTTAAAGCCGGATCGTTTTCTTTTTTCAGAAAATCGGCTTCAGATAAAGAAGCGGCTTTCCAATTGAGAATCGCTTCGTCGGGCACAATATCTACCGGTGTATGCCATGACGTTGATGTTTCATTATAAGCCAGGTTTGATTGCAGGCTGTAGCACGAAATCAGCGACCAGCGCGGCTTGTCAGACAAATTGGCTTCAGACCGGTGCAAAATATTACTATGAAAAAACAAAGCATCGCCGGGTTCTAATTCTGTATAAACCAGGCGCATCGTTTGTAATGCATTATTCACCATCGTCATATCGGCTCCCACTTGTTCACCTGCAAAGCCATGATTGACACGACCTGTTTTATGTGAGCCTTCAATCACTTGTAAACAACCGTTTTCTTTATTGGCGCCTGTTAAGGCAATCATCACACTCATCATCTGGTCGGGAAACATAAACTGGTTTTTATACCAGTAACCATAATCCTGGTGCCACTCCCATGCGCCGCCAACTTTGGGTTCTTTCTGCATAAGTTTGGAATGAAAATGACATACCGGCGATTCTTTTCCAAGTAGTTGCGCAACAGAATGTATTATTTTTTCGCTGCGGGTTAAATATCCAAACACATCGTTGCCGGGTGTGAACCACAAAGAAAGCCTGGTTTTTTTGCCTGACTGATCATTCAAATCAAGCGCATTTTTTTTCATAGCATTATCCTGCAAAGCTGTTGTATATAGTTTGCTTATTTCTTCTTTGGAACAAAAATTTTTCACAATTACATATCCTTGTTTGTGATACAAATCAATTTGTTGGGGAGACAAACGCGAAGCAATCATAACATAAAATTTAAAGAGCTAAGGTAACAGACTTTCCGCATAGCTGTTTTATGAGAAAGGTTGAAATATTTACCTCCGTTTATCTGTTGTAAAAGAGTAAAATTGCATACCTGTTTTTTTATAGTGTTACTATAAGTATGATAGCAATGAAGTCAAAGTAAAAAGTAAAAATTTTAAAAGTAAAAATTTGGTTTTCTCAATATAAAACAGAGACATCGCTTTTTGAATTTTTACTTTTTACTTCCATAAAACACTCGTCATACATTTGAGAACACAACTACCTACTTATGAAAGTATTTAATCTTGTTTTTGTTGTTCTGTTTGTCATTTTTGCGGCGCTTCAATACAACGATCCTGATCCGTATGTATGGATGCCGATTTACTTATATGGTGCTGTTCTTTGCTGGCTGGCTTTCCGCAATCAATATTATCCGAAAGCTTACCTTTTTGGCATCTTCGTTTACGCTGTGTATGCTTTGTTCAAAGTGTTTGATACAAATGGTTTGATTGACTGGTTCACAAAACATAATGCGCAAAACATTGCCGAAACAATGAAAGCCCAAAAGCCCTGGATTGAAGAAACGAGAGAGTTTTTTGGTTTGGTAATTCTGATTGTTGTGTTGCTGATTAATTATATATACGCAAAACGGAAGAAGCATCATAAAATACAGTAAATACAGTTTTATGTTACGGGCTTTTGATACTACGGTTTATCGTTCGTTGCGTCGCACACTTCAACGTTCGGAACGATGATTGAGCTAAGAGCAAAATATAAACATCATAAAATGAAAACAACCTGGAAAGCAATTTTATTATCATCAATTTTATACATGATATTGCCAAGTTGTAACAACCAACAATCATCAGAAAATGGCAGCAACATACCATCCAGGTCTGATACAACAACAGCACAAACAAAAGATACAATTGCCAACCACAATACAATAACCGATACCGGGAAAACGGTAAGTGCAGACTGGCTTTTAGTTCCCGGCGTTTCTGCCGGCAAAACAAAAATTAACGAGAATGCAGACAGCGTTTATCAGCGTCTCGGCACGCCGGACGGCGGCGACGCGGCCATGCAAAAAGCAGTAGCAATCTGGTTTGCACATCATGATACAACGGCTTATTCAACGGCTATTTATACAGCCCGGAATACAGATAGCCCGGCAATAGCAAGCGTGTTACAGATACGCGTAACATCGCCCGCATTCAAAACAACAGAAGGCATTCATACCACATCTTCTTTGCAGGAAATACAACATGTTTTTTCAGTAGAAAATACGGAACAATATAAAGATGCCGGAACGGTTTATACTGTTTATGACAGCGACAAAGGAATTGCTTTTGAAATGGCACCGGATGAAAAATGTATCGCTATTATCATTCATAAATCCGGTGATATTGGTGAAGGCACGTATCTCAAATTCAGAACAACAAATAAGTTTGTTAATCGTAAAGCCAACAAATAAAAGAACGTTCAATTTGCATAGCAAAAGTTTCATTTGATTACAAATAAAAAGGTTACTTATTTTCATGAGTAACCTTTTTATTTGCAGCCATCTTTCAATTTCTATTTCTCTCCTAAGAAAGTGCCGTTAGCCAACCATTCAGCTCTTACGCGAGCGTTGTTGCTTCTTTTGAAGTCGGCTTTGTACTTAGCTTTACCGTGTTCTGATTCTACTTCCCATTTTGTGTTTTTTGCATCCGGATAACGGCTGTTGAAATCCATAATTACCGGACCCGGAACTTGTGAAGCCGATATGTGTTGTCCGTCTTCTTTCAGCATTTCATACGTTGCATAGTTTACATTCGGATTGGCAAATGTTCCTGCTGTGGCAAGCATGCAAGCTGCCAGGATAATTGTTTTCATAACTGTTTTGTTTTTGTAATTAAAAGAAAAATGTTTTAAAATATAATCTGTTTATTATGCTATAAATTCAGTGGCTAATCTCTCGCAAATTCAAGGCTGCTGTGTGAAGAAGGATTATCATCGTTGCTGTCTTCATCGCTGCTATCATCAACCAATAACATGTGTTGCTCTGTTAAATCTTGAACATGCCAGCCTTTATTTAGTTCATTTAGCGGTGCATCAAAGAAGTTAATTTTCAATTCTGTGCTGTCACTATCATCAAATTTCCATGTGCCGTTATATTTGTCTCTTCCTTTTGTGGCTACAACGCTTTTATCTTCATTAAATGAAAAAGTAAAGCCATCGAAAGTTGCTGTTTGGTTTCCACTGTTTACAAATGATGATACCATGTAATCGCCGGCAACCGAACTGGTTGAAGCAGAAGACGAAGGTGCGGAAACATCTTTTTTACAGGCAACGAACTGAAGTGTGAGCAGTCCGAAAATCAACAGTGTCATAAGCGATTTAATAGTCATTGTTTTCTTTTTGTTTTGATTTTTTATGTAAATGCAAATCATGTTATTTGCTTTCTACATAGATTAGTTGAAGCCGGAAAAGAAAATGTAACCAGCCGTAAAAATTATTTTTAAAATCTGTCAGCAAGTGCAGTAAAATCAGGAACCGTATATAACTTAATAGAAAGACTTTTAAGATTCTTTATATCAAAAGGGATTAATAAGTACTCTAAATAATTATTTGATAAACGCTTTTATTATATCATATCGAAAAATTGATTGGCTAAATATGAAACTTTATATATTGTAATAAAGATTTGAAAAGACAGAATAAATCAGATTCGTTATCGCCTGGCTTTTTGAAGTGAAGAGAAAATCTTTTATTTTTGAAAAATCAACAACTGCTTATTTAAATCAGGTTACATTTATCATCGCAGAAAATACTAACTTAAGTTCCTTAATTTGGCTAAATTTCATTTACAAAAATTATTTACTTCGATTGTCTGACGTTTCATGTCTTATTTGTTATTCGTATAGAAATAAGTAATGAATTGTATGTAAAATTGAAAATATTTTAATAGAGAAAATATGAAAAATGCAGGGTTTGTTTTTATCATCATTATTGTAATTGCCGTATCAATAATAGCATGTAGTAAAGAAGTTATTAATCAATCGAACACGGCAGATAATACAAACAAAGTAAGCCAGTTGCTGACGGCAAATTTGGTTAAGAGTCCTTGTGATCAGTTTGCATATTCTGACACCATTTTTTTTCCGGCTTCTTTGCCTGAACATTATATTGTAAAGCCCTTGGTTGTGCAGGCCGGGGTTTATGGTTGTTTTCCTGAAGGGCTTTCTATCAATTCAACAAATGGTTATATTGATATAACCAAAAGTGAAACAGGTCTTGAATATATTGTTTGGTTTGTTGCAAAAGGTACAACAGATACCTGCAGAAAGCTCATTACGGTTTCAGGTGTTAACTATACAGACAGCATTTATGTACTGGCAAATACAACCGGAATAACTTCCCCGGTTTATAATGCTAATTTGCTGACGCCTGTAGATTGCAAAGGCGGTTGTGAGTTTGATGATGGCGCAGATGATGATAATGGCAATGGTATTGCTGATGAGCCGCCTGCCGGTCAGGAAGTGATACCACAAGGCATCGCTATAAACAAAGCGACCGGAACGATTGATCTGAAGAAAAGCCTGCAGAATGGCGCATTAGGTAAGAATCCGAAGAACGGAGCTTTTAAAGACTTTATTTTGAATTATCGGATTGGCGATAAAAGTGCAAAAGCTTTAAACAAAATCAATTTCCGTTTATACTATTATAAAACAAAAGCCCAGATACCTGCCAGTTTAAAAAGCCAGGTGACAGCAAAACAAAACCAGGTGTTATTGGAAGGTGAAAATGAAGATGAGGACGAAGATGGCGGTCATCACGGCGGTCATGGATCAGACTTTACTATTCCTGCAAGTTCTGGCAGCACAACGGCTAAAAATGGTCAGGGTGAAGTAAAATGCAGACCTCCTTACATTATTGTAACACAACAATAAGGATGTAAAAGTTAATTTCTTACAAGGCAGTTGGCGAAAAATAAAAAAGACATGAGAACTATAACTTCTCATGTCTTTTTTATAAATAGTAATTCGTAATTATTATTTCTTTTATTTTAGTCTGATGCTTAGCCAGATGAAAAAGAAATTATTATTGTCTTGCCTTGTTATGTGTTTGGTAATACTGATACCATCATTAAGCCAGAAAAATAATGACAATTTATCTTATCAGCAACTGTTCACAGCCGCAGAATCTTTATTTAATGGTTCTGCCACAGATAGCACAGATTCAGTCGCTTTGGGTTATTATGTAAAGATAACCCGGGAACTGAAACCTGATGCAGGTAACGCAAAGCTGCTTTATAATTGCTATGAACGGGCTGGTATTTTAAAGCAAGGTCTTGGATACAAATCACAAGATATTCTGACTGATTACTACACAGCAATTTCATTACAAAAATCATATCATTTAACTGATTCCATTCTTTTCCGGCTTCTGCTTTCTACGGGTAATGTTCATTATGCAAATGCTCTTTTTGATTCTTCGGTTTATTATTTTTCGTGGGCTGAAAGAATAATTGATAAATACCCGGCGGCTGGTCTTGCCGGCGATTTGTATAACTCTCTGGGCGCACTTTACAGCGAAGCCGGCAACTATGCTCAAAGCGGTGTTTACTTTAATAAAGCATTGGAATTAACAAAGCAAACTCATCCTGAATTGAAAGAAGCTTTGTTTGCTATGTCAGCTAATATTGCATCCGCCGTAAAACTGTCCGATCATCCAGATTCGGCTCTTCAACTCTATAAAAAACTGCTTGATGTTACGCATCCTTCTCCCGCAATTATAAATAACATCGGAGGCATTTATCTTACTAAAAAACAACCTGATAGTGCATTGCATTATTTGCAAATGAGTGAGAAGGCAGAAGGTCATTATGCTATCATCATTCACAATGCTATGGCGCAGGCATTTATGTTGAAAGATGATATAAAAAAAGCTGATGAACAGTTGCAGATATCTGTGAATACTTATCGGTCAAATGCTTCATCAAACAAAAATATCTATGGGGCTACGCAAAAATATTCAGGTGATTTATTTATCATGAAAAATGAACCGGTAAATGCTTTGGCACATTATCAGCAAGCGCTTATTCAATATGATGATAAGTTTACAGATACAAATGTGTTTGCAAATCCCGGCAATTTTATTGGTGATTTTGCCAGCTACAATTTGTTTGATGCGCTAATCGCTAAAGCCACTTGTTTTGCTATACTTTACGGCAAAAACAAAGAGATCAAATATTATGATGCCGCTATTAATGCCTTTGATTCAGCGTTCGCTTTATCTGATTATATTAAGAAGTCAATTGATAATGATGAAGCTCGTTTATTTATAGCAGACAAAGTATTTGGCGCTTATAGTAAAGCTGTTGATTTCATAATGACAGCAAACTCTACGCAGAGTGATAAAGATATAATTCACGTATTGGAATGGATAAATAAAAGCCGTGCTACTTCGTTACTTATTAATTTGAAAGAAAACACGATCAGGCAGTATGCAGGTTTGCCTGATTCTCTGTTGCAAAAAGAGAAGAATATAAAAATCAGTATCTCCCGGCTGAAATTACAACTTCAGCAAAGCAGCGATACAGCTGAGCAAAACGAGTTGCTTTCCCGCATCAATACATCTTTATTAGAGTTACAATCAGTTGATAATTTGTTTAAAGAGTTTCCCGATTATTACCGTCAAAAATTTGCGGCTAATAATCTTGATATTAAAAATATTCAGAAAAAAATATTAGATAATCATACGGCAGTTGTTTGCTATTTTAAAGGCAGTAATAAACTGTACGCTTTTGTTATCAGGCAAGATGCGATTACTCATTATGATATAAAAGCTGATGCTGATTTACAAACTCACATAGATGATTATGTACGCGAATTATCAGTGAGCGATATTGGAAAAGCATACAATTCAAACGGTGCTTTGTATTTGTATGATAAACTGGTAAGACCTTTAGAAAATGATATTAGTCATGTCACATCGCTCGTTATTATACCTGACCAAAATTTAATCAATATTCCGTTCGAAGCTTTTCAGCCAAACAACCAAACATATCTCATACAGAATTATGCTGTTACTTATCAATACGCGTTGCCTTTTTTGCAAAAAAACGAAACCAGGTTTGCGGAAAATAAAGCGATTGCCTTTGCGCCTTTTGCTTATCAAAACAGCAATACAACTTTTAGTGTTTTGTCTTCATCGGTTGATGAAATTTCTCATTTTGCAACTGCTTCCCGGATGATAGACACCGCGGCTACAAAAAATAAATTTCTGTCTCTTTCTGATCATGCTTCAGTCATTCATCTTGCCACTCATGCTGCTGTAAATTTCACTGAGCCTGAAAATTCATATATCGCTTTTTATGAGAAAAACAAGATGGATAGCGGATACAAAATATTTGCTCATGAGTTATACAATCTTCAATTGCCGAATACGCAACTAGTATTTTTAAGTGCTTGCGAAACCGGCAGTGGAAAAGTGTCGCAAAGCGAAGGTGCTTTAAGTTTATCAAGAGCGTTTGCCTTTGCCGGCTGCCCGAATATTGTTACTTCTTTGTGGAAGGCAGAAGATAAATCAACCGCTTATATCAGTAAAAAATTTTACGATTATGTTGCCAAAGGTTACTCTTATACACAAGCGCTGCAAAAAGCCAAAACAGATTTATTAAACGATGAATCTATGAGCCAATTTCATTCACCCGTTTATTGGAGTCATCTTATTTTTATTGGTGATGTACAGGAAGGAAAATCAACCGGTTTGTTGTTATGGATTGTTAGTTCTGCTGTTATTGCTGCGGCAATTGCATCCATTTTTATTTATAAAAAAAGAAAGATAAAACGCGGTATCTAAAAGCCTTTAATAAATTTATTTGTTAGTTTTTTCTTTCCATTTCAGCATCATTAGCTTGGTACGACTGATGCTTTTTGCTTTGTTATAAAACTCATGTTGTTTGTCAGAAGTAATTGTCTCTAACTTTTTTTCTGCCAGGTCAATTTTGTTAGCTTCAATATAAGCCAGCATAAGATAATAATCTGTTTCCTGAACAAAGTATTTTTCTCTGCTTTGCTGATTCAATTTTTCAACCTGCTGAAATGCAAAGACAGCTTCATTTGCTTTATTTAACCGGAGGTAAGACTGCGCTAATAAGAAGTAATCTTTTTGTGTTTTCTGCTCCATAGATTGTACTGTATTGATAACATCAATATAGTTTTCTGCAGTGTATAAAGAATCAAGATTACTTACTTTGTTG
Organism: Ilyomonas sp.; assembly: GCA_965199845.1. Taxonomy (GTDB): domain Bacteria; phylum Bacteroidota; class Bacteroidia; order Chitinophagales; family Chitinophagaceae; genus Ilyomonas. The sequence goes on from CBDATZ010000058.1 coordinate 11,004, forward strand.
TCGCTTCTGGAGAGCGGCAACTGGTAAGAAATAAAAGCATCGTTGTAAACTGATTGACTGGTAGTGAAAGTAAATTGATATACACCATAACCAGCAACAATAAGCACAAAAATGGCAGCTATGCTTAAAAAATTTTTGAGGAAAGAGGTTGGCTTAATAACTTTTCTTTTTTTTATTTCTTTGCTTTTTTCTTCTGCATATTCCTGGTGAATATTAGATACGAGTTGCTTCAATCCTTGCGAACGAATAGCTCGTTTAGCCGACAAAATCTGATAATACTGTTCCTGAAGTGCGGCGTCTTCACTTAGCTTTGTTTCTATTTTTTCTGTCTCTTCTTTGTTCAGCTCACCATCCATGTATTGGACGAGTAATTCCATGTCATCATCAGTAAAATTATCCTGCATTTTTTAGCGCGTTTTTAAGCTGTGTACATAAAAAATCATCTTTCTGCATCATATCTGCTAATTGCTTCATGCACTTATATTTTTTATTGCGAAGCACCTGCTCATTCTGGTAATCCGGCATCTGCTGAACAATGTCGCTCATAGAAAAATTTTCATAGTACGCCAGCATAAGTATTTGTTTGCATTTGGTACCTAATTTATCAAACAACTGCTGTATCATACTGAAGTTTTCGCGTTGCGCCAGGTGTTGCACAATAGACTGCTCGGTTACTTCCTTTGTAGTTTCGAATATGCGGTTCCTGTTTTCTGCACTGTTTCTTTTTCTCATCTCAGCCAACCAAAGATTTCGGGTAATGGCATACAAAAAAGACTTTATGCTGGCATCGCCTCTGTATTTGTCTGTTTCCACTATCTCGATAAAAGCCAATACTGTTTCCTGAATAATATCCGCTGCATCATCTTTGCTTCCGTTATTATTAATGATATAGTTTTCCAGCAATCCGTAATATTCTTTATAAAGAAAACGAATGGCTGCATCCCTTTCTTTAGGATGCTTCACGGCACGAATAAGTTCTGCGTCTGAATAACTGCGGGCAACCTGCATCAACTATATAAATTTGTATAAACCACAAGTAAATTTGTAACCGGAAAAGTAGAGAAAAGTGGAAAATGAACCGGAACTATTTTATAATAAATGAGTTTATGAATTGAAATAGATTAAGAATGATAAAAGCCTATAAACTTTATACCGGAGACGATGGACATTCGCATGTTGAAGAAGGAATAGTAGCAGAAAATATTTTGCATTCAGCATCTTCTATTCGCTTTAAAGAAACAAAACCATTGTCGGCATACGACTGGCATCCGGCGCCCAGAAATCAATACGTAATTACTCTTACAGGTACACTTGAATTTACGCTTTTTTCGGGCGAAACATTTATTTTACAACCAGGCGAAATATTGATTGCTTTAGATACAACCGGCAGTGGTCATAAATGGAAATTGGTAGATGATGATCCATGGAAACGAGTTTATATTGCAATTGAAAATGTCGATGCGATAAACTTTATTTCTAACAATATAAATCAATAAAAAGGACTGCTTTATGTAAACAGTCCTTTTAATAATTTTATAAATTTTACTACAACAAGCTTTTTATTTTCTCAATTACCTGTTGAAAATGACTGCTGTCCGTACCGCCTGCGGTTGCAGAAGTTTTATTTCCTCCGCCACCGCCTTTTATTAAAGGAGCGACTTGTTCTTTAATGATTTTATTGGCGTCAAATCCTTTTGCAGAAAAACTTTCCGCCAATGCAACAGCAACGGATGCTTTGCCGGAAATGTTTGCACAAAGCACAACGACGCCACTTATTTTTTTAGACAAATCAATTGATAATTTCTTCAAAGAATCTGCGCTGCTTATATCAATGATTTCTCCGATAAATGAAGTGGTATTGATGGTTATTACTTTCTGTATCAATTCACTTTCTAAACCATGTAAAAGTTTGGCTTCCAGCGATTCTAATTTCTTTTTTAAATCGCTTTGTTCCACCAATAAATTTTCGATGCTTTTGCTTACTTGTTTCGGGTTTTTTAAAGCTGTTTTTACGCCATCCAATTCGGCTAATTGTTCATCAATATATTGTTCTGCTTTTTTACCAACAACGGCTTCTATTCTGCGCACGCCGGCTGCAACTGCGCTTTCATGTTTTATTTTGAAAAACCCCAATTCGCCGGTTGCGCCGATATGCGTTCCACCACATAATTCAACCGAATAAGCCGGATCAATCGTAACCACTCTTACAATATTGCCGTACTTTTCTCCAAACAAAGCGGTAGCGCCGGTTTGCATGGCATCTTCTTTACTCATCAGCTTTATAACAACCGGAATATTTTCTCTTATTTTTTCATTTACAATCGCCTCTACCTGTGCTATTTCTTCGTCCGTTACTTTAGAAAAATGAGAGAAGTCAAACCGCAATTGCTCATCATTTACCAGCGAACCTTTTTGCGCTACATGCGTGCCCAATACTTTGCGTAAAGCTGCGTGCAGCAAATGCGTTGCGCTATGATGTGAAGCAATCTCCTGTCTTCTTTCTTTTGGAACAATCGCCGTTACTTCACCATTCATATCTTCAGGAATGGCTTCGGCTACATGAATGATAAGATCGTTTTCTTTTTTGGTATCTGTTATATGAATGGTTGTATCATTCAATTGCAATAAACCTTTATCGCCAATCTGCCCGCCGCTTTCTGCATAAAAGGGCGTTTTATCTAATACAATTTGATATAGCTCTTTGCCTTTGGCTTTTACTTTTCGATACTTTAAAATATTGGCTCTGGCTTCCAAACTATCATAACCAACGAATTCTGTTTTGTTGCTATCGTTCAATACAATCCAATCTTCCGTATCTAAAGCGGTGGCTGCGCGGGAACGGTTTTTTTGTTGTTGGAGTTCAGTTTGAAAACCACTTTCATCAACTATAAAACCATTTTCTGATGCAATTAATTTAGTTAAATCTAAAGGAAAGCCGTCTCTGTCTGAAAGTGCAAAAACACTTTTGCCTTTTATAATTTTTAAATAGCCTAAAGGAAGCCTCGTACCTAAGAATGTTTCAAAAAAACTTCTATCTATTTTTTCATTATTTATATCATTCGAGTTAATATAAATTTTTTCAGAAAAGTTTTTGTAACTATTTAAATTTGAATCATCTTTTTTTATTTTCTTTAACTCTTCATCATCGTCATAAAATTCTATCAGTTTATTACTTTCTGCTAATTTAATAGCCATTCTACTAAATGGTGCAAAATCTATTCTTTTGTATATAACCTGATTTTCTCTAAGGAAATCTACAACTCTGTCAACTGTCCCATAAATACTATTCATTATTCTATTCAGCTCTTCTATTCCATTTCTTATTGTATGTAAAAATGATATTTCTTCCTCCTTCACAACACGACTTACAAAATCAACCTGTTGAAACAATTCAGGAAATACAGTTTCAAATTGTTTTGCCAATACGGGCATCAATTGAAACAACAATGGTTGCTTATAATCCAAATAAGAATAATAGTAACGAACGGCTCTGCGCAAGATTCTTCTAATTACGTAACCAGCACCTGTGTTTGATGGTAATTGCCCATCAGCAATGGTAAATGCAATAGCGCGAATATGATCGGCTAACACACGAAACGCAACAGCTTCTTTGCTATCGCCATAATCGTATTTTTTGCCTGTAAGTTTTTCTATTTCTGCAATAGTTCCGGTAAAAACATCGGTATCATAATTACTTTGTTTGTTTTGTATTACACGTACCAAACGCTCGAAGCCCATCCCGGTATCTACATGTTTGGCAGGCAATGGTTCTAATGTTCCATCTTTTAACCGGTTAAACTGCATGAATACATTGTTCCAGATTTCAATTACCTGCGGATGATCGGCGTTTACCAAAGATGCGCCTGCAACGGCTTTGCGCTCTTCATCGTTACGACAATCGACATGAATTTCAGAACTTGGGCCGCAGGGACCTGTGTCGCCCATTTCCCAGAAATTGTCCTTTTTATTACCCAGCAAAATGCGGTCTTCCGCCACGTACTTTTTCCATTCGGTAAAAGCTTCTTCATCCTTTGCCAAATCTTCTTTTTCATCACCCTGAAAAACGGTTACATACAAACGATCTTTATCTAAGCCATACACATCCGTCAGCAATTCCCAGCTCCAGGCAATGGCTTCCTTTTTAAAATAATCACCAAAGCTCCAGTTGCCAAGCATTTCGAACATCGTGTGATGATATGTATCTACACCAACTTCTTCCAAATCGTTATGCTTACCACTTACGCGCAAACATTTTTGGGTATCGGCAACGCGTTTGTATTCAGGTTGTTTATTGCCCAGAAAATAATCTTTAAACTGGTTCATGCCCGCATTGGTAAAAAGAAGCGTCGGATCGTTCTTTACTACAATTGGCGCTGAAGGAACAATGATGTGTTCTTTGCTTTTAAAAAAGGCAAGAAACTGTTGCCGTATCTCGAAAGATGTCATAAAAAATATATCGTTTAAAATGCCGTTATCTTTGAACGCTTTGAAAACGGGGAAGCAAAAGTAGCAATTCGCAGTCAGCAATCAGCGTTCAGACACCACGTAAAGCAGAATACAAACTGTTAGATGATAGTTAATTGCAAAATGCTTTGCTTTCGATATGTAATTCTTATTGCTGAAAGCTGATTGCTTTTACACTATGAAAAAAATCAAGTACTTCTACAATACAAATACGTTACGATACGAGAAGCTGGTAACGCCGTTGCGCGTAAAGCTGCTTCGCTTTTTTGGGTTTCTGGCTACGGTTGCTGTTTCTGCGGCTATCATTGTTGCCATTGCGTTTCGATATATAGATTCTCCGGAAACAAAACTGTTACGAGATGACAATGATGATTTGCGCGAAAATTATTCTTTACTAAACAAACAGGTTCAGCAGTTACAACAGCAAATGTCGGAACTGGAAAACCGCGACAATAATGTTTACCGTTCTATTTTTGAAGCCGAGCCCGTTCACGACAGTGCGCGTGTAAGCGAAATAGAAAAAAGTAAAGAAATAAAACTCGTGCAAAGCATGAGCGAAAACGAACTGGTGAAAAGTATAAACAACCAGGTAAATAAACTGGGAATGCTGATGGCTTACCAGCAAAAAAGCTACGGTGAGATTGAAAGCATGGTAAAAGGTAAAGAGAAATTGTTAGCCGCCATTCCGGCAATACAACCGGTGAGCAATAAAGATTTAACACGAATTGCTTCCGGCTTTGGTTATCGTATTGATCCGGTTTATAAAGTAACCAAGCTTCATGCAGGTCTTGACTTTGCGGCGCCAATCGGAACGCCGATTTATGCAACGGCAGACGGAACAGTAATCAAGGCAGATTTTAATGAAGGCGGTTATGGAAACCATGTAATTATCAATCATGGTTATGGTTACGAAACTTTATATGGACACATGGTTCGTATAAAAACGCGGGTGGGCAGAAAAGTAAAACGCGGAGAAATTATCGGTTATGTAGGAAGCACAGGAAAAAGCACCGGTCCGCATTGTCATTACGAAGTTCATAAAAACGGTACGCCGGTGGATCCTGTGTATTTCTTTTATAACGATTTAACACCAGAACAATACGACCGCCTGCTAAAACTGGCTGCCGCCGGCAACCAGAGTTTCGATTAAGCCACAGTTTTATTTACTGCTGCTAGCTCCTGTTTCTAAGGTGAACATAGGCGTGTAACCCCAATCGTTATCCTGCAGCGTATATTTTATTATATAATACTGCGTAGAAGCTGCCTGCGTGTCTTCTGTGGAATATTGTAAAGAAGACTTGGAATCGGCGGAAACATTGGTTTTGTAAATGCTGCACAAGTTGTTTGTTGTTACGCCTCTCAGAATTTCGAGCGTTTTTACATCTTTTTGGTAAGCCGTGGAAAAACCTACCGTAATTTCATTGTTACTCACCTTCGCCGTAAATCCGCTGATTGCAATGTTGCCATTGGTAAACGAAATAGGAGAGGAAGTTTTTTGGATAGAAGCCGCTGTGGATGGAGCCGTTACACTTTCCTTGGAACAAGAGATAAAAGACACAGAAATGATTAGGATAAAAGCCGGTATCAAATTTTTCACTGCGTGGATATTAATATTAGATTAATATTGAATTAAAAATCGCTTAAAAATATTCTATAATCGTGCCATTCCAACTTAAGATTATAATGCATTGATTTTCAATTTTTTTCGTTTACAGGTTACAATCGCACTTCAGTTTTCGTCTCGTAAAGGGAATCAATTTGGGAATCTGATTATGAGTTGCTTTTTTTTATCTTCGCAACCTTTGTCATAAGACTATGAAATAAAATAATATTAAAAGAAACAGAGAACATGGATCAGACAGTGTTGATTATTATAGCGGTTGTTATATCATTGATTGCCGGAATTGTTGCAGGTAAATTCATTTTTGCAAAAGATACCAAGAAGCAGGTTGAGGATGCCGAAGCAAGAGCACAGAGCATTATAAGAGAAGCCGAGCTGCGCGAAGAAACCATAAAGAAAGAAAAACAGGTAGAAGCGAAAGAAAAATTTGTTCAGCTGCAAGCCGATCACGACAAACTGGTAAATGAACGAAACCGGAAAATGAACGAAGCGGAAAGCCGCATTAAACAAAAAGAAAGCAGCGTAACCCAGAAAGAAACTTTGTTAGACAAACAAATCAAAGAAAATGAAGTGATTAAAGAAAATCTGAACAAGCAGATTGAAATTGTAAACAGCAAACGCACCGAACTTGAAAAACACCAGGAAGAACACATTCGCCGCCTCGAAAAAATTGCTGGTCTTACCGCCGAAGAAGCGAAAACACAATTGATAGAAGGTTTAAAGCAAGAAGCGCATACGCAGGCATTACAAATACAGCAGGAAATTATTGAAGATGCTAAGCTAAAAGCAAATAAAGAAGCGCGTAAAATTATTATTCAGTCAATACAACGCACCGGTGCCGAGCAAACCATTGAAAATACAGTAACCGTTTTTAACCTCGAAAGCGATGAAATAAAAGGACAAATCATTGGTCGCGAAGGTCGTAACATACGCGCCATTGAAGCCGCTACCGGCGTGGATTTGATTGTTGATGATACGCCCGAAGCCATTGTGCTTTCTTCTTTCGATCCGCTTCGTCGTGAAGTGGCGCGTTTGTCTTTGCAGCGTTTGATTGCGGATGGTCGTATTCACCCCGCTCGTATTGAAGAAGTAGTTGAAAAAACACGCAAACAATTAGAGGAACAAGTTATCGAAATCGGCGAAAGAACCGTTATTGAACTTGGCATTCATGGTTTGCATAAAGAGTTGGTTCGTATTGTTGGTAAAATGCGTTTCCGATCTTCTTACGGACAAAACTTATTAATGCACAGCCGCGAAGTGGCTAATCTTTGCGGTATTATGGCAGCCGAATTAGGCTTGAATCCAAAGCTTGCCAAACGCGCCGGTTTGCTCCACGATATTGGTAAAGTTCCCGATGAAGAAACCGAATTGAGTCATGCTTTGCTCGGTGCCAAACTTGCAGAAAAATACGGTGAAAATCCGGCTGTAATAAATGCTATCGGCGCGCACCACGATGAAATGGAAATGCAATACGTAATTTCTCCTGTAGTGCAGGCTTGCGATGCTATTAGTGGCGCACGTCCCGGCGCACGCCGCGAAATTATGCAGCAATATTTGCAGCGAATCAAAGATCTTGAAGCATTGGCAGCATCTTATCCCGGCGTTGAAAAAGCGTATGCAATTCAGGCTGGTCGTGAGTTGCGCGTGATTGTAGAAGCTGATAAAGTAACCGATGGCGACAGCGATAAACTTAGCTTTGAAATTGCTCAGAAAATTCAAACCGAAATGAAATACCCGGGACAAATTAAAGTAACCGTAATCCGCGAAAAACGGGCTGTAAACGTAGCGAGATAAATTTCGATTTACATCATAAAATGCCTGCAGATTGTATTATCTGCGGGCATTTTTATTTTATATATTGCATGAATTTTTTAAAGAGAATATGTACAAATCAGCGTTTGTATTTCAATTGATATTGTTATCAATTTACCGGAGCAGTCAATAGCTCATTTGTACACTTTGTTATTAATTGAATCTTTACACCACGAAGAGAAAGAGAACACAAAATAGTACGAATCAGTCTGTGCTTTACAATTGAATATATTCGTATTTGGAGCATTTTTCAAAAATTTTATACAGATGATTTCATGGTTCGCAATATGATAAATAAATTCATGCTCTCAGATTCTTTCCAAAAAAATAAAAAAAAATTTGGTTATAAACTAAATTAATTAGTAATTTGCGTACTAAATAAATTGGTTATGTCTTACGCAGGTAAAAATCTACGTTATCTCCGCAGACTTCGGGGCTGGACACAAGAAGAGTTTGCCAACAAATTGAAAATCAAACGCTCTCTGGTAGGCGCTTACGAAGAAGAAAGAGCCGAACCACGCTTAGAAGTATTGCGCAGCATTTGTCATATATTTAAATTAAGTCTTGATGATTTATTTCTGAAAGACCTGACCGAAACAAAAGCGAATACTTATTTAGATAAACGCCGTGCTTTAAAATCATCCGATGAATCTGACGACAGAAAAATTCATTTGGTTCCTGTAAAAGCCGCCGCCGGTTATCTCAGCGGTTATGCAGATCCGGAATTTATTGATGAGTTGAATACATTCACTTTGCCAATGTTGGCGCCTGGTCAATACCGCGCTTTCGAAATTGTGGGAGATAGTATGTTGCCGACGCCAAGCGGCAGCGTAATTGTTGGCGAAAAGGTAGAAGATATGGAAGAAGTAAAAAGCAACCAGGCATATATTGTTATTTCTAAAAATAATGGTATTGTTTATAAGCGTATCAATCGCAATGGTCGTGTAAAAAATAAAGTTATGCTGGTGAGCGATAATCCGCAATACGAGCCTTATCCCATCAATACAGAAGATATCATGGAATTGTGGAAAGCGCAAATGATTATTACAAAAGCTACGGCGCAACAGCGTTGGGATGTTGGTCAGTTGGCTGGATTGGTAAATAATCTGCAGGAACAGGTAACCAGCATCAAGAAAAAAATGAACTAAATTATATTGTTATACAAATAGAATAAATTAAGAATGCCTCACTTTGTTGAGGCATTTTACTTTTGTAAAAAAAATTATGCGTCTCATCCCGTTATTTATAATCGTTAGTTTTTACGCCTGTACAACGTCTGTAGCCGGCGATGCAAAAGAAAAATTATCTCCAGATAAAAGCAGTTCAAAAAAAGTTCTATTAGAATTATTTACTTCGCAAGGTTGTTCCAGTTGTCCGTCTGCGGATAATCTGGTGAGCAGTTTGGCGAAAACCGATACCAACCTCATCGTTCTTTCTTTTCATGTTGATTATTGGGACAGACTTGGCTGGAAAGATGTATTTAGCGATCATCAATATACGGCGCGACAGCAGCAATATGCACAGGTTTTACATGCTGAATCTTATACACCACAAGCGGTTGTTCAGGGACAATATGAAATGGTTGGCAGTAATAAAAATATTATTTCAAATACGCTTACTAAAGTAAATCAGGAACCAGATGAAGTTGTTCTAACCGCAGGCGTAACTGTAAAAAATAGTGTTGCTAATATAAATTACAGTGTAAATAAAATATCTGCCAATCAACAAATTGCTATGGCTTTGGTGCAACATCATACTGAAACAAATATCAGGCGTGGCGAAAATTCGGGTGTACAGCTTGCCGGTTATAATGTGGTAAGAAGTTTTGTAATGATGCCTTTGTCAAAAGAAACCGGAAGCACACAAATTGATTTGCCGAAAGATTTAGAGAAAGACAATGCATCTGTTGTTCTTTTTGTTCAGGATAATTCTTCTAAAAAAGTGATCGTTGTTACACAAGTTGTATTGTAAAGCTTCTCATCTAAGACTTTTGAAAATAAAAATAACCTTGTATTCTCTTTGTGAAACTTTGTATTCTTTCTCTCTTTGAGGTTTACATTGTTCGATTGATAATAAAGCATATAAAGTGCGGCGCAACTAGTTTTAGAATGAGTTGACATTCAAAGAAAATGAGATTAATTATAGTATTTACGTGTGTATAAAAAGTGCAGATAAGGTGTAATAACATAAGCGATCTAAAATGAAAAAAATCAAAAGAGGCTGACAATCTTTTTTATTAGTATGTGATTTTGTCGTCAAATGCTGGTTGTATGTATATAATCCTGTGTCAAAGCCATGGTGTTTCTTATTTGCTGATATATCTCAAACTTTCTTTTGTGAAGAAAATAAACACCGATGGTTCTAATATTTAGAAAAGATTTTTGATAAAACATTTTTTGATAAATTTCAAATTGACCCACTACCCAATTTTGGCAAAACCAATTTTCCATCTATATTTGCAGCCCGAATTCAACGGCTGCGTAGCTCAACTGAATAGAGCATCTCACTACGGATGAGAAGGTTTTAGGTTTGAATCCTAACGCGGTCACTAAGCGCAAAGCTAATGCTACATTGACTTTGCGCTTCTTTTACTCTTATTATCCTTTCGGCATTTTGTATAACAAGTTACCAAAATGCTACATTTCCCAACAATTGCCGCGCAGTCAACATTGGGCGTTTTCCCGAAAACTTGGAAAACGGTAAAGGTCTGTTTTAAATGTACCCAATAAATAAAATTTCGTTTTTACGACGATAATCTCAAACAGAGTAAACTAACTGTTTTAAAACGGATGAACGAATTTCACTCGTTGAAAGAACAGCAGGTAGCGGTTGCACAAATAATGGAGGTTTATTCTATTAAAATGGTGTACAAAGGTTATAATCCTATAACCGGACTGTATTATCTATAACCCGATGAAGACGTCTCTCATACACACCGTTCGCCAAAGCTTTGCAGCTTGCTTATGATAAAATTAGGGTAGGAGATAAGATAAGGTTAAATATTAAGAACATCCTAAAACACATATTGATTGCTGCCGAACAGTTATTTTTAGATAAAGTACCTGTTTCTCAAATCAGGCGCAAAAATATTGTTTTCCTTTTTAAACAAATTGGAAACAATAAAATTTAAGCTCATGCGGAATTACTAAAAGCCGGCAAAGCCAAAGCATCAGCCTCGGAGCAATAACATTCAAAATTTTTATCACACCTTACTGTCTATTCTATATAAGTATCTCATAAAAATAGAGGTAGTTGTTTCTAATATTGTCAAATCATTAGATAAGCAAGTGATAACAAAAAAAATCCGGCAGACCTTAACTGATGAGGAAAGGATTGTTGTAAATAAGCATCTGTTTCAAAACTGCTTCCCTTTTTGGCGCGTTATGCGAATGTTCTTTCATAGCGGCTACCGGAAAACAGAGTTTATGAATGTTCGCAAGCTCGATGTTGATTTAACTAAAAGGAGATTTAAGGTATTGGTAAAAAGGGGAAAGGTAATTATTATGAGGATTGGCGACCGATAAAAGGCATTGCTTTGGAGCACTGGCAGACCTTATATAATATGGCTGAAAGAGACGATTATCTTTTTTCAGTCAGATTAGTGCTGGGTAAAAGAAGAATACGTGAAGATCGGCTCACCAAACGCTGGTACAGGTATGTAAAAGAATTGGTGAAAGTGAAAAAGAAGTATGTTTTTGTGGATTGCATTTTCATTTACGAGGGCAAAGAAATAATCATTACCTCCGACTTTCACGCGCTTAAACATCTGAACACTACCGAGACAATTGATTTTCTTTCCCGTGATTCTGGAAGCAGCAGCAGAAGCGGCGAAGATGAATGGTCATACAAATGACAAAATGGTGAACAAGGTTAATGATGTAAAACGGCTTGAAAGAAAGGAGAAAAAGCAAGCTAAAATCATTTCTCTCAAAAAAAATTTGTCTGATACAACGTTTTCCCATAAACTTCATACATAATAATAATACTTATTATGAAGGAGAGAATATACCCGATATGGAATGCTTATTTGAAGGCAAGTCGAACATGTATGAAATTTATTTTTTTTCGGAAAGTATTAGGGCTTACTTACTTATTACAGTACTTCCACTGGGTTATTATGTCGCTTGCTGACGGGATGGAGTGACGTAATAATCTAACTCCGTAAAAGCAACTTCGTTAATAATGAAGTTCTTTTAATTCCACCAAGTGTAAGTAAACTGGGCACCTGATACTGGCTAAAGAAAAGAAGCGAAGCAAAACGCTTATCTTTTTTCTGTATTGCCTGCCTGAGTGCCACCGGGTAGACAAACAGCAGATGTAAAAATGGCTTTAGACATGATACAGAAAATCAAGCCTCATAAAGTGATAGCAGATAAGACGTATGATGCAGACTGGCTGCTTTATTATCTCAATAGTGAAAACATCGTAGCTGTCATACCACCGAAGAGAAGCCGTTTACAGCAAAGAACAATAGATTATAAATCTTATAAAGAAAGAAATGTGATTGAACGAACCATCAATAAACTGAAGCAACATCGAAGAATCGCTCCCGCTATGAAAAGACTACAGCCTCTTTTCTTTCCTTCTGCTTTTTGGTTGCAACTTTTATCAATTTGCCTATTTAGATGTTAACACGCTCTAAAACTTTTTAAGGCTGTGTATTGATGCGCAAGGTTTCCTGCTTTACACCTTCAATCTTTTCACCGCGCTTTGTGTCTTTGTAATGCCATGATGCACAATTATGAGAACAAGATTTAATTGTTGTTTTTCGTGCAATAAATTCTTGCTTACAGTGCTGACAAAATTTTGTAACCTGAATAATGCAGAAATGGATGGCGCCACAGCACGTTTATGCAACAATAGAGACGTAAATTTATTATTCGTATTACTGATATATTTTGGCGCATCTGCTTGCTAACGGCATTCACAGAGAAACCTTATTGCGTTGCAGTGTTGACTGAAGCTAAACCTTGTGTTGGCTTGCAAGGAGAAATGCTTTTGATGCATAACAATGTCACTCTATTAACTATTTTTAGTTACTCCGTTCGCAAGCTCTTCACCGGGTTCGCCGTTGCTGCTTTGATGGTTTGAACGCTAAGCGTAAGCAATGCCATCAGCAACATAAATATACCGGCTGATACAAACAACCATAAGCTCATCTCAGTACGATAAGCATAATTCTGCAGCCATTTATACATAGCCCACCAGGCTAATGGCGCAGCTATTAAAAAAGCAAAACAAACCAGTTTTACAAAATCAGTTGACAGAACAGATACAATGCTCGTAACCGATGCGCCCAATATTTTGCGGATACCAATTTCTTTTGTACGCGTATTGATGGTGTACATAACCAGGCCTAATAAACCAAGACAACTAATGAAAATAGCAAGCCCTGTTGCCCACGATAACAAGCTGGCTGTCTGCTGCTCGCTTTGATACATAGATGCGATGGTTTCATCATAAAACTTATAATTGAAATCTGCATCGGGATACATTTGTTTATAAAGTTTTTGAATTTTAGCAATGCCGTTTTTCCACCCAATTGCACCTCCTGAACCCGCTTTAAAACGTATATGAAAATTAGCGCCATTTGCACCTGCAAATATGAGTGGCAAAATTGGCTGACGCATAGACTGATCGTGAAAGTCCTGCATCACACCCACTATCGGCATCAATTTATTATTAAAAGTCAGTTGCTTTCCAATCGCATCCTGCGGCTTTTTGAAGCCAAGCAGTTTCGCGTAATTTTCATTAATCAGGAATTCTTTCATCGTATCGCTGGGCGCAACATTGTTACCAGCCAGCAGCTTTATTTTATACACATCTAAATAAGATGGATTGCCCCAACGGAATTGTATTTGTGCACCAATGTCTTTTTTCGGCGCATAAAAAGCATTGGTAAAAGCAACGCCTTCATCGGCAGGAGACAGAAAACCACTGCTGGCAACTTCCACTTCAGGAATGGCGTTGATTGCGTTTAAAAGTTGTCCTGTATGAGAAGCTACAGTATCATGCGGAATCTCGAAAGTAATGATGCCATTTTTATTAAAACCCAAATCTGCGTTAAGCGAATAATTGATTTGTTCGCTTACCAGCAGAGTCGCAATAACAAAGAATTGCGCAATTACAAACTGTGATACCGTTAATGCCTTTCTAACCCACGCATGTCTTGTTTCGTTACTGCCTTTATAGAATTGATTTTTTAGCACGAATACGGGCTTGTAGCCGGACAATATCAGGGCAGGATATAAACCGGAAAGAAAACTGATCAGAAGTGTAAGCAGGAACAGGAATAAGAAAACAAATGGCTGTTGCAATAAATTAAAATGCAATCCCGGTGGAATGAAATCTGAAAATACCGCGAATAAAAACGGGGTGATACAAACAGAGAGAAACGTAGCAATTAACGTAACAAAAAAGGTCTCGCCAAGAAATTGTAAAATGAGTTGCCTGCGCGAACTTCCCATCGTTTTGCGAATGCCGATTTCTTTTGCGCGGTGCGTTGTATTTGCCGTGGTGAGATTGATAAAATTGATGCAGCCTAACAACAATAGAAACGCTGACACCGCGAGTAGTCCATACAAGGTTGGTTTATGTGCAAGTCTTAACCCAATACCTGCATATTGCTCGTTAAAATGAACATCTGATAAAGGTTGCAGATGATAGCTCATTGTATTCGCTGCATCTTTATTCGCATTTGGATTGTATTTATAAAGCAATGCCGTTACCCCTTTTTCTATTTGCTTTACATTCCCACCCAAAGGCAGTTTTATATAAAGTTGCGAGTATGCCATCCAATCGTTCCACACGTTCATCATAAAATCTTCCTGCAGGTGCGTTTTGGTAATGGTGGTGTAAGAAATAAATTCTGTTCCGGTAAAAGAAGTCTGTTCATCCAGGTCTTTAACAACACCGGTTACTGTCGCAGTAATGTCATCATTGTAAGTAACCTGTTTGCCAATAATATCATTGATAGAAAGCGATGAAAAGTATTGACGGGCGCGGCTTTCAGATAATACAACCGTGAACGGACTTTGTAAAGAAGAAGTGGCAGAACCAGCTATCCAACGATAAGGTAGAAGTTGAAAATAGGATGGATTCGTAAAGACAATATCTGGCTGATTTTTAAATACAACAGGTTTGCTTTCTTTTTCTTTTGCAATACTTACTTTGGCAGTTCCGTCGCCTTGGAATTGCATGATCGGAACGGTTAATTGTATGCCGGTGATTTCTTTCTGAATGGCATTCGCTAATGGCGCATGAACACCGGAACTATGCCCATCTATACCGTTGAATTTTGCATCAAGTACTACCCGATAAATTCTATCGGTATCAGGCTCAAATTTATCATAGCTAAACTCGTAATAAACAATCAAAAAGATAACCAATGCAGCGCTAATGCCAATGGATAAACCAAGTACATTAATTAACGAAAACGCTTTGTTGCGCCAGAAGTTTCTAAATGCAGTAATGATGTAATTTCTGAACATGGATGATAGTTTATGGAGTGATTTGTAAATGTTCTAACTGAATCTTATTCTTACAAAAGCACACGTAACCTTAATGTTTTCCCAACGCTTATGCCATTGCTGAAATCCATTGCCAGCTTATCTTTTAGCGCAGCGCATAAAAAAAGGCGTTCGATAACGAACACTTTTTGTACGCTTATAAATATGATAAGTAAAGAAGATCAGTTCAAAATCATTTTTTGCCGTATTAATTTGTCATGGCTTTGCAAATGTGAGAAGAGCAATGTTTTAATAACGTCTGTTTTCAGTTCCACTAACTTTTATCTGCGTATATATTTTATATTGCTTTCTTTCCTGTTAAATTACTTTGCTCTACTTTTCATAACGCTTTTGCAAATAGTGTTGCAGGATGGTAATGCCTTCTTCTGTATGGCTGGTTGCTGAATTTGTAAATACAATATAAGCTCTGTTTGTTTCTTTACTTACCTGCACTTGTGTAATAAAGGCGCCTGCATTGCCTTCATTAAAAGCAATATGATGCTTGGAATTATCATCCGTTTTATTAAACCAGCCAAATGAAAATACAGGCAATCCAAACAGTAGTTTGTTAGCTGTTTTTTTTGATAAAATTGTTGACGTGCCTGCTACGGCTTTTAAGTAAAGCTGGATGAATTTAATATAGTCATCAAGGCTTACATTGATATTACCTGCACTCAACAGCCAGTTCAGTTTATAATTGTCGGAAGGAGGAAGCGGTTTTAATGCTGTATCATGTCCCCAGGGTTGTAAAGTATCAGACAAATTAGGATAATCGAAGCCGAAATCAATACCGTATGTTTTTCCAAAATCTGTGACTAACTTTTTATAAAATTTACCGGATGCTTTCTCAAGCATCAATCCTGCTAAAATATAGTCTGCATTAGAAGCTGTTAATCCGTTTTGTTCTTCCATTGGTTTTTGCGAAAGAAAATACTTAGCCAAGAGGAATCGTTGCTTTGCGTTATCACCCGCAATTTGCTTTTTTGTAGGTTGTTTAAACGTGTATGTGTAAGCCGGAAGTTTACCTCTGAATGTCAGCAAATCCTGCAATGTGATGTTTCTATATGCTTTATTGCTTTTTGGTTTTAATTCTGGAAACAAGTCAAAAAATCTTGTATTCCATTTCATCTGTCCCCGTTCAACTAAGATGGCAGCGATGAAAGATGTAATCGCTTTGGTGTTAGAGCCAATATGAAACCTGTCAGTGGTCTTTGCCATATAGTTTGTATTCATTCTTTGCACACCTGATACGTGTGCTTCAAATACGGTATCAGGTCCAACAACGGCGAAGGCAAGTTCGGGAATGTTGTATTGTAGCCTTATGCTATCAGCAAACGAAGAAGCCGTTTGACCTTTCGCAATAATGCTAAATAATAAGATAAAAAAGACGAACACTTTACTTGCTTTCATAGTTTTTTATTTGCACACAGGAGGCGTTCCTGATTTTTATTTTTTACCTTTTTTACTCAATAAGCCCGTTACACGATTCCTTTCTTGATGAAATATCTTTGTTGGTGAAAACAGTATCAGGATTGTTTATCCGTAATATATCAAAGAAATTATCGTAAGGCTGAAGCCTGTTTGTTTGGGAGCCATATTATTCAATTGATTTTATTAAGACTTATGCAAATGGATATTTCGCGCTTTGTTTTTGATTCTTCTTTTTCTAAATAAGGCAATTACAACCATTGTGAGTATGAGCAATAAAGCGGAACCACTCCACATTATATAGTTTACTCTTTGGTATAAATAATCATCATTGATAAGACTGTTGGGTGATAAATAAACCACGTCATTTTGATAGTCTATGACAGCGTTGAATCTTTTTAAAATATCGTTGCCAATGATGTTGAAAGACGGACCTTCTTTTGCCGAAGCTTCTTCCCTGCCAATACGTACATCTTTCAACTCATAACTACCTATCAATAAAGACGGAAGCAATACATTGTCAACAGCGATTTTGTTTGAACCGCCGCCTTGCAATTTATCAGAACCCACTTTTTTCATCCCGTTATATAACCCGTTTTCGGAAGCAAAATCATTATTGATAAACATGGTTTCTGATGAGCCGGTATCAAAATCAAACAGACATTCTACTTTCTCCTTTCCATCATTCAACAAAAGCCTGATATGAGAAAGTCCGGCTTTAAATTGTAAATCATACTTAGTATATTCTTTTGCTTTTATGGGAAGAGAATCATGTAATATTAGAAGCTTTTTATCATAATCAATTTCTATTATCTTACCGTCAAACACGTTATAACCAATTACCACATCTGCATTCGGCTTGCCTGTATGTTTTACACTAAGCGGAACATTATTCCAGGTAAGATCTGCCATCTTTATAGTGTTAGACTTACTGAATTCATCCTGCGATGAGCCACCGATACCAAAGCCTTGTATGGTGCCATCAATTTTTACCTTTGTGTGTTTGTTATAAGCATCATCAGAAAGCACCACGCCGTTGGCGCCGGTATCAAAAATCATATTGAGCTCATCAGAACCATTCACGCTTCCTTTTATTTGTATCGTATTGTTCCAACCGATTGAAAAGGGAATGGTATCGGGTTGTGTATTGCAGTTTGTGCAGATTCTGGTGTAGGTAAGTTTGGGCAGCGAAACAGATGATATCTGCGTGTAGGCAGAATCTTTGTTGTTCAGCAAAATAATAAAGGTAAATGTTTCGCCGGGCGTTACTGTAAAGGAAATGGAATCGAGATTGGTATAAAATGTAACATGCTTACTGCCTTTAAATCGTTCAGTGTAGTAAACGTCGGGTTTTACTTCAGGTGATATGTTCCAGTTTCCTTTTTTAAAATCATCACCGTCTCTTATATCAACCATATTCGATGTGGCTTTTACAACGGGCAATGGCTGTTGCGCAAGAATCGTTTTTACCGTTAACAGAAAAAAAACTACCAGTAAACCCATTTTCATACAGGGCAATTTGTTTTTCATTTACTTCAATGTTTTATAAAAGTTATATTCCAAAACTATCAAAGTAAATCAAGGTAAAATAGAACAGGATTAGCATTTGATTTATAGGTGCAATTTTTAAAGAAATAACTCTGGTTATAGAATTTGTAAACAATGGAAGTTTTAAGAAAAGGTACTTACATCGGTCACGTTCACACAACTATGCAATGGGACGGAATCATTGCAGGCACTACTGTTTACAATGATAAAAGTTTAAATGGAAACATGCATAGCCATGAGAATCCTCACATCAGTTTTATATTGAAGGGCGGAAGTATTGATAAAAGAGAAAGGTACGAAAAGGAGCAGCGCGCCGGAACCATTGCATTTTATCATGCAGGTGAAGCTCATCAAACCATTCAGAAAATGTTTCCGGCGCAGCATGTAAATCTTGAGCTGGATACGGAGTTTTTAAAGCGATATAATTTGTATGAAAATGACATCTTGAACTGCATAAAAAAGACGCCTGATGCCAAATTCTTATTGATTAAAATCTATCATGAATTTTTACTAAACGATAAGTATTCCAAAACTTCTATTGACCTTATGCTTTTGGAATTACTGAATGCCGGTTGTTATAAAGAAAAACACTTTCCAACATGGGCAATACAACTGGAAGAACTGCTTAGGGCGAATTGGAATGAAACCATTGAGTTGCGTTGTCTTTCACAGATGTTAGGTGTTCATCCGGTTACCATTTCTAAAAACTTCAACCGGTATTTTGGCTGCTGCTTTGGCCATTATATGCGAAAGCTGAAAATTGAGCAAGCCATATTGCTGATTAAAAACAACAAACAATCGTTAACCGAAATTACTTATAGCTGCGGGTTTGCCGATCAGTCTCACTTTATCAGAACATTTAAAGCTTTTACAGGTATGCTTCCGTTGCAATTTAGAAAACTCTGAAGGAGTTAAGTAATTGGCTCTAGAATTACAATTTTTTTATTCGCTTATAAAGTGAAGAGATAATTATAGTGTTCCTATATCAGAAAATATAGATAGTTATCGTTTACTAATTTTATTTAGCGATATCTGCTTTTGGCTATTGCTTTTAAAAATAAGAGTATCCGGATCCCGCAGTTTTGCATGTTTGGTTACTCTGCCATGCACTCGTTCGCGCCACATCGCAAAAGAAGATGGCTTCATTTTACGGCGCATCAATTCAATTACTTCAGCTTCACTAAGACCAAACTGCACTGCAATGGCTTCAAAAGGTGTTCTGTCTTCCCATGCCATCTCAATCACCCGGTCTGTATCTGTTACAGATAATTCTTTCTTTTTCATATTTGTGGATCTCTTGCTATGATGAACCTGTTATGCAACTATTATACATCTTTTGCACAAAAAAAGTTAAGGTATCAATATACAATCATTATTAAGTAGTATCTAATATTTGCATTGATGTTATCTCGTAATTAGGACGGGTGTAAAACAGAAATTCGGACATTTTCGATTGTTCAAATCTGGTTATTGAAATATTATTTTTTCATTCCTCAATGATGATTTGGTTTTTTACAAAGTTTATGTTGTGTGCTGTTTTATCAGTCAATTAATCTTCGATGATAATTTATTTGTCCTAAATGATAAGTCAAATGAGTAGCCAGATGAACTAACATATATTCGGTAGATGTTTTTTTATCAAATACCAAAATAGGATATTCGCTTGTCAAATTACTTTCATCTAAATTGTCAAGACATGTCGTAATCACCAAAATCGTTTCATCAATCTTAGAGAGTAATTCTTTTTGAAGAACATTTTTTAATGAAAACTCTAAGTCTCTATTTCTTATATAGCCAGTTTTGCCAATTCCCTTTCCAATGTGAGCATTCAGGTTACCAATTAAATGCAAGCAAAGATTTCCAGCTGAATTAGAAATATTCTTTTCAATTTTTCAAATATTATCTTCTTTCTTGTATAATTCGATCTCACTTCGTAGCCTGAGTAAATCTCTCGTGAATAATAATTTTAAAGTTTCAATTAACATTTGCTTACCTTTTATATTATACTTTTATTACAATAACCGCCCGTTCATAAATTAATATTTTGCCCTTTTGTAATTAGGCAACCTGCATGTTAGTTATAAACGAAGATTTTGGGTTATTAAAAACAGCACACAACATTAGGCGTTCATTGTTTTTGTCAGTTACTTTTGCTCGTTATGTTTTGCGGTAAAGTCCACCATCCATTGAACACCAAATTTGTCTGCAAGCATTCCAAAGTAAGAACCACCAGTACCATCAGTAATTGGCATCTCAACTTTGCCGCCCTCTGAAAGTCCGTTAAATAATTTGTCGGCTTCTTCTCTGCTTTCTGCACTTATAAAAATAGTATTCCTATTGTCGTTTTCCGTTACTTGTCCCATACTTTCTATGGTGTCACTACCTAGTAACACAGTGCTTTTATCGATAGGCAAGGCAATGTGCATGATTCTATTTGCATCATTTTCATGTATTGGATATTCATCGCTTGATATGTCTTTGTAACGACTAATCTTTGCGAACTCTCCGCCGAATACTGACTTGTAAAAAGTAAAGGCTTCTTCGGCGTTTCCGTTGAAGTGAATGTAAGGATTGATAAGTGCCATAATTTTTATTTTTTGATTGTTAACTTGTTTACTTTCTTATTTGTTTTGACAGACATCCCGATAGCTATCGGGATCATTTTTGCGATAGCGTTGCCAATACTTTTTCCAGGTTTTTCATTGACATCGTGAACCCTTGTTTAAAGCCATCAATGATCCTCTCTAAGCGGTCAAGCGATTCATTGTAAATAGCAATACTCACTTTTGTTATACCATTTTGTTCGCTAAACGTATAATCCCAATCAGAACCTGGCAATTCAGGATTCTCATCTTTGTCTGCAAAAGTATTATACAGTTTGAAATTGGTTTTTGGAGTAATGGAATTATATTCCTGAATCCCCCAGCGCTCTTGTCCTTCAGGGCTTACCATAGCATAAAATCTCCGCCCGCCAACTTTAAAATCCATATACTTAGTTTTCGATACCATCGGTGCAGGTGCCGTCCATTGGTCCAGAATTTCGGGTTTGGTAAAAGCATCCCATACCAGCGAAAGTTCGGCATCAAATTCCCTGGTTATGAATACCATTTTTGTTGGTTTATCAACGGTAAAGTCAAATAGCAAATCGTTTTTCATTTTTTATTGATTTAATAATTAATTATTTTTTATCGATATCAATTCTACTTCTTGGTCTGTTTTTTAATTGTTGATAATACTTTATCAAGTTGATTAAACTGAGTTTCCCACATTTGCCTGAATTGGGCTAACCATTTGTCCAGTTCCTGCATTTTTTTTGGATTAAAGTGATAATATATTTCTCTGCCCGACTGCTCAGGTTTTATCAGTTCGCATTCCTGCAATACTTTAATATGTTTTGATACGGCTTGCCGGCTCATATCAAATTTCTCCGCCATTGCATTTGGCGTTAATGCCTGGATAGCAATGAAAGTTAAAATAGCCCTGCGTGTTGGGTCTGCTATGGCTTGGAATATGTCTTGTTTCATTTTCAATATTATAATTACGCAACTTTCAGGTTGCAAATATATATGCAACTTTTGGGTTGCGCAAATTTATGTGCAGTTATTTTTGTCGAGGTAAAATGTCGGGAAGTTTTAGTTGTTTGCAGAGGGATGGTTACAATGACGCTTAACGGATCTGGGCTTGGCGATGGTAGGATAATCAGGGAACGCCAGCTGAATACTGAAGCTGATCAAAGAACTAAAGTACAAAACATATTCTATTGCTTGGAAATGCTGGTCACATGGAAACTGTTGGTGAATAATAAACTAAAGCTGATGGCTTATTCGTCTCCCGCCTTAACGCCAAACCGCATCCTATGTTTACATTTTCGCAATAAGTTACCTTTAGTCAAGTCGTAAAACAAAAGAACAAAAGGTGGAGTAAGATGGCAAAACCGCTTAGGCGTCGCAAGCCTTTACAACATGATCATCACCACCTTTTTCCTTACCAGATGCTGAACAGTTCACAAGGCTGCCAACCAACAGTAAGCCTGCATTAGGATAGAGAGCACCGTGTAAGATTGTTCTTCTGTTTACTGCTTAAAAATATTCATTCATCGTCAAACAAACAAGCCAGTTATGAGCACCCAAAAACTATGTTGTGGCATTGATGTATCACAAAGCACACTGGATGTCAGCTACCAGAACAACCTGGGCGAACTCTTTTATATCAAAGTCCCAAACAACCGCAAAGGATTCGGGGAAATCATGCGGCACACAGGCCTGCAGTATCATTTTGTGCCCGCCACCGGTGTTTATTATATGAACCTCGCTTTCTATCTGCACGCTCTACATTGTGCCATCAGCGTGATCAATGCACTGACCATAAAGCGCTATATACAAATGCACCTGGAGCGAAACAAGAATGATAAAAAAGACGCAAAATGGATCTGCAAATACGCCATCGATCAGCAGCCTGAACTCTGGGAAATGCCCGACCCGCTTTACTTTCAGTGTAAGCAGCTCTACAATGCGATACGCACCTACAGTGGGCAGATCAAGCTATTTACCAATCAGATCCACAGCCTCGAAAAGCTGCCGGTACAAAATAAAGACGTGGTAAAATCACTTGAGAAAATGATGGCACAGCTGGAAGACGAAATAGAAAAACCGGAAAAAAAGCTACAGGAAATATTGGAGCAATGGCAGCCGCAGCAGGTAAAAAACATCAGCAGTATCATGAGCGTCGGAAAGCGGGCAACCGCCCTGCTTATCGTGTACACACAAGGCTTTAAGTACACCAAAAATTACCGGCAACTGATTAGTTTTTCAGGCTTAAGTCCGGTGGAAAAAAGCAGCGGCACGTCCATCCACAGTCGATCTGAAATATGCCGGCAGGGCGGTAAAGAAATCCGCGATGTGCTGTACATGTGTGCTATGAATGCGATTAAGAATAACATTGCCTGCAAAGCCTTGTATAAACGGTTACGGGAAAAAGGAAAGAGTGGAAAATTGGCTCTCATAGCGGTGTGCAACAAACTATTAAAACAGGTATTTGCCCTTGTCAAAAACAATACGCTGTACCAGCCAAACTATTTTTCCTCAAAACCATAAAAACTGTATTTTTTTCTTTGTTTTTTACACAGTTCATGTTGCCTGCTGTGCCTTTAATGTTTAGTTGTGTCTGCAAGTGGCAGAGGAATTAAAGGTTGTGGCTCATATTTATCCGCAATGCCCCATTTATAAATTTTGTCACTTATTTGTGATGGAAAAGCAATTATTAAGTCAGTTTTTAAGAGATGATATGTAGAGTCATAACCTGTAAACATCGGAATACTATAATTAATTCAAGCTGTGAGTTATGAGATATTATTAAAAGCGAAAGTGATAACAAAGAGGACTACTTTTAGGAGAAAGCCCTGTTTTGTTACGGCATGGATTGAGCGAAGCCTCTTTGCTTTTAGTAAACTGAAATCTGTTTCTATTTCTTTACGCATATATTCTTTTAAGAAGCGAACGTAAGGTTTATCTTTTCGTTTGCTGTTTTTCTTTCGCTGTACTTTGGCATGAATCAACTCAGCCTCAAACAAGTTATCTTCACTTCCGTAATCAGTATAACTGGCATCCATATAAATGCAAATTTCAGGGGCTACATCAAAAGGAAGCTTATTTAGTGCCTAACTGTTAGGCTCTGATCCGGATACTTGGCAAAACTCCACAGGTATGCCATTGAGAGTCACCACCTGCACTTTGATACCATAAAATATCTGCGCATCGCCGCGTGTTTGCCTCTGAAGACTTCGCTCTGCAATATTCGGGAGCGGCTGATGCGGATGATAGTCACAGACGGCTGTACCAGCTATGTGCTTGAGCCGCTTACCTAAGAGATAAAACAAGCGTAACACAAAGTCACTCAGCCGGTGCAGCCGTCTGCAGAACTGACTCTTGTCCATCAATGCGGCACATAGCCTAAAAATTCCGTATCCAGAAATCACCCAATTCTGTTGCGCTTTGACAAAAAACACCTCTATTAATCAATCATTTTATTGCTCAACGATTGTGAAATAAGGTGATCAAGCGTACCAAGATTTCCAGTACGTATAGACAAAGAAGAATACAGGGTTACCGTATAGCCTTGGAACTCTACTTTTCTGGAATGATTATACTACGCACCCGGAAAGAAATGCCTTGTTTTTATAATCCAGAGAAAAAGGCTACAAGACAAATACATTGTCGCCCGCTTTAAGTGGATAGATTTTGTCTTTCCAAATGAACGTGCCGGATGTGCTTTGGGGAAGATGAATACTGATGTTCCATTTGTTGTTGTGTAATTTGTAAGCGACCGATAAAGTGCCGGCAGGATGCGGTATTTCGCCACTTACGTTTGTTAAGGTGCCGAGATGCGGTTCGATTTTCACTTTGGTAAAGCCCGGTGCATCGGTATTAATGCCAAGAACAGTTCTGAAAAACTCGATATTGGGACTGGCTCCCCAGGCATGGCAGTCGGAACGGGTGGTGTTTACGTCGGAATATTCAGCCCAGGTAGAGAGCCCCAGGGCGATGTTTTCGCGGTAGATGCCCAGCCAATTCATATAGTCGTTGCCACGCCCAGCTTTTACCAATGCCTGGTTGAGATAATATTTAAAATAAACGGAGCACTGGGTTAAGCTTTTATCGTTAAGTAATCCATCTGCAACGGCTGGCAGGTTTTCTTTACTCACCATGCTGGTAAGGATAGCGAGAGAATTGGTATGCTGTGAATAACCCTTTTTTTCTTTGGTATCGGCGTATAGTTTTTTAGCGGGATCCCAATACCTGCGCTGAATAGTAGCTTTTAGCTGCGCTGCTTTTTGATTGTACAGAACGGCATAATCGTGCAGCCCGATTTTACGTTCCATTTCGGTTGCCCATTGATACGCCCAGAGAAGTTGTAAGTCGTAAATAGCTGCGCTGCCATCCTTGTCATTCACACCGCCCGCTAAATTGCCCGCCCAGTCTACAAATGCCCAATAGGGCGTGTTCTTTAAAGAGCCGTCGGCGGTTTGGTATTTGCTAAAGAAATCCAATACGCCGCGCTCTCCCAATAGTTTGTTCCGTATAAAATCATCATCGCCACGGTACATCCAATAGTCGTACAGCATACCGATGTACCACAAGGAAAACGTAGAGATGACCTGTGTGCCTTTGGACGGATAGCAACTGTGGGTGACACCCTCGGGCAGACGCGAATGGTCTATCTCATTCAGAGCGTTGCGCGCGAGGCGGTCGTCGCCCGTGTTGTAGTAAGAGACCATTGCCTGAATGCGTGTGTCGCCAATGTACTGCAGTTGCTCGTAATAAGGGCAGTCGGTGTAAGACTCCCATGCGTTTAACCTTGCCGTGCGCCAGCCGATATCCAGCATTTGTTGTATTTCAGTATTGTTGGTAGTAAAAACAGATGTACGTTGAAAAGGATAGCCTGTAAAGGTGCCGTACAAATCATCAATTGTTAGTGGGTCGTTGCCTGTTTGCACCAATAGTTGTATGTAGCGGTAGGTGCGAAAGTTTAACGTGGTAAACGATTGCCCCGGGCTGCCGTTTGCTATCAGACTATCTTTTCGGCCCACGAACACTTTGCCGTCGACCTCGTTGCGGTTGCCTTTGTTAACACCGGGGTTACTTTTTTCATAAAGAGATTCGGCATAGGCTAAAGATATGCCGGCGCCTTTGCCACCGCTCATATTCAGTGTTACATAGGCATTGGTTTCAAAAGTTTGGTCGAGCAATAAGGTAACGGTTATATTGGCGGGAACAGTAATCCTTGTTTTTTTCTCCGGAAACGCTGATGGTACGGTGAGGCCTGTTGCGCTGCGCAGTTTGAGGATGCGTTGATAAGTCATTTCCCTCGGTGGCAGTGGTGAAGGCACCAATGCCCACTCGATGCCCCAGGCGGTACCTTTCGCCCGTCCGTCAGCTATTTTTGCTGCGTTCGACCAAGTACTGTCATCATAATTTATAGCTGTCCAATCGCCGGTAACGGATTTATTCATATCTACCAGTTCGCCTTTGGTAGCAGCGAAAAAGTAGCCCGGGATGGGCTGATGACCGGCATCGCGAACACACTTCCAGGTATCGTTGGTATTGAGTATTTCTTCTGCGGAAGTATGTCCCTGGATGATGAAGCCTGTGCGTACGCTGATCTGTGCTTCGGGACGGTATTGCGCTTCGTTCCAGACAAGGGCGGCTATTGTGTTTTTGCCTCCTGTAAGATATTGCGCCAGATCGAGCGTTTCGTAGTTCCAGTAATAGGTATCGCCACGCGCCGGACCCAGAGAGATCAGCGCTCCGTTTACATAGAGTTTATATCGGTTATCGGCGGAAACGTGAATGATGAAGGAGGATGGTTTGGCAGATAGCTCTATACTCTTACGGAAGTAATAGACGCCGTACTCTGTGCCGTTATCGTTGGGTGCGGCAATCCAGGATGCGTTCCATTGGGCGGGAGTGGTGGAAGCAGGGGAAGATTGGGCGTGGGTAATGACCGGCAACCCCGAGATGTATATAAGTATCAGAACAAAAAGAATGTATTTCATGATTTGCAATTGGTATTATTTGCCCTTTTATACTTTATCACCCAACAGGTTGGCAACCGCTATTCCGTTGCCGGAAAGAGGTTGTGTGCGATGCGGCTATTTTGACGGTATGTGAATGCTTTGGCTGGTTATGTAATTTGTATTGTTGGTGCCGGTGTTATAAGGCGTGTATTTTATATTGATGCTGCCGCTTTTTGTACTTCCGGCTGCTAACTCAATGGTGATGGTTTTGCTTTCGCTCTGCATTAAAGAGAAATAACTGTCGCTGATGATGGCAGGCAAGATTTGTTCGTTGGTAGCGGCATTCATGGGTTGTACGCGAATATCGAAGGCTGCGATTGGTGAGGTATCAGCGTTGCTGATAATAGATGTGAGCTTTATATTTCTGTTTTGTAATGTCTCCATTTTTGTATTGGAAACCGATAAGTGTGATAAACAGGACGGCATAGTGTTGATGCCGGTATAATCGAGATAGTGATTGCTGTTCCAGTAGTTGTTTTCTGATAGAAGATTGCCTTTACTGTCTGTTAGCTTGAGACGGATGAAATAGATGTCGGACAAGGCAGTATCGTTTAAATTAAGCTTTGTGAATGATTGTTTGGAGATGGCGTTGATGCTTTTAACACTGATTGTTTTATCATGCCCCGGCACTTTCTTGCCGTCTTTGTTGTAGAGAGAAGTTTGAATGGTAAGATTGGATAACGGATGAATAGTATTATTGATAATGCTGATAGAATCGTTGGATGAATTCCATTGAATATGGATAGGCTCGCAGGCACTCTTGGCGCCGAAATAAGCACCGGTAAGGTCATAATAGAAATCGTAAGTCTGCCATATCATAGATGGATAAGAAGACTGGCTCATCCAGATGAGCAAGCCGGATGCGTCGTTCCAAAGATTCTCCTGCCATCCTTCAAACATCGCTTTATTGGTTTCGAGGTTCATGAGTTGCGCTTTTTTACAGAAGTCTTCGATGCCGGTTGCGGTGCCATAGCGTTTATCAATATCTTCCATGTATTTGGCGGGCGAAGCGCCGCCGCCATAGCGACCATCGTTGCTGAAATAGTGCTTGTCCCACATTTCGTTGCGCGGCCAGAGACTATCGGCGGGTATAAACTTTTTGAAGCTTTCGATGTTTGGGAAAACAGCGGTGCCTAACTCACTGCGGATGCTCCAGGAATGTTTAGACCACGGGTAGCCGTTGTGAGGATCTTCAAAATAGGTTTTAGGTTCTTCGTGCGTCCAGATGCCACTGCCGGAAAGGTTGTGGCTATCGCCGGTAAGCCAGTCGCTCGATGTGCCGGCATTGGAGCGCGGTTGATAGCGGCGGTCGTTGCCATCATACAAAGCAACGGTGTTGGTGATGGCTGTGTTGAGCGGACTGTTTTTATTGCCCTGCGGCAAACCTTCGTTGGCACCGCACCAAATGGCGATACTCGGATGGTTACGGTAACGTTTTACTTTTTCGACAGCATTGCGTATGAACAAATCAAGACTATCGATAGGACCGAGATTGTTAAGCCAGAAATCGTCCCAGACCATGATGCCATATTTGTCGCAGGCGTCGTAAAATTCTTCATCGGTAACTTCGCCTGTCCAGTTGCGAATCATATTGAAGTTTATTTCCTTGTGGAAGCAAATTTTGGTTTCGTATTCATCACCGCGGCAGCGCAGCAGATAATCAGACATGCCCCAGTTTCCACCTTTGAGGAACACACGCTTGCCATTAATAAGAACATGAAGCGGACCTCCGAGCGTATCGTAAGAATATTGGCGGATACCGAAATGTTGGATTTGCTTGTCGGAAATTTTGTTATCTATGGTAAATGTGAACGTACAGTTGTAAAGTGATTGTGTGCCGTCGGCGTTGCCGCCATAGCCATTGGGCCACCAAAGTTTGGGATTGCTGATAGTGAGTTGCGGAAAGGCTTTACTGATGAATGTTATGGTCGAATCGCTGTTTGCTTTAATGGTGATGTTCTTAGAAAAAGTAACATTGCCAGGTGAGATAGTTCCTGTTAGCGTGCCAGTAACATTGTTAGCTGCATGATTTTGTAACTGTGTGCTGATGGAGAGTATGGCTTTGTTGTTCCGTAATGTATCGGTACGAATCCAGGGATCTTTGATGGTGACATCTCCGGAGCAGGAAAGATAAACATCGTCGGTGATACCACTGTTTAAGCCGGGCACGCGGGGCATCCAGTCCCAGCCTGCGCTGCATATATAAGTCGGCGTTTCAAGGTTGGCTAAATTGTGTTTTTCAGGAACGTAATAAGGAATGTGGATGAGGACAGCGAGGACGTTTTTGCCTTCGGCAGGTGTGAAGGAAAAAGAAGCTCTTTGCGCGAGACCATCTACGATGCCGAGTTGTTTTCCGTTGAGATAGACGTCACCTTTCTTGTTGATGCCTTCGAAGTTTATCCAGATGGTTTTGCCTTTAAAAGAAGATGGAATGGTGAAGGTGGTTCGATACCAAAAGTTTTGATCGTATTTAGCATAATCTACTTTCCAGACGTTGTCGGCAGAATCGGGATTGGCTTCCACGCCGGGCTTTCCATCGTGTGGAATATAAGAAGAGAAAGCAGTGCCGGGAACAATGGCATTCTGCCAGGAGGCATCGTTGAAATTTGGTTTTGATAGTGTATTGCCATCATCTTTTATATTGCTTACAGGAGCCAACTTCCAGGCGGTGCCGGAGAGAAGAGAAGTTGCCTGCGCTTTGTTATCGAAAGTTGTTATATGGCGTAGTGATTGTGCGTGAAGAGAAAAACAAGAAATTAAAAACAGGAAACAGATGATTCGAAAGCGGTTGCTTTTGCTAATTGCCATGGTTGTTGCTGAGATATTTAAACCGGAAACCGGTTTTCTACTGTTGTCACTTAGCAATGAGAGTACCGCTATCAGTAAGAGGTGAGTTCAATTCTGTTTTGTTTTCAGCTATACGATTATAAGAATATCTATAGTAACCACTTTTCGAAGTATTCAAAATCATTTAGTTTTCCAGTTGGCTCCACCATGTTTTCCTGAGTATCAGAATAACAAAAATCAATACTGCAATAACGATAAGTAAAGGAAACGGTTTTTCTAAAATTAAATACATGGGCAACAATCCTAAGCAGGTTTGACCAACGACGCCTACCAATACATTTCCCATATCTGACACAAATCTTTTATTCGGCTTGAAAGAAGGACTTTCGGAAACGACAAGCTGATACACGGGTTGCCAAAAACCCCAGGGACGAACGGTGGTATAAAATGACTTCAACAAGTCTATGTCAACAGCAGGTGCCGTATATGTTCCAGCAATACAACCAACAACGGAAATAATAAACAAAAGCGGCCAATTGTATAAATCTAACTGAAAGAAAAACTGTGGGTACCATTCTTTGCCATAGGGAAGAAGCAGGGCAGCTATAATGCCGCTTGCCATACCCCAGAAAAAGCCGTTTGCATTAAATCGCCACCAATACCATTTCAATACATTAGCAGCAATATAGCCGCCATACAAAGCATTCGCAATCCATTGCAAAGAGCTGTTTATATTTTTTACAAAATAGCCTAAGCTAATGCTGATCATCACAATTAAGGCACCCACAATATAATTCATGGACATTAGCTTTTTAGTAGTGGCTTTGGGGTTGATAAATTTCAGGTAAATATCATTGATAATATAAGCCTGTGCAGCATTCAAAGTGCCGGAAAAAGTTCCCATAAAGGCACCCAGCAAAGAAGTCAATACCAATCCCAGAATACCTATGGGAAGAAAGCTGTTGATGGCTGCCGGTAAAATTTTTTCGA
Organism: Ilyomonas sp.; assembly: GCA_965199845.1. GTDB lineage: Bacteria > Bacteroidota > Bacteroidia > Chitinophagales > Chitinophagaceae > Ilyomonas. The sequence continues at coordinate 41,734 of CBDATZ010000058.1, forward strand.
AGTCTGTATTATTAACACTTGACAAATTAAGCTGGTGATAATATAGCAATGCCAATACAACAACACCGGTAATCATAGCGTAGCGAACGGGGTATAAAAAGAGCGACATAAAGCCGGTCATTTTACTGGCTTCTTTTGGTGAGCGGGTTGACAGAACTTTTTGCATATCATAGTTAGGTGCAGGTCCTGTAAATGAAGCAATGATGCCTTTAAACGTCATCATCATAAAAAATATACTAAAGAAAGAAAATCCATCATCATCAATCTTTTTAGCCGCATCAGGAATCATGTGCGACCAGTCTAACCCCAACCTTTTACCAAAGAAAGGGCTGCTCCAGCCATCAGGCACATTGAGGGTTTGTCCATGCAAATGAATCATTGCGATTACAGCAATAGAAATACAGGCAATCGTCATTACGCTATACTTTACCACGTCGTTAATCACAATACTATGCATACCGCCCAATACAGAATAAAAAGTGGCAAATAAGGTAAAGATGATACCATAAAAGTGCGGCACAAACTGAGGCGAAACGGCAAACGGAAGGTATGGCTGAACAAGCTGCCAGGGAATAAATATTTCTACAAATTTTCCTAACCCGATAAAGCCGTAAGCGAGAAACCCAAAGCAGCTTAACAAAGCAAAAATCACCACAATTGTATGCGATGCTTTCACGCCTTTGCCTGATGTTCCAAAGCGCGTCGCCAGCCATTCAGCGCCTGTTGTAGCGTTGCTTCGGCGCAGCCATTTGCTTAAAAACATCATCATAAAAATGGTGTTGAAAGATGGCCACAACCAGGGAATCCAGATGCTTTTAACACCATAAATAAAAAACAGCATTACCATCCACATAGTGCCGCTTACATCAAACATATCTGATGCGTTGCTAAGACTCAATAAATACCACGGAAGTGACTTATCGCCCAACAGGTAACTTTCTTTGGTAGCACTTGCTTTTTTGCGAAGCATCCAACCAATGATAAGTGTACTGAGAAGATAAGTGATAATAATGGCAACATCAACCCATTGTAATTTCATGTTTTCAAAAAGTTGAATTTCTCACAAGCAATTGATGATTTATAACATAGAACAAGCACCTGTATAAAAGCAATTATTACATAGAGCTGAATGGGTGTATTGCATATTTTTTTCACAATTAAACTGAATTCCGGATAATCAATTCCGTAGGAATCACACGATTCATATCTATCTCTTTCCCGTTTGGTGATAACTGATGCATTAAGAGCTTTACTGCCGTTTCTGCTATTTCCTGTACATTCTGTTTTATGGCTGTAATGGCTGGTTTGTAAAGCTCAAACACATCATGGTCATCAAAACAAATAACGGCTATATCCTGCGGAACTTTCAGTCCCAATTTATCTATACCAGCCAAACCATGTATTCCTAAATAATTAGTAGTAAAAAAGATGGCATCCAGTTCAGGATTGCTTTTAATAAAATGAGAAATCAATTGCGCAGCATCTGTATGCGAAACTGTGTATGGTACTTTAAAAATGAAATCAGGATTGACCTCAATACCTTGCCTGGTAAGCGTTTGCGTATAGGCAGATTCGCGTTGCTGCGGATGCATCAGTGGAAAATCTGACGTAACAAGACCAATATTCCGGTATCCTTTTTCGATAAAATAATCAAGTGCTTCCGAAGCGCCTGCAATATTATCTGAGAGAACATAAGGCGCCGGAAGCGAGGGAAAATAACGGTCTATCAAAACAACAGGTTGCTTAATTTTTAAGAGATCGCTTACGCCTTTTTCCATGCCGGCTGTCGGGCTAATGAGGTAACCATCAACCTGTCTTTGAAACAAAAGATTAATCAACTGGTTTCCTCTCTCCGTATTATTTTCTGTACTGCAATACAACACGTGATAACCAAATTTTTCTGCTTCATCTTCAATGGCTCTGGCAAGGTTGGCAAAGAATACGTTTGAAATATCTTCGATAATCAAACCGAGAATTTTAGAACTACCTGTCCGTAAACTTACTGCCACCTGGTTCGGCTTATACCCGGCTTCTTCTGCCACTTTCCGGATCTTTTCAGCTAATGTCTGACTGATACGTCCTTGCTTAGCTTTATCGTTTAATACAAGCGATACGGTTGATGGAGCTACGCCTGCCAGTTTCGCAATGTCCTTGATAGAAACTTCTTTCATTAATATCCTGCTTACTTGTATAAATATAAGTTAGTCTTTTAATATAGGTTAAAGATTGGTCTTCTGTTTTCATCATACATGACTGCATATAGAGGTTCACATTGCAATACGTTACTTACTTTTTTTGTATGATGTTACAATTATAACTATAGTTCTGCTCTGGTTAAAAGATCATTGCTGAGTATTTCATTTTGATGTTGCTTTATGGCTTTATGTGTGATTGATTCAGCGGCAGAACTACAAGTTTGAAACAAACAGCGCCTGTCGTAACAATAATTGTTTATGGCAAGCCTGGTACGCTTATATCTTATCACTTTTGTCAGGCAAAACCTCTATTGTATGTCAGGTAATAATTAAAGGAAATACGATTTGATTTACCTGATATACAAGTGACATTGTAATGATTGCAAAATAAATTAATTATTATTGTTTGTATTAAAATATCACCTGTAAATATGACTTACACGTACCAAAAATTGTATTGCCTGTTCTTGTTGTTTAGTTTGCTGACTTTGACTGTTAATGCTGCTACCGTTGACACAGCCAGCACATACAGTGCTTCTATGAAAAAGAACATTAAAGCAGTCGTGATTATGCCTGATAATTATTCTAAAAAAGCGACTTACCCGGTTGTTTATTTATTGCATGGATACAGTGGCAATTATGCCGATTGGATAACAAAAGTGCCTGCTATAAAAAAGTTATCAGACCAATACAATGTAATCATAGTTTGCGCTGACGGAAATTTTGGAAGCTGGTATTTTGACAGTCCTGTAGATTCTTCATGGCGCTACGAAACGTATGTATCTAAAGAGTTAGTGAATTATGTAGATGACCATTATGCAACCATCAAAGACCGGAAAAGCAGAGCTATTACAGGCTTGAGTATGGGCGGTCATGGTGCTTTGTATCTTGCCTTTAAACACCAGGATATGTTCGGCGCGGCAGGCAGTATGAGCGGCGGTGTTGACATTCGCCCGTTTCCTCTAAACTGGAATCTTTCAGATCGTTTGGGAACGTATAAAGATCATCCTGATAACTGGGAAAAGAATACAGTTACCAACCTGCTTTATCTCTTGACGCCCGGTTCTTTATCCATCACTTTTGATTGTGGTAAAGACGACTTTTTTTATGGTGTAAATAAAACGCTGGATGAAAAATTATGGGAGCGAAATATACCGCATGATTTTACTGTGCGACCCGGCGGTCATACCTGGGAATATTGGGCAAATTCAATACAATACCAGATGGTGTTTTTCAATAACTATTTTCATTCTGCTGATAAGAAATGAAACACGTAAAAAATTCAAAAGTAAAAATGCAAAACGGAAGATAGCATGTGTTCAATACATCGTTTTTTACTTTTGAATTTTTACTTTTCGTTTATCCATGTTTTGCGTTTACCAAACGGATTGTTCTGATGCCGAAACGTGGAATTGATAATTTGATTTTTGTTTGTTCCGAAACTGAATTTTTATTTTCGAAACTTTGTATGACTTGATTATTTAATTGAATAAATTCTGCTTTATCTGTCTTGCAATTGAACTTCAGTTCATGCTCTTTATCATCACCTTCGGCATTGTAAATTCTAACCAATAAATCATCGCCTTCATAAGTTAAAGATGTAATCTGCCAGCCGGTTTTACTAACATCAACCAATGACTGTTGTGTGCCTGCAGTTTTGTTAGAAGCTGTTACAAACAAAGGATTATTCCAGCGTTCTGTTTGTTCATTCAGCGCCACTTTATCCCAGGTTCCGGCATGAGGAATCAATGCATAATGGATGTTGGTAGCGCTGTCTGTTTTATAGTTGCGCCCCCACAACCCGACACCCGCATATTGTACCGTTAATCCCAACGGAAAATTGTCTCCGTGTATATAGCTTGTGGTATGATCTGTAAGCAATGCGAAGCCGTATTTTTTATCGCCATCCAATACATCAACCCAATTTAAAATAATGTTGTTTTTAATACTATCCCAACGATTGAAAAAGGTATTGTTCAGCTTGCTTTCCGTTATATCGAACGGTGCATCTTTATATACCTGTTGCTGTTTCAGCGAAAGCGGAAATACGGCAATCAGTTTACTGGTGTCGTTGTAAAAAGCTTTATGTAAATCCTTCGCATCAAAGTCGGAATCCTGTTTATAATCTTCGCCCACCTGAAGATTCTTTGCATAATCAATATGAAGGTTGCAATCTATAATATCATCAGCTTGCGTTAATTGAATTGTTTGTGTATATGTGTGAGAAGCAATTGTTCCTTTTACTTCTAATTGTATTCTCGCCGGTCCGTTCTCGATGATCGAAACCGATGCTTTATGATCTGTGCTGGTTAGCAATCCGCCATCTTTATAAAAATTTCCCCGCAATGTATTGAAGCCTTCCTTTTTACTATCTGCGAATTCTTTGTTGTTTAATTTTTTTGCAACTAAACTTGTAATAGAACCACCTTTTGCAGGATTTACAATGACTCTATACAAGTCGGTTTCTAACTGGTAAGTGCCATTTTTCAACAACTGAATTTTCGCTCCCGCTTGGTAATCGTTTTGGCTATTCGAAACATCAAAAATTGCGTAGCCCATTGCAGGAACTTTAGCTTTACATAGTAGCTGTTTTACTCCGTTGCTATCGGTGATTACTTGCAATGTATGGTTTGTTTTATTCTTGTTTTCAACCCACGATGCAGGAATGTTTATCCATTCTTCCCTGTCAACACCAGATGTATTGTACACAGCAATAAAAGAAGCCTGATCGCCTGTTAATGCGTCTTCAGATTGCTGTATAATATTATCGCTTTTGCTATTGGTATATTCTGTCCATTGCTTCACATAATCAGCCCAGGTATGCCCGGGTTTTCCATTGTAAGGCACAATCCAGCAATCGTGATGCTGTGATAACAACAACGTTCGCCAGGCAGCATCAATACTATCTTTTGGATAGGGAACATCTGCATACAGCTTTGCCAAAGAAGCCATTTTTTCCGCTTCGATAATTTTGTTTTCAGAAGTTCTTACCTGCTGCGCAATACGCTGCAATACCTGCGATCCCCACACCAAACTTACCTGTACATCTTCCTGCGAAAGATGCCAATTTTCAGTGCTGTTTTTAGAGGCAACATTTGCAAAATAAATGCGCCAGGTTGTGTATTCTGTTGTACTGCTTTTGTGTCTTCCCAGCCATCTTCCATTGCGCCAGCCGGCATCCTGCAAACACATACCGATCGGCTTTTGAACACCTTGTTGAAAAGCTGCATTAATATAGTCCGGCGCATTGTTCCAGGCAGTTGTTTGCCAGGTAGAATTTGGCTCTAACGCTTCGCTTGCGTAGCGTGGAACTGTGATGATATTTGTACCATCCGGACCGATCCAGTTTACCGTTTCACCACCATGCGCTCTTGTATAACCACCCCAGCAAGTATTTGGATTTTTCAATACAGCATTTGTAAAACCCAATGATGTCAGTATCTGTGGTAAAGCGCTCGTAAAGCAGGGTTCTTCCGATGAATACGTTGTAAAGATTACTGACGGAAAATGCTGCTTCAATTTCTTCATGCCATATTGAAACTGCCGGATTGTGCTTTCGCCGGAGACGGGAAACAAATAACTCTGAGCATAAGATGGATTGGTGTATTCGATACGACCATTGATAGATTGATCAGCAAATAGTTTTTGAAAAGCAGCATATCCTTGCGGATCGTTTTTTTGAACCGTGTCCCAGGTTTCGGGCTCTATTTCCAGGTTAATTTTCCAGTCTTTATATTGGTTCAAAGTATCAGTCATCAACTGCGTAACGTACATCGGATAATGACCGTAAATACCACCATGATAGCCATCTGCAAACCAGGTTGTTTGCGCAAAGCTGCTATTGTTGATCAGTAAAATAATTATTGATACAACAATGTAGAAAGAATGTTTACATGTACTCCGTTTTATCATCAATCAATCTCTTTAAGTAAATATAATAAAGGGGCAAGAATGCCCCTTACTTTGCTTGTTTATTATAAAAAGTAAAGTTGTTGTTACAATATAAAATGAAAAACAAAGCAGATCCCGTTTAATCTATTTGCTGTACTACAATTTTATGCGCAACCGGCTTTGCCATTTTGTACATTTCCTCACGCATATCATCCATTTGTTTCTGAATTTTTTCTCTTGCGCTTTGCAATCTCACCTCGGTGTAAGCGTCTTTTTTGCTGGCTACAAAGAAGTCTTTTTTCGCCGCATTCACTACCGAATCTAACGAAGCTTCGCTGTCATTAAACAACATGCCTTTGGCATTCAGGTAATCAAAGTTTACCCAGAAATAAGCCCGTATTTTATCTTCTAATGCTTTATGCTGCAACTGCACTTCCATGATGGCTTTTGCCTGCTTGTATTGCGGTGTGTTGGTAAGCGTGGCAAGATTAATTCCTTCGCTTAATTGTTGCGCAGTGCATTTTGTAACTTCATTGCTGTCTATAACGATGTGATAAGTTTTGCCTTTCAAACCCTTTACGGCGAGCATTTCTTCATTAAATTCTTTCATAAACGGAATCACATCCAACGCTTCATTTTGCTTTTGCGGATTGCCCCAGATTCTCGCTGTTGTATCAATTGGAAAAGGAAGCGATTTAGCGAGATAAGTAAATGAAACAATATTGTTTTTTGAAGATAAATTTGATATGGAGCAATTAGCAGATTGCACTATTTTATTTTTAGTTGCATCAATGCTGATATTGGCTATCGGTTGATTGTCTAATCCTTGCGCTTTTAAAAATAAATACGCCATTACAAAGTGTCCCGCATTGCCCGGATGAATCCTGTCAGGTCCGGTTAATGTGTACGCAGAATCGTCTTTTTGCTTTGCTTGTTCCAGCGTCGTCATCGGGTGAAATAAATCTACATAAGCCCAGTTGTCTTTGGCAGCACCTTCTTTCTGAAAAGAAGCAATCTGATCCATCGTTTTCCATTTACCCGGAAAATAATTCTTCTCATTTTTTACCGTTTCATCATACGGCGACGAGGTCATCATAATCTTTTTTATATTGGGTAAAGCATTCAGCTTTTGTTCAATCATTTGATAGCTTTTCAATGATGTGTCAACGGCTGATTGCCGGATACTATCAACCTTATCCTTGTGCATGCTATATTCAAAATACCGGCTGTCGTTCATACCGAATGTTATAACAATAACATTTGGCTTTTTTGCCAGTATATCACCATCAAGGCGCGTATAAATTTGCTTCGCAACATCGCCACCCACGCCGCCATTCATCACGTCCAATTTCCTGTCGGGAAAGTGAGTGATGTAATACAGCCAGACATAATTTTCGTAAAAGCCTGCTTCGGTTATACTATTGCCCGCAAAGATGATGCGGTCGCCTGCGGTAAAAGGAGCCGGATTTTTTTGAGAAAAAGCGAATGTTTTAACCCAAAGCAGTAAGAATAAAAAAAGACTTTTCCTGTTCATGCAATCTGATAAAAATGTTATTAATAAGTATCGGAGACATGCGTTTACCTCTATCCGTTTTTGTTGTTAATTGTGTTTTACAGTAGAAAAACATTATTACCCGGCAAAAAATATTTTCATTGATAGTGGCAACAGGTTCTATGAGTGACAAGATGATAGCCGGAAGCAAGATAAAAATGTTTTTATTTTCTCGTTGATTTACATTGCCAGAACAATAATAAAAAGTAGCGAATGTGATTGCGCAGTCTTTCCAAATCCTGCACATGAATCTGTATATGTAATGATTGCCAGCGATATGAATGATAAAGTGAATGCTTTAGTTACAGACATAAAAGGTGTTGTTGTAACCAGGAAATGACAGCCGTAACTGCCAGTAACAGTAGGTGCGTATTGCATATCAACAAGAAGCTTGCAGCGAGGTTATAAACTCTTCATGTAAAAGGAAGCAGCCGGATGAAAATGTGAGAGTGAAGATTAATTAATTTGTAGAAGACATACAACATTGCTTAGTTCATGAAAGGGTATCAACAACTGAAGTTTAAAAGACGATTGACTATAAAAGCGCGGTTAGAAAGACAACTCTGTATAAGAGTTCCTTTCACGGTTTTGTGCTTCTTTTTTATTAGTAATTCTTTTTCCCAAACCGCATCATTAGCCAATTATATTAATCCATTTATCGGCGCCAGCACCAGCGCAGGTAAGGCAGGTATATATCATGGTTTGGGCAAAACATTTCCCGGTGCTACAACACCTTATGGAATGGTACAAGTGAGTCCGAATACTATTACCGGCGGCGACAATGGTTCAGGCTATAGTTATGAACATAAAAGCATTGAAGGATTTGCATTTACACAAATGAGCGGCATCGGTTGGTATGGTGATTTGGGTAATTTTTTAGTGATGCCAACAACTGGCACGTTAAAGATTTCGTCAGGTCAGTTAGGTAACGCGCCGGGTGTTGGATATCGTTCCCGATATGATAAAGAAAGTGAGAAGGCATCAGCTGGCTATTATACTGTCAATCTTACTGATTACAATATCAAAGCGGAGATGACAGCTGCACCGCACAGCGGCATGTTGCGCTTCACGTTTCCTCAAAATAAACAATCGCGTATTCAAATTGATTTGGCAAGAAGAATAGGCGGCACTTCTACCTCTCAATATATAAAAGTGGTAAGTGATAACACCATTGAAGGCTGGATGAAATGTACGCCGGATGGCGGCGGCTGGGGCGATGGTGAAGGTCATGCAGATTATACTGTTTATTTCTACGCACAGTTCAGCAAACCGCTAATCAATATAGGCGTTTGGAGTGCCAATATTCCCGACACGGCAAGTCGCAAGCGCGAAGCCATCGAGAGCAATTATTATCAGCAATGGATAGCCAATGCAACCGTATCGAAAAATGTAAAAGAAAAAGAAGGAAAGCATCTTGGATTCTATACAGAGTTTGTGACAAAAGCGAATGAACAGGTGTTGATGAAAGCCGGGATTTCATTCGTGAGTATTGACGGTGCAAGGAAAAATCTGGAAGCAGAAATTAAAGACTGGAACTTTGAACAAGTGCATAATGATGCGATTGCTTTATGGAACAATACATTGAGTAAAATAAAAATTGAAGGTGCCACAACAGAGCAGAATACCGTGTTTTATACAGCCATGTATCATACCATGATTGACCCTCGTATTGTGACGGATTTGGATGGCAATTATACGGGCGGAGATAATAAAATTCACCTGGCAAACGGCTTCCGGAAGCGCACTATTTTCAGCGGCTGGGATGTATTTCGCAGCCAGTTTCCCTTGCAGACGATTATCAATCCGGCTTTAGTGAATGACATGATTAATTCACTGGTAACATTAGCCGATGAAAGCGGTAAACATTATCTTGAAAGATGGGAATTATTAAATGCTTACAGCGGCTGCATGTTAGGCAATCCGGCTGTCGTTATATTGTCTGATGCGTACATGAAAGGTATTCGTAATTATGATGTAAATAAAGCCTATCAATACGCAGTAAATACAAATGAAAAATTTGGTAACGGAACGCTTGGTTATACAGCCGATAATGTATCTATTGCCAAGACATTGGAATATGCGTTTGATGACTGGTGTTTATCGCAAATGGCTGGTTCGTTAGGTAAAAAAGAAGATGCTGAAAAATATGAAGCGCGAAGTAAAGATTATAAAAACATCTGGGATACTTCTCATCAATGGTTTCGTCCGCGTAAAGCTGATGGAAGCTGGGAACCTTGGCCAAAAGAAGGCAGGCTAACAGATTGGTATGGAACGTTTGAAACCAATCCTTACCAGCAAGGATGGTTTGTTCCGCATGATGTTAACGGCATGGTTGCCTTAATGGGCGGCAAAGAAAAAGTAATTGCAGATCTTCAAAATTTCTTTGACAAAACACCAAAAACATTTAGCTGGAATGCGTATTACAATCATGCGAACGAGCCGGTGCATCACGTGCCTTTTTTATTCAATCGTTTAGGCGTTCCTTGGCTTACACAAAAATGGACGCGTATCATTTGCGACAGTGCATATCATAATTCGGTTGAAGGTATTGTGGGCAATGAAGATGTAGGACAAATGTCTGCCTGGTATATATTGGCTTCTGTAGGGCTTCATCCTGAATGCCCCGGAAGTACGCGTTATGAAATTACAAGTCCCATCTTCGCAAAGAGTGAGATGAAAGTGATAAAAGATAAGAAGCAAGCCATCTTTACGGTTGTGGCAAAGAATAATTCACCGCAAAATATTTATATACAAAGTGCAAAATTGAACGGCAAACTTTACGAGCATTGTTATTTAGATTATGCTGATATTGTGGCAGGTGGAACGCTGGAATTGATAATGGGTGCTGAGCCAAATACCAATTGGGGCATTCGTTAATTGATACTTTATTATTTTCTTCACATACTTTTTTGTAAAGTAAAAAATTTTTCTATTTTTATCCTCTAAAACGATTGATGATATGCCTGGAGTGATGCCTTGTTATTCCAATTATTCTGAAGAAGAACTGCTTAAGTTAGTAAAGATTAATAACGACCAGCGAGCTTTTGATGAAATCTATGCGCGTTGCAAACCTGCTTTGGTAGATAATGCCAGCAAGAAGCTGCAATCGCGCGAAATAGCTGAAGACCTGGTACATGATATCTTCTTAAGTCTGTACACAAAAACAGATGTTCTTGAGTTTACCGTGTCGTTAAAAGCTTATCTCCATACAGCTTTAAAATATAAAGTGCAGAACGAAATCCGCAATAAAATGGTAAGAGAAAGACACAAGCGGTTTCTTTTTTTTAGCCCGGTTTGCAAAAACGATTTTGCATCTAACTTAGAATTTGCAGAATGCAAGAAAAAAATTGATTCTACCATCGCTGCTTTGCCCGATAAATGCCGGCAGGTTTTTACCATGAGCCGCGAGTATGATTACTCTTATAAAGATATTTCTGGCAATCTCGGTATCTCAGTAAGTACGGTTGAAAAGCACATTTCAAAAGCCTTAAAAGTGCTGCGTGATAATGTATTGGAATCGTGATAACTAACGGTATATTATTGATAAATATATCACCGGAAACTGCTTTTTTATTCTCTTATTCTTTCCATTGTATGAGATATAAATCATTGTATTGTTTTGTTCTTTTCCTGTTGATAAATGTATCGTTTATACATGCGCAACAGCCCGATCTTGTCAAGTATGTCAACACCTTACAAGGCACCAATTCAAAATATGAATTGAGTTGGGGCAACACATATCCAACAGTGGCTCTGCCTTTCGCTATGAATACCTGGAGCGCACAAACGGGCAGAGACGGTGACGGCTGGAAATACCAATACTTTTTAGATTCAATACGCGGGTTTCAACAAGTGCACCAATGCAGTTCATGGGTGAACGATTATAACGTGTATTCGCTGATGCCGGTAACAGGAAAACTGGTCGTTAGCGATGTAGAACGTTCGGCTAAGTTTAGCCACAAAAATGAAGTGGCAAAACCCAATGATTATAAGGTAAAATTTGATAATGGTATCACGGCGGAAGTAGCGCCGACAGAGCGTAGCGCGCACATGCGTTTTTCATTTCCCAAAAAACAAAATGCGTATGTAATTTTTGATGGTTACACCAAAATGAGCAGCGTAAAAATCATCCCGGAAGAAAGAAAAATTACCGGCTGGGTGTATAACGGCTACTTCGTTGACAGCAATTTAAGAAGCTATTTCGTAATCCAGTTTGATCAGCCATTTGTTTCTTACGGCACCTGGGAAAACGTAAAGAATTCTATTTCCAATAATAAACAAAGCGATGAAGGCAAAGGCATCGGCGCTTATATTCAATTCAAGTCTGGCAGTATTGTACAGGCAAAAGTTACGTCATCTTATATCAGCCCCGAACAGGCGCAAACAATGCTCGACAATGAATTAGGCAAATATAAAAGTGTTGATGAAACCAAAGCCGCAGCTTATGACGTCTGGAACAATGTATTGAATAAAGTATTGGTAGAAGGCGGCACCGAAGAACAGAAAGCAACGTTCTATTCCTGCCTGTTCAGAGCATCGCTTTTTTCAAGAGAATTTTATGAAATAGATAAAAATGGTAAGCCTTATTACCGTAGTCCGTACGATAATAAATTGCATGATGGTTATATGTACACCGACAATGGTTTTTGGGATACATTTCGTGGTGAGCTTCCGCTTCACAATTTGTTATATCCAACCATGCAGGGACATTATATGCAAGCCTTGCTGGATGCGCAACAGCAATGTGGCTGGCTTCCTTCGTGGTCTTTTCCACGCGAGACAGGCGGCATGTTAGGCAATCATGCTATTTCTTTATTAACGGATGCGTGGGTGAAAGGAATCAGAACCTTTAGTCCCGACAGCGCGTTGAAAGCATATTTACATGAAGCGAATAACAAAGGTCCGTGGGGCGGAGCCAATGGCCGCGCGGGCTGGAAGGATTATTATCAGCTTGGCTATGTTGCTTTTCCTGAAAGTGGTGGCTCTACTTCGCAAACATTAGAATATGCGTATGATGATTGGTGCGGTTATCATCTTGCAGATCTCACTGGTAAACCTTTTTATAAAGAAGTATTTGGCAAAACAATCTATAACTATCGAAATGTTTACGATAGTGTTTCCGGCTTTATGCGCGGTCGTGGTGAAGACGGAAAGTGGACAGCCGATTTTGATCCGTTCAAATGGGGCGGACCTTATACCGAAGGCAATGCATGGCATTGGCAATGGTCTGTTTTTCATGACATACAAGGATTGATAAACATGATGGGCGGCGAAGAAAAATTTCATCAAAAGTTAGACTCTGTATGGACTTCACCCAACACGGTAAATGTGGGTTATTACGGCAGTATGATTCATGAGATGAAAGAGATGCAGCTCATCAATATGGGTCAATATGCGCATGGCAATCAACCTATCCAGCACATGATTTATCTCTACGATTACTGCCGCAAACCGTGGAAGACACAGCAGCACATTCGCGATGTGATGGATAAGCTTTATCATGCCAATGAAAATGGGTTGCCGGGCGATGATGACCAGGGACAAACATCGGGTTGGTATGTGCTAAGCGCAATGGGATTTTACAGCGTTTGCCCCGGCACAGATCAGTATGCGGTTGGCAGTCCTGCTTTTAATAAAATTACGTTGACATTAGAGAACGGAAACAAGTTTGTTATCGAAGCGAATAACAATAGCAATAGCAATGTGTACATACAATCGGCATCGTTAAATGGTAAAGATTATACGCATAATTATATCACACACTCTGATATTACCAATGGCGGAACCTTTCATTTGGAAATGAGCGGTCAACCTGCTATGAACAGAGGCATCGGCGATGATGACAAACCGTTTTCAGTATCAAAATAATTGGTTGTGTCTTTGAATGTATGATAGGTAAGTTAAGATAAAAAGAGCGGCAGAAAGGGAGTGTAGCTTTGTTAATTAGTGAGATTAGACAAAGAAGTGAACTGTCCTTACTGCCGGAGTGTAAAGGTAGTTAAGAATGGCAGGAAATGCACAGGGAAACAGAATTTGCTGTGCCGGAAGTGTGGCAAGCAGTTTCAGTTTGAATATACCTATCAGGGGTGCAATCATCAGAAAAGAGAAACAGCGAAGCGGATGCTTTTGCGTGGCAGCGGAGTGAGGGATTGCGCAGCTGTACTGGATATCAGTAAGGAAACAGTGCTTAGGATGATAATCAGAAACGCATTAGAAACTGACATCAAGCCACGGCAGGCTCATTATGATGCCATACAGATAGATGAGCAATGGTCGTATGTAGGCAGAAAGAAAAAGAAAGTATGGCTTCTGTATGCTTATTCAGCTAAAGATAGGGAAATACTGGCTTTTACGATGGGCAAAAGAAATAGTAAAATCGTTTACAACTTATGGATGAAGTTGAAACAAATTGATATTGATTTCTTTCTGACAGATAACTGGCAAGCCTCCAAAGTTGTGCTGCCACCAGAGAAGCATATTGTTGGAAAAACATTTACCAAAGCTATCGAAGGCGTCAACACCTGGTTCAGAACCCGCATCAGAAGACTCGTCCGAAGAACCGTCTGTTTCTCAAAAAAACTTATCTACCACTATTCCCTTATTAAAACAGCTATCTATCATCGAAACAATAAAACATCATACATTTAAAGACATAACCAAATAATTTTCAAAAAAGATAGAGGTTATTATTCCTGTTAGTGACAGTTTTTGTTAGAACAGATTATCGGCAAATACTTTTATAAACTGCTTGTTATATGAAAAAAGTGTTCTTTGGTGCTGCTATTTTTATTTGCTTCTTAGCTGCATGCACAAAGGAGAACTTTCTTGACCAGACCACGACTACAGATTTAGGTGAATCCACCGTATTCTCAGACAGCGCCCGCTCAATGGATTTCCTGACGAATATTTATGCCAGTGTTGGTTTCAGCTTTAGTCTTACCAGGTTTGGCGCTGCCGGCTTAGATGCTTCCTGCGATGAAGCGGAAGGTCCCGTTATCGGCAACAATCACAACTTACAACCAGTTTGCTACCGGCGGTGTGAGCGCTTACAGTATAGCTACTGATGCGTGGAATACACCTTATACGCAAATCCGCGCTGTCAACCAGTTTATGCATCATTTACCAACTATTCCGTTCAATGAAATTCTCCGTAAAAGAGCGCAGGGAGAAGCTTTGTTTTTACGTGCCTGGTATTATTCTGTTTTACTAAAACATTATGGTGGCATTCCCTTGATCGGCGATTCTATTTATACAACCACCGATAAGATAAGCACGGTAAGAAACACGTATGAAGAATGCGTAAATTATATCACTTCGCAATGCGATGCCGCTGCTGCTATCTTGCCGTTAAGTTATGGTGGATTGGATTATGGAAGAGCTACCAAAGGCGCTTGCTTAGCATTAAAAGCCCGCGTATTGTTGTATGCAGCCAGCCCGTTGTTCAATGGTGGCGGTAACACGGAAGACGCAAGCTTAAAAGCGATTATTGGTTATCCTTCTTATGATGCAAACAGATGGAATCTCGCAGCCGATGCAGCGAGAGCTGTTATGGATTTGAATACCTACAGCCTGCATCAAAACAGTACAAAGCCAGGTTACGGTTTTTACGAAGTGTTCTTACTACGCAAGAATGAAGAATACATTTTTGCGCAGATGAATCCAAATAACAAAGACCTGGAAAGCTTGTGGCGTCCGCCTTCCCGTGGTGGCAGTTCTACGTCAGGTTCTTTCCCTTATCAGAATCTGGTAGATGCTTTTGAAATGAGCAACGGAACTGCGATTACCGATCCGGCTTCGGGATATAATCCTGACAGTCCATATACTAACAGAGACCCGCGTCTTGATCATACGGTTACTCATAACTTATCAAATATCTATGTGGCTTACGGCGATATATCACCGGTTTATACGTATGATGGTGAACCTAACGGCGATGGCTTCGGCGTAGGCACACCAACCGGTTATTATGGAAACAAAATGTGCAGTGATGATGTGGTTCCGAACTATCTCTTTCATGATTCGCCACGTTGTTTACCGCTGATGCGTTTTGCGGATATTTTGTTGATGTATGCTGAAGCCATGAATGAAGCCAATGGTCCATCACAGGAAGTATATACTGCTGTGGAATCCATTCGCCAGCGCGCTGGTTTAAATCCTTATCAATTGCCAACCGGCTTATCGCAAGATAATATGCGCAAAGTCATTCAGCATGAAAGACAGGTAGAGCTTGCCTTTGAAGAATCGCGCTTTTGGGATGTGCGCCGCTGGAAAATAGCTGACCAAACAGAAACTCAGTTAGAGAAAGGTATGCGCGTAGCAAAGAATGCCAACGGTACTTATACATACACGATTCAGGATGTTCGGAAGCATAATTTTAATACGGCAATGTACTTATGGCCAATACCGCAAAGCGAGACGGCAAAGTCAATAGATCTTCTTCAAAATCCGGGTTACTAAATTCATTTATTCTGATAAAAAACAGCTTATGAAAGCGGCTTTACAATACTTGTCAGGACTACTGTGTGGAATCATTTTTCTTAGCTCGTGCCAAACGGTTAAGGAGACTTTAACCGAACCACAGAAAGACCTGACCGGAATATATAAAATTGTTAGTGTAACGCGTAATACAGTTGACATTACACAATATGTTGACTCAGCAGGATTCCGGCTGACATTGGCAAATGATGATACCTACACGTTGCAAAGCAACAACATACCATTTGTAGTAAACAGCAGCGGAAAATATTCAATAGATGATCCTCAATATGCGTATCATATTTCCTTCAATCCAACGGATAGTACAAACACTTTTGTAGGTAATATCGGAACGCCTGTCTCCAAAGGTTCCCGTAACCTGGTGGTAACGTTTAGCCCGGGTTGCCATGCAAACAGCTATGTGTACACATTTGAAAAATTTCAGTGAAAAATTGATTTATGCAGGTAGTAAAACCAAAATACAAAAAGACGTTCAGGTATAAAATTTACTTCGCTTTATTCATCCTGTTTGCAGGGCTTGTAATTGCAGCGTGCGTACCTACCATTACCATCCTCAACCAGCAATCAGGCGTTGTGCCCGGCGATACCGCTCACATGGAAATCAATTTACAATGGTCGGTTATCAACCTCGATCATACACAGCGTCAGATTGTAGGCATTTGTGTTCCCAAAAGCTGGAACGCAGCACAGACTACAAAAATGATTTACAAGAGCGATGTGGGCGATGGCAATATGATCTTGATACCGGATGGCATTACCGACCCGGCAACCGGCTTATCTTATCCGGCTGCTTTTACAAAAAAGTTTGGTATCGGTCCCAATTACATCAATGATATGGAATGGGTTGCCTTCTGGTCTGATGTAGCGCTGAATGGCGCTAATGGAACTACTATAAACGGGCAGATATATATCAACATCAAAACAAGTACAGATGACCTGAATTTTAAGCCTGGCTTTGCCATGTGCGAAGATGGCGATGGTTTATCTGATGCCAACTCTGGTTATTATACCAGTTTATTTGGTGATTGTATGCAGGTGGCAGCGGCTGACGCAGATAATATACAGGACTTTTGCAATCCTCAGATTGGCACATTCGATCCGGCAAGTGCTACAGACAACGATATTATTACCATTACTTACAACGGTAGCCTTGATGCATCTGCTTTAAAGAACCAAACAGATATTTATTTCTGCGCCAAAGGTTATATAACGGATGGTACCGTGATAGATATATGCCAGCAAACAGACGCCACAAAGCTTACTCTCTCAGGCTTGCAGCAATGGCGGATTGACTTTTGGCCAAAGAAATTATTTAACCTGCAGAGTGGACAAAGTTTAGCCAGGATTGAATATTATTTTACCAATAAAGATGGTTCGCTGAAAACCGGTTATGGCAATACGACCGATCCGTTTAAGTACACTTTTAAATGTAAATAAGGATGCATCAAGTATAAACAGACTTGCTGTTGTAACTATAAACTGACTCTACAAACACACTGATAAAGGTTCACGATATGAAACGATATCTAACAATATTTTTCCTGTTTTTCATGGCTTCTTTGCCTGTTTTTTGTCAGCAGGTTACCGTATCCGGATCGGTGCTGGATGATTACGGGCACGGAATAAAAGGCGCTGATATAAAAACGAAAAGCAATTCGGCTTCCGCTGTGTCAGATGCAACCGGTCAGTTTCAAATTATAGCTGCCAAAGGAGATGTATTGATGTTCTCTTATTCCGGATTTAAAGAGAGCGAAATCAGGATAGAGAAAGACTCTGTTCCGGTGCTGCTTGTAAAGCTTACAAGAAGCGATATTCCCAACGGAGATAAAGTAGATGTTCTGTACGAAGTAAAAGATGCAAACAAAATATTAGGTTCTGTTTCCACCATCTATACCAATCAACTGACAACAACGCCGTCGCCAACGTATGCTTATGCATTAGCCGGCAGATTGCCCGGCTTATATACACAGCAAACCAGAGGCTGGACAGCAACCAACAGCACGTCATTAATTTCGCAGGATATAAGTGGTTTATATTATCCTGCACAAGGAACCATTGGTGCCAAAGGACCTAATGACAATACCGAAATTTCACTGCGGTTGCGCGGACAAGCGCCGGTAACATTCATTGATGGCGTGCAGCGTGACATTTATACCATTGACCCGGAAGACATCGAATCGGTATCTGTTTTAAAAGATGCGTTGTCAACTATTTTGTTAGGTCAGCGCAGTTCACGAGGCGCGATATTGGTGACAACAAAGAAACCTATTGCGGGCACACCTCATGTATCGTTATCAGCACAAACAGGAATACAAACACCATTGGGTTTGCCCGACCCATTACCGGCTTATCAATATGCTTATTTGTACAATGAAGCGCAAACAAATCAAGGTAATGCGCTGGCTTATAGCTATGACGATTTTGAAGGGTACAGAACGCATTCAGATCCGTATGGTCATCCTGATGTAGATTGGTTCAACACCATTTTAAAAAAGAATTCAGCAATCAGTCGTTACAGTTTGAATGTAAGTGGCGGTGGCAGCGCGGCCCGTTATACGGTAGGGCTTAGTTATTTAGACCAGGAAGGTTTGTTTAAAGGAAGCAACCCGGCTTATGAGACCAATGCGACTATTAAACGTTATTCAATTAATTCTACAATTGATGTTGATGTAACAAAAGAGCTTACTACCAAACTGCAGATTTATGCACGTGTGCAGGATGGCAACCAGCCCGGCGGCTCAACCGACGGCATCATCAGCAGTATGTATAACACGCCCGACAATGCTTACCCGGTGCTAAATCCGAATGGTTCATTTGGTGGCACGCAGGCATATCCAACAAATCTGTACGCAAGACTCACCGGCTCTGGTTACTTGCAGGATTATACAAGAGATATTTTTGCTAACCTGGAGCTAAACTATAAGTTCGACCGTTTCATCAAAGGCTTGTGGGCAAAGGCGCAAACCAATGTATCTGTTTATTCATCCAATTCTGTAAACCGCACGGCAGGAGCTCCAACCTTTAAATTGGCGCTTGGTTCATCCGGCGATACAACTTATAATTTGTACAATAAAGCATCAGACCAGACGAACGCGTTTAACCTGACTTACAGTGCGCAATATTGGTACCTGCAAACGGCATTAGGTTATACAAGACAATTTGGTAAACACAATATAAATGCAAAGCTTTTCTACGACCAATACGAAAGCATTTTCGATTACGATCTTCCTGAAACCAATCACAACATTGCAGCTACAGCTTCTTACGATTATGCAGGTAAATATTTTGCCGAAGGAGCTATTAACTATAGCGGCAACGACCGTTATCCGCCCGGGCATCATTTCGGATTGTTTTATGCCGCTGGTCTGGGCTGGAATATTGCGCAGGAAAATTTCATCAAAAACAACAGTAGTCTTAACTGGATTAATAACCTAAAACTTCGTGCAACGTATGGCAAAACCGGCAATGATAACGTAGGTTATTTTAGCTGGCGCGAATCGTTCCAGATAGATATCGTAAACCCAACTTATCCTATCAGCACAAGCCGTGCAGCGCAAGGCGTGGCGCAGCAAACCATGCTTGCCAACCCGAATATTACCTGGGAAAAAGCAAACAAGTTTAACGTAGGACTTGATATTGCTTTATTCAAAAATCACTTCCGGTTTACCGGCGATTATTATATTGATCGTTATTACGATTTATTGCAGAATCGCGGTAAACAACCTGCATTGATTGGATTGACTTATCCGCTTGAAAATTTAGGTATTAATCGCTATAGCGGCGCAGAGTTTTCGGCAACCTATCAAAACAATTACCGCAACTTTCATTACTTCATTACCGGCAATGCAACATTGGAAAAATCGAAGGTGTTGTTCAGCGATGAAATACAGGAAAAATATGATTGGAACTATCGTACAGGTCAGGCGGTTGGGATGCAGTTTGGATATGTAGCAGAAGGATTCATACAAACCGAAGCAGAAGCCGAAAGCAGTGCGCATGTTGCCGGCTATACGTTGCAGCCAGGCGATATTAAATACAAAGATTTGAATGGTGATGGCACCATTAATCAATACGATCAACAAGCCATTGGCGAGCAAAAGCCCTTGTTTTATTATGGTGCGTCAGCTGGTATTTCTTTTAAAGGTTTTGATGCAAATATTTTACTGCAAGGCGTTACCAACAGAACTTATTTATTGAACGATTATGCCTTTGGCGTTACCGGCACCCAGCAGGCATATACGTATATCATCGGGCGATGGACGCCGGAAACCGCAGCCACAGCCACTTATCCAAGATTGACGCCCGGCGTTAATATCAACAATGATGTGGCAAGCAGCTTCTGGATGAAGAACGGAAACTACTTCCGTATTAAGAATGCCGAGGTGGGTTATACATTACCACTGAAGTTTACCAACCATATCAAAATATCATCTGTTCGCTTTTTTGTAAACGGGCTGAACCTCTTTACCCATGCGGCTTTCGACAGGGTTGATCCCGAAGTGTATGGACAGGTTTACCCGATACAGCGCGTTGTAAATTTTGGTGTAAACGTGAAATTTTAACCAGGAAAATGAAGTATTGAAACGTAGTAAGTTCAATCTTTCAACAGGAATAATTATGAGAAAATTTTGTCTGATATTTTTTGGAACGATAGCCGGAATAATGCTGTTCAGCTCCTGTAAAAAATATTATGAAAGCGTACCGGTTGAAGCCGTTACCAGCGATTATATCTGGGATACAAAAGATTCAAACGGCATTTATGCCAGCCAGTTTTTGTTTTCCATTTATACATCATTACCAGATGGCACCAACCGCATAAGTGCAGACTTTTTAGATGCCGGTTCTGATGATGCGATTACTTCAAAAACAACGGCTGCGCCAATCACTTTATTGGCAACAAATGGCATTACCATTTTCAACAATCCGGATGATGTGTGGACAACCAGTTATGCTTCTATCCGCAAGGCAACTGACTTCTTAAATAATTTTAGCAAAGTGCCTTTAAAAAATGTAAATGAAAGGCGTGCCTGGTTTGGTGAAGCGCGTTTATTGCGAGCCTTCTTTTACTGGGAACTGGTGAAGCGTTATGGTGGTGTTCCTTTGGTGGGCGATTCAGTAAAAACATTGTCTGATGATGTACAGATTCCCCGCAGTTCTTTTGCAACTTGTGTCAATTATATTATAAGTGAATGCGACAGGGCAAGAGATAGTCTCCGCGACGATCCTGTGAATGCAGGTAACTATGGCAGATGGACAAAAGATGGTGCACTGGCTTTAAAAGCGCACGTATTGTTGTATGCTGCCAGTAATCTATACAACGGCGGCAACGTAGGCGATTCATTAAACGGTTATACAAGCTTTGATGCCAATCGCTGGAAGCTGGCAGCCGATGCCGCGAGCGCAATTAAGGATGAAGGGCATTACGGGTTAGAAACCGACTTTAAAAATATATTTCTTTCTCAGCAAAGCGTAGAGGTGATCTCGATGAAAACCAACGGGCAATACTTCTTCTTAGAGACACAAAATGGTCCGATTAATTATGCTACCGCGCCGGCTTCCGGCAATACAAGTCCTACCCAGGAATTGGTAGATGCGTATGGTATGAGCAACGGATTATCTATTACAGATCCGGCTTCCGGTTACAATCCGGATAGTCCATATAATAACCGCGATCCGCGTTTGTCATATACCGTTTTATACAATGGCTCACAATGGCTCAGCACCCAATTACAGACTTATAATGGTGGTGTCAGCCGGCCGGGCGGTACAACTATTCAAACCAGAACCGGATATTATCTGCGCAAGTTCATGGGCAATTTTGAAAACGAAACTTCTTATTCAAATCATTACCACGATTGGATTTATTTCCGCTATGCAGAAATACTGCTCAACTATGCGGAAGCATCGAACGAATTTGCTGGTCCTTCTGATAGTGTTTTTAATGCAGTTGAAGCGATCAGGAAGCGCGCGGGATTAAATCCATATACATTAGACCGCAGCATTTCGCAGGATTCATTACGAACCATTATTCGAAATGAACGGCATAAAGAATTTGCGTTTGAAGAGCAGCGTTATTGGGACATCAGGCGTTGGAAAATTGCAGGTCATGTGTATAACGACAGCCCGTTGCATGGCATCAGCATTACCAAAACATCAGACGGATTTTTATACAATATAGTACCGGTATTAACTACTGCATTTGACGAAAGCAAAATGTATTTCTACCCGGTACCGAACAGTGAAGTGGTGAGCAATGTAAACATGCGCCAGAACCCGGGATGGTAATCATTCAATTCAAAAAAGAAGTAACGAATCATGAAGAAATTTTTAGTCATACTGCACGTATTGTTGTGTTTTGCAGCAGCAACAAAAGCACAAACCGTAACAGGAACGGTAACAGATGCCAATGGTCCTCTTTCTGCCGCTTCGGTTGTTGAAAAAGGAAGCACTACAAACGGAACCGTTACCGATGAAAGCGGCAACTTTAAAATTACATTACGAGGTAATTCAAAAACCATTACAATAAGCAGTGTAGGTCATGTAACGCAGGATGTAAAAATCGGTGCGAAACTAACCGGTATCACCGTTGTAATGCAGGCAGATGATCAATCACTCAATTCGGTAGTGGTAGTAGGTTATGGCACCAAAAAACGTGTTACCAATACAGGTTCGGTTAGTACCATTTCAGGCGATGCAATTCGTCATGTTCCCACATCAAGCGTGCAAAATACGTTGCAGGGAAAACTGCCCGGCTTCTTCTCCGTACAGCGTGGTGGTCAGCCGGGAAAAGATGCTTCCGATTTCTTTATCCGTGGTGTGAGTTCTTTAAATCCGGATGGTAACCGGCCGCTGATTATCGTTGACGATATTCAATATACGTATGAGCAGTTGGCACAAATTAATGTGAACGAAATAGAAAGCATTTCAATTTTAAAAGACGCTTCCACTACAGCCGTCTATGGTATCAGGGGCGCTAACGGCGTATTGATTGTAAGAACACGCAGGGGCGTTTCAGGCGTGCCGCAAGTAAATGCGCGTGTAGAAGCAGGTGCTAATTCACCAACCAGAAAGCCCGGGTTTTTAAACGCTTACCAGTCGGCTTCTTTAGCCAATGAAGCATTATCCAATGATGGTTTGCAGCCGCAGTTTACACAATACCAGTTAAGCCAGTATCAATCTCATCAACAACCATATTTATATCCTGATGTAAACTGGTATGATGTAGTGTTTAAAGATTTTTCGATGCAGGCAAATACAAATGTTGATATATCGGGCGGTACCGATAATGTCAAGTATTTTATCTCGATGGGTGCCTTTACACAAAACGGAAACCTGCGCAGTTTTACCGACTCAAGGAATGAAGGCGTAGACAATCAATACTTTTATCACCGCTATAATTTCCGCAGCAATCTCGATATACAGGCAACCAAATCATTAAAGCTTCGCTTTGATGTAACGGGCAGGTTTGGTCAGATTAATAATCCGCTGGTATCACCCAATACAACAGCCACCAGCATCATGTCGGAAATTTATAACTATGGCATTATTACACCATTTTCTGCGCCGGTATTAAATCCTGATGGCAGCTATGCTTACGCGTTTGGATCAAATCTTAGTAACGTGCCTACCATCAATGCGCGCTTAGCAACGATGGGTTATACGCGAAACAGCCGTACCGATTTTAATACACTGTTTGATGCTACGCAACGTCTGGATTTTATTACGAGAGGCTTATCTGCTGAAGTGAGAATTGCTTATGCCGGAACGAATGATATTACCCGCACACAATCGCGCGGAGCCACGCCGCCGGCTTATCATTACGATTCTACAGGAGTCTATACGTTGGATAAAAACGGCAAATACAACTTAGCGCCGTTTGCTTTAAGTGGCAGCAATGATTTGTACGACAGGCGCATCAATATACAAGGCTTTCTTAGCTACGACAGAACCTTTGGCAGCCATCACTTCTATTCACTGGCTCTCTTTAACCAGGAAAATTATACGACGAAAAACGCATTGGCTTATTCGTTAGACGTGCCGCAAAAATTAAGAGGTTTTACACTGAAAGTCGGTTATGATTATAAGAGTAAATACCTCGCTGATTTTAATGCCGGATATAATGGTTCTGACCGTTTTGGAAGTGGTCATCGTTATGGCTTTTTCCCTGCCGGAAGCTTAGGCTGGAACTTAGCAGGTGAAGACTTTTTCAAAAGAGTTTTCCCGATATTCCAGTTGTTTAAGATAAGAGCTTCTTATGGTTTGGTAGGTTCTGATGCGGTAGTTGATAACCGTTATTTATACCAGCAGGTATATATAAGACAAGGCCTGCCTAATTATTATTTTGGTACAACAGCCAACGCTACTTCCGGAATTTATGAAGGCAGTTTAGGCAATGCGGATGTTACGTGGGAAAAATCGAGAAAGGGAGATATTGGTGTTGACATCAATATGCTAAAAGATAAAATCTCTATCACGGCAGATTATTTCAATGAATTCCGTTACGACCAGTTGTTCTTTCCGCAATCTATCTCTGATATTATCGGCGTTGGTTTTGCGCGCGAAAACTTAGCCTCTGTGCGTAATCGTGGTTATGAAGGTTCTATCCGCTTTCAAAGTAATATTGGTAAGGTTGGCTATGATATTACCGGTGTGTTTTCGTATGCTAAAAACAGGATTGTTTATGAAGATGAACCTTCGCCCGCTTATCCCTGGCTGGCGCGCACCGGGCATCCCATCAATCAGCCATTTGGATATACAGCTATTGGCTTTTATCAAAGCGAAGACGATATTCAAAAAAGTGCAAAGCCTAACATTGATCCCAGCAGCATTAAGCCCGGCGATTTAAAGTATAAAGACTTAAATGGTGATGGTGTAATTGATGAACGTGATCAGGGTCCAATCGGCAAGCCGAATCTTCCTAACACCAGCGCCGGCGTTACGCTTGGCGTGCATTACAAAGGTCTTGATATAAGCGTTTTATTCCAGGGTGCATTCAATTATAGCTTCTCGGTTACAGGTATTGGCATTCAACCTTTTCAAAGCCAGTGGCAGCCGATTCATGAATTGAGATGGACAGAAGAAAATGCAAACAACGCAAAGTTTCCGAGACTGAGTTCCAACGCTTCTTATGAAAGCTCGCCAACCGCTTATCCATCCAGTTTCTGGCTTATCAACGCCTTGTATGTTCGTATGAAAACGGTGGAAATTGGTTATGCATTACCTAAGAAAATATTACCATTCAAAATCAACAATGTAAGGTTTTATTTTAGTGGATATAACCTCATTACATGGACTAACTTTAATCTTTATCAACAAGATCCTGAAGTGGCTTCCAACACGGCTGGCGATGCTTACTTAAATCAGCGTGTTATGAATCTGGGTGTACAGGTAGGTTTTTAGAAACAGATATTTAGAAAAGCATTAAAAGCCTTGTTTAATACAGGGCTTTGTTGTTTATATATTTATAACAATATTGTTGAATCAATATAAATATGGTACTACTTTAACTGATTGTATATCGCGATACTTGTTTTTATAGCGGATCGGTGGTTGACTGTTGTTGCGAGCGGCAAGATTTTATATTGTTAGCTCCGGCTGTTTGTTTGCCAAAACAGTCTTTTTGTTTGCATTGAGATGAGGTGCAATGATATATAAAGCGATACCTGCAATAAACAAAAACACAGATAATATCTCTGCCTGCGTTGGATGGAAACCAAGAATATTATAACGCACATCTACACGTATTTTTTCTATAAAAAAACGTTCGGTTGCGCATAACATAAGATACAAGGCAGAAGTGCGCCCGGCAAGTTTGATGTTTCTGCGGATGAATAGCAAAATGGCGGTTAATAATAAGCCTGCCATCAGTTCATATAAGGGTGTAGGATAAACAGGAACGGCGAGATGATAACAGTAATTATCCCACGTGCAGTTTTTCATATAAATCCCTTTGTTGATGATATTATGAGGATAATCGTAAGACCATAACCAATTGGGCAGCCAACGAAACGGATTGGGTGCCGGATTGGTTATGCCCCAATCTCCATCGCCGCCCACCTGGCAACCAAGACGACCCAAAGAATAACTTAAGAGTAAAGAAGGCGCCAATGCATCTGCCATGCGCATACGCTGCACATTCCATTTGTAGTGATACCACCACATGGCAAACGTGGCGACGATGAGACCTCCTAAAAAAGCAAAACCTTTTGATGAGAAGAGGTTACTAAAAGGCGCTTTAATAAACCAGTTCCAGTCTTCGGCAATACCGAAAATCTTGGCGCCTATTACGCCGGAAATACCAGCTACAAGGATGCCTTTGGTAACGCCTTCATGCGGGTACAATTTCACCATCTGTACTTCGGGTGTTTCTCTTTCCTGCTCTTTGTTTTGAAACCAGGTGACCATTGCCCATACCGCACCCATTATCAACCCACCTAACCAGGTTCCCTGCCCAGAGAATATGAAAGCAGCTGTATTGGTAATGATACCCGGCTGAAAAGCTATATACAGCAGCTTAAAGCCAGCTACGAAGCCAAGCACAAAATGAAACAGCAGTAACGACACACTTGCCGGTTTGCCAACGGTAACAGGAACTATGCGATAGGTGAGTTCGCCCCTTCTTTCTTTTCTTTTTAACTCATAGCTCCAAAGCCAGGCGCCGGGCAGAAAGGCGATGGCAATAAAGAAACCGACTGAGTTAATGGCTTTTAAGGCTGGAATGCTTATCCCAAATAAGTCTTTGAACGCGTAGTAAAGATTGGGATACATTCGATAGTAATGATGTTGCGGAACGTTGTAAAGTAAAAAGTAAAAATCACAAAGAATGATGTTCTTTCAAAATATACGGCGACTACATATTGATTTGATTTTTGATTTTTTACTTTTTAATTCATTGACAATCTGTATCCATCATAAAATTATTCAGTAAAAACATACTTCTTTCCTGAAGTGATGTCTTTCCAGTTATCGGTGCGGAAGGGCAACAACGGCAAGTCTTCTTTGCTGTATAAATCCAGTTCGCCGGGGTTATTTGCCCAGGCATAACGAACAGCTGCCGGGTGGCTTACCGCAGCACTATACACTGTTATCGCCCCGTTGTTAAGATATGCTTTGGCTAAGTGGAAAACGCTATCGCTGCCGACGATAGAAAAGCCACGGATGTAGCCATATTTATCCTTGGTAAAAACAGGCTCGGTTACCTGAACTATAATGCTGTCGCTATTGATTTGGTAACTTTTGAATGCAGGCGATAAGTGCGTTGAGTCCTGACCATAGGCAACCTTCATAGCAGCGATACCGAGACGTTTGCCTACGTCTGTCTTATTCTTCGGATGAATATCCTTCGCTTCACCAATGTCAATGGCAGTGGCGATGCCGGTATTGGGTAATGACAATGCCGAAGCCTGCGCCTCGCGCAGTTCGGGATAAGTGAGACCATCGGGATTGTTATTATCATAGTTGGCAAGCTGGACAAATAGAAACGGAAAATCGCCTTGTTTAAACTGCGTACGCCAGTCCTTTATAAACGCAGGAAAAAGTTGTTTGTATTCTTCCGCCCTGTCGGCATTGCTTTCTCCCTGGTACCAGATAACACCTTTGATAGCGAGCTTAGTTACGGGTGCAATGTTGGCATTGTACAATATAGTTGGAGAACCGGTTAAGTTGGCGTTGGGAATAGCTGGTTTTACAAACTTTGCGGCATCTATTTTAACGCCGGGCTTATAAAGCCAGGTGTCGGTAGTCCATTGTGGAAACCACCAGAAACCGGGTATGCCGCCTTTATTTCCTGCATCAAAGATGCGTAGGACGAGAGTGTTGCTTCCCTTTTGCAGAACAGAATCAGGAACAGAGAAACCTTGTATGTTGAGGTTGCCATAACCTTCGGCAATCTTTTTACCATTTACCCAAATCATTACATAATCGTCTATGGTACCGAAGCCAAGACCGACGCCTTTACCATCGTAGTTCGTAGGTAAACTAAACGATCTTCTGAACCAAACGGAACCATCATAATCGGGAAGGATATTATCTTCCCAATAGCTTAAGACTTTGGTTTGTTTCCAGTCCGAGGTATCGGTTTGAGGAAGATACCATTGCTGCGTCAACCCCGGATCGTTGGCTAAATAGTATTTTTTATTCCATTCGGGTTTGTATTTGTCAAAAGCATCCTGTAACTGTTTAAAGCTTTTGCCGGGAGCAATATTGTTGTTATAGAAACCGGCGAACTGAGGAAATGCTTTTATAGCTCCGGGACTCATCCAGGTTTCTACAGCCGTGCCGCCGAGATTGTCAGAGATTAAACCGATAGGTACGTTGATGTACCTGTTTACATATTCGCCGAAGAAGAAGCCAACGGCGGAAAAGTCCTGAACATTAGCGGCTGTTGCAACTTTCCAGGTGCCGCCTTTAACGGTATCCTGCGGTACATAATCAATTGCGGTGGGGATGGTGATGATGCGGATCTGCGCATTGTTGTAGCGGCTGGTGTCAACAGTTTTATTGTTCATCTCGCTCACCTTAAACTGCATATTGCTTTGCCCGCCGCAGAGCCAGACATCGCCGAAGAGAACGTTGTTAAGCGTTATGGTATTAGTGCCGGATAAAGTAATGGTATAAGGACCGCCGGCGGTCTGAGAAGGCAAAGTGATGAGCCAGTTGCCGCTTTTATCGCCGGTGGTGGTGTAAGTATGATCATTGAATAAAAGAGAGACTTTCTCTCCTTTATTTGCTGTGCCCCAAATGGAACAAGGTTTATCACGCTGCAAAACCATATTGCTTTGAAACAGAGCCGACAGCCTGATAGTAGCACCGGCTTGCAGAGAAAGAGACAGGAAAGCCAGGACAGCCGGCAGTAAGAAAGAGAATTTCATGTATTGAGAGATGAGTATATACTTGTGAGATTGTCACGCTGCTATGCGGTTACCTCAAGTTGAGATGAGTGATGATTGAATTTGCAAACGCATTCTGAAGCGTTTGTTTGATTGTATAGCAAATTCAGAAAGTTTTATGTGTTGTATGATGTGGGTAGTGAAATCAAACAAATTATCGGCATGTCCTTGTTGCCGAGGCAAAGATAGCTCGCAATGGAATGATATTGCCTAATGGAAAACAGAACTATAAATGTAAGGAATGCAGAAGATAATTTCAAAGAGATTATAATTATGGCGGTTACAAGTGGGAGAACCGATTACTTGTTTTAAGTATTTATGTCGTGACAGTGGTGTTAGAAATTATAGTAGAATTAGTGAGTCAAGTTATGGTTCGGTGCTTCGGCTGCTAAAATAAACAGCGATTGATATAAAGACTAAGCCACAGAAACAGTATTGCAGCAGCGTACAAATAGATTGGCTTAGAATTATATTGGCAACATAAAGAAGCAAGTATGGAAGCTGTATGCCTGTGCGATTGATAAAGATGAATAATCGTCTTTACAATGGGCAGGCGTAGCAACGAAACAATAAGAAACGTGATGATAAAACTAAAGCAGTTGGATATTGATTTATTTATGACGGACAACCGGGAATCTTTTCGTACCGTGCTGCCGCAAGACAAACATTTCGTTGGTAAACAGGACACCAAAAGCATAGAGGGAATAAACAGCCGGTTCAAAACAGGGTCAGACGATTGATGCGCAGAACGGTTTGCTTTTCTAAAAAACTTCTCTATCATTTATTCTATGATTAAAATCATCATTCACCAACGCAATCTCAAAGCAGCATACTTTTAATTCCGTATGCAATTTTTTTGTGATTTAGACTCGAAAGTTTTATTTTCATTTTAAAATTTACTTTTTTGGATTGAATTCATAAATTCCAATAAAAAGTAAATCCATTGTGTTAATTTAAGTCCATGAAGAAGATTTACATATTAGATGATGAAAAAGCCATATTAGATCCGTTAGCCGTTTACTTTAATAGCAATGGGTATTCCGTAAACACTTTTCTTAGCTCTGAAGATCTGCTTAGTTCGTTGATTGTTGAGAAACCTGATATTATAATTTTGGACGTGAACCTGGTAGGGGACGATGGAAGACAGCTTTGCAGCCTGATTAAAGTAAAATATCGTAACCGGCTCCCGATAATTTTATTTTCTGCGTCCCCTTCTCTCGGGGAAAAGTACAAAGACTTTGATGCTGATGCTTTTATCGCAAAACCCTTCAAAATTCGCGATCTCAGTACGCTGGTTGCCTCTTATCTATCCTGATAATCAATCGCTAACTTTAGGAGACAATGGTCATACAATCACTTTACGAATTTACATAATCTCATATCATGGATCTTTTCAGTCAGGATACCAATATCTTTCAAATTCAGTTGTTCGACGAATTGCGTGTATTATCCGATCCGGCAGAGATACAGTCGGTAATTACGCATAAAGTCATGGATTACTACCGGTCAGACCGGTGCTATTACGGAGAAGTGGAAGAGGAAATGGTAGCTATCCCAATTGATGCGCATAGAGAAAATCTTCCATCGGTGGCTGGTAAGTATTCAATGGTTGATATGCCCGTCTTTAAACATTTCTTATACAATACAGATCCGATTATTATTGAAGATATTCAATCCTCGAATATAGCGGATGAGAATCTGAAAAAGCTTTGTATTGACCTGAAAATACTGGCTTATATCAATGTGCCGGTCGTAAAAAACGGGCAAATAAAAGGAGTATTTGGACTTACTCAGCGATTACCGCGGAAGTGGACGGAACAAGAAGTTGGGGTTGCCAGATTTATGGCAGAATTAACCTGGTCGACAGTTGAAAAAGCAAAATCACAAAGAAGACTCGCCAGATCGGAAGATCGTTTACGGATGGCAACAGAAGCATCTGATATGTATTGGTGGGAGTTAGACTTTGAAACAAATATTCCTTATTATTCTCCGAATACAGAGCAGGTGATTGGAGCGTCGCCCGCTAAAACAATGCAGGACAATCTATTGTTGATTCATCCTGACGACCGGGAAATTACATTCAAAGCATTTAACGACGCAATTAAAAACGACACAAACCGGTTTGGTTTTGAAGTGCGGTCAATCGCTATTCCGGATGAAATCAGGTGGTTTTATGTGTCAGGTAAAATAACTCTTGATAAGCAAAATAATCCCGCTTTTGCGGTCGGTATTAGTCAAAATATCACCCAAAGAAAGAAGGCAGAGGAAGCCATAAGGCTAAGTGAAGAACACTATCGCATTGCTCTTGAAGCCGGCGAACTGGCAACGTGGGACTGGAACACAATTACGAACAAAATTGTTTGGAATGATCAGCATTATCGCTTGTTTGGTATAGACCATCATGAAGATAGTATAGAACCCGAATATTTTCTTGAATTTATTTATCCCGAAGATTTAGCGTACGTAAAAAAAGAATTGTATGCGGTAACAGGTACGTCGGGCGTTTATTCGGCTGAATTTCGCATCAGGCGCAGGGATAACGGAGAAGTCAGATGGATGAGCGGTTACGGGCGCGTTACAAAACGTGAAAACGGAAAGCCGACCCGCATATCGGGTGTGATGATTGACACCACTGAAAGACGACAGGTAGAGAACAATTTAGCAGCCGCGCAAAATACGTTACACACCGCTTTAGAAGCTGCTAAAATGGGTATATGGAGCATGAATCTGACATGGGAGTATATAGATCACAGTTCGCGCCACGACGAGTTATTAGGATATGCATCATGGCAGCAGGAATGGAGCATTGAAAAGGCGAAAATGCATTTGATAGAGGAAGATAAAGAAGAGTTCGATAAAGCCTACAACAAGCTGCTTACCGATGGTGTGTTTGAGCTGGAAGCCCGGGTAAAGAAAACAGATGGAAACATTTGCTGGATATATTATTACGGACGTGTCTTTAAAGATGATGAGGGGAAGCCTGAATCAGCAGCCGGAGTAATTTTCGATATTACTGACAGAAAAGGAGTTGATAAGCAAAAAGATGATTTTATAGGTATAGCCAGTCACGAACTGAAAACACCCGTAACAAGCATTAAAATATATGCTGAAATATTGGAGGAGATATTTGCTAAGAGAGGTGATGTGAAGGAATCGGGTTATATGAAAACGCTCGAGGAGCAAGTAGACCGGCTAACCACACTTATCAATATGCTTTTGGATACAAGCAGAATAAATGAGGGTGAGCTTGCTTTGCACCGCGAAGTAATAGACATCAATGATCTGGTCAGCAAGCGGGTTGAAGAATTGCGGTCGTTAACACATAATCATCGTTTGATTGTGAAATTGTGTTCTTATTCTGAAGTTAGTGTAGATACAGAACGTTTAAACCAGGTATTTACAAATCTCATTTCAAACGCTTTCAAATATTCCCCCAAAGGAGGAGATATTATAATTGAATGCGAAAGTTTAGAAAATGAAATTCGGATTAGTGTAAAAGACAAAGGAATCGGGATACCGGAAAGTGTAAAAGAAAAAGTATTTGATCGTTTTTTCAGAACCGAAGAAACAAAAGCGAAGAATTTCCCGGGCATGGGGTTAGGTCTGTATATCACTGCGGCTATTGTGCGCCGTCATGGAGGAAAGATATGGGTAGAAAGTGAAGTTGGCAAAGGAAGCACATTTTATTTTACGCTGCCATTAAATCCGGAACCTCAAAAATGAATCTGCTTTCAAACAATGTTAAAAACATGACTGTTACCGTTTAATCTTCTTTTACAATGTTTGTTTAAACGCTTTGCCGTACAAGGCTTTAAAACTTTGATATAATTCAAAATGGCTTTTTTTATTAGGCTGCCATTGCATGTTCAATTTCTTGCCCGTCTTCCACATTTTTTATCCGAGTAAGAATTTGGAATATCAATTGATTATATATATTTCATATACTAACAACATATAAGTATATTGCTATTACTACAAACCTATTATTTATTAAAAAAAGGTTGTTTCTATTTTTAACACAAAATTGGTTAATTGGTGTATACAGCAAATACAGATCATTTTTACATGAGCGATGACTTTCAGGCTTTTTTTAAAACCTCGCATCAGTCTTTACTTATGAAGGCAAACTCACCTTATTTTACTGTGCTGGCAGTCAGTGATAATTATCTTACCAAGACACATAAACAACGAAGTGATCTTTTAAACCAAAGTTTGTTCACTGTATTTCCAGGCAGCGAAATTGATCCGACAGAAAAAATCAGCGTATTAAGTTCCTTTCAAAAAGTAATTGAAAAAAAAGAACAGAATATTTTGCCTGTGTTTAAATATGAAATCTTTGTACCTGGTTCCGGCAGGATGGAAACGCAATATTGGAATAACATCAACGAGCCGGTCTTCGATCCCGAAGGGAATGTGGCTTACCTGATTAATACTACCGCCAATATTACAGAGCAGGTATTAAACAACATTGCATTGGATGAGGCCAAAGATCAGAAGACAGCTTTAGACCACGAGCAACTACTAAATCAGGAACTGGCGGCTGCCAACGAGGGGCTTAAACAAACACAAGAAGACTTGTTACTACTTAATGCGCAGGTTGTACAAAGTGAAGAAACTTTGCGCATGGCAACCGACGCAGCAGAATTAGGAACGTACTATATCGATATAAAATCGCGCGTATTTATATCTTCACCCCGCTTACGGGAAATGTTCGGTTTTTATCCCGACGAACCCATGCCTTTTGAGACAGCATTAAACCAGATTCATCCTGACTATCGCGAAACGGTTGCTGATATGGTAGAAGCCGGCATTACCAAAGGCGATCGGTTTGATCTCGAATACCCGGTTACCGGTTATCATGACGGTAAAATTCGCTGGGTTAAAGGTTTGGGAATTCGATTATACGACAGACGATCAGAAGAGAGTTATTTTACCGGCGTTTTAATAGAAATCACAGAACAAAAGCTGGACGAGCAGCGTAAGAACGATTTTATTGGTATGGTGAGTCATGAACTTAAAACACCGCTTACCTCGCTTAATGGCTACCTGCAATTGCTGCAGGGCAAAATGATAAAGGCAGATGAAAACATAACAGATGCTCTATTAGGCAAGGCGTCTAACCAGGTAAAGAAAATGACAACCCTGATCAATGGGTTCCTGCATGTTTCAGGACTTGATTCGGGTAAGATACACATCAATAAGCACCCTTTTTTATTGGATGAATTGGTAACAGACATGATCGCAGACGCCGCGCTTATACAATCTTCTCAAAAAGTAATATTTTCTTCGTGTGAACCTATTCTCCTTAATGCAGACAGGGATAAGATTGGCAACGTAGTGTCTAACATGCTGAGTAATGCTTTCAAATATTCGGGAAAGGAAAAACGTGTTGAGGTAAAATGTGAGATAACTGGTAACCTGGCTCAAATAAGCTTTAAAGATGAAGGCATTGGTATCAAACCCGAAAACATGGAGAAGTTATTCGAGCGTTACTACCGGGTAGAAAGTAACCTGAACATTTCCGGTTTTGGCATTGGCTTGTATTTGTGTTCAGAGATTATACACCGGCATGGCGGTCAAATCTGGGCAGAAAGTGAAGAGGGAAAAGGAAGCACTTTCTTTTTCAATTTACCCATCCAATAAATTTTTCTGTTTAATAAACGATGCCGGTTGAAAGCGATTTGCTATGCAAGTTGAAATCGCTTTTCCCACCTTAGTAAACGAACACATTTGACATCATCAACGTAATCCTTGTTGATGCATATAGTGGCACGAACCTTTTGAAAATAAGAGCTTCTGGTTATTCGTTCTGATTACTGTTTTTGTTTTGGCAACCATACTGTATAAGGACTTACTTCACCACGATTGCTCAGGCTATAAAACGGGATGGCTGTTAACTGTTTTTGTTTTCCATCGCTTGTAGTAATGGTTCCTGTAATAACATTTATACCATGCAATAATGAGTCGTTGTAATGTATTTTCCACGTTCCGTTTGCAGGTAATAATTCGGTTTTTATATCACCATTATCAATACCTTCAAAAGCGTAGATAACCGGTCCGGAAGCCAATGCTGCTTTGCCTTGCAGCGTTTGTACATTGTCGTTGGCGGTAATTATTCTTGGTTCCATTGGTAAGCTTAGTTCAACCACATCACCGTTCTTCCATGTTCTTGTCAGCGAAGCATATCCGTTTACAGGATTCACAGTTGCTGCTTTTCCATTTACAGAAAGCGTTACCGGTAAAATTACCTGCGATGTATATAAGCCAAACGGGTTCTCTTTACTTTCTGCCCAGCCCGGAATGCGAACATTCAGCGTGAAGTTTCCGGCTGTTGTTTTGCCTATCTTAATACGACTTTTTCCCTTCCATGGATACTCAGTTGTTTGGGTAAGATTCACTTGTCTGTTTGTGCCCAATGATACAGTTGCTGCGCTACCAATAAAGAGGTTTACATATGCTGATTTATCGTCGTGTGCATAAATGTATTGCGGCAAGGCAGATACCATTTTCAATATCATTGGCGGACAGCAAGGGCAACTATGCCATGACCATCGCCGATGATCCGCAGCCATTAATGGATTCTCATAGAAATAATGTGTACCATCAAGCGAAACACCAGATAAAAGGTTGTTGTAAATGATGCGTTCAAACTCATCCATATACTTGCCGTTGGCCTGCAGTTCGTTCATCTTTTCGGTAAAAAATCCCGCACCTATCGAAGCACAGGTTTCTAAGTAAGCCGATTCGGGTAAATAATAATCAGCGCCAAAGCGTTCGCCATCGGCAATAGCACCTTCGCCACCGGTAATGAACATGCGTTTCCCAATCATATTGTCCCAATACCGGTTAGCTGTATTGATGTATTGTGCATCTCCATTTTGCAGTGCCATAGCTGTTACGCCGGTTGCCAGCAAGGTAGCCCGAACCGCATGTCCTTCAATAGTTGGTTGCTGCAACACAGGCATTTGATCCTGGTTGTATGAGCTATCGCTTTGGCGCGCATAACTGCCATCAGCATTTCCGTAATTGCCACGGTCTTCAATCCAGTATTTAGCAATATCATAATACTGTTGCTCATTAACCGAAACATCTATTTTAGCTTTCAGTTCAGGATGTTGTTTGAAGAGATTATACAGCTTTAATAACGCTTCTTCAGGTCCTGCATGTCCCGGAATCACATTCATTTTAGGCGCAGGTCCCATTTGCGTATAAATATAATTATCAAGCTTTACGGCAACCGATAACAGCTTTGTTTTGCCTGTAGCATAATAATAATGCACAGCGGCTTCGGTAAGCATACCGGAATTATAAATATCGTGCTGCCATTTATCATCGCCGCCGTTTGTTCCCCAGCGTTTATTAGGTCGTGTAAGTGTTGTATAAGTGTTGATGTATCCATTTGGATCAACAGCCTGTGCAGCCGCAATACGATCAATATAAGCGTCTATTTTATGTTCCAGTTTTGCATCAGGATGCATGATTAACAAGTCGGCTGCACCGCGAATGGTTTCATATACCAAACCGTCGTACCACGGCGGTCCATCATGCGTATTGATATTCGTTTTTCCCTGTGCAACAAGATCAAAGTTCAGGAAGGCATTCCGCGTTCTGCCCATCTCTTGTTTTTCTTTGATGATGTCATCTCTGTCGGGTACATACTTGCCTTCCAGTTTATCAAATACATCATACACGGTAACAGAATCCCACACGTTATATTTCGGACTCCAGAAAGCATCATTCACCTTTACATCGCGAAGCGACAATGGATGAATTACATGCACAACAGGCGTTGTATTTGTCTGCGCATTCACGGTAAGAATAAGCATCAGTAATGCTATTGTAGCGGCAATAAATCGTTTCTTCATATATTATTTGTCAGTCCCGTTCGTGAAGTGTTTATAACACAAACATAACGGCTGTTTAGTTATTGCAAGATAGTATTAATACAGAGTCTGCTTAATACAGATTTCTGATTTTATACTATCAGTTTAATGAAATAAGCACAGTCAGCGAAGCGATTAAAAATTCTGTATGCAGAGATCACCCGATTCCGCGATTCTTTAACAGAAAGCCTCTGTTAATCATCATTTTACTGCTTAACGATTAGCGAAACAGGCTGATCAATCCTAATCGAGATTTTCAGCTTGCATGCTGACCAGGTTTATTACGTGGAGATTCTGTGCAGCTTTACCACCGATGTTATAACAGTTGGGATTACTTCATCATTGTTTACTTTTAAATGTATTTCTTGTTCATAACGGATTGCTTTCAATAAATCATCAGCAATATAATAAAGTGACATAATTTTATCCCAGAGCACTAATGTATAATTTCAAGTGTAGTCACTCGAAGTTATTCCATATCCCTGGCTCCGTTTTTTATTTGTTTCGGATTTGTAACTTAAATTAATTAGGAAAAGTTTTGACATCCAATTAAAAGTTACTGCATTGATATATAGTGTGCAAATCAAAATATTACTTTAAATGGAAGAAAGCACCGGATAGATACAATTTCATTACAGGCGCAACTGGAAACAGGCAACCAGGCTGCGCTAAAGAAATTGTATGAACTATCTGGTGAGCGGTTGCTCCACTTTGCTTTTGCCATCATTCACAACCGCGAACAGGCTGAAGAAAATGCAATGCCTTTATTGAATGGTCCGGATAAAAACGATACGCCGCTTTGGTGGGATGTAAAATAATTTTTGGCTTTCATATTATCAATACAAAACAACCTTCAACTTCTGCAAAGCAAAGTATTTATTAACCAGCAAATGAATGGATATTTCTTTTCATGAAACACGTTTACAGAAGCCGTTTTATAACCATAAAATGTATTTTATTTAGTTTGATTTTTTTGTTGATGATTGTTTCTGCAAAAGCACAATCGCAACGCGTCAGCATTATACCCGAACCGGCAAGTATCAGGGAAGAAAAAGAAAGTTTCCGTTTCACAAATCAAACCCAAATTATAGCTGATTCAAATGATACGATGTTAACAAAAACAATCATGTTGTTTACAGGCGAATTGGCTGTATTAACCAACATTCATTTGCAATCATCAGACAACAAAACAACTTTAAATGCAATTGTTATCTCACTAAGCGATAACAATACAATACCAAAAGAAGGTTATGTGCTGGATATAAAACCAGAGCAAATTCATATAACGGCTTCTACACCGGCAGGCGTGTTTTATGCGTTTGAAAGTATAAAACAATTGTTACCAATCAATACAAAAAATACAAAATAAGATAGCTACACGATACCTTGTTCCGTTATTACAGACAGTCCTCAATACTCCTATCGCGGTATGCATTTCGATGTGAGCCGCCATTTTTTTCTGCATCATTCATAAAACAATATGTAGACATTCTCGCGATGTTTAAAATCAATGTTTTTCACTGGCATTTAACCAATAGTCATGGCTGGCGGTTAGAGATCAAACAATATCCAAAACTTACTTCTATAGGCGCCTTGCGTGCAGACAGAACAGGTATTCCGATGACAATTGCCAAGCCCACGCAACCCGGCGAAAAAAGGAGCTATGGTGGCTTTTACATACAAGAAGAAGTAAAGGATATTATTAATTATGCAAAGTAAAGAAACATAACTATTATTCCTGAAATTGAAATGCCGGGACTTTGCACGGCGGCTTTGGTGGCTTACCCGCAATACAGCGATTTGAATAACAAAACACCGTTACTGATACCTTGCGGTTACGAAGGCGATTTGCAACATAATTTCTGCGCAGGTTACGATTCAACTTATATTTTCTTAGAAAATATTCTGAAAGAAGTGATGGCTTTGTTTCCTTCGGAATACATACATATTGGCGGCGATGAAGTGCGTCCTGGTCCGTGGACAAGTTGCCCGCGCTGTCAGCAGAAGATGAAAGAAAAAGGCTTTACAACGCCCAATCAATTGCAGGCATATTTTACTTCGCGGATAGTTAGTTTTATTACAGCCAATGGTAAAAAAATGATGGGTTGGGATGAAGTGGTCATATTTGGCGGACGCCATTGAGTGAAACCCGTGTCAGGGCTGTATTACAGCGCATCGCATTGGCTTATTTATTTTCAGCTATCATTATAAGATATGCTCCAAAAACCGTTATTTCTGTATCTGTTTTCCTGCTTTTGTTGTATTGGGTATTGCTGTTTTTCTTTGGTGATGCAGGTGCGCAATACACCATTGAAGGCAATGCTGTTCATAAACTTGACTTACTTGTTTTCGGTGCAAAACGCATGTAGAAGAAACAGGGAATTGTGTTTGATCCGGAAGGAATAGAAAGCACCATTCCGGCTATTGTAAATGTTTTGACTGGCTATCTTGCAGGTGGGTTTACTGTACGAAAAGGAACAACGTTATGAATGTCTTGCCAGGCTTTTACTTACCGATATTGTCTTGCTTTTTATTGGCTTGTGCTGGAACGAAGTTTCCCCGATAAATAAAAAATTATGGACAAGTTCTTATGTATGTTTTACAACAGTATTGACATTCTTGTAATAGGTTTTCTGCTTTATTTTATAGAGTTTAAGAATGAAAAAAAGGAATTTATTTCTTTACTGTGTTTGGAAAAAATCCTCTGTTGATTTATGTATTATCAAACCTGATTGGCATCTTTTTAATCTTTTATGTTTCACCAGATACAGTAGTGATTGATTGGTTAAATGAAAAGATATTCCAGGTGATTGCGCCCGGCGGCTCAATGGGTTGTTTATTGTTTGCTGTTTTCATTACTTTGCTGGCTTGTCAGTTATTGGATGAATAAAAAGAAAATTTACATTCGATTGTAAAGGCTGATTTACATTGAATTGTTTAGCGTTTTTTTATCTCTTATCATTCAAAACAAAAGAACATAATTTTCTTTTTGTTTTGATTCATTTATAAAAACACTTACCGCTAACTTTATTTTATGAAATTGCTTTGCTTCCTCACGCTGTTTATGTGCTATACAAGTTCATTTGCACAGCAAACAATCACATTAACCAAAAATCAATTGCAGGATAAAATAAAAGGTGGATGGGCAGGACAAACCATTGGCGTTACGTTTGGCGGTCCGTATGAGTTTCGCTACAATGGAACGTTTATACAAGACTATCAGCCCTTGCATTGGGATTCTTCTTTCATTAAAAACAACATGCTTAACAACGCTGGTCTGTACGATGATTTGTACATGGATTTGACCTTTGTTGATGTGTTTGAAAAATATGGATTGAACGCGCCGGTAGATTCGTTTGCCAATGCGTTTGCTCATGCCGGTTATAAGCTTTGGCACGCTAACCAGGCAGCGCGTTATAATATTTTAAACGGTGTAAAAGCACCTGCTTCCGGCGACTGGCTGCACAACATACATGCAGATGATATAGACTACCAGATAGAGTGTGATTATGCAGGTTTGATGAGCCCGGCTATGCCCAATACGGCTTCGGCAATCAGCAATAAAATCGGGCATATTATGAACTATGGAGATGGCTGGTACGGTGGTGTTTTTATTGGTGCGATGTACACAATTGCCTTTGTTACGAACGATATTGATTCAATTGTATCAGAAGCATTAAAAACAATACCGCAGCAAAGCACTTACTATCAATGTATCAGCGATGTAATTCATTGGCATAATCAATACCCAAATGACTGGCAGCGTACATGGTACGAAGTACAAAAGAAATGGTCAGATGATATGGCTTGCCCTGATGGCGTTTTTGAACCGTTTGATATAGATGCCAAAATCAATTCCGCTTATGTTGTAATCGGTTTGTTGTATGGCAACGGAGACTTTACAAAATCACTCGGTATTGCCACTCGTTGCGGCCAGGATGCAGATTGTAATCCATCGTCGGTTGGTGGTATTTTAGGCACCATTATCGGCTATAATAAAATTCCTTCTTATTGGAAAAACGGATTGGCTGAAGCAGAAGATATCAACTTTAAATATACAGATATATCATTGCAGAAAGTGTATACATTGGGATTGAAGCATACACTGCAAAACATTAAAGCCAACGGCGGAACAATTGCCGGAGATTCTGTGCGAATAATTGTACAAAAACCACAAACCGTAAAGTTAGAACAAAGCTTTGATGGCATCTATCCGAAAGACAAAATAGTATATCAGCACACCATACAAAAAGAAATCAGCTTCAGTTTTGAAGGAACCGGGTTTTGCTTAGCCGGTGAAGCAGTGAAGAAGAAAAATAATGCTTCCGATTACACATTTATCACCGATTTGTATATAGATGGCAGGAAAGAAGAGACATCGCAACTGTCAACCGATTTTATCAAAAGAAAACAAGAACTGTTCTGGAAGTTTAATATAGCCAATGGAAAACATTGGGTGAAAATCTATGTGCAAAATCCGCATCCTGATTACGAATTAAATAGCTGGTATTATATTGTATTCGGTAATACCAAATGAATGAATAGTATTTATTATGGATATTTTTTGAAGGATTTGTTGATTACTAAACCACGGAAGATTTGACACTATTATTCAGAAAGTGAAGAAAAGATTGGATGAATCGTTATTATGACTACAAACATATATTATTCGTTCGTTCTTCTACATAGAGATTAACTCAGTTTTCTGTCTGATTTAATAGTAAATAGTCAACTAGTGGTGGTTTATCTTCGTTGTGTCTGAAACCATAATTGTCTTGTCCGCAACCGCTGCAAAAGTGCCAACATCATTAGTCTTGCGGCACTCACAAGTTTAAATTTTTTTCTTTATGAAAGCGATGTAATGGTTATGATAAGAAAGGAATACAAAGTGCAATGCGCACTACATAAAAGTGCCTCCATATCAGTTCGTATTCCTTCCGGCTGATATTTTTTTCATAATAAAATGATCCTGAATTTGATACTATCATATACCATTTTTATCCCGATTTTTTATAGAGACATAGTATAAATCAGCTTTTCCATTTCCATCCTTTTACTTCCGGCATATCGGTGCCGTTTTCGCGGATATAGTTTCTGTGTTTGATGAGATTATCCTGCATTTCCTGCTTCAGGTAAGCACCTTTATCGCCCAGTTTCGGCAGCCGGTCTATTACATCCTGCACCAAATCAAAACGATCCATTTCATTCAAAACGGTCATATCAAAAGGCGTGGTAATCGTGCCTTCTTCCTTGTATCCGCGTACATGAATATTCCTGTGGTTGGTGCGACGATAGGTAAGCCGGTGAATGAGCCACGGATAAGCATGAAATGCAAAAATGACCGGTTTGTCTTTGGTAAACAGGGAATCAAAATCAGCATCGCTTAACCCATGCGGGTGCTCGGTTTCAGGCTGCAATTTCATCAGGTCAACAACATTGACCACACGTATTTTCAGGTCGGGTAATTTTTGTCGCAAAATAGAAACTGCCGCTAATGTTTCAAGCGTTGGTACATCGCCTGCGCAACCCATCACCACATCCGGTTCGGTGCCTTCATCATTGCTTGCCCACGTCCAGATACCAATGCCTTTGGTGCAATGAATGACCGCTTCTTCCATAGTGAGCCATTGTGGTGACGGATGCTTGCCAGCCACTACCACATTTACATAATGACGGCTTCGTAAACAATGATCCATCACAGATAATAAACAGTTCGCATCGGGCGGTAAGTACACACGCACAACCGATGCTTTTTTATTTACCACCAAATCAATAAAGCCCGGATCCTGGTGAGTAAATCCATTGTGATCCTGCCGCCATACATGCGAGGCAAGAAGAATATTTAAAGAAGGCAATTTTTTGCGCCAGCTTAAATTCGATGTTATCTTCAGCCATTTTGCATGTTGATTAAACATCGAATCAATAATATGAATAAAGGCTTCATAACAATTGAACAAGCCATGCCTGCCTGTTAAGAGATACCCTTCCAGCCAGCCTTCGCACTGATGCTCGCTCAACACTTCCATTACCCGGCCTTCTTTTTTCAAAAACTCATCACCATCTTCTGTCTCCGCTTCCCACTGGCGGTTCGTGGCTTCAAATACAGCGTTCAATTTATTGGATAATGTTTCATCGGGACCAAACAACCGGAAGTTGTTTTGTTCTTTATTTTGTTTGATAATATCCCGGATGAATGTGCCTAATACCAATGTATCGCCCGGCCCTGCTATACTTCTTTCCTTTACATCAAAACCATATTCTTTGAAATCGGGCATGTACAATTCATGCGTTCGCTTGCCGCCATTGGCAGTAGGATTGGCGCCCATTCTTTGTTCACCTTCAGGAGCCAGCGCAGCCAGTTCTGCTTTGAAACGTCCTTCTTCGTCAAACAACTCGTCAGGCTTATAACTCCGTAACCATTCTTCCAACAGGTGTAAATGTTCAGGATTGTTTGCCGGGTCGGAAAGCGGCACCTGGTGCGACCGGAACGAGCCTTCTACTTTCAGTCCATTGACATATTTCGGACCTGTCCAGCCCTTGGGTGATTTTAAAATAATCATAGGCCAGCAAGGTCTCTTCGCATCATCATTATCAATCGCAGCCGCTTTGATGGCTTTAATTTCTCCTGTTACGGTATCTAATAATTCCGCCATTTTGCGGTGCATCTCCATCGGGTCGCTGCCTTCAATGAGATAAGGCTTCCAGCCATAACCAGTAAATAAATTATGAAGTTCTTCATCACCAATCCTGGCTAATATAGTTGGATTCGCAATCTTATATCCATTCAAATGAAGAATCGGAAGTACAACACCGTCGGTAATAGGGTTGAGAAATTTATTAGAATGCCACGCTGTTGCCAACGGTCCTGTTTCGGCTTCACCATCGCCGATGATGCAGGAAACAATTAAATCGGGGTTGTCAAATGCAGCACCAAAAGCATGACTTAATGAATATCCTAACTCGCCGCCTTCGTGCATGGAACCGGGACATTCCGGCGATACATGACTTGGGATACCGCCTGGAAAAGAGAACTGCCGGAAGAGCTTTTTCAATCCTTCTTCGTTCCGGCTGATGGCAGGATAAATCTCCGTATAAGTGCCTTCCAGATAAGTGTTCGCTACAAGGGCAGGACCACCATGACCGGGACCGGATATGTAAATCATATCAAGATCATACTTCTTAATAATGCGGTTGAGATGAACATAAATGAAGTTCTGTCCCGGCGTGGTTCCCCAATGCCCGAGCAGCATTTGTTTGATATGTTCTAACCGCAACGGCTCCTTCAATAAAGGATTATCGCGCAAATAAATTTGTCCTACGGAAAGATAATTGGCAGCGCGCCAGTAGGCATCAATTTTATATATTTCTTCTCCTGATATGATTTCCATGAATTGGTGTTTGTTATGATAAAATCTGTTTTATATTGTGTTTTGTAAATTACCGGCAAGGTTGCAAAGAGAAACATTTTAAAAAATGAAATGATATTTACCGTAGAGCTGCCATGCCTTACCGGCATAACATGGCTGGTGCTTTCTTTTGTATGCTAATCAATGAAATTCTAAACAGCATCACTTATGCCGTAATTATCAAGCCAAAAAAAGCAGGCACTTCGCCAAATGTTTTCTTGCGCAGGATATAGAGGCAGCCACAAAGAAAATAAATTATGATTTCAGTGGTGTTGATAAAACAGGAAAAATCATGGGCTTGCGTTACAATGCTGCTTATCTTTTCTCAACCGCTTAATACCTTGTTTCGAACACTTGTGTTTATAGACTTAGCCAAGTCAGGGTGAAGAAAGGCAACCGGAATACATATCGCTTATCTTATAACCGGTTCTCTATTGTTCGCGTTATATTATCCATAGATACATCGCCAAAAATATGTTCAAACATTGCAAAAACATAAACAGAAGATACGCTGTATCTTCTGTTTATGTTCACACGTCGAAAAATTGCTTTTTGAAGCTCACAAACTTACTATTGCAACATCAGCTTCACGGTCTGAGTGTCAGTACCCTTGTTAAATTGAACTATATACAACCCGCTGCCTTTACCCTGCAGAAACTG
Source organism: Ilyomonas sp. (assembly GCA_965199845.1). GTDB lineage: Bacteria > Bacteroidota > Bacteroidia > Chitinophagales > Chitinophagaceae > Ilyomonas. The sequence goes on from CBDATZ010000058.1 coordinate 86,704, forward strand.
GTTTAGCTTATTGGTCAGCATGGTAATATTTCCCGTTGCAGTACCTATCATTTTACCTTCGGCTGAAACGACTTTCATAGTTATTTCACTCAGGGCATTATTGCCATAAATTGTAAACCTTCCCTTTCCCGGGTTCGGGCTGATGGAAAACGAATTGTTGTTTAAGGATGATACCACGATGGTATTGGATAGTTTAGCTGAACCATCATTGTTTACTACCTTAAGCCGGTACAATGCACTTTTTTTATCAGCCGCTATATGAGTGAATTGATAAGCAGCGCCCGGAGCCATATTATTAGCTGTGATATATCCTACTTTAATAAACTCTGTCCCGTCAGAAGAATATTCAATTTCATAGCCGGCAACATCAACTTCTTCTGCTGTTTTCCATTGCAGATTATTCATGCCTTTGTTTCCTTGCCCGGTGAAAGAGATCAGTTGGACAGGCAGCACATCGCGGGAAGCGCATTCGCCGATCTGCGGCAGGTTATTGTCGAGCCAGTTAATGCGTCGAACAAGAAATTCTTTCAAATTTTTTATTTCACCTGCATAAGTATTGGCAATCGGTTCCGGGTTTGGCCATACATACGTGCCGAGCACCGGCCATTTGGCAAAGTGACGCTGGCGCGCTTCCGCCGTTACTGCTATTACAGAGTCAATTAGTTTGTTAATATGTTGTGCGCTAAGCGTGGTTTTGCGAAGCTCATTCCAGCGGCAACGCAGGTGCGATTCAAAAGCTGTATCCTGCATAAAGCGATTCCACCAGAAAGGCACACTGTTGGCGTCGAATGAACATACGTTGTTGAAACGGTACGCCCAGCCACTTACATTGCTGCCATTGCAATAGTTGGCATTATGAAAAGCAATGTCGTAATCCCAAACCGGACCGGCAATGATCTTTTTGTTTACATCGTCCCTGTCTTTGTGCAGATAGGTACTGATGCGATAGCCATCTACATTACGGCTTACTTCATTTATAATAAAATAATCAATAAAAGAAGCTTCATCGGCAAAGTTGCGGAAGCCTTTTACGGAGTCTTGAAAATCAGCACTTTTCAACGCGGTTTCAAAACTGTCTGAATAGCTTTCAATATAAGCTTTCTGTGCATCGGTAATATCTTCAGCTTTAGGATACTCGTATTTATAGTGAATGTAATTGCCGCTCTGAAGAGCTCTGTAAGGCGAGTACCAGGCATCAGCATTTTTATCAATACTGTAAATATAGCCGCCCGTAATTTTATCGGCTGCCGTATCTTCCGGTTCCAGTTTCTTAATGTTTACCCTGCCTTTATTTCGCTTTATTCTTTCCATGAAAACATAGATGCCAATGTATTCGCCATTGAGTAATACTTCTACATATTTTGTGTGTGCTGCCCACTGCCCGAAGGCGTTGCTGAAATTATAAGCAAGCACATTGCGCATTAATGTTTTGTCTGTATATGGTGCATACAACACCCAATCGCTTTCGGATGGCAGACCAAAAATGCTTTGATCTATATCTTCATCATTGGCATCGCGAAGCTCAATGCTGTACGACTTCATCGGGAAGCTCTGCGAGCTTTGTCCGCGCACTTCAATACCAATTTTTCCGTTGTATTCATTGTAGGGATCGGTAATATTGTTTCGCACACCATCTCCGTTATTAATGATTCCCATACTGGCATCAATCTTCGGTTCATCAGGAATCGTTTGCCCGTTTGTATTGATAACCACAATCGGCAAATTCGAGGAAGTCAGCGTAACCTGTGCATTTCCTTTTGCACAAATAAAAAAAATGAAAAGAAAGAAGTAAAAGTGTTTCATAGCGGCAGGTTTTATATGAGGTGATGTAATTGTTATGCAAATAAAATGATTTTCTATCTTTTTATTTCTCTCTTTTATGCATCATCTTTTACTAAAAAAGTAACAGTTTGATATTATACATGGTTATGCGCTGTGTAAGAAATCTTTCCTTTTTAGCTCAGCGAAATTTACAACTTTGCCGAATTTGCGTTTTAGTTTGTAATGTCTGTATCAGGAAGTTACAGACTTTCGTATAAATAAGAAGAAGTTGCAAACTACAGGTGTTCGAAGCAATGAAAAGCTGTTCACGATACGCATTTCTCTTTATCTCTTTTATCTTGATGGAAAATTTCTAACCAAATAAAATAACCAGCCACAAGCTTTGTTTTTCATTTATAAGCTTACGCTGTTTATTTTTGTATTGATTTGCGAAGTTTAGTTTTCATATTATCACTTTATATTTTGTTCTGTTCGCTTGTGCCTTGCAACTTGTTTGATAAGTGCAACGAACAGGAGAAAACAACTCAAAACTCTAAATCAAAACCTGCCCAAGATTGCAATGGTTGTACTCCTTTTTCGATATGTTCTGTTTCACATAGTTTTACAGTTAACCAGGTAAACTTTTGCATTCAACCTCTGTCATTTCATACCAAACCTTCTTATACCAACTTTTCCATTTCTGCCAAATCAGGATACTGCTTTTCTTTCTTTCAGCCTCCACGCATTGCTTAGTTAGTCTTACCAGCTATATTATTCAATTACCTGATTTATTTTTTACAACAAGTATGAAAGCTATACTATCATTATGTATTGTGCTGCTCGCCTGTATACAGATTCGTGCACAGCATACCATCAAGTTATCTATAAAAAGCAATGAAGAAAAGCAGCCGTTAAACGGTGCTGCGGCTGTAATAAAATCATTACACAGAACAACGCTTTCCGACAGTGCAGGGTTAGCCATATTTACCAATATTCCTGAAGGCAGTTATACCATTCATGTTTCTTTTGTAGGGCTACAACAACAGTCTGTAATCGTTCAGACAAATCAGTCAACGGATACTACTGTTTTCGTTTTATTAGAGCCAGGTGAAGAAGACGAAAGCGAGATAATAGTTACCAGCACAAGAACCAGCCGAACGATAAGTGATATACCTACAAGAATAGAAACCATATCCGGCGAGGAACTGACAGAGAAAGCAAATATGAAACCGGGTGACATCCGTATGTTATTAAACGAAAGTACAGGTATACAAACACAACAAACCTCAGCTACTTCATATAATTCCAGTATCCGGATACAAGGGTTAGACGGACGATATACACAGATATTAAGAGATGGCTTTCCGTTGTATTCCGGCTTCTCCGGTGGTCTTAGCTTAATGCAGGTTGCGCCTTTAGATTTGAAGCAGATAGAAGTAATTAAAGGTTCCTCTTCTACTTTGTATGGTGGTGGCGCAATTGCCGGTTTGGTAAACCTGATTTCAAAAACGCCGGCTAACAAAAGAGAATTAAATTTCTTAGCGAATGCCACAACAGCCGGCGGTCTTGATCTCAGCGGTTTTTACAGTGAAAAGTTTAAAAGAATCGGGATAACATTATTTGGGTCACGAAATACAGGCAGCCCTTATGATCCTGCTGGTATTGACTTAACTGCCATACCAAAATTTGAACGATACACCATCAATCCAAAGCTTTTTATTTATGGTGATAAATTAACAGCCAATGTAGGATTTAGCTATGTCACAGAAGACCGCACAGGCGGCAGTATAGACTATATCAAAAAAGGAACGCCAGGTTATTTTGAGAAGAATAACACAGACAGGTTCACCACGCAGGCAGAGTTGATATATCAACTAAGCGATAACTCTGAGTTACATTTTAAAAACAGTTACAACCGGTTTAATCGCCTTATCCAGATACCTTCTTATACTTTCAAAGGCTTGCAGCAATCTACATTTTCAGAAGCTACGTTTAGCAACAGCAAAGAGAAAGTAAATTGGATAGCCGGTGCAAACTTATTAACTGATGATTTTGCAGAAGACAAACAAAGCAACAACGCTGTAAGAAATTATAACTATACAACTATTGGTGCATTCATTCAAAACACATGGTTAGTAAACAAGCTGTTTACATTAGAGACAGGATTGCGGAGTGATTATGTTAAGCCATATGGATTTCAGCTATTGCCACGAATATCAGCCATGCTTAAACTAACACCAAAACTGACAACAAGATTAGGCGGTGGATTAGGTTATAAAACACCAACTATATTTAACGAAGAAGCAGAAAAAGTGCAGTTCCAAAACATCCTGCCAATCAATGAAAATACAGTCGGTTATGAACGGTCCGCTGGCGGAAGTTTTGATATAAATTATCGAATCCGGATTGGTAACGTAAGCATTGCCATCAACCAGTTATTCTTTTATACAAGACTTAATAAGCCATTAATATTAGACACTTCAAATGCGCCGTTATTAGCCTTTATTAACGCGAATGGTCACATAGATACAAGAGGCATGGAAACAAATCTTCGGTTTACTTACCAGCATTTTAAACTGTTTTTAGGCTACACATATGCAGATGCGAATACACACTTTAATCACGTCAGAAGCTGGCTTCCTCTAACAGCCAGGCACAGGCTGAATAATGTATTGATGTATGAAATAGAAGGCAAGCTGAAGATGGGTGCAGAAGCCTATTATTATAGCTCTCAAAAACTTAACGATGGCACTGCCGGCAAATCTTACTGGACATTTGGATTCATGGCTGAAAAGACATGGAAGCATTTTTCAGTATTCATCAATTTTGAAAACTTTACTGACACAAGACAAACAAGGTTCGATACAATCTTCACCGGCACAATTACGAATCCTGTGTTCAAAGATATTTATGCACCGGTTGATGGATTTGTGGTAAACGGTGGTGTAAAAATCAAGATATAGTTTTTGCTAAGTCAGGTTGTTTAAAACGTTAGATAGCGCATAAACAAAAGCCTTGATTCAGCCATGTGAAAATTAAATAGCTTGTATGAGATTTAAGATAATAAAATTATCTGTAACTATATTTTCATTCCGTCCGCAAGCTTTTTACCGGATTTGCGACAGCTGCGCGAATGGCTTTATAACCCACCGTGAGCCACGCAATCAGTAATGAAAAAAAGATAGCCGCCGCAAACACAAGCCAGCTTATTTCGATATGATTGTAAAAGCCCGATAACCATTGGTGCATAAAATAATAACCGATGGGTGCCGCAATCAAAAAAGCAATACCGATAAGCAGCGTAAACTCTTTTGAAAACAGGTAAACGATACTCTCGACAGAAGCACCCAATACTTTGCGGATGCCGACTTCTTTTGTCTTCTGTGCTGCCATAAAAGACACGAGTCCATACAATCCCAGACAGGAAATAAAAATGGCTAACATAGCGGCAATTTTAAACAGTTGTGAAGCCAATACTTCGCTGGTATAAAATTGATTTACTTCTTCATCTACAAAATGCAAATCGTACATGTAAGTGGGATAAACAGCCGCAAATGTTTTCTGCATATCAGCCAGCGTTGTCTGCATGGAAGTAGGATTGATTCGCACTGCCAAACTGCCGAGACCACCAAAAAAAGTAGAGATCGCTAACGGCTCAGCCGCTTCCTTTAACGACTTGTTGCTGAAATCACGCATCACGCCAACAATAGGTCGTTTCACACTGTCAAACAAAATGGTTTTACCCAATATACTTGTGGGCGAAGCGAAGCCTAATTTTTTCACCAGCGTTTCATTAACTAATAATTCGCGCATAGTATCGCTTGCATACGGCAGACGTCCCGCCAACATGCCAATCTGAAACGTTTTGATGTAATCTGTATCGGCAGGAAGCAGGTTAATGTTGAAGTCTTTTTTCACGGTTTCATTATCGAAATAAAAGGGTTGATAATACATACCATACGCAACAGGTGGCGTCATGCAGAAACTGGCCGATGATACGCCGGGAATCGCCAATATTTTTGTTTTGAGATAACTGTATTGCAGCTTATCCGTGCTATCGCTTGGCAGGTCAATCATGGCTACTGCATTCTGATTGAAGCCCAGTGGCTGGTTTCTGAAAAATTGCATTTGCTGAACAATGATAATCGTTCCGATTAAAAGAAACTGGGCAATCACAAATTGAAAAACAACCAACGCGCGACGCATGGAAATACCGCCGGTGCTTGTGGTATTGATTTTATTTTTAAGAGCCTGTATGGGGTTAAAACCAGACAAAATAATGCCTGGATAAAAACCAGCTAAAACCGTTACCACTACACACAATAAAGACAGAAACAAAAGAACAGAAGGCGATTGAATAATGCTTAACGAAAGCGGCTTATTAACAAGGCTGCTGATATAAGGAAGTGCGAGCAGTGCCAGTCCGTAACCAAGCAGCAGCGAGATAAAAGTAATCAAAGCAGTTTCCTGCAGGAACTGGCTGAAGACATGCAGGCGGCTTCCGCCCAATACCTTTCTGACACCGATTTCTTTTGCTCTTGTGATAGATTGCGCGGTGGCAAGATTGATAAAATTGATACAGGCAACCAGTAAAAGAAATAAACCAATCACACCAAGCGACCACAGTTCTGTATGCGTTAAAGCATCGCCTTTAAATGTATAAAAGTCTTCGTTCAGGTGCATGTCTTTCAATGGTTGCAATGAGAGTGCGGTCTTTGTTTTCTGGCCATTGTTTTCACTTGAAACCGGGTAATATTTTTTTACAAAGCCGGTTAAGAGTTGCTGAAAATCTTTTGCCTTGGCAGCTTGCGGCATCAATACAAAACATTCAGAACTCCAGGAAACATCATCCCAGCTATTCGCCATTCCCCAGGCGCCGTTTATATTCCTGAAAGTAGCATAAGAAGCGCCCATACTCACTTCCAAATCTGTATTCTGAGGCAAATCTTCAAACACGCCGACTACCTGTAAGGGAATGCGGTACGACCACATTTGAATTGTTTTTCCCAAAGCGTTTTTTCCCTTCCCAAAGAATTCGCTTGCCAGGCTTTGGTTGATAACAACCGTATTGGGTTCGGTTAAACGCTTTGCATTTACTGATAGCCAATGGTAATCAAAGATGTCGAACAGTGACGGCTCAGCGAAGAAAATACCTTCTTTGATTTTTACTCTTTTTTCATCTGCCTCGCTTTTGCCGGGAATGGGAATATGGATTTGTGCACCACCGATATTCCATACGGCAGCTACTTTTTGCAGTTGCGGAAAGTCTGACCGCAAAGCATTCGCTAATGGAATGGGCACAGCACTTTGATGACCGGTAACTTCTCCGTTGCTATAGTTTGTATAGGTTGTTACAACGCGGCAAATTCTGTCTTTGTTTGTTTGATAATCATCATAACTCAACTCATAATGAATAAGGAGAAAGATAACTAAAGCGGAAGCAATGCCAACCGCAAGTCCCAGAATATTAATTACTGAATACGCTTTCTTTCTATATAGATTACGCCAGGCGACAATGAAATAATTTTTTATCATAAGAAGTTATAAGTTGTACGTTGTAAGTAATAGGTATAACATCATTTTCAGATTTTCAAATCATCACATTTTCAAATTGATTATTCAGTTCGCAAACTCTTTACCGGGTTAGCAACCGCCGCTTTGATTGCCTGGAGGCCAATTACCGATAGCATTTACCGGAGAGGCAAATCTAAATGTATTGTATCTTGGAATTCCGTTTATTTCATAGTTTTTTCGCTGGTCAGTAAAGCCATACAGCAGCCGGTTTTCAGCAAATACGCCAGCTTCTTAGTAACGTTGTAACTCAAACCTAAGCCTGCTATCCAACCCATTTCAAAACGTTCATCTTTCCGGCTGTTAAAGCTGTATTTTTTATCATAGCTGTGCGGCTTATTGTAATTGCAGATAGAGCTTATGCTGCTGTATTATTTTCTTTAGTAACGGCTTGGTATGAAAAATTGTATTTGTCTATTCGGCCGAATACATTCTTCATAAATAAAGCAACAATAAATTTAATTTCATTGATGCAGAGAGATGCAAATTGTTTCACTATTCGTGCAGGCTACTTTTTATTGTACGGTCAAAATCCGGAGTATTGATTTTTCTTTTATACTGCTTGGAATGAATTATATCTGTTCAAGTTATATCTCCTACTATTTCAAATATACTTTCTTAGTGAATATATCAATCCGGTTGACATCCATATAGATAATCATGTGCATCGCATCACCATTAGAAATACTTCATGTGTAAGCTATATTGACAGGGTATTAAAAAGAACAATCATAATGGCATATCACCTGCTTTATCACTGCTTCAGGGTGCGCTGCGCTAACACCACAATGAACGTTTGAAAGTGAAAATGAAGCTACAGAAAGTTAGGCATCGTATCCGTAATGAACCGTTGCCAGCTATAAACACTGAGTGAAAAATCACAATCATCAGTAATTCATATTGTATTATTTTGTACAATCATTACTTTTACTGTCTTCATAAAAGTGTTATGGTTAATCTCCAGGAAAGGGTATTAAACTATCCGCAATATTGCCGGCAGTTTTCGTGCGGAAATTCATTAATCACCATCTTTAATTGTCCGCCGGAAGCCAGGCTGATGAAAAACAAACTCTCCGATCTTTGGTCTCACGAAAACTATATTTTTTATGTACTGGAAGGCAAAAAAGTATGGCACACCGCGCATGGTTCTTACGAAATAAGTGAAGGCAATTGTGTACTGGTAAGAAAGGGAGCCTGCATCCTCGAACAGTTTTTCGATATCGGCTTTTGCCTGGTACTGTTTTTTATACCTGATGCTTTTATTTGCGAAACACTAAAAACAAGATCGACACCCATTACCAAAACGGACGAAAAATATGAGCCTGTCATCAGGCTTAACGCAACAGCAACGCTGAAGTCTTTTTTTGTTTCTATGTATGCGTACTTCGCAGGTACAACCGCTCCTGACAAATCGTTGCTGGAACTGAAATTCAGGGAACTGATTTTAAATATTGTAGATAACCGCGATAACGTAGAAGCGCTTTCTTATTTCTGCTCACTTATGAATGAACCCCAATCCGTTTCATTGGAAAGAGTGATGAATGACAACTATTGCTTTAACCTGAAAATAGAACAATATGCAACGTTAAGTAACCGAAGCCTCTCGGCTTTTAAACGTGATTTTCAAAAACAATTTCACCGCACGCCGGGCAAATGGTTGTTGGAAAAAAGATTGCAACAGGCGCATTTCCTGTTAATCCACCGGAATAAAACAGTAAGCGAAGCTGCCTTTGAAACCGGCTTTGAAAACCTTTCTCATTTCAGTCGTTGCTTTAAAGAGCGTTTCGGCATTTCCCCAACGTCAGCGAAGCAAATGCCAGCACTGTGAACCTTTCAGCAAAATATCAGGACTTTAAAGCAATGATACCTTTTTTACCAGCCAATACTTTTGTGCTTCATAAAAAAGGGCTGTCATTTTTAAAGTTTAAAAAACAAATTCTATGAATCCGAACAAAGCATTATGGGAAAAAGGTGATTTTACACGCATCGCTGAAACCATGCGTGAGAGCGGTGAAGCATTGGTTGCCACATTGGGAATTACACAAAATATAACCGTTCTTGACCTGGGTTGTGGCGATGGCAATACAGCGATACCGGAAGCCAGACTGGGAGCCAAAGTATTGGGCGTGGATATAGCCAGTAACCTGGTAGAAGCAGGAAATAAGCGGGTACAAAAAGAAGGACTTACCAATTGTTCATTTCAGCTTGGCGATGCTACCGATTTGAATGAACTGCAAGATGAAAGTTTTGATTTGACTGTAAGCATCTTCGGAGTCATGTTTGCGCCGAAACCATTTGATGTAGCCAAAGAAATGGTTCGCGTAACCCGCAAAGGTGGTCGCATTATAATGGGCAACTGGATACCCGGCGACCCAACTCTTGTCGCACAAATATTAAAGATCAGCTCAGCTTATACACCGCCACCGCCTGAGGGTTTTGTAAGTCCCATGTTGTGGGGCGTGGAGGATGAAGTTGTTAAACGCTTTGTGAGTGCCAGCGTACCCAAAGCGAATATACAGTTCGCAAAAGAAACGTTTACATTCAATGCCGGTTTTTCGCCTTCTGTATTTCTAAGCCGTTTCAGAAACTATTACGGACCTACCATGAATGCCTTTGAAGCGGCAGAAAAAAATGGCAAGGCAGAGGTATTGCAAAATGAACTGGAGGAATTGTTTAACAGCCAGAATAAAAGCACAAAAGAAAATACCACTTCTATCCCGGCTACCTTTTTACGGGTAACGGTGATGTGTTGAGATTCACGGCGACTTGACCGCTGAATTTCGTTGACGGATAACCAATAAAAGGATTGATTGTTAGATCATTCGCTGATCTATACTTTGAATGCTGTGATCTCCAACTGCGTAATTTCTAACTTTTGCATATAAACTTCGTTTCAATCAAAGCTTGCATTTTTGGGATACCGTTTCCAAATAATTATCTACTCTTAGAAAAGAAAGTTGTGATTACACATAAAAATGCCAATAGGAGTGTGACAGCCTTTACAAGGTAAAACTGTCACGCCAATTAAGTATTGAGTAATATCTACTTCGTGAATAATGGATAGTGTTTTGAATGGCTTTTCGGAAAAAGGTTTTCAACAAAGCTTTAAATATAATTCTGCTTCTTATTCGACATTACATTGAAGAAAACAAACAAAACCAAACTATCATTTTTTGCTGGTGTAAGTATAAATGTGCGTAACAGAACATTGTACGAACCGACCATTTTTTAATATGATAACATTGGCTATTTGGGGAATAAGCTTTGTATTATTTCTGTAATGGTTTTATTTATCGCTATTTTAGCAACTGCATTATTATATTTCATTCTGCCTTCTATTCTCATATTCGTTCCTTATACTAAGGACAATCAGCTTCTTTCGAAAGCCACCAAACTACCTAACAAAAAATACTTTTCTTTCAGGGAAGCTTGGCTTCAAATTAACCACTCAAATCATGGTAGATAAGATATAATTAGTCGCTATTAATCTACTTGAAAATGTGGATTTTCCTTTTGCTTATTCTTTACTTATTAGCGTGAATTATGTAACGAATAAGAAGAATTGTGCAAGAAATCAACATCACACTCATTCGACCTTTGCAATGATTATTAGTTATTTCCAAGGAGGATGATTGCTTCTTATTTTGAGTACACCGTTTACAAAAAAAATTTACTCGAAGGTTGCCTGTAGGTGTTATTCAATTTTATTTTTTCTCACTCAAATTATTAATTATAAATCATAAAGATGTACAAGTAAATGGCGACGAAGCCACCTATTACCACAACGATCAACCTTCGCGTTCAATAAGTCTGCTTATAGACTCGATGAAACGCATTTCATGGAGTTCTGTATTTGCAGGTGTGTTAATCACTATTGTTATTCAGATCGCCCTCAGCCTGTTGGGCACTGGCATCGGGCTCAGCACCATTAACCCGAAAACGGAAGCAAATTCTACCGATGGCTTGGGCATAAGTTCCGCTATCCGGTATATTGTTTCCAGTTTGATTTCCTTATTTGCATGCGGTTGGATTACAGGAAGATCAGTACAAACTATGCGCTATTCATGGCTTGCTTACCTGGAGTTTAATCACGCTGATAACTGCTGATACTTGCATATATAGCCGATTGCTCCAACGCCAGTTCCGCCTTTAGATTTGCTTTCAGTATTTATTTATAAATAAAACTACTATTACCGCTTTTTTTGCTTCTTTTTTCTTTGTCAGCAGGTGTGAACAGGTGGATAAATTACTTTTATAAATGGAGCTGCCGGTATAAGCACTTTAACGCCCCGCAAGGTATAAAGACCTATCACAAGTTCTAATCTTATACCGGCTTTTTTGAACAACAGCATCAAATAGAAAACCGGGGATAGCAGCCCCATTAATAAGATCTTGATGACGGTTTAAAATAAGGTCAGTCCATTCACTTTTAAAACTTCAAAAGTATGAACAAGGTATTTAAAAACTTCGTTGGTATCGACATTTCCAAAACATGGTTTGATGCAGCTTTTATATCATCAGATGATCTGTCCGGACTTAACCATCAGCAGTTTGCGCAAACACCGGACGGTTACCGGAAAATGCAGGCTTGGCTGCTACAGCAGGATGTTTGTTTGAATGAAGAAACGCTGTTTTGTATGGGGAGTATACCGGCATTTATAATACCGGTCTGGTTCAATACCTGGCAGCACAACACGCACAGGTATGGGTAGAGATGCCGCTGCGGATTAAGCGAGCCGCTGGTTTTGAAAGAGGCAGTGATGACAAGAGGGCTGCCTGTGAAATTGCCTGGTATGCTTTGCGCTATCAGGATCGTGCAAAGTTCTGGAAGCCTTGTAACGCAAGCCTGGAGAAGATAAAACACTTCATTACAAAAATCAAAGCAGGGTATTGAAGCTTTAATAGCCAACACCATCCGGCAGGATGAACATCTTCATCATACTGTCGAAAGGATGCAGTCAGTAAATAGGATCGGCAGTGTAACCGCTGTTGCTTTGCTGGTGTACACAAAAGGGTTTACTGCTTTCGGCAGTGCAAAAGAATTAGCTTGTTATTGTGCATGGTGCCTTTCAACAAAACATCGGCAGCAGTGTAAGATATAAACCATCGGTAAGCCCGTTTGCCAGCATGCGGCTGAAGAAACTACTGCATTTATGTGCGATGAGCGTCATACAGAAGGATAAAGAAATGAAACAGTATTTTGAACGAAAAACAGGAGAAGGCAAGAAAATGAGTGTGATCAATACGGTTAGAAACAAGCTCGTTCACCGGGTATTTGCTGTAGTCAGAGACGAAAGATTGTTTGAGCAAAACTATGTGCGGAAATGTGTATAACTGCGTGATACGACAGGTAAAAATAAGTTTGATTTAATTATAGAAAACTATTGCCAATACTCCTGTTGTACGTTCGTTATTCTTCCTTCGTGCTGGTAACTACTTCAAACATTTCAGGGTAGTCCACCGAATATTTTATTAAAAACTTTTGTCCAACAAAATACTTCGGTTCGTAGCCGTTATAAATTGCTTGTTCTATCGTTTTGTCAACAGTTTGATAACTGATAATTGATATGATTTTGCACCACCTCTGCTATTTCTGCCTTCTAACTTTGTAACAACTGCAATTGTTTGTTTTGTCTTGTCACTTTGAAGAACTGTTGAAACTCTTTTGTCGGTCAAACTACTCACTAAAATCATATTTCCAACAATTAAGAAACCAATCGTTAAATAGCAAAATGCATGAAATAATTTTTGCTGAAGCCAATTAATCTTGCTTTTCTTAAATGACATTTTCTTGTCACCTAAAGTCTTTGTCCAACGGAAATGATTACAAATGCAAGCCAGCCAGTAAGAATAAGTAAGTAAGAAATTCCTTTAATCAGTCCATTGTCCTTGTAACCATTAAAATAAAACAAACAGGAACCTGTCAATATAACGGCTATAGAAATTATGATTGACTTTTGTTTAAGCATTCTCCTTTATACGGACGCATAACGTTCTGCATTGCCGGAGTTAGGGGAATTTATTGCTTGTCGTGCCCGGACAAAAGCTAAATTGAAAAACCAGGGTTCGAATTACAACACATGTATAATTGAAAAACGTGGATTGGGACAGATGTACTTAGATGATCAAAAGTTCATTGTTTCAATGTCCCATCCCAATTTTTGGCAATGCAATGTTGCGTGCAGTGCTTTTTTATTGGGGTCGATGATTTTCCCAATATTCTTTCGGTGTCAAAATTTTTGTTTGCTTATAAGTTGGAAAGATAAAGTCTGTAGTGTTACCCGTAATCACAAAGTCTGCTGAACATTCGTCAGCAAGTTCTAAAATCATATTGTCGTCAAGGTCGGAAATAAGTTGAAGCTTTATAGTCGTGGAAATTCCGGTGAATGTGCCCCTGCTTGCCGTTACCAAACGTAAGCTATGAAAACTGCCATATGTCTGTATAACTTTTTCCGTCGTAGTCAAACTTATAAACTCGATTTTCCCAATCAGTGGCAATTATGAATTCATCTGTCAGCCGAAAGCTGTCTTGTCCGTCTAATGTTGTAAAAATATCTGCACCGCTCTGTTGTCAAAGAATGTTTCCATTTTTGTCAAGTCGTGTAATCTCCGGTTCGCCGTGAACAATGTAGCTGTCATGGTAAGTGAAAATTTCAAAGCACGTTGCTTGGTCGGCTTTTGTCTGCCAAAGCAATAATAAATCGGGAATAGAAAGATAGAATACGGTGTCTGAGCAGCAAATTAAAAATCTGTCAGCCTCAAAAATAGTTGTCTTGTTGTGGATTGTTGTATCGCCGCCAATAGAACCTACAATGGCACTTGCTACAAGAATTTTTGTCCTTGTAAACTTTAATCCCAAACATTGTTGACAACACGTATTCGCTACTGTCAAAATAAATATGGACGTAATGATGCGAATTGTCTACCGAAGCCTGTTGAAAAGTCTCGTCGTGATAAATGTCTATTTCGTATTGTCCAACTATGTGCATTGTCGCTTTAAAATTACAGCCAACATTAAAGTATTTATGAAGTTGTGGCATATGAAAAACCACAGTCTCAATTACCCACAAAAGCAAAATAGCGATTTAAAGCCGAATGCTCAACGTCCTGCCACAATTTTATAAACACAATGTTGTACGCCGCTGTTTCTATTTTATGAGCACTAACTTATTGTTAATCTGTTTATTATTTTTTTACTTTTAAAATCTAAAATAAAAAGTCCGCCGAGTAAAAATGTCGACCGCTTGTCGATGCCGAAAAATGTCCTGCCTAAAGCATAATTCCATCTTTAAAGTGTCGGCTAAAAAAGTTATTTGTGACTCTCTTTACCTTTAAATTCCGTAAAGGTCTTTCCATCATAACTTTACTCAGCAACCGCCTTTGCGAGGGGCACGTTTATAAATTATTTTACTATCTCGTTCTACATAGTCGCCCCATACTATTGGATATGAATACTTGGGCGCGTGCGATACGGCATGGCTTTTTATAATTATTTTGTCGTTAACTTTTAGGCTATGCAATTGCTCAAGTTGAGACTTTTCCGGTTCAAATTTTACAATATAATCGTCACCATTAATTCTAACCATCACTCCAAAACCTAATCTTGAGCCTGGCGGAAGAGAAAGAGAGGTTACAACAGCCACCATATTGGTTAAAGCATTTATTTGCTTCCTTATTTTAGCTTCAGCGGCATACACTTTTTTACCTGCGGGAGACGCTTCCCATTTTTTATAGTTTATACCATCAGGAGTAGCCTCCCATTTTTCCCTTTCGGCTTTCATTTCAGCAGCAGAGAGTGGCTTTGGGGTTGATTTTTTAGGAGTTTCATTTTTGATTTCGCGATTGGCAAATACCAGTCCGCCTATTACAACCAGCGGTAAGATCAGCGCATAAATAACTTTTTTCATATTTGTGTAGGTTTAATTAAGATAGATATATCTCCTGATAAATCAGGTCCGTTTAAGGCATTTCTTTTATTTTTCATATCCTTTTAAAGTTGGTGCAACAAAAATACGTTGACGGTGTTCAGGTGAAGGAACCTGGATTGTAAATTAATAGTGTAAACTTTGTAAATAATTTCTTGACATTATGCTTGTTAGAAGAAATCTGTTGCCAGTCAAACGAAAGCACCTGGGAGGATTATTACTACTCACGTTTATCTCTGTAATCTGCGTGGCTTTCAGTATGACCGGCAATGATGATTTTGACTTTGCCAGGAGGGAAATTTTGCTTCGCCGGATTGGACATGAAATACTCCTTCAGTCGGGCGACAGTACATCACGGGTACTACCGGTAAAAAAGATCGCCGGAAATGAATACCAGATCAGTTTTGAGAATGCATTTACTTTTCAACCCGAATTTCTGGTGAATATTACCCAGCGTTTGTTAGCCAAAGACCCGCTCGCAAGTGATTACGTTGTTAATGTACTTAACTGTGCCAATGCTGGTGTAGCCTATGGATATGCTATATCAAAAAATAAGAAAGATGATATTATAGCTTGTATAGGAAGAAGGCAACCCAAAGCGTGTTATCTGATTAATATTATATTCAAACCGACAGGAATAGTTACAGTAAAGAATGGATATCTTCTGGGCAGCCTGGTAGTTTTAGCATTTGTCGGATTTACTTTTTTAAGACCTGTTAAGACGCGGAAGCCCTTACCCGGTAGTCAGCATACTGGTATATTCACTTTGGGATCAATGTCGTTCGACACGGAGACCCGTAAACTCATGATAAATGGAAA
This sequence comes from Ilyomonas sp., assembly GCA_965199845.1. Classification (GTDB taxonomy): domain Bacteria; phylum Bacteroidota; class Bacteroidia; order Chitinophagales; family Chitinophagaceae; genus Ilyomonas. The sequence goes on from CBDATZ010000058.1 coordinate 102,780, forward strand.
GACCATAGACCTGACCAAAACTGAAACCCGTGTACTACACATTTTCGCGTTGTCTCCTAACGAGGCTATAGAGCGAAACCGGCTACAAAAAGAGATATGGGAAGATGAAGGTGTTATTGTAGGCCGCAGTCTGGATATGTTCATTTCAAAACTTAGAAAAAAATTGGAATTCGATCCGAATATTAAGATTGTTGTTATACGCGGCAAAGGATATAAGCTTGAAATTAGCGCTTAAGAAAATCTTCCCGCTCCGAACTGATGTTATTGGAATTCAATTTGGCATTTGTAAAAACTCTATAGTGAGCTACTAATGTGGTATATCATTAAAAGAATAATCCTTCATTCGCAAAGTGTACTTAATTTCGGGGTGGCTTCTCTGCAAAATCTCCTGAAAGGGACTTTGCGTTTACCCAAAAGCTGGTAATTTGTATTTCACTGTCCGTTTAATTATCTTTTATTATTGAGCAAGTTTACCACAAAAAAAGTAAGTCCGGTTGTCGATGCCGAAAAACTGTTGCCTTAGTTAAAGTCCACCGAGCAAAAAAACTGCAAATTTACGCAGACGGTTCGTTTTTTACAGTGGCAGGCAACGGTTGCGGCTTGCCGAAGTAGCAGCGTTTTTGTTCCTGCGTTCAAATCTAATACAAAAGCTCAACAGAAACAATTTGCTGATTGATTTGAGTCAGCCACTATTTTGGCAAGCACTTGTTAAGCGCAGACTTTATGTTGGCAACGTGAAGTTGCCAACATAAGCAACACCAGACAAAAGAGTTTTGCAAAATAAATCGCTGGCTTGGAAGAATCAAACTGAAAGAACTAAACAAAATAACGACTGACTGTTACTAAAAGTTGCGCTTAACGACCGGGCTTTACGCCCGGCACAGCGGATGTAATCCGCCGGCTTGGAACGGAAGCCGAAAGTAGCACAAAAGAAACAAACAAGAACCAATGTTCAGCCGCGTTCCGTCGAGCCACGAACCAAAGATGGAAAGAGAACTGAAGTAGCGGCTGGCAAGTGTCAGCCGGGCTGGCGTAAAGCCATTTGTTGCCTGCCTGCTTTATTGTGTCACCACAACAAACCTGCGCCGGCAACACAATACAAAACAGCTTTACAAACAAACGTTAATGCTTAGCACTTCTTAGGTAAAGCAACTGGAAACAAAAGAACAAACAACTCTGAAATGAAACCAGTTAAAAGTGGCAGGCAACGATCACTGCTTGCCGAAGTAGCGGCGTTTTTGTTCCTGCGTTCAAATCTAATACAAAAGTTCAACAGAGTTGATTTGCTGACTAAATTCCGTCAGCCGCTATTTTGGCAAGCACCTGTTAAGCGCAGACTTTATGTTGGCAATGTGAAGTTGCCAACAGAAGTTACACCAGACAAAAGAGTTTTGCAAAATAAAGCGCTGGCTTGGAAGAATCCTGATGAAAGAACTAAACAAAATAACGACTGGCTGTTACTAAAAGTTGCGCTTAACGGCTCGCTGCTTGCTGAACGTAGCGGATATAGCGAAGTGTTAGCTTGGTTAAAGATATACCGTTTCATAGAATTACTGCTGCTGAATGACTTGAGTCAGCCGCTAGGGCAGCAAGCATCTATGTAAAAGCGGTAATTTGAGAGTGACTTAAATTCATAAGATATGAATACTCAAACTACCGCCTCTCCAAAGTTATTTATTGGCATGGACGTGCACAAGAAAAGCTGGACCTGCCACTTCAAAACAGACCTCTTTGATCACAAAACGATTACCATGCCTTCTGATCCTGATTGTCTGATTGATTATGTGCAGAAGCATTTCTCAGACCATCAGGTTACCTGTTGCTATGAAGCCGGTTGCTGCGGCTACTGGATTGCAAGGAAGCTGCAGCAATTAAAGTGGAAGGTACTTGTCGTAAACCCGGCCGATGTGCCCCGAACAAGTAAGCAGGGCTGGCAGAAGACAGACAAGATCGACTGTCGTAACCTCTGTCAGCAGCTGCAGCACAACAACCTTCACTCCATCGGTATTCCTGAAGAAGAAAGGGAAGGACTTAGAAGTTTGCTCAGGCGAAGAAACCACCTGGTCCGACAACTGAGAGCTACAAAAAATCATATCAAAAGCCAGTTGCTTTACTATGGCATCAAAGTCCCGGAAGAATATGACAACCCAAACTGGAGTCATCAAATGAAGGACTGGCTGCATAATCTGGAATGGAAGTTCTCTACTGCTTCACTGGCTCTCAGTAGCCGACTTAAACAGCTTCACTTCTTATGGTATGAGGAGTTAGATATCAGCACTGCTTTGAGAGCCTACTGCAGAAAGCATTATAAGAAAGACTATTACCTGCTCAAAAGCGTTCCAGGCATTGGTGGCATCACTGCTACGGCTATCCTTTCTGAGCTGGGTGATCTGCGCAGGTTTACACGTCTCGATGAACTGGCTTCGCTGGTAGGGCTTGTGCCGGGTATTCATCAAAGCAGTGACAGAGAGACTTGCTTGGGACTTACCAGGCGCAGTAACCGTTACCTGAGAAGTCTGCTGGTCGAAGCCTCGTGGGTGGCAGTGAGAAGTGATATGGCACTACAGGCTTACTACAGAAAACATGCAGCCAAAGAACCAAACAAAGCTATCATTAAAGTAGCCCATAAGCTGCTGAGCCGCATCAGGTCTGTGGTCATCACAGGGGTGCCGTATCAGACAGGGCTGGTAAAATAATTTTATTGATTCACTTTATTTAAGCTCATTACATAAGCATAAGATGGGAACAGACTGCAAAACAAAAGCAGCAGCGATACTTCGACTGCAAACGGCAAGCTGGCAGCTGTTCTTTTTTACACTAAGATAGATGCAGGTAGCAGCTTCCCTTACCGGAAGCAGGACTACAAATAGGATGCGGAGCTGAATAAATAAAAACGAAGAAAGAATAACCGCTGTGGATTTGTATGATTGTAACAACGGCAGAACAGAACACGCCGGTAAAACGTACAATCATACAAATCCACAGCGTACCAAATATCATTATGCACTAACTTTACAACACATATCACTTACCTCTTCCTACCGCTTTACATAGGAGCATTTGTTAGGCGAAGACGTTTTTTTACTTTTCCCATTCTTTTAATCTAATGGTGTCAACTGTGGTGTCTTTGTCAAAATGAACCAGAAGAGTTTTTGTATAGACTGGGTCAATATCACTTCCGAAGTCTTCTTCAATTTTATAACCAATCTCCATTCCACTGTCTAATGCATATTGTGGTTGTCCGAGTAAATTAACCACGCTATTTAGGTTCTTTCCTTTAAAATTACGATTCTTAATAAGGTCGTCAACCATATAACTTCTGTTTGGAAAAGTCATTAAGTCATCTGCTTGCAACCATTTCTCTTTGTCAAACTTTATCTGCTGGTGACAAGAAATAGTTGTCAAGACAGTAACAAGGAGTACCGACAGAATTTTAATCAGCAAATAGTTGTCATTTATACTGCTCATTTACATCAAAAGTCAAGAAGATTATAGTAGCAATAGTCATGTTTTTTGCGCCTAACGAACACGGCTTGGCGAAGAACTGGAAATAGAAATTTGTCAGTCCGAACTGCTGCTAAATTTATAAATAAAAGTTCATTGTTATTTCTATTGCCAAATTTATAAAGTCAAGCTGATAACAAAAGCTAAATAGTAAAACAAGAGTTGATGTTGAGCTTTGTCAGCCAGTTTTTTGCCAAACCTTTGTTGGCGGTAGTTTTAGTCCACAAACGTTTCTTGAATAGCATTTTTTACTTTCTCAATTTCTTTATCAATCAAAGGCTCAAAACGCTTTACAATTCGCATTCTGTCAATTGTTCGTATCTGGTCAATTGCAATCCAACCTTTAGTTGCTTTATGTTTTACCTCTATTCTTGTCGGATAAGGTTTTGAATTGCTTGTTATAGGTGCAATCACAATTGTCTGCAAATACTTGTTCATTTCGTTTGGCGATAAGATAACACACGGTCTCGTCTTTTTCATTTCGCTTCCAATTGTTGGGTCAAGATTAACCAACACAATGTCATACTGGTTTACTTGCTCCATTCCTCAAAATTTTCATCTTCAAAAACATCATCTACTAAAAGTTGGTCGTCACCATTTTCGTGCATTTTTTTGAATGCTTTGTCCCAACCTTTTCTCGGTTCAGTTTTAGGTTTGAGAATGATATAGCCTTTTTCAAGGATTAATTCAATTTTGTCGTTGATGCTATATTTTTCAAGGATTGTCTTAGAAAGTCTAATTCCTTTTGAGTTTCCAATGTTTATAACCGAAATTTCCATACGTGTCTGTTGTTATTACAAAGTAATTACAAATATAAGAGACTTCAAATTGTCTGTCAAAAATTTTGATTGAAGGTAGGTCGCTGCAAAATTATCGCTAACGGATAGGGCTTGCTGCTGTGCTGGGATATTTGAAAAACGTCAGCCGACAACTGAAGCCCAAAAATGATTTATAAGTTGAAGATATGAATTAAAGCTAAATTATTAACGTCCTGCCGAAACCGAAGCTGATAGCGAACTGCAGCCGATGTTTCAACGTCCCGCCCCGATAACGCCAAACCCCATGTTACATGCCGGCTTTTCCTACCCACAGACTGCTGTGGCAAATACATTTGTCACCTTGCTTTGTAAACAATTGTCACGCCATCAACTTTATTCTCTTGGATAAATGTCCTAAGTTTTTGGTCAAAGTCAATTTGTAGTGTGTCATTACTAAGCCAATTAAAATTAATTGATGCAGAGTCAAGTCCGCTCACTCCATGATTTCTGTCAACAGTAAACGTATTGCCTAATTCTTTGCCTGAAAGCTTAGTGTCATAGTCAAGAACAGATACTTGCAATGATAAGTCTACTGTAGCATTACCGTCATTTTGTAGTAAAACTGCTTTTTTAGTTTTGTCAGAGTTTGCTGCAGCTTTAACTAATGTCGCGTGAGGTTCACCAAACATGTCAAAACAAGAAGCTAAAGTAATTGTCAAAATAAATATGGTCAATGTGAATTTAAGCATGTGTCAAAATAAGCTGGCATGTAACGGCTTGCTGAACGTAGCGGGAGCAGCATTCCGTCAGCTCAAATGTAGAGATAAAGATTAAAAACGAACTACTGCTGAATGGCTTGTGTCAGCCGCTATGGCAGCAAGCATGTGTTAGGCGCATTAGGGAATCGGTTTAATTGTTGTCGCATATGGGTCGAACGAAAGGTGATTCCTTTTTAGTAAATCTTTATTTGGAATCGTCCAGCCGAAGTCAGCTTGATTTGTATCAGAAAACATAACTTGATATAGTTCACCATTTTTAAAGAAATCTTTCGCATACATTTCTGGGCAAGTAATCACAATTCCTATGTTCTTGTTGTTGTATATTAAGCCTTCGATGTTGGTTATTTCAAACTCTACAACTATTCCCCAAGCTATAGTCCCACAATGCGGTGTTAGTTGTATTTGTCCAGTAATTTTACCTGTTAATTGAAATTGTTTTCCACGAACAGAATCTGTCTGACCGTAAGCAAATAGTCCACATAATAAAGAAACGATTATTGTAAAAGTCTGTTATCAAAAGTTGCGCTTAACGGGAGTTTGTGAAAAAACTCATTGTTATTCAAATATACACATGCTGTGAATAGCCTGCAACGGCGTATAATTATTGCTCTGGATAAGCATGCAATTCATACAGGGAGCGCAACGCCATCAAACCTACTTCTCTATGCTGGACGACCAGGTAGCGGCAGATAATCCTGTTCGTCTTATAGATGCTTTTGTAGAAAAGATAGACCTGCAAAAGATCGGGTTTTCCGGTGCGACACTCAAAAGTGAAGGACGCCCGCCCTATGCTCCATCTGTGCTCTTGAAATTATATCTCTATGGTTATCTCAACAAGATTCGTAGCAGCCGCAAATTAGAGAAAGAATGTCTTCGCAATATCGAACTCCGTTGGTTATTGCATCACCTGCAGCCTAACTATCATACCATTGCTGATTTTCGTAAGCTCCATAGCCATTCATTGCAGGCATTGTTCAAACTGTATGTGCAGTTTCTTAATGATGCCGGCTTGCCGGGTAAAACAACTATAGGTATCGATGGCAGCAAGTTCAAAGCTGTCAACAGTAAGAAAAATAACTTCAATCAAAAGAAGATAGACAAATACCGCAACTTTATAGAAGAGAAAACACAGAAGTACCTTTCAGATCTGGATGAGATGGATAAAGAAGAATCGGCATCACAGGATAAAGAGTCTCTTATGATCAAAAGAGAGAAAATAGCCGAAGGACTTGCAAAACTCAAAGAACGGAGTTTGAAATACGACCGACTTCAGCAGCGATTAGACCATACTGATGATAAACAGATCAGTACCACCGATCCTGACAGCCGCAGCATTATCATTGTCAAATCAATCGTTGAAGTGGCTTACAACACACAGAATGCAGTGGATGATAAACATAACCTCATCGTACATACCGAAGCCACCAATATCAATGACGGTAAAGCATTGCACAGGGCAGCCGGGCAGGCGAAGGAAAATCTGAAGCTCAAAAAAGAAGATTCTCTTAGAATACTAGCAGATAAAGGCTACCATACAGGAGCCGAGTTACAGCGATGCCAGGATGATAATATGGAAACGCATGTGGCTTATAAAGAACAGCCTTCTGTCAAACATATTGCCGGTGAATTTTTAGCTGAGAATTTTCAATATCAGCAAGAGACAGACACCTATCTATGCCCTGCTGGTGCTACCCTTACTACTTTAGGAACCTGGTATAACAAAAAGGGAGACACACAAGAAACAAGCTTCCGTTTTAAAACATATCGGACTGAAGCGTGTAAAACCTGTTCTCTAAAACATCAATGCACTAAACTTCCCAAACGGATCATTCAGCGTAGTGAATACCAGGATGCTGTAAGCCGCAATGACAACTATATCAAAAAGAGTCCGCATTACTATAAAAAGAGACAAGCCATATGTGAACATCCCTTCGGAAGTATCAAACGCCATTGGGGTTACACATACACCCTACTAAAGGGACTACAGAAAGTAAATGGGGAGATGAATCTGATTATGTTTTGCTACAACTTTATGCGCACCAAAAACATCCTGGGCTTTGATAAGATGCTACAGATGATCGTTGGATGGCAACCTGACTATAACAGGCTATTGCTGTTCATCAAAAAATGGTTATCACAAGCCAGGTTCAGCCCAAACAAGCCTTTGATTTTTTTCAGTTGTTAAAAAAGAAATTATAGTAAGGTGACTAGATAGGTCTGTAATGAAGCCCTGAAAAGAAAATAATAGCCAAATCAAGATAAATAAAGAGTTTTTTCACAATCTGACGAACAAGTATTGCCGATGGTGGGGGAATTGAAAAACCTCCAGCCCGGGCAACCGAAGCCCAATTGAAAATATTTTGATGAAGATAATAGCTAAAAGCCAAATAGCAAACGTCCAGCCGGAGCCGAAGACAAATAGCGATATGCTGCCGATTGCTACAACGTCCTTTAGGTTTGCATTCATTAATTGAACATAAAATACTTACTATTATCACAACTTTCTTTTTTTGCTACTTTTTTTCTTTACAATTCACATTTATTTGTTGATAAACCTAACCACCGGCAGTAGCGCATTATCACAACGTCAGGGTTAATGACCCAGGGCTGGATACAATCCACTGCCGGTTTTTCCCCTTAGTGTCTCTATAGCAATTAGGGCTTCTATACCCATTATTAAGGACTAAGACGATGGGGCAAAAAAAGGTCAGGCTTATACTCAAATGTAAAAACAAAATTATGCTCTCAGAAAGAAAAAATTATCTCGGTATTGATGTCTCTAAACTTTGGTTTGATGTCTCTTTAATCGCAGTGGTCCAACACGCTAAACAACCTGTAATTACAGAGCGCTTTGACAATACACCACAGGGCATGAAAGGCTTTAAAAAATGGCTTAAGCTGCAACTTGTTTCTTATGATGAAAACAGCTTGTTAGTTATAGAAAACACAGGGGTATATCACCGCCTTATCTGGAGCTTTTGCAGCACTCACAACCTACAACTGCATATCGGTAATGCAGCACATATTAAATGGAGCCTGGGTATTACCCGCGGCAAGAATGATGTAGTTGACTCAAAGCGTCTTTGCATGTACTGCCTAAAGCAGGCAGATGAACTGAAAGCTACACCAGCACTGGATCCTGTGTTTATGATGCTTAAAGACCTTATGAGCAGTCGCAGTCGCCTGTTAACCCAACTGCACAGCACTAAAAACTATCTTAACGAGGTAAAATGTACTGATGATAAAGTGCTGCTGACTATGCTAAATAAAGCACATTATGCCGCTATAGAAGGTATCAAAAAAAGCATTGAACAAATAGAAGCAATGATTGAAAAAATCATACAACAAAACCAGGCTATTTACACCAATTATAATCTAATAAAAACCGTACCGGGTATCGGACATCTTACAGCGATATATATCATCTGCTGCACCAATAATTTTGCTTCAAGACCAAGTGGTAAACAACTGGGCAGTTATGCAGGCGTAGTACCTTTTGGCAACAGCAGCGGCACCAGCATTAAAGGCAAAAATAAAGTACACAAAATGGCAAACAAAGAACTCAAAAAAATGTTACATCTCTGCGCACTTGTCGCCATCAAATACTCACCCGAATTCAAACAATATTTCCACCGTAAAAAGGCAGAAGGTAAAAATGGAATGCTGGTACTAAACGCAATCAGAAATAAGCTCCTACTAAGAGTAGTAGCAGTAGTGAATAAACAACAACCCTATGTTAATAACGTATCGGAAGCAGCATAAAAATAGCCTAAAAATAGTTTTGTTTTTTCCATAGCAATCCAGCCCCACTATTGGCAATACTCTTGTTGCCTGTAGCCCTTCTTTATACAAACTAAATTATTCTTGTTTTATAAGTCTCGAGTTCTTCTCGAGAAAGTTCGTCTGGAAGTACAAGGCGGTAATGCTTTTCCGAAGTAATTACAATGCCTCCTTCCGTCAATTCGAATTCAAACAAAGCTATTGCTCCATTGGTCATAAACTGTGCTGCAATGGGTTTGCATATAAGACTTGGAAATTTTGAAGACCCGAGTGCAAAGTCTTGTTCAATTTGAACAACTCCTAATCTGTCTGAACCACCTTTAGCTTGCACTGGTATTATGTAGTGTGAGGTGTGTCGATTTTGCCGGACAGAGAAGTTGCTTAGGTTTTGTAAAAATAGTAGTTTTTTTCAAAGTCATTGGGGCATTGATAACCGAGAGATGAGTGCCTTCGTTTTGTGTTGTAATACATCTCTATGTACTCAAAGATTTCTGTGTGGGCATCCTGCAGATCGTCGAAAGCACCATCCTGCAACAGTTCTGTTTTGAAACGGCTGAAGCAGGACTCCATAAAGGCATTATCGTAGGGGTTATCTGACCGGCTCATGCTCTGCAACATCTGCCCCGATGCAATCAGTTCCCGGAACCCGTTGCCTGCATACTGACCGCCGCGATCAGTATGAACCATCAATCCTTTTGCATCGCTGCGGCGGCTCATCAGTGCTTTTTTGAAAGCTGTTACCACCAGCGCTTCTTTCATGTGACTGTCTAACTGCCAGCCGGTAATTCTGCGGGAATACAAATCCATCCAGACTGCCAGGTAAAGAAAGCCGCCACCTGCCAGCGGGATATAAGTGATGTCTCCCACCCAGACTTCACCGGGCTTTTGCGGCGCCTCTCTTTCCAAAAGCAGGTTGGGGCTAATGGGGTAAGGATGACGGCTGTCAGTTGTACGGGGCACAAAGCTGCGGGGCTGGATCGCTTTCAAGCCGTGCTCTGTCAGCACTTTACGAACTTTGTACCGGCTTGTCTTTACCTCTGCTGCTTTCAGTTCCGCCACTATCCTGCGCGCACCATAGCGCCTGCGGTGCTCCTGAAAAATATCAACAATATGCTCTTCCATTTCTTTTTTCTTTTGGTCAGCAAGGCGGCTTCTTTTCTGCTGCTTCCAGTCGTAGTAAGCGCTGCGGCTTACCTGAAGCACCCGGCATAGCATCTGTGCCTTGTATTGCCCCGCTTGTGTCTCAATAAACCGGTAGCGCTCCCTCAGGTCTGACGGCTGAAAATGAGCAAGGCTTTTTTTAAAATATCACGCTCCTGCTCCAACTCTTTGATCCGTTTGAGTAAGGAAAGTTGATCTTCACCCGCAGCAGGGCTGTTCTCCTTACCAACTGTATTTGGCTGTCCCTGGCTGCTGTTGTGACTGCGGCTTCTCCACCGGTAGATAATGTTCTCACCAATGCCTAAGCTGCGGGCAACCTCGCTCACCGGGCGACCGTTGCTGATCATTTGTAACACCTCTTCCTTAAACGAAGCATCGTACTTGCGGCGCTTGATACCGCTGCTGTTCTCTTTCATTCCTGTTGCTAATTTATAGCAACTTTACTGTCCGGTTTTATTAGACCATCTCAATGATCCGGCACTCATTGAGCAGTAAGAGGATTGATTTTAAATGGTCCGTTATAAAGCAATAAGGGAATCAATAGGTTTTTGAATTTGAAACATACAGTGTATCTGCCTTCTATTCCGTTAAGAGAATTTTGATAAATTACATTACACTTTTATAACTTTGTATTTCTTCGTTCGGTTTAATTACCGGCGTTGATAAAGAATATCACCGCCCTTTCTTTTTAGTTAGGGCTCTTTTTTTTAAAAGAACCAGTCAAGTACATCAACTACAATTCCAAAATGGCTTTTAAAATTATAATGCGGCTGCTCAAATGTAATTGAGTGCTTCTTTATTCGCCTCTCTATTGCAGCACCGGCAAACAAGCTGGTTATAACCAGAAGAAAAAGTGCACATAGCAGCGAATTAAATCGTCTCATTAGTCTCAGTTAAGAAAGTAAAAATAGCTGCCGTATTAGGGTCAATTGCTAATCTGCATAAATAATATTGTCAATAGTAGTCATTCACAAATTTTACAAGCTCTTTTACGACAAACTTTTTTAATGGTATCTATAAAGTATTATTATATTTATTCTCTGGTTAGAGAATAGATTTTACAAGCGTACCTCCCTGCTTTTAAGTGGGGACTTTTTTATTTTATATAATCCCGGTACGATATTATAAGGGTGTACGACTGTTATATATTATTAGTTTTAAGAATCAAGCCTCTCTTTTCTAAGAGGGGCTTTTCTAATGTTGGAAAAGGTTCGGAAAGTTTCGTAGCTTTATTATGTAATTAATAATCATAAGTTGAAGAATCACGTCCTTCCTATTCAGGAGGGACTTTTTTTCTGCAATTTATAATGTGTTATTATATCTTTAAGCTGTTTTTCATAAAAACAGTAGTTTAACTATTCGTCCCTGCTTTTTGGTGGGGACTTTTTTTAAGCCTTATTTAATCATAAGTACAATTCATTATTAATAGGTTTACAGACGTTAAAACGATAAGTGCTTCGTCCCTGCTATTCAGTGGGGACTATTTTAAATTATTGAATAGAAATTCTTCCAAAGTTTGGTTTCTATTTTTTATTCATATTAGTTTTAATTTTCCGTCCTTCCTTTCCATAAAGGACTTTTCTTTAAGCGTTATTTAATCACTACTACAATTCAGTCTTTATAGCTTTACAAATGTTGATAGGGTAAATGTTGCGTGCTTGCAGTTTAGTAGTGACCTATTTTGAGGCATTGAAAAACTGTATTGTTACAATATTAAAGTTTTTATTTTTTGGTTATTTATACGTCCCTTCTTTTCAGGAGGGACTTTTGATTTTGTATAATCCCGGTACGATATTATAAGGACAAAGGTTGTTTTATATTATTAGTCAATTCTACGGTCCCTCTTTTCTAAGAGGGACTTTTTTTTGGATTCAATGTAATCATATCTTTGCTCAGTTTTAATTTTTTATATTTTTTTTGTCACTCGTCCTTCCTTTTCAGGAGGGACTTTTTATTGCTGTACAATTCGATAGCTTTATCTTTGCGATGTTAGATAATTTTATTATATTTTGGTTCGTCCTTCCTATTCAGGAGGGACTTTTTTGTTTTACACACCATTTATTTAAGTTTGTATTGTAGGCCATCATAAGATGGTTTTGATTAAATCACAAGCACGCCCTGTCTTTTTGGATGGGGCTTTCTTATTTTATCAATCGTTTATTATTTTTGCATCAAGCCTTCGAAAGATGGTCTTAAATAACACAATTACGCCCCGTCCTTCTGGATAGGGCTTTTCATTTCTTCCGGAATATTATGATCATACCCCCCGTGATAATCAATAAGCCTCTAATGGTTATTGACAGCGTTGGCAGAGTATGAAATGAAATAAAGTTGCTAATTTGCCAAACAATAAACAAGCGCGTAATATAAATACCTATCAATTCTCCAAATTCAACGCCGGCTAAGTTTACACAAAAGCCATAGCTAAAAGCAAGTAAAGCGCCTACAATTAGTACAGGATTCGGGCAGTTCCAGTATATTCATAAATACATTTCTAATAAGTGTATCACCTGATACTTCTGATAACGTTGCTACAAGTACAATAATAAAAGGATGAATTTGTTGAATGGTTTTTAGCAGAGCTGTGAAGATAGTATCAAAAAAATAATCAAATTTTAAAATGAATCATTAACCTTAATTATGCCCTGAAAGAGAATTAGAATGGTTTCTCATTTTTCTCTCTAACACATCACAGGCAAACATGGACAATATAAGTAGGATTATGAAATAGATTACGAACACTGTAAAGTGCTTCATTGATTGCGGCTATTTGGTTTATACTAAGTAGGTACAACGCCTTATATAACTGTAAACTCCGGTCCGTTATTCACCCTGATATTTGTTGGTTTACCACGTTCAGCAATAACTTTATCGAGAACTCTGGTTACTCTTTTACGCGGTAGTGATGTGTCTGTTTCTATAGCCAGCACCTCTTGTGCAGTCATCAATGATATTGAGTGTTCTGAATCTTCTTCCGCTGACCATACTATCACTCATGAAATCCATGCTCCAGGTTTGATTACTGGCTGTTTGCCTTACAGCTTTGAATCGCTAAAGCTGTTCTTAGACGAAAATCCTGGTTAAATTAACATTTATCAAAAGCCTTTCATTCGCAAGCCATCAAAGAAAGGCAAGCAAAAGCCGGCAAAGTAGTGCAGATGTATCATTCGTCAAACCATAAACGTGTACAGCCATGAAACGCAATGACAATGCTTTACAGCTACGGTTTGCCAGTTCAGACTTAGACATATCAAAAGGATAGGTACAGCAGAAGTTAATCGAACTGCAGGCACAAAAGCCGGATAGAAGAAGACTGCAAACGGCTTCATCCCCAGCATACTAAGCTATTCATACATTTTGAGCAAGAGTGCTTACAAAAGCAAATTGAGTTGTTGAACTGGATTCTATCAGGCTCCGGGTATAAGAAAAAATGAAGACAAGGGTTGAGCAGGTCTGAACGTGGTATTGGATTCCGAAACGAGCATATCTAATTCTCTTCCTCTTGTCTTCAAAATTTTTAGATGCAAGTTGCTTATCTGATTGCAATAGTACAAAGTGAAAACAAACGAACGAAATAAAATTTAGAGCATAAAAAAGGGCCGGTATAGAAATACCTGGGCCCGGAATCCAATATCGCGCTCTTAGACGCAATCGGAGTGCCACAGGCGAACAGGTTTGAAATCAAAACGTTAAAACAACGAACTGGTATGAACCAGTTTCAAAAGGGGAAGATTAGGTTTAAATCGGTATTTTTTTATGCAGGAACAACGAATGCTGATTTTATACCGGGGATAGTAAAAATTGGAGACAAGGTGTGCAATTAGTATTGGATTCCGAAACGGGTGTAAAAATTCTTCCAGCCTTGCCTCCAAAATGTTTTGATGACAAGCAAACGATAGTTAACCACAATGTTACACTTTGTTGAAAAAGCTTCCGATGAAGAAAAGATTAAAATAAAATTAAAGGGCAGGTATAGAAATACCCCGGCCCGAAATCCAATATCAATGGTATAGCCGCAATCTGAGAAACAGATGTAAGCGGCTAAAACCACTTCATTAGCAACGTGAACAAAAAGTAATCCCAAATTGAAAGCAGAGTTTCATAACAGTAATTCTATACAAAACAATCAGCCAATGCTTTACCAGTACGGCGAAGCACAAATAACGTTTTCGCACTGCAGCAATAGCGGTTTGATGGTCAATGCTACCGAAATATCAAAAACGTTTGGGAAATGTCTTATCGACTGGTTGGATTACCGTCAACGGAACCATTTATAACAGAATTGAAAGCTGTGAGAAAATCACACAGGTCGGTTCTAATCCAAACGGAGAATGGAGTAGGAACCTGGATGCACGAAGATGCAGCTTTAGAGTTTGCCAGATGGCATTCTCCTGCCTTCGCTATCTGGTGCAACGACAGTGTAAGCTTCCCTTATTTTAGTGCCGTGAGCAATTAGAGTTTTCTAAGTTAATCATCTTTTTGTTTTTCAAGTATTTTATCCACTAAACGGCTCTCTTTAATTGGTAAAGTATTTCCGTTCGCCGTTTGTGGATAAAGCTGTGGTTCGGATTCTTTGCTTTTGTAATACTGTTGAGTAAAGGCAACCGGTGACAGATAACCTAATGATTTGTGCGGTCGCTCTGTATTATAATCCATTCTCCATTCGCTGCTCATGGCTCTTACTTCTGCCAGTGAGTAAAATAAGTAAGCATTCAATAGCTCACGCCTGATACTTCCGTTCTTTCTTTCAATGTATGCATTCTGCATCGGTCTCCCGGGTTGTATGTACTGCATCTTAATATTATTGTCTTCACACCACTCTTGCAGGCGGTGAGAAATAAACTCAGGACCATTATCACTTCTTATAACAGCAGGTTTCCTTTTTTGTTTTATCAAAGTATCCAGCACTCGTATTACTCGTAAAGCAGGCAATGAAGTGTCAACCTCAATGGCCAGCGATTCACGGTTGAAATCATCGATGACGTTCAACAAACGGAACTTTCTTCCATCCACCAAACTGTCACTCATAAAATCAATACTCCATGTCTCATTGGGCGCTGCTGCTTTTATCAGGGGTTGCTTTACTCTGTCAGGCAGGCGCTTCTTTGCCCTTCTTCTGATGTTTAATCTCATCTCTGTATACACACGATAAATACGCTTGTGATTCCAATGATGCCCTTTGTTCCATAGCCGATAGCAGCACTGCCAGTAGCCAATGGCTTGCCGTGTTTATCCGTCAGTTCTGTTAGCGCTTTCTGTAGCTCACTGTCGTCTTTGGACTTTGCTTTGTACTGACAGGTTGTCACGATACCCATCAGCTTACACGCTCTTCGCGGTTACTGAGCTGTTCATCTGTTACCAAGTACTCAACAGCTTCCCGTTTCACTCCAGGCGTTACAACTTTTTTTCCAACAGATTTTTTAGTGCACGGTTTTCAATACTCATTTCGGCAAACATTTTCTTCAGCTCTGTGTTCTCCTTTTCCAGCTCCCGCATCTTTGTCACATCACTCAGTTCCATGCCTCCATACTTTGCTTTCCAATTGTAAAATGTTGCATCGCTGACACCCAATTCCCGGCAGATCTCTTTGACTCCTATGCCAGCTTCTTGTTTCTTAATCGCTGCCATCATCTGGCCTTCTGTAATCTTTCTTTTCATGTTTTGTAAAATTTAAAGTTAACTATTCAATCACTCAGTTAACTCTAAACCCACCGGCTGAATTTCAGGGAAGCTTACAGCGCCAATTGGTTATTGCAATCAGAACTATTCTTGCAGGAAACAACTACTATTCACCGGAAATTTCAATCAAACTGATTGACAATTCTGAAAATAATAAAAAATGGAAAAAAGTTAAACGTGTTCTTTCAAAACGTGAAATGGAAGTGCTGCACTTGTTAGCTAAAGGATTAACAAATGAAGAAATTGCATCGAAGTTGGTGGTAAGCAAGCGAACAATTGATACACACCGCCAGAATATGCTTGTGAAATTACACGTTGAAAACTCCGTAAGCCTAATTATTACTGCTATTAAATTAGGAATTCTGGATCAGTTTTAAATAGCGGAAAATTGTAACCTGACCCCTTCTGTGATAAGTTAAAATCTGTCTCATTAATATATTCATTGTCTGTTATCAACAGGATACGGTTAGCTGAAAAAAGTCTTTAACTGGTAGTCTTTAGCTAAATAATTCAAGTTGTTAGTTAATCAAGGGATTTTATTAAGAGTAAAAGCAAGGATAAAAAGGACAAGTTTGAGAAGAAACCCTTTGAAAGTTACAGCATGAATGGTTCTGAGAAACAAGGCTTTGATCTCACTGAATGTGGTTTCGATTCTTTTCCTCATTTGTTCTTTCAGAAAGCTCATCCATGGCTCATCTTTTCTCTTTGCATTGCTTCTGCGCTGTATCATCAGTTCAATCCCATCCGTTTCTTTCATATCATCTTCTATGGTGTAATCGGTGTAAGCCGCATCGCCATATATTTTACTTTCTGCTGCCACTGCCAGGGAAAGTTTTTTCAGTCCCTGTACATCGCTTTCACATCCCGGCACAAAGCAGAACTCAACCGGAATGCCTTGTGCAGTAGAGAGCACCTGCACTTTTACTCCATAAAAGTATCTTCTCATGCTTGCCTGTTTTCCTCTCCATTGCTTTCCGCTGAGCAGTCTTGAACGGCTGATACGAATGTTGTCACATACTGCCACTGGGAAAGAATCAATGATGTATTCGGATGCACCGGCAGCTGTCTTCAAACAATGACCGATCTGATAGAACAGGCTGAACAGCAATTCTGCTACCTCATGCAGACGCCGGTTGAAACGACTCTTATCCAACATACGGGGAACCAGCTTTGCTATCTTCATGAACTGTCTTGCGTTGTCCTGATGACCACCAAAGTAAAGAGCCGATACAAGGGCTGTTGTAATCACTTCACTATCACTTACTTTCCTTCTTTTATCTTCCTTGTGTTCAACTGCTTTTAAAATGTCATCCACAATACAATAAAGAGCTATAATTTTATCCTCACAGAGCATCGGTACATAATTTTAAGTGTGGTAACTCAAAATTATTCCTTATCCCTTGCTCTGTTCTCTTATTCTATAACTAGCAACTTGGGTTAAATAAAATTCTGCATCGGGTAAAGACTTACTACTATAATTGCACACAAACTATTCTGAAAGCTATTTGTAACCCTTGTGAAAAGTTTATTTCATTGCTCGTTATGTAAAGATATAGAGTTAAAGACCTTTATTTCCACAGAGAACTTCTTGCATAGTGATACTTATTGCCTGAAACCGGCTCTTTGCCACTCATGTCTGAAATATGACATCAATCATCTTTTTACCTAACAACCGTCACGTATTGCCAGTGTTTTGAGGCGCAGCTTTGCAGTATCAAAAACGATACTTATATGCAACATGCTATCACCAATGCAGAAATTTCAAATCTTATCAATGCAGATTTTTATACCGTTTCCCAAACATCCCGAACCAAAACAAATCTTTTCTCCCGGTTTTTTTCATGGTGCGAAACCCAGGAAGAGAGCCGCTTCTTATGGCTTGTATTAACGTATCTGGGACAGATCGGACTTGCCTTGCCGGCTACCTTAGCAGCCATTGTTTTTTTAGGTGGCAACAACTTCAATCTTTGGATATTCGCCTGCGTTATCAATGTGCCGGTATTAGCTGTTAACCTGGCGGCACAGGCGACCAAAGTTACCTTACCTGCTTTGTTTTTTGCCTGGATAACAGATGCTGTCATCATCATGTCTTGTGCAGCTTACTTCTTTATGCATTCATAAATGCCGGCTTTCTAACCAATATAAATCAGCGCATCATGGATAAATATCTTACGGGCAAAACAGCCATCGTAACCGGCGCCGCATCCGGCATCGGGGAGGCTACCGCCTTACTTTATGCTGACCTCGGAGCTAATGTTGTCATCTCCGATATTGATGAGTTAAAAGGTAAAGAAGTAGCCGGAAGAATACGGCAGGGAGGAGGTAACGTATTCTTTCTCAAAACGGATGTAAGCAACCCGCATGATTGTGAGCAGCTATTAATCAAAACAGCCGAAGCTTTCGGCAGCATAGACATCGCTTTCAACAATGCCGGTATCGGCGGAGAAAGCAACCCCGCAGGCAACATGAGTATCGAAGGCTGGAACAAGGTCATTGCAGTGAATCTCAACAGTATCTTCTATTGTATGAAATACCAGTTGTTACAAATGGAAAGGCAGCGCAGCGGAGCTATTGTCAATAACTCTTCCATTTTGGGTTCTGTGGGCTTTGCTAATTCTGCCGGATACGCAGCCGCCAAGCATGGCATTATTGGCTTAACACAAACGGCAGCGTTGGAATATTCCGCAAAAGGCATTCGTATCAATGCGGTAGGTCCTGCTTTTATTAATACGCCGTTATTAACAGAAGCGGGCATGAGCAACGAAACAAAACAGTCTGTATTAGTGCCGCTTCACCCGATTGGGCGCTTAGGCGAATCAAAAGAAGTAGCTGAGCTGGTAGTCTGGCTTAGCTCAGGCAAAGCCTCCTTTGTTACCGGAAGTGTGAGGTGTGTCGATTTTGCCGGACAGAGAAGTTGCTTAGGTTTTGTAAAAATAGTAGTTTTTTTCAAAGTCATTGGGGCATTGATAACCGAGAGATGAGTGCCTTCGTTTTGTGTTGTAATACATCTCTATGTACTCAAAGATTTCTGTGTGGGCATCCTGCAGATCGTCGAAAGCACCATCCTGCAACAGTTCTGTTTTGAAACGGCTGAAGCAGGACTCCATAAAGGCATTATCGTAGGGGTTATCTGACCGGCTCATGCTCTGCAACATCTGCCCCGATGCAATCAGTTCCCGGAACCCGTTGCCTGCATACTGACCGCCGCGATCAGTATGAACCATCAATCCTTTTGCATCGCTGCGGCGGCTCATCAGTGCTTTTTTGAAAGCTGTTACCACCAGCGCTTCTTTCATGTGACTGTCTAACTGCCAGCCGGTAATTCTGCGGGAATACAAATCCATCCAGACTGCCAGGTAAAGAAAGCCGCCACCTGCCAGCGGGATATAAGTGATGTCTCCCACCCAGACTTCACCGGGCTTTTGCGGCGCCTCTCTTTCCAAAAGCAGGTTGGGGCTAATGGGGTAAGGATGACGGCTGTCAGTTGTACGGGGCACAAAGCTGCGGGGCTGGATCGCTTTCAAGCCGTGCTCTGTCAGCACTTTACGAACTTTGTACCGGCTTGTCTTTACCTCTGCTGCTTTCAGTTCCGCCACTATCCTGCGCGCACCATAGCGCCTGCGGTGCTCCTGAAAAATATCAACAATATGCTCTTCCATTTCTTTTTTCTTTTGGTCAGCAAGGCGGCTTCTTTTCTGCTGCTTCCAGTCGTAGTAAGCGCTGCGGCTTACCTGAAGCACCCGGCATAGCATCTGTGCCTTGTATTGCCCCGCTTGTGTCTCAATAAACCGGTAGCGCTCCCTCAGGTCTGACGGCTGAAAATGAGCAAGGCTTTTTTTAAAATATCACGCTCCTGCTCCAACTCTTTGATCCGTTTGAGTAAGGAAAGTTGATCTTCACCCGCAGCAGGGCTGTTCTCCTTACCAACTGTATTTGGCTGTCCCTGGCTGCTGTTGTGACTGCGGCTTCTCCACCGGTAGATAATGTTCTCACCAATGCCTAAGCTGCGGGCAACCTCGCTCACCGGGCGACCGTTGCTGATCATTTGTAACACCTCTTCCTTAAACGAAGCATCGTACTTGCGGCGCTTGATACCGCTGCTGTTCTCTTTCATTCCTGTTGCTAATTTATAGCAACTTTACTGTCCGGTTTTATTAGACCATCTCAGTGAACACCTCTTTTGTCCAGACCAATATATATTTCATCAGTTTCTACTTGTCCCATTTCAGGGACAGTTGTACGGAGGTGATTTTGCAAAGAATAGCAAGTCAATCCTGTAAATATGTCTATAAGTCTGTTGTAACGAACTTTTGCTAAAAGACCTTGCTCGTCATTCATCGCATATTTACTTATAATTCCAGGTGTAGCGTCAGGAATCTTCGTTTCTGCTAAATGTTCTGTCGGTCTAAAAAATGTTTGCTTAGTCAATACGATTTTATATAAGGCTCTTCCAACGGGGCGAATTATCCATTCAAATCCTTCCGGGGCTTTCTTAATAATACTTTCTGGTAATGCAGCTCTGTATCGGAACGAATACAGTATATCCCCAAGATTTTTAGGAAGTTGAATATTCAACTTTGTTGCAGTAGTTATAATCTCTTCACGTGTGAATGGAATTTCAGTAACGCCTTTCTTATAGGTTTTTAAAAATATTGCCTCAATGATTTGAGAATAACGATTTGCTTTTGCCATAGTTTTTCGGGTGCTTATCCCCGCCAACGCAATATAACTACTTCTTCATTCAAGTCCGTTTTTGTAGTAGTTGAGAACCTTGTTCTGAATAAATCAATTCTTACAAGCTCATAACCTAACGTTTGAGCAATTTCCGCAAGCAAATGCCCGGTTCTAATCATAACTCTTAAATATGAAGCTTGGTCACCTACTACATAAGCTAAAAAGGCTCCCGGTTTTAAGACAGATTGTAACTCTATTAAATGTTTCGCCATGCCACCAAAATATAACTTTGTTACTTTATGATAAAGTTTTTCAAATCCCGATGTTTTTCCAAGTTCAATTCGCCTCATCTCAATTTCATTAGCGATTCTTTGAATCTCTGGAAAGGACTTTACATAATCATCATCATTATCACCTTTATAAACACCTCTTGTATTAGAACGCAATAAAGTTTTTTTAAACATTTTTAGTTCCTCATTACTACTTATAAAACCTAACAACACTGATTCAAGACGAGTGGTTCTTGTATAATCTTTTTCATTTGGGTAAGGCGGAGAGGTTATTACTGCTGATATTTTTTGTCCATTTAATAATTCTTTTAAATTTCTAGAGTCACTAAGAAATACCTTAGCTGCTACGTCCGTATGTAAGGCTTTTGAATGTTCTATGTCTCTAACGATTTTTGAAACTTGTTTAAACCAAGGAAAAATTACAGGAGAATCTGGTTTTAGTTTTCCTACTCCAACTTCAGGACCAAATCGGAGGTTGCTAAATTCAAAAACCGACGATTTAGCCAAAGCGAGATTAAAGTATTTGTGATATGGGGTGTTTTTATACTCATTTATCTTGTCAAGTAGCGTCAAACATTTATGCAATGGTAAAGAACTTAATGAATCTTTGAGCATTAGTTTTTCTTGCTCTTTTGATAGCTGCCGTAAAGATTTTGCTTCTAAATTTCTTAAAGATGGTGTGTCTGTAATGTTCAGTTTTTCAATTTCGCTGGTTGCTAAATCCTTGATTTTATTTGCTATGTCTAATAATGCAGATGTATCAATATGCCAATCAATTTTTACTGAACTGGCAAAATGAGCAAAAGGATTTGCTTCAATTCCAATAGATGGTATGCTTTGTAGTTTCGCTTCCACCAAAGTTGTTCCTGTCCCACAGAAAGGGTCAAGTACAATATCATTTTCTGTGAGATTAAACTCCTTTAGATACTGCCTAACGAGATGGGGGGGATAGGATAACACGAATCTGTACCAATCATGGAATTCCTTATCAGAAAAATCAAGTTTATTTTTTACCGAGTTCTTTAGGTCGTAGTCTGGAAATAAAGTCTGCAATTGTATGGTCTTTAAAAGCAAATCTAACTTTTTTTCACCTCTTTTTGATTATAGTACGGTGTCCAAAAAGGGTTGCAGGCAACGTTGAGGCTTGCCGCAGGGCTGGTATTTTATAACTGTCAGCCCGGCAACTGAAGCCGATTGAAAAACTGATGTTGAAGTTAACAACTAAAAGCCTAATAGAATTGGGTCAGCCCGATATTAGTTGATAGTAGTACAACTGCCGATTGTTATTACGTCCGCCAGCATTGCGGCAAACCTTTTGTTGGCTGTTCGTTGTTCTTCTCGTCAAACGTGGTCTGGGAATTTTGCACAAAGTTTTGGAAACAGATTTTTCAAGTCATCGCTTTCTTCCGCCCATTCTGTTCCTGTCGTTTCAATTTGTTCTTTAAATGGATAAGGCATTTCTTGTTCTGTAATTTCTTCAAAAACAGTTGATGGCACATAACCCATACCTTCCCATTCAATTTCATCCATTGTGTCTGTGTCAAAGTCAACAAGACTTTCGGGGTCTTTAATTGTCTTGTAATAAAAGTCTTTGCCTTGTCCGATTACCCATTCTCTGAAATCGTTAAAACTGTCGTCACCACAACCACCGTGAATAATATAAATTGCTCCCCAAAGTGTATATTCCGTAGAAGTTGACCAGGGTATTCCGTGGCAAAATGACCAGTGGTTATGCTGGCAAAAAGTGATCGGGTAATGCTCTGTGTAAGCGGTTATCAAAAATAGTTACTTTCTTCTTTGTTGTTAAACTTTATTCCTTTTCTACCTCCTGCATTGTTTGTTTCTTTTTCCTCAGCGATTTTCCTTTCAGTTCCAGCCGGTGCGCATCATGGATGATCCTGTCAAGAATGGCATCAGCGATGGTTTGTTCTCCGATCACTTCATACCATTTCGATACCGGCAGCTGAGAGGTAATAATCATCGATGCCTTGCCATGTCTGTCTTCAATGATTTCCATCAGCGTTGCCCGGCTTTGTGCGTCAAAAGGCTGTATGCCAAAGTCGTCTAAGATGAGAAGCTGCTGCCGCTCGATACGGGTAAGTTCTTTCATGTAAGAACCATCAGCCTTTGCCATCTTGAGCTTAGCGAAGAGCTTTGGTGTACTTGCATACAGCACCCGGTAGCCACTGATGCAAGCCTGATGACCAATGGCGGACGCAATATAGCTTTTGCCTATGCCGGTGCTGCCTGTAATGAGCACATTTTCTTTCTTGTTGATAAAGTTGCATTCAGCCAGCCTTCCCATCTGGTTGCGGTCAAGAGAGCGGTCAGCCTGGTAGTACATCTCTTCCACAGAAGCTTTGTAGCGGAAGTGAGCATTGGAGAGCCGTCTCTCTGTATTTCTGTTCTGCCTGTCTTCCCATTCGGCTTCTACCAGAAAAGCGATCATCTCATCGATCGTATACTTGTTGAGCCCATCAGTCTCGAGGCTGGTCTTAAAAGCCCGGAACATGCCGAAGAGCTTTAATTTGCGGATTCTGTCCAGTGTGTTTGCGTTCATAATTGATTGTTTGATTGTCAAAAAAAATTATCGGTAGTATTGTTTTCCCCGGATGTTGTCGTGTGATGGCATTTTTGAAGTCCCTGTGTCTTCGTTCAGTAAATCCATACCTTTTTCAAGGATGGTCTGGATCGTTTTATAGTTATAGACACCATAGTCCAGCGCCCTCCTGCAGGCGGCGATCAGCCTTTCACTGCCTGCTTTCCGGCTAAAGCTCAACACACCCATGCAGGATTTATAAGCCTGTTCAGGATGCTGCTTGCGCTCCAGTATCTTTACGATATACAGCTTCACATCTTCATGGATAGAAGCTGCCCATTCAATAAAGTGCTCTGCCGTCCAGTCTGCCATGAACTTGTGAGTGGAAGCCAGGTGTTCCTTGTCTGTCGTGTAAGCATAAGGGCACTTCGTTCGCTTGTGTACAGCAATACGTTCATAATGGTAGAAGACTTCAACGGAAGAGCGCGAGTAGAGCAGCTTTATTTTCTTACCAATGAAGCGGTAAGGAACACTGTAATAGTGCTTGTCCACACCCAAACAAACATGCCCGTTCTTCATGACCGTAGCGTGCATCTGTTTTTTAAATTCATAGCGAAGAACAGGCAATGGAGCTAACACCGACCTTTCTACTTCTTCGAACTGTTCTCTGCGGCTGTAATGGCGCCCCTTGAAAGGCTGGTTGTTATGCACTTCAAGGGCTGCTTTGATGGCTGTATTAAGCTCTTCCAAACTGTAATAAATGCTTTGTCGGATGAGCGTATAAACGCGCGTGTACATGATCCTGACAGCTCCTTCTACGAGCGCTTTATCCCGGGGACGGTAGGCTCTGGTAGGAAGAACTGCCATACAATAGTGGTCTGCAAAATCAGCAAACGACTCGTTGACGGTAGGCTCATAGCGGCTGCTCTTGGTAACGGCTGACTTTAGATTATCGGTAACGATAGCCAGCGGCACGCCACCATAGAAGTGCAGGGCGTTCTCGCAGGCTGGAATCAGGTCTTCTTTCCCTTGCGTCATGACAGCTTCGATATAAGTCAGCTGGCTGGCACCCAGAATGGCGATGAAGACTTCAACGTCCTTTACTTCCCCTGTGTTCTTGTCAACGATTGAAAGCTTCTCGCCGGCAAAGTCAACAAACATCTTGTCACCGGCTTTGTGCTCTATATGCATGACCGGGTTCACCTGCGCTTTCCACTGGTTATAGTAAAAGCAAAATTGTGTGTACTGAAAGCCTTTGGGATGCTGCTTCATGTATTCTTGCCATAAGAGAAGTCTTGTTGTTCCCTTGCGCTTCAGTTCCTTTTCCACATGGGGAAAGAGATTATGAAGATCAAACAAACGGGGATCAGGAGGCTTTTCATCACTCTTTCCAAAGAGGTCGTCGAGCTCTTTGTCAGTGAGCCGGTTGATGTCTTCGAACGTAAAACGGGAGTCCTGGAATGCTTGTATGTACTTCTTGGCGGTATTGCGCGATACGCCCGTCCAGGCTGCAATAGAAAGCCGGCTGGTTCCTTGTGTATAGAGGCGAATGATCTGACGGATTTTACTCATGCTGATCGGTGTGTTTGCCATACTTTGTAGTGTCAGCTTCTTATAGCTGACAACTAAAAATAGGTTGCTTACACAGTGGTCACAATCACTTTGAAAGGGTGGTCAGTTTGCCGCGGAATCCGCGGTAATTGAAGTGGTCAATTTGCGCCGGAATCCACTGGTCAGTTTACCACGGAACCGTTGACCCTATTCCCGAAATATCTATTGGTCATTATCAGCGAAATATCCACCCAAAGTTCCCAGGTATTTGCTTGTCCTCTGAAATATCTAAACCTGTTACTAAATAAAATTATGTCGTCAGGTGTCAATTTGCGAAGTTCATTTGCTAACTCTTCTTGCTGTTCTTCGAAGTCGCCATTTGAATTGTCTTTGGTTGTTTGAATAATTTTCCAAAACTGATCTTCGTCCATTAACTTGTCCGTAGAAGTAAAATTTGTGTTTTTAGGTGGCTCAACATTTGCGTCTTTTTTTGTACCGCCAAAGAGTTTGTCAAATAGTCCCATAGTTAATTTTATTTGTTGAAACGGAATGTCTGTTTACAATGACAGCCAACGTTTCAGGCTTGGCGAAGAACTGGTATTTGAAACTCGTCAGCCCGAGCCAAAGCTAAATTTATAATTAAAACTTCATTGTTATTTCTATTGCCAAATTTATAATGTCGTGCTGATTACTGAAGCTGAATAGCGAAACAAAAGTTGATGTTGCGTTTTGTCAGCCAGTTTTTTGCCAAACCTTTTGTTGGCGGTAGTTGTTCTTTAAAAAAGTCCGTTATAAATAGTTGGGTTTGTCAAAATATTCGCAACAATATTTGACAAAACATCTCCTCCAAATCCTTTAATTTTTTCAATCAATCTAATTTTAGTTTTTTCTGGTTCTGCTTTATAGTCTTGCATTATTTCTTTTATTGCTTTAAAGTCTCTACCAGTCAGTTCATCTTTTATTGCGTCCAAAAACAAGGTCAAAGTTAGTTGTTGCGTATTGCTTTGATTGTTTGCTATATGA
Source organism: Ilyomonas sp. (assembly GCA_965199845.1). Classification (GTDB taxonomy): domain Bacteria; phylum Bacteroidota; class Bacteroidia; order Chitinophagales; family Chitinophagaceae; genus Ilyomonas. The sequence goes on from CBDATZ010000058.1 coordinate 128,518, forward strand.
ATATTGTTTGTCCAGCCGCTTTTAGTGCTTGCTTCTTTTTCAGGTTCAGTCGGCAATAGTTTTATAGCTCTAAGAACACCTAAAATTTTACGATGATTGTCTGGACTTAACTTTTTTGCGGCTTCCTTTATTTCTTCTAAATCACTCGGATGATATGTCTTAATGAAACGTTGTGCAGAAGATTGCCAATTTTGATAATTTTCTTGCTCGGAAGTCTTGTAAACTGAATAAGTTCTAATAACGTTCGGTCCAGATGGCACATATGTTATTGTCGGAGTTAGTCGTTCTCCTTCTGTTATAAGTTCTTCTAAAATTTCGGAATTCATTTTATGGTTTGATAGTTTAGATGTTCAATCCCAATTACCGCCAACGGCTCAGGCTTGGCGATAGTAGCGGCAATAGCGTTCCGTCAGTTCAAATATAGTTATATCGTTCAATAGAATTCCTTTTGCTGAATGACTTCTGTCAGCCGCTATTTTGGCAAGCAACTGTTAGCTGGTGTTTTGTTTCAGGACAGACAACTTGCTTTGTAGTTTTGTAAAGTCTTTCTTTCGTCCAAGAACAAAGCTTTTGTTGTCAAGTGTCACTAGAATACAGTCAGGAAAGTCACCGAGCCAATAACCGTCACCTGTGTAATCTATAAATTCAAGTTTAGAAATACCATTGATAAAACCAATCGTATCTCTACTTAATTGAATGTCGTTAAAGTGCTGAGTCAATGACTCATAAGTTAATCCAACAAATGACTTTGTCACAGTTATTATGTGTCCTTGTATAGTCACATTATATGTCGCTAAAACCAATGGAAGTAAAATTATAAACAGGTGTCCAATGAGCAATAGCACTAAGTCTACTTTGCCATAAGTCAAACTAGAAGAAAAGATTGAAATTATAACCAACGCATAAGTCACGGGTAGTCCGTCGTTGATGTTAGGTCTCTTAAAGATGATCTTTGTCACAATAGTTGTCTGTCTTAAAATGCCAGCTAACGAATAGGGCTTGCTGCTGTGCTGGGATTTGAAAAACGTCAGCCCGGAACTGAAGCCCAATAAAATTACTGATGTTGAAGTTAAGAAAAAGCTTGTTAAAATTCCGTCAGCCGAAACCGATGCTGATAGCGAACAAAAAGATGAGGATTTATTCGTCCGCCAGCATAGCAGCAAACCCAATGTTGTGCGTAGTTTTATTTTCAGAATCCAAATTTTCTTAAAATGTTTGCTTGTTGTGTTAGCCCTCTTTTTTCTAATTCCTTAATAAAAACATGAATCGGCGGAATGTTGCTCATATAGCCACCCGGACCAGTATACATTCCTCCGCCAGGTCCAGTATAAAGACCACCACCCGGACCAGTATAAAATCCTCCACCGGGACCCGTATAAAGTCCACCACCCGGACCAGTGTAGAGTCCGCCACCAGGTCCCGTATAAAGTCCGCCTCCCGGACCAGTATACATGCCACCTCCTGGTCCAGTGTACATACCACCTCCAGGTCCCGTATAAGCTCCACCTCCAGGTCCGGTATAAAGTCCGCCTCCCGGACCTGTGTAAAGTCCACCTCCTGGTCCAGTATACTTGTCTCTTGCCCACATAAATTTTAATTTTATTGATTTAGAATATATTTCAACACAGTCATTTCCTAAATAATGTCATGCTAATTGAGACAAGTTCTTTTGGATTGAAGTGTGTCTCACGAAAATTACGCTTAACGTCCGGGCTTTACGCCCGGCACGGCGGATGTAATCCGTCGGCTTGGAACGGAAGCCGAAAGTAGCACAAAAGAAACAAATAAAAACCAATGTTCAGCCGCGTTCCGTCGAGCCACGAACCAAAGATGGAAAGAGAACGGAAGTAGCGGCTGACACTTGTCAGCCGGGCTGGCGTAAAGCCATTTGTTGCCTGCCTGCTTTATTGTGTCACCACAGCAAGCCTGCGCCGGCAACACAATACAAAACAGCGTTGCAAGCAAACGTTGATGCTTAGCACTTCTTAGGTAAAACAACCAGGAACAAAAGAACAAACAACTCTCAAATGAAACAAGTCAAAAGATAGCAGGCAACGGTCCACTGCTTGCCGAAGTAGCGGCAATAGTATTCGCCTGCTCAAATATAGTTATATCGTTCAACAGAAACTATTTGCTGACTGATTTGAGTCAGCCGCTATTTTGGCAAGCACTTGTTAAGCGCAGACTTTATGTTGGCAATGTGAAGTTGCCAACCAAAGCAACACCAGACAAAAGAGTTTTGCAAAATAAAGCGTTGGCTTAGAAGAATCCAATTGAAGAACTAAACAAAATAACGACTGGCTGTTATTAAAAGTTGCGCTTAACGGGCAGGGCTTTATGCAGGTTGGGAATTAGTATTCCGTCCGCCGATAACGGCTCCTGATTGAAAATATTTTGATGAAGTTATGTACAAAAGTTTGATAGTTATTCGTATGCTGGAACTCAAGCTGGGATTCGCAATAAGCTGATGTTACACTGTCGTGCCCAACTTGCATAAAACCCAATGTTAGCGGTAGGCATATTGCCGTAACGCTTCAACATATTTTTCAACACCCACTGGTTTTGCTGTTACAGTTCTTTTTCCAAAGAATGTTTTATAGCGTTTAATAATTTCACTGTTGGATTTCTTAATCTCGTCAGTTAGTTCTTCTCTAACCACAACTTCAATTTCTGCATCGTGTGGTATCATTCTTGCAAGTAATTGCCTTAATTCATAGTCTGCTTGTGGTAAAGAATAGCCAATAAAAACAATTTTGTTTGCTTCTGATAATTCTACACTTGCGTTTTGCCAAATTAACTTTATCTGAAAATTGTTTAAATCTTTTAAGAATGTTGGCATGATTAAATTACTTCTTAAAACACTTGATACTGTTTTACTTTCTTTAAAATTAACAGAGCAATGATGGCATTTTTTATTTCTGTAAATACCGTACTCAGCTATTTTATTGTAAAACGCTACATATAATCTTTGGCACTTCGGGCAACTTAACCAGTTCATAGAACCATGTATTTTGAGAAGTTTTACATTGTACTTGCCTTTTCCTAATGCCCAAAGTCCTGGCTTTATTGTTTCGTCATCATGCAGAGAACTTAAATAGCAGCAGTAATCAACGACGCCATTGTGGCTGTCATTTTCTATTGCATGCTTTATGGAATTGTCAAGAAGAATGTCCCAATTTGTAGAAATAACAGCAACTGGGTCGTGGTGCTTGTTCTTCATCCTTGGCTTCATTTGCCTGACTAAATATTCTGCAAAGTCGTCTATGTAAGATTTGTGTGATGAAGCATTTTGTAATTTTTCTTTTATTGCAAAAATTATGAGTGAATAGATTTTTTCCCTCAACTCTACTAATTTTTTATTGTCAAGCGACCGAAATGAAATTCCGTCAATTATACATCTGTCAATTGGAGTGAAAACATCTTCCAGAGCAACGCTGTCGAACTGCCTTTTGTCTATATACAATTCTTCTGAAAGGAATTTTTCAAAATCGTCTAAGTAGCCTTTTATTAACTTGTCCTTGTTGCCAAAATGTTTACTTCGGAGATTAAGTATTTCATCAATTATTTCTGATTGAATTGGAGCTTTAGCTGGCTTTGAAAATCCTGCACCTAAAATGTAAACTGTTTTGTCCATAGTGTTTTGATGAAGTGTGAGATGTCGCTCTAATGCTTACCGCTAACGGCTCGGTATTGCTTGCAGGCGGGATAATAGCGCTGTGTCAGCCGGTAACCGAAGCTAAATTAATGATTAATTGCTGATGTTTACAAACTGCTGCTCACCTGCGTTCCGTCACGATGGAACTAAAGCTAAATAGAATTACTGCTGTTGATGCTGCGCCGTGTCAGCCCCGCTTGCAGCAATACTTTTGTTGGGCGTTCGTGCTACTTTTTAACGTAGATTAATTTATTTGCTTTCCATCTTCATTCCACATTACATCTGATAATTCTTTGCCATGTTCATAATGAGTTTCCCTTTTTTTATTTCCATTTTCGTAGAACTGTAAAAGCGTTCCATGAAATTCTCCATCATCATCAAAACTAGTAATTGATTCTGGCTTTCCAGTTTCAAAATATCTTTTCCAAACATCAATTCTTTCATGACTTTTACTCCAATAACTTTCAAGTTGTAATTGTCCGTTGCTAAACCACATCAATCTTTTTCCGATTAGCTCATCGTCATCATAAATTGCAGAATCTTCTTTTTGCCCATTTTTAAACCATGATTCCCAAAGTCCGTCTTTCTTTGAGTTTTTGTATTTGCCTCGTTCTTTAATTTTCCCGTCATCATACTTATCAATAAACAAACCATTATTTGGCGGGTTTTCTCTATTCATGTATGAATTTAGTTCGTTAGAATATTTCAAAGAATCTTCTTTATTCTCAAAGAGAGTTTTCTTAAAGTCATTGATAATTTTGTTTTCAAGAATGAAATCGGAATAAACCAAATTCCATCTGATTTCTTTACTTACAGGCTGATTCGGTTTTCTCATTTCACTATTTCCTATTTGGGCAACCGCATCATTCGTTTTCCATGTTATAAGATTCCAATAAGTAATCCAATCTTGCAGCGGATGAGTTTCTTCATATTGTTTACTTTGTCCTTCGCCTCCAAATTTATCTGTAAATAATTTTTGCATCTTTTGCTTTTCTCCATCCGTCATGAAGGAAACTGTAATATTTAAAATTGTATTACCAAGAAGGGTCAAGGCAATACTTGAATCTCTCTTCATTTGCCAAATGGCGATAGGGAGTCCATGATATTTGTCCGGCAATTTATCTACATTATCAATTGACCAACCGTCCAAATAATTTGGAAAGTAGAGGTCTCCAAATTTATTAAACTGTGTGGTATCAACCTTGTCGCCGATTTTATAAGATTTAATTTCGAGTTGCCCCGGATAATTATAATTCTGGGAACACGATGCCAAACTTATTATTAGGAAAATTAGTATTGTCGGAATAAGTTTCATTATTTTTTTGTCTCCATTAATAAAATCAGTTTGATATTAGAGTGTCGTCAAAGCATGACGCCCAACGGCTCGGCTTTCTGCTGTGCTGGCAATAGTATTCCGTCTGCCAGATTACTTACTAAAGTTAAATAGAATTACTAATGACGAGGTGAAAAGTGTCAGCCAGCATAGCAGAAAGCGGCTCAGGCTTGGCGAAGAACTGGTATTTGAAACTCGTCAGCCAGAACTGCTGCTAAATTTATAATTAAAAGTCCATTGTTTGTTCTATAGCCAAATTTATATCGTCGTGCTGATAACCAAAGCTAAATAGCGAACAAAAAGCTGATGCTGCACTTTGTCAGCCAGTTTTTTGCCAAACCATTTGTTGTGCGTAGTATTTATTCTCCAAACGCAATTAGAACATCGTAAAAAACTTTTCCATTTGGAAGAAAAAACAACAAGTCTTTTTGTCCTAATAAACTTGTTTGTCTCTTAGCAACAAGGCGTTTGATAACAAACTTGTACGTCATCTTTGAATATATCATGAAGTGTCCATTTATAATTAAATCCCCACCAATGAAATTAAACTCTTTATTCAATTCTTGAACTTCTGCACTAATGATTTCATTTTTTAAAATACTGTCTCGTTGAACATTTCCATAACTATATAAAACGTCTTTAACTCTTATTGTTTTTGTGTTTGATTTCAGTGTGTCAGCAAACTTATTGAATGAAAAAAGCTTATAGTCATTTGTATTTTTTGAATTATTAATGAAGTCTGAAATGTCACTTTGCTTAAAATAAAGAATTGCATTGGTTACTTCGTAAATAAAAGTCTTCTCGTTTGTTGTGTCAATAAAAGTAGGCGTAAGGTTTTGTCTGCGTATGTCAAAAATTGTCTGGCAATAACCTTGCATCGTCACCAAAACAAATAAAGAAGTAATTAAGAATTTTAGAGCTGTCATAATATTACGCACAACGTTTTGTTGTGCGTTCGGGCTTATTCAATACTCAACTTTTGTCAGCTTAATTTTGTCTATATTTCTAAAGCCAAATAAGAAATCATCCTTTATTGTATATTCTTCGTTTGTTTCTGTTTTTAGCAAGTAATAATCCTTGTTGTCAGTAAATCGTCCATGAAGATAATCCCATGATTCCGGTGGTATGTGTTTGTCATCCATACCATCCACACTAAACAAGTTATCGGGTTTTTGAAACCTAACGATAAATGCAGTGTCACCAACTTTAAATAGCCATGCTTCGTATTCTAAATGTAAGCGTCGCTCTATACCTGCAATAAATAAGTTATACATGATGATTGCAGAGATTACAGCGTTGATGATAAATACTATTGCATTTTGACATTTGAGTACATGTAGAATGGCAGCAATCACTAAGTTCACTATCATGACAAACGGTACTACAATGAGAATTCCTATTCCAGCGTCGGGCGCTGGGTTTTCCCATTTTACATAGTTCCAAATAATAATAAGGTCAAGAATTGTCAGCAACAATACCCTTAGTAAAAGTCTTGTCCAGAATTGCTTTTGATTGTACAAATAATTAGCTTTTAATTTTGAGGTAGTTTGTTAGCATAACGTACAACGGCTCAGGCTTGGCGAAGAACTGGTATTTGAAACTCGTCAGCCAGAACTGCTGCTAAATTTATAATTAAAAGTCCATTGTTTGTTCTATAGCCAAATTTATATCGTCGTGCTGATAACCAAAGCTAAATAGCGAACAAAAAGCTGATGCTGCACTTTGTCAGCCAGTTTTTTGCCAAACCATTTGTTGTGCGTAGTATTTATTCTCCAAACGCAATTAGAACATCGTAAAAAACTTTTCCATTTGGAAGAAAAAACAACAAGTCTTTTTGTCCTAATAAACTTGTTTGTCTCTTAGCAACAAGGCGTTTGATAACAAACTTGTACGTCATCTTTGAATATATCATGAAGTGTCCATTTATAATTAAATCCCCACCAATGAAATTAAACTCTTTATTCAATTCTTGAACTTCTGCACTAATGATTTCATTTTTTAAAATACTGTCTCGTTGAACATTTCCATAACTATATAAAACGTCTTTAACTCTTATTGTTTTTGTGTTTGATTTCAGTGTGTCAGCAAACTTATTGAATGAAAAAAGCTTATAGTCATTTGTATTTTTTGAATTATTAATGAAGTCTGAAATGTCACTTTGCTTAAAATAAAGAATTGCATTGGTTACTTCGTAAATAAAAGTCTTCTCGTTTGTTGTGTCAATAAAAGTAGGCGTAAGGTTTTGTCTGCGTATGTCAAAAATTGTCTGGCAATAACCTTGCATCGTCACCAAAACAAATAAAGAAGTAATTAAGAATTTTAGAGCTGTCATAATATTACGCACAACGTTCCACTGCTTGCCGAAGTAGCGGCAATAGCATTCCGTCTGCTCAAATATAGTTATATCGTTCAACAGAAACCATTTGCTGACTGATTTGAGTCAGCCGCTATTTTGGCAAGCACTTGTTAAGCGCAGACTTTATATTGGCAACGTGAAGTTGCCAACCAAAGCAACACCAGGCAAAAGAGTTTTGCAAAATAAATCGCTGGCTTAGAAGAATCCAACTGAAGAACTAAACAAAATAAAGACTGGCTGTTATTAAAAGTTGCGCTTAACGACCAGGCTTTACGCCCGGCACGGCGGATGTAATCCGTCGGCTTGGAACGGAAGCCGAAAGTAGCACAAAAGAAACAAACAAGAACCAATGTTCAGCCGCGTTCCGTCGAGCCGATAACCGCAGATGGAAAGAGAACGCCAGCCCGGCTGACACTTGTCAGCCGGGCTGGCGTAAAGCCATTTGTTGCCTGCCTGCTTTATTGTGTCACCACAACGAACCTGCGCCGGCAACACAATACAAAACTGCTTTGCAAACAAACGTTAATGCTTAGCACTTTTTAGGTAAAACAACTTGTAAGGAAAGAATGAACGGCTCTCAAATGAAACAAGTTAAAAGTGGCAGGCAACGGTTTAGGCTTGGCGAAGAACTGGCAATTGAAATTCGTCAGCCCGAACTGCTGCTAAATTTATAATTAAAAGTTCATTGTTTATTCTATTGCCAAATTTATATCGTCATGCTGATTACTGAAGCTGAATAGCGAAAGAAAAGTTGATGCTGAGTTTTGTCAGCCAGTTTTTTGCCAAGCCTTTTGTTGGCTGCAGATTTTGTTTTATGTAATGCTGTCCAAATCATCATTAATATTTTTCTCTTGATTTTTAGCTTGCCTTTTTTCTGCAAATTCAACTATTCTTTTACGTTCTCCAACTATCAAAAGTCCTAAAATAATTTTTACAGCAGAAACAATTATGTAAGAATAATTTGGCTTTGTCATTCCATGCGTCAAACTTTTTTCCTGAAAATATGCAAAGACACTTCTGCAAAAATTTGGAATTTCATTTGTCAAAATAACACCGCTAATAACAATTAATGCAATGGTCAAAATTTGTGAAGTTGAAATATTAAATGAAAATTCCTTTTTGTCAAATCCTTTGTCAAGTTTAAGCCTGTCAATAATGTTATTTGCTTTGAATACAAATAAATAAATCATTAAGCTGTAAAAAAGAATAATGAGAATTGTCAATGCGAAAGTCAATAAACCATTATTATAGCTTTGTTCTTTAAGTAATGGGTCAGATTCAGTAAAGTATGAAATTGATGAAACTAATTGCGGAATAGTATAAATGATTTCACGCAAAAAAAAGAGTCCGAAAATCTTAAGAACAACATTGAATAAACTTCTTGGTGTCATAATGTTTTGGTGTCAAATAAATTTGCAGCCAACGTTAAGGGCTTTATGCTGTTGGGATATTTGCTTCCGTCCGCCCACAACTGCTGCCAAATTTATAATTATATGTTCATTGTTTTTACTAAAATTTAAGAATACTTGTCATGCCGAAACTAAAGACCGGGTAAGCATTTAGCTGATGTTTATTGGTCAAGCCCAAATAGCATAAAGCCCCATGTTGGCTGCATACGCTTGTCAAAATGCAGCTGCAACACCTAAGATTTCCTTTTGCGATTCTTTTTTAATCTGAAGTGCTAAAGGTCTGCCACCATAAGTTGTATTAATTTTAATAATCTTGTCTTTTCTTAGTTCTTCAAACTGCGCCTTGTCAATAAAGTAAGATAACTGGAAGATATGTATATTAGGTATTTCATTAAATTTTGTGTCAGGGCAAGATTTGTTTAGAATAACTTTTTTGTCATCCACCAAGTATAGAACTAAACTATCAATACTTTCAATAAAAATATATGGAATATATTTGTTTGGTGTCAAAAACAAAAACTGAACACCGAAAGTTTCTTTAAATTTAAAAAAAGTGATTCTCGTTTTTGTCACAGGAGATTTGGGTGAATACTTGAGTTCAATAGTCTCTGATTTTGCAATGATTGTCGTGTCACTAAACTGAGCAAAAGATGTCACACTAACAAATGCCAACAAAGATAGAAGAGTAATTCTTTTCAATGGCACCATTTGTCTATTAATTTGGTTTGAGAATTTTGATGTGTCATATCGCGTTGCAGGCAACGTCCACTGCTTGGCGAAGTAGCGGCGTTTTTGTTCCTAAGTTCAAATCTAATACTAAAAGCTCAACAGAAACCATTTGCTGACTAAATTCCGTCAGCCGCTATTTTGGCAAGCACTTGTTAAGCGCAGACTTTATGTTGGCAATGTGAAGTTGCCAACAGAAGTTACACCAGGCAAAAGAGTTTTGCAAAATAAAGCGCTGGCTTGGAAGAATCCGACTGAAAGAACTAAACAAAATAACAACTGGCTGTTATCAAAAGTTGCGCTTAACGGTGAGGCTTGCTGACGTAGCGGACTTCCGTGTTCCGTCAGCCTAACTAAAAGATGAAGCCCGATTGAAAAACTTATGTTCAGCCGAGATTCGTCCCGCCGCTATGGCAGCAAACCACTTGTTATATGGCGTTTTATTTATTCTATGCTCCATTCTACAGTTATGTTGTCTCTAAAAGTCAGATCGTCGGGAGTAAAATTAAATGATTGAAAGTCGTCGTTTGCGGCTGCAGCGGCTGCATAACGGTGCTTTTGTTCAATCAATTCCATTCCACTGTTCTGTCCCCAAGAGGAGCTATAAGTAATTGTCATAATCCTAATGAGTTTTTGTCCTGATGCTTTTGCAATAGTATTGGCTTTCTCATTGGCGTCCTTTACGGCATATTCAATTATTTGACTTTGAACTTTTTGCTTTAACTGCTCTGATAATTCAAAATCAAAACTAAAGTCAATTGGCTGGTCACTCTTTGAGAACTCAGCTACTATTTTTTGCAGCAGCTGTTGGCTGTAGGTAAATTGAAGTTTGATGTTTTGAGAAGCAACATAACCGCTGTCTGTATAATCTCTATCCCGATAGATTCTGTTCTTTGATACTGTGAAACTCGTCGTCTTTATTTCCTTGTCGCTAAAGCCCAATTTAATTAAAAGGTCATTATAGTGATTGGATTTATCTCCCAACATTTTTATAGCGTCGCTCATAGTCAGCTTTATTTCCGAAACAGAAATACTTAAAATGCCCAAGTCAGGTGTAACAGTCACCTTTGCTGTTCCAGTCACGTCAAGTTTAGGTTTTTGCTGCTGTTGTCCGAAAGTCGTTAGCGATAGAAATAATAAAGAAATTATAGTTAGTCGTTTCATATGTTTTTGGTCTAAAAATGCCATATAACGAAAAAGTGTTTATGAAGTTGTGGCATTTGAAAAACGTCGGGTTCAATTAACCATAAAAGTAAAATAATGATTTAAGGTCGAATGCTTAACGTCCTTTAGGTTTGCATTCATTAATTGAACATAAAATACTTACTATTATCACAACTTTCTTTTTTTGCTACTTTTTTTCTTTACAATTCACATTTATTTGTTGATAAACCTAACCACCGGCAGTAGCGCATTATCACAACGTCAGGGTTAATGACCCAGGGCTGGATACAATCCACTGCCGGTTTTTCCCCTTAGTGTCTCTATAGCAATTAGGGCTTCTATACCCATTATTAAGGACTAAGACGATGGGGCAAAAAAAGGTCAGGCTTATACTCAAATGTAAAAACAAAATTATGCTCTCAGAAAGAAAAAATTATCTCGGTATTGATGTCTCTAAACTTTGGTTTGATGTCTCTTTAATCGCAGTGGTCCAACACGCTAAACAACCTGTAATTACAGAGCGCTTTGACAATACACCACAGGGCATGAAAGGCTTTAAAAAATGGCTTAAGCTGCAACTTGTTTCTTATGATGAAAACAGCTTGTTAGTTATAGAAAACACAGGGGTATATCACCGCCTTATCTGGAGCTTTTGCAGCACTCACAACCTACAACTGCATATCGGTAATGCAGCACATATTAAATGGAGCCTGGGTATTACCCGCGGCAAGAATGATGTAGTTGACTCAAAGCGTCTTTGCATGTACTGCCTAAAGCAGGCAGATGAACTGAAAGCTACACCAGCACTGGATCCTGTGTTTATGATGCTTAAAGACCTTATGAGCAGTCGCAGTCGCCTGTTAACCCAACTGCACAGCACTAAAAACTATCTTAACGAGGTAAAATGTACTGATGATAAAGTGCTGCTGACTATGCTAAATAAAGCACATTATGCCGCTATAGAAGGTATCAAAAAAAGCATTGAACAAATAGAAGCAATGATTGAAAAAATCATACAACAAAACCAGGCTATTTACACCAATTATAATCTAATAAAAACCGTACCGGGTATCGGACATCTTACAGCGATATATATCATCTGCTGCACCAATAATTTTGCTTCAAGACCAAGTGGTAAACAACTGGGCAGTTATGCAGGCGTAGTACCTTTTGGCAACAGCAGCGGCACCAGCATTAAAGGCAAAAATAAAGTACACAAAATGGCAAACAAAGAACTCAAAAAAATGTTACATCTCTGCGCACTTGTCGCCATCAAATACTCACCCGAATTCAAACAATATTTCCACCGTAAAAAGGCAGAAGGTAAAAATGGAATGCTGGTACTAAACGCAATCAGAAATAAGCTCCTACTAAGAGTAGTAGCAGTAGTGAATAAACAACAACCCTATGTTAATAACGTATCGGAAGCAGCATAAAAATAGCCTAAAAATAGTTTTGTTTTTTCCATAGCAATCCAGCCACAATTTTATAAACACACTGTTAGTGGCAGTTTTGAGAGAACTATAAAGATTAGAAATACAAATGTTATTTGCATGTGTCTTTCGGAATTTTCTTCCAGCCTTCAAAGGGAACATTGCCGATGTAGCAGTATGGCACTGGCTTGTCTTCGTATAATTCTGCTGCTGGAGTGCTCGGGTCTGTCGGAATAATCTTAATGTAGTAATAATTGCCGATACAACCACGACAAAACCTATTTAAGGTTGACTTATATTCTTTGCCATTGTAGAACACTGTCACTTTTAAGTCAGCACCTTGTTCCGCTCCTTCAAATTTGTCCACCCTTGCAATCGTTATAACTCCATGCTCTTCCATCAACGATTGTCGATAAAGTCCGTATGATATTACGACAATTATCATAGCTAAGCCTAAAGCAAAATTTGGGTTTGTCCTTATGTAGTTTAAAGTTTTACCCATGTCCTGTTGCACCTGATACCTGTTCAAATAAAATTGCCATTAACGTCCACTGCTTGCCGAAGTAGCGGCGTTATTGTTTCTGAGTTCAAATCTAATACAAAAGCTCAACAGAATTAATGTTGCTGATTAACTTGAGTCAGCCGCTATTTTGGCAAGCACTTGTTAAGCGCAGACTTTATGTTGGCAATGTGAAGTTGCCAATATAAGTTACACCAGGCAAAAGAGTTTTGCAAAATAAAGCGTTGGCTTGGAAGAATCCTGATGAAAGAACTAAACAAAATAACGACTGGCTGTTATTAAAAGTTGCGCTTAACACTTAAATATACGAAACTTTTGTTTCGCAATTTAGGCAGGACAAAAATATGTTTTTCATTCAGTATCAATATAAAACCATTTCGTTTTTTGGGTATATCAATCTGACACAGCATTTCCTATATCAAACCAATATATCCGAAAAACGAAACTCATTTACAAATTCAGTTTATCTAACGGACTTTCTATTTTGCCTATTTCTCTTTTGCTTACATGTGTATAACGCATCGTTGTTTTAATACTGTTATGTCCCAGCAAATCCTGGATAAAACGAATGTCAGTTCCGCTTTCCATAAGGTGAGTCGCATAACTATGCCTGAGCGAATGCACACTGCCTTTTTTGGTAATACCGGCTTTCTTTTTGGCAGCAATCAGTATTAACTGAACACTTCTGGTACTGTAAGCGCCACCGTATTGTCCTTCAAAAAGATAGGACTTCGGTTTATACTGCAGAAAATATTCCCGTAACGTAAGCAGCAACTTTTTTGATAAAGGCACCATCCGGTCTTTCTTTCCTTTTGCGCCATGTATGTGAATCATCATTCTCTTACTATCAATATCTTTAACTGTAAGACCTACAATTTCACTTACCCGCAGACCCGCCGAATAGCCGGTCATCAACATAGCTCTGTGTTTCAGGTTTTCAACTTTTTGTATGAGATTAGATACTTCTTCGCCGGCCAATATCTCCGGTAGTTTAAATGGTTTTTTAGGACGGGGAATATCGTAAAATTCTGCCTGTTTGCCTAACACTTTTTCAAAATAAAACTTGATGGCATTGATTGTTACATGCACATGCATTTCTTTATATCCTTGTTTTGTAATGAGCCAAAGCAAGTAAGACATAATCTGGGTTTTGGTTAAATCAGCCACATGTATTTGGTGAAGTAACCTGAGCAAATGATGAAACGCATTGCAATAATTGCGGATTGTATTTGAACTATACGCTTTCAACAGCAACATGTTTTTGTAATCGGTCAGAGCCTTTAAATTATGTTGATGCAAAGGGTACGTCGTAATCAAAGTTACCGTTGGTTTACTAACCGGCTTATCCGTTTGTAAAATCACCGCTTTCCGTTGCTGTAAGTACACCACCAGGCTTTGATTATTTACAGCAGCCTTATTGCCAACAGATTGCAATAACTGCATATAATGTTTCCTGTCTAAGGGAATGTACCAGCATCCGTGTGTCCGGCTCCACCTGGCATCGGGCACTATTTTAATAAGGTTATTCAGAACCGCATTTAGTGTACAATAAATGCCAATGCTTTCCTGCTTGCGGTGATATAGCGGTTTCAGAATTATGGACAACATTATGAATCAGGTTTAGTTAGTGTAAATATAAGATATAGCCAATTGTAATGTTACTCTTTCAGGCTTTATAAAATGATATTTCTGAAAGGTAGAATTGTTACTTCCGGCTTTATTCATACTGACAAAAAAATTAATAAAGATGATGATGAAAATTCCGTTCGCAATACAATATCTCGCAACTGTTTTACAGCACAAAACGGATAAATAAAATCGCTTTGTTTATTTATCCTAATAAAATTATCATTACTTATAACCTTGCTGCGTTTATATGCAAGTAATCGTTGGTCTGCTTTGGGTTTCATCTTTCTTATCTTGAAGCTATGTATTTACTTATACAATTCCTTTTTGTTAATAGTATTTATTTGCGTTACAAATATTGCGTAGCCAATGTAAAAAGCACATTATCTTGCCCGCCTTTTAAGAACTAAAACCTTATTGATTTTATATGGCTGCCAAAGAAAAAATCTTAGTTATCGGTGCCTCCGGGCAAATAGGAGTGGAGCTGACTTTAGCACTGCGAAAATTATATGGTGATGCAAACGTAATTGCGTCTGATTTGCGCGAACAAAATCCGTTGCTTAAAGACAGTGGACCTTATGTATCGCTTGATGTGATGAACAAAGAAATGCTTCATGTGCAGGTCATTCGCCAAAACATTACACAGATTTATTTGCTGGCAGCGATTCTTTCTGCTACGGGCGAAAAAAATCCAAACCTTGCATGGAGTTTAAATATGCAGGGCTTATTAAATGTGCTTGATATTGCCCGCGAAGAAAAACTGCAGAAAGTGTATTGGCCAAGCAGCATCGCGGTATTTGGTCCAACTTCGCCAAAGCAGCTGTGTCCGCAGCAAACCATCATTGAGCCAACAACGGTTTATGGTATCAGTAAATATGCCGGTGAATTCTGGTGCAACTATTTTCATCATCGTTATGGTGTTGATGTACGCAGCATTCGCTACCCGGGTTTAATCAGTTATAATTCGTCTCCCGGTGGCGGAACAACCGATTATGCCATCGAAATTTTTTATGAAGCGGTAGAAAATCATTTCTACAATTGTTACTTAAAAAAAGATACATATTTACCCATGATGTATATGCCCGATGCCATTCGCGCTACGTTAGAATTGATGGAAGCGCCCGCACAAAATATTTCGGTTCGTACGTCATATAATGTAACCGGAATTTCTTTTTCGCCAAGCGATATTGCAACTGAAATACAAAAGAACATTTCAAACTTTTCTGTTAGTTACAATCCCGATTACCGGCAGGCAATCGCAGACAGTTGGCCGCAAAGCATTGATGATTCTGTTGCTAATAAAGACTGGAACTGGAAGCCGGAATACGACTTGCAAAAGCTGACAAAAGATATGTTGCTGAATTTACAATAAAAATCAGAAGATAAATAAATCAAAATTCAGGAAGAAGAACATTCTATAACCGGTTCGGGTGAATACGAAATATCAGCAACGGTTTTGTTTTCAAGAATCGCTAAATTGGCGTCGCGCACTTCAATCATAATACGGTGAAGTCCGCAGTTACGTTCATCGCATTGCCCGCATTGTTTGTAAAAATGAAGGCTTACACAAGGCAACAATGCAATCGGTCCTTCTATCAATCGCAATACATCAGCTAAAAAGATCTTCTCAGGTGATTTTAATAAATAATAACCGCCGCCTTTTCCTTTTTTACTGTCTAAAATTCCGTTCTTCTTTAGTTCAAGTAAAATGTTTTCCAGGAACTTCAAAGGTATATTGCGCTGCTGCGATATTTCGGCAATCAGCACTGGTTCGCTATTAGGCTTTTGTGCCAGGTACATCAGGGCTTTAAAAGCATATTGTGTTTTCTTAGAAAGCATATATCATAATCTCCTTCCTCATGCAAAGTAATTCTTTTTGCCGCAAAATAAATGGCTGCGCTACGCGCCTTTTTGTTAATCCTGTGTATGCAATTACAATCTAAACGGTAACTGTTTTCTTTATCTTATTTTCTTGTAATCTTGGCGCATACCAATACAAAACAATACCGGCAACAATAAGTAATGATGAGATTAATTCGGCTTGTGTAGGATGAAAGCCAAATATGCTGTAACGTGTATTGACTCTTATTTTTTCTATGAAGAAACGCTCCAGTCCGTTTACAAATAAATAGATGGCAAACAATCTGCCGGCAACATTTATTTTTTTGCGGATGCGCCACAAAAAAAGACATAACAGCAAGCCAACTATGATTTCATAAAGCGGTGTCGGGAAAACAGGCAACGGTAAATAATTACAAAAGTCGTCCCAACCGCAATGTGCTAACGGAATGCCTTCGTGGTTTACATTGTGTGGATACGTGTACGCAAACATCCAATCGGGCAAGCCCCAGAAAGACTTAACGGCTACGTGTTGCACCGCGCCGGTAGAAGCAATATGATCTTCGTATAAATTCTGATAACGGCTTAATTGAGAAGTGAACTGATCGGATGTTGCTAACTGCACTTTACCATCATCATTGCTTATATAAGCACTGTTTACAATGCCCCAGTCGCCATCGCCGGCAACCTGGCAACCCATACGTCCCCAGCCATAAGCAAACATTAGTCCCGGCGCAATTGCATCGCAAAGATGAACGTAAGAAAAGTTGTGTTTTTTTGCGTAGAAATATATCGCAATTGCAGCTACAATCAAACCACCGTAAAAGGTAAGCCCGCTGCGCGAAAACAAATTTCCAATCGGGTCTTCAATAAAACGATCCCAGTTCTCGAGATTATCAAAAAGTTTCGCGCC
>CBDATZ010000059.1:0-44728 GCA_965199845.1 Ilyomonas sp.
ATGGATTCATATACGGTGGAAATGAAATCGTAAAAACTTAATTTTTTCGCCTTTTACTTTTTGTAATCTCGCTTTCATAACCATTTGAAAAATACAGATTATGTTACCATCGCCGGTAACTCCGGTTGATCGTCTCTTGCGACGCTCCGTTCAACGTTCTGAAATCAATTGAGCAATTTTTACTTGTTTCAAACACTTCATAAACAATCATCAGTAAACAAATCAAATTCTTTCAACAAAACACAAAAACAATGGCAGTAAAACTCAAAACAATCGTGCCTCATTTATGGTACGATACACAAGCCCAGGAAGCCGCAGAATTTTACGTTTCTATTTTTCCCGATTCAAAAATTAATAAAACAACCGTTCTTGAAAACACACCATCCGGCGATGCAAAAACCGTATCGTTTGAATTGAGCGGACAACCTTTTATGGCTATCAGCGCCGGACCTTTATTTAAGTTCAACGAAGCTGTTTCTTTTATCGTGTATTGCGAAACGCAGGATGAGATTGATTACTACTGGAGCAAGCTAACCAGCGAAGGCGGAAAGGAACAGCAATGCGGCTGGCTGAAAGATAAATTCGGGCTGTCGTGGCAGGTTACACCTGTAGCTATGAACGATATGATGCAGAACGGAACCAAAGAGCAAATAGCCAGGGTAACACAAGCGTTTCTGCAAATGAAAAAGTTTGATATTGCTGCTTTGCAAAAGGCTTACGATGGCAATTAATTCAAAAGAATCAATCTTATTTTATAAACAAAAGTCAACAGATTTTACGACTCAAAACGTATAAAACCAATCAACATGACAGCACAGATTAATGCCTATTTATATTTTAACGGTAATTGCAAAGAAGCCATGACTTTTTACCAGGAATGCCTCGGCGGCGCACTTTCGTTAATGACCGTTGGCGAAACGCCGGTGGCAGAGCAAATGCCGGAAGCAAAAGATAAAATAATGCACGCCAACCTCATGCGCGAAGGTGTTTTATTACTTATGGCGTCTGATAATATTATGGGTACTACAAAAACAGGCAGCCAGATTGAATTATCGCTCAATTGCACCAGCGAAAGCGAACTCAATTCTTTCTTCTCAAAACTGTCTGAAGGCGGCAAGGTTTCGCACCCGGTAAGTAAAGAATTCTGGGGTGCTTTATTTGGACAGTTTACCGATAAATTTGGCATTGCCTGGATGCTTACATACGATGAAAAATTTGCATCGTAAGCAAAGAATTTTTTAATATTTTTCAGCAATAATTATCTAACACAAAAACAACATTGTTATGCCAACGTTTCATCCGTACTTAAATTTTAATGGTAACACAGAAGAAGCATTTCTTTTTTACAAATCAGTCATTGGTGGTGAATTTACAGATGTCATGCGCTTTAAAGACACGCCGGAAAGTGGTAAAATGCCTGCCGGCGCACAAGATAAAATCATGCACATTGGTTTGCCTTTAGGAAAAGATATTTTCCTGATGGGAACCGACATTGTTGAAGGTATGCCACAGGCAACTTTCGGAACCAATGTTTCCATTTGTATTTCTCCCGATAGTGAAGAACAGGCGCATAAATTCTTTGATGGTTTATCTGCAGGTGGCAAAGTAATGATGCCGCTTGAAAAGATGTTCTGGGGCGATTTATTTGGTCAGCTTACAGATAAGTTTGGCGTGCAGTGGATGGTGAATTACAGCTATCCGAAATCGCAGAAATAAGATTGCTGTTTTGAAAAAGTTTAATTGATTTCAAAGCGTACAAGAGTGCGACGCAAGTAAAGTTCAACCGGAGTATCAAAAGCTCGTAACACAAAAAATCCTTTGCAATAGCAACGTGTAATGTAAGGAAACAGCAATAAAAAACAAGAGCCGAAATTATTTTCGGCTCTTGTTTTATTTATAGAATTCAGTAAAAATCTGGCCATCAAAAGTTCTATTTCGCATCAAACCAAACCGGCGTTTTATCGTCGGAAACGGCGTTGTAATTTATGGTTAATTCTTCGCCTTTTTTAATGGGTTTTATTGTCTTTATAGTCATGCTCATTTCATCGAAATCCATCTCGTAAACGCAATTGGAATCGTAGCTGTGATTGTACATAGAAATATAACCCAGCGCCATGCCTGCTTTGCGGCGCGTATCGCCCCACTCGAATACATAATGATACAGAAGCGTGGTTTCTAATGTTTTTCTTTCTTTTGGTTTTAACACCAGCACAGGTGAAATTTCGATGACCGTTTCGGCTGGTATAGATTTACTTGTAAAAACACCTCTGCCTTTGCTGCCGGCAGGTTTCACATCAATGTAAGGCAGAATCATAATTATTGGTTGGTATAAAAAGCCGAAAATAAACAAAACAATCATACCGGGATGATTTCTTGCAGAGCGTTATCACTTAAATTGCGCACATGAATACGGAAATGGAAAGTCCTTCTATCAACGAGCAGTTTGAAGAACTGGCTACCGGAGAAGACAGGCAGCCGCTTTACGATTTTATCAATCATCTCAACATCAGCGATGTAGCTGAATTGATATATGAATATGAAGATTATGCAGCCGAGATTATCGGGAATATGCCCGTGCACCGGGCTGCTGGTGTGTTTAAGATATTAGATATTGGCGAACAAAAACAGGTAATAAAAGAATTGCCTTCGCATAAAACGGCAGAACTGTTAAATGAATTGCCGGCAGATGACCGCACCGATTTTTTAGAAGAATTGCCCAAAGCTGCCATTCGCGATTTAATCAAATTATTGAACCACGATGAGCGCAGAATTACGCTTGCCATGTTAGGTTATCCCGAAGATAGCGTGGGCAGATTGATGACGCCAGATTATGTTTATGTCTATAAACACAACACGGTAGAACAGGCATTCAGCACTATTCGCAAAGTGGCAAAAAACAGCGAAACCATTGATGTGATTTATGTGATAAATGAACAAGGCGAACTGATTGATGATTTACGGATCCGGGATTTGATTTTGGCTTCGCCAGGCAAACGGATTGATGAAATTATTGATGGTCGTATTATCTCTTTAAACGTTCACGACGACCAGGAACAAGCCAGCCAGATATTCAAGATGAACAACCGCGTGGCGCTGCCCGTTACCGATGATAATAATGTATTGCTTGGCATTGTAACCATTGATGATATGCTTTGGGTTGCCAACGAAGAGTACAGCGAAGACATGCAGAAAATGGGTGGAACCGAAGCTTTGGAAGAACCTTATCTCGACATCTCTTTTTTTAAACTGATTAAGAAACGCGTGGGTTGGCTTATCGTTCTTTTCTTTAGCGAATTGCTTACAGCAAGTGCTATGGGTTATTTTAATGATGAACTTGAAAAAGCCACTGTTCTTTCCCTTTTTGTTCCGCTTATTATCAGCAGCGGTGGCAACAGCGGCTCGCAGGCTTCTACTTTAATTATACAAGCCATGGCAGTTGGCGAATTAACGATTTCTGACTGGTGGCGTGTCATGCGCCGCGAAATATTCAGCGGACTTATTTTAGGTTCTATCCTGGGTTTAATTGGCTTTTTTCGTATCTCGATATGGCATTATTTAATGAGTCATGGCATCCTTAAAGATATATATGGAGAACACTGGTTTTTAATTGCTTCCACAGTTGGCATTTCGTTGATTGGTGTTGTATTGTGGGGCACTTTATCAGGCTCAATGCTGCCCATTATTTTAAAGAAATTAGGAGCCGATCCGGCGGCTTCTTCCGCTCCTTTTGTAGCAACTTTGGTTGATGTTACCGGCATCATTATTTACTTTACGGTTGGTTACTTTTTTCTGCGCGGCGTATTGTTATAAAATAAAAATGATCAATCAATCGCCGCAGAAATTTATTTTCTATTAATACAGTTTTATGTTACCATCGCCGGTAACTCCGGTTGAGCTTTACTTGCGACGCTCCGTTCAACGTTCTGTTATCAATTGAACAATCTGCCGTAAAAGTGCATTTATATTCTGTACAAGATATTACCTTCGGCACTTCATCGTCATATAAAACATCTCGCCATGAAAAATTTTCTGTTTTTATTTTGTGTTGCATTCTTATTCTTTTCTTTTTCAGAAACAAAAAAATCAAAAGCGCCAAAAGATGATTGGATTCCTCTGTTTGATGGCAAATCTTTAAATGGCTGGAAAGTAGGCGACAACGCAGAAACGTTTAGTGTAAAAGATGGAACGATAGCCGTGCATGGCAAAACTGCACACTTGTTTTATGTAGGCGATGTAATGAATCATAACTTTAAAAATTTCGATTTTAAAGCACAGGTAATGACAATGCCCGGCTCTAATTCAGGCATTTATTTTCATACACAATACCAGGCTGATGGCTGGCCTTCTAAAGGCTACGAAGTGCAGGTAAATAATTCTCATACCGACTGGCGCAGAACAGGCGGTTTATATGCCATTCAGGATGTAAAAGAAAAACTGGTTAACGACAGCGTTTGGTACACAGAACGCATTCGTGTGGAAGGCAAGCGGGTACAAATATGGGTGAATGATAAACAAACCGTTGATTATACAGAACCGGATAATGTGCAACGCCCGGATGATATGAAAGGTCGTGTATTATCAAGCGGCACATTTGCTTTGCAGGGACACGATCCAAACAGCATTGTTTACTTTAAAGACGTTATGGTGAAGCCTCTGGCAGAGTAATTTATAACAGATAATATAATGTAAAAGCCTGTTGTAAATCAGTTTGCAGCAGGTTTTTTATTTGTAGAATATTGTTCAAAATAAAAGTCAGGCAAAACAGCAATAAGTTTATATGGATAATGAAATAACAATCTTCATTTATCACAACCCATATTTCTTCTGGCTTTCTTTTTGAAAATACAGGTAAACTCTTTTCTTATGCGTTATCATATACTGGCTTCCGACTACGACGGCACCATCGCTCATCATGAAAAAGTATCAGGCGAAACGGTAGAAAAATTAAAGCAGTTAAAAACATCCAACAGAAAAATTGCCTTGGTTACCGGCAGAGAAATGCCTGATCTGGAACGCGTGTTTCCCGAATATAAAGTATTCGATTATATAGTTGCCGAAAACGGTGCTTTGATATATACAACCGCAACTGCAACTGAAGAATTATTGGGCACTGCACCCGATCCTGTTTTTGTTGAAGAATTGAGAAAGCGTGGTGTTGGCCCGATTTCCGTTGGAAAAGTAATTGTAGCCACCTGGGAACCGCACCAGAATGTTGTACTCGATGTAATAAAAGAATTTGGTTATGAGCGCCAGATTATCTTTAACAAAGGCGCTGTTATGATATTGCCGCCAGGTATTAACAAGGCGTCTGGTTTGCAAGCTTTATTAGAAAGATTAAATCTGTCAGAACACAATTCTGTTGCGGTTGGCGATGCTGAAAATGATAGCGCTATGTTTAAAATTGCTGAATGCGCCGTGGCAGTAAGCAACGCGTTGCCAACGTTAAAAGAAACAGTTGATTGGGTCACCAAATCAGATCATGGAACAGGTGTGGGTGAATTGATAGATCAATTAATTGCCGGTGATTTGGCAGAACTAAACAATACACTTACCAGGCATTTTTTGCCTTTGGGAACGCTGCCAAGTGGTGAGCCTTTTTTATTAAATCCATATCGCTCCGGTATCTTGTTATCTGGTGTTTCGGGCGGCGGTAAATCAACGTTTACCATTGCGGTAACAGAAGCTTTATCGAAAGGCAATTACCAGTTTTGTTTGATAGATCCGGAAGGCGATTTTATGGAGCTTCCTAATACCATAATTATTGGTAACGATACGGCATTGCCAACGATAGAAGAGATTGTTGGCTTGCTAAAAAATCCAAAGCAAAGTGTTGTTATTTCTTTGCTGTCGGTTGTTATGGCAGATCGTCCGGCTTTCTTTACAAAACTCTTAGCGGCTCTTGTTGATATGCGAAAAGAATTGGGACATCCGCACTGGCTGCTGATAGATGAAGCGCATCATTTGGTGCCGCCCGGTGTTGACAGTAGTTTGTTTGCCAACCTCAATAATTTTGTATTGATTAGTTATTTGCCCGACGTAATGTGTTCTGATATTTTAGAGAAAGTAGGTATGGTAATCACAATTGGTGATAATGCAGCTTACCCGATTGAGCATTTCTGTAAAATCAGGAAAATTGAGCCGCCGAAAAAAACGCCGGTACTTAAAAAAGGTGAAGCTTGTGTTTACGATTTGGAAGCCCAAAAAACAACGCCGTACATTATAAATGTAAATGAACCGCAGCAGTTGCAGCAACGTCATAAACGCAAGTATGCAACCGGCGATATGGGCGATAATAGTTTTGTGTTTACAGGTAAAAGCAACAAGCTGAAACTGAAAGCAAACAACTTAATTATGTTTGCACATATTGGAGAAGGAATTGACGATGCAACCTGGAAATTTCATCTTCAGAATGGTGATTTTACCCAATGGTTTCGCGATACAATACATGATGAAGAACTTGCTAATATAAGCCAGGAAGCTGAGAAACAAAAGAGCGCAGAAGAATCAAAAAAAATTATCCTTGCCTATATCAATCAGAAATACACAGCGTAAGATTGTTTTAGTAATATCTGCAACAAAAGAGCACCGGCATATAGCGGTGCTCTTTTGTTTAAATGAATTTGTTATGTGTGTTCTTTTATTCTACTGTTGAAATCTTTAAAATATTGGTTGGTAAATGCATGTGCACCGGCGTACTGCCTGTATTTACCACAATATCGCCGGGTTCTAAATAACCTTTTTCTTTCAAAAATTTAATCTGGTCATCAAAGATTTCATCAAGACTGTTTTCTTCATCGTAATAGAAAGCGCGAACGCCCCAGCTAAGACTTAACTGGTTAACAAGATTTTTCTTTTTAGTAAAAACATATAACGGCGACTTAGGCCGATAGCTGCTTAACACAAATGCGGTAAAGCCGCTTTGCGTCATCCCGATTAAAGCTTGTGCCGTTACATCGCGGGCTATTTTACAAGCGTTGTAACAAATGGCATCACTAAGAAAGGTTGGCGAATGGGAGAGCGGTTTTAAATCTTCTTCGCGGTTATAACGATATTCTGTTTTTTCTACTTCCAGAATAATTTTTCGCATCGTTTCTACTACCAATACAGGATAATTTCCTGTAGCGGTTTCGGCGCTCAGCATTACTGCATCGGTTCCTTCCAATACCGCATTGGCAACGTCTGTAATTTCACTGCGGTTTGGTTTTGTGCGGTCAATCATGCTTTCCATCATTTGCGTAGCCACAATTACCGGCTTGCCGCGATGAATACATTTGCGAATGATTTCGCGTTGCGCCATGGGTACTTTTTCAACCGGCAATTCAACACCCAAATCGCCGCGCGCAACCATCACACCATCACTTTGGTTGATGATATTTTTAAGATCGGCCATGGCAGAAGGCATTTCTATTTTTGCCATGATTTTAATGGCGCTTCCTCTTTCGTTTACACGT
This sequence comes from Ilyomonas sp., assembly GCA_965199845.1. Taxonomy (GTDB): domain Bacteria; phylum Bacteroidota; class Bacteroidia; order Chitinophagales; family Chitinophagaceae; genus Ilyomonas. The sequence goes on from CBDATZ010000059.1 coordinate 7,452, forward strand.
CTTCTCAAATCAATCATATCTTCTGACTTGCGAACAAAAGAAAGAGCAATCCAATCGCAATCCTGTGTTATAATAAAATCAAAATCTGCAATGTCTTTTTCCGTCATGGCAGGCAAAGAAATTTCTGTATCCGGCAGGTTTACACCTTTCTTGGGTAAAATTCTGCCGCCATAGGAAACCGCAACGCGAACATCGCCATCTTTGGTTACTTCAATAACAATTACTTCGAGTTTGCCATCATCTATCAATATCTTATTGCCCACTTTCACATCGTTGTGAAGATTGGGATATGATACATAAATTTTGTCTTTATTACCAACCACTTTTTCTGTGGACGTAAAGGTGAGAATGTCGCCGGCAACTACATCCAGACCGCCGTTTTCCATTTCGCCGACGCGAAGCTTGGGACCTTGCAAATCGGCAAGAATGGCAACATTACATTGCTCTTTGGCGTTAAGTTCCCGTATGTAAGTAATGACCTGTTGTTTGTCTTCGTGTGTGCCGTGAGAAAAGTTAAGCCTGAATACATTTACACCGGCTTTTACCAACGCAGATAATTTATCGTAAGTATTGCAGGCAGGACCTACCGTAGCTACAATCTTGGTACGGTGAAATGTATTGTTATCGCTTCCAACTTGCTTATCCATAATATTATAAATCTTTTTCTGTTGAGAGTATCAACTGAATTTTAAAAACAAAGGTATCGTTAGCTGTTTAAAATTTTTACGAGCCGCAACCAATCAGGACTGATTGATTGTTTTTCGCGGATAGCAATTTCTAATGGTGTATAAGCCATTTCGTTATTAACCACACCAACCATTACATTATAACGACCTTCCATTAAACTTTCTATAGCATGGTAACCCATGCGGCTGGCAATCAATCTGTCTATAGCTGTGGGCGAGCCGCCGCGTTGTATATGACCTAAAATAGAAACACGTGTATCCAGGTGAGGCAATCTTTCTTTTACCACTTTGGCTATTTGATTGGCGCCGCCAAATTCATCTCCTTCGGCAACCACAATCAGGTTGACTAATTTTTTCCGTTTTTCTTTTTCGGTTAATGAATCAATCACTTCATCCATATTGGTTTCGGCTTCCGGTATCAGAATGTTTTCTGCGCCGGTAGCAATACCGCTGTGAAGTGCAATATAACCGGCATGGCGACCCATGACTTCAACAATAAAAAGCCGGTCGTGGGCATCAGCTGTATCGCGTATTTTATCTATAGCGTCAATGGCTGTGTTTACAGCGGTATCAAAACCAATCGTAAAGTCGGTTCCATATAAATCTTTATCTATGGTTCCGGGCAAACCAATAACCGGAAAACCAAACTCCTGGCTCAGCTTTAAAGCGCCGGTAAAACTGCCATCGCCACCTATAACCACCAATGCATTAATACCTCTTCTTTCAAGATTGGCAACGGCTCTTTGCCTGCCTTCGTAAGTAAAAAATTCTTTGCACCGGGCTGATTTGAGTATGGTTCCGCCACGTTGAATAATGTTGGCTACCGATCGGGAATCCATTTGAAATATATCATCTTCATACATGCCACTATAGCCTCTTACAATGCCATACACTTCCATTCCATAATAGATACCTGTTCTAACGACTGCCCTGATAGCTGCATTCATTCCCGGCGAGTCTCCGCCTGAAGTTAACACTGCAATTTTGGAAATTTGCTTCGACATTTTTATTATAATCTGATTGGCCTTAAAAAGGAGTCAGGCAGGAAATCTCTGAAACTTTCAGCCGGATATGTGCCGCCAAAAATAGGGATTAATCTATAAAATGCACATCCCTTTCAAATTCGTTTAAAATTTATAAAGAGGTTATTACTTTATATTGTCGCTTTAGCGGTAAGTTGTTTTGCCATAAAATAAATTTACCCATAACAATATGTTTCTTCTTCGCTATCAGTATATAAAAATATTTACGAAATCAGGAATCTTTAGCACCTTTTTGTAACAGTTGTACGCTACATTTGTATTGAATATTTATCAGAAAACAGATTCCAATTATGCCACGTCCCGTACGGTTTAATATACATCCCAAGCAGCCGGATATACACGATAATATTGCAATTGCCGAAGCGCCTGATGGTTCAGGTGGCGAAGGTTTTTTTGCAACCAAATTCGAGAGTGTGGTTGGGTTAGCGCGTAAAAATTCTATTTGGCCCCTGCCGTTTGCAACTTCCTGTTGCGGTATCGAGTTTATGGCTACCATGGCTTCTACTTACGACCTGGCGCGATTTGGTTCTGAACGCCTGGGTTTTACGCCGCGTCAGTGTGATTTGCTTATGGTGATGGGAACCATTTCTAAAAAAATGGGTCCTGTGTTACGGCAGGTTTATTTACAAATGGCCGAACCGCGCTGGGTATTGGCGGTTGGCGCGTGTGCCTGCTCGGGCGGTATTTTCAATACGTATTCTGTTCTGCAGGGCATTGACCAGATTATTCCGGTTGATGTATATGTGCCGGGTTGCCCGCCAAGACCGGAAGCTATTATTGATGGTGTGATGAGAATACAGGATTTAATAGGAAGTGAAAGCCTGCGCCGAAGAAATGGTGAAGAATACAAAGCTTTGATGAGTAGCTACGGTATACAATAAAATAGAAAGAATGCAACTCACTAACGAAACAATACAGCAACAAGTAGAAGCTAAGTTTGGCGAAACCGTTTCCGGTTTTCACGAACCGTATGGTATGCTTACTTTTGAAGCGCCGAAAGGTTTTAATTTAAAAGTTCTACAATATTTATACGAAGAATTGGGCTTTCAGTTTCTCACTTCTGTTTGTGCCGTGCATTATCCGGATAACAAAGGCGCTGAGTTAGCGATTGTTTATCATTTGCACAATATGCGCGAGAATACCCGCATTCGCTTTAAAGTGTTTACCGACATTCAAAAGCCGGACGTTTTTACAGCCACCAAATTGTTCGAAGCTGCCAATTGGATGGAACGCGAAACGTACGATTTTTACGGCGTAAATTTCGTTGGTCATCCGAATCTGAAGCGTATTGTAAATGTTGACGAAATGGATTATTTTCCACAACGTAAAGAGTATCCGCTTGAAGATCAGACGCGTAGAGATAAAGACGATGAAATGTTTGGCAGAGGCGGCTCGCACGCGTTTTTAAATACATTGTAATATTGCAATCTGATTACATAAATGATTGAATTTGTAAAAATTCAGTCTGTAATTTCAGAAATCAGAAATGTAGAATCCGTTAGCGAAATGGGCGATTGGACAATGAAGTTGAATGAGTTGGAGATGGAACAATCGGAAAGAAGAAAGTTGTTTTATACAATCAACTTTCCAGTTAACGCAAAAGCTGAATTTATTGACGGATTGATTTGTACACAGGAATACCCGATAATAAAAGAGTAAGTTTGGAAAAGGATAAAAGAAATTAGAGAATTACCATGAACAACTTAGAAGTTCAGCATCATATAAAATTACCGGAAGGTTCGATTGGTAAACAAACGACCACGCTAAATTTAGGACCTACACATCCGGCAACACACGGCGTGTTTCAGAATATATTAGAATTGGATGGCGAACGTATTGTATCTGCCGAGCAAACGGTTGGATACATTCACCGGGCTTTTGAAAAAATTGCCGAGCGTCGGCCTCTTTACCAGATAACGCCGCTTACCGACCGTATGAACTATTGCAGCAGCCCGATAAATAATATGGGCTGGCACATGACCTGCGAAAAGCTGCTTCGCATTACACTTCCAAAGCGTGTAGATTATATGCGCATCATCATTATGGAACTGGCGCGTATTACAGATCATTTGATTTGTAATTCTGTTGTTGGCGTAGATGCCGGCGCTTTTACAGGATTCTTATATGTAATGCAATACCGCGAACTGGTATATGAAATTTACGAAGAAATTTGTGGCTCGAGGTTAACAACTAATATTGGTCGTATTGGTGGTTTTGAGCGCAATTTCAATAACGTTGCCTGGACAAAACTGGAACGCTTTCTAAAAGAATATCCGGTAGCATTGGGTGAATTGAATGACCTGATGCTTCGCAATAGAATTTTTATGGAACGCACGATTGGCGCAGGTCCTATCGGAGCAGAAAGAGCCTTAAACTATGGATTTACGGGACCGAATTTGCGTGCTGCCGGTGTAGATTATGATGTACGTGTTGCTTCGCCTTATAGCAGTTATGAAGATTTTGATTTTACGATTCCGGTTGGTAAAACCGGCGATTGCTATGATCGTTTTTTAGTTCGTAATGAAGAGATGAAACAATCGCTCAGCATTATTGAACAGGCATACAGAAAAGTGCAGGAATTTAAAGGTGCGGAAGCGGAAGTGTATCATGCCGATATTCCTGAATATTATCTTCCGGAAAAGAAAGATGTCTATACAAAAATGGAAGCTTTAATCTGGCATTTCAAAATTGTAATGGGCGAAACCGAAATGCCAAAAGGAGAAGTGTATCATAGTGTGGAAGGTGGCAACGGCGAGCTTGGTTTTTATTTAATCAGCGATGGTGGCAGAACGCCATATCGTTTGCATTTCCGTCGCCCTTGTTTTATTTATTACCAGGCTTATTCAGAACTTACGAAAGGAGCTATGTTGAGTGATGCCATTATCACGATGAGTTCGCTAAATTTGATTGCCGGAGAATTAGACGGATAATGGAAAAAAAGAGAAAAATAGAAATAGTTGGAAGAAAAGTAAGTTTTCAGCAAGCAGAAGATGACGATCTTTTTTATTGGGCAGATATAACATGGCAAGAGCGGATTGCAGAGACTGAATGTCTGCGTCAATTAATATGGACTTATCGTTTAGGAACTTATCCTACTAAATTTGAAAAAACAGGAAGAGTTATTCTAAAACCAGAATTAGACAATGAAGATTTTTGATCCCTTATTTCTTTAGTTAATAGAACTATTAAATCAAAATGAAGTAAAGTATGTTTTAATTGGCGGTTATGCGGTAATATTAAACGGGGTTAATCGTACAACTGGTGATATGGACATTTTAATTGAAAGGGATATACAAAATGTTCAGAAAGGTTTAAAAACAATTGATGATTTTGGTTTAGGAAGCATTGGATTTACTGTTGACGATTTAATGGAAGAAAATAGTGTAGTGCAGATGGGAAGAATTCCTTATTGCATAGATTTACTTAATCATATACCCGGTGTAGATTTTGGTGAAGCCTAAACAGAAAGCAAAATTTACAGGGAGGAAGGAATTTATATAAAATGTATTCATATCAATCATCTGATTAGCAATAAACTTGCAGTAAAACGAGATAAAGATTTGTCAGATGCCAAGGCATTGATAAAGATTTTAAATAGAAAGAATAAAGATAAATGACATTCTCACAAGATAAATTAAACAAGGTTCAGGAACTCATTACACACTACCCGGAAGGTAAACAAAAAAGTGCGCTAATTCCATTGCTGCACATGGCGCAGGAAGAAGGTGGCGGATGGCTAAGTGTAGATGCTATGGATTACGTAGCTTCTCTTTTACAATTAGAGCCAATTGAGGTTTACGAAGTGGCAACCTTCTACAGCATGTACAATTTAAAACCCGTTGGTAAATATTTATTTGAAGTTTGCCAGACCGGACCTTGCATGTTAAATGGCAGCGATAATATTATCGAATACATTCAGCAAAAACTGAGAATCAAAAATGGCGAAACAACGCCGGATGGTTTGTTCACTTTAAAAACAGTAGAATGTCTTGGCGCATGCGGTTATGCGCCGATGATGCAATTAGGAAAATTCTACAAAGAGCATTTAACCAAAGAAAAGATAGATGCGATAATAGAAGAATGCGCACAAAACGCAGCAACAAATAATTAAAGAAAATCAATGCTAATTCCTGTCAAAGTATATTTCGAGATTTTTTGGATGATAAATTCATTGTTAAACCAGTCTCTGAAAGAAATGAGTTAGTGAACGATGCGACTCATAAAATTTTATACATTGATTATCGAATATTAAAAGGCGATGGAAGTGTAGATGTTTTGCCTTCATTTTCTATGCAAGTTTTTCAATTAAGAAATAAAAAGGCTATAAATAAGATAAGTTATAATGATTCAAATAGAACAATAATGGTCTCTTATATTGATCAAAATATTTTTGTTTCAATTAAACAAATAGACAAGCAGATAAGTAGAAATGATGAAGGTGAGTTTTGCACAAAATTAGAGGAAGCATTGAATGAAATTTTAAAACTACCTGAGTAATGGGCGTAAAATTATTAATAGACAAAGCAAACATTGAAGGCATTCGCTTCTACGATACCTGGCGTAAAAACGGCGGTTATGCGGCTGTTGAAAAAGCGCTGAAAACATCGCCGGAAGCCATTGTGGAAGAAGTAAAGAGAAGTGGTTTGCGTGGTCGTGGCGGTGCTGGTTTTCCAACCGGTTTAAAGTGGAGTTTTATTGCCAAACCCGAAGGCGTTCCGCGCCACTTGGTTTGTAACGCCGATGAAAGCGAACCGGGAACGTTTAAGGATCGTTACCTGATGGAATTTCTGCCGCATCTGTTAATTGAAGGATTAATCATCAGTTCTTTTGCTTTAGGCAGCAACGCAACTTATATTTATATCCGTGGCGAATATGCCTGGATTCCTGATATTTTAGAACAAGCTATTGCTGAAGCTAAAGCTGCGGGTTTTCTTGGTAAAAATATTTTAGGAACCGGTTTCGATTGTGAAATCTATATACAGCGCGGCGCCGGCGCTTACATCTGCGGCGAAGAAACGGCATTAATTGAAAGTCTCGAAGGCAAGCGTGGAAATCCGCGTATCAAACCGCCCTTTCCGGCTATCAAAGGCGCGTGGGAACGACCGACTGTAGTAAACAATGTTGAAACATTAACTGCCATTGTTCCGATTATTAATTTAGGCGGCGAAGAATACGCAAAAATCGGTGTTGGCAAATCAACCGGAACCAAGCTGATTTCCGCCTGTGGAAACATTAATAAGCCAGGTGTTTATGAAATTGATATGACAATTTCTGTAGAAGAATTTATCTACAGCGACGAATATTGTGGCGGCATTTCAAACGGCAAGCGTTTGAAAGCCTGCATTCCCGGCGGTTCTTCTGTTCCTATTTTGCCAGCTAATTTATTACTCAAAACAGCCAAAGGCGAAACCCGCATGATGAACTATGAAAGTCTCAGCGATGGCGGTTTTGCTACCGGCAGTATGATGGGAAGCGGCGGTTTCGTTGTGTTTGATGAAGACCAATGCGTGGTTCGTCATACCTATACATTAGCCCGTTTCTATCGCCACGAAAGCTGCGGACAATGTTCGCCCTGCCGCGAAGGAACCGGCTGGATGGAAAAGATTTTAAAAAATATTGAAAACGGTAAAGGAAAAATCAGCGATATTGATTTGTTGTGGGATATTCAGCGCAAAATTGAAGGCAACACCATTTGCCCGTTAGGCGATGCTGCTGCTTGGCCGGTTGCCGCAGCGATCCGGCATTTCAGAGACGAGTTTGAATGGCATGTGTTGAATCCCGAAGAATGTTTGACGCGCAATTACGGACTGGCACATTATGCAGATGCACGTGAAGTAATGGCATAAAAGAACAGCCATAATGGGACGAGCGTCGGTAACTCCGGTTGAGCATCGTTGTGTCACTCACTTGTACGTTCAGAAAATAATTGAGCTACGTGTAGCATTATCAAAACAATTAGAAAAGTTCTTTAGCCCAGATAAAATATTACAATGGCAGAACAAACTCCATTATTTAAAGTAACCATAGATAATATTTCTGTAAAAGTTCCGGCAGGCACTTCTATTTTAGAAGCCGCGCGTAAAATTGGCGGCGATGTGGCGCCGCCTGCTATGTGCTTTTACAGCAAGCTGAAAGGCAGCGGCGGCAAGTGCCGCACCTGTTTGGTGGAAGTAAGTAAAGGCTCTGAAAAAGATCCGCGACCGATGCCAAAGCTGGTTGCGTCTTGCCGCACAACGGTTATGGATGGCATGGAAGTAAAAAATCTGACCAGCGAAAAAGTAATTGATGCGCGCGCCGGTGTTGTTGAGTTTTTATTACTCAACCATCCATTGGATTGCCCGATCTGCGACCAGGCTGGTGAATGTCATTTGCAGGATTTAAGCTACGATCATGGCAAGGCAGGAACGCGTTACGAATTTCAGCGCCGCACATTTGCCAAGCATAGTCTTGGTCCATACATTCAGCTTCACATGACGCGTTGCATTCTTTGCTATCGTTGTGTTTTTGCGGCTGACCAGCTAACCAATACGCGAGCACATGGTATCCTAGATCGCGGCGATCATTCTGAAATTGCAACTTATATTGAAAAAAGTTTAGACAATGATTTTATAGGAAACGTAATTGATGTTTGCCCGGTTGGTGCATTAACTGACAGAACATTTCGCTTTAAAAACCGCGTTTGGTTTTTAAAACCAATGGATGCGCACAGAGATTGTCCGAAATGTTCCGGTAAAGTCACATTGTGGAATCGTGGTGATGAAGTGTTTCGCGTTACTGCCCGCAAAGATGAATGGGGAGAAGTGGAAGAATGGATTTGTAATGAATGTCGTTTTGAAAAGAAACAAACGTCTGATTGGATTATCGAAGGTCCGCGCAAAATTGACCGTCATTCTGTTATTTCGCAAGGTCATTATGTAGATGCAATTGAGCCACCCGAATTTTTGCCGGAAGTTATGGATGGCAGAGAGCCGCGCCTGATGCTGAACATTCATAATGTAAGCAAAGTAAATGAACCGCAGAATGATTTGAGCTTGCTGGAAGGTCCGGCGCATTCGGATGATTTCAAAAGTTAGTTCCATTTAGATACATCTCAAAAAATTACAGCAGATAATCGTTATCAATGAATCATTTATCCGCCATACTTCTCGCTTTCGACTGGGCTTTTCTTATACAAAAACTGATTCTGATTGTAATTATCGTTTCTGTATCGCTGGTAATAGCGATGTATGAAACGTACTTAGAACGTAAAGTAGCTGCATGGATGCAGGATCGTATTGGTCCCAACCGTGCTGGTCCGTTTGGTATTCTTCAGCCTTTGGCAGATGGAACAAAATTGTTTTTTAAAGAAGAAATCATCCCGAATACTTCAAATAAAGTATTGTTTGTTTTAGGTCCCGGACTGGCAATGTTAGCGGCGTTAATGACTTGTGCGGTTGTTCCCTGGGGCGATCATTTGCAGTTTGGCGATACAACGGTTCCGCTTCAAATTGCTGATGTAAACATTGGAATTTTATATGTGTTTGGTGTTGTGAGTTTGGGTGTATATGGAATTATGATTGGTGGCTGGGCGAGTAACAATAAATTTTCTTTGCTGGCAGCACTTCGCGGTGCTTCGCAAGCTATTAGCTATGAACTGGCAATGGGAATGTCGCTGATTGCATTATTGTTCCTGACAGGCTCGTTAAGTATGCGGACAATTGTAGAAGAGCAAATGAAAAATGGTGTCTGGAACATCGTTTATCAGCCATTGGGATTTTTAATTTTTTTGGTTTGCGCTTTTGCCGAATGTAACCGTACGCCATTTGATTTGCCGGAAGCTGAAAGTGAATTGAACATGGGTTATCACCAGGAATATTCAAGTATGAAACTTGGCTTTTACCTGTTTGCGGAATATATTAATATGTTTATCAGCAGTGCCGTGATGGCAACTTTATTCTTTGGCGGTTATGATATTCCGTTTTTAGATGAAAGCAAATACGATCCAAACCTGATGGCTGTTTTGGGTTTGTTGGCTTTGATGATAAAGATTGTGTTTTTCATTTTCTTATTTATGTGGGTGAGATGGACGATTCCGAGATTTCGTTATGACCAGTTGATGAACTTGGGCTGGAAAAAAATGTTGCCACTGGCTTTGGTAAATATGCTGGCAACGGCGGCGGCTATTTTGTACTTTCAGAAATAGAATTTTTGAACACGGATGACACAGATTATTTGCACGGATAGATTACGATTGAAATGCTGTAAATCTGTGATGAAGCCGTGTAATCTGCGTTCCAAAATCGTTCAATTCATATTCTGTAGTTGAACGGAGCGTCGCAAGGAACGATCAACCGGAGTAACCGGCGCTGGTTACCAAATCTGTATTTTGTATTTGATGAATGACTTTAAAAAAGTCACGGAATTGTAAGATAAACTTGGACACATACAGACAGACGAATACTTTTGTAACGAAATGCTGATGGCTACGGCTAACAGCTAAGAGGAAAATAAAATGCAGGCATTAACCAATAGAAGTAAAGAAGTTGAACGCAAGCCGATGACGTTTCTGGAGCGCATTTACTTGTGGAATATTGCCAAAGGAATGTTGATTACGTTCCGGCATTTGTTTAAGAAAAAAGCTACGATTAGCTACCCGGAAGTAAAACGTCCGTTTAGCCCGGTTTTTCGCGGCTTGCATGTATTGAACCGGGATGAAGAAGGGCGGGAACGCTGTACGGCATGTGGATTGTGCGCGGTGGCTTGTCCGGCAGAAGCGATAACCATGGAAGCGGCGGAGCGGGAAATAGGTGAAGAGAATTTATACCGCGAAGAAAAATATGCAGCTCGTTACGAGATTAATATGCTGCGTTGCATTTTCTGCGGTTTGTGCGAAGAAGCTTGTCCCAAAGATGCCATTTATCTGACCGAAACCATTACGCCCAGCGACTTTGCAAGAAAGAAATTTATATACGGTAAAGAAGATTTGCTGATACCCAATCCGGTTACAGAACCTGAAGCGTTTGCAAAAGCCAAAGGATTGAATGAGCCAACAACAAGTTAGTTTTACAAACATTGTTTGATTAGCCTGTTTACCAACTACCAACTTTATAATGAGCATTACTGAAATTATTTTCTGGTTTTTAAGTGGTTTGGCTTTGCTAAGCGCCATCATGGTGCTGGTAAGCAAAAACCCGGTTCACAGCGTATTGTGGCTGATTGTTACATTCTTTGCTATTTCAGGTCATTACATTTTACTAAATGCACAGTTCTTAGCCATCGTAAATATTATTGTTTATGCAGGTGCGGTAATGGTGTTGTTTTTATTTGTGATTATGCTGATGAATTTAGAAGCGGCAATAGAACCCAAACGCAGTTTATGGATGAAGTTTGCCGGTGTAATCAGTGGTGGTTTGTTGCTCGCGGTTTTAATATCAGTAATCCGCACCGCAACCGATTTAAATGGAAAATCGGCTGAGTTAACAACCGGCGATATTGGTTTGATTAATAACCTGGGAAAAGTATTATTTACCAGTTATGCTGTGCCATTCGAAATCAGCAGTGTGTTGTTTTTAAGCGCCATGGTTGGTGCTGTGGTCATTGGAAAAAAGAATTAGAGAAGCCCCGACACCTAAAGAGGAGTTTGGAGCTTGTTCATCATTCGTAACAGATTTTGATTTGAAAATGCATCGGATTATAAACGTTTTTAAAACTCCCTTTTAGGGTTGAGGCTTATGCCCATTCAATACTATATTGCTTTATCGGCTACTTTATTTTGCATCGGGATTGTTGGCGTATTAACCCGCCGTAATGCGATTATCATTTTCATGTGTATTGAGCTGATGCTGAACGCCGTGAATTTATTGCTGGTTGCATTTTCTAAAATGACTCATGTGATTCCGGCTGGTGCAGTACCGCCGGCGCAGGCTGGTATTGACGGGCAAATTTTTGTTTTTTTTATTATGGTGGTTGCGGCAGCCGAAGTAAGTGTAGGTTTGGCTATTATTGTAATGATGTATCGCAATACACATTCTGTTGATGTGAACTTTTTAAACCGGTTGAAAAATTAATAGCCTCATCCCGAAAAGGAATAAGGCGGCGACAAATAAAATTAAAAATTCCCCTTTCGGGGATAGGGGCTTATGAACTTAGCTTACTTAATACCACTGTTTCCTTTACTTGGTTTTCTTATCAATGGTTTGCTGCGCAATTCATTATCCAAATCAATCATTGGTATTATTGGTTGCGGTTCGGTGCTGGCGTCGTTCGTAGTAAGTTTAATTTTGTTTTTCCAGGTAAAATCCGGCGGCGCTTTGCCGGTTGAACCTTTGTATACATTTATTAATACAGGAACTTTTAAAATAGATTTTGCTTTCCAGGTAGATCAATTGTCTTCTCTCTTTTTATTGATTATTACCGGCATTGGTTTTCTCATTCACCTGTATTCTACCGCTTATATGCACGATGAGAAAAGCGATCATTTCGCAAGATATTTTGCTTATCTCAATCTCTTTATTTTTTCAATGCTGTTATTAGTGCTTGGCGCCAACTATGTCATCATGTTCATTGGTTGGGAAGGCGTTGGTTTGTGTTCTTATTTATTAATTGGGTATTGGTTTACGGTTGATAACTACAATGCAGCCGCTAAGAAAGCCTTCATTATGAACCGTATTGGTGATCTGGGTTTTTTGTTAGCTGTATTTTGGTTACTGAACAAATTAGGTACGGTTAATTATGCAGATGTATTTGCCAATTATAACAAATTATCTTCTACAGATATTACTGCGATTACTTTATTGTTGTTTGTTGGTGCAACCGGTAAAAGCGCACAAATTCCTTTATATACCTGGCTTCCCGACGCAATGGCAGGTCCAACGCCGGTTTCTGCTTTAATACATGCAGCCACAATGGTAACAGCCGGTATTTATATGATTGCCCGCAGTAATATTTTATACACGCTGGCTCCGGTAACTGAAAATATTATTGCCGTTATTGGTTTGGCAACGGCGATTCTGGCAGCTTCTACTGCGCTGAAACAAAATGATATTAAGAAAGTGCTGGCTTACTCAACCGTTAGCCAACTGGGTTATATGTTTTTAGGTTTGGGCGTTGGTGCTTATACCGGCGCAGTGTTTCATGTGATTACACACGCGTTCTTTAAAGCTTGTATGTTCCTTGGCGCTGGTTCTGTAATTCACGCAATGAGTGGCGAACAAGACATGCGCAATATGGGCGGATTAAAAAAATGGATGCCAATTACCAATATAACTTTTTTACTTTCCTGTTTTGCAATAGCTGGTGTTCCGCCATTTTCCGGTTTCTTTAGTAAAGATGAAATTTTAGCCGCAGCTGAATTGCAAAGCCCGGTTTTATATTGGATTGGTGTTGCCGGTGCGCTGATGACGGCTTTTTATATGTTCCGCTTATACGCCATGACGTTCTTAGGTAAATTTCGTGGTACGCACGAACAGGAACATCATCTGCATGAAAGTCCATCTGCGATGACAATTCCTTTAATTGTCCTGGCTTTGCTGGCTGTAGTCGGCGGCTTCATTGGAATACCCGAAGCATTCGCACCAAACGCGCATTGGTTGGAGCATTTTTTATCGCCCGTTTTTGCACAATCAAAAGCATTACAGCCAGAGCATTTGGGCGACTCATCGCACGAATTATTGATGATGGGAATTGTAACCGTTTTAGTAATCGCGATGATTGTTTGGGCATGGAGTAAATTCAGCAAATACCAAACAACAACCGGGCAGGAGAGTGGCTTTGGCAAAGTGCTTGAAAACAAATGGTATATGGATGAAGCTTACGATGGTGCCGTTGTAAAACCGGTAAACGGTTTGGCTGGCTTCTTTAAAAATGTAATAGAAAAATCGGGAATTGATGGTTTGGTAAACGGTACGGGTCGCTTTGTTCAATACTCATCACGACAACTAAGATTGTTACAAAGCGGGCAGGTTGGCAATTATATATTGTTTATGGTTTTGAGCATTGTTGTATTGTTCATTGTGTTCTGGAACCAGGCTGTAATTATCGCATTGTTTCAAAAGATATTTTAGTCTTTCTTCCATAATAAGAAAGCGCAGAAACTAAGAGATTATGATTGCATTTATATTACTCATTCTTCCATTATTCGTTGGTATTCTTGCTTTATTAATAAAGAATGCCAATACAGTAAAAGGATTAACGCTGTTAGCATCTTTAGCAACGCTTGCTATTGCTTTGTTTGGTGTATATTCAATGGCGAAAACAGATACCTATTGGGATAGCGCCTGGCTTCCCCAGATGGGCAGTCGTTTTACTCTTTCACTCGATGGTATGAGCAAAATGCTTTGCTTGCTGAATGCCGTTGCATTACCGTTGGTTGTTATCTCTACCTATAAAAATGAATATCCAAATGCCGGAAGCTTTTATGGTTTGTTATTGCTGATGCAAGCCGGTATGATGGGCGTTTTCTTAGCTTCTGATTGTTTGGTCTTTTATTTCTTTTGGGAACTGGCTTTAATTCCGGCTTATTTTCTGTGTTCCATTTGGGGCGGAGAAAAACGTATCCAGGTTACCTTCAAATTTTTCATTTATACCTTTTTGGGTTCCTTGTTAATGTTGATTGGTATTTTGTATCTCTATTATAAAACGCCGGATCATTCATTCGCCATTCAATCTTTTTATAACCTCAAACTTTCGCAAAGCGAACAATACTTTGGCTTCTGGATGTTCTTTATCGCATTCGCCATCAAGATGCCAATTTTTCCATTTCATACCTGGCAGCCTGATACATACGAACAATCGCCAACTGCGGTAACCATGTTATTAAGCGGCGTGATGGTAAAAATGGGTATTTACGGAGTCATTCGCTGGGTGCTTCCCATCTTTCCGTTAGCCGTTACCAGGTTCGATAATATCATTATTATTCTAAGTGTTATCGGGATTATATATGCTTCGCTGATTGCGATTCGCCAGGATGATATGAAGCGATTGATTGCCTATTCGTCTATTGCACATATAGGTTTGATGAGTGCTGCTATTTTCGCCGGAAAATCTTCTGGTTTACAAGGCGTGATGGTTCAGATGTTCAATCACGGCGTTAATGTAATTGGTTTGTGGATTGTTGCCGATGTTATCGAACAACAATTGGGCACGCGCAAATTCAGCGAACTTGGCGGCTTAGCTAAAAAAGCACCCACGTTAGCCATTTTGTTTTTGGTAATGGCTTTCGCCAATGTATCGCTGCCGTTAACCAATGCATTTGTCGGCGAATTTTTAATGTTTAATGGTTTATTCCAGTATAATATGATTGCCGCCGCCGTAGCCGCAATCAGTATTATATTAGCTGCTGTTTATACGTTAAATATGGTACAGAAAATATTTTATGGAAATACATCTCTTTTGGTAGAAGGCGCTGTTGACAGCGGCAGCAACACCAATCTTGCATTAGCCATTTTGGTGATTGTGATTTTGATTTTTGGTGTGTATCCGCAGCCGATGATTAACTTAACAGGCGACACGGTAAAAGCTTTATTGGCACAGGTTCACATTTAATACAATTCATTCAGGCAACAACTATGAATGCTATTATACTCTCGGTTTTTTTTGGCGTTGTTATGATGTTCAGCAGTGTTTTTGTTGACAATAAAAACACCTATCGTCATATTGCTACGCTTGGTTTGATTATTCTTTTGGCAGGCAATGTTGCTGATATGCATGGCTTTTCGTTGTTTCACATAGATACAAAAGGCATGTTGCTCTTCGATAATTTTGGTGTGTTTTTCAATATCATAGTTACGGTTTCAACACTCATTTATGTATTATTAACCGGCAGCGAAATACAAAAAGTCGGAAACCATGTTGCCGAATATTTTGTATTGATCTTTTTTGTCTTGTGCGGCATTTTTATATTGTCGGCTTACAGCAATTTATTAATGCTGTTTTTAGGAATCGAAATTTTATCCATTCCTCTTTACATCTTAACCGGCGCCGACAAACGAAATTTAAAAAGCAACGAAGCTTCTCTCAAATACTTTTTAATGGGATCTTTTTCAACCGGCTTAATGCTGATGGGAATTGCACTCATTTTTGGAGCCACCGGTTCATTTTCATTAGAACCCTTACACGCCGCCGCGCCCACAACCAATCCCAACCCGGCACTGTCAGAATCAACGGTTTCTTTTTTAGAAGTAACCGGCATGTTGTTCCTGATGATTTCGATTGGATTTAAAGTGTCGGCTGCGCCTTTCCATTTCTGGACGCCCGATGTGTACGATGGCGCGCCTGCCGTATTTACATCTTTCATGGCAACCGTTGTAAAAGCCGCCGGCTTTATCGCTTTTATTAAATTGTTTGATGCCCGAATGCTGAATACAAGTGTAGAAAACAATAAAATTATTGGTGTTGACTGGAAGCTGTTATTTGCAATCATCATCATTTGTACTTTATTAGTTGGCAATGTAACAGCTGTGTTTCAGCAAAGCGTAAAGCGAATGTTAGCGTACTCAAGTATCGCGCAAGCCGGTTTTATGTTGTTTGCTTTATTCAGTTTAAATGATGTTTCCAAGCAAGGTATTTTAATGTACGCAGTCGCTTACAGCTTAGCTACCATTGGCATTTTCGCTATCCTGGTAAAATTAAAAGACTATACATTCGACGGTTATAACGGGCTGGGAAAAACGCAGCCTGCTTTGGCTTTTGCCAATACAGTATTTCTCTTGTCGTTAGCTGGCATTCCGCTAACCGCCGGTTTTTTTGCCAAGTTTTTTATGTTAGAATCGGTTATAAAAACCGGCAGTTATTTATGGCTTGTAATTGCAGCCGTTGTATTTGCCGCCATTAGCGTGTATTATTATTTCCGTGTGATACAGGCTATGTATTTCAAAACCGGTGAAGGCGAAACGGTTGAAGCGCCGGCAGCCAGCTTTAAAATCGGAGTTGTTTTGCTGGCTGTTGCCATCATTTATCTCGGCATTTTTCCGCAGGCGCTGTTTAGCTTGTTTTATTTCTAAAAAATTAGTAAACCATTTATCAAATAAAACCTGTTGCCTCAGCAGGTTTTTCTATTTTTATAATGTTGAGGAGAAACAACAGAAATGAAGATTTTGGTGCCAGCTTTAGAATAAGCATTAAACATCGTTGTGTCACTCACTTGTACGTTCGGTTATTAATATTGCAAATCGAAATACAAATAAAGCAATACAGTATATACATTCATCATTCATAACTCATCATTCATAATTTTCCAACATGGTAATGGCAGATGCCTTTATGCAGGCATATAAAACAGTAGCCAGCAACAAGCTGAGAACAGGTATAACGGTTGCAATTATTGCATTTGGCATCATGGCGCTTATCGGCATCATTACAGCTATTGAAGCCATGAATGAAAGCGTGACCAACAACTTTGCAACAATGGGCGCCAGTGGCTTTACAATTTCATTTAAAGAACGAATTCGCTTCGGCAATCAAAACAACGATGTTAGTGCCAGCACAAGAGGCAAGAAACAGAAGAAATCAAACCTGGATAAAACCATCACTTTAGCGCAGGCAGAAGCTTTTAAAGAGCAATATAACTTTCCTGCGGTTGTAAGCATTGCACTAAACGGAAGATGGAGTTACCAGATTCATTATGGCGAAAAGAAAACAAATCCGAATGTTCGTATTAACGGCGGCGATGAAAATTATTTAGATGTAAATGGATTTTCTATTTCCGCAGGTAGAAATTTTACAAAGCGCGATGTCGAAAGCGGCACACGCGTCTGTTTGTTAGGCAGTGATGTTTCTTCCAAACTATTCAGCAGCCCGGAAAAAGCAGTTGATAAAGTTGTACGCATCGGTACCGCGCCGTACCGGGTAATTGGAGTTTTAAAAAGCAAAGGTTCCAGCTCTTTAATGCGGGCTGATAACGTGATTATAACTACTTATAACAGCATTCGCACAATGAGTACCGCTGCAAATTCTTTTACGCTTGGTGTTACGGCAAACAGCATCACGCAGGTGAATGCTGCGGTTGGTGAAGCCACGGCTATATTTCGCGGCATCAGGCGATTGCAGCCTACAGAAGAAGATAATTTCGCTATAGAAAAAAGTGATAAAGTTGCGCAGACATTAATCGGTTTATTAAGTACCATTTCCGGCGCGTCCGGCGCTATCGGAATTATAACATTAATCAGCGCTGCCATTGCGCTGATGAACATTATGCTGGTAGCTGTAAACGAACGTACGCGCGAGATTGGTTTGGTAAAAGCCATTGGTGGCAAAAAGAAAAATATCCGGCAGCAATTTTTGTTTGAATCTATTATCATCAGCGTGTTAGGCGCCGTCTTTGGAATTATATTAGGTGTAGCCGTCGGGAATGTTTTTGCGCTGGTTTTAGATGCTGGTTTTGTAGTTCCTTGGGGTTGGATTGTTCTGGGTATTTCTATTTGTGCTTTGTTTGGTTTACTGGCTGGTTTGTGGCCGGCAATTAAAGCGTCAAAACTCAATCCTATCGTGGCTTTGCGGTATGAATAAACATCATTTCAATTCCTTTTCAATTACAAAAAAGAGTTGAACAGCTTCGCATTATAAGGCGTTTATCTTTGTCAACGTAACAGCCCGTTTTACAGCGGGCTTTTGCTTTTTACCGGGTTAATTTTTTCCTTTTTACTTTTGGACTTTACTTGAAGATTATGGCAACAATAATTGATTTGATAGGAAATACACCCATGGTAAAATTAAAGAACATGGTGGAGAATGAAAACGTGAGCATTTATGCCAAACTGGAAGGAAACAATCCGGGCGGCAGCGTAAAAGACAGAGCCGCTTATGGAATGATAAAAGGTGCGATTGACAGAGGCGAACTGAAGCCGGGAATAAAATTAATTGAAGCTACGAGCGGAAATACCGGAATTGCGCTTGCCATGATTGCTTCTTTGTATAAAGTGGAAATTGAAATTATTATGCCTGAAGATGCAACGCGCGAACGTGTATTAACTATGCAGGCATTTGGCGCCAAAGTAATTCTGACACCCAAAGAACAGTCAATGGAAGGTGCCATAGATTATGCAAATGAACAGGTAAAAAAAGGTGGTTATATGAACCTGAACCAGTTTGGAAATCCGGATAATTATATGATGCATTATCATACAACCGGTCCGGAAATCTGGCGCGATACAAACGGAGAAGTAACACATTTTGTATCGGCAATGGGAACTACGGGAACTATTATGGGTGTGTCGAGGTATTTAAAAGAACAAAATCCGGCGGTGCAGATTGTTGGTTGTCAGCCAACAGATGGTTCGCATATTCCGGGCATCCGGAAATGGCCGGAAGAATATTTACCTAAAATATTTGATAAGCATCGTATTGACCAAACCATAGAAGTGGATGAACAGGATGCACGAATCATTGCAAAACGGTTAACCAAAGAAGAAGGCATTTTTAGTGGTATGAGCAGCGGCGGTGCTGTGTTTGCAGCTTTGCAATTAGCAAAAACGTTAGACAAAGGCTTGATTGTATGTATTATTTGCGATAGGGGCGACCGCTATTTGTCGTCTGATTTATTTGATTAACCTTTGCTGAGATCTTTTTTTAAATTAATTTAAAACGAATTGAATATGGATAAGAAAACAGAAACTGAGAAGAATGAAGAAATTATAAAAAAACATCAGGACGATAAAGCGCACGTAAAGCAGGCGCATGACCAGGCTGATAAAGACATTGCGAAAGATGCGGATTTAAGTATTCATAGTCCGAACGATGATTTGGATGAAGGCGAACTAGCCAATTTGGGTGGCGATAAAAACGATTTGGTATAAACAAAAAAAGCAGCTTTTCTAAAGCTGCTTTTTTATTGAAAATAGTTTGAACAATTACTGCGAAGCTGTGGTTTTCTTTTGTAAAATTTCCTGCAACTGTTTTTGATATGTGTAACTCACCGGAATGGTTTTATCATCCAAAGTCAATGAATTTTTATTCCACGTATTTATCTTCTCAATCGGCACAATGTAAGAGCGATGAACACGCGTAAACATTTGCGCCGGTAATTTTTCAGAAACCACCTTCATGCTCATGTGAATGAGATAAGCTTTTCCCGGCGTATATATTTTGATATAATCATCCAAAGCTTCAATCAGTTCAATGTCTTTAAATAAAATTTTACACCATTGGTAATTGTATTTTACAAACAAATAACCTTCATTAATTTCTTTGCTCTGGCGATAATCAATCAGTTCTTTTGCCTTTGATGTTGCCTTTGTAAAACGTTCAAAATCGAAAGGTTTTACTAAGTAATCTATCGCTTCCAAATCAAAGCCCTGCGCCGCATAATGACTAAAAGCTGTTGTAAAAATAACCGGCGGTTTATTCATTAAGTTTGAATAAAACTGCATACCGTTTACATCAGGCATTTGTATATCTAAAAACAAAAAATCAAAGTCATTATCGTTGTTAATAAATTCTGCCGCTGAAACCGGGTCGGTGAACGTTTTTACCATTTCAAGCCAGCCAGATTGCAAAGCAAAATTCTCGAGCAATTGCAGCGCCAGCGGTTCATCATCTAAGGCAATACATTTCATGTCAATTCAAATTTATGGTTAGCGATACGGTAAATTGTTTATCGTTAGATTGTATGTTTAAATCGTGTTTTTTAGGATAGAGTAATTCTAATCGTCTGCGCGTGTTGCTAATGCCCATTCCAGTGCTATCAAATTTACTTCCATTGTTCGGCTGAAAATCATTTACACAAGTGAAAGTAAGTATATTTTTTTCGGCGCTGATACATGTTTTAATAGAAGAACTTCGGTGTGTGCTGATGCCGTATTTAAAAGCATTTTCTATAAACGGAATAAAGATAAACGGCGCAATTCGCGCGATGCGAATATCTCCGCTTGTCTGGAAACAAATCGAATTATTATTCGTCAGTCTTATTTTTTGCAGGTCAATATAACTGTTTATAAAATCAATTTCCTGTTGCAGTTCCACATCGTTTGCCTGGCATTCTTCTAACGTATAACGCATAATGCGCGAGAGCTTCATTACCGAATCGGCTGTCTTTTGATTGTTGGCAATGGCTAACGAATAAATGCTGTTGAGCGTATTGAATAAAAAGTGTGGATTGACTTGTGTTTTCAGTAAATTTAATTCTGTTTCCAAACGTTGTTTTGTAATTTCTTCTTTTACTTCTTCTGCCGAAAACCATTGCCTGATTACAATACCGCCTGTACTTACAACAAATGCTAACAGAAATAATGTCATGGGACCTGATGAAAAAAAGTAGGGTCCTTTGTATGCAATTTTATTAGCGAACGCTGTTTTGGCAAAATCGGTTGTTTCGGGCGAATAAATCATAATTAAATACATGCCCGATAAATAAATAAGAAAATAAATAAGCACAATGGCTGTATAAAGCAACGTTTTCTTTTCTGCTAAAAAACGGGGAACCAAAATCCGGCTGTTGATATAATAAAAACAAATCAGCAGAATACTGGATACGACAAACAACTGGATAAACCTGTTGCTATCGAAAGGAGATTTGTTTTTATCGTAAGGAAAAAATTGTATTGGCAACAATAAAAAACAAACCCATACAACAATTACAATACTGGCTTGTAAAATTACATTTCGTTCTTTAGTGGCTACCATTTGTTTCAATCAATAACGAAATATAGCAAATAATAAAATCGTATGAAGATATATATTAGACTAAAGCCAACAATTTATCGGCGGCTAATACGATTCGCTTTCGTTAGGAAAGGTTTCCTGCTTTACATCTATAATATATTGCTGAACAGCTGAGTTAATTTGCTCACTCAGATTCGCATATTGACGTAGAAAACGAGGTTTAAATTCTGTGTTGATGCCAAGCATATCGTGCATTACCAAAACCTGTCCGTCGCAATGCAAACCAGCGCCAATGCCGATTGTAGGAACGTGTAACGACAAAGAAACTTCTTTTGCCAACACGGCAGGAATTTTTTCTAAAACCATAGAAAAGCAACCCACTTCCTGTAAAAGCAATGCATCGTGTTTTAGTTTTTCTGCTTCCGCTTCCTGCTTTGCACGTACATTGTACGTACCAAATTTATAAATGCTTTGCGGTGTTAAACCCAAATGTCCCATTACCGGGATGCCGGCAGAAACGATGTTTTTGATACTGGGTAATACTTCTTCGCCGCCTTCTAATTTAACAGCGTGCGCGCCGGTCTCTTTCATAATACGGATTGAAGAAGCTAAGGCAATTTCAGGATTGCTTTGATAAGAACCAAACGGCAAATCAACCACCACAAGCGAGCGCTTTACCGCGCGGATAACAGATGACGCATGATATATCATCTGGTCGAGTGTAATGGGCAACGTAGTTTCGTGCCCGGCCATAACGTTGCTGGCGCTATCGCCCACCAATATCACATCAATGCCTGCGTTATCAAACAACAACGCGAACGAAAAATCGTATGCCGTAAGCATAGAAATTTTCTCGCCATTGTCTTTCATTTTCTGCAATGTATGGGTTGTAATTTTGCGAACTTCTTTTGTTACCGACATGAGGTTATGAATGAGGCAGCAAAGCTATACATCGCAAATGACATGAGTGTAGAGAAGTTTGTACATGAATTGTAACTTTGTTACATGGGTTTACAGTAAACTTAAAACTGTAAATTTGAGTTATGGAAATAAAAGTCGAATTGCCGTTTCAGGAACTTTTAGCAGTTGTAAAAAACTTAACGCCTACTCAAAAAGCTGCGCTTAGGCACGAACTCAATAATGATACTATTGCTGTAAATGATAAGACAAGTTTTATTGAAATGCTTCTTAACGGACCTGTTTATACAAATAAAGAAATTGAAATTATTGAAGAAAACAGAAAAAGTATTGCAAAATGGCGGACAAAAAGTTAATGATAGATTCAACAATTCTAATTGACTATTTCCGCAAGACTGATAAATTAAATTCTCGCCTGATTCATCATTTCAAAAACTACGATATACTTTACATTTCCAGTGTAACTGAATTTGAAATTATTAATGGTGCAACCATTGCACATTTGCAATTTTGGAATCAAATGTTATCAAGATTTACCGTTCTTAACTTTGATAGCAAGGCAGCAAGAGTAGCAGCAGAAATTGTAAAACAACTTAAGACAAAGCGTAGAAGCATTGATAAGCCAGATTTATTTATTGCTGTAACCGCTATTGCTCACGAATTGGTTTTAGATACTGCCAACAAGAAACATTTTATAAACATAGAAGACCTTTCTCTACTGGTTGAATAAACAAAAACTGTTTTATTTCTTACTGATCATTCCATCTACACTTACTTTTCCCGGACCGCAAAACAATATAACCATAAAAGCCGTCAGGTAAACTATTGCCAGTTCAGAATCTAAGAAATCCTTACCGGCATCAACGCCGTAAATAGCCACCAGCATAGTAATAATAAGAGGAATACAAGCCCAGCGTGTAAATAAACCTAACACAATTAAAAGACTACAGAATAATTCGGCAAACAGAGCCAGAATCAGAGACGCTTTTGGACCTAAACCTATGAAGCTATAAAACGTATGTTGAAGGTTTGTAAAGTCCATCACTTTTGCAAAACCATGTTTAACCATTAAGATTACACCAAAGCTAACGCGCAGCAAAAGCATCGCGATATTGAACGAGTTAGCGCTATAATCAGTAGAGGTAAAACTAAATCTTTTCATTCAACAGGTTTGTACAAATGTATAAGATTCTCATTCTTTATCCACAAAGCGCCTTCATTCTTTATGCACACATAAGGCACAATTATCTTTAGCTGCTCTTTTGGATTTTTATTAAGACCAGTGTTAAAATATTTGTCCTTAACAGTCGTTCACAAAAACTATGAAGTTGAAAAGAAAACTACTTTGTTCTATACTATTGTTTGCCGCAACTCAAACCTTTGCGCAGGCTACCAAAATTAATAACGACCCCGACAGTGATTTTAAATTAGCCAAAGAATTATATGGCAAACAGCAGTTTAGCCTGGCTTATCCGCTGTTTGAACAACTGAGTAAAAAAGACGGATACGATGAAAGCAGTTTCCCCGTTTCTGCGCGGTTAGAAGCCAAATATTATTCAATTGCATGTAACCTGCAACTGAACGATGAAACAGCCGTAACAGGTGCCAAAACGTTTATTGAATCGGAACACAACGCACCGCGCACGCAGATGATGAGTTATCAATTGGCTGAGTATTATTACCGGAAAAAAGATTTCAATAATGCCATTGCATATTATGAAAAAGCGGGTTTGGATAATCTTAGCAACAGCGATATTGCTGCGATGAAATTTCACGAAGCGTATGGTTATTTTACCATGAAACGCTTTAACGAAGCCAAGCCTTTGTTTAACGATATCAGGCAAATAGAAGACGATCCGAATTATATTGATGCCAATTATTATTATGGCTATATCGCCTTCGGCGAAAAGAAATATAAAGATGCTTTGGATGCGTTTAAAGTGGTTCAGGATAAACCGGAATATCAAAGCATTGTACCTTATTATGTAACCGAAATTTATTATTTCAGCGGCGACAGAGATAAAGCCATCGAATCGGCAGAAGCGGCTTTGCAAAAAGGCAATCAATATTACGCTTTGCAGTTAAAACAGTTGTTAGGTCATGCTTATTTTGAAAAAAAGAATTTTGCCAAAGCCTTGCCTTATTTACAGGATTATGTGCAGAGTACAGAGAAAGTAAGACGTGAAGATTTGTATGAACTAAGCTTTTGTTATTACCAGGCAAAACGCTGGAACGATGCCATTAAAGGCTTTAAAGAATTGGGTGGAAAGCAAGATTCGCTGGCGCAAAACAGTATGTATTTGTTAGGCGATTCTTACTTAAAAACAGATCAGAAACCCAGTGCCAGAAGCGCGTTTTTATTTTGTGAATTGAACAGCAGCAACGCTTCGCAAAAAGAAATATCGCAGTTCTTATATGCCAAACTTTCTTACGAGTTAGGCTATCGCGATGTTGCCTTGACGGAATTGCAAAACTTCAATGCCACGTATCCCAAATCGCAATACATTGGCGAAGCCAGGGAATTACTGATACAAGTGCTTGCCAATACAAATAATTATAAAGATGCACTGGCATTAATTCAAAGTTTGCCAACGCAAACGGAAGCTGCACAACGTGTATATCCGCGCATATTATATGGCAGATCTGTTGAGTTGGTAAACGATCAGCAGCTTGATGAAGCTGATGCATTATTGAATCGCATTTTTACGCTGCCTTATAACGATGCGCAACTACAGCCGGCTCTCTTCTGGAAAGGTGAAATTGCATATCGTAAAGACAAATCTGATTCGGCTGTTTATTTCCTTGAAAATTATATGCGCAACGCGGCTTCTTATGGTGAAGTAAATCCGCAGGATGCACGTTATATTTTAGGTTACAGTTACATGAAACTGCAGGATTATGACCAGGCTTTGAAATACTTTGAACAAGTAACTACAACCGTTACAGCAGCCTCATCTAATATTCAGCAGGATGCGTATTTGCGCAGCGCCGATTGTTATTTTATGCGAAAGAATTACAGCAAAGCATTGCAGATGTATGAGACAGCAATGACTTTGCATTTGCCTTCTGCTGATTATGCTTCGTATCAGAAAGCTATTATTGCAGGTGCCGGAAATCATACTTCTGAAAAGCTGGCTTTGCTTCAATCTTTTACACAAAAATATCCGTCTTCTGTTTTAATTCCCGATGCCAATATGGAAGTGGCAAATACATATATGGCAAGCGAAAATTTCAACAATGCAATTGCTCCGCTGAATGCCATATTGAATAATAAAAATGCAGTGAATTACAAGCCGGAAGCTTTATTGAAATTGGGTGTTTGTTATTTCAATCTGAATAACGATGATGAGGCTTTAAATCGCTTTAAAGCACTCATGTCAAACTATCCAAGTTCAGCTGAAAGCAACGATGCGGTTGAATATGTAAGAAGCATTTTTGTAAACAAACAACAGCCACAACAGTTTGTTGCTTTTATGCGCCAGAACGGTAAAGATGTAAGCACTTCGGAAGAAGATTCGCTAACATATTCCTCGGCATTTATTCGTTATGAAAACAAAGATGTTGACAATGCTGTAAAAGGTTTTCAAACTTATCTCACACAGTTTCCCGATGGACAATATGCGATTGATGCAGGCTACTTAACCGCAAGCATTTATAACGATAGAAAAGATTATAAAAATGCTTTAAACTATTACAGCGGCGTAGCTGATAAAGCGCCAAATAAATATGCAGAACAATCTGTATTGGGAGCGGCTCGCATCAATTATTTTGAATTGAAAGATTATACAAAAGCAGAACAATATTTTGCGCAGCTAAAAACTATCGCAACCAGCCAGGATGCAAAACTGGAAAGTATGCGAGGCTTATTGCGTTGTCAATATAAGTTGTCTCAATTTACCGATGCTGTACAAAATGCGCAGGATTTATTGGCTGAAAAAGGAACCGCAACCGATGATAAAATGATTGCCAATATGATTATTGCAAAAGCAGCGCAGGCAAACAATCAAACACCAAATGCGTTGTCTGCTTACAGTTCTGTAGTTGGATTAGGTAAAAGTGAATATGCGGCAGAAGCACGTTATCGCATCGCTGAAATTTATTTGTCTCAAAACCAATACAAGCAAGCAGAAAAAGCAGGTTTTGATGTGATTAATAAAGCCGGTTCTTACGATTACTGGATTACCAAAGCTTACATACTTCTCGGCGATGTTTATTTTAAACAGCAAGACTATTTTAATGCAGAAGCTACTTTGCGCAGCATAACCGAAAACGCAACAGATGAAGCGCTGAAAAATGAAGCCCAGCAAAAGCTGGATGCCGTTATTAGCGAAAAAGAAAAATACAGCAAAGTAGAAAATCAATAGAAACCAACAACATGAAAAAATTATTTGTTTGCATTATACTGCTTGTTGCTGTAGCTCCGTTTGCCAATGCACAGCGCAGCAAAAAAAGTAATAAAAAAGTGCCTGCTAAAACAACTTCTGCGCCCCGAAAGCAAGTGGCAGAAAGCTCTTCATCAGACACAACAATACCCGGAAGAACGGTTACAGTTACGTCATCATATAAGCCGGAATTAAAGCCTTCGGCAAAAATTAATTTCAGTGCCGCTACACCGTTGCCGGATTCTACTTTGCCAACCTTGCAATACAATGTGCCGGCGCAAAATTTATTTTTTACTTATCAGCCGGCAGCATTAAAACCTTTGGCGGCAGACATTGATACCGGCATTAACTGGCAAAACAAAAACTTTTTAAAAGCTGGTTTTGGCAATTACGCAACACCTTATTTACAGGCTGGTTTATCGTTTGGTGATGGTACAAAATCTGTTGTAAACATTCACGCAAAACATATTTCTTCAAAAGGAAGTTTGCCATATCAGCAATTCAGTTATTCTAATGCAGAAGCCATTGGTATTTTTAACAGTAAAGTCAACGAAGTAACGGGGAAGATTTTCTTTGATAATCGTTCTCAATACGAATACGGTTTTCAACCCGATACATTGAAGTTTAGTAAGGCTGATATACGCCGCCGGTACACATCATTTGGTGCAAAGGTTGGCTTGCGAAATAAGACTGTAAACAGCATTGGTTTGTCGTACAATCCAAGTATTTATGCAGATGGTTTTGCTGATAACAGGAATGCCAGCGAAACCAATTTTATATTGGATGCGCCGGTATCAAAAACCTTCGGAGATAAGTTTGCTTTCAACCTTGGATTAACGGCTGATTTGACCCATTATAAAGGCGATACAACAAGCAAAATCAATAACAATTTAGTTCTCCTTTCTCCGGCGGTTCAATATGCAAGCAGCAACTTTAAAATCGTTGGTGGCATTACGCCATCGTGGGATAACAGCGAATTCCACATGTTGCCAAACGTTACAGCCGAAGCTAAAATCAATGAAGAAAAATTTGTTTTGATGGCTGGCTGGAAAGGCTATTATAATAAAACAAATTATCAATACTTAGCAGGATTTAATCCCTGGATTCAGCAGCCAACTTTCTTAAAAAGCACGCGTTTTACTGATGCTTATGCTGGCTTTAAAGGTTCTGCCGGTAATCATTTTACTTATAATGCTGCAGTTACAGTTCAGCATATTTTTAACCAGCCTTTGTTCTTAAATGATACAGGCACAGGGCAATCGTTTTTTGTAGTAAATGAAAGCGATATGAAGAATCTAAAACTTCATGGCGAATTGGGTTATACCGTTCAGGAAAAATTTTCTTTACTCGCAGGTCTTACCATCAATAAATACAGCAACCTGACTGATAATGATAAAGCCTGGGGTTTGTTGCCGGTTGAATTGAATGGTTCGCTTCGCTGGAATGTAACCAAAGATTTATTGTTTAAAAGTGATTTGTTTTTCTGGGATGGCGCGCGTTATTTAACTACCAAAGGCAGGCAATCTGAGCGTTTAGATGGCGCTTTTGATTTGAATGCCGGCGCTGAATTGAAGATCAATAAATCGTTCAGCGCATGGCTGCAGTTTAATAATCTTTTCAACAATAAATACCAGCGATGGAATCAATACCAGGTTCTTGGTTTCCAGGCTTTGGGTGGTGTGATTTATAATTTTGGTGAGTAATCTGAAACGTGACTGATATGATGCGCAGGATTTGCTTTACTTGTGTGATGTAGCTCCTGTCAAATACGTTTTTTAGTCTTCGGTTTTAGGAAAGTTTAATTATTATTCTGAACGTTGAACGGAGCGTCGCAACGATGCTTAACCGGAGTTAACGGCGATGGTTACCA
The DNA here is from genome assembly GCA_965199845.1 of Ilyomonas sp. Classification (GTDB taxonomy): domain Bacteria; phylum Bacteroidota; class Bacteroidia; order Chitinophagales; family Chitinophagaceae; genus Ilyomonas. Next base: position 35,923 of record CBDATZ010000059.1, read on the forward strand.
AAGAAAAAATGTATTAATGAGTAATTTTATATTGATAGAATTTTAAACAGAAAAGGTTTCCTCGTACAAGGAAACCTTTTCTGTTTGGAAAGAAATAAATTAATGTTTGTTACGGAAACGTTTTACTTTAATTATTCTGTCGCTAATCTCATCTTCTCTGTCTTTACGACCGAAATTGTAGCTGAACGTAAGGTATAAAGTGGTGTAAGAATCTTTTCTTTCTGAATAAGCTCTCTGGCTTCCAGGCGTTGGCAGTTTAGATTTTGTTCCCCGGTAATACAACTGTTTAGCCAATATTGTCTGCTCCGGCGAAAGATATTTATCAAACAAGGTTGGATCAATATAAGTTTTGCTAACATCATCTAAATTGTCTGTAAATGTTTTGCGGAAAGTTGCACCAAAGCCAAGTGTCATTTGATCATCAACACGATATTTAAATCCGAGTGTAACCGGAATATAGAATTGATATAAACTATACTCTTTGCTATCAGGATATTCTGAAAAACCTTCGCCTTCCAAACGAAGCGGTTTTAACTCTATCCATTCGCCATTTAATTCTGCTTTCGGATTAAAATGAAAAATACCAAGACCCGCACCAATAAAGGGTTTGAATAATGTTTCACGATGGTTTTTATTAATCAGTTGCAATGGATAAATTTCAGCATTTACCGAAAGTTCCTGCACCCGGGAACGAAAGCTGAGATTGCGATTGTAACGACCCATAGACTGCTTGATTTTGCTTTTGATAACACTATCAGCGCCTGTAATCGTTGTGTAATTAAGCGTCACCATTGTTTTAATCCAACCTGCCGGGTAATAGCCATAAGACAAACCAATGTGCGGACGAAAACTAACGCCATTTAAATCTTTAGAAAAGGATTCGCCTTTGCCGCGCGTGCCGCCTAAATCTCCTAAAAACGCGGTGAGACCTGCATTTACAGTAAGTTCGGTTGAACCGGCAAAAGAACTGTATTTGGGTTTAATAATTGTGCGCTTAAAATTGTTTTGCGCAAAAGACAAAGTGCTGGCTAATACCAGTAACAGCATTATAGCTGTAGGTTTGTTTCTTGTAATCATATTTGTTTTAATAAAGCAGTTAATTAACTAGCAATCTATTTGGATTTTAATACTTGTAAAATGCTGCTGGTTTAATTGATAATGAATTTTTTTTAGCGGACAAAGATTCTATTTTGTTGTGAAATTTTGGATTAATTCGTTTTAATTGCCTTTAATTTTTGAGATTGAATTTTAATATTTTTAATTAGAATATTCATAAAATAATTCCATGTGAATGTGTTCAATTCCATCTTCGAGATACATGTCGTTGCAGGAGATAAAACCAAAACTCTCATACCAATTTTTTAGATACCGTTGGGCTCCTATTTTTACAGGAATTGTACCAAACAAATTGCGACAGGTTGCTATGGCTTGTGTTAGCATTGTTCTGCCAATACCGCTGCCACGGATAGATAATGCGTTGGCTATTCGACCAATTGAAGTTCGGCCTTGATAACTGATGCCTGGTGCTATCAGCCTGCAACACGCTACCAGCGCGCTTTCCCGGTAATAAAACAAGTGGTAACTTTGTCTTATCAACGCCATCTATATCTAAAAAAACGCAGTTCTGTTCTACAACAAAAACGGCGCTTCGCAACTGTAGAATATCATAAATTTCTTCGGCAGTTAATTCTGTAAAATATTTACAATGCCACACAAATCCGGTATCCATAATTACCAATTTGGGAAAGTAAATGAATGAGAGAGACTATATTTTTTCGTAAACGATGTATTGCCATGGTTGCATTTCAAAAGACATTTGTTTATTGAAATCAAAACTCATTAATGAAAATATGTTTTGAAATTTGTCTTCCAATTCTTCATGCGAAATGGTAAAGGAAACGCGGTCAGCATCAGAAAAATTAAAAAGCATCAAAGCTTTATCACTTCCGTCTTTACAAATAAAAGCTATGATTTTATCGTTATGACCTGTTTCTAAAGGAAGTAAATCAGCGCCGCAATGAAACACATTGCAATGCTTTCTCAGCGTGAATAAAGTTTTATAAAAATCATGTAAAGCAGGTTTGTCTTCCGTCCATTCTATATAATCTTTATCAAAGAATTTCAGGCGTTTATAATTGGGTAATTCCTGCCCGCTGTACACAAGCGGAATGCCGCGCCAGGTGTTGGTAAATACAGCAAACGCTTTTGCCGCATCACCATATTTTTCGTATTCGGTTCCGTTCCAGCTATTCTCGTCATGATTGGTTGTAAACATCAGCTTTTGCGAATGATCGCTGCATTGAGTGGCATATTTCATCAATACACTCATCATTTTTTCAGTTGTCATTCTATGCTTTATAACAGCTGCACTATCTACCATCCATTCCCATGCGTACGACGCATCAAACACTTGTAAATATTCTTCCGTATCGGTTTCAGCCAGCCAATACATAGGTCGTAAAATGTCGCATTCCTTTCGGGCTTCTATCCAGAAATCAAGCGGAACCAGATGCGCCATATCGCAGCGAAAGCCATCTATATTCGCCTCCGTTATCCAGTATTTCATGGCTTCGATCATCGCTTTTCGCATCTCTTGGTTTTCGTAATTCAAATCAATCACATCAACCCAACCATTCACTTCTGTAAAGTTTCCCTGCGCATCCAGTTTATACCAATCAGGATATTCCTTCGACCAGGCATTGTCTTTCCCGGTATGATTGGCAACCCAGTCAACAATCACTTTCATGCCCGATGCGTGCGCTTGTTCAACAAGACTTTTAAAATCGTCCAACGTACCAAATTCGGGATTGACACCGGTGTAATCTGATACTGCATAGTAGCTACCCAAAGTGCCTTGCCTGCCTTCTAAACTAATGGGCGTAACTGGCATAAACCACAATATTTCAACACCCATATCTGCAAGCCGGGGAAGATGCTTTGCAAAAGCGTTGAAAGTGCCTTCCGGTGTATATTGTCTTGTATTGACTTCATAAATGTTAGCCTGATTAGCCCATTCCAATTGTTTAAACAACACACTCATTCGTATAAAGCTTTTGCCGCAAAGAAACACTATTATTGTGCCGTACCATATTACGACTTTTATGAATGGACAGAATGTGCAAAAAAAGCTAAGCCTGTTACAGGCAACCGCCATCAATATGACTGATATGGTTGGCATTGGACCGTTTGTGGTATTAAGTACCGTTGCCGGTGTTATGAACGGACCTTCTTTTTTATATGCCTGGCTGGCCGGTGCGTTACTTTCTTTTACCGATGCCACAATATGGAGCGAATTGGGCGCCGCTTATCCCATGGCAGGTGGCAGCTATAACTTTTTGAAAGCTGGTTTTGGAGCAAAATGGGGCAAGCTCATGAGCTTTTTATTTGTTTGGCAAACTATGATACAAGCCCCGCTGGTATTGACTTCTGCTTCATTGGGCTTTGCTAAATATTTTTCTTTCCTGATTCCGGTAAGCGGATGGGAAAGTAAAATAGTGAGTGGTGGTTTAATCATTCTCATTATTGTTCTTCTTTACAGAAAAATAGAAACCATTGGTAAAATAACGGTTGCTTTATGGATTGGTGTTTTGATAACGATTGCCATCATCATATTTGGCGGCATTGCGCATGGAAATTTTTTACAGCCAATTGCTGATATGAATGATAACCTGACTTTCAACTCTGCCTTTGGTATTGCTCTGGGCAGCGCCAGCGTGCAAACCGTGTACAGTTATTTAGGATATTACAATGTTTGTCATTTGGGTGGTGATATTGAAAATCCGCAAAAAAATATTCCGCGAAGTATGTTTATTTCAATAACAGGCATTGCCATTCTTTACCTGTTAATGAACATCAGCGTAGCGTCTGTGCTTCCGTTTGAAACAATAAAAAACAGCGCTTTTGTGGTAAGCGATTTTATTAAAGCATTGGCAGGTTCTACAGCAGCTACCATTGTTACAGTTCTGATTCTTTGGGTGGCTTTTGCATCTGTATTTTCGGCTACGCTGGGTTATAGCCGAATACCATACGCGGCGGCAAAAGATGGTGCTTTCTTTCCGGTTTTTGCTAAGCTTCATCCAACAAAAGAATTTCCTTACATCTCTTTACTTGTATTGGGAAGTATTGCGTTTGTGTTCAGTATTATGTTTGATAATTTACGAGATGTAATTCAGGCAATATTAGCCATGCGCATACTGGTTCAGTTCATCAGCCAGGCAATCGGGTTGATCTTATTAAGACAACGAAAAGGCCGGAATTTCTTTCCCTGGAAAATGCCGCTTTACCCGCTGCCGGTTATTATTGCCATCATTATCTGGCTGTTTATTTTTAAATCAACAGGCGAAAAAATGTTGTATGGAATTGGCGTAGCCGTTTTGGGGATTACCGTTTTTCTAATAAAATCTTATGTGCAAAAAGATTGGCCATTTACAAATAAAAACAATACAAAATCAAATGAATTATTCACTGACAATCCAGATGTAAACAGCCACTAAAACGAGACATATCTGAATAAACCAAAGCCAGCCGATTTTCAGTTTTAAAACTTGTTTCAGCAATATATCAATACTAATAAAAAGAAGCGTTGCCATGATAAGGCGATAAGCAACAGGCGCTTTTATTTCTTCGGGTTGATGACTGATCGCTGTTATAATCAACGCTACTAACGATAAGCAAGCCAGCACTGTAAACAGCGTAATTCTTGAAAAATATTTAGTCAGCATAACTCTTTACAAAAAATGAAACCAGGTAAAATCCGGTTGATTTATTCTTTGTAAAACTGCTTTCATTTTTTTACACAAACAACCCAATTTTATAGTGGCATAGAAATTGGCAAACCGGCTGTAAACATTCTTTATGAAAAGACTTCGTTCTTCGATATGGCTGTTGGCAATCAGCACTTTACTCATTGGCACTTCGTGCAGTAATTTAAACAAAACACAAAAAGGAGCCGCTGTTGGCGCCGGTGGTGGTGCTGTTGTTGGCGGTGTTATAGGAAAAATATCGGGCAATACAGCTTTGGGTGCTATTATTGGCGCTGCTGTTGGCGGAACGGCCGGTGCAGTTATCGGAAAGAAAATGGATAAGCAGGCAGATGATATTAAAAACACCGTTCCGTCTGCTAAAGTAGAACGTGTTGGCGAAGGCATCACCGTAGAGTTCAGCAATAGTGTATTGTATGCTTTTAACAGCGCAGAACTGAACTCCGGTTCAAATGCAACATTGAATGATTTGATTACGGTATTAAATAAATATCCTGATACAAACATTGAAGTACAGGGACATACAGATAGTACCGGCACAATGGAATATAACCAGACTTTATCTGAAAAAAGAGCCGCTTCTGTGGCCAGTTATCTTACTGCGCATGGTATTGCTTCGGCAAGAATTACAACTAAAGGTTTTGGTAAAACGGCGCCTAAATATGATAACGGAACGGCAGAAGGAAGAGCGCAAAATCGTCGTGCTGAATTTTTAATTACAGCTAATGATAAAATGAAAAAAGAAGCACAATCCGGAGGTCAGTAAAAGAATAAAAATAAATAATGAATGCCATGCAACAGCATGGCATTTTTGTTTCGTAATGTTTGGCTTTTATACGTATTTCTGTAAACATGAAAATAGGTAAGCATGATTATTGAAAGGAAACAGCAACTAACTATTGCCTATTAAATTAACGAAGAGATTTACTTTTTATCATGGCGAAAACTATACTTGTAGCAGACGATGAGGAATCAATTGTAGAAGTGGTTTCTCTTTTTCTTCAGTATAACGGATATGAAACATTAGAAGCTTTTGACGCACAAACAGCTATTGATTTGGTTGCTAAAAGTCCCGACCTGATTATTCTGGATGTCTGGTTCGGCTCTGTTGACGGAACTACGTTATGTCGTTATTTTAAAGAACAGGAGCAAAGTAAAAATATTCCCATTTTAATGTTTAGCGCAGCGCGCGATTTACGGAAATATACAATTGATGCCGGCGCTGATAGTTATATTGAAAAGCCGTTCGATGTAAGTCATTTGCTGGAGAATGTAAAAACTTTACTGGCAAAGCCGCAGACTGCTTAGCCAAATTATTTATTTCTTATTACTCCTTCTTCTTATAATAGCTTTGCCTTTAAAGGGAATAGCTTTATTTACTTACCCAAATACTTATTATCATCAATACATGAAAGCTGGTTTTGTAAATATTTTTGGTAAGCCAAACGCTGGCAAAAGCACACTGCTAAACACTTTGCTGGGCGAAAAGCTGGCTATTGTTTCCGGTAAAGTACAAACTACGCGACATCGTATTAAAGGATTTCTTACCGAGCCGGATAAATACCAGGTTATATTCTCTGATACACCGGGAATTATCGAACCTAAATATAAACTTCACGAGCGCATGATGCAAAGCGTAAAAAGCGCTTTGGAAGATGCCGACGTTGCTATTTTATTAGTTGATGCTAAAGAACCTGCACAGGAAAGTCATGATATTTTTTCTTCTTTAAAGTTGAAAGTGCCGGCTATTGTTGTCATCAACAAAATGGATAGTGTAAAAGCCAATGTTGTAAAGCAATTGCAGGAATTCTTTTTACAACAATCTTACTGTAAAAAAATCATTGCCATATCTGCAAAAAAGAAGGAAAATATAGATGAATTATTGGCTTCTATTCTTTCGTTTTTGCCTGACGGAGAAGCATTTTATAACGAAGACGATATTTCTGATTTGCCAACAAAATTTTTTGTCAGCGAACTCATTCGCGAAAAGGTTTACGATCTCTTTACAGATGAAATTCCATATCACACAGCCGTTATTGTAAATGAGTTTAAGGAGAAAGAAACCTTAATAAAAATTCAGGCTGATATTATTGTTCATCGCGAAACGCAGAAAGCCATTCTGCTTGGCGGCGGCGGCAGTATGATTAAGAAATTAGGAACGCTTGCCCGCACCGATATCGAAGCTTTTCTTCAGCAAAAAGTATTTCTCCAGTTATTTATAAAAGTGCGTCCCAAATGGCGCGACAACGATTTGCAGTTAAAAGAATATGGATATTATTAAACTGTAAACGGTGAGTTATTACTAACGAATCGCCTTTACCATTCTACTTTTCCTGTATTCTTCCCTAAACCTTACTTCTTATATCTTTTTCCCAAACTCTTGTTTTCTTGTTCACTTGTATCTTGTTTCTTGTCTCTTGTTACTTGTATCTTTTATTTTTCTTGAATCTTATATCTTATCCCTTGATTCTTTTATAACGTATTACCTAAAACTTAAAACTTATTTTTGCCGGCTATGAGTTATACAGTTGCTATTGTAGGCAGACCGAATGTAGGCAAGAGCACGTTTTTTAATCGGATGCTGGAACAGCGCAAAGCCATTGTAGATGATGTAAGCGGTGTAACGCGCGACCGTCAATATGGTGTTGCTGACTGGAACGGAAAACAATTTAATGTGATTGATACCGGCGGTTTTGTGCCGGATACCGAAGATATTTTCGAAAAGGAAATTCGCAAGCAGGTTCGTATTGCGATTGATGAAGCCGATGCCATTGTATTTATGACCGACGCGGCTACTGGTATTACCGACCTGGACGAAGCCATGGCAGATTTGCTTCGCCGCGCCACAAAGCCTGTTTATCTTACCATCAATAAAGTTGATAACAATACGCGCTTTTTAGAAGCATCAGAATTTTATAGTCTTGGCTTCGACAAAATCTTCTTTTTAAGCAGTATGACCGGAACCGGAACCGGCGAATTGTTAGATGATATTGCATCGCTAATTCCGGCTGAAGAATCAGGAGAAGAAGAGAGCGAAGAAGGCGAAGAGAAAGCTGAAAAATCAGTACCCAAATTTGCCATTATTGGTCAGCCGAATGTTGGAAAATCTTCTTTGTTAAACGCGCTGATAGGCGAGGAGCGCACCATCGTAAGCAGTATTGCAGGCACCACGCGCGATACCATTCATACGCATTACAACATGTTTCAGAAAGAATTTGTGCTGATAGATACCGCTGGTTTGCGTAAAAAAAATAAAGAAAAAGATGACCTCGAATTTTATTCTGTAATCCGCGCCATCAGAGCGATGGATGAAGCTGATGTTTGCCTGTTGCTGTTAGATGCGGAGAATGGCATTACGGCTCAGGATGTAAACATTTTTTCGCTGGCAGCGCGTAAAGGAAAAGGCATTGTGGTGCTGGTAAATAAGTGGGATTTAATAACTCAGTAAAGAAACCAACACAGCGCGGGATTATGAAAAGCGGCTGAAAGAAAAAATAGCACCGTTTACAGATGTGCCGGTTGTATTTATTTCCGTACACGAAAAAACCCGTATTTATAAAGCGATGGAAATAGCGCTTTGGACGTGTACCAGAATACAAATCAAGAAGAATAACAACCAGTAAGCTGAATGATGTAATGCTGAAAGCGGTGGAAGCGTATCATGCGCCGGTTGTTCGTGGCAATTCTATCAAAATAAAATATGTAACGCAGCTTCCGACGCATGTGCCTTCATTTGCATTTTTTGCTAATTATCCCGATGATATTAAAGCGCCGTATCGTAATTATTTAGAAAATCAGTTACGACAAAAATTTAATTTTAAAGGCGTACCAATCAGAATATTCTTCAGAAAAAAGTAAGCACATTAAAATGGCTTTAAATTTTTGTAAACGAGTATCTATTGCATTAGAATAAAATAATTTTGAGTTCTGAGTTTTTAAAATCCATACTCAAAACTTATGTATTATTCATCTTCTGCAGAAGAAAAAGAAAGACTGCTACAGCTTTACAAATTAGAAATACTTGATACGCCTGCCGAACAGGATTT